>NZ_MDHN01000011.1 GCF_001757105.1 Alteromonas confluentis
TAGGAACGAAGTGACGCAGCCCACGTGTTAGCGTCCCAGCGAGCTTGCGAGCGATTTAATGCATTTGTTAGGCATTTTTACCGCTGTTCCATTTTTTAAAATACAGATACCCAATTAACATTTCTGTGATTACAGCAATTAATATTCCGATGCCTGCAAAGCCCCGAAAATACTCAAATAAGCCGAGAAATGCCATTGCAAACATGGATATAGATATACTTAAGGATATTGCTTGTCGCGCCTCAGAATGTTCCGCATTTCGACTAAACCAAGTTAAAATGGACATGCCAAAAAATAAAACGGATAGCCGTTTCCCAATGAAATATGCACTATCGGATCCCTCAACGCCAAAAATGTAAAATAACAAGTCAGGGAAGACTAGAAAGTTGGCAAACAATATGAATGCGACAACTGATGTGATGGAACTGAGTGTTTTAAAACTCATTATGCTTAATCCAAAATGCCTAACACCCAAATAAGGGGCGCAAACATGGCGGCTATAATCGGAACGAAGTGACACAACCGCCATGTTTGTGTCCCAGCGAGCCCGCGAGCGACTTGATTTGATTGTTATGTTGCGCTCTATCCTTGAGTGTACTTTTGTTCGCACGAAACAACAGCTGCACATAATCCGCTAACAACTAGAAAGCAAATAGTGGCGGACAATGTACCTAAGCTAAAAAATAAATAAGTTGCTCTGATACTGGGGCCGACAACAAAAGCGGCGCCCCATAGGAGAGCAGTAAGAAGAGAAGATATATAAGAAAAAATACCAAGAGCTCTCGCTGCGAATAGAAGAGTTGGTAAATTTACAGTTTGTACCGTTTGATAAGGGTAAAGTTTCATTAAAAAATCCTTTTTATTTGCCTTGGAACATCATAGCTACATAACACCCTGCTTAGGGGCGGAAACACATGGGCTAAAATTTAGGAGCGAAGCGACGCAGCCCATGTGTTTGCGTCCCAGCGAGCCTGTGAGCGACTACAGCAGTTTGTTATGTGCGTGGCGATAAATCTACCTTTACTTGAATTAGTGTGATTACCAAGGGATACTGACGGTATAAGTACCAAGCGATTTTGACGTAATCACACTATCAATGTTGCCGAGCTTCGGCAAGCTTTGCCAGCCGTAACGCAGTGGTATTCATGTTTTCCCTCAGCCAGATATTACGAACGCCGCTAGCGTGTATGTCGACGTTTCTTTCAGATTTGAGCAGCCGTGACACCTTGGATTGACCCAGGTGTGGGTTAGCCAGGGAGAATTCGATGACCACTTCCTCAATAGCTCTGTCAGTACGGTTTTTGTGATGAAGATCCGGCGTTTCCTGACGTTTTAACGATTCGGTTCCACCTTGTTTTATCAGTTTACGATGACGGTAAATCGTATCGCGGGAGACGCCACTAAGTCGGGATGCCTCTGCCACATTTCCAAGC
>NZ_MDHN01000012.1:0-2500 GCF_001757105.1 Alteromonas confluentis
TTAGGCGTTGTATGGTTAAGCCTCACGGGCAATTAGTACAGGTTAGCTTAATGCCTTGCAACACTTCCACATCCTGCCTATCAACGTTGTCGTCTTCAACAACCCTTCAGAGAACTTAAAGTTCAGGGATGACTCATCTTGGGGCTCGCTTCCCGCTTAGATGCTTTCAGCGGTTATCGATTCCGAACGTAGCTACCGGGCAATGCCTTTGGCAAAACAACCCGAACACCAGCGGTTCGTCCACTCCGGTCCTCTCGTACTAGGAGCAGCTCCCCTCAATCATCCAACGCCCACACCAGATAGGGACCGAACTGTCTCACGACGTTCTAAACCCAGCTCGCGTACCACTTTAAATGGCGAACAGCCATACCCTTGGGACCGACTTCAGCCCCAGGATGTGATGAGCCGACATCGAGGTGCCAAACACCGCCGTCGATATGAACTCTTGGGCGGTATCAGCCTGTTATCCCCGGAGTACCTTTTATCCGTTGAGCGATGGCCCTTCCATACAGAACCACCGGATCACTATGACCTACTTTCGTACCTGCTCGACGTGTCTGTCTCGCAGTTAAGCTAGCTTATGCCATTGCACTAACCTCACGATGTCCGACCGTGATTAGCTAACCTTCGTGCTCCTCCGTTACTATTTGGGAGGAGACCGCCCCAGTCAAACTACCCACCAGACACTGTCCGCAATCCCGATTAGGGACCAACGTTAGAACATCAAACATACCAGGGTGGTATTTCAAGGACGGCTCCATATGAACTGGCGTCCATATTTCAAAGCCTCCCACCTATCCTACACAAGTAGGTTCAATGTTCAGTGCCAAGCTGTAGTAAAGGTTCACGGGGTCTTTCCGTCTAGGTGCGGGTACACAGCATCTTCACTGCGATTTCAATTTCACTGAGTCTCGGGTGGAGACAGCGTGGCCATGGTTACACCATTCGTGCAGGTCGGAACTTACCCGACAAGGAATTTCGCTACCTTAGGACCGTTATAGTTACGGCCGCCGTTTACCGGGGCTTCGATCAAGAGCTTCGCTTACGCTAACCCCATCAATTAACCTTCCGGCACCGGGCAGGTGTCACACCCTATACGTCATCTTTCGATTTAGCAGAGTGCTGTGTTTTTAATAAACAGTCCCAGCCACCTGGTCACTGCGGCCCCCGTGTGCTCAAAGAGCAAGTCTTATCACACGCAGGGGCGTACCTTCTCCCGAAGTTACGGTACAATTTTGCCGAGTTCCTTCACCCGAGTTCTCTCAAGCGCCTTAGTATTCTCTACCTGACCACCTGTGTCGGTTTGGGGTACGGTTCACATAATCATAAGTTTAGAAGCTTTTCCTGGAAGCAGGGCATCAACAACTTCACCACCGTGGTGGCTCGTCTCGTGTCTCGGCCTTAAGTACCCGGATTTACCTAAGCACTCAGCCTACTCACTTTCACTTGGACAACCAACGCCAAGCTTGTCTAGCCTTCTCCGTCCCTCCATCACTGATTATATAAGTACGGGAATATTAACCCGTTTCCCATCGACTACGCATTTCTGCCTCGCCTTAGGGGCCGACTTACCCTGCCCTGATTAGCATGGGACAGGAAACCTTGGTCTTCCGGCGTGCGGGTTTTTCACCCGCATTATCGTTACTCATGTCAGCATTCGCACTTCTGATACCTCCAGCAAACCTCACAGTTCACCTTCAGCGGCTTACAGAACGCTCCCCTACCCAATACGATAAATCGCATTGCCGCAGCTTCGGTATATTGCTTAGCCCCGTTACATCTTCCGCGCAGGCCGACTCGACTAGTGAGCTATTACGCTTTCTTTAAAGGGTGGCTGCTTCTAAGCCAACCTCCTAGCTGTCTTAGCCTTCCCACATCGTTTCCCACTTAGCAATATTTTGGGACCTTAGCTGGCGGTCTGGGTTGTTTCCCTCTTCACGACGGACGTTAGCACCCGCCGTGTGTCTCCCGGATAGTTCTCTTTGGTATTCGGAGTTTGCAAAGGGTTGGTAAGTCGGGATGACCCCCTAGCCTTAACAGTGCTCTACCCCCAAAGGAATTCGTCCGAGGCTCTACCTAAATAGATTTCGGGGAGAACCAGCTATCTCCCGGTTTGATTGGCCTTTCACCCCCAGCCACAAGTCATCCCCGCCTTTTTCAACAGGCGTGGGTTCGGTCCTCCAGTTGATGTTACTCAACCTTCAACCTGCCCATGGCTAGATCACCGGGTTTCGGGTCTATACCTAGCAACTCAACGCGCAGTTAACACTCGCTTTCGCTACGGCTCCGCTATTCGCTTAACCTTGCTACTAAATATAAGTCGCTGACCCATTATACAAAAGGTACGCAGTCACCCCGAAGGGCTCCCACTGCTTGTACGTATACGGTTTCAGGTTCTATTTCACTCCCCTCACAGGGGTTCTTTTCGCCTTTCCCTCACGGTACTGGTTCACTATCGGTCAGTAAGGAGTATTTAGCCTTGGAGGATGGTCCCCCCATC
>NZ_MDHN01000013.1 GCF_001757105.1 Alteromonas confluentis
TTGGTGAGCCTTTACCTCACCAACTAGCTAATCTCACTTGGGCCTCTCTTTGCGCCGGAGCCGAAGCCCCGTTTGGTCCGTAGACATTATGCGGTATTAGCAGTCGTTTCCAACTGTTATCCCCCTCGCAAAGGCAAGTTCCCAAGCATTACTCACCCGTCCGCCACTCGTCAGCGATGTGCAAGCACATCCTGCTACCGTTCGACTTGCATGTGTTAGGCCTGCCGCCAGCGTTCAATCTGAGCCATGATCAAACTCTTCAATTAAATATATCGAAAAACTTTTATGAATCGTCGGTTGACACTCTTAACGAGTGCCCACACAGATTGTCTTGTTATACATTTTTAAAGAACAATGCTAAGTGCTTATATAAAAGCTTTGCTTAGCTGCTTCGAAGCTTTACCCCGAAGCGGGACGCGCATTCTACGCGCTTCGTTTTCAGTGTCAATCGTTTTTTAAATTTAATTTCAAAACGTTGCTTTTGAAAACCGCTTACTGTATTTGGCTGAAAGCCTTATCCTGCAAGCACTTCGAGGTGTCTGTCAGTGACGTTCCCCGTCGAAGTGGGGCGCATTATAGGGGGTTCAGTTAATAGATCAATGGTTATTTTCAAAAAACTGAAACATTTCGCTCGTTCGCTTAAATCTTGTACTTTCACGCCTATAAAGCGAGCGATCAGAGGCGTATAGTAACCCTATTATTGTTTAAGAGAGCTTTATAATGCCTGTCAGAGAATACAATTCTATCTCCCCTTCTGTTGCAGAACGCTGCTATATAGATGAATCGAGTGTATTGGTTGGCGAGATAACTATCGGTGCGGATTCCAGTGTCTGGCCCCTTGTTGCAGCCCGTGGTGATGTTAACTACATAAAAGTAGGTGCCAGAACGAATATTCAGGATGGTTCTGTTCTTCATGTTACCCGCAAGTCATCCGGCAACCCTGACGGTAATCCGCTGATCATTGGTGATGATGTCACTATTGGGCATAAATGCATGCTACATGGCTGTACCCTGGGTAACCGCATCCTTGTGGGTATGGGCGCGATAGTAATGGACGGTGCTGTTGTAGAAGATGATGTTTTTATCGGCGCTGGCACATTAGTGCCTCCCAACAAGCGACTTGAGAGTGGCTATTTATATGTAGGCAACCCAATGATGAAGAAACGCCCGCTCAAAGAAAGTGAACAAGCGTTCCTCAAAATATCAGCGGATAACTATGTGCGCCTTAAAGATGAGTATTTGGCGCAGATCTGAGTGTTCGCCGTTATGGCCGTAACTTCTGAATGACACCAGCAGTTTCTGGTGTCTTTCCTGTCCATATTGTGAATGCGGCAGCTGCCTGTTCGACTAGCATGCCGAAACCATCTTTTGTAGAACGTGCCCCCTGCTCCTTCGCATAATTCATAAACGAAGTCGCCTTTGCGCTATAAACCATGTCATAAGCCAATTTACATTGTGAGAAAAGGCCATCTGATACCATTGGCAAATCACCGGTTAAACTTGCTGAAGTGCAATTGATGATAACATCTGGCAGCTGCTTCTTTGCCTCTTCGATACTCACCGCACAAAATGCGTCATGTTTAATATCGGTGACAATTGATTCAGCTTTGGCCAAAGTTCGGTTTGTTATCATTAGCAGTTCAGGTTCTGAGCCGAGTAATGGTTGCACAACTCCACGGGCTGCCCCACCAGCGCCAATTAACAAAATACGCTTACCTTTTAACTCGGTAGCATTCAGTAAATCCGCCACCAGCCCCATGCCATCGGTTGTATAACCAAATAATGCATTCCCCTCACGATGAAGAGTATTTACTGCTTTAGCAGTTTTCGCTTCCGGATTGCAGTTTGCTTCACTTAGCACAAACGCCTTTTCCTTGAAGGGAACCGTAACGTTACAACCCACCGCCAGTTCATCTGCGAAGAATGCGTTAACAGCTTGCTCAAAGCCATCTACTGGCGCCTCAATTTTGTCATAATGAATATCTTCACCGGTTAATTCTGCAAACATATGGTGGATAGCCGGTGATAAACTATGAGAAATTGGATTTCCGAATACAGCGAACTTTTTCATGGGCATTTTTAGCTTGTTAAATAAATCAAAGAAGAATACAGGAACTCCTGCCACACCTTATGAGGCGATTGGCGGAGAGGAAACAGTCAGATTAATCGCTAACCGATTCTATGACATCATGGAGCAAGATCCTATTGCTGAGGAGCTTCTCGCTATCCATCCGCAACCATTGGACAGAATTCGCCATGTATTTTTTCTGTATTTAACAATGTGGCTGGGCGGACCAAATGAATTTGAAAAACAGTTTGGCCACCCACGATTGCGCGCGCGTCACCTGGGCTTCCCGGTGACACCAGCCCTTAAACAACAGTGGATGTACTGCATGCGAAAAGCCATGCTACAAACGGTAGACAATATGGCGATTGCTGAGAAGCTACTCGACGCACTGGATCAGTTAGCTGAGCACATGATTAATCACGAGGAATAAAAAACCCTCCAATTCAGGAGGGCAAATGGCAAGTGCGAAAAACGCATGGAAAGCAAAAGCGAGTTATTAGAAAACGAAGCCCACTGATACGGTGTAAACCCAAGGGTCAATGTCAACGTCTACACTGCCAGCAACACTGGCAACAGTAAAGTCGGCAGTTGTGTCGATAGCGATATAGCGGGCAGAGGCATTAATCAGCCATTTTTCATCAATTTTATAGTCGAAGCCTACCTGCGCAGACCAACCAAATGAATTGTCGAGATCTAGGTCAGAGAAGGTTTGCTCCTCACGATCGCCTGTAAAGTCTTCATCATAGATAAACGTGTAGTTTAAACCCGCACCAATGTAAGGAATAAAAGCTGAGTTGGTATCAAAGAAGTAAACAGCACTAATCGTTGGAGGTAGATGCGTAACTTCAGCAAGTTTACCGTCACCTAAACCTAGAGCATTATCTGCGGTACCTGTCAGTTCAACATCGTGGGTAAACGGAGTTGCAGCCAGAATTTCCACGCCCCAGTTTGAATCCAGCATGTAAACCAGGTTTAAACCAAGCTGAGTATCGTTATCGACACCAACCCCCATACCAACATTGCCGCCCAGCGCGTTTACGTTAACATTGCTAGAATCGTCATTTGGCGCAACCGTAGTTACACCCGCACGAATAATGATGTCACCGGCTTCATAAGCCATGGCTGGAGCAGTAAGAGCAGTCAGAATAAGTGCTGCAAGGGTAGTTCTTTTCATGATTTTCTCTCGTGTATTAACGTTGATGTGCGTACTGTACGCCTCGGGAAAATCAGAATGTTGTTCTAGATCAACAGAAAAAATCTGTTTGAGAATGAGCCCGTTGAGGTTGATCTGAATCAACATCAACGAGTCATAGTGCTTTTAAAGAGAAAGCGAATTCACTGAGAACCAGTGGAGTGAATCACTACCAATCGGTGGGTTTAAGCCAGCTTGAGAGCTTGTCTTCAGGACTGCCAGGGGCTGGTTCAAAACCATACTCCCAACGAGCCAGTGGCGGCATCGACATAAGAATGGATTCAGTACGGCCGCCGGTTTGCAAACCAAACAGCGTGCCTCGGTCATACACCAGGTTGAACTCGACATAGCGACCACGGCGATAAAGTTGAAACTGACGTTCCCGCTCGCCGTAAGACTGACCTTTACGTCGCTCTACAATAGGCACATAAGCATCGAGGTAACTATTCCCTACAGACTGCATAAATGCGAAACTCTTTTCGAAGCCCCATTCATTTAAGTCATCAAAGAACAAACCACCAACACCACGGGTTTCATTGCGATGTTTCAGATAGAAGTAATCGTCGCACCATTTTTTATAATTCGGATAAACTTCATCGCCGTATGGCGCGCAACACTTTTTGGCCGTATCGTGCCAGTGCTGTGCATCTTCCTTAAAGGGATAAAAAGGCGTGAGGTCGTATCCGCCACCAAACCACCAAATCGGCGCTTCGCCTTCTTTCTCTGCAATAAAGAAGCGCACATTAGCGTGGGATGTTGGAATGTAAGGGTTGTGTGGATGGATCACCAATGACACGCCCATAGCCTGAAAGCTTCGGCCAGCTAACTCTGGACGTGATGCTGTGGCGGAAGCTGGCATAGCATCACCGAACACATGGCTAAAATTAACACCGCCCTGCTCGATTACGCAGCCATTCTTCATTACTCTAGAACGGCCACCACCACCCTGTTCCCTCTGCCAGGTGTCTTCTTCAAAAGAACCTTTTCCGTCAGCCAATTCCAGGGTCTGGCAAATATTATCTTGTAGAGAGAGTAAAAAAGCTTTTACTCGAGCGATGGCGTCAGCCGTATCCTCAATGTTCATGGTTTGCATGTCTAGTCTCTGATTATCTGCCCGGTTTCGCAGTCACGAATCGTGCTGGGTCGGGTCTTAGCTCCGGTTTCGCCATCGATATAAATAACGCTATCAGCAAAATATGCGCGCGCTTGCTGTTGATCTTGTGCAGGCGGCTCGCCGGAAGGATTGGCGCTGGTAGATACCAACGGCTTCCCCAAGCGCTCACAGAGCGCTTTAACCACCGGGTGATCAGTAACGCGAACGGCAATTTTTTCGTGTTCGCCCGTTATCCAACGAGGCGCGGTTTTCGATTTGGGTAGTAACCAGGTGTTGTGACCCGGCCAGGAGGAGAAGATTTCTGCTCTGCGATGAGGCGGCACGGCATTATCATTAACAAATGGCAGTAATCTTGAGTACGAATCTGCGATCAGGATCATGCCTTTTTCAATTGGACGCTGTTTTAGCTGTAGCAGCTTATGTACTGCCATTTCGTTATCAGGGTCGCAGCCAATCCCCATTACTGCTTCTGTAGGGTAGACAATTAATGCCCCCTGTTCGAACGCATCTTTCAGCGTATCGTTTTGTTGTTCGCTCATTCTTTGGACTCAGCCTGATAGTCACATAATGGTTGAGGGCAGCAGAGTGTTCCTTTCTTATCGATAAGCAATTCCCATCCACATTCTGGGCAGCTACCCGACACAGGCGGGAAATTTACCACATATCGACATTTTGGATAATGATTACAGGCGTAAAACCGTTTCCCATATTTATTTGTGCGTTCGATGATATGCCCGGTTTTGCATTGTGGACATAAAACCTGTGTATCTTCCTGTTGCTTGATCGGCTCGATATGATGACACTCAGGGAAATTGGTGCAGCCGATAAACATACCATATCGCCCTTTCTTAATAGCCATCACATTTCCACATTCTGGACAGGACGAGCCGGCAATTTCTTTTAGCGTGGTAGTTTGCTGATCGTGTAGAGGTTTACTGAAATGGCAATCAGGATAGGCAGTACAGCCAAGAAACGGGCCGTTTTTGCTGTTGCGAAGTTGCAAACGACTGCCACATTCCGGGCAGTCGCCAAAGGCGTGCTCAAGCGCATGCTCGTGAGCACTAAAAAGGGAATGATCAATTTTTGACATAAAGAATGTCGGAAACGCTCCTACTTAATGTAGCGTACCGTCTGATTCCTCAAACAAAAGATCTTCCATTTGGGCGTACGCATTTTCTTTTCCGGGTACATTGAATAACACCATCAATACTACCCACTTAAGATCTTCAAGGCAGAATTCAGGAGAATCGATTTCCATTACTCTGTCTATCACCATCTCACGCGTTGACGCGTCAAGCACACCAACCTGCTCTAAAAACAGCAGGAAGCCCTGACACTCAACATCAAGACGCATT
Source organism: Alteromonas confluentis (assembly GCF_001757105.1). Taxonomy (GTDB): domain Bacteria; phylum Pseudomonadota; class Gammaproteobacteria; order Enterobacterales; family Alteromonadaceae; genus Alteromonas; species Alteromonas confluentis. The sequence goes on from NZ_MDHN01000013.1 coordinate 5,730, forward strand.
TGTTCTTCTTGCGTATAAATGCGGCTCACGCCAGATGAGATCCCTTTGCAAAAATACGGTTTGATATCCGTTTCTTGCAATGCGGCGAGTTTTTCTAACCAGGCCAACGCTTTGTAGATCTCATCGTGATGAAAACCAGCGCGTATTAACTCATCTGTCAGTTCGTCCTGATCGACGCGGATTTCCGTTTCGCTATGAATGAAATTCTCAAACAGATACATGAGGATGTCGAACATGGTTTATTTCCCCCTCAATTTGACATAACCACCAGGAACAGCGGCTACGAGACCACGCAGCTCATATTCTAATAATGTTGCCATAACTACTGATATAGGCAGAGCGCTACGTTCGGCTATGATGTCAACGCCAGTTACATCTAACTCCACACTATCTAATAATTTATCGGTTGCCAAGTTTTGTTCTTTACTTTTTTGCTGCGATGTTTCGGGCAGACCATGCGCAGTACTGACTTGCGGACTCAATTCTTCAATAATGTGTTCAGCCGATATTACCAGTTTAGCACCTTGCTGAATAAGTGCATGACACCCACTTGTTTGCGAGTTGCTGATATTACCTGGCACTGCGAACACATCACGCCCCATATTTGCGGCCAAATTCGCCGTTATCAAGGTGCCACTTTTCAACGACGCTTCTACAACCAATGTTCCAGCTGCAACAGACGCGATCAGGCGGTTTCGCTGAGGGAAATGAAATCGTTTCGCCGGTGTACCGGGGAAAAACTCAGAGGCAATCAGACCTCCCCCTTCGACAATGTGCCTGGCAAGACTATGGTTGCGCCGTGGATAGATGATGTCAGCACCTGTCCCCAAAAAGGCGATAGTTCTGCCTTCAAATGACATTGCCCCCTTATGCGCCGCACTGTCGATACCGGTGGCCAAGCCACTGGTGATAGTGATACCAGCCTGCGCTAGCTGTGTAGCAAACATCTCAGCGTGCTGTAGTCCAGAGAACGTTGCTCGTCGGCTGCCAACAATGGCAATTTGTGTATCAGATAATCTTGATACGTTGCCAACGGCAAAAAGTACCAACGGGGGCGATGACAACAACGAGAATCCGGTTGGCCAGTGCGCATGCTCACAGGTAAGAATATGATGCTGTTCACTTTGCTCAAGCCAGTTAATAGCCTGATTTACCGCCGTTATATCGATATGTTGACGTAGGGTAGCCAATGCCGTTCTGACTGGCTCAGAAATAACGTCAGACGATAACACTTGCTGATTAAACATGATGTCCTCTGCGCTAAGTGAGTATGCAGAGAGCATGCGGTGCCACTTTTGCGGTGACATTTTAGGAACGGTGGCCATGGCAAGCCAAGCGGTGAGAGATGAATAATGGGAGGAAAAGTGCATGCCGTAACTCCTTGGTTACGGCATGGCTATTTAGTTAAGGGTTGGCGACAATCGCGCCGGTTTTCACCAACTCCCTTGCGCGGGTAATAATACCGTAACTCGCTTTTTCAAAGGTTTTGAAGATAACAATTTCGCCAATTTTTATGCCTGGCTGATGTACCGTACTACCATCGTTGAACACGCTGTAAAGCGCATTATTTTCGCCGGCATATTTAGGGGCTTCACCATCAATGATGTCTGGCCCTTGTGCATAAAGTCCCATAACCGTGCCAGGCTGAACCTGTTCTGCGCCTAAATCGACGATGACTACATCATCTTTGCCAAGCAATTCATGCTGATGCAGGTTGCCCACCACGAATCCTCGCTGTTCAGGCTTCGCAGCCTGCAGCATAAGATCTTGTTTACCGGTGAACTCGCCATCGTATAGGCGGTCACCGCGGCGGGCTTCAAAATTAGATTTAGACACCTTAACGAGCCATTGAAACGGTACCGTGTCGTCAATCATATCGGCATCGGCGACGTGATAAACCTGGATGCCGAGGATATCGCCATTCAGGTTTTCAATAGTAGATTGTCTTCTTAGCACGCGATACTGATCGGAAGATCGGCCGTAGCTGCGACTAATCACGATATCATCTGTCACAAAGCGGATATCACCCGTTTGGTTTCCTAAAATGTGAGGCAGCTTTTCGTACACCTCTTCATCCAGTAACTCGTTCTGATTGATGTAAGGCGCAATCGCGGTCCAGGGCAACATGCCGATGGGATCTGGTTTATTCTGCTTTCTCAGTGATGGCCCGAGGGTTAAATGTTTCTTCTCCCGCTGCACAACAAGTACAGGCTGCCCGTCAACAATTCGGATAACCAGCACGTCGCCGGGGTAAATAAGGTGAGGGTTTATGATTTGCGTGTTATTACGCCATAACTCTGGCCACAGCCAAGGCTTATCCAGAAAGAGACTCGCAATGTCCCACAACGTATCGTGACGTTTTACGGTATACGTTTGTGGCGCGCCCTCTTTTAACGTTACCGCCTGAGCCAGCCCCGACAAACAACCGATAAGCATACCTAGCAAGACTGCGGCAGTGGTTAAACGCTTCTTTATGAATCCTGTTTTCATGCTGGCACCAGCCACTCCTGTTGAAATTTTCGTCATTGCCTCTATATCGGCGGTGTAACGTATTTTTACAGTCCGAAACGCCTTATTACTTAGCTTAGATTGAAGCAGGCCTCTAGGACTAAAGCATAGCGCCAATGCATCAGGAAACAAAAAAATGCACGGCTGAACCCGTTATACGATAGAATAGTAACTTAAACGAATGTGTAAATAGCGCTGGCTATTGGATCGTATATAAATTCATACACGCAAGCGAAGTAGAACGACAGATGGCAATATTAGACGTTTTAAGTTTTCCCGACGAACGGTTACGCACTGTAGCGAAGCCGGTAGAGTCAGTTAATGATGAAATCAAACAACTTGTTTCGGACATGTTCGAAACCATGCGCGACGAAAAAGGCATTGGCCTGGCAGCAACGCAGGTAGATCGTCATGTTCAGGTGGTGGTGATGGATGTGTCTGAAGATCAGGACACGCCTCGGGTTTTCATTAATCCGGTTATCACCGAAAAAGACGGTTCCACGATCAGTGAAGAAGGCTGCTTATCGGTACCGGGCAATTACGCCAAGGTGGATCGCGCCGAGCGTGTTACCGTTAAGGCCCTCGATGCCGACGGCAAAGAATTTGAACTTGAAGCTGATGGCCTGTTGGCTATTTGTATTCAGCACGAACTCGATCACCTGAAAGGTAAGCTGTTTATTGATTACCTCTCTCCACTCAAGCGTCAGCGTATTCGTAAAAAGCTTGAGAAAGAAGCCCGACTGGCTGCGAAAGAAGCATAAGGTACGCTGTGACTTCACCATTACGAATTATCTTTGCAGGTACGCCTGAATTTGCTGCCGATCACTTACGTGCTTTGTTAAAAACAGAGCACGAAGTTATTGCCGCCTATACGCAACCCGACCGCCCGGCGGGACGTGGTAAAAAGCTCACTCCCAGCCCGGTAAAAGTGCTAGCGGAAGAAAGCCAAATTCCGGTTTTTCAACCGGCATCGCTTAAGAATGAAGAAGCGCAGGCAGAACTGGCTGCATTGAATGCGGATGTAATGGTAGTTGTGGCGTACGGTTTACTGCTACCTAAAGCGGTTCTTGATATGCCGCGCCATGGTTGCATTAACGTTCACGGTTCTATTTTGCCCAAATGGCGAGGTGCTGCACCTATCCAACGTTCTATCTGGGCAGGCGATGACGAAGCTGGCGTTACCATCATGCAAATGGATGTGGGTTTGGATACCGGCGATATGCTGCATATTGCTAAGCTCCCGATTGAAGCTTCAGACACCAGTGCCACTTTGTACAATAAATTGGCGGAGTTGGGTCCTGTTGCATTGGTAGACGTACTTAGTGATCTTGAGCGCTATCTTGGCGCTACAGAAAAGCAAAATGACGACGAAGCCACCCATGCTAAGAAACTAAGCAAAGAAGAAGCGCTTATTGACTGGCAGGCAACGGCGGAACAGATTGAGCGTAATATTCGTGCGTTTAATCCCTGGCCAGTTGCATGGATGCAGTTAGGAAACGACAACGTGAAGGTATGGTCTGCATCGGTTAGCGAAGCAACGTCAACACAAACGCCTGGCACCGTAGTCAAAGCGGATAAGCACGGTATTGTGGTTGCCACCGGCAGTAAAGATCTGCAAATCACTCAATTACAAATTCCGGGTAAAAAAGCCCTACCGGCGGCAGATGTTCTTAATGCTCGCCCTCAGTGGTTCGAAACCGGCAAGCCCATCGGCGGCAATTAAGTTATGACAATCCCCTTACCCCGTCAGAAAAACCTGCGCGCCGATACCGCGTGGGTTATTTATCAGATCCTCGAAAATGGTAAATCCAGTCGTGAATGCTTAGCAAAAGTGCAGCGACGATATCAGGGGAAAGATAACGCGTGGATCCAAGAGATGTCGCTGGGCGTGATGCGCCAGTTGCCACTATTACAAACCTGGTTACGCCAGCTGCTGGATAAACCGTTAAAAGGCAATAAGAAGGTGCTTGAACATCTGATTTTGCTTGGGCTGTATCAGATTGCATTTAGTCGTGTGTCGTCACATGCCGCTGTCAGTGAAACCGTCAACGCTGCTTCTTATCTTGGCGGCATGCAACTAAAAGGTTTAGTGAATGCCATCCTACGTAATTTCGAGCGACAGGCGCTGGCAACACAACCCGTAGAAGATCCTATCATCGCCAGTGGATTGCCGAAATGGTTCTATAAACGTGTTGTTGCGGCATACCCTGATCACTACGAATCGGTTGTTGAACAAACCAATGCTCAAGCGCCTATCTGGCTTCGAGTAAACACCTGCCAGGTTTCACGTGAAACGTTTTGTGAGGCATTAACACAACAAGACATTGCGTTTTCGCTGTCAGAACAACACCCGCAGGCAGTGATACTGGTTAAGCGCCAGGATATTACCGCCCTTCCTGGCTATGAGAAAGGTTGGTTCGCCGTGCAAGACGGGGCGGCTCAATTGGCAGCGCAATATTTGGCACCACAGCCAAACGACCGAGTTTTGGATTGCTGTGCCGCGCCCGGTGGAAAAACCGGACATATTTTTGAGATCCAGCCGGCCATTGGCTCTTGCCTCGCCATCGATAGCGATGCCATTCGTTTAGAGCGGGTTAAAGAAAACATGACTCGCCTACAGCACAAACCAGAAATAAAAATAGGCGATGCGCTTAGACCGGATCAATGGTGGGATGGTCAACTATTCGATCGTATTTTGCTTGATGCACCCTGCTCTGCAACCGGAGTAATTCGTCGTCACCCAGATATACGCTGGTTACGTAAATCCACTGATATCGCAGCACTCGGCGCACTACAGTCGGAAATTATGGATGTCATGTGGTCATTGCTTAAACCCGGCGGCACACTGCTTTATGCCACCTGCTCCATTTTGCCTGAAGAAAATCATCAGCAAGTTGCCGCGTTTTTAGCGCGCACTGAAGATGCAGAATTGTCTTCGCTTACTGAAACCGACACCACCGAAAAACCTGGTCGTCAGATTTTACCTGGCGAGCAACAAATGGATGGTTTCTACTACGCGAGACTGATAAAGTCTTCTCACTAATAAGATAAAGAGTCTGAAATAAATCAATGAAAATCATCATTCTTGGCGCAGGACAGGTCGGTGGTACGCTGGCAGAAAACCTGGTTGGTGAAAAGAACGAGATAACCGTTATTGATTCAGACCCGACCATCTTACGAGCGCTACAAGACAGGCTCGATCTTCAGGTTGTTGAAGGCGTGGGTTCTCACCCAGATATTCTTAAAAAAGCCGGTGCCGAAGACGCAGACATGCTTATTGCTGTAACCAACAGCGATGAAAGCAACATGTTGGCTTGTCAGGTCGCTTACAGCCTGTTCAAGACCCCGACCAAAATTGCTCGTGTGCGTAGCGAGCAATACATCATTTATCAGGAACAACTGTATAAAGAGCAGAACATTCCTGTCGATCATATTATCGCGCCTGAGCAATTGGTTACCACGGCGATTAAACGCCTAATTGATTACCCTGGCGCACTGCAAGTTGTCGAATTTGCCGAAGGCAAAGCCAGTCTTGTTGCGGTAAAAGCCTATTATGGTGGTTTGCTCGTAGGTCATGCACTTTCAACATTAAAAGAGCACATGCCTAACGTGGAAACCCGGGTAGCCGCTATTTACCGTCGTGGTCGTCCTATCCGCCCTCTGGGAACAACGGTTATAGAAGCCGACGATGAAGTGTTCTTCATTGCGGCTACAAAGCATATTCGCGCCGTAATGAGCGAGTTGCAGAAGCTGGAATCCAGTTATAAACGCATTATGATAGCCGGTGGTGGCTTAATTGGCGCAGGCTTGGCAAAACGTCTTGAGCATAAGCACAACGTTAAACTTATCGAATTTAGCCCTGAGCGCGCGCAGTATCTTTCTGCCAATTTGGATAAAACCATCGTGTTCTGTGGTGATGCTTCTGATCCCGAGCTTCTGAATGAAGAAAGTATCGACCAGGTAGATGCATTCATTGCAGTTACCAACGACGATGAAGCGAATATCATGTCTGCGATGTTGGCCAAACGAATGGGCGCGCAAAAAGCGATGGTGCTAATTCAGCGCAGCGCGTATGTTGATCTGGTTCAGGGCGGCGAGATTGATATCGCCTTTTCACCCCAACAGGCAACGATTTCTGCCCTGCTGACGCACATCCGTCGCGGTGACATTGTAAATGTGTATTCTTTACGTAGAGGGGCCGCCGAAGCCATCGAGGCGATAGCCCACGGCGATGAGAATACGTCTAAGGTGGTCGGACGCGAAATTGGCAGTATCAAATTGCCGCCCGGCACGACCATCGGCGCAATTGTTCGTGAAGACACGGTAATTATCGCTCACAGCGACACAAAAATTGAAGCCAATGACCATGTGATTCTGTTTTTGGTAGACAAGAAATACATCACCGACGTGGAAAAACTGTTCCAGCCTAGCGCTTTCTTCTTTGGCTAATTGATAACTTACAGATGAAGGCGAAGCCGGATCAGCTTCGCCAGAATGTGGGCGAGAATAACACCAACAGTGAAAACACTTCCAAACGCCCAAACAGCATGGCCAGCACCAACAACCATTTACCTGCATCGGTGACTTCAGAATACGTGCCAGCGACACTGCCAAGACCAGGACCTAAGTTATTCAGCGTTGCCGCTGTTGCCGTAAAGGCTGAAATGTTATCCAGTCCGGTAGCAATCATACCAATCATGATCACCACAAACACGATGGCATAAGCCGAGAAGAATCCCCATACCGCTTCCACAACGCGATCAGGCATTGCCCGCTCGCCCAGCTTAACGGAATACACCGCTTTAGGGTGAATAAGCCTATCGACTTCCCGCTTTCCCTGTAGAAATAGCAGTAAGACACGCACCACTTTTAGCCCACCACCGGTAGACGACGCACAGCCGCCGATAAAACTGGAAAAGATTAACAATATTGGCAAGAAGGCCGGCCAAGATGAGAAATCTGTAGTGGCAAATCCTGCGGTAGTACTAATAGACACCGCCTGAATCATTGCCTGATCGAGGGCTTCTTCTGCAGAACCGTAATAACCCGATAGCGTGAGCACCAGGAAGCAAATCATAATCAACGCAAACTGAATGCAAAGGAAAGCTTTAAATTCCGGATCCCGCAGGTAGCCTTTTACCGAACGGGAGCTGGCAGCCGCGTAGTGTAATGAAAAGTTAAGTGCCGCGATAAGCAGAAAGATGGAGCAAACCGCATTAACCATAGGACTGTCGAAGTAGCCAAGACTCGCATCGTGAGTCGAAAAGCCGCCAATCGCCACAGTGGCGAAGGAGTGGCAAACCGCATCGAACCAGTCCATACCGGCAATCATGTAAGCACCGGTACAAGCGATTGTCAGCGACAAATAGATGTACCAGAGGTGCTTTGCCGTATCGGCAATACGGGGCGTCATTTTTGAATCTTTCACAGGGCCGGGGGTTTCAGCTCTGTATAGCTGCATGCCCCCTACGCCAAGAATAGGCAGAATCGCAACGGCCAGTACAATGATACCCATGCCACCAAGCCACTGCAGTTGCTGACGATAGAATTGAATTGAATGAGGAAGGAATTCAATCCCTTCGATAACGGTAGCCCCGGTGGTAGTAAGCCCAGAGAAGCTTTCGAAGAAAGCATCTGTGACCGTCATACTCGGCTGTTCGAGCAAAATAAACGGAATGGCACCGAAGCTGGCCAGTACTGTCCAAAACAGTACGACGATGAGAAACCCCTCTTTCGCCCGGAGTTCTTTACGATGGTAACGGTTTGGGTACCACATTACTGTGCCGGTGGCGACACACATCAGGAAGGCAATAATGAAAGGCAGACCACTGCCGTCTTCAAAAACCAATGATATCAGTGCAGGTGGTATCATTGTGACGCTAAACAGCGCAACCAGTAATCCCAGAATCCTTACGATTGCACGGTAGTGCATATTTCGCTGTGCCTTTTTATATTTCTTCTAATGCAGTAACTGCATTGTTATCACCCCAATCTTGTCATTATGCGGTGACTCAGGCGAAAGGGAAAGCCCATTCGCCTTAACCCACTACGATTACTTCATCGCCAGTACGGTTTTTACCATTTTATCGATACCGGCCTTGGCCTCCAAAATGTCGCCTGCAAGCATGTAAGCGGGTGTAGTGACAAGTTTTGCTTCGGTATCAATAACGATGGCATCAACGGCGCAATCCACATGTGAAGCACCTAACGCATTAATACCTGCCGCCGCTCCCTCATCGTTACCGATGGTCACTTTACGTTGATCTTTATAAACCGCTGCAGCAAGGGCTGGTGCAATACAGGCGTAACCCGCCGGTTTACCGGCTTCTGCAAATGCTTTGCACACAGCCATCACATCGTCGTTAACTGAACATTCAGGCCCGTCTACCGCAAAAGTGCATAAGTTTTTCGCTGCTCCGAAACCGCCCGGTAACATAATGGCGTCAAAGTCGTCGGGCTTGCACGCGGTAACGGGTTTAATTTCCCCGCGAGCGATACGGGCAGATTCAACCAGCACATTGCGCGACTCGCCTTCAGCAACTTCGCCTGTGAGATGATTCACTACATGCATTTGCGCCACATCAGGCGCAAAGCATTGATATTGTGCCCCGTTTTCACGAATTGCTAATAAGGTAATAACCGCTTCGTGAATTTCAGCTCCATCAAACACGCCACTTCCACTTAGAATCACTGCTACTTTTTTCACTGAATACTCTCCCATCTCTGCAAGCCAGATAGATCAGGCGTTATGCCTTTTATGATTAAAAAAACAACAAATACTATACAAAAAGTATCAATCTCAGCTGTCACTGATTGTTATCGTTATGCTACATTAACTGCCGAACTTGGTTAAACCATAAATCTCAATACACCAAGTTATCCACATTATCAGGGAAGAATTTATCACAAGGATGATGCCTCTTCGGTTTCCTGCAACACCTTATATACTCAGATCTACGGAATTTGACGCCGTTTTAGATCTACATTGACGATCCCGTTATTTTTAGATTTGATCACAAAGTTATCCACAAGCGATCCGAATATTGCGCAATACGGCTAATATGGCTTTAAGACGCCGCCTGTGGCATCCTGCATGCTTTATTATTGATGCCTGCGATAGCCTTTCTATGTCCCAAAGCAAAAAGCCTCCTTTTATTCTTGTTGATGGATCATCTTACCTGTTCCGCGCTTTTCATGGTTTGCCCCCTCTGACCAACTCCAAAGGTCAGGATACGGGTGCCATTTACGGTGTGATCAACATGCTAAGAAGCTTGATCCGCCAATACCACCCTACTCACATAGCCGTTGTGTTCGATGCAAAAGGTAAAACCTTTCGTGACGATATGTATGCCGACTATAAGGCTAATCGCCCGCCAATGCCGGAAGAGCTGCGTTCTCAAATAGCCCCACTGCACGATATTATCCGCGCGATGGGTTTACCGATCATTATCGAAGAAGGCGTCGAAGCCGATGATGTGATTGGTACGCTCTCCCGTCAGGCGACAGAAAAGGGTATCGATACGCTGATCAGTACCGGTGACAAAGATATGGCTCAGTTGGTTAACCAGCATGTCACGTTGATCAACACAATGAACAATCAGATCACCGACATCGACGGCGTTAACGAGAAGTTTGGTGTACCACCAGAATTGATCATCGACTTCCTGGCCCTAAAAGGGGACAAAGTGGATAACATTCCTGGCGTGCCCGGTGTGGGTGATAAAAGCGCGCAAGCCTTATTGAACGGCATTGGTGGCATAAAAGATATCTACAATCATCTTGATGATATTGCTGGCTTGTCATTCCGCGGCAGTAAAACCATGGCAGCGAAAATGGCCGAGTACGAAGAACAAGCTCGTCTTTCTTATGAACTTGCCACCATTAAGTTAGACGTGGAAATGGACTTTGCCCCAGAAACCCTCACCCCAACAGAGGCAGACAACGGCAAGCTTGCTGAACTATTTGCGGAATATGAATTTAAACGCTGGTTCTCTGAAGTATCTTCCGAATCGGCGGCTGAAGCGGCTGAAGCAATCGCTGAGTCTGATGATACCGAAGACGCCCCGGCCTCTCTTTCTGATATTAATCGTGACAACTACGAAACGGTAACAACACAAGAAGCGTTCGATACCTGGCTAAAGAAACTCGAAGACGCCCCACTGTTTGCGTTTGATACCGAAACCACCAGTCTGGATTATATGGAAGCGGAAATCGTCGGTGTCTCTTTCAGCACAGCCCCCGGCGAGGCGGCTTATGTTCCGGTTGCCCATGATTATCCCGATGCCCCTGAGCAGCTCGATCGCAATCACGTGTTAAATGCGCTTAAGCCCCTTCTCGAATCGGAAAGCATTAAGAAAGTAGGTCAGCATCTAAAGTACGATAAGAATGTACTGGCGAATTATGATATCAACCTGCAGGGCATTGCTTTCGATACCATGTTGGAGTCGTACGTGTTGAATAGTACCGCCACTCGTCACGACATGGACTCTCTGGCGATGGCATATTTGAATCACAAAACGATTCACTTTGAAGAGATTGCGGGCAAGGGAGCCAAACAGTTAACCTTTAATCAGATCGATCTGAATGAAGCCTCGCCTTATGCCGCAGAAGATGCCGATGTTACGCTTCGCCTTCATAACGAAATTTGGTCGCGTCTGGAAAAACATGACGAGCTCAAAGCGCTCTTGTTGGATGTAGAGGTGCCGCTTGCCAGTGTACTATCCCGCATGGAACAGTTGGGTGTTTTTATCGATTCACAGAAGTTGAATCAGCAAAGTCAGGATCTCGCCACCAGAATTAAAGAACTGGAAGCCAGCGTACACGATGCAGCCGGAGAGACCTTTAACCTGGGATCAACCAAGCAGCTGCAGCACATCTTGTTTGAAAAGCTTGAGTTACCGATCATCAAGAAGACACCTAAAGGTGCGCCTTCTACTTCCGAGGAAGTGTTGCAGGAATTGGCGCTTGAGTACCCTATTCCGAAAATGATCATGGAATACCGAGGCTTGACCAAGCTGAAGAATACCTACACGGATAAACTCCCGAAGATGATTAATCATCGTACCGGTCGCGTGCATACTTCCTATCATCAAGCAGTCACTGCAACAGGACGTTTGTCTTCTACTGATCCAAATCTGCAGAATATTCCAATTCGCACAGAAGAAGGTCGTCGGGTGCGTCAGGCATTTGTCCCCCGTGATGGCTTCAAAATTGTAGCCGCCGACTACTCGCAAATCGAACTGCGTATTATGGCGCACCTATCTAAAGACAAAGGCTTACTCGATGCCTTCTCTGAAGGAAAGGATATTCACCGTGCAACAGCAGCTGAAGTGTTCGATGCGCCTCTAGATGACGTTACCGCCGATCAGCGCCGCAGTGCAAAGGCGATTAACTTTGGCTTAATTTACGGTATGTCTGCGTTCGGCTTATCTCGCCAACTGAATATTCCGCGTAACGATGCACAAAGCTATATGGATTTGTATTTTGAACGTTATCCGGGTGTACTTCGCTACATGGATGAAACCCGCGAACACGCAAAAGAAAAAGGTTACGTGGAAACGGTGTTTGGCCGTCGTCTTTATTTACCTGACATTAAAGCCAGTAATGGGGCCCGTCGTAAGGGCGCCGAACGTGCAGCGATAAATGCACCTATGCAAGGTACTGCCGCCGACATCATTAAACTAGCCATGTTAAAAGTGGATGAGTGGATCCAAAAAGAAGCCGGCGATGATGTGTATATGATGATGCAGGTACACGACGAACTGGTATTTGAAATTCGCGAGTCTGTTGTTGACGAGATGAAGGCAAAAATTGTAACCCTGATGGAGCAGGCTGCGACTTTATCTGTTCCCCTTCAGGTAGAAGCCGGTGTGGGTGAAAATTGGGATGAAGCGCACTAAAACAGAAAGTGGCTTACAGTATTTACTGTATTTATCCTTACAATCACCTACATTTGGTAATTTTATTACATTTTAACTTGCCTTTTCAGCATTCTGTTGTACCCTATTGCATGTAGGGTACAGAGGTGAGAAAGCTGTTTTCAAACCTTTGCTTTGGCCCCGGTAGTTTTACCGGGGCTTTTTTATGCCTGAAATTCGGTAGTAAAGCTTTATCGTAAGGCTATGATTTTCATAGAGGAAAAAATTAAATAGAAAAAAATCGCGTTTTTTTCTATTTAATTTGAACTAATAGCGGGATGGGGCACTCTATATCTTCGGTTTTTATGTGTTTTCTCTCAGTCCTTTTCCCCGTCCAAATGGATGGGGATTTTTCTTTTCAGGACTGCAAAAGTTTATCTCCTTCTACAGCCACCTACTCTTCTTCTTTTTTATTCAGGTCGAACCAATTATTTAATACTGCTTCAGCTTCACCCACGCCAATCTTATTCAGCGACGAGAAAGTCTGTACCGTCACATCGCCATTGAAGGCCAGCGCTGCCGTTTTCGCAAACATTAATGCTTCTTTTCGCTTACCTGATTTTAACTTATCAGCTTTCGTCAATAACGCTAATACGGGGAGTCCCGCATCGACAGCCCAAAAAATTAAATCCTGATCGAGATCTTTAAACGGGTGTCGGATATCCATCATCACCACCAGACCACGTAGGCTTTTCCGCTTTTGCAAATACTCACCCAGCGATGCCTGCCATTTCTTTTTCATTTCTAAGGGTACCTGAGCAAAACCGTATCCAGGTAAGTCAACCAGGCGGCGGTTTTCGTCAAGTTCAAAGATATTAATTAGCTGTGTGCGACCAGGCGTTTTACTGGTTCTAGCCAGGTTTTTTTGTCTGGTGAGCGTGTTTAAGGCGCTGGACTTCCCGGCATTCGAGCGGCCTGCAAACGCCACTTCGATGCCCTCATCCTGTTTAAGATGGCGGATATCCGGCGCACTCATGAGAAACTTTGCTTTTGTGTAATACGACATTGTTAATATCCGTCTATACTTTGGACTTAATTATAAATTGTTTGACACTTATCAGAAAATCGCCATAAAACCATAGTTTTATTATGGAATAAGTTTTTCTGCCGTGTTAAATGTGTAAAGATACATATGATATCACGTATAACGCCGAAGCCGTTTGGTCCTTTGTAGAGATTAGTTATGAAAAAACTGTGTTTAGTTGTTTGTGTGGCATTAGGTTTTACCGGAACTGTTCTGGCAGAAGGAAATGCCGAAGCCGGAAAAGCAAAATCTGTAACCTGTGCAGCTTGCCACGGTCCTGATGGCAACGCCATGATCCCCATGTATCCGAAAATCGCGGGGCAACATGCAGGTTATATCGAAAAACAACTAAAAGAGTTTAAACTGGCGATGCAAACGGGCGGCGCAGAAGGCCGTAATAACGCCGTGATGAACCCAATGGCGGGTGCCCTGTCTGAACAAGACATGGCGGATTTAGCTGCCTACTTCTCTTCACAAGATCCTAAAATCGGACAAACGCCAGAGAATTACGTCGAAGCAGGCCAAGCCCTTTACCGCGGCGGTGATGCATCACGTGGCATTCCCTCCTGCAGTGCTTGCCACGGTCCAGATGGTAATGGCATGGGATTAGCGGGCTTTCCCGATATCAGTGGTCAATACACTGACTACGTCGCAGCCCAACTAAAAAGCTTCCGGGAAGGCCAACGGGCTAACGACATGAACGGCATGATGCGTGATGTAGCCATGAAACTTACTGATGAAGACATTGAGATCCTGTCGAACTACCTGGCAGGCCTACACTAAGTACTTGTATTTCAAAGGTTGTTAATTATTTGTAAATAATTACTTGTCTTTTGAACTCAGTTCTGTAGTATAGCTGCTCAAGTTTGGAGCTTTGCCTGAAAGAGCACCAACTGAAATACAACAATAACAAAAATCAACAGACCAGGAATTTGGATAAAGCGTCAGGAAGACCTTAAACAATATAAGCTCTGTAAAAAACAAAAAAAAGGGGAGCACCCTTGCACATAAGTGCAATAACGGGAGAGGTGTCATCAGACACTGATAAACGAGGTGATGGTTTCGACCATCACCTTTTTTTCTTTTTGGCTCCTGTTAAACTGACTTCCTATTCTCCCCCAACCTATCCGGACAGCCTCTGTAAATGAAATGCTCTGACACTTGTCCGCTCTGTCTTTCAGAACAAATTAATCACTATCATGAGGATAGAAAGCGTCGATATTTGCATTGTCAGCAATGTGATCTGGTATTTGTCGCAAAGGCGTTTCTACCCGATTTAAGTCAGGAAAAAGCGGAATACGATCTCCATGAAAACAGCTTTGAAGATCAAGGTTATCGGCAGTTCCTGAACAGAGCATGCACACCAATAACAGAACAACTTTCGCCCCCTGCTACGGGATTAGATTTTGGTTGTGGTCCAGCGCCGGTACTCGCCGACATGCTGACACAGTGTGGTTTTGCGATGCACTGGTACGATCCTATTTATGCCAACGACAAATCCGTTCTTAACCTGAACTACGATTTTATAACCTGTACTGAAGCTATCGAGCATTTTCACAGGCCAATTGAAGAGTTAAGGTTGCTTACTTCATTGCTAAAATCAGGCGGCCTGATGGCAATCATGACCAAGCGTGTTGAAAGTCCGGAGAAATTCGTCAGTTGGCATTACAAGAATGACATGACACATGTGTCATTTTTCTCAGCGCGTACCTTCGACTATATTGGTCGGGAATTCGGGTTTTCTGTCACTCTTTGCAGCAAAGACGTTGTATTGTTGAAGAAGCATCCATAGATACGCGGTATAATTACACCCAATTATCGTTCAACCAGGAGACAAAGTTATGTCGTCTCGTTCTAAAAAGACCCGTAAAGTCGGGCTAATTGGTGTCAGAAAAGATCCTGACTTCAATAAAAAGAAAAAACAAAATACCACTTCACCTGCAAAATCGAAGAAGCACTCTGGTAACAAAGCGGGTAGCAGAAACGCGGTTGAGTCTAAGGCAAAACAAGAGAAGCGCGCCTCAGGAAATAAAGATCCGCGCCACGGCAGTAAAAAGCCGATTGAGCTGATAAAAGCCCCGGTCACGAACGCTGTGGTAAAAAAATACGCCACGCCAGCAGACGAATTGGCCGCGTTAGAAGCGGATAACCGATTGGCAACGTTACTCGATAAACTCGACGACGGTATTGCCATTAGTAAGGCAGAGCAAGCTTACGTTGACGAGAAAATGGCACGTCACCGTATTATTTGTGATTTGCTGGGTATTACTGACAGCGACGATGAAGAAGAGGACGAAGATCCGATGAAACATCTGGACGCTATCAGTATGGATGAATTCAAAGACTAAGGTGTAAAGTGCTATGTGGTTAACTGTCGCCATTGTCGCAGGTTTACTGATTATTCTAGGTCTTGGGTTTTATGCCGGAAAGCTCCTGTTTTTGTTAAAGCAACAGAACGCGAGACAAAAGGCCGCCAGAGATGGCCGAATAGACACGATCACAGAAAGTATTGTGGTTATCAGCAAAGCAATGCAGCAGCAACAGTGTGATTTATCAGAAGGCGCCATTCGCATTTGTAAGCTGCTTAATGCCCTGCCATTGGAAGCACCGCCAGAGTATAAAACGAAGTTTCCCCATATCTACGCGCTCTATGTTGAGATCAGTGGCTTTGCGATTTTAGAAGAACGCAGAAAACTGCCACTGAAAGAACGAAGAAAACAAGATGTGGCCAGAGAACAAATTGAATCTGAATACGAGACCAAGGTGTTAGCCGAACTGGATGATATCAGTCGCTGGTGCCAACAACTGAACAACGTTTGAGTGTCAGTCTCACTTCACTGTTACCGCCGTGCCTGTTCACAGCACGATTGGTAACAGTGACATTCCACCGTGTGATCGTTCACCATTCCCACCGCCTGCATGTAGGCATAACAAATCGTTTCCCCCACAAATTTAAAGCCGTCTTTTTTGAGTGTTTTCGACATTAGCTTCGATTCCGGTGAGCTGACCGGTGCCTGTTTGTAGTCTTGCCATTGGTTAATAATGGTTTTACCTTCCGTGAACTGCCAGATATAGTCTTTGAAAGCCATATGTTCAGTAATTTTTAAATAGGCCTGAGCGTTGGTAATGATGCTTTTTATTTTAAGACGATTACGAATAATTCCTGTATTTTGCATAAGTCGCTCAACATCGTCATCGGTCATCTTTGCCACCCGTTCTGGTTCAAAGTTGTGAAAAGCGGCTTCGAAATTGGCCTGCTTTTTTAGTATCGTGATCCAGGATAAACCAGCCTGTTGTCCATCGAGGCAAAGCTTGGCAAACAGTGCCTTATCATCCAGTTCTGGTCGGCCCCATTGCGTATCATGATAAAGCTGATATTCCGTATCATCCGAGACCCAGCCACAGCGATTTACACCTGTCGTCACTTTCATATCGGTTTCCCTGCTAAATTAAGCGTATTTTAATCCGTTTTCATTGAATTCAGCCTACATTCGGCTGCTGACAAATTGTATACTACTCCACCTTTACATTGGTCAGTTATAAGCAGCAAACATGCAGAAATACGATATTAAAACCTTTCAGGGTTTGATCCTCGCACTGCAGGATTACTGGGCACGCCAAGGTTGCGTGATTATCCAGCCTCTTGATATGGAAGTAGGTGCCGGTACTTTCCACCCGATGACGTTCTTAAGATCGTTAGGGCCAGAGCCTATCAGCAGTGCTTATGTACAACCTTGCCGACGCCCTACCGATGGTCGTTATGGCGAAAACCCCAATCGTCTGCAGCACTACTATCAGTTTCAGGTTATGTTGAAGCCTTCTCCAGACAACATCCAGGAGCTGTACCTTGGCTCGTTGAAAGAGCTGGGTTTCGATCCGCTGGTTCACGATATTCGTTTCGTTGAAGACAACTGGGAATCACCTACTCTGGGTGCCTGGGGTCTTGGTTGGGAAGTCTGGTTGAACGGTATGGAAGTAACTCAGTTTACTTACTTCCAGCAAGTAGGTGGCCTTGAGTGTAAACCGGTTACTGGTGAAATCACTTATGGTCTGGAGCGCCTGGCCATGTACGTTCAGGGCGTCGACAGCATTTACGATCTGGTGTGGACAGATGGCCCAATGGGCAAAGTGACCTATGGTGATGTATTCCATCAAAACGAAGTTGAGCAGTCGGCTTATAACTTCGAGCACGCTAACGTGGATTTCCTGTTTAAGACATTCGATGAATGCGAAGCCGCCAGCCAATTGTTAATTGAAAAGAATTTACCTCTGCCCGCTTACGAGCAGGTTATGAAGGCGTCTCATGCTTTTAACTTGCTCGATGCCCGTCATGCGATTTCAGTCACCGAAAGACAACGTTACATCCTGCGCGTACGAACGCTTGCTAAGGCCTGTGCTGAAAGCTATTACCAGGCGCGTGAAGCTCTCGGTTTCCCAATGTGTAAGAAGGAGCAGTAATCGTGCGCACAGAGAATTTATTAGTAGAAATTGGTACTGAAGAACTCCCTCCTAAAGCGCTGAAAGCGTTGGGGCAAAGTTTCGCCGACAATTTACAAGCGGCCTTGGATAATGCTGAGCTCACTTATTCTGGAATTCACTGGTTTGCAGCACCGCGTCGTCTGGCAGTATCGGTTTCCGACATTGCAGAATCACAACAAGATAAAGTAGTAGAGAAGCGCGGCCCTGCGGTTTCTGCTGCGTTTGATACAGATGGCAATCCAACGAAAGCCGCCATGGGCTGGGCCCGCGGTAATGGTATCGACGTTTCTGAAGCAGAACGCATGGTTACCGATAAAGGGGAATGGTTACTTCATCGCGCCAGTGTTGAAGGTCAGCACATTAGCGCACTCATTGAAGGCCTGGTTAATCAGGCGATTGGTAAGTTGCCTATCCCTAAAGCCATGCGCTGGGGTAATTCTACAACCCAGTTTATTCGTCCGGTGCATACGGTTACTGCCCTTTACGGCGCAGAATTGTTGCCTTTAACCGTACTGGGTAAAGCCAGTAGCCGTGTTGTTCAAGGGCATCGATTCCATGGCGAAGCCACCTTTGAGCTTGATCACGCTGATAACTACGCCGCCGCTATGAAGTCGCATTATGTTTATGCCGACTTTTCAGAGCGTACCGAGTACATTCGAAACGAACTGGAAAAAGCAGCGTCTGAGCTTGGTTTAAAAGCTGACTATGACGAGAGTTTATTAGAAGAAATTGCGTCACTGGTTGAATGGCCGGTTGTAATGCAGGCATCGTTTGAAGCCGCTTTCCTGGAAGTGCCAAAAGAAGCCCTCATTTACACCATGAAAGATGACCAGAAATACGTCCCTCTGCTGACCTCAGAAGGCGCGCTGGACAACCGTTTCCTGTTCGTCAGTAACATTGAGTCTCAAGACCCAATTCAGGTGATCTCTGGGAACGAAAAAGTCATCCGCCCTCGCCTTGCCGACGCAGAATTCTTCTTTAACACAGATAAGAAGTCTACGTTGGAAAGTCGTCTTGCCAGCCTGGAGACGGTACTGTTCCAAAAGCAGCTCGGTACACTGAAAGATAAATCCGACCGTATTGCTGCCCTCTCTGGTTTTATTGCTGGTCAAATTGGTGCCGACGCGGAATCCGCTTTGCGTGCAGGTTTACTCGCGAAAACCGACTTAATGTCGCAAATGGTCATGGAATTCCCTGACGTACAGGGCGTGATGGGCAAATACTATGCGCTGAACGACGGCGAATCTGCTGACGTTGCCAATGCGCTTTATGAACAATACATGCCGCGTTTCTCTGGCGATGCACTCCCTGCATCTGGCGTGAGTGCTGCTGTTTCTTTGGCAGACAAGCTGGATACGCTGGTGGGTATCTTTGGTATTGGTCAGTTACCAAAAGGCGATAAAGACCCATTCGCACTGCGTCGTGCTGCCATTGGTGTGCTGCGTATTATTGTTGAGAAAGATCTCGCGCTTGATTTAGATACGCTGGTTGCAAAAGCGGTAGACGTTTATGGTGATAAACTGACTAACGCAGAAACACAGGCGCAGGTTGTAGACTTCGTGCTTGGACGTTTTGTCGCGTTGCTGCAAGACCAAGGTGTTAGCATTGATGTTATTCAAGCGGTGGCTGCCCGTCGTCCTACTCGTCCTGCCGATTATGCTGCACGTGTAGAAGCGGTGTCGGCGTTTAAAGCCCGTGAAGAAGCTGAAGCGCTCGCGGCGGGTAATAAGCGTGTTGCCAATATCCTTGCTAAGCAAGATGGCGATATTTCTGACGCTGTCGATGCATCCTTGCTACAGGAAGAAGCCGAAATCGCCCTGTACAAAGCGCTGGAGAGTGTTAAAGCTGAAGTTGAGTCAGGTGTTGAGTCATCTGATTACAATGCGGTATTAAGCGCTCTGGCTACGTTACGCGACGCCGTAGATAGCTTCTTCGATAACGTTATGGTTATGGCCGATGACGACGCTGTACGGAACAACCGTCTGGCGCTGTTGTCTGTATTAAGACAGCAATTTCTTAAAGCAGCAGATATTTCGCTTCTAGCTAAATAGCCTGCTGTATTGCACACAATAACGCGCATTGCCCGGCAAGTTGTGTCGGGCATTTTTTTAATGGAGTTACAGTGATTAAAAAGTTCGCTTTTTTATTATTCGTCGCCCTTCTCTCTGGCTGTAGTAGCCGCAGCGTTGTAAGCCTGCCTGGCCTAATGGATCCGCCTGAGATTAAATTTGAAGATCTCTATTTACGCGGTGTTTTTAACTGGTGGGAAGCCAACGCTAAATATCAGCTAACCGATGGCCCTCAAGGCTGGTATGTTGAAGTTGATTTGATTGCTGATGGTCAGCCGTATGATTTCCGTCTGTCTGACGGTTTCTGGACACCAGACCAAACCTGTGGCGCCCGTTATCGTGGTCAGGTTGTTCTTAACCAAGAACCGCTCTACATGGTTTGTGGTACAGATTCAGAGAATCTGCAATTCACGCCACAAAAAACCGGTGTGTATCGATTTACCTTCACTCCCGCAAGCGGTGGTGAGGTAATGCTACTGGTGACGCCAAGAGCCTAATCCACCATTTATCTGAGCGCCGATAAATGTGAAAAGCCAGCTTATTGAGCTGGCTTTTTTTCATCTAGAAGGTGTTCACGCAAAAATCGAGTCATCGTTTCGAACAGTTTATTTCGGTTACGTTGGATGGTTAAGTAGTGTGTTCCGTTTTCTAATTCAACGTATTCAACCGGCTTGTTTTCATCTTCCATTTCATAAAACATCTCCTGGCTCTGAGATACATCGACAACGCGATCGCTTTCACCATGAATTAATAACATGGGCGCTTTGATTTCGTTTATCCGATAGTAAGGCGAACGCTGTTCTAAATCATCATAGTCATCACCTATCTGATCTTTTACCAATCTGGAATTTATAAACTTTCGATAGTGCTGCACCAGTCGCTTTAAATCCATAACGCCTGCGAAGATCACGCCGCACTGATAAAGTTCGGGCTCCTTGACCAGGGCCATCGCCGAGGCATAGCCTCCGTAGCTTGCGCCGACCATGCAAATTCTTTCAGGATCTGCGATGCCTTTTTCAATTAACCAACGCGTGCCATCGGTAATATCATCCTGCATTTCCAAACCCCACCTCTTATCAGCAGCGTTAGCAAAGTCTAACCCGTAACCGGATGAACCTCGAAAGTTAGGTCGCAACACTGCGTAGCCCTCGTTGACCAGTGCGGCTGTCCAATAGTCGAACCCGTCATAATCTCTTACGCCTGGGCCGCCATGAGGGAATATTACCGTTGGCAGTTTTTCCCCATCATAATCCACAGGTAACGTAAGGAAGCCTTCAATCGTTACCCCATCGCGCGCCTTATAGGTAATGGTTTCGTTTTTAGGAATGGTTATATCTGCGAGTTCTGGGTATTGGCCGGTAAATGGGCTTAAAGACTTTCTATCACGATCTCCGATGTAGTAAACACCCGGTGAATTCTCACTCTCTACATATAAAACGTAGCGACGATCATTGTCGTTATAACTAACAATAGATGTTGAAGCATCGGGCATTACCGCAGCAAGGCCATCTCTGAATGGTGCGTCTGTTTCATCCCAGTAGTACACCCCTCTTGGCTGTTGAGAAAAGCCTACGCCAATGGCCTCTCTTGTAGTCGGTGAATACACCAAGCCGCCATCTACATCTACATTATTCACCGTTAATACAACTTCTGATTTTTGGTCATTCAGGCGCATTTTGTAGAGAGCGAGGAAGCCATCTAGATATGCTTTGTAGTAGAGGATATTAGGGTCCTTTCCAAACCCAAGAATGATGATGTCCGGATCAGTCATCACGTTGTATTCAAAGAGCGCAAAGAACTTCTCACTACCCGCCTGACGCGCGTAAATTATCACTTCACCGTCTTTATAATTAAGTCTTTCTCCAATGCGAACGTTGCCTTGCTGATCGGCAACCCAGTGCCGTATTTTCCGTTTCCCTCTTTCAATGCGCTCGCGCTTCTTCGTGTTCACGTTAACTTTGAATACCGAAGGCTCTGTGTGACTATCGTAATCCACTTCCATAAGAATGTGTTCAGGGTCGTCAGGAAGCCAGCTTATGACTCTATCCGCATATTGTGAGTGCACATTTTCCAAGTCGCGCCTGGGCTCAATAACAAGTTCTGGCTCGCCACTGCCATCAACATTAATCGCCATAAGTCGGGTTTCACTCACCTTGGTTTTAGACATTCCATATCGCCGATTTCCCGCGAACCCTGCGCTCGTGGCAATTTTGTCTTCGTTTATCCATCTGTACCAATTTATTCGAACATCTTCATTGTCAGACTTCAGTAATATCTTTAGGTCGGCGGTTGTGAAATCGAAAACGGATAATAGCGAGAGCGCTTCTCCGCTATCCAGCGTGACATTTTGAATGTACGCCACCTTGTTTCCGGATGGAGATAGCTTTACGCTCTCAACCGCAGGGAGGCGGCTATAGGCAGATACCGGGGCTGGTTGAGATGCTTCAATGGGCGTTGCAACGCCAATAAGGCAAACTAAAGTGAAAGTGATTTTTCTAAGCATGGCAATGTCCTTATTTACAGCTCACACGTTCCTTTGTCTTCTGAATAAATTACCATGTTTATTCTAGTATTGCCTCTCTAGAGGTAGTTGTTCCCCATATAAAAAAGGCGACTCATTGAGTCGCCTTTCACTGGTTATTTTATTGTAATCAACTACACATCCAGGTTTTCAACTTTCAGTGCGTTCGCTTCAATGAAGGCACGACGAGGTTCAACCTGGTCTCCCATCAGCGTAGTAAACAGCTGGTCACAGTTAATCGCATCTTCAATGGTAACCTGAAGCATACGACGGCTATCAGGGTCCATGGTAGTTTCCCAAAGCTGGTCTGGGTTCATCTCACCCAGTCCTTTATAGCGTTGAATATATTGACCGCGTTTTGCTTCGTTCATCAACCATTCTAGCGCTTCCTTGAACGACTCAACCGGTTGCTTCTTCTCGCCACGTTGTACGAATGCAGAGTCGTTCATCATGTCGTTGATTGACTCATTAAGGTCACGGATTTTCGCATACTCAGCAGAGTCGATAAACTCCTGGTTTAGCTTATAGTTATAGTCGATACCGTGCATACGCATGGTAATTTGAATGAGGAATTCACTGCCTTCTTCTTCCTTCAAGATATCGTAGCTATACGTGGCGCCGTCATTCTCTTTCTCATTAAGACTGTTTACGAAGCTCTCAGCAACGCTATTGAGTGTCGATTCGCTCTTAAGATCTTCGTGCCTTAATGTTGGAGAATAAATGAGACGATATAAAATCGCAGGCGGCATCAGACGGTGCAGACGTTTAATCATCTTCTCGACTGATTGATATTGCTTAACCAGGTTTTCCAATGCGACGCCAGAAATCCCCGGCGCATCTTCACTGGTATGAAGCGCAGAACCATCTACAGCAATATTCGTCAGGTAATTTGTCAGTGCGTCTTCATCTTTCAGGTATTGCTCCTGCTTGCCCTTCTTCACTTTATAAAGTGGCGGCTGAGCAATATAAACGTAGCCACGCTCGATGATTTCAGGCATCTGACGATAGAAGAACGTCAGCAGTAGCGTTCGGATGTGCGAACCATCCACATCGGCATCGGTCATAATGATGATGCTGTGATAACGCAGTTTTTCCGGATTGTACTCGTCACGACCGATACCGCAACCTAATGCCGTAATCAGCGTTGCGACTTCCTGAGAAGACAGCATTTTATCGAAACGGGCTTTTTCTACGTTCAGGATCTTACCCTTCAGTGGCAGAATAGCCTGGTTCTTCCGGTTACGACCCTGCTTAGCGGAACCACCTGCAGAGTCACCCTCCACAATATACAGTTCAGACAGTGCAGGATCTTTTTCCTGACAATCAGCGAGTTTGCCTGGTAAACCTGCCAAATCGAGCGCACCTTTACGGCGTGTCATTTCACGGGCTTTGCGGGCAGCTTCACGGGCCCGGGCCGCATCGATAATTTTTGATGCGATGATTTTACTTTCGTTCGGGTTCTCAAGAAGGAAGTCAGCTAGCTTTTCGTTCATTGCAGACTCGACGGCATGCTTCACTTCTGATGAGACAAGTTTGTCTTTAGTCTGGGATGAGAACTTAGGATCAGGCACTTTTACGGAAATGACGGCAGTCAGACCTTCACGGGCATCGTCACCGCTGGCATTGGTTTTAGCCTTTTTATTCAGCCCTTCCTTCTCCATGTAGTTGTTCAGGGTACGGGTTAGCGCGCCACGGAAACCTGCCAGGTGGGTACCACCATCACGCTGTGGAATATTGTTGGTGAAACAGAAAATGCTTTCCTGGAAACCGTCGTTCCACTGCATGGCAACTTCTACGGATATGCCGTCTTCGCGCTCAGAGGTGAAGTGAAACACTTTTTGGTGAACCGGCGTTTTCTTCTGGTTCAGGTATTCAACGAAAGCCTTAATACCACCTTCATACATGAAGTGATCTTCTTTGCCGTCTCTTTCGTCTTTCAAACGAATAGAAACACCAGAGTTCAGGAATGACAGTTCACGTAGACGCTTAGCCAGAATATCGTAATGGAAAAGCGTATCGGTAAACGTTTTGTCACTTGGCCAGAAGCGAACATTGGTACCCGTTTTATCGGTATCACCAGTTATCGCCAATGGCTCTTGCGGCACGCCGTGGTGATATTCCTGCTCATGCAACTTGCCTTCTCGACGAATTTTCAGTTTAAGCTTGGCTGATAACGCATTAACCACGGAGATACCAACGCCGTGCAAACCGCCCGATACTTTGTATGAGTTGTCGTCGAATTTACCGCCTGCGTGCAGTACCGTCATGATAACTTCTGCAGCCGAGACACCTTCTTCCTCGTGAATTGCTGTAGGAATACCACGACCGTTGTCGGTTACTGATACGGAGCCATCGGAGTGGATTTGAATAACTATCTCAGAGCAATACCCTGCTAAAGCTTCATCAATTGAGTTATCTACAACTTCGAAAACCATGTGGTGCAAGCCGGTTCCATCGTCTGTATCACCAATATACATACCCGGTCGTTTACGAACGGCGTCCAAGCCTTTGAGTACTTTAATACTGGACGAGTCGTAGTTATTTTGCTCTGACATAGTCTAACCTTTACTCCTCTTTCACGTGGCCATGTTCCACGTGAAACAATTTTTTGTCTTTATATTTGTCTATAAAATCGAGCTGTTCACGTTCAATAGCTGTAACGAATAATTGCGTATCCATCGCAACCAGCCCATCTATAAACCGCTCTCGTTTATCTATATCCAGCTCGGCGCCGACGTCATCAAGAAGAAAAATACTTTTCCTCTGCGTTTCTTGCTGAAACAGTTTCGTTTGCGATAGCTGTAATGCTGCGACAGCCATTCTTAGCTGACCCCTTGATAGAATTTCCTGTGCAAGGCTTCCATCTACCTTAAAGCGTAGATCAGATTTGTGCGGACCGGATGTGGTATATCCGACCTTGCTGTCGTACTCACGTTTTCGGAGCAGACTGTCTGTCAACGAGGCGTCTTTTTCCCACCCCTTATAATACGAGATTTCCAGAGAAAACTCAGGTAGAAATTCACTACAAATAGCATTAAATATTGGCTGTAAGCGGCTGACGTAGTCTTTTCTCTGTGCATTAAGGTGTTCCCCTACGGTAACGAATTGCTGCTCCCAGTAGGCATTTTCAGGCGCGTCGATATTAGCCTGTCTTTTCAGCAATGTATTACGTGTTTTCAGTAATTTCTGAAAGGTCTGGAACATCAGATTGAACTGATGTTCCACGTGGAACAACCCCCAATCTATGAATCGCCTTCTCTCACCAGGCGACCCGATTATTAAATCTGTACTTTGCGGCGTAAACAACTGAACCGGAATCAGACTCACTAAGTCGGCTAATCGATGAGAGTGGTTGCCATTTATAGAACAGGTAAATTGATCGTGACGACTACGCTGTAGACCAACCGCAGATTCATCTCCGGAATCGTCTGTACAACGGGTGAAAATACTGAAGCGTTCAGCGTCGTGCTGAATCGCTGATTCATGCTTGTTGGTACGGAAAGAGCGACCATAGCCGAGATAATAAAGCGCTTCGATAATGGACGACTTACCACTACCGTTTTTTCCACTGATCAGTGAAAGCGAACGAGAAGGGTTAAAATCAGCGCTTTTAATATTTCGAAAATCGGTCAGCTGGACGCGGTCCAGTTTCATAGAATAAATCCGGAAGGAAATGCGACCGGTGCAGAAAATACTGCACCGGAACAATTTCTACAGACGCATCGGCATGATGACATATAAGGCAGAATCATCACCGGCGTTTTGGATAAGCGCACTGGAATTAGAATCAGATAAAGTTAACTGCACTTCTTCAGTGGTAAGGGCATTCAAAACATCGATAAGATACGCAACATTAAAACCGATTTCTAAATCATCACCGCTATAGTTAACGTCAACGATTTCTTCGGCCTCTTCCTGCTCCGGGTTATTAGCAGTAATTTTTAGCTCGCCGTTGGAAAGGTTCAGGCGCACGCCACGAAACTTTTCATTAGAAAGAATGGCAGCCCGGGTAAACGCGTCCTTGAGTACCGCTTTACTCGCTGTAATATTTTTATCGCCATCACGAGGAAGAACGCGACGATAATCAGGAAAACGGCCATCTACCAATTTACTGGTAAAAATAAAATCAGCTGAGAAAAGACGGATGTGATTAGCGCCAATCTGTACTTTAATCGATTTATCTTCGTCACCGATTAAACGCGAAATCTCAAGAACACCTTTACGCGGAATAATTACCTGACGTGCTGGCAACGATGCTGCACCGTATTCTAAACGACACAATGCGAGACGGTGTCCGTCTGTTGCAACAGTGCGAATAATATTTTCTTCAGTCTCCAGGGACATGCCGTTAAGGTAATAACGTACATCCTGCTGCGCCATGGAGAAATGGGTACTGTTTATCAGGCGTTTAATATCTGAAGAGGATACTTCAAATTCAACTTCGCCTTCCCAATCTTCCAGATTCGGATAGTCGCCCGCCGATAAGGTTGATAATGTGTAGCGACCACGACCAGCACGAATAAGTGCTTTGCTTGTATCGAGAGTAAAAGTAATCGATGTGCCATCCGCAATGCCGCGAATAATATCAAAGAGCTTTTTGGCTGGAACGGTGATTTCGCCTTCTTCGAAATCCCCTTCAAGTTGCGTGCTGGCAATCAGCTCAACTTCTAAATCTGTACCAGTCAGCCAGAGTGCGCCTTCACTAACTTTAATTAACACATTAGAGAGAATGGGTAAGGTGTGCCGACGCTCAACAGCGCCAGATACCAACTGCAAAGGTTGAAGAAACTTTTCTCGACTGATGGTAAATTTCATTGATTTACTTTCCTGCCTGGAATGTCAAAGATTTATGAGGACAAGGTCCTTATCAGGTTCTTGTAGTCCTCTTTTATATCATGACTTTCCTCTCTAAGCTGCTCTATTTTTCGGCATGCGTGCAGAACCGTAGTATGGTCGCGACCACCAAAAGCATTACCCAATTCCGGCAAGCTATGGTTGGTCAATTCCTTCGCTAAGGCCATAGCAACCTGACGTGGTCTGGCTACGCTTCGACTTCTGCGTTTAGAGAGAATGTCAGCTACCTTAATCTTATAATAATCCGCGACAGTTTTCTGGATGTTATCAACAGTTACCAATTTTTCCTGTAAAGCTAACAGGTCACGTAATGCTTCACGCACAAAGTCGATAGTGATGGGACGACCCGTAAAATTCGCATTAGCAATTACACGATTCAATGCACCTTCAAGCTCACGCACATTAGACCGTAAACGCTTAGCAATAAAGAATGCGACTTCATCCGGCAGGTGGATTTTATTTTCAGCAGCTTTACGCATTAAAATCGCAACGCGCGTTTCCAGCTCTGGCGGTTCTATGGCGATAGTTAAGCCCCAGCCGAAACGGGATTTCAATCTGTCCTCTACCCCGTCAATTTCTTTGGGATAGCGGTCAGACGTTAGGATGATTTGCTGATTACCTTCAAGCAACGCATTAAAGGTATGGAAGAACTCTTCCTGAGAGCGCTCTTTATTAGCAAAGAACTGGATGTCATCGATGAGCAGCGCGTCAACCGAACGATAAAAACGCTTAAAGTCTTCAATGGCATTATTCTGTAGTGCTTTTACCATATCTTGTACAAAACGCTCAGAATGCATGTACAC
Organism: Alteromonas confluentis; assembly: GCF_001757105.1. Lineage (GTDB taxonomy): Bacteria > Pseudomonadota > Gammaproteobacteria > Enterobacterales > Alteromonadaceae > Alteromonas > Alteromonas confluentis. Next base: position 33,905 of record NZ_MDHN01000013.1, read on the forward strand.
AATTTTTGCACCGGGACGATTAGCAATAATACCGTTCCCTACTGCATGCAATAAGTGCGTTTTACCTAAACCCGTTCCCCCATAGATAAACAACGGGTTGTAAGAGCCGCCAGGATTATTGGCAACCTGAGTGGCCGCGGCGCGAGCAAGTTGGTTCGATTTACCCTCAACAAAATTATCAAATTGATAGGTCGGATTAATATTACTTTTGTGCTTCATTGCCTCAGGAATAGGCACCACATTAGGACCAGCCCGTTGCGGTTCAGCCGAACTGGAATAATCACGATTTTGTTGAGGCTTAGGTTCTGCCATCACTGCCGATGGACTCGCAGCCTGACTCACCTGTTGGTGATTAGAAAATGAATTCGCTGTTGCACCGCCCTGTTGGTGAGAAAACTGACCAGGGGATTGAAATGCCGGTGGCTGCGTTGGGGTACGCACAGGTTGTTGGCTCGGCATTGATGGTCGAGCAGCAACAGAAGGCGCCGGTCTTACAGAACGCGTAGCAACATCAAGATGCAACTGGGGTGCATCGGCGCCACGAAATTCATTAAATAATTGCGTTATCTTATCTCTGTATTTATCTCTTACCCAGTCCAGCACAAAACGGTTTGGGGCAAATAAAGTCAGCACGCCAGCTTCTTCTTGTGCAGTAAGCGGACGAATCCACATGCTGAACTGCTGAGTCGGCAATTCCTGGCGTAAGCGCTCTAGGCACATATTCCACAGAGACATAATAAAGACGAACTCCAAAAGGTGCTGCAGACGCCAGGTAGCGAAAAAAGACGAAAAGAATAGCTATTCCTTATTTGAAAATAAGAAATGAAGCTATGTAGTCTGGGTAACAGCGGTGTTTATTGTATTGTAATTGTGATCGCTGTGGATTATCTGATCTTCTGTGGGTAAAGTAAATCTTGATCTTTTTCGATCTCTACGATCTAAGATTCAAGTTATTGTTATTATTATTTTATTTTATTTATTCATGAATTTAGTAAATTTATAAATAAAAACACTGTACGCTTGATCAGGGTAGAGGATCACGCTAAAAAACTTGCTGATCCGGCGCGATCAATGCTTGACTTGTGGATAAACTTATAGTGACAACAAGGTTATTCACAACTTTAATAGGTCGGTCAAGTACGAAACCAATTGATTGCACAAAATTTCTCCTTTGGTAGCGAAAAATATCCACTATCATCGCGTTTTCAATTGACATCAGCCCCCGAGATCTCTAGAATTCAGCGTCCTTTTTGGATGGGCGGCGTAACAACCTTACTGACAAACTCCACGTTTCGTTATTAAGTGCGTTATTTTGAACGTCTAATAATTTAACTTGAAAAGTGAGACTTTGGTCATGAAAAGAACATTTCAACCGAGCAACTTAAAGCGCAAGCGTTCTCACGGTTTTCGTGCTCGTATGGCGACTAAAAATGGTCGTAAAGTACTAGCAGCTCGCCGTGCTAAAGGTCGCGCTCGCCTTTCTGCTTAAGAGTACTACCCTAAAGTGGGTGAAAATAATTTCTCCAGGGAGTTACGTCTGTTAACTCCCTCCCACTTTACTCATGTGTTTAATGACGCTACCCCTGCTGTATCTCCCGCTTTTACATTACTTGCCAGACATAACCAGTTAGCACATCCACGTGTTGGAATTACTATTCCCAAAAAACGTGTGCGTAAAGCGCATGACCGAAACCGGCTGAAAAGATTAATCAGAGAAAGCTTCCGGCATCAACGCCACAAACTTCCTGCTGTTGATATTGTCGTTGTCGGAAAATCTGGCGCTGATAAGTTAACCAATGAAGAAATTGTTTCAATGTTGGACAAGCAATGGAAAAAACTGGCAAAGCGCTGCGCAAAATAACCATCGCCCTTCCCTTGCTACTGGTGAAATTCTATCAGTGGTTTATTTCACCCATGCTCGGGCAACGCTGCAGGTTCCATCCAACCTGCTCATATTATGCAATTGAAGCATTAAATTCGCACGGATTGCTAATTGGCGGTTGGTTATCGATTAAACGCATATTAAAATGCCACCCTTTCAATCTGGGCGGAGTCGATCCCGTACCGGAATCACGGAATAATAAACACTCAGAATAAAGAGACCTATATGGAATCGCAACGTAGTTTTCTGCTAATCGGCCTTGCCCTCGTAAGCTTCTTGCTTTGGGATCAATGGCAAAAAGATTATGGACCCCAACCGGTTCAGCCCGCCGCGACTGAACAAACCAGCGTAGAAGCCGGTAATGAGGGCGTACCTTCATCCGTGCCAATGAGCGACGATATTCCCGCCTCTTCCAACGAAGATGTACCGGGTGTGACGCCAGAAGCAAAGCCGAACGCAGCTCGCATGATTCACGTACTGACCGACACGCTGGATTTACAAATTGATCTGGTCGGTGGCGATGTCATCAAAGCGAACCTGGTAAAATTTCCGCTAACGCAGGAATCAACCGAAACTTATAGTCTGCTGCGCCCTACAGACGGTCTCTATGTTGCACAAAGTGGGCTGATTGGTCGTGATGGTCCTGATGCAAACCGTTCAGGACGTCCTCGTTACGATGCAGAACAACAAGAGTTTGTCATGCAGGGTGATACATTATCTGTACCATTAACTTGGCAAAATGCAGATGGCGTTGCGGTAACGAAAACCTATAATTTTACCAAAGGCAGCCACGATATTGCCTTAACCTACACTATTGCTAACAACTCATCGCAGACGACCACATTCCAACAGTATGCGCAGTTAAAGCAAACCACGCAGGTACCTGACGGTGGCAACATGTTCATGCCGACATACCGCGGTGCAGCGTATGGTACTGATGAAGATCGTTATGAAAAATACCCTTTCGATGACATCGAAGATAAGAATCTGAAAGTTTCGACTGCCGGTGGCTGGGTAAGTATGCTGGAACACTACTTCGTATCCGCCTGGGTACCACCGCAGTCACAAACGAATAATCTGTATTCCAAGCTGGTTCAGAACCAGTATGCGATTATTGGTTTTACCGGCACACCGGTTAACGTTAACGCAGGCGATACTGTGACCGTTGGTTCCGAATTGTATTTAGGACCGAAAGATCAGGATACCCTGGAAGGACTGGCAAACGGTCTGGATCTGACCGTCGACTACGGCATTCTGTGGTGGTTATCCAAGCCATTATTCGCCCTGCTGCAATTCCTGCACAGCTTAGTCGGTAACTGGGGCGTGGCAATCATTCTGATCACTGTCGTGGTGAAAGGTGCGATGTATCCGCTGACCAAGAAGCAGTACGAATCCATGGCGCGCATGCGTAATCTTGCGCCTAAGATGCAACAGCTGAAAGACCGCTTTGGCGACGATCGTCAGAAGATGTCTCAGGCGATGATGGAGCTGTACCGCAAAGAGAAAGTGAATCCGATGGGCGGCTGTCTGCCAATCATCCTACAGATGCCTATCTTTCTGGCACTGTACTGGGTACTGCTGGAAAGTGTGGAACTGCGTCACGCAGACTTCTTCCTGTGGATCACTGACCTGTCAGTGAAAGACCCGTACTTTGTACTGCCAGTACTGACAGGTGCCAGCATGTGGCTGCTACAGAAACTTCAGCCTACTACTGTGACTGACCCGATGCAGCAGAAGATCATGCAGTTCATGCCTGTGGCAATGAGTGTATTCTTCCTGTGGTTCCCGGCCGGTCTGGTACTGTACTGGCTGGTCAGTAACATCATTACCCTTGTCCAGGCGAAACTGATTTACGCCGCCATGGAAAAGAAAGGGCTGAAATCCAAGTAATTCATCTAATCTTAAACAGCCCGCTTTAGCGGGCTGTTTCATATATAAAGAGGTCAAACATGCCATCTTTCGATATTGTATCTGAAATCAACATTGAAGAAGTCCGTAACGCCACGGAAAACACCACCCGTGAACTGGCTACCCGTTTCGATTTTCGTGGCGTAGAAGCCAGCATCGAATTTAAAGAAAAAACGGTTGTAATGAAGGCTGAAGGTGAATTTCAGCTGCAACAACTAGAGTCAATGTTCCGCAATGCCTGCTCCAAACGTAACCTGGATACCAGTATTCTTGACGTGAAAGACTATGACCAGCGCGGCAAAACCTGTACCCAGGTTATCGGTTTCAAAGAAGGAATCGAGCAGGCAACTGCAAAGAAAATTGTAAAACTCATCAAGGATGCCAAGATCAAAGTACAAACGGCTATCCAGGGCGACCAGTTGCGGGTAACCGGGAAGAAGCGAGATGACTTACAACAGGTAATCTCGCTGGTTCGCGGCGCCGATTTAGGCCAGCCATTTCAGTTTAAAAACATGAAAGATTAATGATGACATCACTTACCACCTCTCAGGATACTATTGTTGCACAAGCCACAGCCCCGGGGCGCGGTGGCGTGGGCATTGTGCGAGTATCCGGACCGGCAGCCCTTGATGTAGCTAAAGCGCTGGTTCCAACACCGCTTAAGCCTCGTGTAGCCAGCTATACCCCTTTTGTGGGCCAAGATTACACGGTTATCGATCAAGGTATCGCGCTGTTCTTTAAGGGGCCTAATTCGTTTACTGGCGAAGATGTACTGGAACTGCAAGGACATGGCGGTCAGGTGGTGATGGATATGCTCATTGATGCGGTACTGGGTGCGGCCAATGTGCGCCTGGCAAGACCAGGAGAATTCAGTGAACAGGCATTCTTAAACGATAAACTCGATTTGGCGCAAGCGGAAGCCATCGCCGATCTGATTGATGCCAGTTCTAAGCAGGCAGCAAAAAGTGCGCTGCGTTCTCTTCAGGGTGAGTTTTCACAAACCATCACTCAGTTATCTGAAGAGATCATCCACTTAAGAATGTACGTGGAAGCAGCCATTGATTTTCCTGACGAAGAAATCGATTTTCTGTCTGACGGGAAGGTAGCGGGCGATCTTCGACAAATTATCGAGTCATTGTCTCAGGTGCAGCAAAAAGCCAAGCAAGGTTCCCTGCTGAGAGAAGGTATGCAGGTGGTCATTGCAGGTCGACCTAACGCCGGTAAATCCAGTTTGCTTAATGCACTAGCAGGACGCGACAGTGCAATTGTTACCGATATAGCCGGCACCACAAGAGATGTACTCAAAGAACATATCGACATTAACGGTATGCCGGTGCACATCATTGATACCGCGGGCTTACGTGAAAGTCCAGATAAAGTGGAACAAATTGGGATCGAACGGGCCTGGAAAGCCATTGACGAGGCCGATCGGGTTCTTTTCGTTGTCGACAGTACCGATACGGCTGTTATTGATCCTTATGAAATCTGGCCAGAATTTATGGCCCGTCTGCCTGAAAATATTCCAACCACCGTTATTCGGAATAAAGCAGATTTGTCGTCAGAAACGGTAGGTATCCAACAGTTAAACACACAGCACGGAGAAGTGAGTGTCATTGGTTTATCAGCAAATACTGGTGATGGCGTAGACTTACTCCGGCAGCACCTTGCCGACACCATGGGTCTGGACACCACCACCGAAGGCCAGTTTATTGCACGACGTCGGCACCTCGATGCCCTGGCCAAAGCAGCCGAACATGTAGACAATGGTGAGCAACAATTACTCTCAAATCTGGCAGGGGAACTCCTCGCAGAAGAATTGCGATTGGCGCATCAGGCGCTCACTGAAATTACCGGCGAATTCACCTCCGACGATTTGCTAGGTCGGATTTTCTCTTCTTTTTGTATTGGTAAATAACGCATGTCTCAGCATTTATCTATTGTGGTAGGTTCCGTTCTTGGTGCCTCAGAATATGTCGCAGAAGCCCTTGAGCAAGTTGCAAAGAAGGCGGGTTTCACCACCACACTGCAATTTGAGCCAGACCTCTCAGCGCTAAAATGTGAAGGCAAATGGCTTATCTGTACGTCTACCCATGGTGCGGGCGAATTACCTGAAAATATTCAACCTTTTGCCAAATCACTGGAAGATGCCGATCTTTCGGGAGTACAAGCCTACATCGTAGGACTGGGCGACAGCAGCTATGACACCTATTGTTTTGGCGCCATCGAAATGGAAAAACGCTTAAAAACTGCTGGCGCGCAAATCATCGCTGAACCACTGCACATTGATGTACTCAATCATCCCATTCCAGAAGATGTCGCGATAGAATGGTTTGAACAGCAATTGAATTCCTGATCAACGCATGTTTACTGAAGCCGAATTTCACGCGCTCACTGCCTCGCTGTCAAATGACAGCCGGGTGCTCTATTGTCTCGGTTTACGACCCACCGTTGATGTGCCTTCTGCATTGTCAGAACCTGTAAATTATAAATATCTGATCAACTTAGTTAACGGCAACAACACTGAAGACGGTGATTATTCTCGCGGCCAACAAATCAATACCCTACTTGGGGAACTCGAACAGGCTGGTCTGATTGCCCTTCAGGATGACAACACGCTGGAAACATCGTTAAGCGGACAGCGTCTTTTACTGCCATTATGTAATGGTAACCAAGACAACTTTACGCATCTACATCGTCAATACACCGCGATCCACGGACGCTGGCGACCCGATCCCGCTCTCTTTGAAGAAATGGCCAATCTCATCGGACTCATCGATCGCAAATTTGATGATGAAGATATCGGCGAGTTTGTTTCATATTGGTTGGGCCGTCCAGACGCAGTTTTTAGTCATTTTCAATGGACACAGAAATTCGCCTACGCAGTGAAACGTAAGCGATTAGCTGTAGGCCATACCACGACGCGTAAAGTGGGTACACAGACCGTTCCAGTTGCAGCCGGCATTGAAGCCGACGATAATGCCAGAAAGCTGGTGGAAAAATACGCATCACAGAAAAAGAGCTGATCCAATGCAATCATTAAAAGACAAACTGAATTCCCTCGCCCGTGCCATGGGTAAACCAGAGGTGCAGGACGGCTATCAGGACTACGAAACGCTGCGAAAAGAATACGAGCGCAAAGCCAACGATGAAGTTCGACAGTTGCAACAAGACAGTAAGATTAAACGTATCCATGACTTACACGGGCGTTCTGATCTGAACCCCAGATGGACCTTTGCTAACCTGGTAGAAGACAGTGACGATGTGATAGAAGCCGTTAGCATCGCCCACTCCTTTATTGCTGCTCACAGCGATAGAGAATGGCGTCAGGCAGGATCACACATGATGCTGTTTTACGGTGACTATGGCCGCGGTAAATCACACATTGCCGGTGCCATTGCCCATGAGCTCATTGAGCAATACGAGATCACCGTGTTGTACCGACAGCTTTCTACACTCATGGAAATGCGTCATTTTTCTTTTGATTTTGGCTCCCAGGACAACATCGGTCAACGTTTCCGCGAAGCTCATCAGGAGCTTCTTGAGGTCGATCTGCTGATATTAGATGAAGTGTGCGTGAATGAAACCATGCTAAAGAAAAATCAACAGAGCTGGCTAGGAAACTTACTTAGACAACGTTTGGTGAATAAGAAGAACTGTATTTTGATCACCAACCACAATCTCACAGAGCTTGAACTGGCGTTAGGTAAGTACTGCTTTGAGTCAATAAAAGAATACGACACCTATAAAGTACGCTTTTCGGGGCCTAGTCGTCGTGACGGATTGGTTAATGATGAGAACCCGGCAGACAATCCCCAGCCGCGTTATCAACCTAATCAGGTACGCTAAATAACAAAATTTCTATGAAAAAAATCAAAGCCGGTGTCCATCACACCGGCTTTTTTTCGCTTGGCCACAAATAATGTATTTATCAACATAAACTTTTTTGGATCGAAAAAAGCGATCATGTGGAAAAGATCTAATCACAGGAAGATCACCCGATCAGCCCCCGAAAACACTACGATCATACGATCATAAAGTGATCGTTCTCGACAACTTATCCCCAACACGATCACATCTTGATCACCCTTGTGGATAGGATCCCCTAAACCTTTGTGCATAAGCTCTGATCGTAAATTGCATAAGTTTTCAGCCCCTTCCGGTTGTGGATAATATACCCGGTTATGCACATGATCAGGGGGTACTTATGATCCCCTCTGTACCACAGTTATCATTCGTGTAAGATCATGATCTCATGATCAAAAAGTGACTTACTAACAGATCTTCGCGATCCTAATAAATATAAAAATAAAGATCTTAAAAGAGATCTTAAGATCTATAAGGCAAACAGCCTGGCAAAAAACAAAAGCAAATTGAAGAAAATTTAGCCATTTCCATTAGCTAATAAGTCAGCTAAAATACGCGCCCTTTTTCTGGCAGACCGTATTATGTCAGAACAAACCGATTAATTTACATTCCCCGTGTTATGTGAGGTTCAACATGTTTTATCAGGACGCATTTGATGTCATCGTTGTTGGCGGTGGGCATGCCGGTACAGAAGCTGCACTGGCATCTGCTCGCATGGGCGCAAAAACATTATTGCTGACCCATAACATGGAAACGATCGGGCAGATGTCCTGTAACCCGGCTATCGGCGGGATCGGAAAAGGCCATCTGGTAAAAGAAATCGATGCGCTGGGCGGTGCTATGGCACTGGCTATTGATCAGGGCGGGATCCAGTTCCGGACGCTGAACTCAAGCAAGGGACCTGCAGTACGTGCAACCCGCGCACAGGCTGACCGCAACCTGTATCGCCAGGCGATCCGTCAAACGGTGGAGAACCAGCCAAACCTGTCTGTTTTCCAGCAGTCCTGTGATGACCTGATCGTCGAGAACGATCGCGTTGCCGGTGTAGTGACGCAAATGGGTCTCAAATTCAAAGCACAGAGCGTTGTGCTGACTGTTGGCACCTTCCTGGGTGGCACCATCCACATTGGCCTTGAAAACTATCGTGGTGGCCGTGCAGGCGATCCGCCCTCCATTGCACTGGCAGAACGTTTACGTGATCTCCCTTTCAGGGTTGATCGCCTGAAAACCGGTACTCCTGCCCGTCTTGACGCCCGTACACTGGATTTCAGCGTGATGCAGGCGCAGCCTGGTGATACGCCGACGCCGGTCTTTTCCTTCATGGGTAACCGTGAAATGCATCCTGAGCAGATCAGCTGCTACATCACCCATACCAACGAGAAGACCCATGATATTATTCGTGGTGGCCTGGATCGTTCGCCCATGTTTACCGGGGTCATCGAAGGTGTTGGCCCGCGTTACTGCCCGAGTATTGAAGATAAGATCACGCGCTTTGCTGACAAAAATTCGCATCAGATCTTCGTTGAACCGGAAGGGTTGAACAGCATTGAGGTGTATCCAAACGGTATTTCCACCAGTCTGCCTTTCGACGTGCAGCAAGCACTCATCCACTCAATCCGTGGCTTCGAGAACGCACACATCATCCGTCCAGGCTATGCCATCGAATATGATTTCTTTGATCCGCGGGATCTGAAACAAACGTTGGAAACCAAATTTATCGGCGGGTTGTTCTTTGCCGGTCAAATTAACGGTACAACGGGTTACGAGGAAGCGGGGGCGCAAGGTCTGATGGCGGGCGCGAACGCGGCACTGCAGGTTCAGCAAAAAGATCCGATGATTTTACGTCGCGATCAGGCTTACATGGGTGTGCTAGTTGATGATTTGGCCACCATGGGTACCAAAGAACCGTACCGCATGTTCACCAGCCGCGCGGAATACCGTTTGCTGCTGCGTGAAGACAATGCCGATTATCGTCTTACTGCACTTGGCCGTGAAGCGGGTCTGGTAGACGACGAACGCTGGCAGGCATTCAATATCAAGATGGAAGCGGTTGAGCAGGAACTGCAGCGTTTGCGTGGTCAGTGGGTTCATCCGGACCATGCTGCAGTACAGGAACTCAATCCGCTGCTGAAAAATCCGGTGAGTCGTGAGCACTCCTACGAAGAACTGATCCGTCGTCCGGAAATGACCTACAATGCATTGATGGCCATCGAAGGCATTGGTCCGGGAATTGCCGATCCGATTGCCGCTGAGCAGGTCGAAATTCAGATCAAGTACGCAGGTTACATTGCCCGTCAGCTCGACGAAATCGCAAAAACGCAGCGTCATGAAAATACCTTGCTGCCAATGGACTTCGATTACAGTAAAATATCCGGCCTCTCTAACGAAGTGGTCGCCAAGCTGACAGAAGCCCGTCCGGAAACGATTGGCAAGGCATCACGTATCTCGGGTATTACCCCTGCCGCAATTTCGCTCCTTCTGGTGTACCTGAAGAAGCACGGCATGTTACGTAAACAGGAATTAAAAACCGCGTGAGCAGAATAGACACCGCAAAACTCAATGATATTCTGATGCAGGGCAGTGAATCGCTGTCACTAACACTGACTGAGCAGCAGGCTGAAAAGCTGGTTGGCTATGTTGAGCGCATTGATAAGTGGAATAAAGCTTATAACCTCACTTCTGTGCGTGAACCAGAGCAGATGATGGTTAAGCATATTCTTGATTCTATTGCTGTTGCACCGTTCATTGACGGCAAAACCATCATCGATGTTGGCACGGGTCCGGGTCTGCCCGGGATCCCGTTATCGGTGATGTTGCCGGATTCTTCGTTCACCCTGCTAGATAGTTTGGGCAAACGGGTCCGTTTTATGAAACAATGTGCATTCGAACTCGGTTTGAATAATGTTACTCCCGTCCATAGTCGTGTGGAAGACCATAAGCCTGATCAACCATACGATATCGTATTAAGCCGCGCATTTGCGTCCCTGAAAGATATGTTGCACTGGTGCGAGCATCTGGTAGATTCATCTGGAGTCTTTGTTGCTCTTAAAGGTCAGTTTCCTCAGAGCGAAATAGACGAAGTAAGTGATCACTTCCGAATCGAGTCCGTAAAGGCGTTGTTAGTCCCGGAGCTTGAGGGCGAGCGTCATTTAGTCAATATTCGAAAAGTCTAACGGGTGCACAGTGGCGAAGGTAATCGCAATAGCGAATCAGAAAGGTGGTGTGGGTAAAACCACGACGGCAGTGAACGTAGCGGCATCCATGGCTGCAACCAAGCGTAAGGTGCTGTTGATTGATTTAGATCCTCAGGGCAATGCCACCATGGCCAGCGGCGTCGACAAGTACGAAGCGGAAGCAACCACTTTTGAACTGCTGATCGAAGAAAAGCCAATTGATGACGTTATCATCAAAAACACGACGGCCAAGTATGATCTTATTGCGGCGAACGGCGACGTGACCGCTGCAGAAATCAAGTTGATGGAAATGTTCGCCCGCGAAGTCCGTTTGCGAAATGCACTGCAGCCGGTGAAAGATTATTACGATTTTATTTTTATCGACTGTCCGCCATCACTCAATCAGCTTACGGTAAACGCACTGGCGGCTGCCGATTCCGTGCTGGTGCCAATGCAGTGTGAATATTACGCTCTGGAAGGGTTAACTGCGCTGATGGATACCATCCAGAAGCTCGCTTCCGTAGTCAATCCGGATCTGAAAATTGAGGGCGTGTTGCGCACCATGTACGATCCCCGCAACCGTCTGGCCAATGATGTATCTGAACAGCTTAAGCGTCACTTCGGTGAACAGGTTTACCGCACGGTCATTCCGCGTAACGTTCGCCTCGCAGAAGCACCCAGTTTCAGTATGCCGGCCATGTACTACGACAAGTCTTCTTCCGGCGCGAAAGCCTATCTTGCGCTTGCTGGTGAAATTCTGCGTCGTCGCGAAAAGACATTACAACCCGCAAAAGCCAGTTAATCTGGTAAACTAACAAAAGTTAATACACTGTCAGTCTTAATCGCTTGAGTCATTGAGGAAAAACATGTCTGCAAAGAAAAGAGGACTCGGACGTGGCCTGGACGCACTGCTTGCCACCAGTCAGACATCCGCTGCCCGCCGTGAACAGGAATCAGAAACCATTGCTTCAGCCCAGAGCGAGCTGAAGAAACTGCCTGTCGAGTTTTTAAAGCGAGGAAAATATCAGCCTCGTAAAGACATGTCGCCGGAGGCTTTAGAAGAGCTGGCATCCTCTATCCGTTCCCAGGGGGTTATTCAGCCTATCGTGGTGCGTAGTGTTGGCGATGATGAGTACGAAATCATTGCCGGTGAACGTCGCTGGCGTGCGGCACAACTGGCACAGCTCGATGTCGTTCCCTGTTTAATCAAGAACGTGCCCGATGAAGCGGCAGTTGCCATTGCACTGATTGAAAATATTCAGCGTGAAGATTTAAACGCCATGGAAGAAGCGCAGGCGCTGGAACGTTTGATGAACGAATTCGAACTGACCCATGCCCAGACTGCTGAAGCTGTCGGTAAATCCCGCGCCACTGTCACGAATTTGTTACGCCTGAATAATCTGAATGACGATGTAAAACTGTTGCTTGAGCATGGTGACATTGAAATGGGTCATGCCCGTGCCCTGCTTGGCCTTGAAGGTGAGCAGCAAACCGAGGTGGCACAGGTGGTGTCAGGCAAGGGACTGACCGTAAGAGACACTGAAAAATTAGTACGTAAGTGCTTGGAACCTGCCAAACCTAAGCCGGAAAAAACCGTAGACCCCGATGTTGCAAGTCTGATGAACCGTCTTTCCAAGAACCTCGGTGCTTCGGTTTCGATTGATCACAATGCCAAGGGTAAAGGTAAAATCACTATTAATTTTAATGATTTAGAACAACTCGATGGCATCCTCTCCAAGATACACTAACCCGCTATAAGACCATAGTTGCAGATCTGTTAACTGTGGTCGTTATTGCTACTCTTTTCGCGTACAATGCGTGGCAACCTGACATTCGACACGAAAATTTTCATAATAACTTTCAAAACGCGATGTATGGTTGAAAAATATCGGTAAAACAGTATACTTCTGACGCTTTTTATTTGGGCTGAGAAATAAGCAGAATAATGGCCAGAGAAGAATTGGCTGCGGCCGGAAAACGGCTTGCAAGAAAAGCCCTCTACATGCAAGTAATTGTCATGTTTGTTTTAGTCGCCATCAGTGGTGCAGGAATATCCGTTAATGCTGCAAAATCAGCGGCGATTGGCGCGCTAATCAGCATCCTGCCCAACCTGGTCTTCGCGACATTCGCGTTTAAATACGCCGGCGCCAGTAAAAACCAACTGGTGGTAAAAAGTTTCAGCCAGGGCGCAAAATTGCGCATGGCAATAGCAATAATTTTATTCGTGGTGGCCTTTAAGCTGTTGCATGCAATACCGGAAATGGTATTTGCCAGCTTCGCTATTACGACGGTTAGCTACTGGCTGACCATGTTTCGTCAACAACACTAATAAATAATAACTAAGTTGACCAGTACCTAAGTAGCAAGACTACTGTGGTACAGACGAAGCGCTGAAAAGTTTTTACACTTTAATTTATTTAGGTTGAAACATGGCATCTGAGATTACAACACAAGAGTATATTCTCCACCATTTGACCAATGCCACCATGTGCGTCACTGACGACGGGGTGAAATTTAGTCACGGTGAAGAACTTCATAACGTTGCAGAAGTATGTGCGGAAGCAGGCTTCTGGGTTTGGAACATTGATACAATGGCCTGGTCTATTGGCCTGGGTATTCTGTTCCTCTGGTTATTCCGTAAGGTTGCTAAATCAGCAACCTCTGGCGTACCGGGCAAAACACAGGCGTTTATTGAGCTTGTTGTTGAATTTGTAAACGATAACGTTCGCGATACCTTCCACGGTAAGAACAATCTCATTGCACCACTTTCTCTGACCATCTTCGTCTGGGTATTCCTGATGAACCTGATGGACCTTGTACCGGTAGACTTTCTGCCTACAGCAGCAGGTCAGATTGCCAATGCGGCAACCGGTGTAGATCCGCACCACGTGTATATGAAAGTGGTACCTACCACTGACCTGAACATGACTCTGGCGCTGGCTCTGGGTGTATTCTTCCTGATTCTGTTCTACTCCATCAAAGTGAAAGGTGTAGGCGGTTTCATGAAAGAGCTGACTTTCCAGCCTTTCAATCACTGGGCATTCATTCCGGTTAACTTCATTCTGGAATCCGTTACCCTGCTGGCTCGCCCGTTCTCACTGGCGCTGCGACTGTTCGGTAACCTTTATGCCGGTGAGCTAATCTTTATTCTTATCGCGACTCTGGGTGTGTGGCAGTTGCCTCTCTATTTCCCATGGGCGGTATTCCATATTCTGGTAATCGTGCTTCAGGCCTTCATCTTTATGATGCTGACCATTGTGTATCTGAGCCTGGCTCACGAAGACCATTAATGTAGTCCGGATCACCTGCAATACCTGGAAAATTGCAGGCGATTCAAACTGTTTTACTTTTACACTTTAACTTTAAATTTAACTTAAATCGGAGACGTACATGTTATACATCGCTGTTGCACTACTGATTGGTCTGGGTGCCCTGGGTACCGCTATTGGTTTCGGTCTGCTGGGTGGTAAATTCCTAGAATCTGCTGCTCGCCAACCAGAACTGGCTCCTCAACTGCAAGTTAAGATGTTTATCGTAGCGGGTCTTATCGACGCGATCGCAATGATCGGTGTTGGTATCGCGCTATACCTTCTGTTCGCTGTTGGTGCTTAATTTTTTAAACCCATTTTTTAGCGAACATATGAGGAGGAGCGGTCGTGAACATTAACGCCACTCTAATTGGTCAATTAATCGCATTCATCGTATTCGTGTGGTTCTGCATGAAGTACGTATGGCCCCCTTTACTGGGTGCGATTGAAGAACGTCAGAAGAAGATAGCCGATGGCCTGGAAGCTTCTGTACGTGCTGAAAAAGACCTGGAACTGGCTCAGGAAAAAGCTACTGAGCAGTTGAAAGATGCGAAAGCGCAAGCAGCTGAAATTGTCGAGCAAGCCAAAAAGCGTGCTAGTCAACTTGAAGAAAGTGAAAAGCAGAAAGCTTACTCAGAGCGTGAGAAAATCATTGCTTCTGGTTATGCCGAAATTGAAGCTGAACGCAATCGTGCCAAGGAAGAGTTACGCTCACAGGTAGCAGCTTTAGCTGTTGCTGGTGCAGAACAAATTCTTCAACGTGAAATCGATGCTAACGCGCAAAACGACATTGTTGAAAAACTTGTCGCTGAGCTATAAGGGAGAGTTGAGCCATGTCTGAATTGACAACCGTTGCTCGTCCCTACGCTAAAGCTGCTTTCGATTTTGCAGTCGAGCATAACGCCATTGCCAAATGGCAGGACATGTTGGTATTTGCCGGCGCAGTTGCAAACAACGACGACATGCATCAGTTAATGACTGGTGCTGTTGCCGCAGAACAACTCGCTGAAATATTCATCAATGTCTGTGGTGAACAGCTCGATGAACATGGCCAGAACTTTATTAAGGTTCTGGCTGAGAATAAACGTTTAGTTGCACTACCAGCCATTTCAGAGCTGTTTAACACTCTGAAGGCGGATTACGACAAAGAAATTGAAGTCAATCTGACTTCGGCTTCTCCACTGTCTGATTCGCAGGCTGCTGAAATCAGCGCATCGTTAGAAAAACGTTTGGCACGTAAAGTGAAGCTTAATTGTAACGTGGACCCTGCTCTGGTCGCAGGCTTTGTAGTCAAAGCCGGTGATACAGTTATTGATGGTTCCGTGAAGTCGAAATTGAACCGTCTCGCAGACGCGTTGCAAGCATAACGGGGATAAGAGTATGCAACTTAATTCCACTGAAATTGCAGAACTGATCAAAAAGCGAATTGAACAGTTTAATGTAACCAGTGAAGCTCGCACCGAAGGGACTATCGTCGCAGTAACAGACGGTATTATCCGCATTCACGGCTTAGCCGATGTAATGCAAGGTGAAATGATCGAACTTCCTGGCAGTCGCTACGCTATTGCACTGAACCTTGAACGAGATTCAGTTGGTGCAGTAGTTATGGGTCCGTATGCGGACCTACAAGAAGGCACAAAAGTACAATCTACCGGCCGTATCCTTGAAGTACCTGTAGGCCCTGGCCTGCTGGGTCGTGTTGTAAACACCCTGGGTGAGCCAATCGACGGTAAAGGCGCTGTTGAAGCTGCCGGCTTCGAACCAGTAGAAAAAATCGCACCAGGCGTAATCGACCGTCAATCAGTTGATGAACCTGTACAGACTGGCTACAAGTCAGTTGACGCGATGATTCCTGTTGGTCGTGGTCAGCGTGAGCTGATCATCGGTGACCGTCAGTGTGGTAAAACAGCCATGGCTGTTGATGCCATCATCAAACAGAAAGATTCAGGCATTAAATGTGTTTACGTAGCAGTTGGCCAGAAGGCTTCTACGATTGCTAACGTAGTACGCAAGCTGGAAGAACACGGCGCGTTGGCTCACACCATCGTTGTTGCGGCTTCTGCTTCTGAATCTGCTGCCCTGCAGTACCTGGCACCTTACTCTGGTTGTACCATGGGTGAGTACTTCCGTGACCGCGGTGAAGACGCACTGATCGTATATGATGACCTGTCTAAGCAAGCTGTTGCTTACCGTCAGATCTCTCTGCTTCTGAAGCGTCCTCCTGGTCGTGAAGCATACCCTGGTGACGTTTTCTATCTCCACAGCCGTTTGCTGGAGCGTGCTGCTCGTGTAAACGACAAGTACGTAGAGCGTTTCACTAACGGTGAAGTTAAAGGTCAAACGGGTTCACTGACAGCTCTACCTATCATTGAAACTCAGGCCGGTGACGTTTCAGCGTTCGTACCTACTAACGTTATCTCTATCACCGATGGTCAGATCTTCTTAGAAACTGACCTGTTTAACGCAGGTATTCGTCCTGCTGTTAACGCCGGTATCTCTGTATCACGTGTTGGTGGTGCTGCTCAAACCAAGATCATTAAGAAATTGGGTGGTGGTATCCGTCTTGCGCTTGCACAGTATCGTGAATTGGCTGCGTTCTCTCAGTTCGCATCTGACCTTGACGAAGCAACGCGTGCACAGCTTGAACACGGTGAGCGCGTTACCGAACTGATGAAGCAGAAGCAATATGCTCCTCTGTCAATCGCTGATATGGGTGTGTCTCTGTATGCCGTTGAGAAAGGCTTCTTAAAAGATGTAGCGCTGGACAAAATCCTTGATTTTGAATCTGCACTGCACGCTTACATGAACAGCGATCACGCTGAGCTGATGAAGACTATCAATGCAACCGGCAACTACAACGACGATATTGATTCACAGTTGAAAGACGCTTTAACGAAGTTCAAAGCAACTCAAACTTGGTAATCAATGGTGCTGGCTTTCGTGGTCAGCACATTTCGTTGAGTAATCGGAGAGATAATCATGGCCAGCGGTAAAGAGATTAAAGGTAAAATTGGGAGTATCAAAAATACTCAAAAGATTACCAGTGCGATGGAAATGGTTGCTGCGTCGAAGATGAAAAAGGCGCAGGAACGTATGGCCCACGGCCGTCCATACGCGCAAAGCATGCTAAAAGTGATTGGTCACATTGCTAACGGTAACCTTGAGTATCGTCACCCTTATTTAGAAGAGCGTGATGAGAAACGGGTTGGCTTTATCGTGATTTCTACCGACCGCGGTTTATGCGGTGGCTTGAATACTAACGAATTCAAGCTGGTCACCCAGAAAGTGCGTGAATACCGCGACAAGGGTGTTGAAGTAGATTTTGCGGCATTAGGCTCGAAGGCTTGTGCATTCTTTAATCGTTTTGGTGGTAAGCTACTTGCCGCAGAAACCGGTTTAGGCGATGCCCCTTCAGTCAGCGATGTAGTTGGTGTGGTTCGTGTAATGCTACGCGCCTACGACGAAGGTTCACTGGATAAGATTTATCTGGTTTACAACGACTTCGTTAACACCATGACGCAGAAGCCTGTGATGAATCAATTATTGCCTTTGCCAAAGTCAGAAGATGAAACACTGAAGCATCGTTGGGATTACATTTACGAGCCGGATCCAAAAGAAATTCTGGAATCCTTAATGGTTCGTTACATTGAATCCCAGGTATATCAGGGTGTTGTGGAAAACGCAGCATCAGAACAAGCAGCTCGAATGGTAGCAATGAAAGCGGCAACAGATAACGCCGGCAACCTTATCGATGATCTGCAACTGATATACAACAAGGCTCGTCAGGCTGCAATCACACAGGAAATCAGTGAGATTGTATCCGGCGCCGCAGCGGTGTAGGCAAAGGTTTAGAAGAGATAACGAGGACAAATTATGAGTCAAGGTAAGGTCGTCCAAATCATTGGCGCCGTTGTGGACATCGAGTTTCCACAAGATGCGGTACCAAGAGTATATGACGCACTGAAAGTTACCGAAGGTGACTTATCCGGGCTAACCCTGGAAGTGCAACAGCAATTAGGCGGTGGCGTAGTTCGTTCCATCGCTCTGGGTACCACAGACGGGCTACGTCGTGGCCTGGCAGTAGAAAACACTGAAGCACCTATCATGGTTCCGGTTGGTACATCCACTCTGGGTCGTATCATGGACGTGTTAGGTAATCCAATCGACGAAGCGGGCCCAATCGGTGAAGAAGAGCGTATGTCTATTCACCGCGCAGCGCCAAGCTACGAAGATCAGTCAAGTGCAGTTGAACTGCTTGAGACAGGCATCAAGGTTATCGACCTGGTATGTCCATTCGCGAAAGGTGGTAAAGTTGGTCTGTTCGGTGGTGCCGGTGTAGGTAAAACCGTAAACATGATGGAGCTTATCCGTAACATCGCAATCGAGCACAGTGGTTTCTCTGTATTCGCCGGTGTTGGTGAGCGTACTCGTGAGGGTAACGACTTCTATCACGAAATGAACGAATCTAACGTACTGGACAAAGTATCTCTGGTATACGGTCAGATGAACGAGCCACCGGGTAACCGTCTGCGTGTTGCTCTGACTGGTCTGACGATGGCAGAGAAGTTCCGTGACGAAGGTCGTGACGTTCTGTTCTTCGTAGATAACATCTACCGTTATACCCTGGCAGGTACTGAGGTATCAGCACTGTTAGGTCGTATGCCTTCAGCAGTAGGTTATCAGCCTACCCTGGCTGAAGAGATGGGTGTTCTGCAGGAACGTATCGCATCAACCAAGACGGGTTCAATCACGTCTATTCAGGCGGTATACGTACCAGCCGATGACTTGACTGACCCATCACCAGCTACCACCTTTGCTCACTTAGATGCAACGGTAGTACTGTCTCGTGATATCGCGTCTCTAGGTATTTACCCTGCGGTAGACCCACTGGATTCGACTTCACGTCAGCTGGATCCTCTGGTAATCGGTCAGGAACACTACGACACAGCGCGTGGCGTTCAAACCGTACTTCAGCGCTATAAAGAGCTGAAAGATATCATCGCGATTCTGGGTATGGACGAACTGTCTGATGAAGACAAGCTTGTGGTAACACGTGCTCGTAAAATTCAGCGTTTCCTGTCTCAGCCATTCTTCGTAGCAGAAGTATTCACCGGCTCTCCTGGTAAGTACGTTTCTCTGAAAGACACTATCAGTGGCTTTAAAGGCATTCTGGAAGGTGAATACGATCACTTGCCAGAACAGGCTTTCTACATGGTTGGTTCTATCGACGAAGCGTTGGAAAAAGCCAAGAAATAAGAGTGAAGCCAGGCAGGTATTAATACCTGCCTGCGTTTGATTCACGTTCCTTACTAAGGAGTTTACAATGGCAGCTATGACCGTTCATCTGGATGTAGTAAGCGCAGAAAAAGAGATTTTCTCTGGTCTGGTTGAAACATTACAGGTAACAGGAAGTGAAGGTGAATTGGGTATCCACCCAGGTCACGCGCCACTTATTACTGCAATTAAACCTGGTATGGTGCGTTTGGTTAAGCAGCACGGCGAAGAAGAGTTGATTTATGTTGCTGGTGGCGTACTTGAAGTACAACCCGGCACTGTGACTGTTCTCGCTGACGCAGCGGTACGTGCAGATGATCTGGACGAACAGGCAGCGGAAGAAGCGAAACGTCGTGCTGAGGAGCACATCGCCAACCCAGGCGCTGATTTCAACTATGCAGAAGCGGCACAAGAGCTGGCAGAAGCCATTGCTCAATTACGCCTGATTCAGAAACTGCGTAAGTAATTATTCAGCTACTTTTAAAAAACCCGGCTTATGCCGGGTTTTTTGTTTTCTGTGGCTTGCCAATACGACGCAAATAGCGTTACTGTATATTTAACCAGCAAGGAATCCCCGGAGAACCGATATGTCAAAATCAGGAAGTTGTCTGTGCGGTGAAGTCGAAGTTCATGCTTCACAGGTTGAAGAAGGCGTCGGCGCCTGTCATTGTTCAATGTGTCGTAAATGGAGCGGAGGGCCATTCTACGCCGCTCATTGTGGTACATCAGTAACGTTCAAAGGCGAAGACGCAATTACCCGTTTCGCGTCCTCTGCGTGGGGTGAGCGAGGCTTCTGTCACCGTTGTGGTACCCACCTGTTTTTCCAGCATGTGGAGAGCGGCGCCTACTTCATACCAGCGGGTATCTTCAATGACAATTCTCTCAAGCTGGAAAGTGAAATATTTACTGATGAAAAAGGCAGTTACTATGCGCTGGATGCCGACAGTATAAAAATGACCGGCGCGGAGTTTATCGCTTCAATGGAAAAGGGCGAATAAGCATGAAATCAAAATCGCTGCAGTATCTCGAATACCCTACCCGTTCCATCGCAAAATCCAAGGCATTCTTTAAACAGGTATTCGGCTGGGAGTTTGTTGATTACGGTGAGATGTACTGTGCGTTTTCACTGGAGAATGTCGACGGTGGCTTCTATCAGAGTGAAGCGATCAGCGATACCGCGAGCGGGGCCGCACTAACGGTATTTTTCAGTGATGATCTCAGCGCTATTGAAAGTGAAATTATTGCGGCCGGTGGAACCATTGTAAAAGACATATTCGCTTTTCCCGGAGGCCATCGCTTTCACTTCACCGAGCCTGGCGGCAGCGAGTTTGCTGTCTGGTCAGACTGTTATACTGATAAGTAATTGATATAGGTTTATCTAGCACTTTATGGCTATTGCATTAAACGATGGCTTAATTAAACTACGCCAAAAATAATAATAAGTAATACCAACAACGCAGTGGGAAGGACTTTACTGATTGGTTTCGTGAAGGCCCTATGACAACACACTACAACTATCCTTCTTCTTCTGCCTCGTCGTTCTGGCGAATGCCGCTTAGCTACTTTTTCATTTGCTGCGTCATTAACTATTTCACCGGTGCACTGGATTTACAAACAATAAGCGACGCGCGAGGCCAGCGAGATTTTAACGCGGCCGTCGGCATGCCGTTGTTAACCAGTTTCTTTTGGATCAGCCTTCGGGTTCAGCAGCAACAAATGGCCAGTGCAATCATGAGCTATTTGCTGGATAAGAACGCGCTGAGCCTATTTGCACAACATCGAGCCAGACTAGCTTCTAAGTTACGCCAGCAAATTATTACATCCGCTACGCTGGCCGTTTCGGTAACGGTTGTTTATATTATTTCCGAAGAGTTGGTAGCGTTCGATCTTAATGCCCAAGTGCTGGTACTCGATCTCATTGCTGTGCCATTCTGGTTCTTCTTCTGGTTATTCTTATTTCAAATGGTGTCATCGACGCAATATATAACACGACACTTCATTACTAAGATCATCACCACCAGCGGTGAGCTCAAAGCACTTAGACGTATCTCATCTCTTTCAGTGGAAAATACACTTTTTGGCCTTATTGCGCTGGTTATCATTCCTGTATTCTGGTTTAACACGCAAATTCCAGCCATAGACATGTTCATCGTCACCATCTTCTCGTTGTCACTGATTGCCTATTTGTTCATGCCCGCCTACCGAATTGTGGGTTTAATTAGTACGCAAAAGCAGCAGGTTATCGATAAACTCACCGTTGGCTTAGTCGCCATCCATAAAGTAGAGCAACACAATAAGCTTGAAGCAGAACGTCGTCATACACTGGAAAGGGAAATTGAAGAGGTAGAAAATATCTCAGCGTCGCCTGTTCCTTTCGAGCTGGCTAAGCGACTAATTAGTGTAGTGATGTTGGTACCTGCCTCGTGGATGGCGTTACTGTACCTTGAGCACCTTGTTGGTTGAAACCTCGCTGTTGCGGCGATGTGCCTGGGGACTTTGCCAAAACGACTGAAATTTTTGCTGAAGACGATGTAACGGTGCAGCAGAGCTCTCGCATGTGTTAGTCAGGGTGTATGCGACGGCCTCCAGCGTTGAAAGACTCTTATCAAATTTTGTGTGTCTTATTTCGTACTCACTCGGCGGTGCACTATCAAAATGATACTGTGGCAGCGTATGCAACTGCTGCAGTGTTTTCCACATACCAAAAGCCTGCTTCCAGCTCCCATCGAGCAATATGAACAAATCGTGTTCGCGCACCGGCTTTGCCTCTAAGGATTCAATCGCTACGCTGCCTTCAGACGGATAAATAACTGCAGGTGATTGATACTGTTGCAGATAATCGGTAACTTGTTGATTTAATCGCTCAGTGCCGGAAACAATAATTCTAGTCTCAGGTAGTGTAAGACACACTAATCGGGCGGTATTCTTTGCGTGTATTGCTTCTTTCTTATGCTGAATGATGAGAAAATGAACATCTGAGTGAAGCGTTTCTACTGCTTGGCAAACACAGGTTTTACTAGGATAGCCACAGTCTGAACAATAGAAACGCATGAATAACTCAGGATTGCCGAAGAAGGGGTTATTATGGCTGAAATTGATAAAACGAGGCAAATTCTCGAAACTGTCATGGTCATTCCTGCAGGGAAAGTAGCGACTTACGGACAAATTGCCGATCTTGCGGGTTTGCCCGGTCGAGCCCGGCTAGTCGGCAGTTCGCTAAGAAGTGAATTCGATGGTGCTGAAGTGCCGTGGCAAAGGGTGCTCAGGGCAGATGGAAAAATTGCGTTTCCCAGCGGTTCCCCCAAAGCCGAAGAACAGCGACAAATATTAATCGCCGAAGGCGTGTGCGTTAAAAATAACCGCGTTTCGCTGGCGGATTACCGATGGCAACCTGATATGGCAACTATACTTAGTGCATTGAAATATTGAATACAAACTTGCAGAGTTAACGTGTCAATGTGTGCCGGAACCAATATTATGCGTAGAACCTGGTGTAAATTGAAGTGACTAATACCGTGATAAAAACAATTACAATCAACGAATTAACCCCCGGTATGTTTGTTCATGAAATTACTGAGCAGTCAGGCAAGGTAAAGATTAAAAGTCAGGGGCGGGTAGCCAGTGAAGCCGTGGTGGATTCGTTACGTGCCAGAGGGGTACTCAAGCTCCGTATTGATTTATCTAAACAGTTCGATCCGCGAAACGGGACCCCTATTCCCACAGCAGTACAAGAAGCCCCTGCCAATACGCGAAAAGCCGCCAAGACAAGTTTTGCCAGTGAATTGATCAATGCCGAAAGTCTGTATAAGCAAGGTAAAAAAATTCAGCATACGTTGCTTCAGGCTGTTGAGAAAGGACTGCCATTCGATGATCGTATCCCCAGCGAGTTCTCTCACAAACTGGTTGCGTCTGTCGAGCGAAACCCTGATGCGCTGCTTTGCCTTACCCGTATTCGCGAGAAAGATGATTATCTTCTCGAGCACTCATTGAATGTGGCGATTATTCTGGCCAACTTTGCTCGTTTCGTTGGCATGAACGACGACGAAGTCCAAGAGCTGGCGTACGCCGGTTTTCTTCACGATATGGGAAAAATTCGAATTCCTGATGACATACTTCATAAGCCTGGCAGGTTGACCGACCAGGAAATGGATGTGATGAAGAAACATGTGCAGTTTGGTGTTGAGGCATTAGAAGAAGTTAATCTTAATGCGGCGCTTATTCGAACCGTCAGCGAACACCATGAACGCCTCGATGGCGGTGGTTATCCTGCAGGCACTGCCAGTAACGGCATAAGTCATGCCGGGCGGATGTTGGCCATAGCAGATATGTACGATGCGCTCACCGCTGATCGTTGTTATAAAGCGGGCATGCCGAGCCAGCGCGCTTTTCAAATTCTTATCAGTGAGAGTCCTCATAAACTGGATAAGGGATTGGTTCAACAGTTCATCAAGTGCATGGGTGTTTACCCGGTAGGTAGTTTGGTGCTGTTATCTAACGACAAACTCGCCATGGTGTTGGCACAAAACGATTCGCCGTTAACGCCGAAAGTAAAACAATTCTATTCCACGAAAGGTGGGCATTACATCACACCAAAAGATGTCGATCTGGAAGCTGATACAAGAATCACGATCGTTAAAGCAGTGAGAGCCAGCGACTACAAGATTAACTTTAACGAGTTCTTTAACCAGAGCATCGCGCCGTAACGCTGTGTCCTCCTGGAATCGAATCCTCATAGTACCGTTGCCTATTTCATACACTTACCGGGAAATATTTACCGGCTAGAAGTGATCTTCAACATTTAATTTCATTTGTTAACTTTATCGTATTGCCGCGCTGTTCAGCGTGTATTCATCCGCTTAGCACTAATCTGCCCACATATTAGCGACTGGAACAGGAATTGCTGTTTTATCCGTTGTAATCACTGCTAAATAAGAAGCAGACCCGATACAGAAGTAGAACCTTAAGAGGGACATGATGAAAAAAGTATTCGCAGTAGGATTAATTAGCGCCGCACTCGCGGTTGGCGGTTGTGCAACCAGTCCAAACAATACACAAAAAGGTGCTGGTATTGGCGCGGTAGTCGGTGCTTTGCTGGGTAAAGCCACGGGCGACAATGATAAAAGTCGGTACGCCTGGGGTGCCGTGGTAGGCGCCATTGCGGGTGGTGCGATCGGTAACTACATGGATCGTCAGGAAGAAGAAATGCGTGAGCAACTGGCTGACACCGGCGTTCAGGTAGTACGTGAAGGCGATAACCTACGCCTTATCATGCCGGGTGACATTACGTTCGCCACTAACAGCGCGTCTATCAGTCCGAACTTCAACCCTGTTTTGCAGGACGTTGCCAAGGTTGTGAACAATTACGAGAAAACGGTATTGATGATTGAAGGTCACACCGACGATACCGGTGCTGATTCTTACAATCAGACCTTATCTGAGCGTCGCGCACAGTCAGTGAAAAACCTATTGGTCACGTTTAATGTAAATCCGACCCGGGTGACAACGGTAGGGCTGGGCGAATATCAGCCCAAAGTGCCAAATACATCTGCTGAAAATCGTCAGATGAACCGCCGTGTAGAACTGAAAATCCAACCGCTGACAAATTAATCTGTCTGCTGGTCAAGAAAGGGAGCACCACTGCTCCCTTTATAACGCTGCTAATGCTGCGCGGTTGCTTGAATTTGCTTTACCACGTCATCTACCAATTCATTGGGGAGTGGAATGGTAAGATGATACTGTGTTACCAGCCATTTACCGTCTCTTTTCTCAAGTACCCCGGTTCCTCTAGTCACACCGTAACTCTGGCTATCCAACATTTCATCAAACCAGGCGACATCCCCTGATTGTGAAAAATACACATGACGAGCTGTGGGCGTATATGTCCAGCCCCTGCCCTGATCAAAATAAGGCTTTGCATACGCTTTGAATTCACTCACCGTCCAGGTTTCAGAGGCATCGGTACCGATGAAAACGCCGTCAGTCGCGAAGGTGCTGAAATAGTCTTCATAGCTGGCGGAAGCCGCTGATTGATGAAGTTTATCAAGAACTGTTGCTACTGCCTTCTCGCTAGGTGTCGATGCAATAGCGGATGAGCAGAAAACGATTAAGCTGCATAGTAGAAGGTGTTTCATAACTTTCCCTGTAACTCGTTAAAGCATCATCTTAACCTTAGAAGCGCATTTTTTATATTCTCGTATTGGTTGATTGCATATGCACAGCGCAAGCAGGAAAATGCAGCTATTACTCTGTAACAGCAAGAAGGGAAAACAATGAAAATCGGCCGAAACGATCCTTGTTATTGCGGAAGCGGGAAAAAATTTAAACGTTGTTGCATGGACAGTACTTCCAAGCAGCATGCTCAAGTTATGGATGACGTTGAATCCATGTTGGCAATGAATCCTAATTTAAGCCTCGATGAACTCAATACGGTTTTGCAAAAAAAGATGTTGGATCGAAATAACCAACCTAACGCTGATTTTTGTGGTGTAACACCAACGCAGATGGCTAATTGGCTTTACGCGCCTTTTGATGAGTTGCAGTGGGTAACAATTAATACGCCAGATGATCTTTCCACCAGCCCGGTAATGCGCTACTTAGCTCTCATTCTCGATGAAGCTATGGCGCAAGAGGGGTCCTTCAAAGCAACAAGTAAAGGCAATTTGCCGACCAAATTAGTCAAGCAGGCCAGTGATTTATTGGCTGAGTTTCCTGTTGCGCAATTCGAACGTCATATAAGCATCAGTGAGTTTGCAGGTAGTAACGAAGACAAGTTTAATGCCCTGCACTATACGCGAGTGCTTGCTGAAATTAGCGGTATTATCTATCGACGAAGTGGCCGCTATCATGTAAAAAAATCAGCGCAAAAACAGTTTCAGACGTTAGGTATACAAGCATTTTTTAAACCCATGTTAGAGGCTACCATTAGCAAATATAACTGGGGATATTTGGACGGTTTTGAGTTTGATGTCGACTTGCGAACATTTTGGGTGTTTATGCTGTGGCGTATTCAAAGCCACAAGCGTGTGGATCGGTTGATTGAAGAAGTCCTGACAGCATTCCCAGATTTACTACTGGCATTACCAGCGGACGATTATTTTTCGCCAGAAGAAAATATAAGCAGACTTATCGAGACTCGATTTCTGGAGCGATTTTTACAGTTTTGGGGATTTGTAACCATTGATTCGAGACGTTATATAAATGCTGATCCCGTAGCCAGAGTGGTTAATGTGCAACCTTTACTCACACAAACTTTTCAGTTCTCTGTAAGTCCATAGCAAGGTCATCTGGCATTGCTGTTTCACCCACTCGTTATTAACTACATTCGAGAGAGTTCGTATTTCGTTTAAATCAGGCCAACGATAAGTTTATTCACCGTTAGTGGTGACTTTAGATGTATTCGTTACCTGTGAACCAATACATCACCGATTTGGGTGATTTATCTTGCGAAATTATATGGGGAGATAAGTCGTAGGTTTTTCCAGTCTATTGAGGCCGCGGCTTCAATTTTCTAGGCATACATTTGAAGCCCTGATTTATAAATATGACGATAGAGAAAGTCGGAAACCGGCGGAATGCATACTTTTTGATGAAGAAAGTAGGCTGAGGCAGGCTCAGCCATTTTTTTTACTCAATATTCTGGATCTGCTCTCTCATCTGCTCAATCAATACCTTCAATTCAACCGCAGACTGGGTGATTTCGGAGTTAATCGACTTTGACCCTAATGTATTCGATTCGCGGTTAAATTCCTGCATCATGAAGTCGAGACGACGGCCGCAGGCGCCACCTTTTTTGAGAATATTGCGGGTTTCTTTCACGTGAGCATTGAGGCGATCGAGCTCTTCGGCAACATCAACTTTTTGTGCCAGCATCACCATTTCTTGTTCAATGCGAGTTGGATCCAACTCTACCTTGGCTTCTTCGAAGCGAGACAGAATTTTTTCACGTTGCCATTCCACAATGGCAGGCATCTTTTCGCTCACTGTAGCGGCTTCAGACTCAATGGCATCAAGACGTTGTTCAATCATTGTTTTAAGCGCATCACCTTCGCTGGCGCGGGCTTCTATGAACTGAGTCAGCGTAGTATCAAACGCAGCAAGGATGTCTGCCTGAATGGCGTCCATATCGGCTTCTTCTGCGGCAATGACACCAGGCCAGCGTAATATATCTAAAGGATTAACGCCGGTAGACTGACCATGTGACTGCACCCAATCTGCCGCATGCATCACTTCCTTTGCCAATGCTTCGTTGAGGTTGAGTTTAGTTACGGCTGCATCGTTTGCATTGAAACGCAGTGCACACTCTACTTTGCCGCGCTGAAGACGTTTGCGGAATCGCTCTCGGAGCACCGGCTCCAGTGCGCGAAACTGCTCTGGTAAGCGAAAATATGTTTCCAGAAAACGCTGGTTAACCGAACGGATCTCCCATACTGCAGTACCCCAGTCTTTTTTGACTTCAGAACGGGCAAAAGCGGTCATGCTGTAAATCATAAAAATGCACTCTCCCAGAGGCTCACTATTGTTTGTGTAAACGATCATACGCGACTTTTAGACAGTATGCCCAATTATCAACATGACGCATAATAGCATTGTTAATTTGTAAACACTGTTTGTGGTCACAACTGAGTCATGCGCTAAACAGTGTATCTAAATGTTTCGTAAATTGATTTTACAACGCAGCTACACTAATCTTTTACACTGTTTAGACAAACGAAATTCAAAAAAGTTAAATACAAGGAAAGTATTAGTATGCGCAGTTTACTTTTTGCCTTTTGCTTAGCCATATCATTTAGCAGCTCTGCTAAATTCACCCTCGAAGAAATAGCTCAGGCTCCTCAATATCGCGACGCCGATATATCCCCAGATGGCAAACACCTCGCCGTCGTTTACATTAAAAACGGAAAACGTAATCTTGCCGTATTAGCCATGAAAGATTTTTCGGTAGTGGGTGGCACTAACCTCGGTCAGGATGCCGAGATTGGTACGGTTTATTGGGCGAATGAAGAACGCCTGGTAATGACGCTTCTGCGTACTGAAGAAAAGCAAGCTGAGTCAATGAGTCATGGTGAAATTTACGCACTGAACTACGACGGTTCCGATGGGGAAATTATCTTCGGATATACCAAGGCCCGGCGAGGCGGTATTAAAGCCCGGCAAACAAACGCGGATATGGCTGGTGGAAGGATCATCAATTTATTACCGGATGATCACGATAATATTCTTGTTTCATCACAACCATTCTCCCGGGATGGCGGCAGTCTTGCAGAAGTTCATAAGCTTAACGTTTATACCGGCAAACTAAGTCCGAGAGTAATACGTGCACCTACAAAGCTCGCATCAGTTTATACCGATAAAGCCGGTAATGTTCTGATGGCTTCGGGCGTCGATGACAATGGTAATTCGCAAATATTCAGAAAAGCAAAAGATTCAAATGACTGGGAAGAAGTGTCTAGTAATTACGGCACTGAATTTGGCATTGTTGGCTTAAGTGAAGATGGTAAGAATGCGGTCTTTTTTGATAACTACCAGCAGGACAAAATTGGTCTGTTCAGCCTGAATCTCGACACCTTTGAAAGAAAGAGCATTTACACCGACCCTACAGTCGACCTGAGTGATGTTTCTCTTACTTCGGATGGCACTGCGGTTTACGCGGTGAGAGTTGAAAGTGGTTATCCGTCTTATGTGGTGTTCGGTGATGCGGGTGAAGAAGCAAAACTGTTTAAATCCTTATTACAGGCTCTGCCTGGCTACCGTCTGAACATCACCAGCAAAACAAAAGACAACAAGAAGTGGGTAATTCATGCGAGTAGCGATATTGATGCTGGTACCTGGTATATGTTTGACGCTGAGAAAAACAGTCTCACTCAGCTTCTTGCCAACATGTCACATATTGCAGTAGATGATTTGTCTGAAATGAAACCCGTCACTTTCGATGCAAGAGATGGTGAAAAGATCCCGGCTTACGTGACCTATCCAGTTACCATGAAAAAAGGTGAAAAGGTGCCACTGGTCACGCTGGTACACGGTGGCCCCCACGGTCCTCGCGATGCCTGGGCATTCTATCAGGAAGTCCAGATGCTCGCTGGTCAGGGGTATGCTGTTTTGCAGGTAAATTTCCGGGGCTCCGGTGGCTATGGCAGGGCTTATATGGAGAGCGGCTACCAGCACTGGGGCGACTTGATCATGCACGACATCATCGACGGCACACAATGGTTAGTAGACCAGGGTAATATCGATGCCGACAATATCTGTATCATGGGTGCCAGCTTTGGTGGCTATTCTGCAGTCATGGCGGCAGAGCTTGCTCCGGATTTGTTTAAATGTTCGGTGGCTACTGCCGGCGTCTACGACATGAATTTAATGTTTACTGAAGGTGACACAACCGATGTCTTCTTTGGTACTGATACTCTGGAGAAATTCCTTGGTACGGACCGTGAGCAGCGGATAAAATTTTCTCCAAATTATCACGTAGATAAATTGAAAGGGCCGGTATTAATTGCCCACGGCAAAAAGGACCGCCGTGCACCCTATGAACACGCAGTACGATTAAGAAATGCGATGGACAAAGCCGGTAAGCCGTATCGCTGGTTTATTAAAGAGGATGAGACGCACGGATTCTATGATGATAAGAACCGTGCGGAATACTTCAATGTCGTTGCCAGTTTCCTGGCGGAGAACCTTGAATAACGTTTAGTGAACCATAAAGTGTAAAGTGACCCCCAGCCGTTGGATATGCCAATGACTGGGGGTCTTTTGTTTTTTAGGGGAATTTAAACAAACTGCACTTTGAATCATCAACAAAGCCTAAACTCCCGTTCAACTTACCCTGCTAAGTAAGCTATAATCCCCGCTTATTTATTGCGTCCCAAGCCTATATCAGGAGATCCCTATGCGTCCAAGTGGCAGAACCGCCAGTCAGATCCGTCCCGTTACTATTACCCGCAACTATACCTGCCATGCGGAAGGCTCGGTGCTGGTGGAATTCGGCAACACCAAAGTGCTGTGTACTGCTACTGTGGAAGAAGGGGTTCCCCGTTTCATGAAAGGTCAGGGAAAAGGCTGGGTAACGGCTGAATACAGCATGCTGCCTCGCGCTACCCATACCCGTAGTCAGCGTGAAGCGGCTCGCGGTAAGCAAGGTGGTAGAACGTTGGAGATCCAGCGTCTTATCGCGCGTTCTCTGCGTGCAGCGCTGGATCTGAAGCTGCTGGGCGAAAATACCATTACGCTGGACTGTGATGTGATTCAGGCTGACGGCGGTACCCGTACTGCATCGATTACCGGTGCCTGTGTGGCGCTGGTTGATGCGCTTACTCACATGCGTGCCAAAGGCATTATCAAAACAAACCCATTGAAATTTATGGTGGCGGCGTTGTCTGTGGGTATTTATAAAGGTACGCCGATTGCCGATTTGGAATACACCGAGGATTCAGCGGCAGAAACCGATATGAACGTTGTGATGACCGAAACCGGCAAGCTGATTGAAATTCAGGGCACTGCCGAAGGCGAACCGTTCTCCTTCGAAGAAATGAACGAAATGCTGGATATTGCTAAGCATGGTCTGCGTGAACTGTTCGACGTGCAAAAAGCTGCACTGGCGTAAGGAGACATCATGAAAGCGTTTAAGCGTGAATTTATTGAATTTGCCATTGCCCGTGGCGTACTGAAATTTGGCGAGTTCACTTTAAAATCAGGCCGCACCAGCCCGTATTTCTTTAACGCCGGTTTGTTTAACAAAGGTGGCGATCTGGCGAAGCTGGGTCGTTACTATGCCGCAGCGTTGGCCGATTCCAATATTGCTTTTGATGTGCTGTTTGGCCCGGCTTACAAAGGCATTCCTATTGCCACAACTACTGCGGTTGCGTTAGCTGATCATCATGATATGGATGTGCCTTACTGCTTTAACCGTAAAGAAGCCAAAGATCACGGTGAAGGTGGCAATCTGGTAGGTAGCCCGCTGGAAGGTCGAATTATGCTGGTAGACGATGTGATCACCGCGGGTACGGCTATTCGTGAATCTATGGAGCTGATTGCCAAAAACGGCGCAACGCTGGCTGGCGTGCTGATTGCCCTGGACCGTCAGGAACGGGGTAAGGGCGAACTGTCTGCCATTCAGGAAGTCGAGCGTGATTTCGGTACTGCTGTGGTGTCTATCGTTTCTCTTGGTGACGTGATCGCGTATCTGGAAGAAACCGGTGAGCATGCAGAACACATGGACTCTATCCGTAAATACCGTGAGACTTATGGCATCTGATAACCCGTCTTTTGCCAACGCTGATCATGAACTGGATGCACTGGGCTTACGTTGTCCGGAGCCCGTCATGATGGTACGCCTGAAAGTACGTAAAATGACAGACGGTGAAACGGTGTTGATAACGGCTGATGATCCGGCAACGGAGCGGGATATTCCTGGCTTCTGTCGCTTCATGCAGCATACGCTGGTGGCAAGCCAGACAGAAACTCTGCCCTATCAGTTTCTGATCCGCAAAGGGGTGTAATCCCTCATTCTACTGCGCCCTATTACGGGTTAATTAACCTCAGTCATTGCCTGCAGCAATAATTGCTGCAGGCGAATTTTATCCTGATGTGAACTGCACCTGACATCGCTGATATGCAGTGTCTGCTGGCGCAGCATTTGTTTCAATAGGCTAATATCGACTTCCAGCGTAATGGTTGTCGGCGTGGCAGCAGAAGCGGGCGGCATCAGTGCAATACCTGTGATGCTAATGTTTGTCGCTGATAAAACGCCAGTCCTTGTTGCAGTGAATAGCTGATTTGCTTGAGGTGTGACAGCATATCGGGCTCAGCGGCAAATAAGGGGGCGAGTGCATGAATTTGTTGTGCGGCGCTATCAAGGCAAACGACCGCTTCGTTAATATTGCCAGACGCGGCATGCGTACGGGCCAGTTGAATAGCGGCAGCGCCATAGGCCAATAAGTCATTGTGTTTTGCATTGGTGTGACTGTCTGAAACCTGAATAGACAACATCACAGCCTGAGCCATTTCGAAAGCTTCTCCCGCTGTCTGACAGGCCGTTTCCATTTCCCCTGAGCGAGCTTTCTCCAGAGCGGTCTGACTGGTTTGCGTAAAGTGTTCCCTGGCGTGCTCGGGATGCATCTGAAGCCATTTCCAGTAAACCGGACAAAGATAGTTTGTTTTCATTGTCGCACCTCCTTTTTATTTAAAGTAATGCAAATGAGAACTATTATCAAATAAAAAGTTCACTACTATTTTGTTTGCTTCGCTCAGCGCTTATTCAGAACAATGTTGTGATATACCAAATCAGCACGACCAATATGGTTAACGCAATAATTGCTTTAGTTTTGTATCGTCTGATCAGCGACTCGGCTTTATCGCCTGCGAAGTACACAACAGCAGCCAGCCCAAAATAACGTAGCGAGCGTGCGATCACTGTTGCCAATAAAAAGAGTAGCAGTGAATATTTGGTTGCGCCCGCTGCTAACATGGCTATCTGAAACGGTATTGGCGCAATGCCCAGTGTCATGACGAACCAGAAGCCCTGGCTTTCCATTTTGCTGGAAACGCTGTCAAATTGTTCTGGGCTGGATAACGTTTGAATAACCCAATCGCCCACCAAATCAAACAGGTAATAGCCAAGTGCATATCCAAACAGGGCACCGAGAACACAGCCTAGAGTCGAGACTAGTGCTATGGCCCACAGTTTTTCTCTGCGGGCCTGCATCATCGGGATCAGGATAGCTTCAAGAGGAATAGGAACGATGGTGGATTCAAGAAAGGATGCCAGGGTGATCCCTTTCAGCATGTGTTTCGAATTCACCATCTTTTTGGTGCTGTGTTTTAACTTCTTGGTTATGGGCATTATCTTCTTCTATTGTTTGAAGATTGCCCCATCCTTCATGACGAAAACAACCTTCTCCATCACCTGAATATTCTCAAGTGGGTTACCTTCAACGGCAATGATATCTGCCAGCTTGCCCTTTTCGATTGAGCCAGACTGGTCGTTGATCCCCAGCATTTTTGCCGGTGCGATCGTTGCGCTCTTCAACGCTTCTGCTGCTGGCATACCGGCCTCAACCATAAGCGCGAACTCCTGCGCATTATCACCGTGGGCAGATACACCGCTGTCAGTGCCAAAAGCGATGTTTACACCTGCTTTATACGCACGACCGAAGGTCTTTTGGATCAACGGACCGATAGAAGCCGCTTTAGGGCGAACCAGCTCAGGAAAATAGCCGTCTATTTTGGCTTTTTCGGCAACAAATTCGCCGGCCAAAATGGTAGGGACATACCAGGTGCCGTGCTTTTTCATTAGCGCCATGGTTTCTTCATCCATGTAGGTACCGTGCTCAATAGAAGTAACGCCGGCTTTGATGGCGCGCTCCATCCCTTCTTTGCCGTGAGCGTGCACAGCAACGGTAAAACCATAATCATTGGCGGTGTCGACGATGGCTTTTAGTTCATCGTTCATAAATTGTGGATTCTGACCGCTTTTGGCCACACTCAGTACGCCGCCGGTAGCAGTAATTTTAATTACGTCAGCACCATCCTGATAGCGTTGACGAATAGCATCGCGAGCTTCTGCAATGCCATTGACAACACCGTCTTCAGGGCCGACGTCTGGGCGCAGCGCCGGCGACATGCCGTTACTCGGATCAGCATGTCCGCCTGTGGTGGCGATAGACTTGCCTGCTGAATAAATACGCGGGCCTACTGCAATCCCTTTTTCAATCGCTTTACGCAGGGCAATGGTTTCATTGTAACTGTCGCCAAGGTTGCGCACGGTCGTAAAGCCGGCTTCTAAGGTCTTGCGGGCATAATTTGCTGCTTTGAAGGCGTAGTCTGCTTCACTCAGGGTAAATGGCTCTAAATAGCTGCCAGGGCCTTGCTGGGAAGATAAATGAACGTGCATGTCCATTAATCCCGGTATCACGGTTTTATCTTTGAGATTGATAACCGTGTCATCTGCCCCGCCCTTTTCGAATCCCTTTTTAACATCAACAATTTTATTGCCGTCGATCACAATGGTCATGTTGGATTGCAGCGAGTCACTGGTGGCGGTAAATAGTTTTCCGGCATGAATGAGGGTATCTGCGCTCGCCGATAACGGTTGCAGTACAAACAGTGCAGACAGGCACATTAAACGTTTTTTCATAGTTATTATCTTTAGTTAGGTTTGTCCAAAGGCCGTTTTGCATAATTAAAACGGATTGAATCTACTCTAAAGAATTGTGACCCGTGACGCCAGTGATCAACTGACCACCTGCTTCAATGCACAAAAAACGCGGTGCCCTTTCGGAGACCGCGTTTTTCAAATCAGTGAAGGGTGTTATTAAAAGCCGTCGTCTACCAGTAGCGACTTCAATTCACGTAGCTTCGCTTTAATGCGACGCATGTTGTCAGGCCCAGTACGTAACAGTTGTTTTTGCGGTGTACTTAACTCTTCCAACTGGGAATCAGCATATTTATATGCGACCGAATCTGAATACACTTCCACAGGAACGGGCACTTCTGGGGTATCCAGCAGTTGATCAATCGCTTCTACCAATACTGATTCAAAAGGTTGACCTGGCTGACCAATCTCATCGTATTTTGACTGAATTTCGCCCTCATAACGCTTCATTAACTGAAGCAGTGCTTCGTTATCAAAGCTTTCCATCATTGTGACGTAAGGGGTATATCGCTTATAGCTGGCAGCGTCGATCCACTCTTTGTCGGCTTGGCGATAAACCTTGAACGATTGCTCCGGCGCCGTCAGCGGAATTTGCTGGCTAGCAGGCATTTCATCGTTGGCGAGGTTTGCCACAGTAACAACAAAGCGCTGGATCAAGCCTTCATTCACGATCAGGCTATTTGCTTCTTCAGAATCGGAAATTTCATTCAGCGCTTCTTCTACGCCTTTATCCGATACATCAAGCGGCTCTGGCTCAGGTTCTTCTACCGGCTCAGGCATCGGCTCAACCTCGTCAGTTGGCTCAATTTCCATTGGCTCTGGCGGCGGAGCTGGAGAGAAATCTACGGGCTCATTAGGCTCGATGGGTGTGTCTACCACCGGCTCCTCTGCTACCGGAGCGGGTTTCTCTTCTGTGGGCCAGAGCACAACTGCAATAATTACCACAACAATGGCTGCGATAATCAAAAAGTGCGGGGCCAGTGTTTTCTTCTCTGAATCGTCACTCATAACTTTTCACCCTGTAATGTTCCCTCTGGATCTCAATATTACCAGAGATGTGTCCACTGTTTTGAGAATCAATGGATCAATTTGTTCCCTGCAAAAAGCAAATTCCTCTTTTCTAACACTTTTCTACACTAAAACGTCACTTTTTGATCGAAATATTCTGTTTATACTCGCAAAAAGTGCAGGAAATATTACATCATCTTAATGTAAAACCGGCGTCAGCGGGCTGGTCACTATAGCAACTCATTCATACACTAACTGAGTGTAAATCAGTCAGAGGTTTGTCATGAGTAAGTTCTATTTTCGCGATATCGAACATACCCCCATGGTGATAGATTATCTTGAAGTGCAGTCATATGAAATGAACGTCTATCTTGTTCATCTGTGCGTTGGTCTTCGTTCCGGGCTCGTCTACGATGAAAAGAACAATCCTATGCGGTTTTACAGTGCCGGGCAGATCCGCGAATTGTTTGCGCATTGTGAGGTGGAAAAAGCCGTGATGAAACACGATACCCCCTACGATGAAATGATCGGTAACCCGCCTAAAGCCGCTTACTCTATGGCACTTCCGTTCACTATGACGTTACCGTATTGATACCAGGGTCAAAGCCAGGGCGCGGCGATAGCGCGAAGATTCATCTGTGCATTCAGTCGTTTTGCGAGCAAAAACAGGCCTCCTAATTTGCGGTGAATAAACAACGCGTCTACAGGAGGCACATGCCAGAAATCCTGGTCGTACGTGAGTGCGGTGCCCAGGGTATGAATGCGTGCGATGAGGTCGCTGGCGCCGAAATCGTATTCTGTGTCGTGATGGATAGCTTCACACGCTGTCATCCCCAATTCTACCACCCGTGCTTTTTGTTCATTTGAGTGGGACGATAACAGCAGACCAATAGACAAAGCGGCTTGCTCCATCATGGTGTTGTCCTGGTAAGCGGCGGCTTTCAGTAACTGTTGGTAACCTTCAGCGATGTAGCCAGGAATTTCCCGGGTTGCTCCGAAGTCGAGCAATATCACTTTGCCGGATTGAGGATGAAAGCGGTAATTTGCAAGATTTGGATCGCTTTGGATAAGTTTGAAATCAAAGACTTCTTTGAAGAATAAGCGCATCAATGCACTCATGATGTGATTGCGTCGTGCTTGCGATAGCCCAAGTACCTGCTGAATATCTTCGCCACTTTCAAAACTCATGGCCAACACATCTTTTGTGCACAGCGCTGGAAAACTTTTCGGTACAATAAAATCCTGGTCGTTGTTGAGCAACTGATGATAGCGGTCGAGCATCTGCGCTTCGCGCAAATAATCAGCTTCTTGCTTAAGCTGCCCTTTGGCCTCTTCCAATACAGTGCCAATGTCCAACTCTTTTGGGATTAAGCCACTCATCCGAATTAAGGTGGCGACATTATTCACATCACTGTCTATGCTCTCCCGTACACCGGGATACTGTACTTTCACCGCAAGCATGGTTCCGTCTATAGTGATGACTTTATGCACCTGACCAATGGATGCGGCCGCCTCCGGGGTAGAGGTAAAATATAAAAGGTCGCTTTGCCAGTTGTCGCCCCAGGCTTCAGCGAGTACTTCATCCAGTTGTGCTTTCGGCATTGGCTCGGCGTCGTCACGAAGGCGGGCAAGAATATCTGCCAATTCCCGGGGCAGGAAATCACCACCATCCATGCTAATGAGCTGGCCAACTTTCATGGCTGCGCCGCGCATTGTGGCCAGCTTATCGGCAATGCGTGTTATGTTCGCAGGAGTGAGCAGCAAATCAGACATGGCTGGCCGCTGGCCTTTAAGCAGTTGACTGGCGCCAGATGTCACCACGTTCCCCGCTATTCGCCCTGCTAATGACCCTAACCCGAATACCCGGGAAAGGCGACCAGATGGAACGGCCTTACCTCGGGGAGGTTTGCTATTGCGATCGTCGCTCATCGACGTTCACACGAACATAACGGACAGCATTTGAATGAGCATGCCTATCACGCTGCCGACAATAAATCCGATCCAGCCATTTTTATTGATGTAACGAAACACGGTAGCTAAGAATATGCCGCACCAAAGCATGGCGGAGTAGACAGAGAGTGTGCTATTGGCGTCGCTGCCGCCGGGAGTAAACAGCAGTACAATAAACATCGTGGCCATTGCGCCTGAGAGCAGCACCCACATAATGTTCTTTTTATCGGTAAAGCTGTTGGGTTGAGTATTTGTTTCAGACATAAGACTTGCCCGTAGAAATTCACAATATTTTAACTATGAAGCATTACGGGCAAGTGGGTCAATGTGCAGATATAAGACTTTAGTGTTGCGCGTCGTTGTGACCAGTGAACTCAACGCTAAGTAGTTCCACATTATCACGGAATGTTAGCGTTTTAATGTCGCCCTGACCTTCCACATTCAATGTGTTGACTTGGGATGGCCAAATATCACGTAACGCATCATGACGAATGCGTAGACCTTCTAAGGCGGGTGGTTGTTCCGTTTCCTGGTATACCCAGAAAAATTTTCCTTCCGTTTCATAACCTACGGTTTTCAATGCGAGGGATTCGTCCTCGGCATTCAGCAAATAAAAACGCGAAGTTACATAGTCTGCAAAGGCTTTCTGCGTCGATTCGTCATCAAGAATATCGGCGTGTTTGTCGAACAATACCTTTACCGCATGTTCGGCATCGTGCAGATTAAAACGGTGCATAACCTCAATGTTTTCAGTGCGCTGATTGAACAACACTGTGGTAATGGCCGCCTTTATCTGGTGGGCCGATACAACCTGACTCATCACTAGCAGCAGAGCCGCCAGGCTCCACTGCTGTAAACGGCGAGACTTAGTTGTCATCGCCTTCTTCATCATCGTCGGTCTTCAGTTCAGTTTTCATATCCTGCATCAGATCCATCGAAGTGCGCGCTTCGCTCTTCTTAGACTTGTATGCTTCGATACGTGAAGGAATGATACGACGCGGGTAGTAGTTATTTTCTACGTCTACGTCTGCCGTTTCCCAACGAGGATCAACCGTTACGCTCACCAGCTCTTTATCTTTGTCGGTCACAATCAGCTTAGAGACAGCTTTTGGTGTACGACGCCAGATTTCAGCGGGAATACGCATGGTTTGCGTGGTGCCGTCAGCAAATTCCATCTCCAGCAGGATGGGCATAACCAGTCCACCCAGGTTGCTGAAGTCCATTACGTAATAGTTTTTGTCTTCACGAACGGCACGTTCAAAGGTTTCACGTTCCCATGGCTCCAGTTTTTTCAGGAAATCACGGTACTTGTTACGGTCTTTGTTGGTTGGCGTGTACTGGTCGTTGTCATCATAGAAATCTTTGATGTCATCGAAACGTTCAACCCACAGCTTGCGGCCTTCTTCGCGGTTACGCTCGTCGGTGAGCGACAGCGGCTTGTCCATTTCAGCTTCACGCTGGCGAGCCAGATCGATGTCAGGATCTTTGGTATCTAAACGCAGCTTGTACACGCGGTCGATAGAGATATCTACGTGATCAGTGGTGTAGAACCAGCCGCGGAAGAACCAGTCCAGATCCACACCAGACGCTTCTTCCATGGTGCGGAAGAAATCAGACGGTGTAGGACGCTTAAACATCCAGCGTTGTGCATATTCTTTAAACGCAAAATCGAACAGCTCTCGGCCAAGAATGGTTTCACGCAAAATATTTAGCGCTACGGCAGGCTTGGTGTAAGCGTTAGGGCCTAAGTGCAGAACTGAGTCAGACTGGGTCATGATTGGCACCTGAGATGAGCCTTTCATATAGCCTGTTACATCGCGTGGCTCAACACCCCAAGGAATGTTTGGATCCCATTCGCGACCGGCAACGCCGTCGAGGAAGCTGTTTAAACCTTCGTCCATCCAGGTCCACTGACGTTCGTCAGAGTTCACGATCATTGGGAAGTAGTTGTGACCTACTTCGTGGATTACCACACCAATCAGGAAGCGCTTTTCAGACAGCGAATATGTCCGTGAACCGTCGTCTTGCAACTCGGTGCGCGGGCCGTTGAAGGAAATCATCGGATATTCCATGCCGCCAACCGGACCGTTTACAGACTGTGCAGTCGGGTACGGGTAAGAGAATGTGAAACGGTTGTATACGTCCAGAGTATGTACTACAGATTCTGTAGAGTATTTCTTCCACAGATCGCCACCTTCTTTCGGATAGAAAGACATGGCCATAACGTGCTTCTGCGGACCATCCTGTTCAATACCTTTTGCATCCCACATAAACTTACGTGAAGACGCCCAGGCAAAGTCACGCACGTTGTCGGCTTTAAAGTGCCAGGTTTTGGTTTTGCTGGTACCTGCTTTTTCGTTTTCCAGTGCTTCATCTGCGGTTACGATGAAAACAGGGCGGTCAGCGGTTTTAGCTTCTTCTAAACGCTTACGCTGGGTGCTGGTAAGCACATCTTTCGGGTTCTGCAGAACACCAGTAGAAGAAACGATGTGGTCGGCCGGTACAGTCATGGATACATCGTAGTTACCGAATTCCAGGGTGAACTCACCACGGCCGATAAATTCTTTGTTAGTCCAGGCTTCGTAATCAGTGTATGCCGCCAGACGCGGGAACCACTGAGCCAGCAAGAAGATGTCGTTACCGCCTTCGCGCTCGTCATCCGGGAAGTGCTCGTAACCAGAACGGGCTGATACGGCATCTTCTTCAACGATGTTATAGGCAAAATCGATATCAAACTTGACTGATTTACCCGGCTTAAGCGGGGTTGCCAGGTCAACACGCATTAGGGTGCCAACGATAACTTTATGCAAGTCTTTGCCACCGGCTTTTACTGCATCAATCTGATAGCCTAATTCGTGGTCTGCCACAAATTGGTCACGACGCAGGGCGCCCATGCTCAGTTTTGCTGGGCTGTCGCCGCTGGCTGATTGTGTTGCTGGACCACGGTTACCGATACCGCCGAACGTGGTGGTCAGGGCAGACAGAGAATCATCACGGAATTTGTTCTGATCGAGCTGAATCCACAGGTACTTCAGTGTATCGGGTGAATTGTTGTGATAAGTGATGGTTTCAGTGGCTTCAATGCGGCGCTTTTCTTCATCCAGTTCAGCTTTAATGACGTAGTCAACTTGTTGCTGCCAATACTGGTGGCCGGCTTCACCTGCTGCGTTACGGTAAACGTTAGGTGTAGGGAGTACTTCGTCGAGTTGTCTGAATTTATCTTCGAAGTCGCCTTTTGTTTGTTTTATCGCTGCGGTGGCTACAGGAGCCTGAACCAGTAAACCCAGTACAGGAGCCAACCAAAGCAGACGCTTTTGTCGCGTGCTCATTCAATTTCCTTCTTATTATAGACTTTAAGCCCAAGGTAATATTTTATCGGGTATTGCTTTAGCGATGCCAGTTTTTAGCCGTAGATAGCTCCTGTCTCACCGCAAATCAGCGCAATTTCACTCGTTGTTTTTATGCTGATGGTCTAAGTCTGCAAAATCCGATCTAAAGGATTACCGCTTACACATTTTTTTCTGCCGGTGTTTGCAGTATTCTCGAAGACCTCTTTGTTTATCACTAATTTCCATGAGTAATTTCACCTGGCAACGTGCTGTTATTAAAGTAGGCAGCGCACTGATTGCGCCAGACGGCAATAACGTCAGCGCAAAATACCTGCTCCCTCTCGCCCGATTCATCACCGAGAGTCGTGCGGCAGGAAAAGAAGTCATTGTTGTTTCGTCTGGAAGCGTAGCGGCCGGACGGGGCCGGGTGGTAATAAACCACCCCGCATCCATTGCTGAAAAACAGGCCATGGCAGCCATTGGGCAAATGCAGATGATGGCGAACTGGCAGCGATTTTTCGACTGTCCCTGTGCGCAGGTTTTGCTTACTGCCGAAGACCTGCGTGATCGAACCCGTTACGTGAATATTAAAAATACCCTTCGTGAACTGCTTATTCATGAAGCACTGCCTATTGTGAACGAGAACGACACCGTGGCAGTGGCGGAACTGAAGGTGGGTGATAACGATAATCTCGGCGCTTACACGGCGCTGGTGGCACAGGCCGACACGTTAATTATCTGTTCTGACATCGACGGCCTTTACACCGCCGACCCACGCAAAAATCCAGATGCCACTTTAATTCCTGTGGTGGGATCCATAACGCCGGAAATTTATTGTTTGGCGGGTGGTGCCGGAACGGCAATGGGTACCGGCGGCATGCGAACAAAAATCGAAGCGGCAGATAAATGTGCCCAAAGTGGCATTCAAACACTGATTGTTAATGGCCGCGACGGCAAGGTATTTGACGCATTGCTAAAAGGGCATTGTCCGGGTACGGTATTTTCAGCTCAGCAATCACGCCAAACGGCAAGGTCACTGTGGCTTACTCATACATTAAAAACGCGCGGTGTGGTGGATATCGACGCCGGTGCCAAACGGGCTATCACCGAGCGAGGCGCATCGCTCTTGCCTTCGGGTGTTATCGGAGTAAATGGTAAGTTTGCTGCTGGCGATGCCATTGAACTGCGATGCGAAGGGCAAGTGTTAGCCAAGGGGCTGGCACTCTACGACGCCAAAGATCTGCTGCAGATAAAAGGGCAGAAGAGCAGTCAGATCCAACACATTCTGGGTTACGACTATGGTGAAGTGATCGTTCACCGTGATGACCTGGTACTGTTACCATAAACTGAATTTTTGCGTGCCCTTGGCCGGCACGCATTGCAAGGAGAGTAAAGATGACGGATTTCGCCCCCGCATTAAGCGACTATCCCTATCAGGTAAAACTGACATCCCGTCAGGAAGACAACGACGAAAACGGCTTCATTAATAACGTGGCGTTTTACAGCTTTTTTAATACCGGCGTTAATATGTTCCTGCAGAATCACTGTCCGCAAGCGTTCGAGCACGAGGGCATTACGGCATATGTCGTGAGTTCTCAGTGCCAGTACATGTCACCGGCCTCTTTCCCTGACGATATTTTTGTTGGCCTTCGTGTGGCAAAAGTTGGGCGCAGTTCGGTAACCTACGGGTTGTCGGTATATGCCGGTGAAACCAAACGTCGTGTCGCCCATGGTTTGTTCGTGCATGTCTATGTAGAGCGCCATACCGATAATGCAGTGCCTATTCCGGCGGATGTCAAAGACGCACTGTTAACGTTCTCTGAGGAGTTTTAATGAAAGCGGTATTGCTGGACGCCGATACACTTAAACCTGATGAGTTAGACTTAACCGGTCTTACTGCATTGCCGATTTCGCTCACCCAATATGCAACCACCACCGCGGATGAGCGTATTGCGCGGATAAAAGACGCCGAAATTATTCTGGTGAACAAAGTGGTACTCGATGCCGAAGTGCTGGCTCACGCCAGTGCGTGCAAGTATATCGGTGTGTTGGCCACTGGCACGAATAATATCGATAAAGCGTATTGTCAAAAGCAGGGTATTCACGTAGCGAATGTAGAGGGGTACGGTACCGATGCGGTGGCGCAACATGCGCTCATGCTGATGCTAAATCTTGCTACGTCTTGTCCAGCCTATGCTGCCGATGTGGATGCAGGTAAATGGGCTGCTGGTCCGCACTTTTGTTTGCTTGATCATCCGGTCATGGAACTGGCGGGAAAAAATCTGGTTATTGTCGGTTATGGTGAGCTGGGGCAACGCTTTGCTGCCATGGCAAAAGCTCTGGGGATGAATGTACAGGTTGCGGCTCGCCCGGGAAAAAGTGACGACGAAAGACCTTCGTTAGATGCGCTGCTACCCGATGCCGATGTGGTTTCTTTGCATTGCCTGCTTTCCGAAGAATCAAAGCACTTGATCAACGCTGAGCGGCTTAAAGCAATGAAGCCAACGGCGTTGTTGGTGAATACCGCCCGCGGTGCGCTTATTGATGAATCTGCACTGCTAAATGCGCTTAAAAACGGCGAAATTTTGGGTGCAGGGCTGGACGGGTTGTCACAAGAACCGCCTCCGGCTGATCACCCGTTACTGAACACCGGCCTTAAAAACTTACTTGTTACGCCACACTCTGCTTGGGTGGCGAAAGAGGCACGCCAGCGCTTAGTCAACATCGCAACGGGACACTTAAAAGCCTTTTTATCGGCATAAGTCATCATCGATTTGTTAGATAACATTTCACTTTGTTAGAGAAGTGGAATGTTATTTAACAGTGTGCTGAACCCTTGTCGTCCGTTTATTCCCTCTGGCTGCTTCTAACCTACTGCCCTTATTGAATTTTCTCATGTGAGCTTGTTTGCCCTCTATTGGCATTGCCTTTGCAAACGACACTAAATAAAAGCACCGCTAACACGGTTTGCACATAACTCGTTCAATAATAAATAAAAGGGTTTCACCATGAAATTAGTTGCCAAGGTCAGCCTACTGACCGCACTTGCTGCTCTGGTTCCTTCTGCTGCGTTCGCGCATACCGGCACGGGTTTTCACTCCCATGGCCTGATGGCGGG
The DNA here is from genome assembly GCF_001757105.1 of Alteromonas confluentis. Lineage (GTDB taxonomy): Bacteria > Pseudomonadota > Gammaproteobacteria > Enterobacterales > Alteromonadaceae > Alteromonas > Alteromonas confluentis. The sequence continues at coordinate 77,867 of NZ_MDHN01000013.1, forward strand.
TCTGGCTCACCCAGTGATGGGCTGGGACCATCTGGTGGGATTGCTGGCCGTAGGTTTCTGGAGTATGACGCTGGTTAAAAGCCAGCAGACAAAAGTTATCACCACCTTTTTTGCAATGCTGATGCTAGGTTTTGTTGCCGGAGCATCGGGTATTGCGTCGTCTGCCGTAGAAAGTGGAATCGCTGCGTCAGTGCTGCTCGCAGGCTTGCTGTTAATGCGTAATCGCCAATTTGCAATGCCTGCGGCAGCGTTTTTTGCCACTTTCTTCGCCGTGTTTCACGGTATCGCTCACGGCGCTGAGACATCCGTTGGCGCGTCTTTCGAATTCGCCGTTGGCTTCATGTTAAGCAGTGCCATGCTGTTTGCGTGTGGCGCATTGTTTCAGATGGCATTTGCACAGCGTTTCGCTGCAGTGCGTTATATTGCGGGAGCCGGCGTTGCCTGTGCCGGTTTAGGAATGATGGCGTTCTGATAGTAAGACAAGTCGCGGGCCCACCGCTGATCCGGTGGCAACCCGCGGCGATTTCGTTAGCAAATCCGCGGCAGTTGTTCTCCTACCAGCATATCCATAATGCGTTCGCCGCCGAAAAACGTTTTCACCACGACTCTACCCGCTTTACCTTCCGCCACTTCTCCAATAATGGCTGCGTCCTTACCCGCAGGATGAGCACGCATAGCCGACAGCACGCTATCGGCAGATTCTGCTGGTACGGCAGCCACAAGCTTTCCTTCGTTGGCGAAGTACAACGCTTCGAGGCCAAGAATTTCACAAACACCGCGTACTTCTTCACGAATGGGCACCGCTTCATCATCCAGACGAATACTTACCTGAGATGACTCTGCAAACTCACAGAGCACAGTGGCGACACCACCACGGGACGCATCGCGAACTGCATGAATATCGGGACACACTGCCAGCATGGCTTGAACTAAGCCATGTAGAGGCTGACAGTCGGTTTTTAGCTCGACGTCCAGCGCCAGATCGCCACGGGCGTTTAAAATAGCCGCGCCATGATCGCCAATGAAGCCGTTAACGATGATTTTATCTCCAGTCTGGCAACGCTTCGCTGAGATATTTACGCCGTCAGGGATCACGCCGATACCCGTGGTGTTGATAAAGCATTTATCGCCTTTACCTTTCGGTACCACTTTGGTGTCGCCGGTGACAATCATCACTCCGGCTTCATCTGCAGCCTGTTTCATTGAGGTAACGATACGCCGTAACTGTTCCACTGGCATGCCTTCTTCGAGGATCATGCCGCACGACAGATATTTAGGCATTGCGCCAGACACGGCTAAATCGTTTACTGTGCCATTTACTGCCAGCGTACCGATGTTACCTCCGGGGAACTCAATTGGATCTACTACGTAGGAATCGGTAGTAAATGCTAACTTCGTTCCTTGTTGTTGGAGCGCGGCTAAGTCGAAACGCGCCTGATCTTCCAGTCCGTTTAAATGTTCGTTATCGAAGGTGCCGACAAAGACATCGTCGATAAGATCGCGCATGGCTTTGCCGCCAGCACCATGCGCCATGGTAATGGTGGCGGCTTTTAAAGTATGTTTTGACATTGCAACTACCCTGCTTGATGTACGTCTATCTTGCCGTAACTGTAGTAGGCGGAACAGGCGCCCTCGGTGGATACCATCAGTGCGCCGACGGGCGTTTCCGGGGTACAGTCTTCGCCGAACGCAGTGCAATCCCACGGCTTCAGTGCACCCTTGAGTACTTCACCGCATTGACAGGATTTGGGATCTTCAACTTGCAGTGTAGCCACTGAGAATGCACGTTCTGCATCGAATTGTTCAAACCCTTGGCGGATCTTCACCCCAGACTCAGCAATAGAACCCAAGCCCCGCCATTCAAAGTGCTCACGTACCTCAAACACCTCGTTCACCGCCGCCATGGCGTGCAGGTTGCCTTGTTCCGGCACAATCCGAGCGTACTGGTTTTCCACTTCGGCACGTCCATCGCGTAATTGCTCCACCACCATTAATAGCGATTGGAGAATATCAAGTGGTTCAAACCCGGCGACCACCAGCGGTCGGTTGTAGTGAGAGGCGATGAAATTGTAAGGTTGTTTGCCAATCACCATGCTGACGTGTCCCGGACCGAGAAAGCCGTCGATAGACATGCCTGGCTCATCCAGAATCGCCTTCATGGTAGGGATAATGGTGATGTGGTTGCAGAAAAGATAAAAGTTGTTCAGTCCTTCACGCTTCGCCTGCATCACGGTAAGCGCGGTGCTGGGCATAGTGGTTTCAAAACCGAGGCCGAAAAATACTACACGCTTGTGCGGGTTTTCCCGGGCGATAGCCAGCGCATCCATGGGCGAATACACCATACGCACATCACAGCCTTCGGCGCTGGCCTGTTGCAGACTCTTCTTCGAGCCCGGCACTCGCATGGCGTCGCCAAAGGTGGTGAAAATCACATCCGGCTGCTCGGCAATAGTAATACAATCGTCCACTCTGCCCATGGGCAGTACACATACCGGACAACCCGGGCCATGTACCATTTCAATGCCTTTGGGCAGTAATCCTTCAAGGCCATATCGGAAGATAGAATGGGTGTGACCACCACACACTTCCATGATCTGTAACGGGCGCTCTTTTGCTCGAGGGATGTCTGCCACCACCTCATGAAGCTTTTTCAGCACCTTGCGGGCAAGGGCCGGGTCGCGGAATTCATCAACGTACTTCATTATGCTCTGCTCCCCGATTGCGCAATGGCGTCCATTTCTTCCTGCAATTCGCCGATTTCTTTCAATATTTCCAGCGTGCGCTGTGCTTCGTCTTCATCAATTAGACTCATGGCGAAGCCCACATGAATGAGCGCCCAGCTGCCGATGACGGCTGCTTCAGGCTGATCCGGTGTGTAGACGCAACTTAAATTGACTTCCCGCTTCACACCCAGAATACTCGCAACGCCAAACTGGCCGCCTTCTTTAACCTCAATGATCTGGCCCGGAATACCTAAACACATAATGACTCCTAATGTTTGGGGCGATCAGTAATGTCGCCCTTGTCGAGGTCGTAGCGTTCCAGCTTGGAGCGTAAACCGACCCGGGACAGGCCCAGTTCTAATGAGGCGCTGCTTTTGTTCCAGCGGTGACGAATAAGGGTTTCCCGGAGTATGCGTTTTTCCAGCATCTCCACGCGTTCTTTCAGGGTACCGTCGAGATTCGCCAGTAACTCCAGCTCACCACGTTCGGATTCCGGGGAGGCGCGCAGAATACGGCTTTGCAGCAAATCGGCAGTTAATGTATCTCCCTCTGCCATCACCAACATACGGCGTACCTCGTTTTGCAATTCGCGCACGTTACCCGGCCAGTGATAGCGGGCCATACAGGTCAACGCTTCGTCACTGAAGCCGTTCACTTGTTTATCAAACTGCGACATGGCGAGAGTAAGGAAATGATTGGCCAGTACTGGAATATCGATTTTGCGGCGAGACAGTGCGGGCAATTCCATGGGCACTTCAGCGAGGCGGAAATATAAATCCTGACGGAAACGGCCAGCGCGAACTTCTTCTTCCAAATCGCGGTTGGTTGAGGCAATCACCCGCACATTGATTTTGCGACGCTGTTGATCGCCCAGACGACGAATCTCTCGTTCTTGTAACACGCGCAGCAGCTTTACCTGAAAGGCCGGGCTTATTTCGCCAATTTCATCAAGGAAAATGGTACCGCCATCGGCTTGTTCAAACAGACCTACGTGATCGGTAATGGCGCCGGTAAAGGAGCCACGCTTGTGGCCGAACAGCTCTGAAGCCAGCAGCTCATCGGGCATAGCGCCGCAGTTTTCCACCACAAAGGGTTTGTCGGCGCGCAAGCTGTTGTAATGCAACGCTCTGGCAAACAGCTCTTTACCGGCACCGGACGGACCGCTGATCAACACTGACACATCAAAAGGCGCTATTTTTTCCACCTGCGCACACACGGCATTCAGTGGACTGTTCTCGTGGCGCTTGATCCCTTCCAGACGAAAGCTTTGCTGTAACTTGCTGCGTTTGTGTTGAACCCGCGACTCTGACTCCATTTCTGTGAGTCGCATTTCCATGTTCAGCAAATCGTTTTCCTGCTGAAACGACACCATGTTACAGGCGCTACGCACGGTGGAAATCAGATTATCCGGGTGCCAGGGCTTGGTAATGTACTGGAAAATCCCGGCGTCATTCAGGCCACGAATAATATCTTCTGACTCGGTGTAACCCGACAGAATAAGTCGGCCCACCTGAGGCCAGCGTTCTCGCACTTCTGTGAGTAAATCTACGCCGGTACGCTCTGGCATACGTTGGTCGCACAGAATCACATGAACCGACTCGCTTTCCAGTACCGACAGGGCTTCCGACGCATTTGCAGCGGTGAATACATCAAAGTCGTCATCCAATGTGCGTTCAAGGGTTTCCAGTGAACGCAATTCATCATCAACGCAGAGTACCGCCGGGCGGCTGGCAACGGCGGTCATAGCAGATCCCGGAGGCTGGCTGCTTCCGCCTCGAGTTTCTCTAAACGCTGTCTGATGTGTTTAGAGCGATGCGCATTCAACCAGGACAGCCAGGTTTCCATGCCTTCGCCACTTCGGGCAGAGATCTGGATGATTTCAATGTCTGGATTAACCTGACGGGCATAGTCGATGCACTTGTCTAAATCAAAATCCAGATGTGGCAGCAGATCGGTTTTGTTCAGCAGCATCAGCTTGGCGGCATGGAACATATCCGGGTATTTCAGCGGTTTATCTTCCCCTTCGGTAACCGACAAAATGGCGACCTTGGCGGCTTCGCCCAAATCGAAAGCCGACGGGCACACCAGGTTGCCTACGTTCTCAATAAACAACACGCCGCCAGACAGGTTGTCGAAGTTTTCCATGGCATGACCCACCATGTGGGCATCGAGGTGGCAACCTTTACCGGTATTTATTTGGATAGCGGGCACACCGGTTTCGCGAATGCGGTCAGCATCATTAGCGGTTTGTTGATCGCCTTCAATCACGGCCATTGGGAACTGTTCGTCGAGGGCTTTGATCGTTTCTGTGAGCAGTGTGGTTTTGCCGGAACCCGGACTCGATACCAGGTTCAGCGCCAGCACCGAGTCGCGGGCAAAAGCGGCACGGTTACGGGCGGCGTACTGATCGTTTTTACCCAGAATATCCTGCTCAATTTGAATCATCCGCGACTGACTTAAACCTGGTACGTGGGCATGGGCCGGGCCTTTACCAAAGTGAATGTTGTGACCTTCTGCATGCACATGGCTGTGTTCATGATTGTGGTCATGCCCATTGCCATGCCCAAGAGAATGTGTGTGTGAGTGACCGTGGCTGTGCTCATGAGTGTGAGCATGGCCATCATGCGCATGATGGTGGTGACCATCTTCATGCTGGTGGTGATGACCTTCAATTTTTACTTCACCTTCGGAACAACCGCATACAGTACACATATCAGGCTACCTCTAATTCTTTAATTCGCATTTCATCACCCTGGGTTACTTGCAACTGGTAACTGCCGCAATGACTACAACTGTCATAACGTTGGGTAATAGAGACTGTTTCGCTGCACTGCAGGCAGTAAGCCACGCCAGGGAGCGAGATGATGGTGAGTTTGGCACCTTCTGCCAGACTGCCTTTCATAACTACGTCGAAGCAGAATGTCAGGGCATTTGCATCGATATTGGCCAGTGGGCCGATTTCCAGCCACACTGCTTTTACTTTTTCGTACTGCTGAGACGCGGCCTGATCTTCTAAGACCTGAAGAATGCCTTCAGCAATGGACATTTCATGCATGGCTTACCTCACTTTTCCAGCTCACGCAGGGATCTATCATTTTTATCATTGTGTCCACCACGGTGGTGGCATTGTCAGCGTCGACTTTCATACCATTACACACAGAGTACAATGATCCTCGAGGATGAAAATTCCATTCTGTGGGTGCCACAATAGCATAATCCTCTATGACCCACTGTTCACCAAGCTGTCGCAGCTCCACTTTATGCAGCAAGGTACCTCGGGCCGTTTCTGTTAAGCCTATGCCATGGCGTTGTATTCCGGCGTCGGGCAGAAGGCGGCGCATGTTTCTGGGTATGGTGGCAAAGTCGTTGATTAGGGCGGACAACCGATTAACGAATACATTGTGGTCTTGATTGCCTGCCCGGACGAAACAACCGGATTCCCGCGGTTTGCCATTGATCGACGGGAGCTTACAAAATGCTGCCCTGTCGCCGTTATCAAGTTCGTCTAAAACACTATCGAGGTCTGTCTGTACCGAAAGATCCAGTGTGTCTGCCCCTGCACCGAAGGATAAGTTATTGAACAAGGCGGCTGTCTCGGCGTGATGGTTTACTACCCATTCTCTAAGCCATACTGGATTTTTAAGTTCGCCCAATGGCGCGCTGAACATCGCTATGATCAAAGTTTCCAAGGCGGCAACGTGGCTGTTGTAGTCCTCGGTGTCTTCTTTTGCTGTGGCGTTAAGTTGTAGTGACCAGCTAGCCTTTTGATGACAGTGGGCAAACCAAGCGGTAAGCCTGCCCATAATCACGTCTTTACCGGCCACCCAATGTTGCAGCAGGCTAATGCCCAGTTCTCTTGCCGATTCAGCCATAACCAGAAATGCCCTGGCCCGGCGGGTGGGCTCTGATACGGTGATAGACTGCGCCGACTCCATCGCTTTTAAAGACGCTACGGTTTGCGCGACGGCACAAACATTAAAGATGAGCGGTAATGCCCCAACAACCTGTTCCACCGGCTTATCACGAAACCAGGCAGTGAGATGTCGGGGACGACTGTTTATGATGTCTGCAATGGTCAGTTGGCCCTGTTTCCACACGGCACTTACCTGGATTTCCCCGGCACTGAACGACGTCACAGTTCCACCTCGTTATCTAATCCGGTCTCGTTATCTAACCCGGTAACGGGAGCAGAAAATTTGCCACGCATGAATGCTCTGCGACTGACACCGGGCTCGTCTGTTGTCGTCAACTCGGACGCGGCCAGCGCTTTTGCTTCCGTTTGCGCCGCATCTTCCCTCGACGCCTGCTCATTGATGATCTCAGTGCGGCGCTGATGCTCGTCTTTTAACAACTGCCGCTCTGACACGCTATTTTCGTCTTCCTGCATAATGAAACTTAGCGCACTTATCGCGACATCTTCTGCAACGGACTGGGCTTCAAATTCCCACATGGGCGAGAACAAGGAACAAATTCCGTAGCGACCCAGGGCGCTATCTTCTGACGCGGTAAATTCAAACATGCCGGAAGGCAAGGCTAACGCAAAGGTTTCACCACAGTCAGGCAGCGCAGGATGCAGCAACAGTAAGTTCATGCACCACGGCGTTACCACAGCAAACAGCGAATGCTGACAAGGTGTCGCCACCGCGTCACTGCAAAATACTGACAATGCGGGATTGTACACCGGCAGATCGCACATTTTGCTATCGGCTTGCTGATAGAACGCCATGATGTCAGTGCGTGTTATCATCAGTCTTTTCCGGTCACCATGAACTGATCTTTATCACCATCGCACTGAGGGCAGCGCCAGTGTTCGGGCAGTTGCGTAAATGGCGTGCCCGGTGGGATCTGTTCAATATCATCACCCTCGGCGGGGTCGTACACATACCAGCAAATCTTGCATTCCAGACAGGCGTCGTCGCTGATACGGCTGGCATCACCCATAAAACTGCCTTCAAAGCCCTGATAGTTCATGCTGTCCTCACACGAGTACGTCACGAATTTCGTGCAGGCGCTCAGCCGAATCTTCCAGATCTTCCGGTGCCGCACAGCCCACCGCTGGAATATCTACTATCTCGAGGGTATCGAGAATTAACTGATCGGTGCTGTTGTAGTACTGCACACGCCACAGGTTTTCCACGTTGGTGGCGGTGATGCGGCAGTTGCCATAACCTCGCGACAGCATGGTGACAGGACCTGTGCCAGTGAAGTAGGTTAAACAACCATGATCTTCAGGAGAAAATGGCAGCAGCGACAGATTGATTACATGGGGGATTGGTGTTTTGTCCTGGCTGTATTTCTCTGACACTTCCGCAATTTCTACCAGTACCGACGGCGCGTTCAGCAGGTTAGTTGGCAGGCTGGCAAGTTTGGGGGTAAGTGGTTCTGCCTGACTAAATGCCAGTTCGCGGACAGCTGCAGGAATGTCGGCAACTTCAATGATGTCTGAGGAAAGTTCCTCACCAATCCACGAGCGAACACGCCAAACACCGGCCATCACCGTTTCCTGAATTTGATATGCTTCGGTACCCTCAATACGGATACTGACCTCACCTTCTCCTAGCAGGTTGTTCAGCAGGGAAAGATCTGGCGCAGGCAGCGACTTAATACTGAAGCGGCTTGAAGGCTGGTCGACTTCGTAGTGGTCTAACGCATGTTGTAGCTGCTCCAGCACGGCAACAGCCTGCGGACAGGACTGTACATCTTCAGCTTCTGGCAAAATAGGCATGTCATACGTGTGCATTGCGCCCGGCATTTTCATGTAGTCGAGCACCATATCGCCCTCGTCCTGGCTACCCGGACCAATTGGTACTGCACCGACATTACGAATTGGAATTTGATTGTCCATAGTGATCTCCTTGTAAGCGCCGCCTAGTGGCCGCAGCTGGCTGGGCCAGGGTTAAACACAACCGGGGTACCAATGCCCGGATCACAAGTAGGCTCTTTTGAAAGCAGGTCGGAAATCATCGACATGTATTCGTCCCAGTTGCGTACTTTGGTAATGTCGCCGAGGTATTTCCCTTGTTTCAGAAATACCAATGCCGGGTAGGCGCGAAAATTATAGCGACCGCGTAGCTCGCGCTCATAATCGGTAGACACCACGGCTGGCGTTAGCTTTGGAAAGGCTTTAATCAGTTCTGGCAAAATCACCGCCACGTCATTCGATTCGGGGAACTGTTTGGGTTGCTCAGTGAGAAACAGTACTGAGAATTCTTCTTTCTGAATGAAGGACTCAAAATTTTCTTCCGACAGGTGCGGGTAATTCAGTTCTTCTATCAGTCTTTCTACTAATGGTGAGGGCATGGGCTGACTTCTTATTTAGCGTGTTGTTGAGTTAACCGGGTTTAATTGAGACTTCAGGTGTTCTGGCAGTTCCGGCTCGCGATCATTAAGATCAGCGAACAGCGACTGGTCATATTCAAGGGTGCCATTCATTACCTGAGTGAGTGCTTTTAATGCATCGGCGATATTCTTTGCGCGATTTGCAGACACGACTTCCCGGGCGGCTCCAAGAAAAACCAGCACCCAAGTGCCTTCTTCCTGTGGGCCAACGAGCTGCATGTCTACCCATTGCTCATCCTGACTATCACCACACAGGGCGCGTAGGCCGTCGTTCTGAATAACCTGAAGCGGAATGCCGGTACACATTAGTGCGCCTCCTGTTCACCTTGAGCTGGCGGGAAAAAGCGAATATCACCGGTGCGGCAAGCCGAGGCTTCATCCGGTCGACCCTGTTCGTAATCGCTCAGATTCAGCTGTTCGGGTGACAAGGCATGGTTATTGGTTTGCTGCTTCTGCGCGGTAATGCCGAAGTCTGTTAAGTAGTTCAGGGCGGTATCGATGGCGGGTTCGATTTGCGCTTTGACCACATCTCGCAGACTGCCGCCGAAATCTTCCAGTTCTTCCGGCTGACAGCCAACCAGCAGTAAGGCTGACGGATAGTTGCCAGTGAACTCGGCCATGGCCAGTACTTCCTGGAACCCGGTTTGGTGAAGGCTCATTTTCTTTGCGCCCATGAATTTGGGCACATCATCGTTGTATACCACTTTCAGCGTGCCGGGCGCTAAACCATAGTCGATGGCATCAAACACCACTAAAACATCGGCTTCCTGAACGTGCTGCACCAGGTAAATTCCCTGGGTGCCACCGTCCATCAGCTTCACATCGCCTTCAAACACATAGTCCTGATTAAGTGCTTCGATGCAGCGTACGCCAAAACCTTCATCGGCCCAAAGCACGTTACCAATGCCTAAAATTAATACTTTCTTACTGTTCATACCCGCCTGCTTATCTTGTTGTTCGTTAAAGGGCTGTAAAGTAATGTTTAAAATTTTTGTTTTTTCGTCTTTCAGGTATTACAAACTCTGTGCCAATCGAGGGGAAAGGCAGAAAGCCAGTACTGGCGGGGTGTAACGGGGAGCGTTACAGAACGTGATAAATTTTTATTGGAAATTAACTTATCAATTTTATGCTATATCGGAAAGTTTCTTTTCTTTTGCGGCTTGCAGCGCTTGATAAAGATCCCAGCGTTGTTGTTTTTCGAGCCAGAACATGGCGGGTGTTTTTAAAAACATGCCGAGGCGCAATGCGGTATTAGCTGAAATTGCGCGGCGACCCTGAACGATTTCATTCACCCGGCGACGGGAAATTTTCAGTTCTGCCGCCAAATGAGACTGGGTGATTTTCATGGGGGTGAGATAACACCGGGCCAGAAATGCGCCGGGATGCTCGGCTTTTTTACAGCCAGGGTTGCAGGGTGAGGTGATGGAATTGATGTCACACATGAGCAGGGAATACGCGCCTGCAAAGGCGCGTATATTCTCGATTAGTCCGGCTTGTCATCTTTGAACATGCGCCAGCCGCTTATCATGGTGGAGATCAGGCTTTGGCGTGACATGATGTCTTCACGGATGGCCACGTACACGTGGATCATGATGAAGGTGATGATCCACCACATGCCCACACGGTGCCAGGTGTGTACATCCTGACTCTGGCCAAATAGCGGGATAACCCAACCAAACATCACGTCGGCCCAGCTGCCCTGACCGAGGCCTTCGCTGTACAGTGCGAAGCCAGTCACGATCATAAAGATAATGCCGAGCACGAACAGTACAAACATACCCAGTTGCGCCAGCGGGTTGTGGCCCACGTACTTCTTCGGCGTTTTCTCTATAAACGAGTACCAGCGGATCTCGTGCCACACTTCTTTCCACCAGGCTTTACGGAAAACCTTGGGATAGAAAAGCTCTCTGGCGTGGCTATTGCCCACAATCGCCCAGTAGATCCGACCGATAAATGCAATAGTCACCACGTAACCCGCGGTAAAGTGCGCGAAACGGATATAGCCCATCAGAAAGTTCTCACTGGCCTCACCCGGCTGCGTTGGCAAAGGCACACCAATGAAATAACCGGTCACGCACAGTGTCAGCACGCTGAGTACGGTAACCCAGTGCCACAGTCGTAATGGCGCTTCGTATACGTAAACCGCGGTCTGCTTACGCACCAGTTCTTTCTTCGTTCCATCACGATGATTATCGACCAGCTCTTTTTTCTCTACGGTTGATGTCATGACGTTCTCCTGCGTTAGCGCAATGCCCTAGCGAACCTTAACTTTTGTCAGTTCCTGACCGTCTTCTGCCATTACGTGGGTAGAACACGCCAGGCACGGGTCAAAGCTGTGCAGGGTACGCAGAATCTCAACCGGTTCATCAGGACGTTCCATGGGGGTGTTAAGCAGCGAGGCTTCAAAGGCACCAATGTTGCCGTTGGCATCGCGAGGGGAGCCGTTCCACGTAGTCGGTACCACCGCCTGATAGTTCTCGATTTTACCGTCTTTAATTTTAATCCAGTGACCCAGCGCGCCACGCGGTGCTTCGTTTATGCCCACACCTTTGGCTTCTTTTGGCCAGGTGCTCGGGTCCCATTTCTCAACGTTAGCCGTCGATGAGTCGCCGCCTTTAATGTTGGCAACTAACTGATGCCAATCGTCCAGCATGGAATCCACACAGAGTTCAGAGTCCAGTGCTCTGGCGAGGGTACGGCCTAAGGTAGAAGGCAGGAATTGTTTCAAGCCGAGATCCATGCCGGTAGCGGAGTTGAATGCGTGCAGTGAGCGGTCAACCTGCTCTTTGATATATTCCTTACCGGACGCATAGCCGATGATATAACGGGACAGCGGACCCACTTCCATGGCATGACCTTTCCAGCGTGGCGACTTGATCCAGCTGTACTTGGCGCTTTCATCCAGTTCTTTAATGTTGGTTTTGGTGCCCTTGAAGTTCGGACCCAGTTCGAATTTCGCTTCGGTTTCACCATCCCACGGGTGCAGACCTTTCGCGCCATTGGCGTACTGATACCAGCTGTGATCAACGAACTCCTGAATTTCATCCGGGTTACGCACATCTACAGGGTGGATTTCGTCCCAGTTGCCGCCGATGATAGCGCCTGCCGGTACCAGATCGGTGCTGCGATCGCCGGGCACCACGGTGTGTGTGCCGTAGCTCATCACGTTGTGCGCCGCCAAACCGCCACCATACAGCCAGTCTTTGTACAGCGTGGCAATGGCGATCACGTCAGGGATATACACGTTTTTAATGAAGGCTTCGGCTTCGCGGATGCGTTCCAGTACAAAGTTCAGGCTGGTCATGTTCACCGGTGCGCCAGACGAGCCGGTGCCGTCCAGGTTAATGGCACAGGCCACGCCGCCTACCATGTAGTTCGGGTGCGGGTTTTTACCGCCGAAAATGGTGTGGATCTTAACGATTTCCTTCTGCATATCCAGCGCTTCCAGATAGTGCGCTACCGCCATCAAATCCGCTTCCGGCGGCAGTTTGTATGCAGGGTTGGTCCAGTAACCGTTGGCAAACAGACCTAACTGACCGCTTTCAACGAATTTCTTGATACGGGTTTGCACATCTTTGAAGTAGCCTGGGCTGGATTTCGGATGGGCAATGGACACTTTTTTCTGTAGATCGGAGGTTTTCACCGGATCGGCTTTCAGCGCGTTAACCGGGTTAACCCAGTCCAGCGCGTGCAGGTGATAGAAGTGCACCACGTGATCGTGGATATTCAGGGTTTTATCCATCAGGTGTCGGATAATGTGCGCGTTCAGCGGGATATCGATGCCCAGCGCATCTTCTACCGCACGGACACTGGTCAGTGCGTGACAGCCGGTACAAACACCACAGATACGTTCTACGAACGCCCACGCGTCGCGCGGATCACGGCCTTTCAGGATCACTTCCAAACCACGCCACATGGTACCGGTAGATACCGCGTTACGAATAATATTGTCTTTATCGACGTTCACTTCGCAGCGCATGTGACCTTCAATGCGGGTCACCGGATCGACCACAATCCGACGGCCGCTGTTATCCAGGCTGCTTGAATTTAAATCATTCATTATTCTTGTTCTCCTTTATGCTGTGCGCGCTTCACAGCACTCGCTGCGGCGTGGGCAGCAATGGCGGCACCAACGCCACCGGCAACAGTCATACCGATTTCATCGGCGTTTTTCTCAATACCAAATTGTTTGATGTCGGTGAGGCGATCGTAGAACGAGCCTTTGTCCCAGAAGCCGTCTTCGGAACAACCGATACAGCCGTGACCAGCCTGGATGGGGAACGAGGTACCTTCGTTCCAGCGTACCGTAGAGCAGGCGTTATAAGTGGTTGGCCCTTTACAGCCCACTTTGTACAGGCAGTAACCCTTACGCGCGCCTTCGTCATCCCATTGCTCTACAAACTGGCCCGCATCAAAGTGCGGACGACGGTAGCATTTGTCGTGAATACGTTGGCTGTAGAACATCTTTGGACGACCCTGGCGGTCAAGCTCCGGCACACGGCCGAATGTGAGCATGTAGGTAATAACACCGGTCATGACCTCGGCGATAGGCGGACAACCCGGCACTTTGATGATGGGCTTGTCTTTAATGACTTTGTGGATAGGCACGGCCTGAGTCGGATTTGGCTTGGCAGCCTGTACGCAGCCCCACGATGCACAGGAACCCCAGGCAATAATCGCGGCGGCATCTTTGGCCGCGTGTTTCAGCTGGTCGAGGAACGGTTTACCACCAACGATACAGAACATACCGTCTTCATTCAGCGGCGGGTTACCTTCAACGGCGAGAATGTACTTACCCTTATACTTTTGGATGGTCTCTTCCAGAATCGCTTCGGCCTGATGTCCGGCAGAGGCCATCAGAGTATCGTCGTAATCCAGCGAAATCATCGACAGCACCACATCTTTTACCAGCGGGTGGGCTGAACGAATGAAAGATTCTGAACAACAGGTACATTCCAAACCGTGTAACCACAGAACGGGCGTCCGCTCTTTGGTTTCCATGGCATGGGCAATGCGAGGTGCGAATGCCGGGCCAAGGCCCAACGCTGCCGCAGTCAGGCTGCAGTACTTAAGAAAACTTCGACGGGTAATTCCCTGCCGACGCATGACGTTATAAAAAGTTTCCAATTGGGACATGGTGGGTCCTCCGCATACTTCTGCTGAAGACGAAATAATCTCGCGTGTACCGTGCCTGTTCGATGATTGGGTATTAAGCAAGTTATCCGGCTATTCAGCGGATTTTTGTTTTTTTGTTTGGTGCAACAATTTCTTTAATGCAACCAGACAGATAGCAAACACCAGACCAGATCGGAATTGCTATTAATAACAGTAAGTTAACAATTTCAGAGGCGGGAATTGGTTTGTTAGCTTTCCACTGGAGAACGAAACTGGAAAGTCGGTTATCAGTATAAACAGAGGTGTTCAGGCAGGCGTTGTGCGGGCCAGCGTGATCAGCGCCTGACCAAAAGCAATCCCGGCATCGTTTGCGGGAATGCGCCGATGGCTGAGTACGGTGAACCCAGCTTGCTGCAACTGCTGTTGAAGCAAGCCCTGCAGTAAACTGTTCTGCATGACACCGCCGGAGAGAACCACAGTACGGAAGTGTTTCTGCTTTTGGATATTCTGCGCTAAGCAGGTGAAGGACGCTGCCATTGATACATGGAATCCCTTGGCAATATTGGCCTTATCTTCGCCCTGTTCGAGCGCGTCTATCATTTCCAGTAGCATGGGGCCGGGATCAATATGTCCTTCTTTATCGGGTTTCAGAGTAAACGGCTTCGCAGGAAGCAGCCCGTTCTCAGCCAGTTTTTGCAGGGCAACGGCTGCCTGACCTTCGTAGCTGATCTGATTGTCATAACAACCAAGCAGGGCAGCAACTGCATCGAATAAACGCCCGGCAGAACTGCTAAGTGGACAATTGAGCTGCTTATCTATCATCTTCGCCAGCGTGGCCGCCGTGGGAGAGACCAGAGTTTTTGATAGTCCGGGAATCGCGTTCACGCGTTCTCTAATGTCTTGCTCACTCAGTAAGGAATATAACTGGCCGAACAGACAACGCCAGGGCGCGAGAATTGCCTGTGTGCCGCCGGGTAGTGGTGCGGGTTTGAGTCCGCCCAGTCGTTCTGCTTGCTGATAGTTGCCAAATAGCACTTCGCCGCCCCAAAGCGTACCGTCGGTGCCAAGACCCGTGCCGTCAAGGCAAATGCCGAGGAGGTTTTCACTGCTCAGTGGAACACCGTTGTCGCCCATACAGGCTGCCATATGGGCGTGGTGATGCTGAATCTGACTTACCGGTGAATCAACACGAAACGGAGAATCTTCTTCATCGGCACAGCGACGTGCGTAGCCACTGGAAAGGTAATCGGGATGCAGATCGCAACATATTTGTGATGGGGAAAACTGATATAAGTCCCGGTACAGTGCCAGCGTTTGCTCCCAGGCATCGAAAGTACGGGCATCACTGAGATCGCCCATGTGCTGGGAGATTACAGCGTTGGACCCCTGGGTCATGCAGAAGGTGTTTTTCAGCTCTGCTCCCAGTGCCAAAATGGTGTGTTCTGTTGAAAAGCCTTCCGGCAGCGGTAATACAAGTGGTGCATAGCCGCGGGCTAGTCGTAGTGGCTGTAACCGGGAGCCCGTTTCATTTGGTAGCACCTGCATAACGGAGTCATCCACCCGGTTGTGGATAGGCCGGTTATGCATCACAAATACGTCGGCAATATCACATAGCTGGCTTCTGGCATCCTCGTTGTCGATGGCTTGGGGCTGCCCAGAGGCGTTGCCGCTGGTCATTACCAACGGGAAGTCCACCGCGTCCATCAGTAACAGGTGAATGGGTGTGTAGGGCAGCATGATCCCAAGCCGGTTGGTATCCGGAGCTATGGATTTTGCTAACGGCCACCCCGAGAGCTTATCTGTTTTCTGACTGCCGGACGGTGCCGTCGCACCGGCAGAATCATCGCAGGGAGGAGCAAGTACTACCGGCGCCTGTGGTGATGTCAGCAGCGCCATTTCCTCTTCACCGAGCAGGACATACTGACCGGCGTGTTCAATGTCTTTCATCATCAGCGCAAACGCTTTGTGCGGACGACATTTGCGCTCCCGCAGCGTGTTTACCGCTGTGTCGTTGGTGGCGTCGCACACCAGATGAAAGCCGCCGAGCCCTTTCAGCGCAACGATTTTGCCGTCTGCAAGTGCCATTGCAATATCAGTAAATGGCAAACTGGAAACTAACTTTTCACCCTGGTTATCTTCCAGCCACAGTGTGGGCCCGCAGTCAGGACACGCTACCGGTTGCGCGTGAAAGCGCCGGTCAGCCGGATCCTGATATTCTGCCGCGCAGGTGTCACACAACGGGAAATCCGCCATGGTGGTGCTGGCCCGATCATACGGCAGGGTTTTGATGATCGACAGTCTGGGACCACAGTTTGTACAGTTCAGGAAAGGATACTGATAGTGCCTGTCTGCCGGATCGAATAGCTCGTTTCGGCAGTCTTCGCAGGTGGCCGCGTCAGGCGGACAGCCGGTTTTCACGTTGCTGCTGACGGATTCGGTGATCGAAAATGAGGTAGGTGCTGAGTCGATAAAAACCGGGGTCAGGGTTATGCTGTCGATGCGGGATAAAGGCGGCGCTTCGCGGCGGATTGTGTCGGTATAGTGGGTTATCGCGTTTTCATCACCGAGCACTTCAATCAGCACGCCCTCGCCGTCATTAAAAATATGTCCGCACAGGGATAATTCATTAGCCACTCGCCAGACAAATGGCCGAAAGCCCACGCCCTGTACCAGACCAGTAATTCGGATATGGAAACCGTTGGTTTCAGCCGTTGACATGGCGTATGAATAATCAGGCTAGTGCACCGTGCAAGCCATGCACGGATCAAAAGAACGGACAATGTGCTGCACAGCCACCGGCTCAGTCTCGCCCGGACGCACTGGCGCGCCTTCTAATGCCTGCTCCAATGCACCTGGAATACCGAAGCTGTCTCTGGGAGAAAAGTTCCAGCTGGTGGGGGCCACAATCTGATATTGCGAGATTTTACCCTTTTTAATTTCTATCCAGTGTCCCAGCGAACCCCGGGCCGCTTCCACCAAACCAATACCTCGCGCGCTGTCGGGGAGCTTGGTTTCGTGGCGAAATGGCGCAGAAGGGTCGATGGCTTTCGCCCATGTTTGCATGGCGGGGATCACGCTTGCCAGTTCCAGCAGGCGGGCGACGATCCGGGAATGTACATTCGCGCCGTTAGCAGCAACCAATGCTTCAATCAGCGGGTTTCGGTTCAGCATCTGACGGGCAATAGCGCCGGTTTCCATCACGTGATTATCCAGCCGAGGTGACTTACACCAGCTATACGCGTTGTCGTTATCCAGATCGGGCGTGGTTTCGCCCTGCATTGGATTTACCGGTGCAGATAGGGGCGTTAACCAGCTGTGAGCATGATCTTCCGTTACTGCGGAAATGGTCACGTCTGTGCGTTTACCTTTAATCAACTGGCCCGGTGCAAACAGGTGTCCTTCGGTCAGTGGGTATGCGCCATAACTTAAAAAGTTGCCAGGGCCTTTACCGAGTTTATGCAGCTCCAATTCCTCGCTGATGTGCAGAAAGCGGGTGAAATCGCTGTGATCCCAGCTTTTCGATGCCTGCCACGCATTGAGCTCATCTATTGAAGACAGACTGTTGATGGTATCGAGATTGTCGCCAAACAGTTCAGATTCTAAAAATTTGCGGAACGCCGAAATGATGGTTACCACACGAATACGTTCGGCACGGTCGATAGCACGTGCGGAGCCGTCAGGCTGAATAGTGAGGGTGTGCGGCCACTTGCCCGCCATTAACCCCATCAGATGCAGAAAGACCGCGCGAGCGGGCAGCATGACTGCAGTGGCGCTGCCGGATGTCGCTTTAAAGCGGTTTGAGATTTCTGCAAACCAGGGCTTGTCAGCATACAGGTCGCGGGCAAAGTCTGGCATAAAAAACAGATAGAAATGGGTGAGTAGGTCTGTCATGTTCTCATTAGCGAGAATCAAATTGGTGGCTAACTGGCCGTTACGGGGCATCTCAATACCCATGCAATCAGCCAGTGCCCGGGCGGCAGCAACCGATTGGGTTACTGAACAAATGCCGCAAATCCGTGGCGTGTACACCAGTGCATCTAATGGGGCTTTGCCCAGCATGATTTGCTCGAACCCCCGATAAAGGGTTGAGTTCACCTCGGCGCTGTCGACCTTTCCGTTCTGGATATCCAGGGCAATCTCTAAATCCCCCTCAACGCGGTTAAACGGGCCTGCAACGATTCTGCTCATAGGGTTGCTCTCATTTGTCCCGCTTGTAGATAGTAGGCGGATAAATTAACTGATCGGATACCGCGTTCTGTTTCAGACGGTTGGGGGTGGCGGCTTTCGACAGTGAAGCCAGTGCCACGAACCAGGCTTTGGGCATATCGGCGGGCAAGCCAACAGGAATGCCCGCCACTTTCGGTGTGCGGGTGAAAGTGTGTCCCGGTTCTTCAAATTCAGGTGCAGTACAGTTGATACAGGGATAGCCGCCGTTGGTACAGGAGCCCTGCCCGTTCCACGGCCTGATATTGCAGTCGGCGTGCGCCTGCGTGCCCTTACAACCGGTATTTTCCATCATACAACCGCGATCGCCTAACGATTCAGCGCTGGCTTTGTATTCGTAAAATTCGTTACGGTTGCAGCCGTGATGAACAAGGTGATCGGCGTACATACGCGGACGCGCCAGTTCATCTAAATCGTCATCGGTATGTTCATTCATGGCAATGCTGGTGAGGGTTTCAGTAACCCAGTCTGGGTGCGTCGGACATCCCGCGATATTCACTACCTTATTGCCAGACTGTGAGCGGTAGTCATCGCCAAGTAAGCCGCCAGTTTGCTCGCCTTCGAACTGCAAGCCGGTGGCATCGGTAAGGTTATCTGCAGCGGCGGTTATGCCGCCATAAGCGGCGCAAGAACCGACTGCAACAGTATGACGACTCTTGGCTGCTAACTCTGACACCCATTCAATCATTGGCTTGCCGGTACCGCCCATCACGTGAAAACGACCGGTGCCGTTTGGACCGGTCATCATCGAGCCCTCGATGCACAGAATATCCAGCGACAGGCGATCGTTGAGAATATCATTCAGGATGGCAAGGAATTCGCGGCCGCTGGCTTCGCTTAACGAGGGGTGCCACAGCAAATTAATGTCGGCAGCCTCAAACAGCGCGATGACGTCTGGCGATTCGGCATTCAACAGTGACATGGAACAGCCACCACACCCTCCAGATTGTAACCAGAGTAGATTATGCATCGTCTTCTCCCGGCCCCGGCAACCAGAGTCGAGCCAGTGCGCCACCTTGTTCATGATTAATGATACTGAGTTCGCCGTGGTGTTCAGCGATGATGCCGTAGCTAATGGAAAGTCCTAGGCCCGTGCCTTTTCCTACTGGTTTGGTGGTGAAAAAGGGTTCAAATAAATTGGGAGCATCGGTTTCGCTAATGCCTGGTCCGCTATCTTTTAATGTAACCAGTACACCTTGATGACAAGGCTCTGCACTCAGAATAAGCGACCTTATTTCACTGTCGGCCATAGCGTCAAACGCATTCTGCACCAGATTTACCACTACCTGATGAATTTGCCCAGCGTGTCCCCAGGCATCTAATTTTGGCGGCAACTGATAAGTAATATCAACCGAGAATTTGCTCTCTTTCACAATCCAGTGTGCCGCTGTGCGGATGACATGAACAATGTCGAATGCGGCTTTTGCAGATGCCTGCGTGGATGAAAACTGACGCAGGTCATCGACAATTTCTTTCACCCGAACCGCGCCCTCCATGGTGCCTTCCACCAGTGAGTCGAGATCTTTAATCGCCTTATCCAGGCGCATTTGCGAGCGCATGTCGCGGAGATCTTCCCGGGTGGCACCTTCGCTCACCGCATCGAAATAGGTGCGCAGCTTATTGGTATAGCGCTGTAATACGTGCATGTTGCCGTATACAAAGCTGATAGGATTATTCAGTTCATGGGCAACCCCGGCGACCAGTCGACCCAGGGAAGCCATCTTTTCAGACTGTACTAACCGTTGCTGTGCCAGTTGCAGTTCGGCATGGGCTTCGTTGAGTTCTTTGTAAGCACGCTGTAATTCGCCCACCGGACGGCCTACCAGCACCACACCCACTTTGCGGCCACGGTGGTTAATACGGGGAGAGCAGTTTACCGATAACGGCACATCTCCGAAGCTGCCGTGTAGTACCACATCCACGTCACGTTCAATGTGTTTGCTGTCGACTTGTTTGAGTAGCGGTAAAAGTGGAACACCAGGGCAACTGATGAGCTCTTCTACCGGCGTACCTAGCAGACTGGGGCTATCTTCGTCTGTGAATTCGCTGAGCGCACGGTTTACACCGTCAATTTTGCCGTGGTTGTCGCAAACAATGAGCACGTCGTTCATCGAGCTCTGCACGCTGTCGAAGTAGCGCTGAGCTTCTTCCAGTTCGACGTTTTTGCTCTCCAGTTCTACCTGTGAGCGAACAAGATCGGCATAGGCCTCATCCATTTTGTGGATGACATCAACCCACGCAACATCGGCCTGGATGGCCTGTTCGTTATCGACTTCGTGCTCGTTGGTCATTTCAGACCACTAAAATGAGACATTTCATAGCGTAAAACTATACCGAAGATCCCGGCGGTTCAAGTACCTGCTCAGTAGGTACCGTAAAAATTTATTCGCGATGACTGTAATTTTTTTCAAAATGCCCTGACTATGGGGCAACAAATACACTTTCAGGGCATTTACCCTAAGGACCCGGGAACACCGTTGGCTACCGATTTTGCTGCCGTACTCAAGGAATACAATGGACTGCTCAGCCGTGTTGCCAGTGGCTATGAGGCCAATGAGGCGCTGAGACAGGAATTGCTGCAAGAGATAGCGCTGGCCGTGTGGCAAGGGTTGCAGCGTTTTGAGCATAAAAGCAGTCTGAAAACCTATATCCTTAAAATTGCCCACAACCGGGCGGTAACCCACGTGGCTACTAATGCTCGTATCCCGCGTTCCGAATCCTTTGAGGAGCATGAGGAATCCAGCCCTTCCTTTACCCTTAATCCCGAAGACAATGCCGCACAGGATAAGCAGTTGCAGGCGTTACTTAATATCGTGCGCGAATTACCGCTGCCGGGACGACAGGTACTGACATTGTCGTTGGAAGGCTTGTCTTACGATGAAATTGCCGACGTGTGCGGGTTAACCACCAGCCACGTGGGTGTACTGCTGAAGCGAACCAAAGCCGCTGTTGTAGAGAGGTTAAACGATGACAAATAATACCGATGATCTGGCCGCGCTTTGGCAAACTCAGGAAGTGCAGCCAATCGATGTGGAAAAAATTCAACGTGAAT
Source organism: Alteromonas confluentis (assembly GCF_001757105.1). Lineage (GTDB taxonomy): Bacteria > Pseudomonadota > Gammaproteobacteria > Enterobacterales > Alteromonadaceae > Alteromonas > Alteromonas confluentis. The sequence goes on from NZ_MDHN01000013.1 coordinate 99,320, forward strand.
TGCTCATGCAGCGCTGGAAGCAGCGTTTTTACATGCTGGTGGATGTGCTTGGGCCGGTACCGCTGGCGCTCATTCTTTACTATCAATCAGACAAATTACCGCTGTCTGCATTAATCGTTACCTGGGCCACGCTAATTATCACCGTACCCTTCGTCATTTACTTTCTCTGGCTGCGTCGTCACGCTGCCTTCACCACGGCCGTCGATACCCAATCGCACGTAAATGTGCTTTATCGTCAGGTGGCGAACAATGTGAAAATTGCGTTTTACACCAAGCATTCCTGCTGGGTGTCGTGCGTGATGCTGTTGCTGTTCTTCGGCGGAGAAATTTTTAAAACCTTGTCTGCCAGTGAGGAAGGATTATCTTTAGTCAGGATTGCGGTTTGGCTGGGGCTAGGACTGGTGATCAGCTTTGGTTGTTTTATCTGGGCCCGTGGACGGGAACGAAAGTTCAGAGCTAGATTAGAAGAGCTGGCTGGGATAAGAAGCCAGCTCGACTAACGGTTTAAGCTGCCCAGTCCTGCTTCTGCATCACCGAGGTCATGCCGCCCACATGGCGAATGGCATCGAGACACTTTTCTTTATCGGTAATAGGGAATGAGAAAATCATTTCATCCACACCAGTGGCTTCCACGAACTGGCTGATCTGCCGTTCCGCCTGTGCAGGTGTACCGACAATGGCAAAGCGCAGGGTATTGTTAATGGCGGCGACTTCATATTCTGAAAGTACCGCATCAATATTGTCGACGGGGGCTGGCATTGGATCGTTTGCCTGACGGCGCAGATTAGCGAACTGCTGCTGAACCGAAGTAAACAAACGCGCTGCTTCTGCTTCATCATCGGCCACCACACTCATTACACCGGCTGATACATACGGTTTGTCTAAATGTGCCGAAGGACGGAAACTGTCACGGTACACACTGATAGCATCTAGTAGCATGTCTGGCGCAAAATGTGAGGCGAAGGAATACGGCAAACCAAGCTGTCCGGCGAGCTTCGCAGAATACAGACTGGAGCCCAGTAGCCACAGTGGAACCTTGGTGCCTGCACCGGGAATCGCGAGAACGCGGTTATCACCTTTGTCGTCAGACAGGTAATCCTGCAGCGCCATCACATCGGCAGGGTAATCTTCTACGCTGGCATTCATGTTACGACGAAGTGCTCTGGCAGTGGCCATGTCGGTGCCTGGAGCGCGACCCAGACCCAGATCGACCCGGTCCGGAAACAGGGTAGCCAACGTACCGAACTGTTCGGCAATCACTAATGGCGAGTGATTAGGTAACATGATGCCACCCGATCCAATGCGAATTTTGCTGGTGGCCTGGCCCACTGCAGCCAGCAATACCGCCGTTGCTGCACTGGCAACACCGCGCATACCGTGATGTTCTGCCAGCCAGACACGTTGATAGCCTTGCTTTTCCGCTTCAGCGGCTATGGCTTTGCTCTTTTCAAACGCGTTAGCCGCGCTCTGACCCTCACCAATATGCGCCAAATCAAGTATAGAAAATGGAATACTCATGGTTTCTCCTCACTGGTTGTCTGATTGCTCTGACTGCGGGATGGCGTAGATTCCCCCAGGAAGAATTCATAATAAAAATCGACGGCGAATACCGATTGCTCCTCAATGGTGGTTTGCACGCCTTCAACAAATAAGCGTGGAAGCAAACGATAACGCAGGGCTAAATCAGGCGGTTCCTGACGACGGCGTAAAGTGCCAGTGGTGTTGTTATCACTGCTTAAACCCACGTCCAGGTTGTACTGCACGGTAAGCCGTTCGTTTATCTGACCGTTAATAGACAGCTTGGTTGAACCGCCATTAGGATTAGATGTGGTGCCAACCGTGAATTCATCAATACCTAAAGCACTGCCCACTTTGTTTTGCAGATTTTCTGTATTAGATAACCCGAAGCCCAACAGCAAACTGCCGTAATCACTGCTCGACGATGACGATGAACCCAAACCTTGACCAGTAAGCAGGTAAGACAGGGTGTTACTCTGATTCATACTGGGCTCAGAGTACAAGGCAATGTTCGGACTGTCAGCGGCACCGTCAATGCGAACACCTGCCACTACACCGTCTGCGGTTTTATTCGGGTCGCGAATGGCTTCTACCAACAGGGAAGGTTGGTCAATTGGTCCATTGAATTGCACTTCACCGGTACGAATAACCAGATCCTGGCCATAGGCCTGATAGCGCCCGTTGAGAATTTGCAGGCTACCAAATGCCACCATGGATGGCTGAGTATCTACTTCGATATTCCCGTGTAGGTTGGCCGTTAAACCAAAGGCTTCCAGCTTCACCTCGCCGAGTTTTTCCTCATCGATATTCACCGTGATATTGGCATTAACCATGTCGAGAGGATCTTCCGTCGGGGGTTCGCCGCGTAAATGCACATCTTTCGACGGCGAGACAGCGCTTGGCGGTAATTCTTCGATTTCGATACGAGCCCAGGGAATATCAACAGAGCCAGAAACGTTGACTTCTCCGGGCTTCACACTCGCCGAAATATCTGGCGATACGTCTATGCTGATATCAGGCTGATTCACGCGGAAGCGATCGCCTTTTAGCTTGATATTGGTTTCAAAACCATCGCTCCAGGCCAGATCGCCACTTAGCGTGCCAGGTCCGTTACCGAGTAAAAACTTACCGTCAAAGTCTGCGCTCTGACCATTGAACGTGATTGACTGTTCCCAATCACCAATGCTGACCGGCATATCTTCAATGTCGACATTACCGTTGCCTAGTTTCAGTTGGCCGGTGACTGAAGGCGCTTTCGCTGAGCCTTCTAATTGCAAATCGCCATTCAGATTACCAGCGAGTTGTCGAATGGCTGGCGACATCGGCTTGAATGGCGCAATCCTGATGTTATCGATATTTACCTTGCCGGTTAGTGGCATGTCATCTTTGGTAGGCTGCATTTCAACGTCGGCGGTGATGTTACCCAACTGCTCGCTCATTAATTTAAGCGTGGATGTGAGTGTGTCGTTCTTGAAGTTACCCTGCGCTTGCAATGTGTCTACGTTCAGTTTCAACTGTTGTTCCGGGCCCATGGTCCAGGTAGATGGGGTAACGGATACATCAAAATTCGCTGTCATCGGGGCGTTAACACCAAACTCGCCCGTTGTCTTTAACGACAACTGCGCGTCGGATGTGGCAGTGAATGTATCAGGCAACAATTCGTGCGCCCACAGTCCCACCGGAACTGAGTTCGCATTTACAATCCATTTGGTGCGCTCATCTTTGTAAAGCACATCTTCAATACACAGCTCGCCTTCATTGCGTGATTCCCAGCAGTTCCGGTGTACTTTCATACTGAACGGCTCTGGGCGCACTGCTACCCGGAATGGCTGATTAAGCTGCCAACGCGTGGTGAGCAGCCCGATTTGACTATCACTGATATCTGCCGTGTAACGATCGTCTTTCCATGCGCCTTTCATGGCGAGTTGCAGTTTGTGTTCAGGGAGTGAAAGGTCTACACCAAAGCTGTGATCGGAAAAGGTCCCTTTAGCATTCACCGTGCCGTTCACCTTGCCCTGTTCAGCGGCGATAGGGCTTAATGTTGCCGAAGCCATCACATCAGTAAGAGTAATGTCGGCGTCGATAATCGGGTCGGTCCATTCGCCCTTCGCCTTAATTTTGCCGTTAACCTTACCAAATACCTGGGGATACAGTTCATCTATGGCGGCAACATTTAAATCGATATCTGCGTTTAAATAACGCTCTTTGAAGATTTGAACCATCGCGCGCACGGTGCTTTCCGCTTGGCTTATATTCAGGTTGGCCACCAGAATATCGTTGCCTTGCGAATAGATAAGACCGCCGTTTACCTCTACCGGTACGCCATCACGCATGCCTTTTATCGACATGTTTCTGATGTTAGCTTCCACCCCTTTGTCGGTAAGTCGCATCAGACTATCCAAGCTACCGTTAATCTGGGTGGGCGCAAAAGGTGATATCTGGGTAGCTGAAATATCACTGACCTTTGTGTTACCCGACCAGCTCACAGACTCATTCAGATACAAGGTGCCCGTATTCACTACCTGCCCTTCGAGGATCTTCACGTTCAGCGCATTAATCGTAATGTCGTTCTGGTTCAGGACTACATCGGCAGTGACCGGTATTGCGCCTATTTCGGCAACATCTGCACCTGAATCAGCGGTAAAGCGGTATGCCCCCATTTCGCCTTGTAGCAGCATGTCGCCTTGCCACAGCTTGCTGTTTTCAACCTGAGGAATGGCCTGTTCTGGCCAGTTGATTTTGAGATCCAGCGGTAGTGTATCGTCGAGAATATTCGCGTGACCGGCTATCTGGGCCGAATACGTGCCGTCCACCGCCACATCCAGATTTAAATCGCGTAGCGAACCGTCGGTGGAGAGCGTTACCGTTTCTTCTATACCTTCCAGTGTGATGCCGGCAGTGGCATCAAGGTTCAGCGGATAGTCTTTTGCCAGCGTAACCGAAGCCGAAGCATCAACGTTAGCCATAGCATGTTCCACGTGGAGCTTATCTAATGCGACATCGCTCTGTTCTAGGGTCAGTGAGTTAAAGGCAACAATGGGGATCTCTTGCAGCGTCGCATCGCCCTGTTTGACTGAAATATCTTTCAGCTCGAAAGATTCCACCGTTACGGGAATGGGAATAATAACCTCAGGCAACGCGGGTGCGGTGTAGCTAAGCGCGTAACTGACGGGCTTGTCTGTGGGCTCAGATTCTTGTGGTGCTTCAGGCAACGTTACTACCAATCCTTCTGCTTTTAACGGCGCCAGGCTAACGGTTTTCCAGGCCGTCCCTTTGGTAGACAGCGACTTAAGCGCAACCTGTTGTGCAAGCAAGTCAATGGATACATCGGTAAGTGTGAGTGCATTCAGCTTTACAGAAACAGGAAGTTCAAATTCGGTAAGCGGTTCACTGTCGGATTCTTCTTCTTCGTCACTAACAGCGAGCTGTTTGAGAGTAAAACCGTCTACAATAAGGTAATCCACACACACTTTGGTGGTGATTAAACAGCCGAGTACAAGGTTCGTTTCCGCTTTCTTAACCGACACCGACCACTGCTCGTTTTCCCAGCTCACGCCACTCACAGTAATATCGCTTAGTATTGTGCCGTCGATATCGTCAATGTGCAGTCCGTCTACTGCAGCGTTCGCAACGTAGCGGATAACCGGCGCACCTAACGGACTGACGATGTACGCGATTAGCACACCAATTAGCAAAAATGGCGCAACGACCCAGAGACTAATCGTACGTTTTCTCATAGCTCGGGCCCAAGAATGAAGTGCAGACGCCAGGTATTTTCATAGTCTGACATGCCTCGTGCAACATAAATCCGCACCGGGCCTATGGGAGACTTCCAGTGAAAGCCTGTGCCCACACCGTAGGCTAAGCCGGGACTACAATCTCCAACCTCAGAATCAGAAGATGAGCCTGTATAATCATCACAGTTATTGCTGACTGAAAACGTGTTCGCAGCGGTACCCGCATCAAAGAAAACAGCGGCCCGCCAGTTGGGAACAACTTCATAAGCATATTCAATACTGCCTGTTGCCAGGTATTTACCACCAATCGAAACGTTATTAATTTCTCCGGTTTCAGGGTCGATCACATCATCTTTTGGTGAAATATCGCGGAAAGCAAAACCCCTTACACTCTGGTCGCCACCGGCAAAGAAACGTAATGAGGCCGGTACTTTTGAAAAGTTGTTGGTTTCAATCGCACCGGCTTCTGCCCGAAGCATAAGCCAATGCCGGTTATAAGTACGCACAATACCAGCTTCTACCACGGCTTTTTGGAAGTCGATATCAGAGCCATAGCCGTCACGCCCAATTTGATAAAAAGCAGAAAAATACGTGCCTTTTGTGATGTTCAGCGAGTCATCCCGGTTTAGATATCGCACGCCATAGCCTGGCATAACTAATTGTGTGGTTTGCGCTGGGTCTGCACCTTGGGTGTAATTTTCCCGAAGATAAGTTAACGACGCATCGAACTGCCAGGGAGAGCCACTATCCTGCCAATAACGATGCCCGGCCACCGTGAGGGTTTCTGCCTCAGTGTTGGTATTGCTGTAATCAATAAACTGATAGCCGCCTTCAATGCTGATGTAGTCATTGTTGATATCGCCCTGTGGAATGCGATAATCCACCGTGAATGACTGCTCAGGCTGCGATAAAAACACCTCTGAACTTACCGAGTGTCCGCGGGAATTCACCCATGGGCGTTCCCACTTCAAACGCAGCCTTGCACCGGTATCGGTGGCAGCGCCGAGACCAACATTAAAAGCATCTCGGGGTTTGTGCACCAGTGTAATTTCAACCGGTACTTCTTTGCCCTGCGCTTCGGTAACCACTGGGCGTGCAATAACCCGGGAAAAATAGCTCGACTGGTTTAGCCTACGATTGAATTCTGTCAGCTTGGCAGAGGTGTAATATTCCCCTTTCTCGAAGGGTTGCAGGCGCTTAATGATTGCCATAGCTTTGTCGTCACCAACAATTTTGATGTCGCCAAATTGATAGCGCTGACCGCTATCTGCAATCATCAAAATGTTGGCTTCGCGATCTTCACGCACCAAGTCAATGCGAGTCGCGCGCCAGTTGAAATCGAAATAACCCCGGGACAAGGCATAGTTAAACGTGGATGATTTGAAGTTTTCATAAACCGGTTGATTCAGCACGTCGCCCTTTTTCAACGCGAAACTGTTAAAGCGCTTACTGAAGTCGTCATCGGTGCGTGCATCGCCGAATATTTCGGCAAAAACATTCACGACTTTTAGTGGCGTATTCAATGTGACATGCAGGATCACGTCGTCGTCTTTCAACTCAACCACAGCCTCACTGTTGTAGTAACCAAAAGGCTCTACTGCGGTGGATACCGTTTTACTTATCTGATCTTGCCAAAACGGATCGCCAAGCACCTCAGGACTCACATCAAGACTGTTAAGGTGCAGACGAATGTTGTCTTCCAGTTTGCTGTCTTCAACGCCTTCAATTTCAACATCGAGGGCTGACGCCTGGAACGCAGTAAAAAACAGAAGGCACGGTAAAACCAGGCGACACCTGAGCGACGCACTGAAAGGACGAATCATAGAGCTGAATGATTCCCTGAAAAGTAATGAGTGGTGGAGCATCTTAGAGTTACCGTAAAACAATTAGTTCACGGTACGACAGACACCAGAAAAACGCGCTGATGGAGAATACCTCAATAAAATACCATGCAATGATAATGGTATTCGTTAAAACGATGCAAAACGATCATCGTGCACCTGCTATAAATGACCGGTTTTCATCGTTCAAAAACAACAAAGCCCATAGAGCAAAGACATTATTCCACTTACTAACCGCATAAGATGTGCTGCATTGCCAAATAAAGCCGGTCAAATGGCGATTAATCATATTACATTAAGCTATAATACACCGCCTATATATTGACTATTTACAAAGCAGAAACCAAATTCATGAAAGCACCCCGCACTCCTATTCCACCAACGCTTGGCTTGTTCGAATTCGTCGCGTTGATGGCACTGATGACATCGCTGGTGGCATTGAGTATTGATGCCATGTTGCCTGCGCTCATACAGATAGGTGAGGCGCTGCATGCAAAAGACCCTCACGAGGCTCACCTGATAGTCTCTATTTTCTTTGGTGGCATGGCGTTCGGGCAGCTTTTCTTTGGGCCCTATTCAGATACCCGCGGACGAAGGGAAACTATTCTGCTAGGCATCACCATTTTCGTGATCGGTACCGTGGTTTGTATGATGGCCAACGATATGAATAGTATGCTTATCGGCAGGTTGATACAGGCTTTCGGGGTGTCTGGCCCTCGTGTGGCAGCCATGGCGGTTATTCGTGATTTATATGTGGGTGATGCCATGGCCAGAGTGATGTCGTTCATCATGATGGTCTTTATTCTGGTGCCAATGCTGGCACCTATGGTGGGTCAGGCGGTACTGACATTCTTCCATTGGCAGCATATTTTCACCCTGTTTTTGATTGTTTCAATTATTACCGGCGCTTGGTTCATGTATCGGCAACCTGAAACCTTACCCGCCGATCGCCGCCGAAAATTCACCTGGCTGAGATTTTTTGTATCGACAAAGTTCATCCTCACCAACGTCAATGTGATGGGTTATACCGTTGCTATGGGTTTCATATTCGGGGCATTCTTGGGCTACCTCAGTGCTTCGCAAACCATTTTCCAGGAATACTACGGCTTAGGCACCCTGTTCCCCTTTGTATTTGCGCTACTGGCATTTTCTATCGGGCTCGCTTCGTTCTTTAACGGCACCATGGTTGTACGCTACGGCATGCGCAAACTGGTGAATATCGCGCTGTATGGCGCGGTAGGTTTTGCCGCCGTGATGGTGGTCACGCTGTTCCTGTTTGGTGGACTACCGCCCATTAAGGTTCTAATACCCGTCATGTTTGTGGGCTTTTTCTTTGTGGGTATCCTGTTCGGTAACCTGAACGCACTGGCCATGCAGCCATTGGGTGAAATGGCGGGCCTGGGCGCCGCCATCATCGGTTCGCTTTCCAGCTTGTTTGCAGTGCCTATCGCGTTGTTCATCGACAGTTTCCTCGACGGAAATCTGTACCCCATTGGATTTGGATTCCTGGCGTTCTTCTCACTGGCGTTTGTTAGTGTGCGGTTTGCTGATAAAGACGCTCACTAACCGTGAAGTTGCTTTAGTTTTCGTTGATATTGTTCCGGGTCATTAATGTTCAGTTTGTCATCGAAGTGAACATAGTCGGGCGTGCCGAAGTGGCCGCCCCAGCGCAAGCCTTGTTTGCAAACTGCACAAATAAACTGTGTGATGTTGTCCGGTATTTGGGTGCTGCCTTTGAAAGCTCGGGAGCCGTAGCAGATGGTTTTATACATGAAGTTGACGTCGACGGCGTGACCCACATGGTGATTCGACACGCTTGCCGGTTTCACAATGGCATTGCCGACTGGCGAAAGCGGTGAACGCAGACTGCTGGTCACCAGTAGCTTTAGCTCGTGATTTTTGGCTTCCTCTTCCATAATGAGCAGTGACTTCTCAAAGTCTTTGTGAATGCGAATCGGTTGTTCGCTTGTGATGCAATCATTCCGGGGCCGATATTGAATGATGCCGTTATCTAAAAGGAAAGGAACAACTTTTTCTGGCGTAATTCGCGGTTTATAAGGCTCCAGATAGTCTTTCAATACGTAGCCCACTTTCCCCGATGGCGTGATAACTTTCACCCAGGTTTGCTCATCAACGGCGGTAAGTTTGGTGTCATCTGGGAGTATTTCCAACGTGTCTCCGTCAAACGGTGAGTTTCGTAGGCGTAAGCCGTTATCTGAGCGGGTTCTGAAGTACTTTTTCATGCTCATCACCCAACCGCATTGTTTTCGTCGTCATCCATGCTGACGTACTTTGGCTGTTCAAGCTCGATGTCGAAGAAGTCGGCCGAGCGGATAATCGTTGCTACTCCGGCTTTTTCTCTCACGGTAAGTTCCTGGCCGGTTATATTGGTCAGCACAAATTTATCCCCTATTTTATGAAGACCGACTGGTTTGATTAGTATTATGGTGTCGCTCACATAGGCACGACCGGATTTTAAATCAATGAAGGCCGCTGCTTTTGCTTCCGGAGTGACGGTACGATAAGGCACTGTTTTGGGCTTGGCGCCACCCAAGCGGTCACTGATACTTCTGACCATCATCAAGATCCATTCGGACGAAAAGCCTGCCGCAAAGGCGATAGATATGCCCGTGAACTGACTTTCAAAGTCATCGTTAAGATAGCCGTATGCAATCACAGCAAGTATGGGTGCTGAGGCTACCTGGATAATCTGAAACAATACCAGTTCGGGAAGCTCACAATAGCCAATTGGCGCATAGGAATCGCCACGGAATACTTTTTCGCTGGTATCCTCTTCAGTGCGTTTCAGGCGGGCCTGGAATTCCGGCAGCTTTCTCGCCATGGCAATCATTGCACCGATCAATGCACAGAAAATAAAGTAGGCTGGTACAATAATGCCACCAATAATCAGGTTGCCGGTTACATGATTATCAATCACGTAGTGAGCATCGAGCGCCTTTTTCTGTTCAATTCTTGCTTCAACCAGGCTCTGGAGCTTAATCAGTTTCGCAATATTTTTAAAATCTGATTCGTCACCGGGGTTAGCACTTAATGCGTAAGTGCGGATTGTATTATTGTCGTCGGCAACCTTGCCTGCTTTTTTGATTCGAGAGTCAAGGCGTTTAAGCAGCTCTGCGGATGCACAGGGATTGGGATCATCTTTACTGAGCAAGCTGTCGATATCTGCGCTGCAGTTTTTCTGGTCGTGGTAGAAGTCATTTGCTCCGGGCATCGCATTAATGGGTGTTTCAGAATCTGTAGGTGTAATCGCTTTCTCTGCTTTGGCAATCTCTGGGGCATCGACAACGGAGCAATTATTGGTGAGGCTGCATTGGGTTTTTATGCCACCTATCACAAGCATTCTTTGCGGCTCTGTCTGTCCGCAGTATTTCAGGTTGGCAGGAATGGTAACCCGCAGTACAGCCTTTAGCTCTGCTGAGTTTTCATTTTCTTTTGTTTCAGATTGCTTGGGTTCGGCTGGTGCTTGATATTCACAGCCATAGACGAGCATAGGCAGGAAGGCAGGAATTGTGTTTTCGTTCTTTGTTTTATCATAATCGATAAACATTAGCGCAAACGCAAGGCAGGCAATAGCAATCAGAAACATATAGCCTATTACCAGCACACCTCTGGCGATCCGTCTTTCGCGGTTTGGGTCGTCGTCACTGACTATCAGTTCTGCAGTAAATAAGCTTATCGCGCAGGCTATTGATATAGAAACACCCAAAATAAGGAGGAAATGGGAATAGGATTTACCAACGCCAAAGAATGATGTAATTATCCAGAATAGAGCGCCGGTCAATATAAGTACCAAAACAACCGGGCCAGCCCATTTGCGAAACCCTTTATCTGCCGAACTGAAGGAGCTATTCATTGGTATCACTCCCTGCCAGCGAGAGTGCCGTTGCATAAGCGCTCATCCGCGCTTTCGCAGACTGGCGGAGCTTTTCAACTTTTCTCACGTCGGCATCATCCGGCAGTGCATTGATTTCAGCCAGTAGCTGGGAGAGTTCTGACTTCAGGTTTCGTATCACCGTTTTCTGATAATCGATGTCCAGTGCCAGTGCTTCATTCTTTCCGGCATCTAAAGGTTGTTCGTCATCTGCATTGTCTTTGCCGAAGTCGACTTTGCCAAGGCCAGATAACCCGCCAACTACATTCAAAGCAGCCTCAGTTACAGCGGAGCTTATAGCAATTTGATTTTGTGCGAGTACCGTAGGGTTGTTCTTTGCCTGTGCCGTGCGGAAACGGGTTGGCGTGTCCCGAATAACTACCACAGATGTGTTTCCATCGCCTTTGAAGTGCTGTTTATTGATTGTATTCCACTGATTAGCGAACATCGGATTGACGATGGTTCGCCACACCGGATCACCCGCGTTCTGCAGGCGGTCAATGAGGTCGTTAAGGTTGCTTTTACTTTTTACCAGGCCTTCTAGTGCAGCTTGTGAGGATGCAGATTCGGGTAAATCATTACGCAGCGCTTCCAATTCGTTGGCCAGATTCAGACTGGCTCCTTGAAAGCTGGTGTCATCATAACTTCGGGAAATGGTTCGCTGGCCAGTAGCGGGCTGGACTCCAGCTTCTTCATTGAGCGCCACCAGCTTTTTTTGCAGTTGACGTGCAAAGTTTTTCCACAGCGGTGCCGACCCGGGACGCACCTCGATGTATTTATTTATCAGAAACTCGATATTGCCCCAGTTGAAGTAAATAGCGGGATGGCTGAGTTGTTTGTAGGCAGCAATAACGCGTGAGACTTTATCCAGAGTATCGACTTCGAGATCGACAAAAGTTTGTCCACATATCTCTGATTCATTGAGAGTATAAGTGTCTGCTATCTGTTCTACCGTCTCCGTTTTACCATTCTTTGTAGTCGTTTTGACGGTAACAGTTTTAGTGACTTTTGATGGAAAAGCGATGTCCTTATCTGGACTACAAATTTCACCTTGGCCATTGACATTCAGTGCACGAAACTTTGCTGTCACCGTGATTTTGTCAAACAGATAGTTATGTTTCGTCAGTACTTCAATGTCTTTGCTTTTCCGTCTGTGCGGCGGCTTTGAATCTCCAATTCTGATGGTTTGAATATCCTTGTCCTGGTATTCAATAAAGGTTTCTGGGTTGTCACAGATTTCCCGGAGGACTTCCCTTTTTTCGTCTTTATCGCTGTTTACTAACTGCTGGCATTGCTGCCTGACGATCTCCGTGTAGGCTTTTTTGTATGCTTTGAGGTAGGTTAGCAGTCCATCATAAGCCTCATTACTCGCATTTTTAAAATCTTCATAGCTTTCGCTGAGACAGCTATTGTACTTTTCGAGTGGCTTCAGATTTGAGTCGACTTTTTTATCGTCAGATAACTTTGGACAGCTAACCTGAGCAGGATAGGATACGTCGTCAGCTTTTAGCCTATCAGCTTTAATGAGCATCTTAAGCGCGTCGTCATATAGCGCTGATGTACCTGTAGCAAGCTTTATCCTGGTCGCCAACGTCTCATCTGCGTTTTCCTGAAGCTTTGCCAAATCCTGAAGCATGGCCTCAACCTTGCGGTCAGATAACGGCAAATCCACGGCTGGGTTCTTTTCGAAAATGTCTACGGTCACGTCGAGTGTCGCCGTAGCACAGCCCGATAACGTCATCACGCCTGCCAGGGCACAGATAAACGAAAGTTGATTTTTCATAATGAAGACTCCGTCAGTGTTACCAGAGACTCAACTTCAGTTCTCAGCTCATCAAGCTGCTGCGCTGCCAGTTTCTTTTCATCGTCGCTTTCGGTTTTTTCTTCAAGGAGTCCTGCGGTGCTTGTCAGCCGAGCACTTAAAAGCGAAGCAAAACGCTCAATATTTTGTTTTTCTTTTGCCAGACGAACGTTTTCTGCATCTTCCTGACCTTTCGCCAGTTGCGATAGTTTCAGAATAGCTCGACTGGTTTCGTTATTTTGAGCTGTCGTTTTTATGCCATTCAGTACTTCGTCAGGGTTGGAGGAAAAGGCGATGACAAACTTCTCTCCAGAGTGCATTAATGTGAGGTTAGAAACGGGGTCGTACTCAATCTCTTTTGCACCGTCAGGAAGGGGTGTGCCATCACCTGGTACCGCGCGAACCCGTTTTAAAACAAGAAGGTGTTTGGCGATTTCTTCATCTGTGCTGGCAGGATTTTGCGCTGCCTTCATATAAGCGTCATAAGCTGCAACATAGGCATCATCAAAAGCGTTTTTGATCTTTTCATTAGCGAGCTCAGACTTAACGCTTTCAATGTTTCCCGCGCCGTATAGCCTGTCAACTGCTGCGCTGGGAAACCAGCCAGACTCGTAGGCTGCAACCCCTAACACGCTTTTGCCTTTTACGGTGACGCGAAAGTAGTTGGTGTTTTCGCCGCTGGCGACGGCAACGTAGAATACTTCTTCGACATCCATGCTTGCCGTCTGGGAGTTGGCGCACCCTGTAGAAAGTAGAGTGAAATAAGTAATGCAAAGAAAAGAAGCAAGGCTTCTCATCTTCCTTGTGAGAATGGTCATTGCGAAATCCGTTTCGAGCAAAATTGCTTATAAGTTGAACAATATATTGAGGGGAGAGTAAAAAGTAAACGCCTTGAGTGTAAAAAATGTACAGTTTGCTTAGGTGGGGATCGAAAAAATACCCGCTTTTTAATCGAAGTCGGAAGGGAAATCGTCGTCAGTAGGCTAGATAGCAGTTTGAGTACGAGTGCGTTACAGTACCAGCCATTGTCTTAAATACACTTTGTATAACAGAGGGATGTTGGCATGCGTTACCTGCTTATCTCGTTGGTAGTGCTGCTTGCAGCTTGCCAACCCAAAGAATCACGATCGGACGAGGAGTCTATGAAATCATCATCAACCGATACTGTCGAATATGGTGGCTGGTCGTCGCCAGTAACCGCTGAATCCATTGTGCAGGGCAGCCGCGGACTCTCAACGCTGGCTGTAGACAATGGTTATGTGTACTGGGTGGAATCCCGACCGCTGGAAGGTGGTCGCAGCACCATAATGCGTAAAAAAAAGGGTCAAAGCGATACGGCGGCTGAAGAGTTGCTGGCAGCACCCTGGAATGTGCGTACTCGTGTGCACGAATATGGCGGACGTTCCATGCTGGTCAGTAACGGTGTGGTCTGGTTTACGCATTTTAACGATCAGCGCATTTACCGCATGGTGATTGGTGAAGCGCCGGTGGCAATTACACCAGAAGATAAAATCCGCTTTGGTGCCTGTGAACTGGATGCAACCCGCGATCGACTGATTTGTATTCGTGAAGATCACCGCTCAGTGGGCGAACCACAGAACACGTTGGTGGCGGTGCCTGCAAACGGTATGTCGGAAGGTGAAGTGTTGTTTGAAGGTCCAAGCTTTGTATCTGCGCCGAGTTTGTCATTGGATGGGAAGTCCATCGCGTTCATTGCGTGGAATCATCCGAATATGCCGTGGGACAATACCACGCTGTGGTCGGCAAACTTCGATACTGACGGCAAACTGGAAGGGCTGACAGAGCACAACCCAAATACCGGTGAATCGGCTATCGATCCTCAGTGGGATGTTGAAGGTAACCTGTATGTATTAAGCGACCGCAATAACTGGTGGTCACTGTATCAGGTATCCGGCACCGAGTTTACCCTGCTGTCGCCACAACCGGAAAAGTCAGAGATAGGCGGTCCGGCCTGGCAGGTGGGCAAACATTACTACCGTATTCGTCAGGATGGCTCTATTCTCGCGCAAGTGGTTCAGGGTGCCATTGGCCAGCTTTATCTGCTCGATAGAAAATCCAATACACTGCATGTGTTGACGCCGGAAAGTGCCGCCATTGAAGATTTTGTTGAATCGGACTCTGCACTCTATGTGATTCAGGATCCGCAAACCCGCCCCGGTGAACTCATTACACTGTCTGATTTATCCGGTGATTCGCCCAAAGTAAATATTGTCACTTCATCAAGCGATTCCGCACTGTCGCCAGACTGGGTACCCACCATTCAGGAAGTGAGTTTTCCGGTGGGTGATAACGCGAAAGCATACGGCACCTATTTCCCGCCGACAAACCCGGACGTGAATGCGCCTGAAGGCAGCGCGCCGCCACTGATTGTGATGATACACGGTGGCCCCACGTCAAAAGCGTCGCCCACCTATTCAGTAAGTAAGTATTTCTGGACTAGCCGCGGCTTCGGTATTCTCGATCTGAATTATCGTGGCAGTACAGGCTATGGCCGTGAATATCGTCATGCACTTTACGGTGAATGGGGCGTCACCGATGTAGAAGATGCTGTTGCCGGTGCACAGTGGCTGGCAGACCAGGGGCTGGCGGATGCCGACAAGCTCATTATCCGTGGCGGCAGCGCCGGTGGTTATACTACACTGGCGGCACTGGCTTTTAGTGATGTTTTTAAAGCCGGTGCCAGTCACTATGGCGTTAGCGACCTTGAAGCACTGGCCGGTGATACCCACAAGTTTGAATCTCGCTACCTGGATCAGGTAATTGGCCCGTACCCGGAACGCAAGGATTTATACATCGAACGCTCTCCTATTCATCATCTCGATGGCTTCAACGTACCGTTGCTGCTGTTACAGGGGCTGGATGATAAGGTCGTGCCACCTAACCAGTCTGAAATGATCTTTGAAGCACTGAAAGACAAAGGCATTCCTACCGCTTATGTGGCCTTTGAAGGTGAAGGGCACGGCTTCAGGAAGTCTGAGAATATTGTGACGGCACTGAATGCCGAGCTGTATTTCTACTCACAGGTGCTGGGCTTTAAATTAGCAGAGCCGTTACCGGCTATTGACATCGTGGGGCTTGAAAAGTAATCCGCGAAGCGGTCTCTGAACCTCTATGCAAACGCCAGCATCTTGCTGGCGTTTTTGTTTGTTGCTATCGAATTCCAGGCATAAAAAAGCCCGACCAAAATGGTCGGGCAAGAGGGCTTGGTTAAGCACCTAACGACAGAAATCGTTACACACCAATGATGGCTTTCATGTCCGTCATGTAGCCGCGTAATTCTTTACCGATAGCTTCTACACCGGTATTACGGATGGCATCGTTCACTTCAACCAGACGGCGGTTATCAACCTGGTTAGAGGTTTCGTTTAACCCTTTACCGATAACGCTGGTATCAATTGACGGCATTAACTTCTCGCGCAGTAATGGAATGGCTGCATTAGCGAACAGGTAGTTACCGTACTCAGCAGTATCGGAGATTACCACGTTCATTTCATACAGACGCTTACGAGCGATAGTGTTAGAAATCAATGGTGTTTCATGCAGTGATTCATAGTAAGCAGACTCAGGCAGGATACCCGCTTCAACCATTACGTCGAAGGCTACTTCTACACCGCACTTGATCATGGCAACTAACAGGATGCCGTGGTCAAAAAATTCTTGCTCAGTGATTTTACCATCGTACTGAGGTGCGTTCTCAAAACCAGATTCACCGGTCTCTTCACGCCATTTCAGCAGGTTTGCATCACCGTTCGCCCAGTCTTCCATCATCGTGCGAGAGAATTCGCCGCTGATGATGTCGTCCTGATGCTTTTCAAACAATGGACGTAACATGTCAGTCAGTTGCTCAGACAGGTCAAATGCCTTGATCTTCGCAGGGTTAGACAGTCTGTCCATCATATTAGTCACACCACCGATCTTCAGTGCTTCGGTGATGGTTTCCAGACCGAACTGGATTAACGCAGCAGCGTAACCCGCGTCCATGCCATCCGCTGTCATTTTTTCATATGCCAGGATAGCTGCGGCTTGTTGCATACCACACAGAATGGTTTGCTCGCCCATCAGGTCTGATTTAACTTCTGCAACGAAAGACGATTCCAGAACACCTGCACGGTCGCCACCAGTGGCGCTTGCCAGTGCTTTCGCGATATCCCAGCCTTCACCTTTTGGATCGTTCTCAGGGTGAACCGCGATCAGTGTAGGTACACCGAAACCACGCTTATATTCTTCACGTACTTCAGTACCAGGACACTTAGGTGCACACATCACAACAGTGATGTCTTTACGGATTTGCTGACCTTCTTCAACGATGTTGAAACCGTGAGAATAGCCCAGCGCTGAACCTTCTTTCATCAGCGGCATTACCGCTTCAACTACGCTTGCGTGTTGCTTGTCAGGCGTGAGGTTGTATACCAGATCTGCTTCAGGGATCAGTTCCTGATAGGTACCAACTTTGAATCCGTTACCTGATGCACGCTGAAACGAGTCGCGTTTTTCATCAATAGCTGCCTGACGCAGTGCGTAAGCAACATCTAACCCTGAATCGCGCATGTTCAGGCCTTGGTTCAGACCTTGTGCGCCACAGCCCACGATAACCACTTTTTTGCCTTTCAGGAATTCACAACCATCGGTGAATTCGCTGCGAGCCATGAAACGACAGCGACCTAATTGGTCCAATTGCTGACGCAGAGACAGAGTATTAAAATAATTAGCCATAATAAATTCCGAACATCATAATCTAGTCATTATCAACGGCTCAAAGCCAGTCGATGACCTCGTCGATGACGACTTGCTGTGAAGATTACTTGAACACTTTTGTTTTGGAAAATGATATATTCGCAAAACAGTGTTTCATATTTTGCAATATTATGGATTTTCGTTCTCTACAGCTGTTTAATCATCTCGCTACCAGCCTGCATTTTGGTGTCACGGCAGAGGCCATGTATGTATCTCCCTCTACGCTAAGCCGCGCCATTCAAAGGCTGGAGGAAGAATGCGGAGCCGTGCTGTTGAAGCGCAATAACCGTAGCGTAGAACTCACCCATGCCGGGCATAAGATGCTGGCATTCAGCACCGACATGCTAAAAGAATGGCAATCTTTATTGCATGAACTGCGGGATGACAGCGAAACCCTACAAGGTGAACTTAGCTTATTCTGCTCAGTGACTGCCGCACAAAGTCACCTTCCGGCGTTACTCAAGCAGTTCCGTAATCGCTATCCTGGCGTAGATATCCGACTCATTACTGGCGATCCTGCGTTGGCGAATGAAAAAGTGAAACAGAAAGAGTGTGATGTAGCGATAGCCATTCATACCCCTGACTTCCCCACCGACATGGCATTTTCAGCACTAGATGATGTTCCGCTAGTATTGATTGCACCGCGGGATTGGCGTTTAACGGAGCTCTCGCAGGTGGATTGGCGCCGTCATCAGGTGATCATGCCTGAACATGGCCCCACCCGGCGCATTGCTTATCACTGGTTTGCTGAACACGGCATTCGTCCCAATGTGTATGCGTCGGTAGGCGGAAACGAGGCCATTGTGAGCATGGTGGCGTTAGAATGCGGTGTGGGCTTCGTGCCCGAAGTGGTGCTGGAGCACTCTTCTATGGCAGGAAGCGTGAGTAAAATTCACGTGGCCGATATTGAAGCTTATGAGCTCGGTATTGCCTGTTTAAATGCCCGGCGCAGCGACCCGCTAATTGATGCCTTATTTAGTTTAGGTTGAGCTAAGCTGTTTTATCACATTGTCCAGCGCCCGGTAGCCAAGGGCTTCGGCCAGATGCTGACGGCCCACAGCCGTTTCCTGTTCAAGGTCAGCAATGGTGCGGGCTACGCGCAACGCCCGGTGAAAAGCGCGCATGGAAAGCTGAAGTTTTTTAGCTGCCTGCTGAATAAAATTGAGATTTTCATCACTGAGTAAACAGTGTTCTGCAAGGCTGTTTACCGGCAATGCACCGTTTAGTACACCTTGTCTGCTTATCTGTAACTCTCTGGCTTGTATCACTTTTTTGCGTGGCGACTGCAACGTTTCCGGTTCATCGTTTTCCAGGGTCAGAGTGAGTTGGTAATCGGGCAAACGTGGCACTTCCACTTGAATATCAATACGGTCTAATAGTGGGCCAGACACTCGACTTAAATAGCGCAGCACTTGGTCTGGCGGTGTTCTACCATCCTGTACATCCCCTGTCGGACTGGGGTTCATGGCCGCAATGAGTTGGAAGCGAGCGGGAAATACAGCATGCCCGGATGCGCGGGAAATGTGTACCTCTCCGGTTTCCAGAGGTTCGCGCAGTATATCCAATGCCCGGCGGCCAAATTCCGGCAATTCATCTAGAAACAGAACACCATGATGAGCCAGAGAAATTTCTCCTGGCGTAGGTGTCGAGCCACCGCCCGTCAGGGCAACAGCTGAACTGGTATGGTGGGGAGAACGAAACGGCCGGGTGCCGGTATTTTTTGTTGCGAAGCCAGTGTGACTAATGGAATAGAGCGTGGCGACTTCAAGTGCCTGCTCGGCTGTGAGTGGCGGTAACAATTGCAGAAAACGGCTGGCCAGCAAGCTTTTACCCGTACCTTGCGGACCTGTAAATAAT
This sequence comes from Alteromonas confluentis, assembly GCF_001757105.1. GTDB lineage: Bacteria > Pseudomonadota > Gammaproteobacteria > Enterobacterales > Alteromonadaceae > Alteromonas > Alteromonas confluentis. The sequence goes on from NZ_MDHN01000013.1 coordinate 118,721, forward strand.
AAATTATGCGCGCCTGCTGCGGCTATCATTAGGGCTCGCTTCGCTTGATGCTGCCCATGAATGCCATCCCATACAGGGTGTTGATGCTCACTTTCTAACTGCAAAGGTTGATGAGGATCTTCACTTAATCGTTCCAGGTCGGCCAGATGAAGAAACACCGACAAAAGCGATTCTGCAGCATAGCGCCTAGCTCCTTCCACCAGAGCCGCTTCGTTTCTATTCGCAGAAGGATGGAACAGTCTGTGATTTTGATCGCGACAGGCTAATACTGCTGGGATGATCCCTGATACGGCCATTAGCTCTCCGGTGAGCGCCAGTTCGCCAACAAATTCATAATCATCGGCAATACTTTCGGGCAGCTGTGCGGCAGCGATAAGAATACCGATAGCAATGGCTAGATCGTAGCGACCTCCCTGTTTTGGAATACTGGCGGGAGAGAGGTTCACGGTAATGCGACGGGCGGGGAATTCAAAGCCGCTGTTGATCATGGCGCTACGTACCCTGTCTCTGGCTTCCTTTACCGATGTCTCTGCCATACCGACGAGCTGAAAAGCCGGTAGTCCATTCGCCAGATGCACTTCCACCCGAACCAGGGGCGCGTTGATGCCGCTACCCGCCCGGGTTTTTACCACTGCCATGCCCATACACAATCTCCGTTACACATCTGGGCTAAGTGTATCGGTGCTCAGGCGCGGGAATAACTGGCCTGGCGGGCAGTTTAATTAAGCCTACTCGTTCTTAAATACCGGCAGCTGCCAGTGCCAACGCATGGCGGCCAGGCGCATCAGCACGGTAACCAATAGCGCAAACCAAGGGCAGTAGTGTTGATCAAACCCGGCATATAATAGCGCGGCATAACTCAGACCACCGGTTATACAAGTGATGGCATAGAGTTCACCATTGAGGACCAGCGGCACTTCACGGCAAATCACATCTCGTAGCAAACCGCCGAACACCCCAGTAATGGTGCCCATGGCGATGGCTACCGACATGGGCGCGTCGTTGATCAGTGCTTTCTCCATTCCCACCACGTTAAAGAGTGCCAACCCGAATGCGTCGGCTACCAGTAAATAGTGATAAGGAAAGCGAGGACTGATTCTCAACCAGGCTATCGTCAGCAAGGCTGCACCTAATGTGGTATACAGGTAGTCGGTGTCTTTGATCCAGAAAACCGGTAAATCGAGCATGATATCGCGCAGGGTGCCGCCGCCAATAGCGGTCACCGAGGCGAGCACCACCACCCCAAATCCGTCCATTTTCTTCTGATAGGCCATTAATGTGCCGGAAATCGCGCAAACCGCGACGCCCGCCAGATTCAGCCAGTGAAACCAATCTGTCATTGCATTACTCTGTGTTGTTGTTTTATGTACACCCTCATTTCAGGCTTAATTTGGGCGTCAGGGCGCAAAATACTTGATTCTGGCGCGGGTTTCATGCTATTTCTTCGCCCTCAAGCAATGTGTGGTCAGCCAGCCACCTGCTACGGCGCATTTTTTAATGCTCCGATAGAAATTCTGAACAATTCTATAACCCAGTCATAAAAAGTCCGCGCTAACGGACTATCCTTTTCTATGTCGGCCAACAGGCGAACCTAGATGAGCGTGTCGTTCTGCGTGCAAGTCAGCACCAACGACAAATCAATTCGCATTTAAACCATTTTTTTAAGACCAAAACGGGAAAGCATTATGCCCAAGTTACGTTCTGCAACCTCCACCCAGGGAAGAAATATGGCCGGCGCACGCGCGCTGTGGCGTGCAACTGGTATGAAAGATACCGATTTCGGCAAGCCGATTATTGCGATTGCCAACTCCTTCACGCAGTTCGTGCCGGGTCACGTGCACTTAAAAGATCTCGGTCAGCTTGTGGCGCGCAGCGTCGAAGAAGCGGGCGGTGTCGCGAAAGAATTCAACACCATTGCGGTAGATGATGGTATCGCAATGGGCCACAGCGGTATGTTGTACAGCCTGCCTTCACGAGAAATCATCGCTGATTCCGTGGAATACATGGTAAACGCCCATTGTGCTGACGCCATCGTATGTATCTCTAACTGCGACAAAATCACGCCGGGAATGTTGATGGCTTCCATGCGCCTGAACATTCCAGTGGTGTTTGTTTCCGGTGGTCCGATGGAAGCGGGTAAAACCAAACTGTCTGATCAGCTGATCAAGCTCGATTTGGTTGATGCCATGGTTGCTGCTGCAGATGACCGCGTAAGCGACGAAGATACAGACAATATTGAACGTTCTGCCTGCCCGACCTGTGGTTCGTGCTCGGGTATGTTTACCGCTAACTCAATGAACTGCCTGACTGAAGCGCTGGGTCTGTCTCTGCCGGGTAACGGTTCTATGCTGGCCACCCACGCCGACCGTGAAAAGCTGTTCAAACAAGCGGGTAAACTGGTGGTTGAGCTGTGTGAGCGTTATTACAAAAATGATGACGAAACTGCCTTGCCACGCAACATTGCCTCGTTCAAAGCGTTTGAAAATGCCATGAGTCTGGATATCGCCATGGGTGGTTCTACCAATACCATTCTGCACCTACTGGCGGCAGCGATGGAAGGTGAAGTGCCTTTCACCATGGCTGATATTGACCGATTGTCACGCAAGGTACCGCACCTGTGTAAAGTGGCACCGTCCACACCAAAATATCACATGGAAGACGTTCACCGTGCCGGTGGCGTACTCGGTATTCTCGGCGAACTGAACAAAGCCGGTCTGCTGAACCAAGATGTACATCACGTTCTGGGCAAAACACTGCCAGACGTGATCAGCGACTGGGACATTACTAATCCTGAAAACAAAGACGCAGATACTTTCTTCCGTGCAGGCCCTGCGGGTATCCGCACTACCCAGGCATTCAGTCAGGATTGTCGTTGGGATGAAGCCGATGCTGACCGTAGCGAAGGTTGTATTCGCGATTTAGAGCACGCTTACAGTAAAGACGGTGGTCTGGCAGTACTGTACGGAAACCTGGCGGTTGATGGCTGTATCGTTAAAACCGCAGGCGTAGACGAATCTATCCTCAAATTTACCGGTTCTGCGAAAATTTACGAAAGCCAGGACGATGCGGTGGCAGGCATTCTGGGTGACGAAGTAAAAGCCGGCGACGTGGTTATCATTCGTTACGAAGGCCCGAAAGGCGGCCCGGGTATGCAGGAAATGCTGTATCCAACGTCTTATCTGAAATCCAAAGGTTTGGGTAAAGCCTGTGCGCTTATCACCGACGGTCGTTTCTCCGGTGGTACCAGCGGTCTGTCTATTGGTCACTGCTCGCCTGAAGCGGCCAGCGGCGGCGGCATTGGTCTGGTGGAAGACGGCGATAAGATTGAGATCGACATTCCTAATCGTACTATCAATATTGCAATTTCTGACGAAGAGATGGCTCACCGTCGTGCAGCAATGGAAGCCAGCGACAAGCCGTGGAAACCGAAAAATCGTGAGCGCAAAGTGTCTCTGTCCCTGAAAAACTTTGCGATGCTGGCAACCAGTGCTGACAAAGGCGCGGTGCGTGATGCGTCTAAATTGGAAGATATATGAGTGTTACCGACCACGAATACCTGAAGAAGGTTTTACTCGCGCCGGTTTATGAAGTTGCCGTCAACAGTGAGTTGTCGGCCATGTCTCGTCTGTCTCAGCTGATTGGTAACGAGGTTTACCTGAAGCGTGAAGATCAGCAGCCGGTGAAGTCATTCAAGTTGCGCGGTGCATATACGCGCCTTAGCGCACTGAGCCAGGAACAATTGAGTGCGGGGGTTATTGCGGCCTCAGCCGGTAACCATGCGCAGGGTTTGGCTTATGGCGCGAAGAAAAAAGGTGTTCATGCCACTATCGTGATGCCTGAAACCACACCGGATATTAAAGTGGATGCGGTGCGTCGTTTCGGTGGCAACTACGCCAATATCGTGTTGCATGGTACCAACTTCGATTCTGCCAGCAAGCATGCCCAAGAACTGGCGAAAACCCACGGCTACACGTTTATTCCGCCGTTTGACGATCCGGATGTGATTGCGGGTCAGGGTACGGTTGCCCGTGAATTGCTGGAGCAAAATCCGAATCTGGATATCCTGTTTGTGGCTATCGGTGGCGGCGGTCTGGCGGCCGGAATCGCGGTATATCTTAAGCAATTGAAACCGGATATCAAAATCATTGGCGTGGAGTCAGAAGAATCTGCCTGCTTTAAAGCAGCCATGGAAGCCGGTGAAATCGTTACCCTGCCGTCGGTTGGCATTTTTGCTGACGGTGTGGCGGTGAAAACCATGGGCACGGAAACCTTCCGTTTGTGTGAGCGGCTGCTTGATGGCGTGATCACCGTGAGTAACGATGAAATCTGTGCGGCCATCAAAGATATCTTCGATGACACCCGCGTGATTGCAGAGCCTGCCGGCGCCATGTCCATCGCGGCCATTAAGAAGTATGTGGCCGAGCACGATATTCGAGGCAAGAAGCTGGGCGGCATTCTGTGCGGTGCGAACATCAATTTCCATACACTGCGTTATGTGTCTGAGCGTTGTGAGCTGGGTGAGCAGAAAGAAGCGGTGTTTGCGGTGAAAATCCCTGAGCGTCGCGGCGCGTTCAAGCAGTTTTGCGAAACCTTGGGCGGCAAGGCAATTACCGAATTCAACTACCGTTTCGCTAATGAGAAAGACGCGCATATCTTTGTGGGCGTGAACCTCAAAGGCGGTATGAAAGAGTTTGCGGATCTGAATACGTCACTGACGGCGCAGGGCTACGACTGTTTCGACATGAGCGGTAACGAGCTGGCGAAGCTGCACGTGCGTCATATGGTAGGTGGGCGTCCGCCTACACTGCTGAACGAAGCGGTTTTCACCTTTGAATTTCCGGAGCACCCTGGTGCGCTGCTGAAATTCCTGGCGACCCTGGGCGAGCGCTGGAACATCACCCTGTTCCACTATCGTAATCACGGTGCGGCGGAAGGATTGGTACTGGCCGGGTTTGAAATCCCACCTGAAAGCCGTGCCGAGTTCGATGCCCATGTGGACCAGCTCGACTACGAGTTTAAAGAAGTAACGGAAGATCCCGCTTACAAGTTTTTCTTGTCTTAGCGCTATTCAGAGCCTGCCGGTCGGCAGGCTCAATTGTTTATACTGCTCGATTTATACGGTTCGACAGCCCTGCATCAAACAAGACACCTTTTCAGCATCCAGTTGCCCATTCGACAGCAGCGAAGAAAAGCAATGTAAGGAAAAGGGCGCCTTACGGCCAATCTGGCTCTCCTGCATTTTTGCCGTTAATGCATTTATTAATGTTGGTGCATTGTTCGGTGTGACACCGCCACCTATTACCAGCTCAACCTGATTTTCAGCGTGTTGTAAAAAATGTTGGAGTCGTTCGATACCGTCCACGGCCCCTTTGCCTGAATCCCAGTCTGTCCCTGACGACAGCACTCTATCAATACCAAGTGTAAGCACCTGCGACAGCGCTTCTGAAGGAAAGGAAGTGGCGTCGAAAGCGCGATGGAATGTGGTTTTCAGGTTCAGCGAACGAGCGGCATCAATAAGTGTACGATTCGCCTGCATATCCACTGCGCCAGTATTATCAAGCACACCAAATACCACTCCATCGGCACCACAGCCTGCTGCCATTGAAATGGCCGATACCATTTCAGCCAGTTCCTCAGCGGTGTAACTGAATCCCCGGTCATGAGGGCGAACCATCACCAACAGTTCGCCATGGGGAAAGGCATCTCTGGCAGCGTTAATCGTTGCCAACGACGGCGTTAACCCCTGACGGTCCATATCAGCGCAAAGCTCAACGCGATGAACGCCAAGTGCAGTGGCAAGCTTTAGGTTTGCTACCAGGAAAGGTGAATCGGCGTCGGCGCACAGTTCAATTTCTGTCATTGTGATACCTTCAATTCACGTTTTGATGATGGCAAATAGATTGCTGCAACAGGCTTGTCCTTAAAGCAAACTTTTGCCATCGATTAACTGTGTGCCTGACTTGTCTTGCACCGCATAGTTAAACCCTGGCTGAATGCAGTGAGCACCGTATTCGCCATTTTTATTCAGCGCAAGGAAGCCAACCTGAAAAGCTTTGAAATCGCCTAACTTGCGCGCGATGCGCTGAACGGCTTCCTCACAGGCTTCAGCCGGTGATGCGCCCTGACGCATGAGTTCAACCACAAGGTGACAACCTACGGTTTTAATGACCAGTTCGCCCATGCCGGTTGCGGTTGCTGCACCCACTTCGTTGTCGACATAAAGTCCAGAACCAATTATCGGAGAGTCGCCTACTCGCCCCTGCATTTTGTAAGCCGCACCAGACGTGGTACAAGCACCAGAAAGATTGCCCTGATTGTCCAGTGCAAGCATGCCGATGGTGTCATGATTTTCGATGTTGATCTGTTTAATTTCTTGGGTTTTTAACCACTGTTGCCAGTCTGCTTTTGATGCGTCGGTAAGCAGGTTTTCTTCAACAAATCCCTGCTCCAGGGCGAATTTCTTTGCGCCTTCACCCACCAGCATCACGTGAGGCGTTTTATCCATCACCAGACGTGCGACAGAAATAGGGTGTTTGATGTTTTGCAGGAAAGCCACAGCGCCACAATTCATGTTTTCATCCATGATGCAGGCATCGAGCGTCACGTTGCCATCACGATCAGGATAACCCCCAAAACCAACCGTTCTGACTTCCGGATCCGCTTCCGGCACTCTTACGCCTTGTTCAACGGCGTCAATCGCACGACCACCCTCTGCGAGTACTTGCCAGGCAGCCGCATTGGCGGGGATGCCATGCTCCCATGTGGAAATTACAATGGGTTTTCTTTGAACCGGCGGCTTTTTTGCGAAAGCACTGGTTGCCAGGCCTACCGCCCCTGTTAATGTTGAAAGCTGTAGAAAGCGGCGTCGTGAAGTCATTGTCTTTCCTTGTTGTTTTGGTATTTATTATTGTTGAGCGGCTTGCCTCGCAAACATAATTGCGCCTTCCTGTGGAGAGGCCTTTGCCGCGTGTATTGTTGATTGGGTTTCAGCCGACATAAGTGGCAACAATGCGTTAGCAACGCTGCCAATTAACGTTACTCTGGGAGCGCCAAAGTCAGTGAGCTTTTCGATCACGGATTCTGCAAACTGGGTTGCCTGGCGTAACAGGTTTTGTGCAACTTCGTCGTTTTGCGAGGCTGCCTCGAATACGGCTGGTGCGTACTGGCCAAACGTGGTGGCGTTAGCGTTCACGGTATGTTGTGCAAGTACGGTTTTGTTTTCACCCGCAAGTAGCAGGTACTGAAGTATTGTTTGGGGCGCTAACTGATCTTCTGCCAGAAGCACAGCTTTTACTGCTTCTAGTCCAAGCCACGAACCACTGCCATTTGCATTAATCGGAAATCCCATGCCACCAATAGCGAGTCGCTGCTGACCACAAACGGCAAGGGCACTAAACCCGGTTCCGAGTATGAGTACGCCACCATCGTGGCCAAGATGTGCGCCAAGCACTGCGGCATGAAGGTCGGTGGTGAGTGCCAGAGATTTAAATGGGTGGGCCCAATTCATCATAACTTGCTGCATAGCACCAAGATGCAGGCCGGCGAGGCCTGCGCCAACAGTAATTTCGCCCACGCATTCTCTGCTGAGACCGGCGTTATCCAGCGCCTGAAAGCATGCTTCAAGGATTGAATTCTGAGACTGGCTTACGCCATTAACCGGATTCGCTGGACCACCTATTCCTTGGCTTATTGTATGCCCATTTTCATTTTGCAATATTGCCTTGCAAGATGTGCCACCGCCATCAATGCCTATAAACACTTATTTCCCCACTGCTTTACGCAGTTGCTTAGCATCAAACACTTGAATGGCATCCAGGACCGGGCCTGATGTGCCTTGGGTTCCACCGATCAGATAGACTGAGTCGTTAAAGGTGACTGCGCTACTGTGTCGCACGCCGGTAATTTCAAGTTTACTATTATGCCACTGCTTGGCTTTGAAATCGTAGGTCCATACTGCGTTCAAATCGTCATAGTTACCGAAAACGATCAGGTAATCACGCCAAACGGTAGCGCTATGTGCACTGATCTTTTCGGGTAGCGGCGGCATCGACTGCCATTTACCCGTAGCAGGGTCGAATTGTTCAAAAACATCTTGCGACTCACCGCTTGCATAACCACCAATGGCGTAAATTTTTCCATCATACGTTACTGTGGCGGTTTCCTTTTCGGTAGGCATGGGTGGCCCCAGTGACCAAACGCCCGTTTGGGTGTCGAAAATCGCCATTATTGCAGTGGTTTTGTGTTTACGGGTATCCCAGTCAAGGTGTGAGCCACCCAGAACATATATTTTCTTGTTCAGATAGACTGCTGAATTCATCCGCGTTGGGTAAGGTAGCGGGGCTGCTTCGACGACCTTGCGGGTAACGGTATTAAAAATCTCGACCTTGCTTTCGTAGCGCACTTTTTTGCCATCTTGCGCAATGCCACCAATGAGATAGACGTTTTCACTACCATCATAAACGGCAGAAAAATAGCGGCGAGGAATAATATGATTTTTCAGTACTTGGATATTTTTAGTGGTGGGATCAATAATTTCAACATCACCCAGAAACCCTGCCTTGTAGCTGCCACCGAAAACGAATATCCGTTTATCATCGGTGGCGGATTTGGCCCCCAATCGCGGCGTTTCCAGCTTAAAGGTATTCCCCTTTTGAAATTTGCTAATGTCTGGAATTGATGAACAGGCAGCAATTAACACTAAGCCTACCAGCAAGGTAAGTAATCGGATTGTCCTGACGTACATAACGTTCCTGTTTTTCTGTCGTTTATTATAATTATTGGTTTTGAATTTCGACGCTTTGTAGATGCTGGGTGATTTCCGGCCACACCAGTGTCAATACGTCCTGTCTAAGCGCGTCACTTTCTTCTGAGTATTTCAAACTTCCATCTTCAGAGGAGTCGAGCCAATGGTTTTCCCGCAACGCGGAAATGAAAGAAGAAAGCACGTTCTTATCGTAAAACTCAGGCGAATTCATACCGTAAAGCGTCGACAGACGCTCTGCAACCTGCCTGCTACAACGTTCCAGACTATTGCGACTAATTACCCGTTCGCGCTCGATGATCGTCAGTACCACAGCATAACGCTGGAAAGTTTCCTGCATGCAACGACTTAGCAACCAGGCTGGATGGAACGCGCGATCGGAAGAAGTAGGTGGATGCAGCAGCCCTTGCTCCATCTCGATAACCATACCTTGTTCGATAAACGCAGTGATTAACTTATCGGTGTATGCCAGCGCTTCATCCTGTGTCATATAGATGAAAAGCTCTCGCTGAAGTAGCGGATACAGTGCCGCCATTAAGCGCAGAATTTCATGACGATGTATGCCTGGGCGGGCAAAAACCGAGGACATGATAATGCCGGGCAGGGCAAATAAATGCAGTATGTTGTTGCGGTAATACGTGAGAAAGACTGCAGAGTCTTCCTGCGGCGCGATCATCGTACCGAAGCCGTCCTGACTGATATCAAACCGCTTGAGTGCCAACGTTTCTTCCAGCATCTTACGGGCACTAATATCTGGAATGGTGGCATCGTCGCTAAAGGGGGCGCTACGCAGCAGCGACAGATAGCTATCCATGGCACGAACCAGTTCTTTTTCAGACATAGTACGCGTCTTGGAAGATAACAGGCACAATGAAATCAATGCCATACCATTGATTGCTGCATTGCTATTAATGCGCAGCATGACTTCATGGGCTAAATCATTAACCAGCGGGGTGAGCCAGCCCGGCTTTTTCTCGGGATCCGCAGGCAATGTTTGACGCCAGTCAGGTACGCCTTGTTCAAGGAACTGATTCAGGTGAATGGGCTCGCCAAAATTTACATAGCCATGGCCGTAGTTTTTAAGCTTGCGGATAGCAGAAAAAACCTGCAGGTTAGATTCTTTCTTCTTGCTACTGCCTTTCAATTCGCTCAGGTAGCTTTTCACTTCCATCACGTTTTCATAGCCAATATACACAGGCACGATGCTTACCGGGCGCTGAACACCTTTCAGAATGGCCTGCATGGTCATGGCGAGCATGCCCGTTTTAGGTGGGATCAAACGGCCTGTACGGCTACGCCCGCCCTCCGGGTAGTATTTTACCGAATAGCCTTTGTTAAACAGCAACTCCAGGTATTCACGGAAAACGGCAGTGTATAGTTTGTTTCCGGCGAAACTTCGACGCAGGAAGAACGCACCGCTTCGACGAAAAATTGGTCCGGCGGGCCAGAAGTTCAGATTAATACCCGCAGCGATATGGGGTGTCACCATGCCTTCGTGATAAATCACATAGGTAAGCAGCATGTAATCCATATGGCTGCGGTGACAAGGCACGTAAATAATTTCATGACCATTGGCTGCCAGTTCGCGAATACGCTCACTGTGACCAACACTGATACCGTTGTAAATTTTGTTCCAGATGCGGGTGAGAATACGATCGCCAAAGCGGATCAAGCCTTCCCGGTAGTCGGCGGCAATCTCGTCGACATATTCTTTCGCCGTAATCCGCGGATCTTTCTTCTTCTTTGCTTTTTTGCCGCCTTTTTCTTCGCCCATGGCCCGCTTCACAGACTCTGAGCCAAGAATGGCGTTGTACAGTTCCTGTCGCTCCAATAGCGTTGGACCCGTCATAGACTGGCGCTTTCGATGAAAGTGAGTACTTGCTACCCGAACAAGTTTGTGAGCGATAGAATCGTCGGTACCGTGCTGTTCTGACATTTCACGTGCAGATACTGCTTTGCTGAAATTGATAAAGTTATCGCGGCCTAAAAATATCACGATAAAGAATTTACGCAGCCAACTGGGTGAAGCGTGGTGTGCGATGAGGTCGCCTAAGCCCGGTTTGCCTTTGCCTGGCGCACGGCCCCAGGACACAAATACTGGCACAACCTGCACATCAACATCGTCGTGATCGCGGTGCAAATGGAACAAGTTGGAGAAGATAGTTTCTACATCTGTGTGGCTACTGCGGCCAATAAGCGGTTCGGTTTTGCGCAGAAACACGCTACCCGGATACGATTTCCCTGCAAGCTCAATTTGTTCGGTAGGGCTGGGTAAGCCTAACCGTTGCGTAGACATTTTTAACGCCAACTGATCGGTAACCGAATTTGTTGGCAATAAATAAATGATTGGCTTGGATCTATCAATACCGAGTTCAGACTCGACATTGGCCGGAATGTTGTGGTCTTTGACCAACAGTTTAACGGGATAATGAAACACCGATAAAAGCGTTCTGCGCATCCACGACATGAAATTGGGATCCTGTATTAAGAAAACGGGCGCAGTCTACCACAACTTCACTGCAAACCAGATGACATCAGATGGGAATTCCATCATAGGGATTCTTTTACGCTACGTCACCTCTGGCGCGCTGATTTTATGCTGAATTTTCCTCGCCATCCAGCCTCCACACGTGGCGATGATGCCCGTTGCTGTGGTGCCCCAAATCCAGTCGACGAAGGTCATGGTGAGTGGCCAGTCGTCAATAATGGAGTAGCAGGTCAGATTATAGGTGCCATAAGCCGCTGCCCCGAGTGCAAAGCCAGCAAGTGATTGTGATAACAGGTTTTGTGCAGCATAAGGACGTATTGTTAAATACACCACAGCGGCGCAATAAAGTAGATAGAATGCAAGCCATGGCCACGTGATGAACTGTTCGCGCAATAGCGTGTCGAAGGCCGACTGATAAAGAGGCATAGCAATAACGCCCAGCCACACACCATCGAGGCAAGCGAAAGCAATGAGCACGGCGATGTAGGCACCAATAAGGGCTTTAATGGAATAGTTCATAAAATGATAAACGGCAAAGCCGGATGAAAAGTTCACTGTGAAGACTAAGCAGGAACTTTCACATTAATGAGCCATACTTACAATATCTACCCTGTGGCGTTGATAGTCAGTCTGACCGTTAACCCGACAACAATAGGACAGGCGCGGGGATACAATGAAAATAAAATTATTCGAATTTGGTGACTTGTTCTGGGTGCCAGAATTTTATCACGCGTTTCTGCGCCGCTTCATGGGCGCACTGTACAAGGTATTTGGCTATCACAAAATGTGGCTGCCAGAACTGAATGCTTTTATTGATAAAGCCGGTGGTACCGTGCTCGATCCGTGCGCTGGAAGTGGTTTCGTTAACGAACTTCTGATCCGCGAGATGGGCAAAAAGGACATCCGTTTTAATCTTTCTGACTTCATGATCGACAAAAACCCGGAATTCCGCAAACGCATTAATAGCTTAGGCGATGATCGCATTCATTATCTTGAGCAACCCATTGATGTGCTTAAAGACAATCCGGATTTTCGCTGCCCGAAAATATTTATTAATTCCTTTCACCATTTCGACCACGAACAAGTGAGTCAGATTTTTAAACTGAATCTCCCTCACGGCGACGATGTGCTGGTGTTGGAGTACTGCGATAATTCATTTATGGCTTATGTGTCTATGCTGCTGGGGCCGCTAGTGGCGATGATCATGCTGCCGTTTATTACCGAACGTCGCCTGTTGTTAGTAACGGCCATATTTACTTACCTCATTCCCATTGTGCCGCTGATGCTGCTGTGGGATGGCATTGTGTCGAGCATGCGCTGTTATTCAAATCGGGAATTGAAGCAGGTGTTAGCCAGCGCCGGATTCGAAGACGTGAAGGTAACCACCACGTTCCGTCGAAACTTGCTATATCCCGCTGGTGTAACGGCCCATCATATTGAAGCGCCTAAGGCTGAATAAGCGGCTTTAGCTGCTGATAAAGGCTGTCATTGGGGTAAGCCTTACCCAGCGCGACGGCAGCCTTTTTCAGCATGGCAGTATTCTTACTCATATAAGCGTATTTTGCCCAGGTAGACAGTAAATCATAATCGGCAGGCCAGCGCGCTGCGGCATTTGCCAATACCTCAACAGCTTCATTCTGACGCTGTAATTGCCAGAGTGACACCCCATACACAAACGCAAATCGGGGAATCGCATCATCGGCCTGATAGGCCAGCTCAAGGTGCACTGCGGCTTCGTCGTATTGCTTTTCACGCACTAGCATGAGTCCGTAGGCAAATTGCACGGCACCTGAATCTGGCGCAGTGGCAAGTGCGGCTTTCAACTCGCGTTTCTCTCCCCGAGCATTCCCCATTTCCTTGAGAAAATCGGCAAATGCCATGCGTGCTGACAAGAAAGCCGGGTCGATGGTCAGTGCACGCTCATAAAATTGCTTCGCAGCCACAATGTCATTTCGACGTCGGGCAAGTTGAGCGAGTCCTACATTTGAGCCGGGATGGTCTGCCGATTGTTGCAACCATTTTGCGTATTCGTCAAATAATGGCGCGATGGTCGTTTCCGGTAAAATATGGTCTACCGGTGCGTTTAACAGCGCCGCCGCAACTTCACTACGAACGGAGGCAGCCTCGTCATTCATGAGGTGCTTGGCTATTTTAGCTTGCTGTTGTGGCGGTAAAGCGCGCGCTGCACGGGCGGCGCCACGACGACGAATGGCTGAATCTGACTGAGTATCACGCCAAATCAATTCAGCTGCCTCTGCGGGTGACTGTGTCACCAATTTTTCAGTGAGTGCAACAGCCAGCAGATCCGGCAGATTTACCGTTCCATCTGCAAGGAAGCGGCTTGAATCTGCGATCGCGTCGGCATTCCAGGTTAACATCGCCTGATTGAATGCCGCCCATTGCCCAAATGTGTCGGCAGATGCACCTTCCCGCTTTGGCCAGTGCATGATGGCGTCTTTGAGCCAGCTTTCAGATTTGTCTTCATGACAACTCTGGCAAGGACTCATACTGTTTGCGTTCAGTGCTGACGGGCGATGAAAACGGTGATCTCGGCGGTTGTCCACGCCCATATAGGTGCGGGCAGGCATATGGCAGTCGAGGCAGTTTGCATCTGTATGTCCATTGGTATGCTCTGGTGCGGCAAACACATCCGCTCGGTGGCAGGTGGCACATATCTGTTCGCCGGGAAGCTTTGTTTTACCTGAGTGTGGATCATGACAATTGGTACAGGTAACCCCGGCCTGCGCCATTTTGCTTTGCAGGAATGAGCCCAGTACGAACACCTCATCACGAATTTGTCCGTCGCTGAAGTACAGTGGCTCGTTTACACCATCGAGTTGAAATTGCTGATGAAACGGTTGGGTTAAATCGGGTTCTCCCAGTTCAGCCCGGCGGCTGTGACATCCGCCACACGTGTCGGTAGCCAGTGCCAGAGGTGAAGCGGGAGAGGACTGCGGGCGGGCAATAGGATCATTGCCGGAAAAATGAAACGCAATGGCGTTCCCTAAAGATTTCAAGCCGGTCTTGTCTGCTGAAAGCTTACTGGTTTTAGCCAGCTCTACGTGCTCCAGGCCAGGGCCATGACAGCTTTCACATGCCACGTTGACGTCGGAATACGTGGTATTGAAAGCATTGCTGACTGGATCGTAATGCTTCTCCAGGTTGGTGGAGTGGCAAGAGGCGCAGCGACTGTTCCAATTTTGATAGTAGCCAGTCCAGAAGAATGGATGTTCCGGATCGGTTACGCTGTTGTCTTGTAACTGATACCAGCGCTGTCCACCTTCGCCCAGCGGCCTGCTGTCCCAGGCTACGTCGAAGGCCTGCAATCTGCCGCCATCGGTACGCAAGAGATATTGCTGCAGAGGGTTGTAGCCAAAAGTGTAAGCCACTTCAAAGGTTTGCGGTTTGCCATTGCTCCCTAAGGTTTCGACCAGGTACTTACCATCGCGGATGAAAAAGCGTGAGGTGCGTTTACCGGCCGTGAAGCTGGCTTCATCAAAGTCGCCGAGTACCGACTTTTCATTCGCAGGCAGCATGCTGTGATAGTGATCAGATTGTTGCCAGTCAGCAGTCTGCTCTGCATGACAACCGGCGCACACGCTAGCCCCCACATAGCCTTCGTCGGCATGGGCGGCAGTGCGCATCACGAGCAAAAAAAGCAGGGCTGTCAGACAGCCCTTAATCAGTAAATACAAAAGTCAGGATCCGGTTTACTTACAAAGTCGCGAGCCTTTTTGACACTTATCCAACTGGTTTTCAACTGGTTTAATGCTCGCCGTGTGGTCTTCACGCAGTTTGATAGCGGCATAAACGTTGGTAAAGCGAATGCCTTGCTCAGTAAGGGCATCAATAGTGGGCGTATCAGCCACTGCATCACCGAAAGCACCGACGCGGGGGCTCAGGTCTTCGGCAACAATGAGCAAGATGTTAGGCTGCTTTCCCCAAGCGGTCAGGGAAAAACCAGTAACAACAGTGAAAAGCATCCAACGAAACATTCGCATTACCCACCTCCTTAGTGACCTGAACTGCCGTTTGCTTCCATCCACGGGAAGTACATTTCACCTTTGCGCTGCATTTCCAGCTTCATCGGGGTATCCGGGAACAGGCCCATGTACATGCCTTTACGATTCGGTTCTACCAGCCACCAGTTCGGGAACGGCGCGGCTTTCAGACCGTCCTTCTTACGCAGATTCATGCCTTCTGCCAGACGGGCGTTGAAGGGCACAGACGGCTTGCTGCCATCGGCCGGATTCAGCGATGCATACAGTGCCTGACGCAGTGGCAGTAGCTCTTTTGCATACTGTGGATCGCGGATCAGGTTGTGCATTTCTTTAGGGTCTTCGGCTGCAGGCCTCATTTTAATGGTTTCACTGATTGTGTCCGGTATTCTGGATATCTCGCTGTCAGTCTTGCTCGATACCTATCGGCTGCGCTATCAGAAAGTTATTGCCTTAAGCGCCCCCATTACCGTGTTGTCTTTTGCTCTGCTGTTTTATCCCGTCGAATTGGCGCAAGACACGCTGTTTTTATTCTATCTGGTGGCTGCGATCGTGTTCAGAATTGGCTATGCGTTGATGGATATCCCCCACAATGCCTTGCTTGGTACGCTAACTAGCGATAGCCGTGAGCGCACTAAGTTGTCATCTGCCCGCATCTTCTTTAACGCCTCTGCCATTTTGGTTTTTGCTGCCTTTGCGGGCAAAGTTATCGCGTTGCTGGAAGCCCCGGTCGCTACCTTTTCTGTGTCAGGCTTTTTTCTCGTGTGGCATATTTGCCGGGGGACTTATGGTGTTGCTATGGTCGGCGCTACCCGACACTATCGAATATGGCTTGCGGGAAACGGGTGTGGTGAATCCTACGCTAACGTTTGGCGCTTTCCACATGGTGATACGGGTGAGTGATGGACTGTCATTCGCGGTGATAGCGGGGGTACTGGAATGGTCTGCGTTGCAGACGGCAGGAAATGCAGAATAAAGCCGAGGAAAAAACCGCAATCAATCAACGTTGATCACTTGTCAATCTTGCATAACTGTATATACTCACAGGAACTGTATAGAAAAACAGGGCTGTTTATGCGTCCACTTACCCCAAGACAAACGGAAGTTCTCGAACTCATTAAAACCACCATGCTGGAAACCGGTATGCCCCCAACGCGTGCCGAAATCGCCAAGCAACTGGGTTTTAAATCGGCCAATGCTGCGGAAGAGCACTTAAAAGCACTGGCACGAAAAGGGGTAATCGAAATCCTGGCGGGGACCTCTCGAGGTATTAAACTGAATATTCCTCTGGAAGCTGAAAACGAGGAAGATGCCGGTTTGCCGTTAATTGGGCGGGTTGCTGCCGGTGAGCCAATTTTGGCCCAGGAACATGTGGAAATGCATTACAAAGTTGATCCTGACTTGTTCCACCCCCGAGCGGATTTTCTGCTGCGCGTTAACGGCATGAGTATGAAAGATATCGGTATTTTAGATGGCGATCTTCTCGCAGTGCACCGTACCACAGATGTTCACAATGGGCAGGTTGTGGTAGCACGGGTTGATGAAGATGTAACAGTGAAACGTCTTGAAAAGCGTGGCCGGGAAGTATGGCTCCATGCTGAAAACGACGAATTCAACACGATTAAGGTCGATTTAGCCTCAGAGCCTTTCAATATTGAAGGTTTAGCCGTTGGCGTGATTAGAAACGCCGACTGGATGTAGGCGCCGGGCTCCAAAATAGATTCAATAAAATAAGAAAGGCGATGCACTGAAGTGAGGATCGCCTTTTTTTCTTTTATCAATATGGTGCCCTTCACTAAGTGCTAGTGAAGGATTTGCCCTGACTTAGTAACTGGTGTGAGCATAGTGCAGTGTTTTTAGTGCCAGCATAAAAACATCAGCATTTTTTTCGCCACTCACATTCTTCACCACAGTCACTGCTGTGTTGTGGTCACGACACAGAATGGTCATAGTGATACCACCCATGCTGCCGCCTGAATGCATCACCGCGGTGGGAATGTCGTCCATTAACTTAAGTGCTTCCACGTTGTCTTTATACGCTTCCCGCTCTCGATAGTCGCCAAAGCCAACTTTCCAGCCAATGCCGTAGCCCACTTCATCCCCGTTATTTAACGTTGCCCGGGTAAACATGGATTTCGTTGTTTCTGACGCCAAATAATCACTGGCTACGTGAGCCACTGCAAAGCGCACAATATCGGATGGCGAGGCAATAAAGCCGCCACCCGCCCACTTGTAACTGTGGTCGGTTTGCGGGGCGTTAATCAAAATGCCTTCTTCGGTTGTATAAGGCCGGGCGCGGTTTTCGATAATCGTGAACTGATCATCAAACACAGTTTCTTTCAGCGCTAAAGGCGCAAACACTTCCTGTTCGATAATCTGACGAAAATCCCGGTTGCCATCAGCGCCTTCCATTGCAGCACTGACTAACGTCCAGGCGAAAGTGGAATAGCTGAAATCGGTACCTGGTGAGAATTCCAGCGGATCATCCTTAAACATGGCGAGGGCGCTGTTTATATCAGGGAATGTTTCATTTAGCAGAAATTCATTGGCGCCTTCTTTGTAATGGCGAATGCCCGCTGTGTGGGAGGCTAACTGACGCAGCGTAATAACCGGCTTATCCTCTAGCCACGCAGCCACATAATCGGTAACAGGCGCTTCTAAATCAATTTTACCTTCGTCATACAGCCGCATCATCGCTGCCGTTGCGATGAGTTTCGATACACTGCCGATGCGAACCTTGTGGTGCGGTGTCATGGCGACGTGATTTTCTACATCGGCATAGCCAAACCCCTCGGCCATCATAATGCCTTTTTCATTACCCAATGCCATGGTTATCCCTGGCACAGTGTCATGATTAACCGCTTCTTTGAACATAGCGGAGATGACGTTTTCCGGGAGTGGTTTGGCAAACGCGTTAAAACAGAGCGCAACGGAGAGCGCTGAAAAAAGAAGTGATTTGTGAAGCAAGAGGACAATCCTGTCTGGAGGTTAAACCTTTACCCTACAGGATGTTTTTCGTCTGGCAAATAAAAAGCCCGCTTTCGCGGGCTGTGCATCTGGACGGTGATGCAGTAATCGATAATTGCGCTATTACTTAGCCGCTTGTGCTTCAGCTGTGATGCGCAGGGTAACTTCGTCACTCACATTCGGTACATACGTGTCGATACCGAAATCAGAGCGCTTAATCGTTGTTTTTGCATCAAAGCCTACAGCTTGTTTCTGTGTCATTGGGTGCACGCCTGCGCCATTCAGTGTTACGTCTAGCGTCACTTCTTTCGTGACACCTTTGATGGTCAGATCGCCGGTGACTTCCATCGTTTTGTCACCCGTTACTTCAACGTCAGTGCTCTTGAATGTTGCTTTAGGGAATTTAGCTTCGTTGAACCAGCTTTCTTCCATGAATTCTTCGGTCAGTTTCGCAACAAAGGTATCCATAGACGCAATAGATACAGACACGTCCACTTTGCTGTCTTCTGGGCTCTCTTTGTCATAAACAATGGTACCTTCAGCACCGTTAATTGCTGCCGTAGGGTTAGAAAAACCGAAGTGGCTCCACGACGCAATCACATTGGTGTGAGTCGGGTCGATTTTATAAGACACAGGTGCTGCCAATGCACTTACGCTGAACAAACCTGAAAGCAGTACCGCTGGGATCAATTTAGTCATTACCAATTTCCTTTTTAAACTTGGGGTGTCAAAACAATGAATGTTGTCAGATGATTAATGATACGGCTTCCTGAGAAATTAGATGTATTTAAGATCTGAACAAAACATTCTAATAATCAGAATGAATGCAAACCTTGCCATAATGACCATCTCCTCATTTCACCATTTCCATGAAACCCGCCATTTATTTTTCACCTAAAGTCTAGACATTGAGCAAAAACTGTTTAATTCTTATACCGTAGTTAACAGAAAAATAACAAAATAAGATAATAATTAACAAGTCGGAGCAACTTTACGACAGAATCCTGTGAGCAGGGTATTACACAAGATTCTCCATCACGGAGGTGTTGAGTGAAAAAACTCGTAAGTAACGCATTGATGGTTTGGGGGGCAATGAGCGTCGTCACCGCGACCAGCGCACTAGCTCAAACTCATTCTACGTCAGAACGCGCAGGCGAACTAAATCTGCGTCAAGGAGTGACGGATATCAGTGGCCAGGTTTACGACCTGCACATGCTGATGTTTTCGATATGTGTCGCCATCGCCGTAGTGGTGTTCGGAGCCATGTTCTACTCCATTCTCAAACACCGGAAATCTAAAGGCGCCAAGCCAGCGCACTTCCATGAAAACGTGAAAGTCGAAATCGCGTGGACGGTGATCCCGTTTTTGATCCTGATTTTTATGGCAGTACCGGCAGCCCAAACCCTGATTGCCATGGAAGATACCAGCAAGCCGGATATGACAGTATTAGTCACCGGTTCGCAGTGGAAATGGCACTACCAATACATGGACTCAGACGTTTCTTTTTATTCAGTAATGGCTACACAGCGTGAACAAATTGAGAACAAGTTCAACAAAGGCGAGAACTACTTACTGGAAGTTGACCGTCCGCTGGTTATCCCCACCAATCAGAAAGTCCGTTTTCTTATTACTTCCGACGACGTGATCCATTCCTGGTGGGTGCCGGACTTCGCAGTGAAGAAAGATGCTAATCCGGGCTTTATCAACGAGGCTTGGACAAAGGTGAATGAACCCGGCATTTATCGCGGTCAGTGCGCCGAGTTGTGCGGTAAAGACCACGGCTTTATGCCGGTTGTCGTTATTGCTAAAACCCCGGATGAATACAAAACCTGGATGACGGAACAGGAGGCCATTGTTAAGCAGGCCAAAGAGGAAGAGGCCCGTTTGCTTGCAATGAGCATGAGCAAGGAAGAGCTGATGGCAGTGGGTGAGAAAGTATACAACTCTACCTGCGCTGCCTGTCATATGCCTACGGGTCAGGGATTACCGGGCGTATTCCCTGCGCTGAAAGGCAGCCCAATGGTACTGAATGATAAGCAGGCTCACATCGATATTGTGCTTAACGGTAAGAGCGGCACAGCCATGCAAGCCTTTGGCAAGATGCTATCGCTGAAGGAAGTGGCAGCCGTGGTTACCTATGAGCGTAATGCCTGGGGCAACAATACTGGCGATGTGATCCAACCGAAAGACGTGAATGCTGTGGCAAACGGTAACTAGGAGCCTGCTATGACTAAAGCAACCGAAACCTTGATGCCGGAGCATACTGCGGCACACGATAACCTTTCTCACGAACACGATCATCATGAACATCATGGCGCCCCTGCAGGTTTGATGCGATGGGTACTGACCACTAACCACAAAGATATTGGCACCCTGTATCTTTGGTTTGCTTTCATCATGTTTTTGGTGGGCGGTGCCATGGCCATGGTGATCCGGGCAGAGCTATTTCAGCCCGGCCTGCAAATTGTCGACCCTAATTTCTTTAATCAGATGACCACGGTTCATGGTCTCATTATGGTATTTGGTGCGGTGATGCCTGCATTCACTGGTTTAGCTAACTGGCTGATCCCAATGATGATTGGTGCACCAGACATGGCGCTGCCGCGAATGAACAACTGGAGTTTCTGGATTCTGCCCTTCGCGTTTTCCATGCTGCTCGGCTCGTTATTTATGGAAGGTGGTGGCCCGGCGTTTGGATGGACGTTTTATGCGCCGCTGTCTACCACTTACAGTAGCGACAGCACCGCATTATTTGTGTTCTCGGTACACATTATGGGGATCTCCTCCATCATGGGTGCCATCAACGTTATCGTGACCATTTTCAACATGCGTGCGCCAAGCATGACCTGGATGAAAATGCCGTTGTTTGTATGGACCTGGTTAATCACGGCGTTTCTGCTGATCGCGGTAATGCCAGTACTGGCGGGTGCGGTAACGATGGTACTTACCGACAAATTTTTCGGTACCAGCTTCTTTGATGCTGCCGGTGGTGGTGATCCGGTCATGTTTCAGCACATCTTCTGGTTCTTTGGACACCCAGAGGTGTACATCATGATCTTGCCGGCATTTGGCATCATTTCTCAGATTGTACCCACCTTTGCTCGCAAACGCCTGTTTGGCTATGCCTCTATGGTGTACGCCACGGCGTCCATCGCATTGTTGTCGTTTATCGTTTGGGCGCATCACATGTTCACAACCGGTATGCCGGTGTTTGCTGAGATGTTCTTCATGTTCGCCACCATGCTGATTTCAGTACCGACGGGGGTGAAGGTATTTAACTGGGTGGCCACCATGTGGCGTGGGTCGATGACGTTCGAGATCCCCATGCTATTCGCCCTCGCCTTTATCGTGCTGTTTACTATTGGTGGTCTGTCTGGGCTGATGCTGGCGATTACGCCGGTGGACTTCCAGTATCACGATACCTATTTCGTGGTGGCACACTTCCACTATGTGCTGGTGACCGGGGCGGTATTCTCAATCATGGCGGCGGTGTATTACTGGTTACCGAAATGGACTGGCAAGATGTTTAACATCACATTGGCCAAGTGGCACTTCTGGTGCTCGCTGATTTCAGTGAACGTACTGTTCTTCCCTATGCACTTTGTGGGACTGGCCGGGATGCCTCGCCGTATTCCAGATTATTCGCTGCAATTCGCTGATTACAACCAGTGGATCAGTATCGGTGGTTTCGCATTCGGCTTGTCACAGTTAATTTTCTTGGTGCTAGTGATCAAAGCCTGTCGCAAGGAAGGTGAACCGGTTACGTCACAGGTGTGGGAGGGCGCTGAAGGACTGGAATGGGAAATTCCATCCCCGGCCCCTTACCATACGTTCGAAACGCCTCCGAAAGTGAAGTAGGAGTGCGGTATGACCTCGCCAACATCCGCTAATAACCGACTGGTACTACGACTCATTACCGTGGTTGTGGGGATGTTTGGCTTTGGGTTTGCGTTGGTGCCACTTTACGACGTGTTCTGCGATATCACGGGCATTAATGGAAAAACGGATAACAAAGCCGCGGTTCGCACTGTCGATGAGATAGATAAGAACCGGGAAATCACCGTGGAATTCATCACCCGAACCAACAGTGGTATGCCCTGGGAGTTCAGGGCTGAAACGCAGAAGGTGCTGGTGCATCCGGGCGAAGTGAACACCGTGGCCTTTTATGTGCGTAACCCGGCCAGCAGCAACATCATTGCTCAGGCTATTCCCTCTGTCAGCCCTGGTCAGGCGGCGCTGTATCTGAATAAAACCGAGTGTTTTTGCTTTAACCAACAGCCGCTACAGGCGGGACAGGAAGCCTGGATGCCCATGTCATTTTATGTGGATACCAGTCTGCCGGAAGACATCACCTATTTCACTTTGCAATACACGCTTTATGACGTGACCGCCCGGGCCACTGATTTGATGGAAAGCGACAACCCTTATTTACGACAACCTGTGAGCGGCAGCCGCTGACGGGGAGGAAGGAGAACCATCATGCAACAACAATATGAACGTTATTACGTGCCCGCACAGAGCCCCTGGCCCATTGTCGGTGCGGTTGCCTTGTTTCTGATTGCAGTCGGTGCCGGTAATACGGTAATTGAAGCGACAAATGGGGAGTCGGGCCACGGTGGAAAGATCCTGGCGGTAGGTATCGTTGCGCTGCTAGTGATGCTGTTTGGCTGGTTTAAAAACCAGATTGATGAATCGATGAGCGGGCTGTATAGCAGTCAGCTTGGTCGTTCGTACCGACAAGGCATGAGCTGGTTTATCTTTTCTGAAGTGATGTTCTTTGCGGCGTTCTTCGGCGCTCTGTTTTACGCGCGGGTAATTTCAGTGCCCTGGTTAGGTGGTGCATCGAATAACGCCATGACCAACGACGTATTGTGGCCTGCGTTTGAGGCCATGTGGCCGCTTATTCAAACGCCTGGTGGCACTACCACGCAGCAAATGAGTGCGGCTGGCTTGCCTACCATTAACACCATTATTCTGCTGATATCGTCGGTGACTCTGCACTTTGCCCATGTTGGCCTGGAACAGAATAAGCGCAAGCAGCTCACCATCATGCTGGGCGTAACCATTCTACTGGGCTTAGCGTTTCTGAGTTTACAGGTAGAAGAGTATATCCATGCCTATCAGGAGCTAGGGCTAACACTGCAATCCGGTATTTACGGCAACACCTTCTTCCTGCTTACCGGCT
Organism: Alteromonas confluentis; assembly: GCF_001757105.1. GTDB lineage: Bacteria > Pseudomonadota > Gammaproteobacteria > Enterobacterales > Alteromonadaceae > Alteromonas > Alteromonas confluentis. The sequence goes on from NZ_MDHN01000013.1 coordinate 142,120, forward strand.
TCCACGGCATGCATGTGACGCTGGGCACATTGATTTTAATTGTCTTATTTTTCCGCATCCTGAAAGGGCATTTTACCCCTCAAAATCACTTCGCCTTCCAGGCCGGTAGCTGGTACTGGCACTTTGTGGATGTGGTGTGGGTCATGCTCTTTCTGTTTGTGTATGTGTTGTAGAGGAGTTTGGGCGGATGGCTTTCTGAGGACTAGCGCATGATAGATGGTGGTTGTTAGTGCGCGCCGGGATGAGAGGCGCAATGCATTTTTAAACCGTCTGCCGCAGGGATGCGGCAGTCGAGCGCCCAGGGATGGGTTTACCGCGTGTTTAAAAATGCAATGTGCCTCTCAACCGAAAGGCGCGCATCTCTGCAATTTGCCACGGTTCAGTAAGGCGTGGGATTGGGAGTGATAAGGCCGGTGGCAAGGGCCACGAGAATGAGTAGCACGATAATGACAGAAGTCATTACCCGGCGACCGATGTACTTGCTCATTGGTTCGCCGTCAGGGTTGTCTTTCATCATCACACGCATGGCAAGAAACAGGTTGATGATCATGTAGATCAGCAGGCAAACCAGAACGATTTTTATAATCATATTTTTCTCCATCAGCAGCAGGAGCCAAACATGAAACAACCACGTCGGTTCCCTTCCCTTCCTACCGCAGCGGTGGTTCTGACTGCGGTTATCTGTATGGTTTTGCTCGGATTCTGGCAGTTGGATCGGATGCATCAGAAAGAGCAACGTTTGGCTAGCATAGCGCAAAAAAGCGGCGAGGGAGCAATTTCTCTTGATGCACTCAAACCTCAGCAGGAAGACATTCGAGACTATCAGGTTGGCTTCAATGGGCGGGCTGAAAGTAACCAGATCTTGTTTTTAGATAACCGTGTGCAAAACGGCAAGGTGGGTTACGAAGTACTGGTACCAGTGCAAAGTACTGACGGTACCGTACTCGTTAACTTTGGCTGGGTAGCAGCACCTGCCCTGCGCAGTGAGTTGCCCCACGTCGACCTTGCGCAAACCTATCAACATTTTCACGGGCGGATCTCTATACCCGGGCACAATCCCGTTGTTCGTGAAACCTTGCCTTTCGATGCATCCTTCCCGGTAGTGATTCAGGCTGTGGATCTGGACTTTATTCGTCGCTTAACCGGGAAGTCGTTGCTGCCTTATGTAGTGGAGCTTACCGCGCCTGAGCAAAGTGAATTTATTCGCGATTGGCAGCCGGTGGTGATGCCGCCCGAGAAACATTTCGCCTATGCCATTCAGTGGTTTGGCTTGGCCGTCGCCGCGGCTGCAGTCAGTTATTTTTCGTTAATTTCGAACAGAAAAGGATAGCGCTATGTCGGTTAAAAATAGCAAAGTTACCATACTGGGCGTTGCCGCCGCCTTTGTCTTACCGGTGTTGATTGCAAAATTAGCGCTGGATAATGGTTGGTTTACCCAGGGAGCGACCAATAAAGGTGAGTTGCTACAGCCCACACGGGATCTCTCCACCGTTTTTGCCAGCGAGGAACCCAAATGGCGGCTGGTTTACTCGCTACCCGCTCACTGTGATCAGGCCTGCGAGAATGCCATTTTTAGTATTCATCAAGTGTGGATGGCGCTGGGGCGTGAAACTGAGCGCGCTCAGGCTACCGTACTGGTGAGTGAAAGCAGTGATGCCACGGTGATCGATAAGTTGGGCGAAGAGCAAAATTTGCATGTGGTGCAGGTTTCAGAAAACGCACTCAATCGCGCGATAACCGCAGAAGATTCAGCCACTATTTTACTGGTCGATACGCTCAATAATGCCATGTTGCGTTATCCGGTATCGGGCGATAAGCAAACAGCCATACAGCGCAGCCGCGACATTCTGGCTGATGTAAAAAAGCTGCTGAAGCTATCACGCATTGGGTAGGAGGTTGCAATGAGAAAGCTCGTCCTGTTTAGTCTGTTTTTAGCTGTGTTTGTGATCATTCTTGGCGCGTATACCCGTCTCACCGATGCGGGGCTCGGATGCCCTGACTGGCCGGGTTGCTATGGCTTGCTCTCGGTGCCAACCGCAGAGCACCATGTGGCTGCAGCCAATGAGGCTTTTCCCGACCGCCCGGTAGAAGCGGCAAAAGCCTGGAATGAAATGATTCACCGTTATTTTGCGGGTGCACTGGGCATGTGCATTTTCACTATTGCGGCCATGGCGTTCAGGCGCCGGCACAAAGGGCAGTCTCTACGTCTGCCATTTTTCCTGGTTGGGCTGATTATTTTTCAGGCCATTCTGGGCATGCTTACTGTGACCCTTAATTTACTTCCTGTTGTGGTGATGGGGCACTTGTTGGGCGGGTTTACCATTTTGGCGTGTTTGTTTTTACTCCATCTTAAGCTTCGTGATGGCGCGCGCATCAAGCCTCGGCGGATCAACCGGCTCACGAAGGCTGCGCTGCTGGGAACCGCTATTTTGTTGATGCAAATTAGTTTGGGAGGCTGGACATCTGCCAACTACGCGGCGTTAGCCTGTACGGAATTTCCGGTATGTGAAGATGGATGGTCGGTTCGACTGGACTTCTCCGGTGCGTTCAGTGTGCCTTATGCTGAAACTTACGAATACGGTGCCCACGGTTACGGCGAGCGCATGACCATGCACATTGTTCATCGGGCTGGGGCCGTGGTGACATTCCTTTATTTGCTATGGTTGGGTTTCAGGCTTTACACCAAAGAGTTTGCTACACCAGTGAAAACGGCCGGTTTAGTGCTGGTGGGTGTATTAATGATTCAGGTAACGCTTGGGGTGAGCAACATTCTCCTGAGTCTGCCGGTACTGGTGGCGGTGGCACATAATATTGTCGCGGCTTGCTTGTTGTTGGTCATGGTGTGGATCACCTATCAGGTGTCCAGAGTGCAGGGAGAAATTCATGGCTAAATCCATTTCAGCACCAACCCGGCGTGGAATTAACTATCAGCAGGCGAACTGGCGAGATTATTACGAACTCACCAAGCCGAAGGTGGTGATGCTATTGCTGCTAACAGCATTAGTCGGTATGTGCCTTGCCACTGAAGGCTGGGTGCAATGGAAGGTTTTATTGGCGGGAATGACCGGTATCGGCTTACTTTCCTCATCTGCTGCGGTGATAAATCATGTTGTCGACCACCGTATCGACGGTATGATGGCGCGTACCGTGAACCGGCCTGTGGTGAAAGGCAAAGTGTCTATAGACCGTGCGCTTTGGTTTGCTGCGATACTAGGTGCCGCTGGATTCGTCATTTTATCTGCGTGGGTTAATATGCTTACCGCCATGCTTACTCTGGCCAGCCTGGTAGGCTATGCGGTGATTTACACCATGTTTTTAAAGCGTGCGACACCGCAGAACATCGTAATTGGCGGGCTGGCCGGTGCTGCACCGCCGCTGCTTGGTTGGACTGCCGTAACCAATGAGGTGCACGCCCACGCGCTACTGCTGGTTCTGATTGTGTTTACCTGGACGCCGCCTCATTTCTGGGCGTTAGCTATCCATCGCAAGAAAGATTATGCCCGGGCAAACATTCCCATGCTACCTGTTACGCATGGCGAAGAATTCACCAAAACATCGGTGCTCGGATATACCATTTTGCTAGTCTTGGTATGCCTGTTGCCGTACCTGGTGGGTATGTCTCACATGATATATCTGATTGGTTCATTGGTTCTGAACGCAGGTTTCTGTGCCTGGGCATACCGGCTTAAATTCGCCTGCGAAGAAGATACGGCAATCAAAACATTCCGTTATTCGATTGTTCATCTCATGCTATTGTTTGTGGTGCTTTTATTCGACCACTACATGCCAATAACGTTATGACGCAAAGAACCCTTACCGGTATCGTCGCCATTGTTGCACTGATTGCCGGCATTTATGGTGCTATTTATATTGCCCCGCCTGAAGCTGATGAAAATACGGTGGATTATTTTCAGTATTACCCTGCACCAAAAGCCATTGATGAATTCACGCTTACTGATGCTAATGGCGACCCTTTTACCCGCGAAAATCTCAAAAATAAATGGACCTTGGTTTTTCTGGGCTACACTTATTGTCCGGATGTCTGTCCGACAACGCTGGCTTCGTTGAAGAAAATCTGGCCTGTACTTTCGTCTAGGTTTGAAAAATCTAATATACAAGTACTTTTTTTATCAGTCGATCCAAAAAGGGATACTATTCAAAGGCTTAATAGTTATATAAGTTTTTTTAATAAAGATTTTCTTGCTGCTACCGGACCACACGCTGAAATCTTTCCTCTTGTCAGGAACTTAGGATTGATGTATGCATTGTCTGAAGATACCGAAAAAGAAGCCTACTTGGTTGATCATAGTGCTTCTGTGGTAGTTGTCGGACCTGATGCTGAAGTCATCGGGCGATTTAAACCAACAATGGAGCCGGGAAAATTAGCAATCAGTGACAGTGAGCAAATTCTTGCAGACATGCCCAAGATTGTTTCATCTCGATAGTATGCATGACAGTAGTAGTGAGACAGGCCGAGGCAGGGGACATGGACTTCGCCGTTCCCTTATTGTTAGACGCCGGAGAGCATTTACTTATCGACATCTTCGGGAACGGAGAGCGTGAACGCGCCTACGATTTCCTCATTACAGCCTGGAACAGTGGTACAGGCCAATATGGCTACGCAAATCACTGGGTAGCCTGCATCGACGAGCAAATTGTCGGCATTATTTCATCCTGGCATGACAAACTTCCCGCGCAATTCGACAGGGATACGCTGACATCGATTACCGATTTTTATGGTTTGGATGAAGCCATTGATGTGGTCATGCGGAGTCAAACGTACACGATTGCATTGAACCCTCCGCTGGTGCTCGAATTGGCAATTGGTCACCTGGCTGTTGCTGCCGGCGCTCGCCGTAATGGCATTGCAACCAGCTTAGTGCGTTTCAAAGAACGTATGGCACGGGAAATGGGTAAGTTGTCTGTGGTTTTAGACGTTCATACTGGGAACAAACGTGCCATCGATTTCTATCAAGCTATTGGCTTTAAGCCGCGGCAAGAAATTCCGCCTTTCATGCAAATGACAAAAGGCGTCGCCCCACTCGGCTGAATTAAATAGCCTGATTAGTCAGGATACGTACCATCCTGGCGTGAAACGAAGAACGGCTGGGAAAACCAGTAGTAGCGGCGGTTCTGTGAATTAGAGGGCGCGGTGCAATTTATGCGGGAACGGCCGGTGGGGAGCACGGTGTCCAGCGTGTAGGAAAGTGTGCCGGGACCCGCTTCAATCGGTAGTTTTTCGTTTTGAAAGTAACAGGCTGCCTGACTCAATCTCACATCATTACCGTCTATTTTCAACGTAATGGTTTCGTCGATTATTGGATTTGTGCGCTCAGGATCATCAACGCCACTGGCGGTGACCGGCATCCCCAAACTGTTCATTTTTACTTTGATGGGCTCCATGTTCGCGAATCGGCCCGCGGCAGGAAATCTGGGTAGTGCGGTAAAATCGCTGTAACTGCTAACACCGCCAGAATGCTGTCCGAACCCCACATAGCCATTACTTGCCAGTTTCTCTGCCAGCACTTCGTTGTATTCACCGAAGGGGTAAGCCAGGTATTTAAGCGACTCGCCAATATGAGATTCAAGCTTTTGCTCAGCTTCTTCCACATTACCCCATACTCGCTCAAGCCAGGCCGCTTTGCTTTCATCAGGGAGTCTGTTGAGCATGTGAATGTGGTCAAGCGTGTGGTTGGCAAAGTCGACACCGTCGTCATGCATCGCTTTCACATCGTCCCAGGTGAGCTGATTGCTCAAGCGGCCAATCTCGTCAGGGTTCACGAATACGGTGTACGGGAGTGACAAAGACTGCAATATAGGGTGCCCGTTCTCGAGAATGTTGCGATAGCCATCATCGAAAGTGATAGCAACGGTTTTTGGGGGCAATGATTTCTTTTGTTGTAGCGCAGCGACCACGTCGGGCAGCGGCATCACATGAAAGTTTTCGGCCAGGTAGGTCATGTGCGTTTTGAATTGCTCTGGCGAAATACTGGTGCTGGCAGGTGTGCTGTCTGAAACATGATGGTAAAGCAGGATCACGGCGCTGTCGTCAGCATGAGCCGAGCCCATCATTGCCGATAATCCAAAACCGGCGATTAACGCGCCTTTTGTCACCGATGACATCAAGTTTCTGATAAGCTGCATGCACATTCCTCAAGTTTGTACTGTTTTTTTGACCACGACACAAGCCACGGGCTGGCAAGCCCATAAAAATCTTTTAGCGCTCGCTTTTCCAATGATTCTGGCCAATATCACTACGCCATTACTCGGACTGGTTGATACGGCCGTAATGGGGCATATGGATTCATCAGCCATGTTGGCAGGCGCGTCTATTGGAACATTGATCCTCACGCAAATCTACTGGGTGTGCGGGTTTCTTCGTATGTCGTCGACTGGCCTGAGTGCACAGGCGAAAGGAGATCAAGACGCGCCCCTGTTGCGTTCTGCCAAAGTGCTTTGGCAAACCAGCGCTGTTGCTCTCATTTTAGGGCTAGGGATCATACTGCTTCAACAGCCCGTGCTATGGGCTGGTCAAGCGCTGGCGTCATCACAGCCAGACGTGGCTGGCTTTACCGAAATGTATTTTTCGGTGCGGGTATGGGGTGCCCCTGCGGCAATGCTGAATCTGGCGTTAATTGGCTGGCTGGTGGGTCAGCAGAAAACCCGGCAGGTACTGGTTATTCAAATTGTCGGAAATCTGCTGAATGCCGCACTGGATATCGTGTTCGTTTACGGGCTGGATATGTCAGTAAGGGGCGTTGCCCTTGCGAGTGTTATCGCCGAATACACCATGATGCTGATGAGCGTAGTTGTGGCATTGCGCCTCACAAAAGGTCACTTGCCAGCCTTCGATTGGTTTAACAGCGCCGCCCGTAAAGTGCTGCTGAAATTGAATGGCAATATGCTACTTCGCAACCTGGCGTTGCAGGCTTGTCTGGCATTTCTGACGATACAAGGCGCGCGTATTGGTGAAACGGCCGCCGCCGTGAACGCCATTCTAATGCAGTTTTTTGTGCTTATCGCTGTGGGTTTAGACGGCGTCGCGTTCGCGGTGGAAGCCTTAGTAGGCGAGGCTGCGGGGGCAAAAGATCAGCGTAAACTGGTAGCCTGTACGAATCGAGGCCTATTCTGGTCGTCAATGTTTGCACTGGTTTATGCATTGATGTTTTTTGTGGCCGGAAGCGACATCATCGGCCTGCTTACCGATATTGAAGCGCTACGTATTACGGCTGCGTCTTACTTACCGCTTATGGTGTTGATGCCTCTTGCCGGGCACTGGTGTTTCCTATTCGATGGGGTGTTTGTGGGCCTGACGCGCTCGGGTGCAATGCGCAATACCATGATAATCAGTGCGTTGCTGGTTTTCTTTCCGGTGTGGTGGTATTTCAAAGATTACGGCAATGTGGCGTTGTGGTATGCACTGCTGGCATTTTTGCTTGCCCGGGGCGTTACACTGGGCTGGGAGTTTTGGAAACTGTCGAAGCAGGGTGCATTGACTGAGAAAACCTGAGCTCTCCGCTTGCTCTGCGGTTATCCTACTTGAACGGGTCGTAATCCTTGCGTTTGTTCGCTGGATTCATGCCTTTAAGCCGTTGCCACAGAATAGTCAGATAGCCGCTCATGGCAATGACAAACCCTACAAAAAGAATAATAAGAGAAAGGTAGTAGATGGCTGCGTGAAAGTGGCTGACGGTTATCAGCAGCGTGGCACCAATGATAAACAGCACCAGCCCAAATTTGAATCGGCCCCAACTGCGATGTAAAGCAGTAAGGGACCGGTCTGATAAATTCATTCGCTAACCACCGCAAATGAGCTACTGAACTTAGTAGTAAGAGTGCTCACCAGCTTCGTGCTCAGTGGCATCACGAACGCCAGTCAGTTCGCCAGGGAACTGGTCCAGCAGTTGTTTTTCAATACCTTCTTTTAAGGTTACGTCAACCATTGAACAGCCGTTACAGCCACCACCAAATTGCAGTATAGCGAGACCGTCTTCGGTAATTTCAAGTAGCACAACTTTACCGCCGTGGCTGGCAAGCTGCGGGTTTACTTCAGATTCAATAACGTAACTAACACGGTCTACCAGCGGGGCGTCTGAATCAACCTTGCGCGCTTTCGCGTTTGGCGCTTTTAATGTGAGCTGAGAACCCATTTGGTCAGTCACATAATCAATTTCCGCTTCTTCCAGAAAAGGGGCGCTTTCGGCATCAACAACAGCATCAAAACCATTGAACGGCAAGGTAATATCGCCAGGCTCAACCGCACTTGGAGGACAGTAAGACACGCCACATTCTGCTGTGGAGGTTCCCGGGTTAACTACGAACACTCTGATGTTCGTCCCAGCATCTTGTTTTTCCAACAGTTTTGCGAAGTGAGCCTGAGCGCCTTCTGATATAGTAATCATTAACAAGTCCTACGTTGCATCGTTATGTGCATATAATAACAAATTTACCTGACTAAAACAGTCAAGTATTGCGGGCATTTATTCAGGTGTGGTCAAAAGTACAAAAAACAACAGGAAAACCCAAAATGACTTCATATTTCAGACGAACGGGTAAATGGATTTCGGCGTTACTTTTAGTCACCGGTTTTTCGGTTTCAGCAGCCCCGGACTTTAAAGATACCGGTGGTAAACCCGCTACGGCCTATTTGCCGGCAGGCACTGAATTTGACCCCGTTGTTCCCACACCTGAATCGTTTTTAGGCAGTGAAGTGGGTACCTGGCATGTTCGCCACGATCAACTGGTTGCCTATATGCGAGCGCTGGCTGAATCGTCAGACCGGGTATCATTGGAAGAGACCGGTAAAACGCATGAAAACCGCCCGCTGCTATTGTTAACCATCACCGCCCCGGAAAACAAAGGGAAATTGCCACAATGGCGTGAACAGCATCTGGCGTCGGTGAATGATGGGGCAAAAACCGCAAAAAATGCCCCTCTGTTCCTTTACATGGGTTACAGCATTCACGGCAACGAACCCTCAGGCAGTAATGCCGCGCTGGTTGTGGCCTATTATTTGGCTGCCGCCACCAACGATAAAATGGTGTCAGAGTTACTGGCCAGTAACGTGGTGTTATTCGATCCCTCCTTCAATCCTGATGGTCTTTCGCGCTTTGCTCAATGGGCAAACATGCATAAGGGCAAAAATTTAAATGCCGACGGGGATAACCGTGAACACCGTGAAGGCTGGCCATCTGGCAGACCAAATCACTACTGGTTCGATTTAAACCGGGACTGGTTACTGCTAACACATCCTGAATCCCGTGCTCGCATTGCACAGTTTCAAAAGTGGCGTCCGCATATTCTTACCGATCACCATGAAATGGGCCCTGACAGTACATTCTTCTTCCAGCCTGGTGTGCCTTCACGCAAAAATCCGAACACGCCCGATGGCAACGTGCGTCTGACAGAGGCGCTGGCGGCTTTCCATGCCGAGGCTTTCGACGATGCGGGTCAATTGTATTTTTCTGAAGAAGGGTTTGATGATTTCTATTACGGAAAGGGCTCGTCGTATCCGGATTCCATGGGCAGCATAGGGATTCTGTTTGAGCAAGCCAGCAGCCGCGGCCATGTACAAGAAACCGTTAATGGCGAATTACCCTTTGCCCAGACAATACAGAATCACGTTACGGCGAGCCTTAGTACCATGAGAGGCGCGCTGGCGAACAAGCCGGCGATTCTGGATTACGAAAACAGCTTCTTTAACGAGACCGCTGGGGCCATAAAAGATGACGATGACTTCGGTGCCATCATTGCTGCGCCAAATGATAAAGGGCGTGTAGACGCATTGGTGTCGATTTTAGAGCAGCATGGTATTGCTTATGGCTACAGCCAAAAAGAAGTGCAAGCCGGTGAGCAGGCTTATCCCCCAGGCAGTATTGTGGTGAGTTACAACCAGCCCAAATACCGTTTGATCAAAAGCCTGTTTTCTACCCGACAGTCGTTTGCAGAAAACACATTTTACGATGTGTCTAACTGGAATATTGCCCTGGCATTCGACCTCGATTACAGCATTCTGACTAAGCGTGAAGGGCGTAGCGTTAAAACTGCATCACAGTTGAACGCTGCATCTGAGGCAGCTATTCCTGCTAGCGCCTATGCTTATGCCTTCGAATGGAATGACTACTATTCACCCGCCATGTTGCAGCATCTATTGGAAGCGGGTGCCATTGTAAAAAGCACCGAAGCGCCGTTTACTGCGCTGTTAAGCGATGGGAGCTCCCACGACTTTGCCGCCGGCACAATGGTTGTCCCTACTGCGCTGAAACAACCTGACGATCTTATCGCTCAGCTGAAAAGTGGTGCTGCACTTTCTGGTGTGACGGTTTACGGCATTAAAAGCGGTCTGACATCGAAAGGGTCGGATCTCGGAGGGCGTACCTTGTCTCGCGTGGATGCGCCACGGGTATTGCTGGTGGGCGGCGAAGGCACCAACTCATCTGAGGCCGGTGAAATTTGGCATTATCTGGATACCCGCGTTGGTTTGTCTCCCACCATTATTGAACAATCGCGATTAAGCTATACCAACCTGGATAACTACTCTCACATCTTCTTTGTCAGTGGCAGTTACGGTGATCTTAGTGAATCTGTGACAGACGCTATTGGTAATTGGGTTAAAGACGGCGGTGTACTGATTGGTCAGAAAACGGCACTGCGCTTCTTTGCACAGAAAGGATGGTTAAACGCAGAGATTGTGTCGAGAGACAAAGTAGATGGCGCCTTTCCTACCGATAAATTGCACTATGCTGACAAAGCTGCACTGCGTGCGAGCAAAATCATTGCAGGGGCGGTGTATGAAACGACGATTGACCCTACTCATCCCATCTTCTTTGGTTACAGCGATAATATGCTGCCGGTGTTTAAAACCACCAACATGATCGTAAAAGCGGATAAAGACCCATTTACCTTGCCGGGACATTACACCGAAACACCGCTGTTGGCAGGTTACAGCGCCAAACAGTTGGAAGACATGATTGGAAATACAGCCTCTGTGCTCACACAGCCGAAAGGCCGGGGCGTGGTTATCGGCTTTGTCGACAACAACCTCTTCCGCGGTTACTGGTACGGCACCGGCAAACTGATGAGTAACGCCATCTATCAGTCGTCACACCTGACGCGGTAGGGATGTGAGCCCTGTTGCCTGAGGAAGGAATTGGCATCGAGGACACGCCGTAAATTCATCCCTGAAGGCTCGGCCGCCGCATCCCTGCGGCGGACGGTCCTCGCTGCCAACACCTTCCTCTGTCTGCGGGCTCACCCGACCATCGCAAAGGTCTCTGCACAGCGCTTAAGTTAAAAGGAGCTGCTCTGTTACTGATGTGTGCAAAATGTTCTAGGATTCACGCCGTGTCCTCGATGCTAACCCCTCCCCCGGCGAAAGTGTTCACACTCTGCTGGCGAAAACGCTCGACTCCAGCGAAGCCTCACAACCTGGTCTGGGTCAGTGGTTTTCTCAGGGTGATGGCCATGGCCCACACTTCCACGATAATGTCGGGGTTTTGGGCGCGAAGCTGGCGAGCGAGGACGTCGGCGGTGGTGCCGGTGGTCATTACATCGTCGATAATGGCAACATGATGAACGTCTTCTGGTACCTGAACGGTAAATGCCTGCCGAAGATTCAGTAAGCGCTCGGCTCGAGACAAGCCCGATTGGGTTTTACCGCCAGTACGGCTTGCCCAGTCAGTGTTTATCGGGCGATCAATGGCTCTGCCTATCTGTCGTGCTATTTCAGTAGATTGATTAAACTGGCGCCGTATAAACCGACGTAACTGAATAGGTACAGGTAACAGGCAATCTGGTAGTAGTGAATCGTCATCCAAACACATCTCCACAAACCAGTTTGCTAAAATAGACGGGCTTATCAGACAGCGTTTGAACTTGGTATTATGAATCAGTGTATCGAAGGGCCAAACGTACTCACCGCAGGCTCTGAGACAACTGTAACCGGTATGACGAAATTGCTGGCTGATTGCCGGATAGCGCAGTAAATTACCCCTATAATTAAGCTGTAACAAAAAGCGGGTATCAAATTTGCAGAACGAACATACCGGTGTGTCACTGTATTGATTGCACAGCATACATACTAAATTGGGAAGTCGCATAAAACACGTAGCTCCTGTCGGCCCGACAGTAGTGCAAGCGGCAAAATTGCAGGCATAGTTTAAAGGATGTCATCAGTGTTAAATGCTAACGTTTCAGAAAATCTCGTCAGCCGTACCCGGGGTACAGGAAAAGATCTGGTTCTGTTACACGGCTGGGGAATGAATAGCGGCGTCTTCGAGCATTTTATTCCTCTGCTGGAAGAAGAATTTCGTATAACCACTATCGACTTACCGGGGTTCGGAGAAAACAATAGCCTTGTTCCTCAACAAACCTACTCTGTGGCGTCTGTCGCAAACATGTTGTTGCCGTATTTGCCAGACAACTGCATTGTCGCTGGATGGTCTTTGGGCGGAATGGTTGCCCAGCAATTAGCGCTGGATAACCCCGATAAAATCAGTGGGCTTATTACTATTGCGTCAACGCCGCGTTTCGTTAGCGGACCATGCTGGCCGGGGATTGATGCAGATTTACTCGCTCAGTTTGAGACGCAGCTTGCGAAGGATTATCAGAAAACCCTTGAGCGCTTCTTAGCGATTCAGGCAATGGGTAGCGATACCGCGCGAAAAGATATGAAAGCGATTCGCAAGAGTATTACCGCTTACCCAACGCCCGATCTTGATGCGCTAAAAGCTGCATTAGGGTTGCTGTCTTCGGAAGATCTACGAGATCAAATTGGTCGTATTCGCCAGCCAACATTGCGTATTTACGGTCGCCTGGACAGTTTGGTGCCTACCAGCGGAATAGATCGTATTTGTGAATTGCATCCGCAAAGCGACACAGTGGTTTTGCCCCACGCATCCCATGCGCCATTTATTTCCCATCCGCAACAGTCTGCCGACATTATCCGGCAATTCGCTGGCGCGGTTTAGTTTAAAAAGATCTGTCGATATGTTTTGTTTAGGCATATCGACGGCCTTCAGCATCGACTGCTTATTACGCAGCAGATGAATCACGTTATCTCAATTGCTTGACCCCTTTTCCATCAACCTCTGAATCCTTTTCAAACACTAACGAGTTGCCACCGGTGGCATTTAGTGTTTAAATGTTAATTATAAGTTATTATTTTGTCTCTTCCGTACATCTATCTTAAAGGTGAAATATGGAGCGCTACATCATACCCAGCGTGTATCAGGCTATTCAGCTTTATCGTGTATTAGCACGCGCTGAGCGAGGCATGTCGTCATTAGAACTGGAAGAGACGCTAAAATTACCTCGGTCTTCGGTTTTCCGCTTGCTGAAAACATTGCTCAATCAATCTCTAATCAATAAACGCGGAACCCGGTACTATATCGATAATGGTATGCATGCCTTAGGCGGGATTTCTCCGACCATCCAGCTGTATCAGAGCGAGTTGGCAGCCCCCCTGGCGGAGCTCGTTGAGCATACCGCGCATGTCGCGATGTTGTGTATTCCGGCAAGTGACTGCGTTTTGGTTCAGGATGTTGTTTGCATGGACAGCACCAGCATGTCGTTGATCAGGCCCGGATACCGACTCTCATTACTGGAGTCAGCCCCCGGCCACATTATGCTTGCCTATCACTCTCGTTATCGGGAAATGTCAGACAAGAATATTACCGCAAATAGTCTGGACACTTTCCAGGTAAGTAAAATCAGCGCTCAGACTTGCACCCGTGGCTATGCGGTGTCGGCAGGGCTGAGTGATCAACAGGCCTTCATTTCGGTACCGGTGTTATCGAAAAGTGGTGAACTGCTGGCTATGTTGTGTCTGCTGATCACTAACACCAATATAAAAACTGACACCAGTGAGCTCAGTCACTGGTCTACGCAACTCAAGCTGGTTGCCTCACTGCCAGCCCGCGAATACCTCACAGATAAGAAGGAAGCCGGATAATGATAAAAACATGGTGCTTTGCTTTTACCCTTTTCGTTGCCTTTATTGGCCCACTCAAGGTCGTATATGCTGAATCGACGCTGGCTTTTGAGGGCGCCGCGGGGTTTGGAAAATATACTCGAGGCGGTAACGATGGCAAAGTGCTGGTAGTGACCACATTGGAAGATAACGCGGCGCATCCTAAAGAAGGCTCTCTGCGATGGGCGGTGAAGCAAAAGTATCCTCGGCTGATTGTCTTCGCCGTGTCTGGCATTATCCAACTGCAAGATACCCTTGAGATAAAACACCCTAACATTACCATTGCGGGGCAAACCTCGCCCGGCGGTATAGCGCTGGCAGGCGAGTCGACTTCCATCGAAACCGATCAGGTTATCATTCGACACTTACGTTTTCGTCCTGGCCATTTTCTGAAAGAAGGTGATGCGCTAAGCGCCCGTAATCACAGTGATATTATTATCGATCACTGTTCAATGAGCTGGGCCAATGATGAGGTGGGTTCATTTTACAATAACACCCGTTTTACCCTGCAGAACTCAATACTTTCTGAGAGCCTTAATAACGCAGGTCATCACAAGGGCAGTCACGGTTATGGTGGGATATGGGGAGGAAGAAAGGCGTCTTTCCTGCAAAATGTCTTAGTTAGTCACGTGAGTCGCAATCCGCGAATAAATGGCTGGCGGCTGAAGTCACCCTATCCTCAGTCTGAAGAGTTTATCGACATCCGCAATAATGTGATTGCCAACTGGCGCGACGCCTCGGGTTATGGTGGTGAAGCGGGAAAAGCGAACCTTGTCGGCAATGTTTACTTGCCGGGACCGGCAACCAGTTCGCCGCGCTTTTTTGAATTCTGGGGAGATGATCGTCCGATTGCGCAGTTGTTTATCGCAGAGAATTTGATGAAAGGTGATGAGATGATGACGGCTGATAACCGGTTGGGCATCAAAGTAAAAAATCAGAAAAAACACCCAAAGCAGGCTGCCGATATTGAATCGCGTAGCCTAAGCAATAAGCCTTTCATGGGGGCTACAATAGACGCCCTCGGCGATGTTGTTCTGAACACAGAGCAGGTATGGCATAAACTTATTATTCAAAGGGATGCTGGTGCAAATGCGCAACGTCTACGTCGTGGTAATGATAGCGTAGACACGCGCATCTTCGACCAGGTTGCTAACAATCAGTTTCAAGTGGGTAATAAAGGCATTATCGACTCGGAACTCGATGTAATGCGCTGGGACACCTATCTCAAAGAACTCACAGCCTACGACAATAACGCCATTGAACAGCCTGACGAAGCCTCATATCGCAGCATGTTATAAGCAATCACACCCCCGCAAATGTTGATATTTTAATATTTTGTAAATTTGAAGTTAAAATTTGTACTCCTGAAATGATTTTCTGGTAATAATGCTACCGGTGGCATTCGTAAAAAGGGCGAATGCCGGGAAACACAATAAGGAGTGCAGGACATGAAAGTGTATAAATGGACAGCACTGGCAGTGGCGATATCATCGGCATTTCCGGCTCTGGCACAAATCCCTCAAGAACAAGAAAAAGCACAACAAGAACAGCAACCGCAAACCATTCAGCAGCAGACTGAAGCCGCGGCAGACGACAACGACATTGAAATTGTAGAAGTAAAAGGCGTTAAACAAGCCGACCTTAAAGCGCGAGATCTGGAGCGAATGAAAAATGGCTTCAGCTCAGTAATATCAACCGATGATCTTGGTAACTTCGTCGACCAGAACGTAGCCGAATCATTACGACGTTTGCCCGGCGTTACCTTACAACGCTCAGAAGGTGAAGGTAAGTTTGTTACGGTGCGTGGCCTCGGTCCGGGGTTCGTATCGGTAAACATGAACGGCTCACAAATGTCCGGCGCTGGCGAAGAGCGTAAGGTTGGCCTAGATGCCCTGCCCGCTGATTTGCTCGGGACCATAGAAGTACTTAAAACCCTGACACCCGATCAGAACCTAAATTCTATCGGTGGCACAGTCAACGTAAAAGCCATATCAGCGTTTGACCGCGGTAAAGATACCCTGAAAATGCGTATTCAGGATGCGTACTCGGAGGCCCGTGGCGAGCATTCTCCTAAATTCAGCTTTGATGGCACCCAACTGTTTCTTGGCGATACGCTGGGGATCGGTTTCGCCGTTTCTCATGAAGATAGAAAAACCCAAATTGATGAGACCCGCCATCATAGCTCCAATGAGATGAAATTCTATCGCGCGGATTTGGGTCTTACCGACGAACAAATTGCGGCAGGTGATGAAATTCTCGCTCCGGCACAGCTAGAATACCGTCGCGAAGTGGCCGGACGTACCCGTCAGGCTGCAGCGTTAAATATCGAATACCGTCCTGATCCTGATAATTACTACTTCGCAAAAGGCACCTATACCCAATTCGAAGATGATGATCTGGCACTCCGTGAGTTCTATGACTTTCAGGATGCTGGCTCTGTGGGTAATGGTGAAATTGTTTATGTGAACGGACAAACAAAGGAATTCATTTTAAGCGACATCGATGTATTCCATCAGCAGTTCATCCAGGAAAGTGAAAATAAAACCATCACTTTCAGCCTGGGCGGTGAAAACCGGTTCGCTGATAGGTTTGTGTTCGATTACGAATACGCCCAGTCGCGCTCAGAGGAAGATTCTCGCGGTGACCGTCGTGTGCAGTTTCGCGAACGCGATCTTATCGTTTATGGCCAGGGCATGCGTGACAACATTCGCGCCCGGGTGCTGTCTCCAGATGAAGCGGCGCAGATTGCCGGTCTGACATACGACCCTGAAGACAGTATTTTTGGCACCTCTGGCAGCGGCGATGGTTCAGATTTAGCGAATTATCAATTCGATAATCTGTTTTTAGAAGACGGTTTACGTACCGATGAAATTAAAACCGTAAACCTCAATCTGCGCGCGGATGTGTACAGCGACTGGCTGAATTATGTGAAAGTTGGTGCGCAGTTTTCTGAACGCGATCATATCCGTGATAAAGACCGCTGGAGTTTCGACCCGTCGGCCAGTGATTGTAGTGATGATGCCTGTGTGGAAGTGGTTAACTCCAACCTGGCCGATTACAACACCGCCATTCCTGCAGATAGTCAATTCCAGCTACCTTTTGAAAGTCGTGAAACCGTGGATGACATGGTTGCAGCTGTCCGTCAAACGGTAGATGTCGCGACCAATGGTGAAGTGTCCATTGAGAGCACGAAAGGCGATTACACCATCGTGGAAGACACCAGAGCGGTTTACGGCATGGTGGAAATTCCAATCGGCATGGATGCGACCCTCATCACCGGTGTGCGCTGGGCTGAAACCGAGTTTTCATCCACCGGCTTTATGTCGCTGGAAAATGACGACTTTGAATTTAATGGCGCCGGCGCCGGTACGCTAGATATTGCTATTCCATTACCGGAAGCGTCTATCAAATACAGTGAGTTCTTTCCCAGTGCGCACCTGAAATGGGAAGCTTCGGAAGATATTCTGGTGCGTGCAGCCGTGTGGACCAGTTATACCCGTCCATCGTTCAAACAGGCCCGTGGCTACGCGATATTCGACAGCGACATCGAGCTATGTCCGCCGGGTTCCGATGACTGTGATGACAGTTCGGGTGGTGCGTCGTTACAGCAATTGAGTCAGTTTGTACTGGCGTCCGATAACGCGTTGGATGTGGGTAACCCGAACCTGCTGGCAATGACCTCCATCAACTACGATGCATCCATCGGCTGGTATCCGTCGGAAGATTTGTTCATGGAAGCCGCCATCTTCTACAAAGACATTGATAATTTCATTGTTGATGTAAATGGCGTTGGTATGGCTATTGATCAGCTACCGCTGACTCTGCCGGTGAATCAGGTCACGGAATTTGTTATTCCGCAAAACCTCTATCTTGATGAAATCAATATCACGATTAACGGTGATAAAGCTACGGTGTACGGGATTGAGCTAAGTTACAACCAGTATTTCGACAATGGCTTTTTCCTGCAAAGTAACGCCACTTTCCTCGACAGTGATGCCACGCTGGACCCATCTATTCGTCAAGGTTCTGTAGCACTGCCAGACCAAGCCGACACCACGTTTAATTTGGTCGTCGGATGGGAAAGTCAGACTTTCTCTGCGCGGTTCATCGGTAACATCCGTTCGGATGTGCTGGAGCAGATCGGTTCGTGCCCGGCGAATGTGTCGCTGGATGATGCCGCGAACTGCAAAATCTGGGGTGATCAATACCAGGCTGACGTGAAGAGTCTGGACTTCAAACTGCAGTATGACGTGACTGATAACATCCAGCTTTACTTTGATGCGATTAACCTCACTGACCAGGCTGATCTGCGCTATTTCGAAGGGAATGCGCAGAGCGGCGGCAATGTTCTTTATCAGAAAGAAGAATTTGGCCGCAGCTATCAGCTGGGAATGAACGTGAAATTCTACTGATTTGTCTGAGCCGGTGCTTGCACCGGCCAAGCCCTACATTAGCTGGCGCGGACAAACTGAATGGGAACGTGCGCCCGGCAGATTACATGGAGAATGAGTGTTATGAAACTCACAAAAATAGCAACGGTAGTCAGTGGCATCATGCTACTGTCTGCGTGCGGAGAAAAAAGTACTACAAACGTAACCCTACCGCCTGATCCGGCGTTGACCGGGGTATTTGTCGACAGCCCCGTTGCGGGCCTTGGTTACCGTTCAGAGTCGGTGGCGAGCGGCACAACAAATGATGCCGGGGAGTTTTCCTACTTCCGTGGTGAACAACTGACTTTCTTTATCGGCGATCTGGTATTTCCGGATGCGCCGGCGTCCAGCGTAATTTCACCGTTGGATTTATTTGCTACCGACAACGCATTCAATCAGTCGGTGGTAAATACCCTCAGACTAATGCAATCGCTGGATACCGACGGTGACCCGTCAAACGGCATTACCATCAGTGCGAATGCCGCAGCCGCGGCGGAAATGGTGCTAGCCGACGGCGAAACTGTGCAGGATTTCTTTGCTCAGTCTGATGCTGATTTTGCGGCCGACGTAGAAGTATGGCTGGCCGCGGCTGGTGGTGCCAGCAGTACGCTGGTAGGTAAAGACGCCGCCATCAGTCATTTTGTTGAATACCTTGAAACAGAGCGCGGTACCCTGTTCCCCAACACGTTTGACGTAGACCTGTTTGTCGGTTCCGTTTACGCGCCGGTAAGAAGCGGCCGAAACGTAACCCAGAGTGAGTATGCCTTTACCCCAGCAAATGAAGACAATCTCACCGGCACCTTCACCCAAACCACAACAGAAGGTGAAGTAAGTGGTGAATACCATTTTGATTTTGGTCGTAAAGTGATGGTGCTGACTGTTGGCGATTCACAAAAGTACTTGATAGCTCGCGCCTTTAACACCGTGAATCAGGTTTATAGTCTGTGCGATGGCAGTGCTGACGATGCGCAAAGTTTGGTTGGTCAGGTGGAAGCTTGTCTGGCCGCAGACGATCCGATGAGTGCGGTATTTGCCTTCAGTGAAGAGCAGGCCGCAGCAGAGTTTGAACGCCTGGTAGAAGCCGCAAATTCTGTGCAGGCTGCGCTGGAAGAAAACTTCGATACCGACACCGATACCTTCTTCTCATCGGCTTACAAGCGACTCAGTGAAGAGCCAGATGCTGGACCGTTGTATATCAAAACGGGCGGCAGTCCGGTTGTAGACCCTACCACTGGCCACCTTATCCTGGAAGGCGATAGATTTAGCATTGGTAATGCAGCGGCCAATCCATTGGCGAGCACATCAGGTTCCGACACCGTCGGCACGGGTATTTACAACATCAGTGAAGGTTTCACCATCAGCTTCGATGTAATTGCACACAACGGTGGCGGTTCGTTCTCACTATATGTTGATAACAACACCACCGGCCAAGATAACTCCGTACACGGTGCAGCGAGTAAATTTGTCAGTATCGGCTTATCCGGCGATGAACTCGCGCCGGGTAGCCGCTTCACCTACACCTATGTGCCAGGCGCCGATGTTAACGGCGGCGATCCGGCAGCCGATGATGCGAAAATTCTCGACCCGACCGTCACCAACAGTTTCTTCCAACTTCGCACCGACTCCAGCGCGGCAATCACACTGGATAACCTGCGTATTGAAACGGTAGCCAGTGCGGTTGAGCCAGTAGAACCGACACCTGTTGAACCCGAAGAGCCTGAGGTGCCGGTCACTATTCCTCGATTGGGCTTACCGCTTAGCTACAGCCTTGCAGGCATCGGCGATGATATTTTCTCTGTTGCTTTCGCGTCGGCCGAGGATGCAGAAGGCAACGATGTGCCGCTGTTCGTATCCACCGGTGGTTCTGTCACGCTGGTAGAAAGCGGTATTCAGCTGGATGGTGGTCGCTTTACGTTGGGTAATACCTATCCGGATAACGTCAGTGCCGCTGACAACACCACCTTGTCTGGTGCGCTGGATTTAAGCCGCCCTTATAACGTGGTGTTTGATGTGGTTTCCGCCGAAGATACGGAAGGAGACAATAAATTCCAGATTTATGTAGACAACAACACTTCCGGCAGCGCCAACTCTTATCTTGGTGGCGACTCGCGCTTTTATAATGAGCCGGTAACGTCACTCGTGGCAGGCACTACGGTAACGGTGCCCGGACAGGTGGCCAGCCAGAACTCCTACCTGCAATTTCGCACCGAAAGCGGCTCTATTGTGGTGATCGACAACATCCGCATCGAATATGTGCAAGCAAACACCTTGCTGGAAGAGACCTTTGAAACCGACGTCGACACAATGTTTACCGCGGCGTACAAGAGTACAGACGGTAGTGGTACCGTACCGTTCTACAGCGTGACCGGGGGCGGCAGCGGCCTGGTTATTTCAGATGGCGAACTGGCTATCGACAGTGCCCGCTTCTCTATCGGTAATACTACGCCAGACGTGGATACCACCGATGCTGATACCGTTACCAGCGGTATGCTGGATCTCAGTCGTGAATACACCATCAGTATGGATATCGTGTCGGTGGAAGACACGGAAGGAAACAATAACTTCCAGATTTATGCCGACAACAACACCAGCAGTAGCGGTAAATCCGTTCATGGTAGTGCGTCGAAGTTCTACAGTGAACAAATTACCGCACTGACACCGGGTCAACGACTTACCATTGAAGGCTTCATTGCTACCCCATCATCGTTCCTGCAACTGCGAACGGAAAGTGGGGGCAAAGTGGTGATTGATAATCTGGTGATTGCTTACACCGGCGATGCAGAGCCGCAGGCATTCAGCTGTGCGGATGAACCGGATCTGTATTTCTGTGATGATTTTGCCAGTGGCACTACAGATAACTTCAACTTGATTTCGGATGTATCAGGCAGTAATGGTCCCCAGGGCGTGTTCGATATTCTCGATGACGACGGCAATAACGTGCTGCGCTACACCGCAGGCGGTGAAGGGGGTGAAATCTTCCTGCTGAATGAAGCAGCCATGGCGAACGTGCCGGATAGCGGCGATTACTTTGTGGAAGCCCGTATTCGTCCCCGTCAGAACAGTACCACCCGCAATAAGCAAATCTTCCTGTTAGGTCGCTACGACAGCGCAGGAAATTGGTATGGCGGTGGTCTGAATGTGCAGAACTCTTTTTCCAGCACCCAGGTGGAAGTGGCTATGAGCACTGAGGGCAGCATTGCCCGTCCGGTACAGGCAAAATCGCCTATTCTGCTTGGTGAAGCGGGTGGCACAGATGGCACCTGGTATCGTGTTCGTTTTGAAATGATCGGTGAAAACCTTACCGTTTATCTCGATGGCGAAAATATGGGTACCACTACCGATGGCCAGTACACGGCGAAAGGTCTGGTTGGCATGTTCACCAATAACCGCTCGTTTGAAATTGACGATGTGAAAATTGGTGACCCGACGATTAAACCGGTACAACTGACCCTAGACTACAAAGATGCCACTTGGGAAACCACAACTAGCAGTGATGATCTGTATGTCTACGTGACAGCAATTCAGAACGATGGTGTCACCGACGATACTTTCTCAGTCGTCAGCAGCAATCCTTCTGTGGTGAACTTGGAAATTGATGGGCCGACAGTGAAGGCGACGCCGGTGGCAGCAGGTACTGCTACCCTGACGTTTACTTCAGGTTCTGATCCCACGTTAAGAAAAACCATCGACGTGACGGTGGAGGAAGGTTTCGTTATGCCAACTGGCACTTACGGCAACCTGACCGGCGATACCATGCCATACGCGGGTAAACAAAACGCGCACATTGATACCTCGTTGGCGCTGACATTCGATGATACGCCGGTACTCGGAGATGTGGGGGAGATCCGTATTTACGATGCCGCCGACGATACGCTGGTGGATGTGGTCAATGTGGGCGTTGACGAAGACTTTATCGGCTATGCCGGTCAGGAACGTCAGCGCAAGGTGTACTACCGTCCGGTAAGCGTGGATGGTAATACGCTGATCATTAAGCCGCACAACCACGCGCTAGAATATGGTAAGTCCTATTATGTTGCCATTGCTGATTCTGTGGTTACCAGCGGTACGCTGAACGGTGAAGCTTTCGTTGGTCTGGGTAAAGACGCCAACTGGTCGTTCTCCACCCGTGAGGCCGCGCCAGAAAGCAATTTGCTGGTGGTGGACGACGATGGCGAGGCTGACTTCAGAACCGTACAGGGCGCACTGAACTATGTGATGCAAAGCGTACCGTCTGACGAGGCCGCAACCATTACGGTGATGGCGGGTGAGTACGAAGAAATGATGCTGCTGCGTGATCACAACAACGTCACCATTCAGGGTGAGGATCGCGATAACACCATTGTTTATTACAACAACTTCGAGAGCTTCAACAGCGGCAGCGGAAAGAGTGAAGCGCCGGGCACCGGTACGCCTTCTGGTGGTCGTAGTGTGTTCCTCATTGAAGGCGTGGATAACCTTGTTCTGAATAACTTCACCTTGAAGAATAGCCATATCCGTGACAATCAGTACTCGAATCAGGCTGAAACTCTGTACTTCAACAGTGATAGTGGCCGCCTGACAGCCACCAACATGAACTTCATCAGTGAGCAAGACACCTTGCTGCTGAAAGGCTACAGTTGGTTCTATCAGTCGTTGATTGCCGGTAACGTCGACTTTATCTGGGGCTACGTGAACACCGCGCTGTTTGAGGAAAGTGAAATCCGTACCATTGGTGATTCCAAGAACGGTGATCCAACCCAGGATACCGCTGGTGGCTATGTGCTGCAGGCCCGGGTGCCAGACATTAACAACAAAGGGTTTATTTTCCTGAACAGTGAATTTACCCATGGTCCGGGCCCTCTTGGCAACGATGTGCTGGACAACTCTACTTACATCGCCCGCAGCGGTGGCAGCAGCAGTTACTTCGATAACATCACGCTGATCAACAACCGCTTTGACACCCATATTGCAGATATTGGCTGGGCGGGTGAAGGTATCAATAGTCAGCCTGCGCCGAATCCGAATCCAGCTACCGCAGCTGCTGGCTGGCGAGAATATGGCAGCATGGATATGCAGGGCAATCCGCTGGATTTATCTACCCGTCAGTTTGGTTATGAGTTGTCTGCCGGCGACGTGACGGCGCTAACAGACCGTAACAGTATCTTTGCTCACTACAACAGCGACGAAGGCTGGACACCCACTCCGCTAAATGCGCCTGTCATAACGCCAGTGGAGGATGATTTGGCTAACGGCTTTGCCGCATTTAACTTCGATCTTACCGGTGGTGCGGGTGGTACAGTTGTTACTGTGGACAATGGCGCTGACTTACAGGCCGCACTGAATACCGCTGCCTCTACCAATACGCCGGTAACCGTGTATGTCGATGGTGTTATCACCGACGCTAATACGGGTGGAACAGGTAGTCCCATTGAAATCCGTGATATGAACGATGTCTCTATTATTGGTGTTGCCGACCGAGGCGAGTTTGACGGTATCGGTATTCTCATCAAGCGCGCCAACAACGTGATAATTCAGAACCTGAAGATCCACCACGTGTTAACCGAAGGCAAAGATGCCATTGGCATCGAAGGTGACAATGACGGTTCGACAACCAGTAATATCTGGATTGACCATAACGAGCTGTACAGCACGTTGTCAGTAGACAAAGACTTCTATGACGGCTTGGTAGACAGTAAGCGGGGCGCGAAAAACATCACTATTTCGTATAACTATCTGCACGATCACTGGAAAGCGTCGCTGCATGGTCATACGGAGTCGGATACCGACAGTGATAACACCGACCGCTTTATCACCTTCCACCACAACCGTTTTGAGAATATAGAGTCACGTCTGCCGCTGTTCCGCTACGGCTTCGGACACCTATACAATAACTACTACAACGGTATTTCCTCAACAGCCATCAACTCGCGAATCGGCGCAGAATTGCAAATTGAGCACAATGTGTTTGAGCAAACGCAAAACCCCATTGTGTCGTTCTATTCTGACGTTATAGGTTACTGGAATACAGCAGGAAACGTGTTCGGGACCGGGGTTACATGGACTGAACCTGATGCTGGTGATGTATCAGCAGGGCCAGATGCTGAACCGACTTCCAGTTACACCGTACCTTACGATTATGCGTTGGACGATGCGGGTTCTGTGAAGGTGAAAGTTATTAATCATTCCGGTGTGGGTAAAATTGCCCAAGACGCTGAGGCTATTCCGGCCGTCGATTAAAATACTCACAACATGGAAGTAGCAAACACGCCTCCTGTGGTTTACAGGAGGCGTGTTTTTTTACATGTTCTCTAATATAAATCTCTAAACCGGGCAGTCGCTTAGGGAAAATTCAGCATAGATGCTTTTACTTTCACTTACTCTTGGTCAATAATTGACCTGAGAGTGTATGAGGTGCAAGTTTGGTGTGGTAGCCAACTTGCTATTAGAGGTATCAGTCATGTCGAGCATTATTGGTAATAATATCAATTCGGCGATTGTGTCTGGCATGAGCGGAATTCAAAACGCTTATGAGGGAATGACACAGGCTTCCGTAAATTTAGCGCAGCGCGCAGCCCAGACCAGTGTCGAACTTAATGGCACCGGCGATGTATTGGCTAATGCGTCACTCAATAGTTTGTCTAATGTGCGAAATACACTTCCGCAAAATGTAGGCAGCGTGACCGATGACCTAATTTCGCTGCAAATTAACAGTAAGAATGCACTGGCATCTGCCAAGGTTGTCGATACAGCATTCGATACTGTTGGTACGATTATCGACACACTGACTTAATAACAGTATGAATATTGTCACGCCCATTCCAACGTCTTTAGTGTTCTCCACAGCCAATGTGAACACCGAATCTGCGCGCCGTGACAACCTATTAAAAGACACCATTCCGCCATCTAAAGATGCTGACCAAGGCGCTGCTGAGCAGGGGTTAGGATCTGAATCCGATCGCGCCCGTACGCCCGGGCAAAAGCCTGCGCCGGTCACCTATGAGCGTCCGCAAATTCAAATTGATGCCGGCGCTGACGCATTGCAACAAAACGACAATGTGGACAACCCGGAAACAGGCGCTGACAACGCCAACCAGGAAAGCGCGGGTAGAGAGTCGGCGGAAGAAAAGCAGCAACAACAAGCTGAACAGGACGAAATTCAAGAACTCAAAGCGCGAGACCAGGAAGTTCGCCAGCACGAGCAGGCGCACTCAGCCCGTGGTGGCCAGTATGCGGGTTCGCCGCAATATGAATACGAAACCGGCCCTGATAACAAACGTTACGCCACGGGTGGTGAAGTCAATATTGACGTGTCTGAGGCAGCTACGCCTGAAGATACTATCCAGAAAATGGAGCAAGTTCGTGCTGCTGCGCTAGCACCGGCTGAGCCTTCATCTCAAGATCTAAAAGTCGCCGCTGAAGCGGCCCAAAAAGCCAATGAGGCCAGAGCCGAAATGGCTAGCTCGTCAGCCTCAGGTGATGAGCAAGGGGCTGAAGTTTCATCGATTGCTGGGGAAGGTGATATCAGTTTGCAAGCTGAAGGTTCTCGGCAGTTGGAAATGGCTAATGAAGACGTTTCGCCAACTGATGAAATGCAGTCGCGGATTGGTGTCATTCAGGGGTTCTACAAAGCTACTGTGACCCCGAACTCAGGAGGCTTCACTGTTAGCGCCTAGTGGTGATACTTATTCTTAAACGAAAAAAGCCAGCAATTTAAGCTGGCTTTCTTGTATCAGGTCTTAACTTTACTTCTGCTTCGCCTTCGCGAACGCATCTGCAAAAGCATTACCCATGGCGGCATTTGCTGGCGCTTGCGCCTGACGGTTGCCACCACCGTTGTTATTACGGTTTGGCTGACGGCCTTTGCCCTGCTTGCCTGCCGGTTTACCGGCTCCGCCCGCATTGCGTTTTTCCGCTGCCGCTGCCGGTGCTGGTGTGTCGTCCAAGCGCATAGTAAATGAAATGCGCTTACGCTGAACGTCTACTTCCAATACTTTTACCTTCACAATATCGCCGGCTTTCACCACTTCACGTGGATCAGAGATGAACTTGTTGGTCAGCGCAGAAATGTGAACCAGACCATCCTGATGTACGCCCACGTCAACGAAGGCACCGAAGTTAGCCACGTTGCTCACTACGCCTTCTAAAATCATGCCAGGCTTCAGATCGCTAATGGTCTCAACGCCTTCTTTAAAGGTGGCTGTTTTAAACTCTGGGCGCGGGTCGCGGCCTGGCTTGTCGAGTTCTTTCAGAATGTCTTTAACCGTTGGTAAGCCAAACGCGTCGCTGGTGAAGTCTTCCGGTGCTAACTTACGCAGCAGATCGGTGTTTCCAATTAAATCGTTTACCGCAACCTGGGTACGATCAACGATGTTGTCGACCACAGGATAAGATTCAGGGTGAACAGATGAAGCATCCAGTGGGTTTGAACCCGCCGTAATGCGCAGGAAGCCTGCCGCCTGTTCGAAGGCTTTAGGACCAAGACGTTCCACTTTCAGCAATGCTTTACGGTCTGGGAAGGCGCCGTTGGAATCACGGAAAGACACAATGTTATGTGCCAGGGTTTTATTCAAACCAGACACGTAAGAAAGCAGTGCGGGAGACGCGGTATTTAAATCAACGCCAACGGCGTTTACACAGTCCTCAATTACGCGGTCGAGGGATTTACCCAGTTGGCTCTGGCTTACGTCGTGCTGATATTGGCCAACACCAATGGCTTTAGGCTCAATTTTTACCAGCTCCGCGAGAGGGTCCTGCAGGCGACGGGCAATAGACACTGCGCCACGCAGTGATACATCCATACCCGGCAGTTCTTTAGAAGCCAGTTCAGATGCGGAGTAGACCGATGCACCGGCCTCGCTCACCATAATCTTCTGCGCACCCAGTTCCGGCGCTGCTTTAAGCATTTCTGCTACCAGTTTGTCGGTTTCCCGCGATCCGGTGCCGTTACCAATACTGATGAGCTCGACTTTATGCTGCTTACACACATTGATAAGCGTGCGCATGGACTTGTCCCAAGCATTCTGCGGTGCGTGTGGGAAAATGGTATTGGTAGCAACCACTTTACCGGTTTTATCAACCACAGCCACTTTCACACCGGTACGCAGACCTGGATCGAGGCCCATGGTCGTTTTAGCTCCGGCAGGGGCAGCCATCAACAGGTCATTAAGGTTTTTAGCAAATACGCTGATGGCTTCTTCTTCCGCTTGTTCACGCAGCGTGGAAAAAAGCTCTGTTTCCATGTGCAGGGCAATTTTGATTTTCCAGGTCCATTGTACAACCTGCTTTAAAAATGCGTCGGCAGCACGGCCTTTGTCCGCAATGCCATAGTGTTCGGCAATGACAAATTCGCAGTGTGAAGGGGCTGTGGCGTCTTCATTTTGTGGATCCGCATTCAGCTGAATATGCAGCATGCCTTCGTTGCGACCACGGAACATGGCCAGTGCGCGGTGTGAAGGAACAGATTTCAGTTTTTCCTGGTGCTCAAAGTAATCTTTGTACTTAATCGCTTCCTGTTCTTTGCCCGGTGCTACGGTACTGGTCACGAACGCATTGTCGTTGAGATACGCGCGGATTTTTGCCAGCAGACCGGCGTCCTCTGCAAAACGCTCCATCAGAATATAGCGTGCGCCTTCCAGCGCTGATTTAGTATCAGCAACGCCATTGTCTGCGCTGATAAATGCTTCAGCTTCATTTTCTGGGGTCAGAGTGGGGTCGTTAAACAGTTTGTCGGCCAACGGTTCTAAACCGGCTTCAATGGCAATTTGGCCCTTCGTGCGGCGGCGGGGCTTGTAAGGCAGGTACAAATCTTCCAGCGTGGTTTTGCTGTCGGCGGAAACAATCTGGTTTTTCAGTTCATCAGAAAGCTTACCTTGCTCTTCAATAGACTTAAGGATCACGCCTCGACGATCTTCCAGTTCGCGAAGATAGGTGAGACGCTGTTCCAGGTTTCGAAGTTGAGAATCATCTAGTCCCTGTGTTGCCTCTTTCCTGTATCGAGCGATGAAAGGTACCGTTGAGCCTTCATCTAAAAGTGAAACGGCCGCTTGCACTTGAGTAGGGCTGACAGCGAGTTCTTCGGCAATTTTGTTGATAATCATAGTAAGCTCTGTGGCCTTTAAATTTGTGTCCTGCCGGGTCGTCAGGCCCGACTAAATATTGGGTGTATTCACTGGTGCGCAAGTATATCACTGATGAATTCATGGTTAATGCTGTTTATCTCAGTGAATCCTTTGTTTTACGCAGGTGACGTTAAACTTTGTCTTCGGTATCGTACCAAATGCGGTTTATCCACCACTCGAAGATACCGGTTTCTGTTTTCACTGTGATGTCATCGTCTACCGATTTGCCAATCAGTGAGCGTGCCATGGGCGAATCCACGGAAATATAGTCCTTACGACCAAAAATTTCATCGTACCCGACAATGCGCAGCGTCATGGTTTTACCTTTGTCGTTCTCAATTTCTATCCAAGCGCCAAAAAACACTTTGCCCTCTTGTTGAGGCGAATAGTCGACGACTTTCAGGTTTTCCAAGCACTTGCGTAAATAACGCACGCGACGGTCGATTTCCCGCAGGCGCTTTTTGTTGTACTGGTAATCCGCATTCTCGCTACGATCGCCGAGACTCGCGGCCCAGGTGACTTTGCGGGTTGTTTCGGGGCGTTCTTCCCGCCATAAATAGTCGAGCTCGTTTTGTAGCTTCCGATATCCATTACGGGTAATGAGTGGCGTGCGCATAGTAAAAATTCGCTATGTTTATGATTTTAAAACTAATCAATTATAAATTTGAGCCGATAAGCATTAAGCAATGTGGTTAATCAGCGCAAACACAAGTTTATAGGGTTATCTTGCGTAAAAAATGAACGAATTGTTGGTGAGTATGTCGAAATACTATCCATAATTAACATGGAAACGAGTGAATATTATTATGCAGCATGAGCAAACAGAGTTAAAAGAAAAACGTAGCGATCAAACGCTAACGGCCAATGGCATTACCATTGTCGGCTTTATGTTGTTTCTCTCCGGCGTGGTTTTGTTCGCAATCGGCATGATCGACATTCTCGTTCACATTAATAGCGTGAAAACCGCAGCCCTGCTTGTCGGCGGTATCGCCGCATACAAGGTAGGTCATACAATGATTAAGCATTGCGCAACGTTACGGAAACGCCCGGAACGCCGACGTCATCTGCTATCTGACAACACTTAATAGTGAATAGATGTTTTACAACAAAGCCCTTCCATTGAAGGGCTTTGTTGTTTCTGCCTCAGGCTGTGATGAGCGAGATTTAATGTTTGTAAACAATCCTCAGCAGTAAAAGCTCCGTAGCCATGGATACATTTCAAAACAGGAGATGATTTCATGAGTAATAAACTACAGGGTAAAAAAGTCGCTA
The DNA here is from genome assembly GCF_001757105.1 of Alteromonas confluentis. GTDB lineage: Bacteria > Pseudomonadota > Gammaproteobacteria > Enterobacterales > Alteromonadaceae > Alteromonas > Alteromonas confluentis. The sequence goes on from NZ_MDHN01000013.1 coordinate 171,888, forward strand.
TTTTAGCAACCGACGGTTTTGAGCAAATTGAACTGACTAAACCGAAAGAAGCGGTGGAAGCAGAAGGCGCAACAGTTGATATTATTTCGCTGAAAGCCGACGACATTCAGGGCATGAACCATGATGAAAAAGGCGACACGTTTTCAGTAGACAAAGTAGTTTCTGCAGTAAATGCCAAAGACTATGATGGCCTCATCCTCCCTGGTGGTGTGCAAAACCCAGATACCCTGCGCACTGATGAAAAAGCGGTAACGTTTGTTCGTGATTTCTTTGCCCAGCATAAACCGGTATCTGCTATCTGCCATGGTCCGTGGATGCTGGTGGAGGCAGATGTCTTAAATAATCGAAAAGTCACGTCTTTCCCCAGTCTCAAAACCGATATTGTTAACGCGGGGGGTAACTGGGTAGATGAGGAAGTGGTTTGCGATCAAGCACTGGTAACCAGTCGCACACCGGATGATTTACCTGCCTTCTGCCGCAAAATTGTGGAAGAGCTTCGTGAAGGTAAACACGACCAGCAGCACGTATAAAACGGAGGTAACGGTAATGACTACATTATTTGATAAAGGCAGTGTCGGCAGTGTCGACGTACAGAACCGCGTTTTTATGGCACCGCTTACGCGCAGCCGTGCAGTGGATGGCACCGATGTACCATCAGACATGGCGGTAACCTATTACCAGCAGCGCGCCTCGGGTGGATTGCTGATCACTGAAGCGTCGCAAATCAGCCCTCAGGGTAAAGGCTATATTCGTACGCCGGGCATTTACAGCGCCGAACAAGTGCAGAAATGGCGAGAGATCACAGAAGCTGTGCATGAGAAAGGTGGTCGTATTTTTCTGCAGCTCTGGCATGTAGGCCGAATTAGCCACAGTCATTTTCAGCCGGATAACGCCAAGCCGCTGGCCCCTTCTGCGGTGAAGCCTGACGTGGGTGTGTTTTTCGACGGCGATAAACAGCCCGCGTCTGAACCCAAGGCCATGACGGTAGAAGAGATTCAGTCCACCGTGGCAGACTTTCAGAAAGCCGCGGAAAATGCCCGCGAAGCCGGTTTTGACGGCGTAGAAATTCATGCTGCAAACGGATATCTCATCGATCAGTTCCTGCGAGATAAAACCAATCTGCGGGACGACGAGTACGGCGGCAGCGTTGAAAATCGCCTACGTTTCTTGAAAGAGGTTACCCGCGCCGTGCTAAAAGTCTGGGATGCTTCTCAGGTGGGCATCCGCTTGTCACCGGTTGGGAATCAGAACGATATCGCAGACAGCGATCCGTTGGCCACTTTCAGTGAAGTTATTAACTTTATCAATCCACTGAACCTGGCTTATCTGCATATGGTTGAGCGCTTTCCAGGGATGCCGGCAAACAATACCGATCTCGCAACTATCATTGAACTGCGAGAGCAATGGCAGGGTTTCTATATTGCCAATGGCGATTACGACGTGCTATCCGCTAAGCAAGCAGTAGAGTCTGGCTATGCTGATGCAGTCGCATTCGGTCGTCCCTTCATTGCAAACCCCGATCTGGCTGAGCGCCTGGAAAAAGGCGTAGCCCTTAATGAGCCCGACCAAGACACCTTCTACGCCGGTGAAGAGAAGGGTTATATCGACTATCCATTTTATAATGACTAGCGCTTAAGTGCAGTTCGCGCGAAAGGAAAGGCCTTTCGCGCAGTTTACCCTCTTAAAAATCATGCTTAAAATTGTTTCAAATCAGTAGTCTAGTGAATGTAGTAACATGATGTTACCGGCTAGGTGCTCTGCTATGTTCATATAGATTTGCAGTATTGTTGATAACCCAATTAAGGACACGACGATGAGCAAAATTCTAATGATTACCGGTGACTTCGTAGAAGATTATGAGAACATGGTGCCCTACCAGGCTTTGATGGCCTGTGGTCATACCGTAGACGCGGTTTGCCCGGGCAAGAAAGCCGGCGACACGGTTAAAACCGCTATTCACGATTTCGAAGGTGACCAAACCTACACCGAAAAGCCCGGTCACAATTTCGCCCTCAATGCGACGTTCGCAGACATTAACGCTGATGACTACGATGCGCTCTACATTCCAGGTGGCCGCGCGCCAGAGTATCTGCGTTTGAACGATGCAGTAATTGAAATGGTGCGCAGTTTTTTTGTTGCCGATAAACCGGTAAGCTCCATTTGTCATGGTCCACAATTATTGGCCGCGGCCGGCGTTCTTGAAGGTAAGCGCGTTTCGGCGTATCCGGCTTGCGAACCCGAGGTGAAACTGGCTGGTGGAACCTATGTGACGGTGGAAATGGACGAGGCCATCACCGACGGCAAGTTAGTGACAGGTCCAGCCTGGCCTGCGCATCCAGCGTTGTTAAGTCAGTTCATGGCTTTGCTGTAACGCACTATTTAAATGATTAGAGGACAAGATGATGTGTGGATTATTCATTAATGCCGACGCTGACCTGTGGGAAAGTAAAACCCGCTCGATGCGCATTGAGGGTGTGGTGACATCAATTCGCATGGAGACGTTCTTCTGGAATATTTTGCAGGAAATTGCCTGTCGCGATGAAATGACGGTAAATCAGCTGGTCACCAAGCTTTATCTGGAATCGCTGGACGCCGACCATGATGTAGGTAACTTTACTTCGTTTCTACGGGTTTGCTGTGGACGATATTTGTCATTAAGTGCCGATGGGCATCTACAGCGTGATGAAGCGAAACCGTTGGCGGGTTTAGCATCGGCCAAACTTATTGAAAAAGAAACTGAGGCAGCCAATTTGCGTCAACTCAATGCCGCAAACCGACGAGGTGAAAGCCACTAAGTATTGTGCCTTCGTGCTGCTTGCGTGCTTTTCAGGGGATATAAAAAAGCCAGTCAGGGCAACCTGACTGGCTTTTTCTTATGCATTGCAAGGGTAAGTAAATGGGTCATTGACCCCTTACTTACGCGACTTATTCAGCTTCTGAATCGTCAACCACTTCCAGTAATTCAACGTCGAAAATCAGTGTTGAATTAGGTGTGATAAGGCCAGTAGAGCGTTCGCCGTAAGCCAATTCTGCAGGGATAACGAAACGGAATTTCGCACCTACTTTCATAAGCTGTACGCCTTCAGTCCAACCAGGAATGACGCGGTTCAGCGGGAAGGTAACAGGTTCGTCACGTTCAACAGATGAGTCGAAAACTGTGCCGTCAATTAAGGTGCCGTGGTAATGTACTTTAACTTGATCAGTGGCCGTAGGGCTTTTGCCTGTACCTTCCTGAAGTACTTCATACTGCAGGCCTGAATCAGTAACCGTTACACCTTCTTTCTTCGCGTTTTCTGCTAAATACTCTTCACCAAGTTTGATGTTTTCTTCAGCGGCTTTAGCAGCCATTTCTTGCTGCGCTGCGCGAACTGCCATTTCAGCAGCCTGAGCATTTTCCTGAATTTCGCCCTGGGTCATTTTGCTTTGATCTGCCAGTGCATCAAGGAAACCTTGCTTCAGGGCTTCTTTATCTAAAGGAAGACCGATTTGATCTTGTTGTTTTACACGGTTATTTACAAAAATACCCATGCCTGCGCCCATGGCGTACGCTTGTTTTTGTTCTACTGACATGTCAGCTAAGGCACTACCTTGCGCTGCTTCTTCTGCTGCAGGCTGCTTCGGTGCTTCTTCTTTTGGCTGACAGGCAAACAAACCCAGTGCAGCTACTGTCGATAAGGCGACAAGCGACTTACGCATAAAAACTTCTCCATTATTATAAAATCTTTGTCGTGCCCCGGGGTACGACGGGTTTGTGTGATATACCCAAAAATTATTTTTCGTTGTGGGTATAAACATAAGAATTTAGCAAAATGATCACTTTCGAATCATTTTGCTAAATCGATTCGATTTGTTCCATGCTATGGTAAACCCAGAGACATTGAAAGCGAAACCTATAAGACATGCTTCATCGACGATCGTTCAAAACTACGCTATTACTGGCATTTTTCAGTGTGTTGCTGAGTGCCTGTTCAGTACCGGAAACCGAGCCGGAGGAGCGCTGGCTGCACGCTGAAGATGGTGCCTATGCCGCCGACATTTCACCAAACGGTGAATACAGCGTGGTGTCCGGTGTCGATAATGGCATTAATGTATGGCACAACAAAGACAACAAACTGCTTTTTCACTGGCAACATCAAAGTGAAGGCAACAACCTGGTGCTTGCGATTCATATTTCTGCAGATAACAAGTTCGTAGTTACCTCAGACCGTGAGGCGTTTGCATTGTGGAGCATTGAAAGCGGTGAGCCTGTAGGATTTTGGCGGATCGACGAATCTACTATTCGTGATGTGGCCGTAACGAATAACGGAACGGGTATTCTTGTAGGCCGTTCCAACGGAAAGGTTATGTACTTCGAGCCAGAAACCGGTCGGCGTCTGGAATTTCTGGGGCATCAGGAGCGTATCAATTCCGTCGACATTTCGCCCAACGGCGAATATGCGCTAACCGGTGGCAATGACTATGTGGCTTATCTTTGGAGCACGCGCACGGGGCAAATTATTCACACATTCACTCACAGCAGTCGAATTTCCTCGGTAACGCTGGATGATGAGGGTCGTTTTGCCTTTACTGCAGACAGTAAGCAAGGCGCTAAGATCTGGAACGCACAAACAGGTGCACAGATGAGTAACCTGCAGTATATTGCGCGCCAGAAAATTTTTACCGATGCGGTTTTCTCTGCTGATGGTAAGTATTTACTTACTGGCTCACCCTCAAGAAATATTTATTTGTGGGATGTAAAAAATGGTGAGCAGGTGGATGAATGGAAGGTAGCTGCTAAAGAAGGCACCCGTCCTGCCACCGCCGTAGTGTATGCGGTGGGCTTCGTCGATAAGAAAACAATCCTTTCAGAAAGCAGTAGCGGCCTAGCAGAAATGTGGACAATAGAACATGAGTGAATCATTAACACTGGAACAAGCGATGGAAGCCATCGAAGAATTACAGACCAAGGTGTCGTTCCAGGAACATACTATCGACACCCTTAATGACGCCCTGACCGATCAACAGTATCAGATTGAAAAACTGCAGGTGCAAATGCGATTTGTGATGGAAAAAGTGAAAGGTTTTGAGCCATCAAACATTGCCAAGCTCACTGAAGAAACACCGCCGCCGCACTACTAAAACGGCGGTGCTATAAATAATCCGCCGACTCTTTTAGATATATCTGAAATTCTTGTCTACGCTTTAAAAATACACTTATTTAATTAGCTGACGAATCGATATTCATGGCAAGAAAGCTCAGAACCTCCCCTGCGGGAATTCCACAGCTCGTGCAGCGTACAGGGCGCACGGGTGTCATGCCTTTCAAAGACGATACCGATCGTCTGACCTATCTAGATTATCTCGGGCGTTATGCGAGCCGTTATCAGGTTGCCATGCACGCCTGGTGTGCGGCGAAAGAAAGTATTTCATTTCTTTGCACGCCATCTACTGGCGATGGCATTTCTCATATGCTTCAGGCTACCGGTCGTTTGTACGCGCAATACTACCATCAGCGATATGGCACAAAAGGCACCATTTGGCGTGATCGTTATAAATCAGCATTAGTACTCGACGATGAATTACTCATTGAAGTGTATCGCTACATCGAACAGCAACCCGTTCGTGAGGCGTTATGTGACAATCCTGAACAGTACGCCTGGTCGAGTGTGGTGAGTAACGCATTGGGCATTCCCAGTGTGATGTTAACGGCTCATGCCGCTTATGAACGCACGGCAAATACGCCGGAAGCGCGACGTACGATGCACCTTGAACGTTTACAGGACATTGATGAGGACATGGATGCCGACATAGCCAAGTCGCTTAAAATGGGCTTGGCGATGGGCGATCCGGGCTTTATAAAACGCATTGAAAAAGTCACCGGTCGGCGATTGACGGAAGGCAAACGTGGACGACCGCGCAAAGTCGACTCTACGGCCCATCAACATCCTTGATCATGGTGTCTCGTTGCCCGGAGGCTCTGATTCCCGGGCATCGTTGTTTTGTTCGTTTTTCTCACTTTCCTCATTTGCCTGTTCAGCATCGCGCCATTCAACACTGTTTTCCAGGTCGCCCTGAATAGCCTGCACAAACGCGTTCTTCAAAATGCCAACGATGGTCGTAAATATTGGCGTTTCCACATTGTTAAGTGAACCAGAAATAGGGATGCGAGTGGCGATTTGATCTTCACTCTGGTTTTCGAACAACTCGGCAATAAAGCCAGATAATGCCTCGGCGATACTACGGAAAAAGCCGTCATCATCCCGCTCTACATCGCCTTTCCATGAGAACACCTCCACATGCCGCAGTACGGGCTTGGCGTAGCCAGATATCTCACCGTCATCGCTTGCCAATTCTAGAGCGAGTTCTAGCGTACCCGCTTCCAGATCAAAGGGCGCGTAGGTATCTAGAAAACTCTTGAAGTTGACGAGGGCGACATCGTTAGCCTGAAAATTAATGTCAAAAGTCGGCTGTTTAGTGGCTGGATTCAGTGAACCGGAAAGCGTCATCGTACCCTGCTCTTCAGCGCTGCCCGACGCCTGCACTGTGGCGATGAGGTTTTTAGATAAGTCGCGACTGTTTACCAGGTTCTTTGCGATTGCATTGATGTCGTGAAGCTGGACATGAATAGCCGGCGTGGCGTCAGGATTAAAGAAATTCACCGAGCCGTTGCGTATTTCGAAACGGTCGACTTTTAAAGGTACGAGTTGATCAGCTAAGTAGAGCCAGTTTTCATCTTCCCCGGATTGACTCGCGGCCTCGCTGCCACCATCTACAAAATTCAGTTCAGGTTGAGAAAGGTAAACTTGCGCGACCACAGATTTATTAAAAAGCGCAGACCACAGCAAGCTAAACTCCACGCGTTTCGCTTCAAAGAACGGCTGTTCTACTTCACCCGTGCGCTTGAGAATAACCACATTATCGAGGCTGTAAGCGCCTCGCCAAAGCATTAAGTCTACGTCGCCCACGCTACCGGTAAATTGCTCGCCTTCGTCCAGTACGTCGTTTATGTACCACTGGGCTGCGAATGGCAGGCTTAATCGAACGGCAACAAGCACACAGGCGATGACAGCCAAACATTTGAAAGCTCGACGAGATTTACGGGAAGCCATAATGTATTGCTCACCTCTGTTGGGAAAAATAAACAAAGGCTTCAATTGCTATGCCAGCGTGGATTTAATGGTAAAAGATGCAGAGTGGCAGTGATAACTATATGAAAGGTAAGTCAGAAACTTACATTCATGGGGCGCGAGTGAAGAATGATTTGCAGCCAGTTATTGGCTGCAATCTACAGGCTTTACCCACAAGGCAGGTAAATCTGACAAATTATTGGGGCTTGAAAACACCGATAACATTTTCGTCGGCGCGGGTTTTAGCTTCCACTTTTTCGTCAGTTTGCGATTGGGTGTAACCACATTTCACGCATTCCAGTTTTTCCACGTTATTTTCAAAAAACAACATGATGGAATCAAGGGCCTGACATTTCGGACAGGTAGCACCGGCAATAAATCGTTTTTTCTTTCTCTCAGCCATGGAGACTCCGTAAAATTTTTCGCTGCAAACGGGTTGCTGATTTTATCCTCTGGATTATGGTCATGAACATGTGAAACGCAAGCCATTATCAGGGGAGTTTGCTATCATACGCCGCTTAACGCGGAGGACAACTGCACAGGCATGATTACTTTATCTGACGTAACCCTGATGCGTGGTAGCAAGGTGCTATTAGAACACGCCAGCACACAAATTTTTCCAGGCCACAAAACGGCCCTGATTGGTAGCAACGGTTGTGGTAAATCTACCCTGTTTGCTCTGCTTCGGGGCGAATTGTCTATCGATGCCGGCGACTGTCAGGTTCCCGCACATTGGCGCATTGTTAGCGTGGCGCAGGAAACGCCGGCTGTCGACCGCAGTGCTATTGACTATGTTATCGATGGAGACAAACTTCTCCGTGATTGTCAGGCAAAACTGGCCGATGCCGAAGCCCGTCACGACGGTGAAGCAATGGGGCAGCTACATGGTCAGCTAGAACAAGCTGGCGCCTACGACGTAGAAGCAAGAGCGGCGACCATTCTGGCTGGACTGGGGTTTACTACAGCACAGCTTACTGCGCCGGTGACCGATTTCTCTGGTGGCTGGCGAATGCGTTTGAACCTGGCTCAGGCTCTGTTGTGCCCCTCCGATCTCTTACTTTTAGATGAACCAACAAACCACCTCGACTTAGATGCGGTTATCTGGTTGGAAAAATGGCTGCAACGCTATTCCGGCACACTTATTCTTATTAGTCACGATAAAGCCTTTATCGATAATACCGTGGCGCAAATTGTTAGCGTTGAACAGCAGCAACTTATCGCCTATACCGGTAATTATTCGTCTTACGAAAAACAGCGGGCTGAGCGTTTACGTTTGCAGAACATTGAATACCAGAAGCAGCAGGACAAAATTGCTCATCTGGAGTCATTTATCACCCGCTTTAAGGCGAAAGCCAGTAAAGCTAAACAGGCACAAAGCCGTATTAAACAGCTTGAGCGTATGGAGCAGATATTGCCTGCACACGCTGCCAGCGCCTTCAATTTTGAATTTGCGGAGCCTACCGGTCTGCCGAATCCGCTTATTCAGATGCGCGATATCAAATTGGGCTATGGTGAAAAAGTTATCCTCAATAATGTGAAGCTGAATCTGGTGCCCGGTAGTCGTATTGGTTTGCTGGGGCGCAATGGTCAGGGTAAATCAACACTGATCAAGTTGCTGGCTTGCGTGCACGACCCGATGCAGGGCGATTTCACCACCGCCAAAGGTCTTAACGTGGGTTATTTTGCCCAGCATCAGTTGGAAACGCTGGACCCGAAAGCTTCAGCCATCCTGCACCTGCAACGATTAGATAAGCAGGCCACAGAGCAGCAACTGCGTGATTATTTGGGCGGTTTTGGCTTTCACGGTGATCAGGCACTTGAGCCGGTTGCCCCCATGTCGGGTGGTGAGAAAGCACGACTGGTGTTAGCGCTGATTGTGTATCAAAAGCCCAATCTATTGCTGTTGGATGAACCTACCAACCACCTCGATTTAGAAATGCGTCATGCACTGAATATGGCCTTACAGGGCTTCGAAGGCGCAATGGTGCTGGTTTCGCATGATCGCTTCTTGTTATCGTCGGTTTGCGAAGACTTCTATCTGGTAGACAGTGGGCAGGTGGAGCCATTCAATGGCGATCTCGATGACTATCGTACCTGGATCTTAGCTCAGCAGAGCGAGGCCAAAGCGGCAGCGCCCAAAGACGATAGACCTAAAGTAGATCGCAAGGCTGAAAAGCGTCGCGAGGCCGAGTTCCGTAATTCCGTTGCGCCGATTAAGAAGGCCATTGAAAAACATGAAAAAGCGATGGAGAAAACCTCGACCGCATTGGCGCAAGTCGAAGAATCTCTGGGCGATACCTCAATTTACGAAGAACAGAATAAGGCAAAGCTGATGGCGCTTCTCGATGAGCAGACGACGCTGAAGCAAGCAATGGAAGAGCACGAGATGGCCTGGCTGGATGCGCAGGAAACCATGGAAGCAGCAAGGGCGAATTATGAATCTGAATGCTGATACATTCTGGCAGTACAGCCTGGAGATATACGGTCGCGACGGCGTAAGTGAACAAGCGTTGTTGTTGCAAGATGAGTTTCAGGTAAATGTGAACATGTTATTGCTGCTGTGCTGGTGCCTTGATAACGGCATGATCGTTACGCTGAATCAGTGGCAGGTGCTGCATGCCGCTATTGCTGATACCGACACGCAACTGGCTAGTCATCGTGGCAAGCGGCGGGATGCGAAAGCGGCAAGTCCGTTTAATCAGAAAGCTTATGAAGCCCTTAAGCAGGAAGAACTGGCCATTGAAATGCAGCAGCAGGAAGCACTTACTACCATGTTTAACCGCCTTACTGTGGAATCTGTGCCGGTAAAGGGCGTAAATGGCAGTGTGGCGGGTTTTGTGAACTTGTTTAAGCTTCGCCAACAACCTGCAGCAGTAAAGCGCATCACCGCCGTTATTCAGTCGTTGCAGGCCGGGCAGTAAACACGGTGATCAAACAACCTGACAGTGGTCATGGCATTGTACGTCGCAGTGATTTCACCCCGGCTCGTTGGGCGCGCAATCGTCATGTACAGACTATTTGGCCACGTTTCTTTCAAAAACGCTTACCGTTGTCGGTTAAATGGGAACGTATTGCCACTCCTGATGATGACTTTCTCGATCTTGCTTGGGGACCACAACCTTTTTCTTTGAAAGGTGTCGTCGTTATGTTTCATGGTTTAGAAGGCAGCATACGATCGCACTATGCTAACGACATGATGGCCGTGCTCAGTCAGCAGGGCTGGCAGTGCGTCATGATGCATTTTCGCAGTTGCAGTGGCGAAATTAACCGTCAGCCCAGAGCGTATCATTCTGGCGAAACCAGCGACCCGGTATATTTTCTCGACTGGCTGGAAAAGCGCTTTCCTCAACTGCCTAAAGTCGGCATTGGCTTTTCATTGGGCGGCAATATGCTGCTTAAGCTACTTGGCGAAAACCCCGCACAGAAATGGCTGCAAGCCGCTATTGCGGTGTCTGCGCCAATGAAACTGGCCGATTGCAGCCAAAGTATCGCCACCGGCTTCTCCCGTGTTTATCAAAATTATTTGCTAAAAAGTATGAAGTCCACGCTGATTAAGAAAATGCAGCGTATGGACTACCGGGGCCTGATAAACGTATCGGTTGAGCAGGCATCCCAGTTATCTTCGTTCCAGGAGTTCGACGAAAAAGTCACTGCACCCCTGCACGGTTTTGCTGATGCGACTGACTACTATGAAAAATGTAGTGCACTGCCGTTTCTTGGTGCCATCCAGTGCCCAACCCTTATTCTTCATAGCCTGGATGACCCGTTTATGAGTCCGTCCGTGGTGCCGGATGCCAGCGATTTGGCACGAGCCGTAACCCTTGAACTCAGTGACTTTGGTGGTCACGTGGGATTTATGCAAGGTGGTCTGTTAAAGCCCACAGTGTGGTTACAACAACGCGCTGCCGAGTGGTTCCGCCAATATCTGCCAACACATTGAGGTAAGAATGATTATTCCCATCACCGAGCTAGCCCCAGACACGCTCCGCAATATTGCTGAGTCTTTCGTACTGCGCGAAGGCACCGACTACGGCGAAGTAGAAGCCTCCTTTGATGAAAAAGTTGATCAGGTTTTACACTCCCTGAAAAACGGTGAAGCGGTATTGGTGTACTCAGAACTGCATGACTCGGTAAATATTCGCCCTAAAGATGAATACCAGGCTGGTGAAGAGGAATCGTTTTAAAAAAGCCCAGCCAGATGGGTTGGGCATCTGAGCCAGGCTTTGACCTATCGGGTCTACTTCAAAATTGAAGGGATTTTAGAAAGTGTAACGCGCGTTTAGCTGGGTGATATCAAGATCGTCAATCTTCTCGAAGCTAGCGCCCACGGCCCAGCGTGGTGTGAAGTAATAGTTCGCGCCTACTTTTACTGTTACATCGCCGGTGTCCACATCGTAGTAACCAATTTGGCCCAATAACTCGACTTGTTCGGTAACCATGGAACGCAAACCAGCGTGTACGCTGTAGCCATTCTCATCATAGTTTTCCAGATCTACTCGCTCGAAGTTCGCGCCGAAATAGGCATCGGTGGATGAATCCAGTGGCATGCGGTAACCCAGCCCCACCGTTGTCATATCCAGATCGGTGCCATTGTCGTCTAACATTTTGTGCTCACCGGTAACGTAAATATTGTTTTCGAGCAGGTAAACCCCGCCCACATCTACGCCGTCAAAATCGCCAGCACCCACATCTGCGTTGGTATAGCCACCTTCAACAAAGCGCCAGTTCGGTGATGCTGCCATTGCCGCTGAAGAAAGGCCAGAAAGAGCAACGACAGTCAGTAATGATTTGGTAAAACGCATAAAGAGACTCCTTATCTATGCTTGGAAGAAAATCATTTAACTGCGACTGAAGAGCAATCATCTTGCCATTTCGTATATCGGCAAAAGGATATTCTTACCATTCCTGTGTATAAGGCGCTGATTTTAAATAGCTAAATTTATTATCGTCTCATCTTCAATCAAACACTGAGAAGTTGTGCCTGTATACAAAAAAAACATGACTGAACAACTGTTATACAAAAAGTGTCGGTGGGTACAGACAGTTCTCCCTGATTTACTCACTGCCTTGTAATTGTTGCTGTTTGATAAACACTCACCGAATTGGTGTGAAATATTAAATTTCTGATTTGAAAGGAATAATTGTAATTTTAAGTGAGTTTTTAAGCTGGAACACCTCTTGCAAAACTCTGTGCAAGAAAAAAACAAATCGTAACGCACAGTTATCAAAATTTATCGGAGTCAGTAAATCATGCTGCCGCAATTACAGTTAGCCAATAACACGGAAATTACGACACCTTCACTGGCATCTTTGTGCTCTTTCTTTTCCATCAGCCCAGCCGTCATGCGCGCTTTTATTTACTGCATTTGTGTGGGCTTTAGCACGCTTAGTCTGGCAGACGAGGTATCTGATGAGAATCTACCTGCAGGCAAACCAATTCTGAATCGCGTTATTGATGCTGCACAGAAAAATGCCGGTCGCGATTATGTGGTCAATGACCATGGTCTGGCAGATGAACTTAAAAACATCGACTATGAAACCTATCGTCAAATTCGCTTTAACCCAGAAAAGGCATTGTGGGCAGGTGAAAACGACTACGAAGTACAGTTCTTCCACCCTGGCTTTCTGTATCAGCAGCCTGTCAGTGTGGTGACCATCGCGTCGGACAACAGTGAGAACCTGGTACCGTTCGAAAGCGATAATTTTATCTACGAAAAAAATGCCGAACCTCTGGCTGGCCTTACTGATGAAAAATCCGGTTATGCCGGATTTCGTCTTCATTACCCAATAAAAAATCAGAAATACAAAGACGAATTTGCTGTGTTTCTGGGGGCCTCCTATTTTCGTCTGGTAGGCAAAAATCAGGTTTACGGTATTTCCGCACGTGGCTTGGCAATTGATACGGCCATGCCTGAGGGTGAAGAGTTTCCTCACTTCACTAAATTTTGGTTGATAGAGCCTCAAGAAGGTCAGCCAATTAAGATTTATGCCCGTTTGGAAAGCCCTTCTGTTGCCGGGGCGTATAGCTTTGAAATTATGCCAGGTACTGACACCACCATGAAGGTGAAAAGCTGGATCTTCGCCCGTGAAGACGTTGATAAGCTCGGTGTCGCTCCCTTTACCAGCATGTTTTTGTACGGTGAAAACTCACAAATCCGTCGCGATGATTATCGCCCGGAAGTGCACGACAGTGACGGCGTACAAATGCTAAATAGTAAGGGAGAATTGATTTGGCGTCCGCTTACCAACCCAACTAAATTGCAGATTACATCTCTGAGTGACATTTCCCCCAAAGGCTTTGGCATGCTGCAGCGAGATACCGATTTTTCTAACTACCTGGATGCTGAAGCGAATTATCACCTTCGTCCGAGTCTGTGGGTAACACCTAAGGCTGGCTTCAATGAGGGTAAGCTGGAAATTGTTGAAATTCCTACCGATTCTGAAGTGCACGATAATATTGTGGCTTACTGGGTGCCCGTTGAACCTTTCCTCGCTGGCCAAAGTCGTTATTTCGAATATGAACTGAAAACGGTTGAGAAAAAGCCAATGCGTTACGGCGTTGCAACCGTAGAAAGAACCCGTCAGGGGATCAGTACCTTACCCGGATTCGAGACCACTGAAGAGCGTAATGTTCGCCGCTTTGTTGTGGACTTCAAAGTGCCAAAAGGCATGAACCTCAAACCTGACGACGTAAATCTAATTCTCGACGCCACCAATGCCAGCGTTGATCAGGCCCGTGTTTATGAAGTGGATGGTGGTAAAAGCCTTCGTGTGACGTTCCTGGTGATCCCTGAAGGCGAAGCCGTAGTGGATATGCGGATGTTTCTGAATCACAACGAAACACAAATGAGTGAAATATGGAGCTATGTGTATGAGCCAATCCAACAGTAAGGCTGATAACGCGATAGCCGAAAAGGATGTCGCCAAAGCAAGTAAATTGAACGTACGAGGTCGCCGCTGGCGACTTCTGTTAATGGGATTCCTGACTATCGTTTCTACGGCCCTCACCGGCTATAGCATGTTCGAGATTTTCCGCCCTAATCGATTCACTGAACTTGAAATGGTGCAGTTAGGCTTGGCAATGGTGTTGTTTTTATGGCTCACCTGGTCATTCTGGACATCAGTAATTGGTTTCTTACTAAAGCTATTCCACATCGACCCCATATCATTGCGCCGCGAGCTTCCTACCGCCGATGTGAACACGCCGATTACTCAACGTCACGCCATTGTGATGCCGGTTTACAACGAAGATACCGATCGCATTATCGTAGGTTTTGAAGCTTGCGTGAACGCGATCCTTAACACCGAATACGCTGATAACTACGATTTCTACATGCTTAGCGATACGCAGGATGAGGCAAAAGCAGAAGCTGAACTTAGAGCCTGGAAGCGTTTAGTGGATCGTCTAGGTGAACATGGCGATAAAGTTTTTTATCGTCGCCGTGAAGATAATTGGGGTCGCAAGGTCGGTAATATTCACGATTTCTGCGTACGCTGGGGTGGGCAGTATGAGTCTATGCTGGTGCTTGATGCCGACAGCGTCATGTCTGCTCACCGGGTGTTGGATATGACACGCCGCATTGAGGCGAATCCCGAAGCTGCGCTTATCCAAACCATTCCGATGCCGGTGCGTCAGGATACATTTTTTGGTCGCTTCGTGCAGTTTGCTGCTCATCTTTACAGCCCTATGCTGGCCACGGGTCTTTCGTTCTGGCAGACCGACAGTGCCAATTACTGGGGCCATAACGCCATTATCCGGGTGAAGCCGTTTATGCAGCATTGTGGATTGCCTACACTGGAAGGCAGAGCGCCATTTGGTGGCGATATTCTAAGCCATGACTTTGTGGAAGCTGCGTTGCTACGACGTGCGGGTTGGGAGTGCTATCTCATCACAGACACCGACGGTTCCTACGAAGAGGTGCCAGGCAATATGGTGGACTACGCTATTCGCGACCGCCGCTGGGTACAGGGGAATATCCAGCATCTCGGGCTGCTGCGCACCAACGGCTTGAAAACTACCAATCGCCTCCACTTCGGCTTTGGCGCCTTTGCCTATATGTCTTCACTGTTGCTGTTCATGATGCTGATGGCGGGAACGGCAGATGCATTGGTAAAAGCGCTGGTGGACCCAGTGTACTTCACTTCCGATCACCAATTGTTTCCTGATTGGCAGATTGCCCGTGAAGGACTCATGATTGCTACCCTGTGGGGCACTATTGCACTTCTGTTCGCGCCGAAAGCCCTGGGGCTGATCCTGGCTCTTATCCAACGCAGAAAAGATTTTGGGGGTGCCTTCAAGCTGATTTTCGGTGGCCTTGTGGAATTGTTCATGGCCGTACTTATTGCGCCTATGATGATGTTCTATCACAGCTACTTTGTGATTAGTGTGCTTATTGGCCATCAGGTTAAGTGGGAAGCGCAGACCCGGGAAGGCCGGATGGTGCCGTGGAAAGTGGCAATGTCGAAAGCCGCAACCATGACGGTACTGGCATTAATTTGGGGCGGTGCTACTTTTTATTACACGCCTTCGCTATTCCTTTGGTTACTGCCAGTGCTCACCGGCATGGTGTTCGCTGCGCCAATCATTCGCCTTACCAGTAGCCCGGGGTTTGGCCGTGCTTGCCGCAAAGCAGGCGTATTTGTGATTCAGGAGGAGTTACGTGAAGCCCCCGTGCTGGTTGAAGTACGTGAACATATGGCAACGTTTAATTTGAGTGAGCTAGAAGGCTACGCGCCAGAACAGCCTGGGTTGCCAGAAGATGTGCCTCATAGCATGGTAGTACAGGATTTGTCGGCTCCACCATTACCAAAACGCGCCGATGAGGTTGCGCTTAATGCAGCCAGTGAATTGAATACCAACGACAGAAACGCGGCCTAAACGCTTAATTTAAAGCCACAGTCGCAGATAAAAAAATGGCTCATCATTTGATGAGCCATTTTTATTTATCACCAAAGGCTCAGACTATTCCGTAAACGTTACCGCAAAAGTAACAGGTACTGCTGCGGTGATGCTGCTAAGTTTAGCAACGTCCTGCAAGGCTTTAACGCCACCATCTAATTTGAAATCTGCTGCACTGACGATGGTCGGTGCCGTGGTTGCCACGGTGATTTCATCATCAGAAACTTTGCTTACTAGCACGCTGAAAGTCGCCGGGGCGGTAACCCCATGAAGGCTCAGTTCACCTTCCACTTTACCGGTCGTGCTTTCACCCGCGCTGAGTTTCATTAATTCAGCCGGTACCGTTGCAGTGAATGTAGCCGAAGGGTACTTACCACTTTCAAACAACATTTCCTGCATGCGGGTATTACGCAGAGGAATATTGGTGTTTACGCTGCTAAGTGGTACTTCAACCGTTAACTTTCCAGCGTCGCTTAAACTTCCCTCCAGCTTGTCGAAGCTGTGAACTTCGGTCACCTGGGCATTCTTGGTTGATAGAAAGTTCAGGCTGGAACCTTCGCTGTCCAGAGTCCATGCCGCAGATGCTGGCAGTGCAATGCACGCTGATAACGCCAGCAACGTTCTCTTCATCATTCCTTCGCTCCTTTGTCGTATTGTACGATGTCGTTCCAAGGCACACGCTGGTCGCCAAGTACTACGAAATCTGGGTTTTCCAGCGTGTTACGCTGGTTGTATGTGAGTGGTTCAAAGTTTGCGGCAAGAATACTACCGCCAGCTTCAGACACGATACATTGCGATGCGCCTGTGTCCCACTCTCCGGTAATGCCGAGTCGCATGAATACGTCAGCTTTGCCTTCAGCAATAAAGCAGGCCTTTAGTGAGCAGCTGCCCAGCGGCAGAGTTTGATAAATCCGCTTTGCTGACATGCGAGAAAAGACTTTCTCTCTCGACTGACGGCGACTAATGGCGATCATCACTACGCTATCGTGAGGATCGTCTAGCTGGCGCACGTTAATCTGTTTATGCTCGTCTGGCGCTTCTTTAAAAGCACCATGGCCTTTAGAGGCGTAATACAGCGATTGTCCCGGAGGCCAGAATATGACACCAATAACCGGCTCATTGTTCTCGATAAGCGCGATATTTACGGCAAAATCACCACTACGGGCGATAAATTCCTGAGTACCGTCGATGGGGTCGATTAACCAATAACGATCCCAGGTTTTACGCTCTTCCAAACTGGCATGTTTGTTCTCTTCCGAGAGAATGGGAATATCGGGTGTAGCTTCAATCAGGCGTTTGTTAATGATGTCGTTAGCCAGGTAATCGGCACTGGTAACAGGCGATTCATCATCTTTGGTGTATTCATCGAAATCACCCTGATCGTAAACTTTTAACACGGCTTCGCCGGCTTCTACAGCGACTTTCTTTGCCAGTTCAACTAAGGCTTCTCGGGGATCGTTTGGCATGCGTTAGTGCTCCTCTAACCACTTCTGAGCTAAAAACAGGGCGGCGACACAACGGGCTTCGGTGAAGTCTTTTCGCGCGAGCAGTGCATTAGCCTGACTAACAGGCCATTCCACAACTTCAAGGGGCTCGGGTTCGTCGCCTTCCAGCGACTGCGGATACAGGTCGCGGGCAAGTACGATTGTCATTTCGGCATTAAAAAATGTCGGTGCCATACTCACGGTATGAATAACGTGTAAGTCGCGGGCAGCGTACCCGGCTTCTTCCTGTAGTTCGCGATTAGCCGCTTCCAGAGCGGTTTCTCCCGGATCGATCAATCCTTTTGGAAAACCCAGTTCGTAGGTATGTGTACCCGCGGCGTACTCTCGAATAAGTACCATGGTGTTTTCATCGAGCATGGGCACAATCATCACTGCGCCCCGGTTTCCGCCAGCCATTCGCTCAAACTGGCGTTCTTCGCCATTAGAGAATGTGAGATCCAGCCTTTCGACTTTAAACAACCGGCTACGGGCTACAATTTCCCGGTGTGTAATTTCTGGCAGTGTTTTGGCGGGATCAATTTTACTCATGTTTATCCGTTACAACTTTCGTTATGATGACAACCAATGATTAAGCTTAATGTATTTGAAGGAAAATCGCTTGCCATTTCTACCCTGGAGTGAAATTGACACGGTTCTGCTCGACATGGACGGAACCTTACTGGATTTGCACTTCGATAATCACTTCTGGATCGAGCACCTGCCGAAAAAAATCGCTGAACGCAGTGGTAAGACGGTAGAAGAATGCAAAGCGACCATGATGGCCCACTATCAGCGAGTGATGGGGCAGATACAGTGGTATTGCCTGGACTATTGGGCTGAACAGTTAAACATGGACATCATGGCTGCCAAGCGCGAGGTTGAGCATCTGATTTCCATGCGCGACGATACCTTGCCATTTCTCGATGCGCTGCATGAAACCGGCCGACAGGTCATTTTGGTGACTAACGCCCATCCTGATAGCCTTTCTTTGAAAGTTGAGCACACTCGATTAGACAGCCACATCGACACGCTGATTTCCACCCACGAATTCGGTGTGACGAAAGAATCGCAAAATCTGTGGAAGCAATTGCAGGCTCGTGTTGGTTTCGACCCGTCACGTACACTGTTTGTAGACGACAGCCTGAATATTTTAGAAGCTGCGCAGAAGTTTGGTATCGCGCATTTGCTCGCCGTAAGCAATCCTGACAGTAAACAGCCGGTACGGTCAATTAACGCATTTCCTGCGGTAGAAGATTATCGTACGATGGTAGAAGAGATTCGTCGCCATCCAGTAAGGAAACGATAATGACGGTATGCATCGTGGGCTCTAAAAACCCGGTAAAGCTAAACGCTGCCAGATCATCACTTAGCCTGTCGCTGGACTTGCCTGCCCTTGAGGCCATTGGCATGAATGTGCCAAGCGGTGTTCCAGAACAACCGATGAATTCGGCAGAGACGCGTCAGGGCGCCATTAACAGGGTCAAAGCCTGCATCGCACAAGCCGATGAGACGTCCCGCGAGCAAGACTGGTTTATCGCCATTGAAGGCGGTGTGGACATGTTTGAAGATGGCCCGGCCACCTTTGCATTTGTCGCTATTTACCATAAAAATCAGTGGTCCGTAGGGCGCAGTGCTAACTTGCCATTGCCACCCTCCGTGTTCAGCGCATTACAGGCCGGTGAAGAACTCGGCCCGCTGATGGACAAACTGTTCAACACCGACAACATCAAACAGAAAGGCGGCGCCATCGGCCTGCTCACCAACCATCTCGCAACACGCCAAAGCGTGTACGAACTCGCTATATTGCTGGCAATGGCGAAATTCAATCATCCAAATTTGTTTGCTGACTAACGTAGCTAGTTAAGATTATCTTAGCCAGAAACTGGACGGCTATATCTCTTTTGGTTATGCTCTGGTCATAACATTGGTGTGCGAGATAAAAATTGGATAACGGACTAGCTAATCTTCTTGCCTTACATGATACCGAAGCGCACAGAGATGATGGTTATAAAGACGCTGCTTCGCTATTAAATGATTTTTTCACTGGAATTGATATAACCATTGAAACTATAGAGAGTAAAAGATGATGAAAGCTCGAATCGGCATCATGTCAGAGCAACTTATCCGTGTGCGGGCGATAGCCATTGCTCAGGGAAAATATACACCTGGCAAGGATGAACCAAAAGTCTGGTACACCTCTCTCAATGGAATATCTCAGATTTTGAATCCTGATAACATCGCACTACTGAGACTGATTGATCGTGAACGTCCAGAAAGCGTTACTGCGCTTGCCGAATTAAGTGGTCGCCAAAAGTCGAATCTATCCAATACATTGAAATCATTAAGTGATAAAGGATTTCTTCGCCTTGAAAAAGGACCAGGGCGGAGTTTGAAGCCAGTTGCATTGTTTACGGATTTTGAGATCGTTATTACGCAGGAAATCGAGAATCTGCTTGCGGAATTACAGCAGCAAGCAGCATAGGATGCTTCTGTGATCTTTTTCTCCGATAATTTGTTCGAAGGATCATCTAGAAAACTCCCTGCGTTATTCACTTCAGTAGTGTGAAAAAAATTCCTTATCTGTGAATAGGTTAACATTAACTTGAAGTAATGTTGGTCTGTTCGTTGACGCTAACTTCCTGAATAAACATAAATTTTACAATTTAATATTTGTCTGGCTTCATGCTTGCACCTGTTTCTCACAACATTGAATTAATGAACATGATGAAACAGGAGCAAACTATGACCGACAAAGTACAAACGATTAATCCTGCCACTGAAGAAACTGTTGCCGAATATACGCTGATGTCCGAAGCGGACGCGAATCAGGCTGTTGATAATGCCCATGAAGCCTTTCTGAGCTGGAAGAAAACCAGTTTCGATGAACGGGCAAAACTAATGAATAATCTTGCCGATCAGATTGAAAACAATGCCGACGCCATTCTCGATTTAATGACCAAAGAGATGGGGAAAGTAACTGAACAAGGTAAGCAGGAAATTGCGCTGTGTGCTTCCATTTGTCGTTACACCGCCGAAAATGGCGAAAAGGTGCTGGAAGATGAAAATCGTGTATACGATGGCGGCAGTGCCATTATTACCTTCCAGCCAATTGGTGTGATTTTGGGCATTCAGCCGTGGAACTTCCCGCTCTATCAGGTTATTCGTTACAGCGCAGCCAATGTCATGGCCGGTAACACCACAGTGATGAAGCATGCTGCCAATGTGTTTGGTATGGCGGAATTTATCGAGAAGCTCTATTTGAATGCTGGTTTCCCGAAAAACGTGTACCAGTCATTGCTGATTGATGGCAAAACTGCCAGTAAGCTGATTGAGCATGACAAAGTGCGCGGCGTTACCTTTACCGGCAGTGACAATGTTGGCAAAACTGTGGCAGAAACCGCAGCGGGCTTGTCGAAGAAAACTGTACTGGAGCTGGGCAGTAACGATGCCTTCGTGGTGCTGTCGGATGCCGATATTGAAACCGCGGTGGAAGCCTGCGTACAGGGACGCATTGTTAATAACGGCGAAACCTGTGTGGCGGCCAAGCGCTTCATTATTGTAGACAGTGTTTACGACGCTTTCCGTGACAAGTTTGTTGAAGCGTTCAAGGCGCTGAAGGTGGGCGACCCTACCGATCCGGAAACGGATCTTGGCCCTATGGCGCGCGAGGACCTGCGGGACAAGTTACACGAGCAAGTTGAAGAATCAGTAAAAAGCGGTGTCACAGTGACACTAGGCGGTGAAGTGCCTGACAAGACAGGCTGGTTCTATCCGGTAACTATTCTGGAAAACATCAAGCCGGGTATGCCTGCATATGATGATGAGCTATTTGGTCCGGTGGCTTCTTTTATCCGCGCGAAGAATGATGCAGATGCTATGCGTATTGCCAACGATTCCCGTTATGGTCTGGGCGGCGGTATCTTCACCACCGATAAGCAGAAAGCCATTGATCTGGCCCGGGAAGAATTCGACACCGGAATGGTTAACATTAACGGCTATTCACTGGCACAGCCTAACCTGCCCTTTGGCGGTGTGAAAGACAGCGGCTATGGTCGTGAGCACGGCGGTTTCGGCATGAAAGAATTCGTTAACGAGAAAACGATTTTTATTGCTGAATAAGCGTTTTATGTAAATGCGTAAAGTATTTAGCAACGCCCTGACTTACGAAAGTAAATCAGGGCTTTTTAGTTTATTAAGAATAGATTTTTACGGCAGTTAAGTGCTGATTAAATCGTATAAGTCGCACCTATGTAAAACGTTCTGCCACTTTGTGAGGTGTTATATAAGCGATTGCTACTGTCGGAATATTGCTCTTCCCGCTCATCGCTCAGGTTTACCCCTTCCAGGCTCAGTTTTAGATTTTCTGACACGTTGTAAAACGCCGAGAAGTCCCAGTAAGTGGTACCGTGGAAGCCAGATTCATCTTCATCTACGCTGGAGGTTTCTACCCAGGTAATGTATTTATCGCGGTGCGCCGCCGATACTCGCGCTCCCCATGCATCAGTCTCGTAATACACCGTAAGGTTATAAGTATTCTTCGACAGACCGTAGAAAGGACGCACAATCTGGGTAGTTTCACCATCAACAATCACATCATGCTCCGAGTCACCATCGGCATAGGTATAGTTTGCAATGGCGCCCAGCTTATCGAATGGCGCAGGCAAAAAGTCAAAATCACGCTGCAAAGAGAATTCCCAGCCGCTGAAGTCACTGTCCTGAAGGTTTTGCGGCTGATACACGTCGTAAAGCGTGTCAGCGGTTTGCGGGTTGCCGTCTGCGTCCACCGCGCCGTCGATGAGTTCCAGCGGATAACCGGTTTCACCATAAGCGGTTGGTGTGGTGGTAGTGCTGATAAAGTTTTCTATATCCTTTCGGAAATAAGACACAGCCACGTAGCCAACTTCATCGAAGTAATATTCTACACCTGCTTCCATGTTTACAGTTTCAAACGGTTGCAATGCCGTATTTCCCGCGCTGATAGAAAGGCCGCTGGCCCCGGCTTGAGGATCGGTGTTGATGCTGCCGCCAACGGCAAGGTTGTTAAGTGTCGGACGGGTTAGGTTCTTGCCCGCACTGGCGCGCAGTACTAGATTGTCAGTGGCATACCAGGCCAGATTCATGGTTGGCAGATACCCATCGTAGTCACTTTCCAGTGTGACGTACTCCGTCTGGTTGAACAGACCCGCAGAGGTAATGTCGGTTTGATAATAGCGAACACCGGCATTCGCTCTCAATTCAGTATCGCCCAGGAACAAGCTAAGGTCGTACAGCACGTAAGCCGCCTTTGTTTCTTCTTCCACTTTGTTTGGTGTGCGCACCATGTCGCCGTTTCTGTCGATGCCATAAGCCGCGAGTACACTGTTCACATCGGTACTCAGCCAGGCTTGTTGACTGTGCTGGTTATTTACAAACACGTAATCGGGATTTACCACGTCGGATACGGCGCCAGACTGCCAATCATCAAGCAACAGATTGTCGGTTTGCAGATAATTGTCTGAATGTTCAAATTTCTTGTAAGACATGCCCACTTTCAATCCGCTATAACTGTTCAGCGCATAGTCGGCATCAATTTTGGCCACATCAAAAGTGTTTTCAATATCGTTAGCGAGCAGGTCGATATCGTGATAGCGAAATTCATCGATGTTGGTGGGGCTATAGCCGTTGATATAACTGTTCTGACCATAGAAACGGTCCTGGGTGAAATCAATGGTTTCGTCACCGAAGGATTCCAGATAAACCTTGGCACTGTTGTCCTGATAAGTGCTTTTCATGGTGCCGGCAAGAGCGGACAGTGTGAGATCAGACGATACCGTCCAGTCTGCATTCAACACAAATTGAGTTATTTCACTGTCAGCCGTTTGATTACGGGTTTCAGACTGGATATTGGTGTTACTGAAAGAGGAATACACCACTTCATTATTGGCGTTGTATTCAATGTCGTTGAGTTGAGAACAGACATAACCTGCGCCATTGTCGTAGTCTGGGCCGGCACAGCCCAGCGCCGTAGAGTTTGAGCCATTATTGGCGAGGTGATATTCATCACGATCGATATCTAGTTTGCCGTAAAGAGCGTCAAAGCCAATAGACAGGTCGCTATTCGGGCGATACTGCAATGCTAGCGTCGCGCCCAGGCGGGTTTGGTCACTGTTAAACAGTGAATAGCGACTCCCCCGGGAAAAACGTAAATCGCCACTGTTAACTGCCGCTTGGTCGGCTTCCGACAAGGCTGAGATATCAGAGCCTTGTGCATCGAGTGGGCGCCAGCGATAGGTGTTATAACCTTGTTCACTGGTATTGCGATTGCTGTAAGCCACAGAGACTAACGCACCGAATTTGTCCCAAGTGTTAGAGACCAGCGCGGCAATGCGCGGGCTGGTGTCGTTGGTATTTGCGTTATCGCCGGCCTGGGCGCTGATGGCGCTACGGAAGCCGTCGTAGTCGAATGGTTTGGCCGTGTGCAGACCAACGGTACCGCCAATGCCTCCTTCGTCCATGTCTGCAGAATACGATTTCTTCACATCAATTTGGTTAAACAGTTCAGAGGCAAAAATATTGAAGTCAAAAGAGCGGGAGTTATTGGTGCTTCCCCGGCTGTCCATGGATGACGAAGAGGTGCCCAGTGCTTCCATACCGTTCAGTTGTACCTGCGTGAAATCGGCATTCAAACCGCGTAGAGAGATCTGTCGACCTTCACCCGCTTCGCGGTTAATGGTGACACCAGGAACCCGCTGGAGCGATTCAGCCAAATTCAGATCGGGAAAGTCGGCAATGTCTTCTGCCAATATCGTGTCTTGTGTACCCAGTGCATCTTTTTTTAAGTCTTTGGCTTGAATAAGCGAGCGACGGTAGCCGGTTACTTCGATTTGCTCCATCGCCTCTGCAGAAGGATCGGATTCTTGCGCCTGCGCGGTTTTTGGCAAACTGCCTAAAATACTCAATACGGCCAGAGCGAGAGACGTTTGTCTAAAAGCGGTGTGCATAGTGGGTCCTTGATAATTCTATTTGTGTCGCTTCGTTATTGTTTTCAGGACCGACTATGGCAGGGATTGTGCCAGTCTAGATGGGGATATTCAGAACCGCTTTTTTCTTGAACGATAAACCGTAATCTCGAGGGCGAATGGATAAATTGATGGGATGAATGACACCGATGTCAATCGGTGATCTTTTAGGACTGACGGTGTTAAGAGATGTTCTGTTTGAAGGCGCTGTGTGAAGTGTTCCTGAAAAGCAACACTTCACCACGAGTTAATTGCGGAAAGCCTTATATTTTCTGTTTTATTCGTTGTGGTGCTGCCGGAAGCGACAGCATACCCACTAGAGTTTTATCGGCGTATAGCCATCAGGACCGGGAGCACCGAAAATGGCGGCGGCATCGTGAACTTCATCGGGGAGTGATTCATCAATTTTAAATCGCCCGTCGATAGAGAAGTTTTTAAAGCCCTGTTCAACAATCACGTCCAGGGTTAAGCCTAACATGTTTGGCTCATTCACTTTGATCCCTAGTCCCTTATCTACACAACGTAGCTCGGCCGAATAATTACCAAAATCGATAGGGCCGCGAGTACCCGCCACTGTTGCATTCAGCCAGTCACCAAATCCTTTCAGCTCGTTACAATCTGGACCGAAGGATAAGGTTTCGATACGGGCACGGAAACGTCCGTCTGCATTAACAGGTAAAGGTAGGGGCACTTGCGCCAATACCCGGTCTGCAGGCATAAATAAAAGGAAGTCATCGGATTCGATGGTTTCTGAAGAAAACAGGCTGGTGCGTATCTCTCCTTTGAAAGATACTTCGTCGGCGGCACGAAGGTTACCGCCTTTCACGTCAGCGTGAATGCCGCCAGTGAGTAATGCCAGGCCAGACAGCTCCCATTCCACATTGGTCACTGGCGTACCTTCAAATACCACGGCCTGCGCTTTACCGTTCCACACCGTGCCGGTTACACCGTAAATATTCAGCCCTTTCGGCAATGCTTGCCCTTGCAGCAGAAAGGTGGCTGGCATGTAGATCACCAGAAAGAACAGAAACGTCAGGATTGCCGCCAGTGTCCACAGAATTTTTGCTTTCATTATTTACCCAGTTGAAGTCGACGAATACGAACCATGCCCGGCGCGTTGCCTTCTGCGAGGTCGGCCTGAAGGATAAGGATCCCCATTTCTTCCATATTCTGCAGCCAGCCCAGAACATCATTAAACGGGGCTTCATCCACCGTTACCTGAATTTCATCATCTTGAGGCTGCATGCGGGCGATGGCGATATTGAATCGCGCTGACGAGGTGTTTACGGCCTGGGGTAGTGAACCACTGAAAACCTTATTGCCTGAGGTGCGGCGCAGCTGCTGCGCGCGAACGGCATTTTCCTGCACCCACAAAAGTAACTCGCTTTGGCTCTCTAGTCGGGCTTGTTGCTGTTCAAGGCTATTTGAAAGCGGTTGCCAGATCACCCAGTAAAACAGCGCGATAATGAGCACAACACCGGAGATCAGTACCAGACGTTGCTCACGCTCGCTAAGTTGGCGGTATTTTTCCATTAATTTCATCGCTTAGCCCCGTATCGCTACTGTGCCGATAACCGCATCATCACGATTATTAATTGCGCCCTGTTCAATTTCAAACCCGGCACTTTCTGCCTGGCGTTTGAACTGCTCTAACGACTCAAAGTTTTTACCTATAGCCTGCATGCGTATTTCTGTTCGCGAAGCATCGAAACGCAAGGTTTGTGGTTTTACTTCAGAGGTAGCAAACGCATTCGTTAGTTCGCCCATCATTGCCAGCATAGACGCACTACCGCCGCCCTGCTGCATCTGCGCCATTTCACTGCGGATCTTCAAGCGTAAATCCCGGTAAGTACCAAGGTTTGGAAATCCGGCTTTCACGGCCTGATCAATCTGTGCACTAAGCTGGTCATTTTGCTGGCTTAACTGATAAATGCTCACGCCCTTATCAACCAGGCTGGTGGTAAGTGCAACAACGGCCAGGACAGCGGCTACCCGCCATTGATGGAGATGGCCGGTGCGCTTGCGTTTAATACGGTATTCGTTTTGCAGTAAGTTGAACGAAGAGCCAATCGCTTCTTTCGCCATCACGTGCATGGGCAGCTCGAGGTCGGCGGTGTGTACATCCAGATTGGGGATGGCGGACAACTCCATATCGGCGTAATTGTGCACGGTGGTTAACGATTCAGCCCGGCGCAATCGATGGCTGAATGCGGGTAACAGCCAGCTGAGCTCACCTTCCATGCCTTGCCATTCATCCTCACGAATAAGCAGGTCCTCACCGACGGCAAGCACGCTCCACGCGCCCTCATGATGAGGGACGGCGAGTACATCAGGTAACAATTTGTCGCAGTACAGGCCAGCTTCGCTCAGCCAGTCCTGCCAATCTTCCATTTTTTCGCGGCTGACAATCGCTACCGCCTGTTGGTCGCCCCGTCGAGGCCCCATGGCAAAAAATTGTTTGCTTACATCCTGTGCCAGTTCATCTTCTAGCATGAACGGTATGGCACTCAGCACTTTGCGACTTGCCCGTGGCGGCAAGGCTACCCAGCGCATTGCGATATCGCAGGTGGGTACCAGCGCGATAGCTGGCCGTTGGCCCGCCCGCTCTTTTAATGTTGCCAGCTGTGAGGCTTCGGGCAGTTCACCGGACGCGATGATTTCCTGTTCATCGGCCGACCAAACCAACCACTGCACACGGTCTTCCTGCCGTGAGCCTAGCCTGACCAGTAATTGTTCCATTACTTTACTCCTCCGAATTCGCGTCGCACAACTTGTACGTTCTCTCCACCCTGAGCTTTAAACAGCGTGCTGAGCGAAAAAGTGGCTTTATTGTACTTGGTCTTTGTATGCAAGATAAAATATCTGGTAGTGATGGTAAACCAATCAAGTTGTTCAGCGGTAAGATTCATTGCCGCAACAGACGGTTCACTCAAAAAGTCGTTTACGTCGTCCCAGCCATCTTGAGGGCGACTCGATATCAGGCTGGTGGCGTCGGTTAACGTCATGCCTGTTAGTCCTGCGAGTAATGCCGCACGCTCTTCAGTGAGCGTGTTAACGTTAATTTCCATGGCAGTCTCGTTGGGAATAACGCAAATCAATTCCTGAATATCTTTAAGCCAAAGTGGGCTGACGCCATTCACCAGACGCAGCTCTGACTGATTGGTCATGAGGTTATTCGCTGCCAGATAAGGGTGTTCACGACTTTCGTATTCGGCATCTTCAGCGCCATAAGTGCGCATGCGATCGTCCCCATCCAGCCAGTCAGCTAAGCTGTCTCGTACCGTTTCTGCGGTGTAGTTATCGATATTATCGCCGGTTGCTTCCAGCATGCGACCGAACGCCAGCATGGTTTCTGTTGCCTGGGTTGAGTTGCTACTGCTTTGACTACTCTGTGCTGCTTCGCCTAGCGCATTCAGATTAAAACAGCTCTGAGCATCCTCGAGTTGCGCTTGAATACCGCCGTTCTCCAGAGGGAATGTAAATTCCTGCGCCCAGGGCTGGGTAATCACAATTTTATCGGCCGTTTCATCGAAAATGCTTTTTATCGATTTGCGGGCGAAGGCTTCCGCGCTCATGGCATACCAGTAGGCTTGATTATTGTCTTTGATATTAGACGCCCGCTTCACCTGAATTTGTAGTCTTGAACCCATGTCGGTAGCAATAATCACGACTAACGCTACGATCATGAAAACTATAATCAGCGCGACGCCACGTTGTTTATGCATGCTTCTCATAAACTGGCCCCGCTAACCGTAAATTCGCGGCGTATAAGGCCAAAATCTTTGCTCACAAACTCGAATGCAACGGCTTTGGGGAGTGCCGCGCCGACGAAGGATTCACTCCAGTTCAGGCCTTCAGATTCATCAAAGTTGCCGTTTTCGTCTTCTTCAACATCGGCAATAAATTCAACTTTAAAATCGGAAATGTCTTCCAGCAGTACTCTGACTTTAGGCTCGGTGCCAACCACGTTGTCCACATAGTTGGTGTACAGTCGTTCAAGGTTGCCATCGCGAACCCGGTAGGCAACGGCTTGCAAGGTGCTACGGGGCAACATCATTTGCGGGTTCTGCCAACCACTGCGCACAAACTGAATGCCCTCACCATCGCTTTCATCGGTTTCGCCACCACGCATGACTACCGTATTGCTCTCACCTGATCCCGAGCGTACCGCACGGGGAACGGCCTGCTGCATGTCCCGCTCTATGGTGGTGACGGCGCGCTGAAGCTTTTGAAATTTATCAAAGCGGGCAGATGACAGCTCGTCGCTGTCGAGTACGGTGGTAAGCACTGCCGTGGAGGCCACGCCAATGAAAGCAAAAATCGCAATTGCGATAAGAATTTCAATGAGAGTAAATCCACGTTGTTTCATGGATCTGTCCCGTTCTGATTGTTATTGCTGCCGCCTGATCCATTAATATTGATGGTAGCGTCCTGCGCAATACTAGCCGGCTTGCTCACGTAGGTAATCACGTTCGCCTGGAAGTACTCGTACTGTGGATCTTGACCTACGTTCACTTCTACTGCACGTAAGTCGTCATCGGTGGTTTTGGTCACAACCTGTTGCCAGTACCAGGTGCGATCTGCCATTTCCATGGTACCGCGCTGGTTGTTTTTCGGTGGCCAGGTGCCAGTGAGCTTCATTTCGTTCAGACGATTATTGGCTACCCAGGTGGCAAAGGTGACTTCTTCAACCTGGCTGACGCTGGATAAATGTTCGGCGGCAGACTTCATTACCGCAGTACCGGCCAGCGCAAAAATGACCAATGCGGCCATTACTTCAATGAGGGTCATGCCAGACTGACGGCCAAGTTGCGCTTTCATTGTGGGGGCAGCTCCAGCGGCCCTTCCAGTTTCAAAGGAGGCACGTCTTCATTAAGAATTTGATAGTAAACCGGAGAATCGGTACCAAAGTCTGGCTCGTAATTCATTGTTAGCGTAAATGGGGTGATTTCGCCGCTGGACATAATGAGTACCTGAGGCGGGGGCAGCTTGCGATCTTCTTCGTTACCGATTTCTACGCCTTCTTCGTCTAGCGAGAAATTTTCATTAAACATTTCGCGGTCGAACAGCTGCTCCTCGGTATCCCAGGGCAGGTCATCTAGGTTTAAATCGTAAGTAAACGGGTCGGCGAGCACGTGGGCTTCATAAAGTGTTTCGTCAGTAATTTTTTCCCACTCGTCGTCGTCATTCAGAAACACAAAGTAATATTCGTGATCATCCTGTTCAAAACGAATGCCCAACTGCTGCTGATTCAGTACCGCGTAGTCACTGGCCATATCTACCAATACTTGCAGGCGCTGGGCTTCTTTTTTCAGTTGATCTGACTGGTTAACACCAAAAACATTGAATACCACATAGGTGGCAGCCAGCCCCATCAAGGCCATCACCAACATCAGCTCCAATAAGGTGAAGCCGCGCTGCGGTGTGTGCAGGTTGGGAAGACGGGGCTGTTTCATACACAATACGATTACAGGTACTCGTTCACGTTCCAGGTACCGATGTCGTCATCAGTGCCTGGTTCGCCGTCGGGGCCATTTGAATAGATGTCGTATTCACCCATTTCACCCGGACTCATGAACTGATAAGGATTGCCCCACGGATCTTCTGGCAGGCGCTGGATAATGCCACCCTTAGGGTAGTTCTTTGGAATAGGCTCGATAGTCGGCGCTTCAACCAAGGCTTCCAAACCTTGCTCGGTAGAGGGATAACGGTTTGCCTGCATCTTGTACATGGCAATTGCGCCTTCAAGTTGCTGGATATCTACCGCCGCTTTTTTCTTCTGCGCAATTTCCTGGTTACCAATTACGTTTGGCAGAACCATAGAAGCGATAATGCCGATGATAACCAGTACAATCATCACTTCAATCAGGGTAAAACCTGCGTGTCTTCTCATCTTTCTCATTAGATATTCACCATCTTATTCATAGCTAATATAGGTTGCAGTATGGCCATTACGATAAACAGTACCACCAGGGCCATCACTACAATCAACATGGGTTCAAAAATTTTAAGGGTTATGCTGACCTGGGCTTCGAATTGGCGCTCCTGGTTGTCTGCAGCACGCCCTAACATGCCTTGTAATTCTCCTGACTTTTCGCCAGAGGCAATCATGTGCATCATCATCGGCGGAAACATTTTTGAGTTGTCCAGCGCAGCCCGCAAGCTGCTACCTTCCTTAACATTGACCGCCGCTTCCATAATAAGATTCTTGATGTGCTGATTTTGCAGTACATCGGCGGATATGCGCATGGCTTCCAGCAATGGCACAGCGCTGGATGAAAGAATGCTTAAAGTTCGGGCGAATCGCGCAGTATTCAGGCTTTTGCTCACTTTGCCGATAACCGGCAACCGTAATATGAACTGGTGATACTTAAGCCGCATGGCGGGCTGCTGTACCAACCGGTTGGCCACGAAAATCAACAACATGATAAACAGTAGCAAGAACAGACCGTAACTACGCATCCAGTCACTCAGGTCAATTAAGAACTGAGTAATAGCCGGAAGTTCCTGGCCCATATTGGTAAAGTTGCCGACGATCTTGGGCACCACCAGAGTAAGGAGCAATGAGATAACCCCTATGGCGAAGGTAAGCATAATGCAGGGATACACTAACGCCTGGGTAATTTGGCTACGTGTTTGCTGACGGCGTTCGGTGTAATCAGCCAGTCGGTTTAGTACCACATCAAGGTGTCCGGATTTTTCACCGGCAGCCACCATGGCGCGGTATAACTCGTCAAATACGCTAGGGAACTGGCCCATGGCATCCGCTAAACCATGACCTTCTACAACTTTACTGCGCACTGCCATCATCATATTTTTGTGACGGGGTTTTTCGCTTTGTTCGGCCACGGCCAATAAAGCTTCTTCAATAGGAAGTGCCGATTCAATAAGGGTAGAGAGCTGGCGGGTGATAAGCGATAAATCGGCGGCTGAAATTCGCGGACGGAATAACGACGACATGCCTTTAGACTGGCTGCTGGACTTCTCCGCTACCATTTCCACTTCAAGGGGAATAAGGCCCTTTTCTCGCAGCTGTTGGCGTACCTGACGGGCGTTATCACCTTCAAGTACACCTTGCTTATTACGTCCGCTTGCGTTTACCGCTTTGTAAGAAAACGCTGCCATGGATTAATCCTCGCGGGTAACACGCAGCACTTCTTCTAACGAAGTCATGCCGGCCAGTACCTTGCTGCAACCGTCTTCACGAATACTCGGGGTATGTTGTCGGATATATTTCTCTATCGCCTGCTCGCCTTTACCGTCGTGCATCATGCCACGAATGGATTCATCAACCAGCAGCAACTCGTGGATGCCGGTTCGGCCTCGATAACCGGTTTGATTACAGGCAGCACAGCCCTTGGGCTGGTAAATTGTTGGCAGAGGTTCACCAGTCTTCACACCCAGTAGCTCAGCTTGCTGTTCGGTAGGCTGCGTTGGCACCCGACACTCGGAGCAGAGTGTACGCACCAGACGTTGCGACAGCACCGCTAACAAGCTCGACGACATTAAGAATGGCTCGATACCCATATCTTCTAATCGGGTAATTGCACCCGATGCTGTGTTGGTGTGCAGTGTGGATAATACTAAGTGACCGGTCAAACTGGCTTGAACTGCAATTTGGGCCGTTTCGATATCGCGAATCTCACCCACCATCACCACGTCAGGATCCTGGCGGAGAATGGCCCGTAAGCCACGGGCGAAAGTCATGTCTACCCGCGGATTAACCTGGGTTTGACCAATGCCGGGAAGATCGAATTCGATAGGGTCTTCCACCGTTAGAATGTTGCGGTCTTTCGAGTTGATCTCGCTTAGACCTGCATACAAGGTGGTACTTTTACCCGAACCTGTGGGGCCGGTTACCAGAATAATACCGTGTGGTTTGCGGATAAGCTCTGAGAATACATCGCGGATGCGCTTGGTCATCCCCAGATCTTCTAAATTTAGTCGCGCGTTGTTTTTATCTAACAAACGTAGTACCACGCGCTCGCCGTGGTTAGATGGCATGGTGGAAACCCGCACGTCTACCGCGCGACCCGCAATGCGCAGCGTAATACGGCCATCCTGCGGTACCCGCTTCTCGGCGATATCGAGTTTCGCCATAACCTTAATACGAGATACCAGCATGGAAGACAGCTTACGATTCGGGCGAAGGATTTCGCGCAGTACACCGTCAACCCGGAAGCGCACAATAAGCTGGTTCTCGAAGGTTTCGATATGAATATCGGATGCACCTTCTTTGATAGCTTCGCCGAGCATGGCGTTGATCAATTTGATGATCGGGGCATCGTCTTCGCTATCGAGAAGGTCTTCGGTGTCAGGGAGTTCTTCGGCTAACGAGAACAAATCGCTTTCGTTGCCCAAGTCTTCCATGAGCTGCTTAGCTGCAGACGAGTCACGCTGGAACGCCTGGGTAAGCAGACCTTCAAATTTATCCTGTGGGATCTCAGCAATAGTAAAAGGCTCGCCATAGAAGCGGCGTACTTCAGCAAACACGGTAAACGGCGTTGCTTCGGTGAAGTATAGGGTGGCCGGATCGGTATTGGTTTCAAGTAACACATGGTGGCGCTTGGCAAAGCTAAAGCTAAGCTGACGCGGTCCGGCCTCTTCTGCCAGTTCTTCATCTGACAGGCTATCCATAGCCTCTTCCTGCGCTGCGATAGCCTGCTCGAGCGGGTCTTCAGTCGCAGCCATAATTAGTCGTTATCCTTTTTCTCTTTTTCCAGAATGTACTCTTCAAAAGACGGCGGCAGCGCCATGTCATCATCCCACTTGGGCATAGAAGGCTGCTCTTGATATGGCATCAGCGATACGCCTTCATCATGACGTTTAAGCTGTTGCGCGCGAATATAGTTGTACTTGCGACGGCTGATGTCGTTCATGCGCACGCCATCACGCACAATCGTTGGCTTTAAGAATACCATCAGGTTACGTTTACGCTTGCTGGTGGAGGTCGATTTAAACAGGTGACCAAGAATAGGGATATCACCTAAGATAGGCACTTTCTGTTCACTTTCCTGAACATCTTCATCAATCAGGCCGCCAAGCACAATCGTGCCGCCATCATCCACAATTACCGTGGTCTTGATTTGACGTTTGTTGATTGAGATATCCACGCTGGTGGCACCGCTTACGCTGGATACTTCCTGTTCGATAGTCATCTGAACCGCATCGCCTTCGTTGATTTGCGGTGTTACTTTCAGCTTGATACCCACTTCCTGACGATCAACTGTGGTAAATGGATTGGAGTTGTTTGAACCCGTGGTGGTGCCGGTGATGATAGGCACTTCCTGACCCACTATAAAGAAGGCTTCTTCGTTATCCATGGTGGTTAGGTGCGGTGTTGCCAGAACGTTTGAATTGGTATCGCTGCTAACGGCTTGAACCACTGCACCCCAGCCGTTTTTAATCACCCCGGCAAGAAGACCATTAGCGCCACTTAGCAAGCTAGCCAGTGCGGTATAATCGCCTTCCTCGGTGGAATCGATCTGAACCACGTTACCTTCGTCGGTGATATACGCTTCGGTGGTGGTCTCATCTTCAGCTTGTTTGAGCGCAACCGCAAGCGAGCCTACTGGCACAACACCATTGGTGAACTGTGTACCGCCGCCTTCTTCAGACACCCACTGCACGCCAAGTTGAGCACCGTCACCTTCAAAGACTTCAACGATGATGGCTTCTACCTGTACCTGCGCACGACGTACGTCGAGCTGACGAACCACTTCTTCGAGAGAGCGCATCATGTCAGGTTCGGCGGTAATAACCACAGCGTTTGAATCTTCATGGGCGTCGATACTGATTTCGCGGTTAGAGCCACTGCGACGGGTTTGACCATTACCTTGTTCTTCGGCTTGAATGCTGGCCGATACACCTTGCAGCACTTTAACAAGATCTTCTGCTTTGGCGTAGTTTAAGAATAGAACGCGGGTATTACCGCTGGTTTCCAGTTCCTGATCCATACGCTGAATCAGGTTTACAATGCGGCTGCGAGCTTTGGCGTCGCCTGAAACGATAACGGAGTTCGTACGATCGTCGGCAACGGCGCGGGGTTCAGACTTACCAGTGTTGGCAGCCTTACCCTGAGATTTATTGATGCTGTCGATAATGCGCACCATTTCAGATGCCGAAGCAAAACGCAGTTTAACGATTTCAACTTCTTCGTCACCAGCGCGGTCAACCCGCTCGATAATTTCAACCAGGCGGTTTACCACCGCAGCTCGGCCGGTTAGCATCATCACATTTGATGGGTCGTGAGCAACAACGTTACCACCACCGGCCTGATCATTAAGTTGGCGAAGGATTGGAGCCAGTTCCCGAACCGGCACATTATAAACGGGAACCACGCGGGTGATCATTTCATCACCGTCCATGGAAGTGCCTTCAACAACCGGAATATTGGAGGTCTTTGCCTCCTTTGCGCGCACGACTTTCAGCACTCCACTGGGCATTTCTACCACAGCAAAATCGTAAACCTGTAAGACGTTGAGGAAGAACTGATAGTACTGCTCTTCATTAAGCATATCGTAGGAGCGTACGCTGATTTTTCCGCGTATACCATCGCCCACAATAATGGTTTTTTTCAGATTTTTACCCACAATCGAGATGAACTCGTTAATGTCGGTATCTTTGAAGTTAGGCATGTACTCTGCAGCTGTCGCAGACACGCAAAGTGCAGCGGCGCAGATTGCTGCTGTGATCCGCGAGAATATCTTCCGGCTCGATTGCCTCATGACTCTGTCTTCCTACTTTTATTATTCATTACCCGGCTCTGGCATTTCCAGATAGATGGTAATGTACTCGCCATCACGTGTCAGCGTCAGTTCAATGGTTTCGGCCTGACGCAAATCATTCATGGCTTCCTTTGATTGCTGGGTATCTGTCAAATCAAGTCCATTGATTTGAATTACAACGTCACCAGCTTGTAAACCAGCTGATTGAAATAAAGACGGGTTTTTCCCCGGTTTTATTTCGTATCCGATAAGCTGACCATCGCCTATTTTTGGCGTGATCGCGATGAAATCTGTAAAGCTACCTGGGCTTTCACGCAACGAAGACGACACATCTTCGTCTATGGTAACTGCATTTTTGGGCGGTGGAACGCGAGGTCTGACTGGCGGTGGAACGCGGCGGGTAGTGTCGTTGACGGCAGCTCGTTTACGGTTTGCTTCATCGTAGTCTACGCCGTCAAGCATCAGGGTTTCTTTACGAACGCCATTTTTAATGATGACACGATCGTTCATTACCCGATCCAGGGTTGCGTTGGTACCTTCAATTTTCTCACCCAGGCCATACACATTTTGTACACCACGATTTTCAATAATTGCCGTACCTTCATTCACAGAGGAACTGGCCACCACGCCTGTAAGCGTGAGATTTAATTTGGTTTCTGGGGCGTCGGTATCGACTTCTTCTTCAACAGGGGCAGCCTGTTGGTTCAACGTACCGAATAAATTTAACTGTTGCAATCCGCCAACATTGACCCCACGTTGCGCTGATGCGACAGGTTTCGGTGCAGAAGACAAGGTGGCTGGTGTGGCAGGGCCAGACGGTTCGGGTATAATTCGCCATATTAGCTTTGCTGCGAACGCTAATAAATAGACGCTCAGCAGTACAACAACTAAAAGATTTAGTTGTTTCTGGTGCCGGCTGAAGAAGGTTGCCAGAGACTGAGAATCAATTTTGGTTAATGTCATGCGATCCGTCGTACGTACTGCTTTTATTATTACTTTTATTATTTAATTGAGTGCGGGTAAAACCCACTATAGCCGACCCATCATAGCCTAGTCGAGGCGCGGGTCACAACACTAAAACGTAAGAGTGACAAAAATATTACATGAGCAATCGTGACGCTAACGATACAGATGTAACAGTCCGCCTGGACAAATGGCTATGGGCTGCAAGATTGTTTAAAACCCGTGCTATTGCCCGTGAAATGGTGCAGGCAGGAAAGGTCCACTATAACGGTCAGCGAACAAAACCAAGCCGAAACGTAGAGCCCGGTGCAATGATAAAAGTTCCGGCGGGCTGGGATATTAAGGAAATAAAAGTGTTGGGCTTGAGCGAAAAGCGGCTTAGCGCACCATTAGCCCAGGCACTTTACGAAGAAACAGCCGAGAGCATAGCGCAGCGGGAATCGAATCAGGAGGCCCGTAAATTTAGCGCCTTTCATAGTCCGCGACCGGAAAATCGTCCGGATAAAAAGCAACGCCGACAAATTATTAAATTCAAGCAGCAATAGGCTGCACTGACAGGATAGATTTCATGAGCAACTATGATGAGTTACATCGCTTTCTGCTAAATGCCGCCAATGTTCGCGGTGAACTGGTGCGATTAGAAGAAAGCTTACAGCCGATTGTGCACAGTGTGGAATACCCGGTGCAAATTCAGCGTTTACTAAGCGAAATGGCGGCGGCTACGACGTTGCTAACCGCGATCCTGAAATTCAAAGGTGAAATTGGCCTGCAAATTCAAAGCAAAGGGCCAGTAAACTACGCGGTTATTAATGCAACGCATGATTACACCATGCGTGGCGTGGCGCGCTGGGATGAATCTTTAAGTGTACTGCCAGAGAGCTTTCAGGAGTTGCTGGATAGCGCCGTACTGGTTATCACTATTACTCCCCAGGAAGGCGAACGCTATCAAGGTGTAGTCGCGCTGGATAAGCCCACGCTGGCAGAGTGCCTCGAAGAGTACTTCACCCAATCTGAACAATTGGCGACGAAAGTCACATTGATGACTGACATGAGTGAGCCAACTCGCGCACGTGCTGCTGGTATGCTGCTTCAGGTGCTGCCAAGCCAAGCTGCCAATACCGACGTGAAGAATGACACACAGTTTGATCACGTTTGTAAGCTGACGGAAACGCTGACTGAAGAAGAAATGTTTAGTTTGCCGGTAAACGATATTCTTTACCGCTTGTATCATCAGGAAGAAGTGGAAGTTTATCCTTCTCACCCTGTTAGCTTTGCCTGCTCATGTTCTAAGCAGCGCAGCGCCGACGCATTACGTAATGTAGACAAAGAAGAGCTTCTGCAAATTATAGAAGAAGATGGCGCGATCAAAATGAATTGTCAGTACTGTCATTCAGAGTATGTGTTCGACAGTGTGGATGTAGAAGCCATTCACAACGGTCAGTTTATCGAAACCCGAAAAGACCAGTAAGCGCGTTTTCTGGTAACGTGCGCAAATTTGCTCTGCTGTTTGCGCACGCTGCTATAAAGACTATTTTCGATTTTTTATTGTGCCTTCGTAACAGGCTATCCAGTCCTGCGCTGTTACCTTTCTTACCAGTTTGCCAATCAGCTCAAAATGAATGCGGTGCAGGAAAAGCATGAAAGCAATGCCTTTTCTTGAGGGCCCGAAATAAAGAGCAGTACTAAAAATACTACAAAACCTGTAATTACTGCTTTTGAATTACAACTCTTGTTTCATGTTGTTAAGCTATTAAATTCAGTTGGATATAAGTCGTGCCATTCTTTTTTGACTCATCATTTCTGAAAGTTTATTTCTGCAAGATGTAATTTAGATCAAAAAATAGTCGCTATTTGTTAACGTGATGTTTTCTTGTGCCCTAATTTATATGCAATTTAACTAAGATGGATTTTTGAAAGTTAAATTGAAAACTTACTTGAGGGCTTACTAAATGACCGCCGCACCACTCATCAATTCAAAATCAGCAGTCAATGTAATGGCTGATCTCAACTCAGCAGAACTCATTGAAATCGCCCTTAAGCGAGGCGAAGGTAAACTTGCCGACAACGGCGCTTTGGTGGTTGAAACGGGCCACCGGACAGGTCGTTCACCGGCAGACCGATTTATCGTTAAAGAGCCTTCCACTGAGGCTGATATTGATTGGGGCAAAGTTAACAAGCCATTCGATGCGGATAAGTTTGATGCACTGTGGGCTCAGGTTGAGTCATATATCAGTACTCAGGAATACTTTCTTTCTCATCTTCAAGTGGGCGCTGACCCCGAGCACGCCTTGCCGGTTATTGTAAGAACGCAGACCGCCTGGCAGCATGTTTTTGCCCGCAATATGTTTATTCAACCCGAGACCTGGAACCCACAGGGCAAAGAAGCCTGGCAAATTCTGAATGTCCCTGGCTTTACCTGTGAACCTGAGCGCGATGGCACCAACAGCGATGGCACCGTAATCATCAACTTTGCAGAGAAAAAAGTACTCTTAGCCGGTATGCGTTATGCCGGCGAAATGAAGAAAGCCATGTTTAGCGTACAGAACTTTTTGCTGCCGGCAAAAGAAGTGCTACCTATGCATTGCTCTGCTAACGTGGGACAAGACGGTGATGTTACCTTGTTCTTTGGACTGTCTGGAACAGGCAAAACCACATTGTCTGCCGATCCTAAACGCTTCTTGATTGGCGATGACGAACACGGCTGGGCGCCGGGTAGCGTCTTCAATATCGAAGGTGGATGCTACGCAAAATGTATCGATCTGTCACAGAAAAATGAGCCGGTGATCTGGGATGCCATTCGTTTCGGAACCATTCTGGAAAACGTGGTATTAGATGACAGCCGTACGCCAGATTATACCGATGTCAGCCTGACGCAGAATTCCCGCGCAGCCTATCCGCTGGAGCATGTTGAGAAGCGCATTGCCGAGAACATGGGCGGCGAGCCCCGTTCAGTGGTTTTCCTCACCTGCGATGTCAGTGGTGTGCTACCTCCAGTCTCTGTACTTAGCGAAGAAGCGGCGGCGTACCATTTCCTGAGTGGCTATACCGCAAAGGTCGGTTCTACAGAAATTGGTTCAACGGCTGATATCGAGTCTACTTTCTCCACTTGCTTCGGCGCGCCATTCTTCCCGCGTCCGGCTGGCGTGTATGCAGAGCTGCTTATTAAGCGAGTAATAAGCTTCGGTGCGAAAGTGTACCTGGTGAATACCGGCTGGACCGGTGGCCCTTACGGAACCGGTAAGCGTTTTGATATTCCTACTACCCGCGCCGTGATCGACGCCATTGTGTCTGGTGAACTGGCTAATGTCGAAACCAGACATATTGCTGGCCTCAACTTGGACGTGCCGGTTGCTGTGCCAGGTGTGGACAGCAAGCTGTTAGTGCCCTCTGAAACCTGGGCCGATCAGGCGGCTTACCAGACCTATGTAGAAAATCTGGTGAACGACTTCCAGGCTAACTTCAAAAAATATGATGTGAGTGAAGCCATTGTTAAGGCCGGACCAGGCTTCTAAATTGCTTTCTATCCGACGTTAGTCGACGTTATTGCCCGCGACCTGTTCGCGGGCTTTTTTCGTTAATATCACCGTGTTTCTTCAAAGAAAATGCTTTTTCAAGAGCTGTTCTGCCCAAAATCGTCGACTTTTCGGGGCAAGCGACGGTTTTTACTGGTTTGTCTTATTCACCCCAGCAGGAGAATTGCGCTAAAATCGCACGGTCTCCGATCAACTTAACGCCATTTATCGAGGTCCCGTGCAACAACCACCCGCTCCCCAGTTTCTGGGCTTAACCCCTATTCTATTTTTCGTTGCCGTTGTGCTATGCGCTGGCCTCATCACCGACGATATTACTGCTATGCCCGTGTTGGTGGCGCTGTTTCTCGCTGCCGGTTATGCCCTGATTCTTAATCCAAAAGGTGAGCGACTATCATTGAATGACAAGATCGGGCGGTTTTGTGAGGGTGCGGGCAACAAGAATATCATTCTGCTGGTTATCATTTTTCTGCTCGCAGGCGCATTTTACTCACTGACAATCGATATTGGTGCGCGCGATGCTACGGTGAATATGGCGCTCAGCGTTATTCCTACCCCTATGATCCTGCCGGGATTATTCTTGATTTGCTGTTTCATCTCGTTTTCTATGGGCACATCCACCGGCACGATTACCGCACTTGCCCCAATCGGACTTGGTTTGAGTGAAGGGCTTGGCGTTTCTCCTGCACTCCTCGCCGGTGTCGTGGTGGGCGGCGCTATGTTTGGTGACAACCTGTCGTTTGTGTCTGATACCACGATTGCTGCAACGCGTAGCCAAGGCGTCAAGCTCACCGACAAATTCAAAGCGAACTTATTGATCACATTGCCGGCATCGATTATCACCTTCATTTTATTGATGTTTGTACCCGTTGCCGATACCAGTACATTGCAACAAGGCGACTACGATGTGGTGCGCATGCTGCCCTATATGCTGATTATCATTTGTGCGCTGATTGGACTCAATGTGGTACTGGTGCTGGCTATTGGTATTGGCTCTGCGGCGATTATCGGACTCTTGGTGGGAAGTTTCGCACCGATGGCGATGTGGCAGAGTATTCAGACCGGCATTGGCTGGATGCAAAACCTGTCGCTGATTGCGGTAACCATTGGTGGCATCGTGGCGCTGATGCATGCTTATGGCGGCATTGCCTGGCTTATTAACACGCTGACACGTCGTGTTCAGAGTCGTCAGGGGGCAGAATACAGCATCGCCGCACTGGTCAGCTTGCTGGATCTCTCTACGGCGAATAACACCATCTCCATTGTAGCCGCCGGCCCAATAGCAAAAGACCTCAATGAACAATACGGTGTCGACCCTCGTCGTACCGCCAGTATTCTTGATGTATTCTCTTGTGCGTTTCAAGGGCTGGTACCCTACGGAGCACAAATCCTGACGATTGCGGCAGTGGGCGGACTATCGCCATTGTCGGTTTCCATGTACTGTTGGTATCCCATGTTGCTATTTGTATTCGGTGTTGTTGCGATTGCGTTCAATATTCCACGGTTTGTTACCGTGAACGCCGATACTGACGTTTAATCTCCGGAGTATTTATGGATCGCCGCCCGGTCACCACCGTTATCTTCAGTGGCTTTTTCCTGTTTGGCATGCTGTTCATTCTGTGGGGCGTATTGCTACCGGAAATGGCGACAGATTTGGCGATGTCTGAAACCGTCAGCGGTGCCCTGTTTTTGTTGTTTTCTCTGGGTATGATGCTGGGCGCTATTTTCGGCGGAAAATATGTCACCAAATTCGACTTTCTCTATTTGCTTGCCTGGCTGTGCGCCATAGACGCCATCCTGATTTTTATCATGTCATTAATGACCACCTGGCAGGGCTTGCTGTTTATGGTATTTGTTGTCGGTGTGGTGAGCTCGGCGGTCATTACTATTGGTCACACATTGATTGCGCAGCTCTATGTGGAAAAGCGTTTTGCCATGATGGGCATTATGGATTTCATGTTCAGTCTGGGCACCTTCGCTGCCTCGTTCTATGTCACCCTGGTGTACTGGGTATGGCATGAATGGCAAAAGCCGTTGCAGCTGCTCACGTTTATGTTGCTGTGCCTATCGGCCTATATCTTTATGATCGCCAGCCGCAATAAGAAGCTCACTGCCGGACAGCCTAAAGCGCCAAAAACCTCTCTGAAATATATCGAGATGCTGAAACAGCCGGTATTTATGCTGCTGTGCCTGGTTAGTTTTGGTTATGGCGCAGTAGAGTTCGGCAACGCTAACTGGTTTGTCAGCTATGCGAAAGATGGTGGCTATGATGGCGAACAGGCGAGAAATCTACTGGCTTGTTTCACTGCCGGTATGACCCTGAGCCGATTAGTTTTCGCCTGGTTCCTGCGTTATTTCTCCGTTAACCGCTTGATGACCATATTGGTTACTCTGATGTTAGCCGGTGCGCTGGGTATCAAACTGGCTGAAGGCACTTTCGCCATTGGCGCATTCAACTTTCTTCTCGGATTTGGCCTCGGCGGCCTGTTCCCGCTGGTACTTTCTGCGGCAATGAACGTAGATGCAGGCAAAGGCCCGGTGCTGTCTGGCATCTCCATGATTGGCAACGC
Organism: Alteromonas confluentis; assembly: GCF_001757105.1. Lineage (GTDB taxonomy): Bacteria > Pseudomonadota > Gammaproteobacteria > Enterobacterales > Alteromonadaceae > Alteromonas > Alteromonas confluentis. Next base: position 214,165 of record NZ_MDHN01000013.1, read on the forward strand.
ACTCGGTGTACAGATTGCCTCTTTCACCACTGGTTTCTGGGCCAATATCAGCGGCCTACAAACTGCTTTCTGGATCATACCCATCGCTGGAATGTGGCTATGGACCATGACCTGGTTCTACAGCCGCCAGATAAAAGCGCGGGCATAGGCCGGGTTGGTACCGCCTGCTTTCGGAAAGACGATATTCGCGATCTTTGTGAACGTCAGTCTTAGAAGCAGAACAAGGTCTTGTAGGTGAGGGAGATATGGGTATCAAAAACCGTCTGCCGCAGGGATGCGGCAGTCGAGGCCCCATGGATGATGAGATGGACACCTAATGTTGATACGGCGTCATAATGCGCCATGATTGAGTTTTCGAAGCAACAATCAAAACAAAAGGTGTCCACCATGAACGTTACGCTAATTAGCATCGATTTGGCAAAAAATATTTATCAGGTCTGTGGTGTCAATCAGGCCTGTAAGCCGCAGTTCAACCGCCCTATCAAGAGCGATAAGTTACTTCCTTTCCTCATTAAATATCACCCGGGTGTCACTGTAGCGATGGAAGCTTGTGGTGGTTCGAATTACCTTGGCAGAACGCTACAGGCGCACGGGTTCAATGTGCGCATTATTCCAACACGGCATGTAAAACCCTTCGTTAAAGGAAATAAAAATGACCGCAATGATGCCTTTGCGATTGCAGAAGCAGCCATGCGTCCAAGCATGCGTTTTGTTTCACCTAAAACCGTTGAGCAAACAGACCTTTCTATTACGCATAACATTCGTGAGCGTCAGGTAGCGGCCAGAACCAACATCGTCAATCAGCTTCGCGGGCTGTTGAGAGAATACGGCATCAACATGCCTCAAGGCATTGAGCGTGTGAAAGAAATGCTGCCGTTCATCCTCGAAGATGCGGAAAACACGCTGACCACAGCGGCACGTCGTAATTTCAACTTGATGATGGAGGAATGGCGCTATCTTGATGACGCGATTCATCAGCAGGAAAAGATTATTCGGGAACAGGCCCGCACCTCGCCAGCTGCAGAGTTAGCCATGACGATTAAAGGGGTCGGTATTATAACGGCGACTGCCGCCGTGGCGCACATGGGAGACCCGTCACAGTACAAGAATGGTCGCCAATATGCAGCGTGCCTGGGCTTAGTCCCCAGAGAATACTCCAGTGGCGGTAAACAAAAACTGGGTGGCATCACCAAACGAGGTAACCGATATCTCAGAAAGTTACTTGTGCAGGGAGCCTGGTCCATCATAAGGCACAGCAAGAATGCGGATGACCGGTTATCTCGTTGGGTCGAGCAAGTGATTATACGAAGTGGAAAACATAAAGCTGCCGTCGCTCTGGCAAACAAACTGGCTCGCATCCTCTGGGCGGTGCTAGCAAAACAAGCGCCCTTCGAGTTGAAGGGAATGTAAGATAAATCTCACCAAAACGTTGTAGATAAAACAGTAATGAAATAACAGGTTACGCCGGGCCAGACCCAACGCTGAGTGAACCCATGACACATGATGTCGGAGGGATGATAAGAGCAAGTCTGGCGCGGTACTCATTAGGGCCAGGGACATATGAAGCTCCCATTAACAGGCCGGATATACGACAGCAGCGTAATATCTGTTATTTAAAACTGAAAAAATATAGCCCTGGTGAAGCTATTCACTTGCACCAGGTGTCCATATATGGGT
>NZ_MDHN01000014.1 GCF_001757105.1 Alteromonas confluentis
ATTAGGCAGCTGATGCTGCGGCTTAACTCAGCGTTAAACTGCGGGACTTATTCGCAGTTTCCTTAAGTCTTCTTTACCCACATCTCGACTGTACAAATGAACACTCAAGTCGCCAGTGTTGAAATTACTTGGAAATGGCCAACTTGCGAAGCGCTTTGAATTTTCTTGATTCAGATTTACAGGGTGAGCACCGAAACACGCCCTGATAGTTTTAAAATAATTATTATCATCTTCATTAGCGAAGAGGCGCACGGCTAGCGCATTTTAATCACTGATTCCAACAGCACTGAGCGATATTCGTCGTCCAGTGCTGCTATCTTCTTTTTGCGAGCCATGCTTATCTTCTTGGTCGTATCTTGCTTAAACAGATTCAATGCTATTTTTCTTAGAACATTGAAAGCCAATGCTCCATTCCCCTTACGGATCCTAGATTCATCTTCTCTGAAGGTCATATCTAACATCCAGTGCATGCTCTCTACCTGCCAATGATTTCTCACCGCATTCAGTGCTTGTTTAGCATTGAGCGCCAGTTTCTCTTGCACCTGCGAATTAGAACATCAATCGTAAATATTGACTCTAAATGAAAACAGCATTATTCCGAGTGTTCGCAAGCCCATGGGTCTCCACTTTCATTTTCGTTTACCACATTGGGGATTGTGTGGCGATAAGCATCTCCCCAGTTTCTCAATGAAACCAGAATGGGAGCAAGAGTTTTCCCAAACTCTGACATTTCATATTCGACTTTAGGTGGGACTTGAGGATATACATGTCTAAGTATCACCCCATCTTGCTCTAACTCGCGTAATTGCAAAGTCAACATTCGCTGTGTTGCGTTGGGAATGAGTCTAGAAAGCTCCATGAATCGCTTTTTACCATCAAGAAGATGGAACAATATCACAGGCTTCCACGCCCCTCCTATAACAGACAAAGTCACTTCCACAGGACATCCACTTTTGGGATCAAAACGCTTAGTTTTCACTTTTATACCTACATTTTTGATAGTACCTATCATAATTGTGCATTCTTGTGCTTATGATATCTACAAATTATTATGGCGGTTCATAAACGAACTAAGGATATAAACATGCAATTCAAAGCATTATTAGCCACTAAAAATAACGACACTATTTCAACTAGCGTTGTTGATTTTTCAGAAGCGGACCTCTCTCCAGGAGATGTAACAGTTGCAGTCGAGTACTCAACAGTAAATTACAAGGACGGTCTAGCCCTAACTGGACGTATGCCTATTATTCAGAGCTTCCCGCTCATTCCTGGTATCGATTTCTCTGGCACCGTGTTGAAATCTACGAATCCTGAATTCTCTGTTGGAGATTCTGTATTGGTTAACGGATGGGCACTGAGCCATGATCATCATGGTGGATATGCTCAAGTTGCACGAGTAAAGAGTGAATGGTTAGTGAAGATCCCAAAACCGCTTTCTACCCGTGACGTAATGGCTATTGGTACTGCTGGGTATACAGCTATGCTTAGCGTACTAGCGTTAGAACATGGTGGTTTGACTCCTGATTCTGGTGATGTTTTAGTGACCGGTGCTAGCGGAGGCGTTGGGTCAATAGCAATTGCGATACTTTCTGGTTTGGGCTATCGAGTCATTGCATCAACAGGACGACTAGAGGAAACCGACTATTTGAAAAAGTTGGGTGCAGCCGAAGTAATTGATCGTCAAGAGTTATCTGTGGTTGGTGATCCCGTAGCAAATGAACGTTGGGCTGGCGCTGTAGACTCTGTTGGGAGTAATACACTAGTGAATGTGCTTGCGCAAACCAAATATCGTGGTGTTGTTACTACCTGTGGGATTGCTCAAGGCGCTGATTTGCCTGGTTCTGTGTTACCATTTGTGCTAAGAAATGTGACCCTAGCTGGTATTGATTCAGTGAATGCGCCACAAACTCTTCGCCAACAAGCATGGGATAGACTAGCCAAAGATTTGGATTTGAATAAACTGAACAGTACGATTACTACCATCGGTCTTTCTCAAGTCGATGAAGTTTCACGCTTAGTCTTGGAAGGTAAGATTCGTGGTCGTACATTAGTTGATGTGAATGCTTAGAATTCAATAATTTTTAGTATTGGGGTGATATTTTCACCCCATTGGAGCCTGTAGCAAAATATTTGTCACTATATCGAACAGCCAGTAGACATGGTTCTTCTACTTCGGATGCAGAATGATTTTCCATGCAAAATCGTTGATTTAGATTCGATAAGCGTAATAGCAGATTGAACTATATCTAATGGTATACAGCGATCCACATCTAACTGAATTTGGTTGACGATTAAATGGTCTAGCATCATAGAAAAATTTCACGTCTTACACCTTTACCAGCAGCATTCTCCCAATAACGTAAGAAAAATGTACTGAATTCAATATTCTGCCCCTTAAAATACTCGAAGAAACAAGCCTCATAGAACTTCATAGAAAGAGTTTCACAATTGATATACCGTCCTTAGTTACCAACAGCATGAATTGGCAGAGCAAGTCTCTTTGTAGTTGGGGTAATCTGAAATAGGCACTATCCGTTCTACTAAATCGACTTTGCAATACTTCAACTTATTCGTTGATTGCTAATTTAGCAAAATCGATAACTCATTTGTGTCCATTTCCGAGTTACGATACTGATTTTCAGTGTGTGATCACCAAGCGATTCTGTCGTACCTCACACCTATGAAACCGGATTGTCAACATCGGGTTTTAATTGAGGCATTTATCTGGTTAGCTAAGTGTGTGTCCTTTTGACATAGCTACCGGAGGAAATAAGATTGCCATGCAAAACCCTCTTCACGTTATCTGAACGTGAAACACTAACGGCAGTTCCTCAAGAGCATCATGATCTTGTCCGACACTACCTATTTAACGATGCCGACCTTGCCCTTATTCATAGGTTGGACATTAAGGATTAACCGAGACCAATCCATACTTCAGGCGCCCGGTTTTCCTGTCTCTGTCAGGGTGTGCCCGTTTGGCATATCTTGATAGATAATTGACTGCCCAATTCCAAGTTTGTTTTAATTCAGAGTAAGCATCATGGAGTATCGATTCCATTAATGGATAGAACCAGCTCTGCGTATTTTTCGCTACCATGAAGCTCGATATATCGACGCCCATCAGTCGTTGGATACTAAATCCAATACGCCGTTTCACCAGTAATGCCAGCAAACTGAGCCATATCAGCCCCCCATCAATCCCGCGTTCCGGGTATTGAACTTGCGTAAATTGCAGTAGGATTTCCTTTCCTTGAATAGTAATTCTATCTGCCAGCGCAAGCTGTATAGCTGCATTACCACTTTTGCCGGGTATTGCTCACGCGGCAAGTTTGTAGCCCAATAGGTTGGCTCTGATTTACCTGGAGGCCAACTCGCTATCAGGCGATATGATACGCTTCCCTCAACGTCCATATCGACCACTTGGCTTCGTCGGATGTGATGTTTCACGTCCTTGAGCCTCACATTGTCGAATCGTTTCAGGCGCTTACCCTGTACATTCACACCCAACAAAACCAAAGGGTTAACCGTTGTTTTTGCCCTGACCAGATAGCTCCCTCCCGCCTGATGAATACTATCCAGATACGACAGTTTGAAATAGCCTCAGTCTGCCATAAATAAACAGGCCACTAACGATTCGGCTGGCGGCAAAAAATCATACTCTGCCACGCTGTCTGCACTGACGGCTATCCGTTCAGGCTGACTGTGTAACATGTCCCAGCTTATATGAACCTCAACGGCAGCAGGGCTAACAGTGGTAAAACGGCCTTTAAATTCTTCCTTTAACTCCTTGTGAACGGCAAACGAACTGCCATCTTGCAGCACGACCTGCTTAAACGCCGATAGGTCAGTGTCTGTACCAAGGATATGCTGCTGCCATTTATGCAATGCAACGCCCACTATGCGCTGAATCAACTGCTTAAATGCTGGTTTACTCAGTTGATTATGAAACGGTTTGTACTGCACATCGGTGTACGTCAATCCAGTAAAATAGCGGTGCAAATCACTGATACAGTCAATGCTCTTGTCCCCCATGGCCGTCACCAGTGCCATCACTAATTCATAGGGCTTCACAATACGTTCCCGATGGCAAAAACCACACCGCTTACCGTTATCGTTAATATTAAATTCGTTCAGGACTTCCGTTATCTTGTTTAGCTCGTTATTCTTATCGCGCATGTTCTCAAATTTTTTCAGGACGTTTGTTTGGCGATAAACATCTGATCAAATTTGAGACATGCATTTAAGCTCTAATTTCCTTAAGATCCTACCTATGTGCCCTTATTAACCAAAGGAGAGGGAAACACAATAGACTTGGGTTTGCTATTCAGCTTTACTACTTGCGCTATCCCGGAAACCCCATCCCTCCAGATGAAGAACCTCCAGCCAACCTGCTGTCTTTCGTAAGTGAACAACTCGGTGTACCGGTAACACATTGGAAGAGGTATGCGATAAGAAATACGACCCGCAAGGAACATCTCACTGAGCTGATGAACTGGTTAGGGATGGCCTCTTTTACTCTGTCCCATTTTCGTTTGTCCGTACTTACTAAAGACTTCGGTCCAAACCGAATCAGGTATGGTGCTTGCCAAAACGTTGTTGGATTATCTACGCACCCAAAAGATAGTTATTCCTGGCATGGACGTATTGGAAAGGATATGCGCGGAAGCGATCACTCTCGGAACGAAGAGAGTATATCGTGCACTGACATCGGAATTGTCTGAAGGCAAAAAGAACAGTTGGATCGACTTCTACTGATGCGTAACCAGCAAAGCCAGACGTTTATTAACTGGTTACGGCAGCCACATGGTTTTCCCAATGCAAAGCACGTTCTAAAAGATATAGAGAGAATTGAATATATTCAGGCACAATCATCCCTGATGGTCTGGAAAAAATGGTTCATCAAAATAGGCTCAGAAAAAAGCCCGTGAAGGTGGTCAAATGACACCACAACATCTCAGGGATTTTGAACCGTTAAGACGACACGCAACACTGGCGGCAGTGGTACTTGATACAAGAGCTACTTTGATTGATGAACTCATAGATTTGCATGACCGAATCATGGCGAGTAAAGATAATGTTGCCAGACGAAAACATGCGGAACAGTTTCAAAGCTCAGGCAAGCAAATTAATGAGCAATTAAAAGTACTGTCACAGGCCGGACGCCTTATTCAGAAGGCCAGAGAATCAAAAATTGATCCATTTGATGCTATTGAAACCTCCATTGGCTGGCAGGTCTTTCTTGATAGTGTCAAAAGCGCAGAGCAACTTAGCCAACCAGAGTTTGATCACCTTACGCTCATTATTGATCCGTATCCTCAGTTACGCCGTTACACTCCGGCGTTTCTTGATGCACTGAAATTAAAGGCGGCTCCAGTCAGCCAGTCTCTGCTTGATGCGGTCAATGTTCGTCGCAAACTGAACCTGACCAAAGCGCGTAAGTAACCCGAAGCCGTACCAACTGAGTTTATTCGAAAACGATGGGCCTTCCTTGTTTTTACTGAGGAAGGAATAAATAAAAAGTATTATGAACTTTGTGTCCTTTCAGAACTGAAAAATGCGCTGCGTTCGGGGGATATATGGGTTCGTCATTCCCGACAGTTTATGGACTTTGAAGATTACCTGCTTCCGCTCGACAAATATCGCACACTGTTTAGCCAACAAGAGTTAGGGCTGGATATTGAAACTGACGGTGAACTATTCCTTGAAGAGAAAAAGAACCAGTTAGTCACCGCATTGAAACGTGTCGAACTCCATGCTGCTGACAACAACCTTCCCGGTACGATAGTGACTGCCAGCGGAATGCGCATTACGCCGTTGACGAACTCTGTTCCAGATGAGGCTGAGAAGTTGATCAGGAAGGTATCAGCACTTATGCCTAAAGTGAAAATAACCGAACTTCTGTTGGAGGTAGACAGATGGACAGATTTCTCACGCCATTTTACTCATTTGAAAGGAGGACAACCCGCATCTGACCGAGTAATGTTAATGATCGCTGTTCTTGCAGACGGAATCAACTTAGGCCTGACAAAAATGGCATCATCCTGCCCTGGTACTTCCTACGCTAAACTCTCCTGGTTACAGGCCTGGCATGTTCGAGACGATACTTACAGTAAAGCATTGGCTGAGCTGACAAATGCACAGCATCAACATTATTTTTCTCAATGGTGGGGTGATGGTACGACATCCTCGTTTGATGGGCAGCGATTTAATGCGGGAGGTCGGGGAGAATCCAAGGGACACTTTAATGCTAAATATGGCCCAGAGCCGGGAAGCATTTTTTATACTCACATTTCAGATCACTATGCTCCGTTTCATACCCGGATCATCAATTCCCCAGCGAGAAATGCCACCTATGTACTGGATGGCCTTCTTAACCATGAATCTGAACTCAACATTGAAGAACATTATACGGATACCGCCGGATTCACTGATCATGTATTTGCACTCATGCCAATATTGGGATTCAAGTTTGCTCCATGAATACGTGATCTTTCAGGTAAGCGTGTGTATATAGCTGATAACAAATCCGATTATCCGACATTAGGAGGGCTAATTGGCGGGGATGTGAACTTTGACTATATAGCCTTACATTGGGACGATATTCTCAGATTATTAGCTTCAATCGGAAAAGGTGTGGTCACTGCTTCTCTTGTGCTGAGAAAACTCGGTAGCTATCCCCGTCAAAACGGATTGGCACTGGCATTACGGGAGTTAGGGCGTATAGAACGCACTTTATTTACTCTGGAGTGGATGCAAGACATTAATGTTAGACATCGAGTTCAGGCCGGCCTTAATAAAGGTGAAGCTAAAAATGCTCTTTCTCGGGCGGTTTTCTTTAACCGATTGGGAGAATTAAGAGACCGAAGCTTTGAAAACCAACGTTACCGCGCCAGTGGGCTTAATCTAGTTGTTGCTGCAATTATTTTATGGAATACAGAGTACATCAGTCAGGCAGTAGAAACACTCCGCAGCCGTGGGGAAATCATCGATGATGCATTGCTTAGCCACTTATCTCCTTTAGGGTGGGATCATATAAATCTAACGGGAGATTACATATGGCCAGCACTGATTGCGTATACAACTTTTTTATCACGTTTTACTTTTTATTATTGATTTATCGTTGATAACTCTACAAAATCTTGAATATATTTTGCAGATCACCGCCAGGTAGTTGCGAAATACAATGGAAAACATAACTTGTGAAAAGGATAAAATAAACATGAACGAAACACCGGTAACGCCATCAACGTCTACCGACAACGGTAGCATGGCAAAAGTTGTCTACATTCTTTACTTGGCTGGTATTTTAGTGGGTATCACCGGCATCGTCGGCGTGATCATCGCATACGTTAATAAATCTGATGCACCTGAATGGCTTAAAACGCACTACCAGTACCAGATCAGAACATTCTGGATTGGCTTCCTATACATGTTCATTGGCTCCATTCTTTCTATCATCCTGATTGGCTACCTGGTGTTGTTGTTCTGGATGGTGTGGCTCATTGTTCGTTGTGTGAAGGGCATGAAATACCTCGATAACCAACAAGCGCACCCAGATCCAACGGGATGGATGTTTTAATTAATATCGAATAACAAAAAATGCGGCACATGCCGCATTTTTTCTCTAACCTGAGTGAATAATTTTGCTGCGCTGCCCCGCACAGCGTTTAGAGCAGTATTTCACGTTTTCCCAGTTTTTCTCCCATTTCTTCCGCCATACGAAAGGGCGCTCGCATACCGGGCACGTTTTCTGGGGAAGTTCAGACTTCTTCATTCTTCGACAACTTGGTTAGGAAGCGACTGGCGTCGTGCTTCATGGCTTCGATTTTTTCTGTCGCCATTCTGTCGTAACTTTTGTAAACCAAGCCCATACGAGGATTTTTTCGAAGTTTATCCTGGTGAGCATCGAGGAACCGCCAATATAAATAATTGAATGGGCATGCGCCCTCCCCGGTTTTCTTGCTCACGCTGTAGCCGCAGTTCTTACAATAATCAGACATTTTATTGATATAGCTACCACTGGCCACATACGGTTTGCTAGCCAGATTGCCCCCATCAGCAAACAATATCATGCCGGCGACATTGGGCAGTTCTACCCATTCATAGGCATCTGCATACACCAACAAATACCATTCCTGAACTTGCTCCGGGGCAAATTCGCACAGCAATGAAAAATTACCGAGTACCATCAAACGTTGAATATGATGGGCGTAAGCGTGTTTTTTGGTATCTGTAATGCACTGTCGTAGGCAGTTCATATTGGTATACCCATCCCAAAAAAACGATGGGAGGTCACGTTTGGCATTGAAGTAGTTATCCGACTGTAAGCCAGGCATGTAATACCAGTAGAAACCGCGAACAAATTCCCGCCAGCCAATTATTTGCCTGATAAAGCCTTCCACAGAATTAAGTGGCGCCTCACCCGCATGATAGGCGGCTTCAGCTTGCTGTACTACTTCCTGCGGGCTCAATAATCCGCAGTTAATGTAGAAAGAAAGGTGAGAATGAAATAGCCATACGGCGTTGTGTCGCATGGCATCTTGATAGCGACCAAAATCGGGGAGTCGTTGTTCAATGAACGTATTAAGTACGTCTAGCGCCCCTTCACGGGTTACCGCATAGTGAAAACCGTCGCTATCACCAAAGTGAGACGCAAATTCCCGCTCTACCAGCTCAATGACTTCTGTTGTTACCGCATCGGGCTTGTATCGGGAAGGTTCTGGCGGTGACACGTTGGCGGGCATAGACACACGATTTTTACTGTCATAATTCCAGTCGCCACCGGCAGGTGCCCCGTTATCCATTAAAATACCATGCTTTTTGCGCATTTCACGGTACCAAAACTCCATACGTAACGTTTTACGTCCATCAGCCCAAGCGGAGAATTCCTGTTTAGTGGCGTAAAAACGCGCATCTGGCAAAACAGAAACAGGCACACTGAGTTGATGCTCCCATTGTTGCATGCTTTTCAGTAACCGGTATTCTCCGGGTTCGGTTACCACCACCTCACTCAAGTTATGTGCTTTTATGGCCGCTTGCACTTCACCGAGTAGACTGCCTTGATTTTCTTTGTCGTCATAACAACGATAATTAACCTGGAAACCGTCATCTTTAAGGCTCTGCGCGAAATGACGCATGGCTGAAAATAGCAAAATGATTTTCTTCTTATGATGCTTCACATAGGTCGCTTCTTCTCGGACTTCCGCCATCAGCACAACGTCCTGATTTTTATCCGCCTCAGTAAGTACTGGTAGCGTGGCCGTGAGTTGGTCGCCGAGAATTAACCGTAGTTTACCTGTCATGACTACCCTTTTATTTCAGCGAAGGCATCGAGCGCGCGCTGGCGAGATGCTTTTAAATCAACAATCGGTTCAGGGTATTGATCGCCTAACGCGATCCCGGCTTGCTTCAGCTCGGCACTGCCTGCTTCCCAGGGTTTATGAATAAGTTTGTTGGGAAGCTTACTCAGTTCCGGGCACCAGGTACGCACGTATTCCCCTTGTTTGTCGAATTTCTCCCCCTGCAATACAGGATTGAACACGCGAAAATAGGGTGCTGCATCGGCGCCGGAACCCGCGACCCACTGCCAACCTGCAGAATTATTAGCACCGTCAGCGTCAGCCAGGCAGTCCCAGAACCAGGCCTCGCCCTCGCGCCAGTCAATGAGTAAGTTCTTTACTAAAAATGAACCGACAATCATTCTTACTCGGTTGTGCATATAGCCTGTATGCCACAATTCCCGCATTCCCGCATCGACAATTGGAATGCCGGTTTTTCCTTTTTGCCAGGATTCGAGATCTTTTTTGCTGGAACGCCAGGGAAACTTGTCGAATTTCTCGTTAAAGTTTTTATCCGGAAAAGTAGGAAAGTGATAAATCAAGCTATGTGCAAATTCACGCCAGCCCAGTTCGCTTAGGAAGGTATCGATGTTGTTGTCGTCGGCGCTGCCGAAGGCATCAAGGATGGCATACCAAACTTGATTAGGAGAGACTTCACCGAAATGCAAATGTGCAGACAACATAGACGTTCCACAAATCGCAGGAAAATCCCGATCTTTTTTATATGATTTAGCCGCTTCATCTATAAAGTCTGCCAATCTGTCTGCCGCACCCTCCTCTCCAGGTTTCCATGTTTCGGCGATTCCGTCATACCACTTGATGTCTGGCATGAGCCCCAGTGAATCTATACTTACGCCTTTGTTTTTCACGTCAGCATAAGTAATTCTGGCAACTGCTGCTTGCGGATAACGCGGAGAACTGGCCTGTAAGCAGCCTTTTCGATAAAACGGGGTAAATACTTTATACGGGCTCCCAGACTTATTCTCGATGTCCCATGGTTCCCAGAGTAATGAGCCATTAAAACTCTTCACGATTTTGCCGTTGTCTTTTAGCGATTCTTTTACCGTTTTGTCTCGCTTAACGTGCCATGGCTCATAACAGCGATTCCAAAACAAATGCTCTACGTTGAACGTTTCCATTAGCTCGGGCAGCAATTTTTCCGGGTCGCCCTCGAATACCTGAAGATGCCCGTTGAGGCGATCATTAAGGGAGTTTAATGATTGATGAAGCCACCATTTCGATACACTACCGGGGAGTCTTTTTTCCGGCAACGACGTATCGTGAATATAAATTGGAATGATCTTGCCAAGATCGCAGGCAGCATGAAGCGCCGGATTATCTTTTACGCGCAGGTCCTGGCGGAACCATACGATACTGACAGGTACCGTCACATCGATGTCCTTTTTTATCTATGCATTCTAAGTAAGTGATACGCAATTATATCCAAACTGTTTCATTGGCGATGAAAATTAAGGTTTTGTAATGAAAGAAGTTACTCGGGGTTTGTTCTGGTTTAGACACGATTTAAGACTGACGGATATGCCAGCACTTCTGGAAATAAGTCAGCAAGTTGATGAGCTTTTATTGGCGTATGTTTTTGACGAACGTAGCACCAGGCAAAATCAGTATGGCGTTACGGGGATGGGCCCTCACCGTCGACGATTTATTGAAGCGTGTTTGAGCGAGCTGAACGATGACTTAACGACACTGGGTCAGCAGCTCGTGATAAAAACGGGCGCGGCATCTTCGGAACTCAGTTCGCTTATACAGACTTGTGACATTACCCATGTTGCCAGCCACTTTCACGGGGGATTTTACGAAATGCAGGACTGGCAACGTTTGGAAAGCACCTTTCCTTCGTTGAAATTCATCCAACGAGATGCCACAAGCCTGTTTGACCGTGCGCAGTTACCTTTTTCTGTTAGCGATATGCCCGGGCAATTTACCCCGTTTCGGAAGAAAATAGAGAAACACACCACCCCAGCAGCGCCAATTAATACGCTGTCTTCGTTACCACCGCCAATACATTTGCAGACAGAACAGGAAACGTTGAAAGCACCGACATTAGACCATGGCTTATTTCGTGGTGGTGAAAAAGCGGGTCAACAGCGGCTGAAGGACTACTTTTTTACTGATAACCATGTGGCGAATTATAAAGAAACACGGAACGCGTTGGACGATGCGAATGCCAGTACCCGGTTTTCTCCTTGGCTGGCAAGTGGCTCGTTATCTCCACGATGGATTTATCAGCAACTAAAGCAATATGAAGCAGCGTATGGTGCGAACGATTCAACGTACTGGGTTTACTTTGAGTTGTTATGGCGGGAGTTCTTTTTCTGGATACAGCAAAGACACGGTGCAGATTGGTTTGATCAAGCAGGCTGTCGCGGTGAAGTTAGGCCATTTTCTCATGATGAAGAGAAGATCAGGCTGTGGCAAAACGGGGAAACTGGGTACGACATCGTTGATGCTTGTATGAAGCAATTAAAAACGACTGGCTTTATGTCGAACCGCGGTCGCCAGCTGGTGGCAAGCTGCTTTGTTCACGAACTGGAGCAAAACTGGCAGCACGGCGCGGCTTGGTTTGAACATATGCTGGTTGACTACGACGTTGGCAGTAACTGGGGAAACTGGTTATATCTGGCTGGCGTGGGCCACGATCCAAGAGGCCATCGCCAATTCGATTTACAAAAGCAAACCGAACGCTACGATCCCGAAAGAACGTTCATAAATACATGGCGATAATGAAGCCTGAAGTTGCAGTGGTTTGGCTGAAGCGCGATTTACGTCTACGCGACCACAAGCCCTTGCTAGATGCTAGTAAAACCGGCCTCCCTGTGGTGCTGATGTTCTGCTTTGAGCCTTCGCTAATAGCCGATACACACATGAGTCAGCGACACTGGCGTTTTATAGCCCAAAGTATTGCAGATATAAACGGGCAGTTACCCGATGGGATTTCAGTGCTTTCAACCTGCTATGAAGTGCGTGACGCTTTCTTGCACATAAACGAGCATTGTCATATCAGTCACGTATTCAGTTATGAAGAAGTGGGCCTCGACGTTACCTTTCGACGGGATCGTGAAATGGCGACCTGGTTCCGTACACACAACATCGAATGGACAGAGCATAAATATGGTGCAGTCACCCGTGGACTCACCAACAGACAACATTGGGAGTCTTATTGGCAACAAGTGATGTCACAACCCACAGATGACGTTACACTGAGCACAGTGAACTGGTATTCCGTTGAAGCGTCGCCATTATGGTCGATGCAAAATATCCCATCTTATCCGAGTGATAATCGGATGCAGCAAGGCGGTGAACGGTTTGCCTGGTTTGTGATGAAAGATTTCTTCGCTGGGCGCGGTATCTCGTATCATCAAGACATTTCAAAGCCCCTCGCGGCCCGGAAATCTTGTACTCGCCTGAGCCCCTATTTGGCGTGGGGAAATGTGTCGATTAAGCAAGTCTATCAATATATCCGCTTCCAACAGTCGCATCTAAAACTTTCGCAGCAAAGTGGTCACTGGCAATCCGCCATAAATGCGTTACTTTCTCGCGTACATTGGCGATGTCATTTCATCCAAAAGTTCGAGAGCGAACATCAAATGGAATGGCGCGCACAAAACCGCGCATACGACAGCTTTCCCTACATCGAAGGCCCGGAAGCGCAGCGTCGTTTCGAACGCTGGAAAAACGGTACCACAGGATACCCGTTGGTTGATGCTTGTATGCGAGCGCTTAATGCAACAGGCTTTCTGAATTTTCGAATGCGCGCCATGGTAACCAGTTTTTTGGTACACCATTTAAATGTGCATTGGTTACATGCGGCAGAATATCTGGCAAACCAGTTTCTTGATTTTGAACCTGGTATTCATTATCCACAAATTCAAATGCAAGCCAGTATCACTGGCATTCATACGGTTCGTTTGTATAACCCGTCAAGTCAATCGAGCAAACTCGACCCTGAAGCTGCTTTTATCAAAAAATGGGTGCCTGAACTAGACCGATTACCTGCACCTCTTTGCCATCAACCAGATAAAATTCCGCCACTTGAAGCCATGATGCTAAATTTTGACTGTGCCGTGGATTATGTCTTACCCATTATTGATATTAGTGCAGTGCACAGTGAGGTGAGAGACCGTTTGTGGGGATATCGTCTACGTGATGATGTGGTGAAAGAAGCGGCCCGGATTGTTCAGCGGCATACCACTCGCCGAAGCCCTAGCCGCCAATGGCTGAAACAAGTAAACAGTAAGACTTAGCGGTCTTGCTCTTTAAGCCATTGATTAAGTAGCCTAATTTGTCCACATTTATACGCTGCGTAGGTTATGCGTAACGCATTAGAAAGTACTTCACTGTCGCTCCAGCCTGTTTTTTCACGAATTTCATCATAACATTGCATCGCTTCCGGACTCACATAACCCCGTACCATTTTCTTCCCGGCCGCTTTCTGTCGCTCACGAAAGCGACGCTGTTTATCGGCATTGGCGGTAGGATTAGCCTTTTTCTTTTCAGTCATACGGATGTCATCTCCTGGTTACCTTGGCAGTGTAACATGGATTTTTTCACAATAAATGACTGTTCAGAGTTGTTTAGCGTACAAGTGTTCGCTAAATTACCACGCTGAAAATCTAACAACAAAGGGATATCATGTCCGACAAACAACATAGCTTTAACCGTGAAGATTTGCTGGCCTGTAGCCGCGGTGAAATGTTCGGCCCAGGTAACAGCCAGTTACCTGCACCTAATATGCTAATGATGGATCGCATTAGCCATATCAGTGAAGAAGGCGGTGAATACGATAAAGGTGAAATCATTGCTGAGCTGGATATCACTCCAGATCTTTGGTTCTTCGATTGTCACTTCCCTGGCGATCCGGTAATGCCTGGTTGTCTGGGTCTTGATGCCATGTGGCAGCTGGTTGGCTTCTTCCTTGGTTGGAGCGGCGGTCCTGGTAAAGGTCGTGCACTTGGCGTAGGCGAAGTGAAGTTTACCGGGCAAATCCTGCCAACCGCGAAGAAAGTCACCTATCGCATCAACATGAAGCGTGTTGTTAAGCGTAAGCTGTTTATGGGCCTGGCTGACGGTCAGGTGGAAGTAGACGGTCGCGTTATCTACACTGCCAAAGATTTGAAAGTTGGCTTGTTCCAGGATACGTCTAAGTTCTGATTATCCTGATAGCACCCTTCTGCTTATGATGCCGAAATTCGGACGAAAAAAAGCCCCGTTAATCGGGGCTTACCTTTATTGAAAGAGATGTTTAACGTACGTTGAATCCTAGTTGCCTGTCTTCAACAGCTTCCCTCCAGCCACCGAGCCACTGCGAACGAGCGTCGAAAGCCTGGAATGGACAGTTCTCTTTTGAACGACCGCTGATACCAGCCTGATACCCTTTTGCGTGTGCACGCGTCAATTTATCTCTTTTTTGTCGTTTCATTGATAAGCCTCTATTTGTGATTAACTTGTGTCGCAACCGGTGTTCGGGCTCTCCTAACATATTATTTTGCGGGTGCCGTCAATTTCTGTTGCGCACATATATGTGATAGTGCACTCGGCAGTTAGGTTCAACTTATTTTCTTCAATTTCAGGCTTGACAAATAGTAACATAATGAAATTTTGCCTAATTTAACATTACATTTTTTTTGCATAATTATGACGTTTTTTAAAACGAGTTTCTCTATGTACAAAAAAACCGCAACTGGGTGCGGTTTTTGCTGTTTATATTTCAAGCTAAAACAATTTAATTCGTATATTTATTGCGCTATCACGCTGTTATTCCGATAAAAAACGCATTATACGAAAGTCTAATTTTTAGCCATTCTTGCGACGACGGAAAGCCAATAAACCGGCTGCCAACAACATCCACAGAGGTGAAATTGATGCGCCCTTACGCTCATAGCCAGTGTCATCTTCAACATCGTCAGCATCGCAACTGTCGTCAACTTCACTGCCAAGAGGAGTAAGTTTAACTGCCACAATGACGTCTACCATCTCGGTTTCACCTTCGTCATTGATGACTTCTTCACCATTCGCATAACGTTCTGCCGAACTGAAACGCGCGTTAGCGATGATTTCATTACTGTCATTGATATCAATTGCGTCAACGATGGTATAGGCCGAATCACAGGGCAACAGATCATTCAAATCCGTGAGCTCACCAGATGCCACGTCAAACATAAAGCCGTGAGTTTCGCGATTGGTATCCACAGTGGAATCATATTCAGACGTACCAACAACAATATTATTATTGTTGATCGCTTTACCCTCTGCGCCCGCGTTATTAAAGAAACCTTGCGGATAGAGCGTTTCACCGCTGTCCAGATTATGGATAAATATTCTGTTACGCGCAGTGCTATTCGGTGCTCGAAGGACGTAGCCTGTCACCCAATTTTCATTGTTGATAGATAACGCTTCAGACTGCAGATTATCTTCACGGGGTAACATTTCAGTGGTTTCGCCATCGGCGTAACTTACCGCTACGTTAGTGCGTTCGTAGTTATAATAGCTGCTTGAACTTGGGCGTCGCACATTCTGACGCTCATCAATTGAAGACGCACCGACGGCGATACCTTGATCATTGATGTCGTTTGCCAACGACCAGTAAGGCGATTCATCTTCTGCCTCTGGCTCAAATACAGGAGGGAAGGTTTCGCTAGAGATAACGTTACCGTTTGCATCGAGTTGCCAAATGGTGGCGCGGGCATAGCTACCAGGGAATGAGGTATCTCCTACATCGGGTAATCTGAAACCATAGCTTGTGCTGTCACCTGAGGCATCTACTCTGATATTACGCTTACAGTAGGCTTCGGGGATGTCTCCCAGAAATTCGGGATCTTCACAGTTCACAACGGCGTCATCAATGGCACTGATATAATCAACGGCACTGTTCCCTACCACTTGTAAACTATTGTTAATCGCGAAAGCTTCGCTTAATCCACCAAGAGTCTCATCTTCAGCTGGAAGCAGTTTAGTCTCGCCATTCACCTGTACAAATGCGGTTTGTTCAATATCGTTTAATACAAGAATGGTGGTATCGCCATCTTCATTCTCGTAGTCTAACCGGTAGTACGGCCCTTCAGTAGAACCCACAACAAAGTCGCCATTTAAGCTATCGCGAGCGTAGGTGTTTACCGCGAATTCGTACTCATTGGTGTCTTCCGATATTGCATCGAGGCCAGGTACCAAATCAACATCAACCCCATCAGAGAGGTATGAGGAGTAAGTGCCAATGTGCTGGTACAAGAAGTAGTTTCTGGCCGTTGAGGAATGAGAAGTCAGCTGTGCAATAATGTAGTTATAGTCGATGGTGGAAAATACACCCTGACGTACATCTTCTTCATTTTCGAAACTTGAAGCGTAAGTATCGATAAAGCCTGACTCTTCAAGGAAATCTGCATCGACAGAAAGATTCAGGCTGCTCTGTGTAATGGTGAGCATCTGACCTGATTCATCAATAGACTGTCCAAAATTGTGAATACTGCGATCAGTAACCGGTAGTGGCGTAACGGAATAGGTAGCGGCCAAGGCAGTTGCTGACGCAGTGGTCAGCGCCATAGCGGCGGCAAGCTGTGTTAATTTCATCTAATATCCTAATTACTGCTGAGTGTCTTCCAGCATGCTTTCCAATTCGTCCCAGCGCGCATATTTCTGAGACAGGGTTTCTTCTGTTTCTGATAACGTGGCAAGTGTACCAGCTGTTGCATCCGCAGGCTGTTTAAAAAACTCAGGATCATTCACCTTTTCCTGCAATGCGGCTAACGCTTCTTCCAGCGATTCAATTTCTGCAGGTAACGATTCGAGCTCACGTTGATCTTTGTATGATAACTTTTTCGTCTTACGCGGAGAAGACTTTGGCTTAGGACTCTGCGGATCCGATTTAGTTTCATCTTTTACTTTTGCTTCAGCATTTTTCTGTGTCGCTTGTTGCTGTTTATACCAGCTTTCTACATCACTGAAGCCGCCAATAAACTCTTTGAGCGCGCCGTTACCTTCAAACACCACGCAACTATTGGCGACGTTATCAACAAATTCACGGTCGTGGCTTACCAGTAAAACGGTTCCCTCGTACTCATTGAGTAAGGTTTCCAGCATTTCCAGCGTTTCCACATCCAAATCGTTGGTGGGTTCGTCGAGCACCAGTACGTTGCTTGGCTTCAACATGAGTTTGGCCAGCATTAAACGGTTTTTCTCACCACCAGATAATGACTTAACTGGCGCATTTACCCGCTCAGGGGTAAATAAGTAATCCTGCAGATAGCTTATAACGTGGCGAGGCGCGCCATTCACCATCAAGTCACGCTTTCCATCGCCCACCGCATCGATGACTGATTTGTCTAAATCCAGCCCTTGACGGTGCTGATCGAAATACGCCACTTCTAAATTCATGCCTTGACGAATATTTCCGGTATTCGGTGTTAGTTCGCCCAGCAGCAGTTTTATCAGCGTGGATTTACCGCTACCGTTCGGGCCAATCAGTGCCAGTTTGTCACCGCGTAACACATTTAGGTTCAGGTGGCTGACAATGGATTTATCACCGTAAGCATAATTTGCGTCATTAACTTCAAAGACCATCTTGCCTGATCGTGCGGCAGTCGACTGCGCCACCACAGCATTGCCCTGGGTTTCACGACGGGCTTTACGGGTATCACGCAATTTTTTAAGCGCCCGCACCCTGCCCTCGTTGCGTGTGCGTCGGGCTTTAATGCCTTGGCGTATCCACACTTCTTCCTGAGCAAGTTTTTTATCGAATTCAGCATTTTGCGCGGCTTCAACTTCAAGATCCTGCTGCTTCTTTTCGAGGTAAGTGGCGTAGTTGCCCGGATAGCTTGTCAGCGCGCCGCGGTCGAGATCAACAATTCGCGTGGCCATTTGGCGAATAAACGCCCGGTCGTGACTAATAAAAACAATCGCGCCCTGGAAAGCACTTAAGCTTTGTTCCAGCCAGCGAATCATTTCGATATCCAGGTGGTTTGTTGGCTCATCGAGCAAAAGCAGGTCAGGCTGTCTCACCAAGGCCCTCGCCAGCGCAGCTTTCCGGCGCCAACCACCGGACAATGTCGACAATGACATGTCGGGGTCAAGCTTGAGCATTGTCAGCGTTTGTTCGATCTGTTGTTCGAATTGCCAGGCGTCGCGGGTTTCCAACGCTTCCTGTAAATGTTGGAGTTTATTCAGATTTGCTTCAGACGGGTCATCAGCCACTTTTCGTGTCTGATGAAAATACTGTTTCAGGATCTCGCCAACATCAGCAAGCCCTTCTGCCACGTAATCAAATAGCGAAATATCGACGGTTTGGGGAGGATCTTGTTCAAGGCGTGCAACCACGGTTTTGCTGTCGATAATACGCTGACCATCGTCGGCAATAACATCACCGGCAATCACTTTCATGAGTGTGGATTTACCACTGCCGTTGCGACCAACTAAACACACCCGCTCTCTGGGTTGAACCACTAAATCTACACCGTCGAGTAACGGTGGATTACCATAAATAACGGTAATATCTTTTAACTGAATAACACTCATGATAAGAAATTTTCTGCCTGTTCTACGTCAAAAGGCCAACCGAGTTCTGCGCCTGTATCAAGGCGCTTAATTACCGGAATACGCACGGCATAAAGATGATACAGGTTAGCATCTTCGCGGATATTATATTTGGTGATGTTTAGCTGCTGAGACTGTGATGTCTTTGCCAGAACCTCGTCAGCCAGTTCACACAAATGACACTGCGGGCCGGTGTAAAACGCTAATTTCACTTTTTAAGCACCCAGCATTTATGGATATTGCTGTTGCGGGCGAAATCATCCGGAATTGTCTTCGCAGAAATATCTTCAATGTCTTTATAACCGCCCTCTTCCAGTGCTTCATAATCAAGCTTGAAGCCTCGGCGGTTGTTGGAAAACATCACCTCGCCACCGTCGTTAAGACAGCGGAACGCATCCTTCAGCAAAGCGACATGATCGCGCTGTACATCAAAAGTATCCTGCATGCGTTTAGAATTTGAAAACGACGGCGGATCGATAAAGATAAAATCATACTTGCCCGGATGGGTTTTAAGCCAGGTGGTACAGTCGGCCTGAATAAAGGCTTGCGCCCCTTTTACTTTATTCAGGTGCATGTTGTCTTTGGCCCAGTCGAGATAGGTTTTTGACATATCAACGGTGGTCACAGAACGCGCGCCACCCAGTGCCGCATGCACCGAAACGCTGCCTGTGTAAGAAAACAGGTTCAGTACATCTTTATTTTTTACCCGTTTCGCCACCATTTGACGGGTTACCCGGTGATCAAGGAATAAACCGGTATCCAAATAGTCTGTGAGGTTAACCAGCAAGCGCGCCCCATTCTCATATACGGTTAAGCGTTCGCCTTTTTGGTCCATCTTCTCGTACTGTGTAGTGCCTTTCTGCTGACTACGTACTTTAAGTGCAATTTTCTTCGCATCGACACCGGTAACTGCAGGCAAATGCAGCAACACTTCCTGTAACCGTTTACGGGCTTTGTCTTCCGAAACGGTTTTAGGCGGAGCATATTCCTGCACCACCAGCCACTCACCGTATACATCTATAGCAACGTTGTAATCTGGCAAGTCGGCGTCGTAAATACGGTAACAGTTTGTGTCCTGCTGCTTGATCCAGCTCTTTAATTTCTTGAGGTTTTTCTTCAGGCGATTGGCAAACTCATGATTATCGCCATCGTTACCATATTGACGGCAATTGTCTTCATCCATCAGGTAATTAACGAAGCGACATTCTAGCTTACCGTTGTTCAGGCCATATTCTTTGCCAGAGCGAAGCTTCAGAACGCGCAACAAATCACGATTGCTGCTTAGCAGGGAAACATGCCATCCACCCCAGGCGTTTTTCAGCTGTTTGCCGAGCTCTGCAAAGGTGGGGATCAAATCGGTCAGTTCCCCCAAACGCTCGCCATAAGGCGGGTTGGAAATTAGGTAGCCGGGTTCTTTCGACAGTGGAGACGCTTTTAATGCATCACACACATCAAAGCGGATATCGTTAAATACACCGGCTTGATCAGCATTTTTACGCGCGATATTCACCAGTTTACTGTCGATGTCTGATGCGTATATCGGCGTCTCGCAGGCTTTCTGGCTTGCCAACGCTTCGTCATTGATGTCGTTCCACAGGGATGGATTATGCTGCAACCAACGGTTGAATCCCCAATAAGAACGTTTGATACCGGGGGCAATGTTACGTGCAATGTAAGCGGCTTCAATGGCAATGGTACCCGAGCCACAAAATACATCACTGAGAGGTTTAGTCGTGTCTTGTGTCCAACCTGAACGAATAAGCATGGCGCAGGCGACATGTTCTTTCAGCGGTGCTTCACCGGTTTTACTGCGATACGCGCGCTGGTGCAGACTGTTTCCAGATAAATCCAGACCAATGGTAACCTTCTCCCGGTGACAGCGTGCCCAAATCGGAAAATCAGCCAGTTTTTTCTCAACAGACGGACGCTGATCTAACTCTTCCATAAACTGATCGACAATGGCGTCTTTTATTCTAACCGCACCAAATTGCGAGTTTTTAATCGCTCTATTGGTACCGTTGAACTGTACGCTTAAGGTATTGCTTGGACGCAAGTGTTGCTGCCAATCAACAGACGATGCCGTGTCGTAGAGTTCGTCAGCAGAGTCACATGGACCTTCCGCTAACACCCATACTACACGGTTGGCCAGACGAGACCACAAACAAAGCGTATATGCCTGTTCAAGGGTACCGGAGAAACTTACCGTTCCCGGCGACAGACGGCAGCTAACATCCGGGCACAAGGATTCGATTTCAGATTTAAGCAGCTCGTCCAGTCCGCGACTGGTTGTAACAAGTATTTGATTCATAATTTTCTATGTAAGCTGCACCGCCGCAGCGATGCAGTAAAATAACGGATAAAGGCGGTTAACTACAGCGCCTTTACAATGTCTTTGACCAGTTTGGGGCCTTGGTAGATAAACGACGAATATATCTGGATTAGAGACGCACCCGCGGCCAACCTGTCTTTGGCCGTTTGTGCATCATGAATGCCGCCAACACCAATAATCGGAATGGCGCGATCTAACGCTGTAGACAGTTTGCGGGTCACATCCAGGCTCATCTCTGTCAGTACTTCACCACTTAAGCCGCCGGCTTCATCTGCGTGTTTCAGCCCCTGAACCGCATCACGGCTTAGTGTGGTATTGGTGGCAATGACACCGTCCATTTTACTGTTGATCAGCGAACGGGCGATGCTATCGATTTCATTGTCAGCCAGATCTGGTGCAATTTTAATAAACAACGGTACGTATTTTCCGTGCGACTGACAAAGCTTATCCTGCGCTTGTTTCAAGCCATTGAGTAATTTGTCCAGCGCTTCCCCATATTGCAGGTTACGTAATCCTGGCGTGTTAGGTGACGAAATGTTCACCGTAATATAGCTGGCATACGGATAGACTTTATTCAGACAAATTAGATA
Organism: Alteromonas confluentis; assembly: GCF_001757105.1. Lineage (GTDB taxonomy): Bacteria > Pseudomonadota > Gammaproteobacteria > Enterobacterales > Alteromonadaceae > Alteromonas > Alteromonas confluentis. Next base: position 21,804 of record NZ_MDHN01000014.1, read on the forward strand.
ATCTGATAACGCGTCCGCTTCTTCGGTATCTTTGTTCTTACCGATATTAATGCCAATAGGTCCGGTGAACTTTGACGCTTTTACCTGACTAACCAAGTGATCGACGCCCTGGTTGTTAAAGCCCATTCGATTGATGATGGCATGCTTTTCCGGCAAACGGAAAATGCGTGGTTTCGGGTTACCCGGTTGTGGCCTTGGCGTTACCGTACCCACTTCCACAAAGCCAAAGCCCATACTGCCGAATGCATCGATGCATTCTCCGTTTTTATCCAGTCCAGCGGCCAGGCCAACTGGGTTTGGAAAGCTAATACCGGCTACTTTTACCGGTTTCGCAATGGTTTCATTGCTGTAAAGCCACTTTAACGGTGTGTGCTGGGTGCGGTGTAACCACTTAATGGCAAAATCGTGGCTATTCTCGGGCTCACACTGCAGTAAAATTTTTTGAGCGATGGATTGCATGGTCTTTCTCTAACAAAAAGCCCTGTCAAAACAGGGCTTCGTCTTTTTTTGAATATGCGTATTCTAATGGCTAGACTTGGCGCTTAAAAGCATCAATTCACGTAAAGCCACAGAAAATTTTGCAAATTCGTGTGTGGAGCTGGTTTTGAACTCACTCATCATGTGATACCAGCGCTTTAGCAGCGCCTGATTATTGTCCATCCAGGTTTGCAGAATTTCATCTGCATCCTGGCTGTCAGGCCGAGTTTGAAGCAGGTTCAGTGTAATTGAACGCTGCTGCCAGTCTAACTCTTCCCGGTAAGATGCCCGGGCCAACGCCTGCCAATGGTTGCTGACATTCTGGTTGGTAATTTGCGCGAGGAACCAGTGTAGCTCTAATTTCGAACCTAACTGGAAGTAAAGCTTCGCAATCACCGAGGTATCATGGCTGTCCACATCATCAATTTGCGCCAAATCGAGACTTGAGAACAGATTCGAGAAGCTCGAGATCTGGGTGGCAATATCTTCTGGCACGCCTTTATCCACGAGTTTCGCCGTTTCTTTCTTCAGCGCGGCATATTCTTCTGGCACCAGATACGTTTGCATATTGGTAGCGAGATTGTCGAAAGTGGCGCGATACGCCTCAATCGCCGAGTGAATACCCAGTGACTTATTGCCATGGCGAATATACCAACGTGCTGTTCTACGCATAATTCGACGGGCACTTTCCAGGATCTTAAGCTGTAAATCAGCATCAATCACATTATCGAGTGCTTCAATTTTGCGCCACAGCGGGTCGATATTAAAAATACCTTTTACTACGGCATAAGCATCTGCAATTTCATCAACGGTTGCGCCCGTCTCTTCCTGCATACGGAACACGAAGTTCAGACCCATATCGTTAACAATATTGTTAGTCAGCTTGGTCGCGATAATTTCGCCACGAAGTGGATGCTGTTCCATTTGCTCAGGATACTTATCACGCAACACTGGTGGGAACGCATTAACCAGCAGCTTGCCGTGGTAAGGATTTTCGGTGATAGCAGGAATGTTAAACGCGTCTTTAAGCACCATTTTGCCATAGGCAATCAGTACGCTGAGTTCAGGACGTGTCAGGCCGCGATCTTTCGCAACGCGATCGGAAATCTCGTCATCCGTAGGAATGAATTCCAGTTCACGATTTAAACGCCCTTCTCTTTCAAGACCGTGAATAAAGCGCAACTGTTCTTTAAGCTGAGATACGCCAGCCCGTTCAGTAATCGAAATAGACTGGGTTTGACGGTAACAGTCTTCAAGCACAATGCGAGACACATCATCGGTCATATCGTAAAGCAGCTTGTTGCGTTGCTTAACGGTAAGATCACCGGCACTCACCAGGCTGTTAAGCAGGATCTTGATGTTAACTTCGTTATCCGAACAGTCTACACCACCCACATTATCAATGAAGTCGGTGTTCACACGACCGCCAGTGGCCGCATATTCAACACGTCCTAATTGGGTGAGACCCAAATTACCGCCCTCGCCTACGATTTTCGCATTCACGTCTTTACCGTTTACCCGTAAATCGTCGTTGGCGCGGTCACCCACTTCAGCGTGGGATTCTTTGTTACTCTTGATGTAGGTACCGATACCACCGTTCCAGATTAGATCCACAGACATCTTCAGAATATTGTGAATCAACTCGTTTGGTGTCATCGACACTTGGCGGGTACCCAGCCATTTCTTCATTTCAGCAGTCAGTTTAATGGATTTACTGGCACGGCTGAAAATACCACCGCCTTTTGAAATCAATGCACTGTCGTAGTCTTCCCAGCTCAAACTGGGGTTTTCAAATAAACGCTGACGTTCTTTGTAAGAACTTTCGGCATCCGGATCAGGGTCGAAGAAAATGTGCAGGTGGTTGAACGCCGCAATCAAACGCGTATGGCGGGACAACAACATACCGTTACCGAATACGTCACCGGCCATATCGCCAATACCCACGGCCGTAAAGTCGGTGGTTTGACAATCGATACCAATTTCACGGAAGTGACGCTTAACCGATTCCCACGCACCACGGGCCGTAATCCCCATTTTCTTGTGGTCGTAACCCACACTACCGCCAGACGCAAAGGCGTCACCCAACCAGAAGTTGTATTCTTCAGAAATGCCGTTGGCAATGTCTGAGAATGTGGCGGTGCCTTTGTCGGCAGCCACTACCAGGTACGGATCGTCTTCATCCAGTCGCACCACATCTTTCGGCGGCACAATTTCACCATTAACGATATTGTCGGTGATATCCAACAAACTGCGGATAAAGGTGCGATAACACGCCTGACCTTCCGCCTGGAATGCGGCACGACCGCCTGTGGTCGGCAATTGTTTACAAACAAATCCGCCTTTTGCCCCAACTGGCACGATCACGGTGTTCTTAACCTGCTGCGCCTTAACCAAACCGAGAATTTCCGTGCGGAAATCTTCTTGTCGGTCAGACCAGCGTAAACCACCACGTGCAACCTTGCCGCCACGTAAATGCACACCTTCAACCCGTGGGCTGTACACGAAAATTTCAAACTTCGGCAATGGCAATGGCATTTCCGGGATCATATCCGGGCTCATTTTGAACGACACATACGGCTTCTCATTGCCTTCGGCATCACCCTGATAGAAGTTGGTACGCAGGGTCGCCAGCATCATATCCAGATAGCGGCGAATGATACGGTCGTCATCCAGGTTGCTAACGTTATCCAGCTGTTTTTTGATGTCATCAAGCAGCGTGTCTTCTTTCTTCTTATTACGTTTCTTCGACGGGTCGAAACGCGTATCAAAGAAAGCCACTAACTTCTTGGCGATATCGGGATAAGCAGACAGCGTATTGGCAATGTAGTCGCGGCTAAACGAACTGCCGGTTTGACGCATATATTTTGCGTAAGCACGCAGAATCGTGACTTTTCGTCCGGTCATGCCTGCGCCCAGGATCAGGCGGTTGAAGGCATCGTCTTCCAGCGTATTTGCCCATACTTTGGCAAAGGCATCCTGGAACAGTGTTTGTGCCTGCTCCATATCCAGGTGACTACCTGATTTATGCAGCATGGTGAAATCCATAACCCAGTTCAGCGATGTATCTGAACAGTGCACCTTGTATGGACTCTCATCAATAACGCGCAAGCCAAAGTTTTCCAGCATGGGCAGCACATCAGACAGGTGAATAGGTTCAGCGCGGTGGAACAGTTTCAGTTTCACCACTTCGCTGCTGACATTTTCTTCCTGCGGACGATAGAACAACATATCCAGCGTATGGTCGTCGCTTAGCAGCTCAAGTTTCTCAATATCAATGAGCGCAGCGCTGGGCAGGTTTTGCTCCATATAGCTTCGGGAAAACGCATTCGTATACTTGCGCTCTAACGCCTTACCCGAGGCTTCACCGTGGGCAGCTTTAATCGCTGAGGCGAGGCGGTCATTCCAGGTTTTGCTCAGCTCGATGATGTTCTGCTCAATTTCCTTCACATCGTAATCCACATTGTTGTTTTTTACCCGGGCGATATAGTGCGTTCTGGCATAAACCGATTCTGAGAAGAAAGTGGTAAATTCCACGTCTTCTTCCGTACCAAACGAACGCTGAAGCAATGCTTGCGTATCTTTTCTGAGCTGCGTGTTGTAGCGCTCTCTGGGTACATAAACCATGCACGACAAGAAACGTCCGAACACGTCTTTACGCATAAACAGGCGGGTAATGCCCCGTTCCTGCATTTGAAAGATGCCCATAATGATCTGCGCCATCTCATCTGCAGGGGTTTGCAGTAACTCATCGCGGGGATAGGTTTCAATGATATTCACGAACGCTTTGTAAGCGTGAGTACCAGGCTCATAGCCAGACAACGAGCATATTTCACTGATTTTACTGGCCAGGACCGGAATTTCAGTGGCGCTGGAGTTATAGAAAGACGCGCTGTACAAACCGAGGAAGCGATGCTCGCCCACAACGGCCCCTTCTTTGTTGAATACTTTAACGCCAACATAGTCCATGTAAGCCGGGCGATGTACGCGGGCTCGGGAATTCGTTTTGGTTAGCATTAATGGTTTTTGACTCAACGCTTCGGCACGGGCTGAAGGAGGCAAATTAGAAATGAGTCGTTCGCGGTCACTGACTGACTTTTTCATCAAGCCTAGGCTGCTGTCATTGACCGGTATCCAACGGTAGTCGCCTTCAATGGCTTTGGCATCGTAATACCGGTAACCCATCATGGTGAAGTTATGGTCAGCTAACCATTCAAGAAATTGTACCGCTTGCTTTTTGCGTTCATCAGATACCTGCCAGTAGAGTTTACCAGCCGTTTTAATGACGGTCTCTAACTTTGTCGACATGGCTTGCCAGTCTTCTACCGCAAGAGATACCTCATCAACAACAGAACGAAGCTCTTTTGTTAGCAGGTCGATATCTTTCTTCGATGTTTGTCTGTCGATTTCGATAAACAACACCGTTTGTTTCAAGGCATGCTTGTCTTTGCTGCCGTGTTCAACGAAAGACTCTACCTGGTTTTTATCGTCGCGCTTCAACCAAACCGGGCTGTGAAGCATTAAGTGCGATGTGATGTTAAGACGATTAAGACACATGCGAACCGAATCCACCAGAAACGGCATATCGCGGACAATAATTTCTACAATGGTGTGACTGGAATGCCAGCCATGCTTGGCAATTTCCGGGTTAAAAACACGTATGTAAGGAGCTGAAGACTCAAAAGAAGAAAATACGTGCCATAAACTCAGCGTCGCACCGTAGAGATCGCTGTCGTTTCGATCTTCCAGGTCGTCATTTGAAATCGTTTTAAATAAATGTTGGCCAAATTGTTCTACCAACGCTTTTTGTTGCGCATCAATCTTTTTATCGATAAGTGAAAAAACATTATCAAGCAGCACCGACTGCCGCTGTGAGGTGACTGTCATGGTTAAACCTTAATTAGTCGTAAGTGCACAGAATCCCTACCTATTTTCGCTAATCTTCAGTCCTTTTTAAAGGGAAGTTTTAACGCTTTATTAACAGCATAGATAACTATGCAGAAAAGGCATAAAAAAAAGGGCCATCTGGCCCTTTTTTGTAAGTAACTATGCAAAAAAAGTTTTATGCATCAGGGTCATTTTTACTCAACCAGAGAAATCTGGACAGTGCTGGTAGCACAATAATGGCACCCAGCATGTTCACCAGGAACATAAACGTCAGCAGAATACCCATGTCCATCTGGAATTTTAGCGATGAAAATACCCAGGTACTCACGCCAACAGCAAGCGTAATCCCCGTAAACAGTACCGCACTACCCCGTTCTTTTAATGCATCGAGGTAGGCTTGCTGCACAGTGGCCCCCGCTTTGAGCTTATGACTCATGGTAGAAAGAATATAAATACCGTAGTCCACGCCAATCCCTACGCCTAATGCAATTACCGGTAAGGTTGAAACGGTAAGACCTATCTGCAGATACGTCATCAGCGCTTGGGCTAGAACCGATACCACATATAAGGGTAATACCACTGATAAGGTGGCTCGCACTGAGCGGAAACTGATCAGACATAAAATGATCACCGCGCCGAAAACGTATAGCATCATCGGCCCTTGGGCGGATTCCACCGCTTCATTGGTCGCCGCCATTACGCCAACCGGACCCGACGCTAACTTGAACTGCATGTCGTCGGTTTCATATTCCTTTCGGAACGTCTTTACTGCAGTGACCACCCGAGAGATCGTTTCTGCTTTATGATCTTCCATAAACAAGATGATCGGCATCACGGAACAATCGCCGTTAAGTAAACCCGATGACGTTGGCACCATGGAAATGTCTTGCGCCAACATCTGATTACTTCGGGGTAGCACCTGCCATTTAACGTTACCTTCATTAAAGCCTGCATTCACGTTTTTCGCCACTGATGCCAGTGAAACAGTAGACTGAATGCCCTCTACGTTAGCCATTTTCCACTGAAAATCGTCCATGGCACGCATTACGCCGTATGACGTACAGGCTTCGGGTGAGGTTTCCACCACCACTGACAGATAATCTACGGTGAGGGAATACTTATCAGTGATGAGGAAGGTGTCTTGATTGTAACGAGAACTCTCTTGTAACGATGGCGCACCCGCGTGCAGATCGCCTATTTTCATTTGCTGTGACTGGAACCAACCAAAAATGAACAGCCCCACAGTTACCAGCATAATGATGGTGGCCGGTTTCTTATTGGCACACGACGCAATGGCTTTCCAGAAAGCGGAGTTACGCTGTTCTTTCTTATTAAATTGCTTAACGTAGTTGTCGTTAAGAGATAGAAAGCTCATAAGCACTGGCAGTAAGATGAGGTTGGTAAGAATAATGACTGCCACACCCAAACTTGCAGTGATGGCCAGCTCACGAATAATACCAATATCAATCACCAGCAGCGTCATAAAGCCTACGGTATCCGACAGCAAAGCCACACCACCAGGCACTAACAGTGCTCTGAACGCGCTCATTGCAGCATGCTGCGCACCCATTCCAGCAACCACTTTTTTCTCTACCGCATTAATCATTTGCACACCATGGCTCACACCGATAGCGAAGACCAGGAAAGGTACAAGAATTGACATGGGATCAAGGCCAAAGCCCAACACGGTAAGCAAACCTAACTGCCAGACTACCGCCACCACTGAACATACCAAAGGCAGAATGGTCATCATGATGTTACGGGAGAAGAAGAACACCATCACGGCAGTAATTGCCAGTGCAATGGCAAAGAACAACACAACATCCTTCGCGCCATTGGCTACATCACCAATCATTTTTGAGAATCCGATGATGTGTACGCTCACTGAATCATTTTCAAACTTCGCGCGAACATCTGATTCTAAATCGGATGCCACTTGCAGCATATCCAGCGATTCGCCAGTTTTGGGGTCGAGATTCAGTAAGCGCGCTGTGACCATGGCACAACTGTAGTCGTTGGCTACCTGACGACCCACAATACGTGCTTTTTCCACGTTAACGGCAACTTGGTCAAGTGCGGCCTGACGGGAGGAATCGAAATCTGCCGGAATAACCGGACCACCAGAGAATCCACCTTCAACGATTTCAGTAAATCGGGTTGAGGCAGCAAACAAGCTGGTTACTGAGGAACGGTCTACACCGTTAACAAAGAACAGCGCATCATGAACTTGTTGGAGCGTGTCCATGAATTGCTGGTTATAAATATTGCCGTTCGCATCACAAACTGAAACCAGCACACTGTTAGCACCACCAAAGTCTTCGCGGTGATCCATGTAGGTTTTCATATACGGGTGATTTAGCGGCACGTTTTTTTCGAATCCGGCATCGAGGTGCATCATCGACGCCTGGAAACCGAGGTAAAGGGTGACAAGGGCGAAAAGCGCCACCACCACTTTTCGGTAACCGAAAATTAATCGTTCTAATAGCGTGGTAAAGCTAGCCATTTGTTATTTTATTCCGTTTCTAATTGCTGAATGCCATTTGCCGTTACGGCGATGAGATGGCCATTGAATCGCGTTACGTTCACAATACTGGCTTTATCTTTAGTTTGCTGGGCACTGAAACCATTTGCTGGCGTACATTGGCCAGGCGCGGCCCAAGGGTCGTAGATCACGGCATCGATGGGCTGTTCGAGTGTTACCATCATGCCGTTGTTGCCGTACAATTTGATGGCATCGCTGTTGTCGGTCAAAATTGAATTTAATGTACCGGATAAGCAAGTGGGCACTTGTTCCCATGCTTCATTGTTACGTTGAACGAACACATTCCCACGTAAGCCAGCTAACATAATGGTGGAATCGTTGATAAGCGCGACATCCTGAAACGAGCCCTGATACTCCATTTCCAGTCTTTGCCATGATGCGCCCATGTTGTCGCTGGTTGCCACCAGACCCGCTTCACCAACCAGGTACAGTTTATCGTTGATAACGCGTAGCTTATTAAAGTGCGGCAATATCAGACTTAACTCTTCTTCATAATATTCAGGCGAGTCTTGTTTTACTTCTTCCAGGTACTCTTGATCCATTGCACTTAAAATTGATGCGTGAAGCTCTTGCTTCCAGGTACTGCCGCCGTCGTTAGTGCGGAAAAACAACCCGTAAGCACCTACGGCAATGCCCTGCTGCGCATTAAAAAAAGTGATATCAAAAAAAGGCTTTTCCAGTTCGGGTTTTGCCATTTGCACTACCCAGGTTTTCCCCTTATCAGCAGAATACAGAATTGTCGCATCATGACCCGCTGCCCAGACTTTATCGCCTAATACCGTGACCGCAGTGAGTGTTGTCGTGGTCGGTACGGCCTGTTGATTGAAGACTTCACCGTCGGTAGAAGTAAGAATGTGACCGCGTTCACCCACAGCAACAACAAAATCTGAGTGGTCGATATCCAGAAGCAATGACTCGGTAACCCGTGGCGCCTGATAGGCTTCCTGGGCCTGTGCACTGAACACGGCAGATAATACGAGGATCGCCATCAACGTGCTTTTCATAAAAATTATTTTCCTAAATAGCGCATAGTGTTGAAAAAAGAACGGTTGGCATTGCCAACCGTTTTTTCATGGATGAAATTAACGGCCTCTCCGTCTCAGCGCGTTAGGGGTGAATTCTGATTCACGAGGACGGATAGTAAAGTCGTACATTTTAGTCTCGTTATCCAAGCCAATAGCCAGGTAACGTCTGGAGTTTAAGTCGTGATAAACATCCAGTGTTGACCATTGTGTTGGAACATCATAGTAATTGATGCCGTAAGCAAATGCGACACGGTAAAGCTCACCGTTTTTGTCGTACATATCCGCTTCCTGGATTTGCCAGCTATCTTCATCGATGTAGAAAGTACGCTTCTGGTAGATATGGCGGAAACCGTCTTTCAAGTTGGCTTCTACCACCCAAACGCGGTGTTTTTCCCAACGGGTCAGATCCGGATTAATATGATTTGGCTTGAGGATGTCTTCGTACTTCACCTCATCACTGTGCAAATCGTAATTATTGTACGCCACGTACATTTCTTTTTTGCCCTTCAGTTCCCACGTGTAGCGGTCTGGGGAACCATTGAACATATCAAAATCATCGGTGGTACGCAGACCATCCGCTTCGGTTCCCGGGGTGTCGTACGCAATTTGCGGAACAACGTTCAGGCGACCTGTGGCGCTGCTGTACTTCCAGGCTTTACGTGGCTCTTTAACCTGATCCACCGTTTCTTTTACTAGCAGAATACTGCCAGACAGCAGTGCAGGCTCGGTCACACTTTGTTTGAAGAAGAACAAGATGTTGTCTTTTTCCAGCTCTTCCGGCTTTGCGTTTTCGTCGGAATACTGGATAAGAAGCTTCTCATCAAAACCAATCAGGTTGTAATCACCAGATGAAGTTACCGCTGCCTGACCACCAAAACGCTGCACGGCCTGGCCACGATAACGCAGGATATGGTTCCAGATAGCCTCAAGACCATTTTGTGGCACTGGGAAAGGAATACCGGTTGCGGCACCGGTTACACCATTACCCGATTCAATCAATGCGGCGTTAACCGCATTTTTCTTGGTGGCATCATAAACAAACTGGGGGTTGGATGCCGAACGACGAGACTGATACACCGGCATGCGGTAAGTGTCTGGGTAAGTTTCAAACAGCTTAATTTGTCCTGGCGCCAGAAACTCTTCATATTCTTTATAGTTCGACGAAGTAATTTCAAACAACACCTTATCTTCCGGGAATGGATTGATATGGTGGTCACCCACAGAGTAACCCGCCGGTGCACTGGTAATGCCGCCGGTGTAAGCCGGAATGCTACCGTCCGCATTCGCTGACGCATCACCACCTAATGGCGTGAGGCTATTACCCAGTTTGTCAGCTTCCTGTTGACTCACCGCAGCCAATGCGGTGGTCGATGACAGGGCTAAGGTCATTGCAGCAGCGATAAGTCCTGCTTTTCTAAACATGCGATACTCCTTAGATCGAATACTTGATATTGAACGACACAAAATCGCGATCGGCTAACTGGTTAGTTGTTCCCAGGCCGCCCCAGAAGGCGCTGTAAGAGGCCGTCGCAGACCAGGAATTTAAATAGTTAAACGTAAAGGCCAGGCTGGCGGATTTTGAATCTTCCAAAAAGACATACAGTGGGTCCGGTGTGGTACCACTTACATCGTGAGAGAACGTGGCTCGGGTACGTAAGTTCACACCTGAGAATACGTTATTAAAATCGGCGACAGCCAACAGTCGATAACCCCATGAATTTTCGGTGGCAAAGGGGTTTGTTTCCGGCCCATTTGACAAACCAGTGTGTAAACCAAATCGTGGGTTACCGCTTTCCGTTGGCTCCAGTGACGGTGTTCTACCCGTTCCCGGCGCATTCAAACGCAGTACATTTGGATCGGGGAAGTCCAATACGCTCACGTAACCGACTTCACCCAGGAAAATCAGATTGTCTGTGCCCAGTGCAGGACCGAATACCTGGGTTAACGTAAACTGCGCCTGTACCGTATCTGAGAACACAAAACCTTGCGCGGTTTCACCAGGTCCTACCGCACGGTCAATATTGTTTAGCTGTGAAATGCCAGCCAGGTCCGGGCGATAGCCCGTGTTGGCCAACTGTTCTGGCATACCCATGTACAGCAGTTCAACATCGTCGATTTGCAATGGCTCATCTACACGGTAAGCAATTTCACCGGCCAATGCCCAACTTTCAATGTTGGTATTAAAGCTAAATCCGTACAGTTTAATGTCTTCAGGATAGTAGAAACGGGCTTCTGTAAACGCCTCTAAATCGGTGATATTGTCCCGGGTAATTTGATTTTGTGCGATGAGCGCTAAATCACTGGCAATACCGGCTTGGGTAAAGTCAGATGTCACACCGGAAATCAGTGGGCGCTGACTATGATAATTAATGTGGTAGAAGCCAAGTTCGCTGTTATTCAATGCCTCAGAATACCAGGTCAGGCGAACACCGTATTGACCTTGATCGTCGGCATCTTCATGAGCGTCATCAGAATAACCGCGCACTGCCACTTTGGTAGGATAAGCAAGATACGCTTGACCAATGGTACCTGCATCAGCACCCGCACGTAGGGCGTCACCCAAACCATTTAACGAGGTTAACAGGAAGTCCAGATCGATATCCGGGTTACCGGTAAAACCAAGCTGAATATTGTTAGCCTGACCGCCTTCACTGGCAAAATCGTTGGTAGCAAAATAGCTGCCTGCAACCGGCAACCAGCTGCGTTCCCACTCATACTGATAGTATGCAGAAATACTAACTTCGTCAGTTAAGCCCAAAGACGCGTACACCATGCCAACAGGAATAAAAAATTCCTTAATTTCAGCACCCGGCGAACGAGCACGGTTAACATCGATTGGGTTTGTGGTATTGATACCGTGTTGGATAAACGTACTTTCACCCCAACTCACGACTTGATCACCAATACGGATAGAAAACGGCTTGTCGTCAATCCAGAAGTCACCGTAAAAGTAGGAACTTAAGATACGAAAATCATTACAAAGCAACTCTTCAGCACCGGGTGACGCGCAGAGATCAGGCTTCTGCCCTGTGATAGGATTTACCGCGACATTATCGTTGTCGTTCTGAACGAAATCATAGAACCAGAAAGCGCGTGTAAAGAAACCCCAGTCGCCCATGTTAATGTCTAAATCATGGTTACCAGAAATCTGTGTTGAAAAGGCTTTACCCGGGTCCCAGGACAAATCGCCGAGGTCGTTATTCGAGGAGTAATCACCACTGGCTTGCGCCCACACATCTGCAGGCTGATAAATCACATTGGTCGCGGCGTTATACCCTGTCCAATCGAACTGTGGGTGGTTACTGTTACCAATAAGACGATAATCACGATCCTCAGTACGTATGCTTGTTGCTAAGGTGAAAGTAGAATCCAGAGTAATGGTTGCATCTCCGAATTCCCAGTTCGCGGCAGTAGCCGGAGAGGCTGTAGCAAGTAAGGCAATGATACCAGCGGCAACTGGTGTCTTTTTAAATGTGCTATGCCCGTTTATCATAGTTTTTATTCTCCTGATCCAGCGCTGACGATACCAGGTAACGACGCGCAGACGTGTGACCAACTTGGGTAGTTAACAAAATGATTACATCATTTTGTCAGTTTCGCAAGAACTAATCGTACCAGTTAACACCGGCAATAAAATTTTCTCTTTCAACTAGTTATTGAACAGGATCAGAAGAATCGCCAGTTTTTGGCTGAAATTATCGTAATCTTTCGAATGTTTTGATCTTATTTTCACCACTCACGACCAAGCGAAAACGCCCTTTCAGGCCACGACTGTCGATAAACGGACGCAGGCGGCTAACAGGAACTTGAACCCGAATGCCGGATTCAGAAAGCAGGATGGCAGACTGGCCGGCGCTTTGATAAAGCGCCTGGCAGTCTGTATAAGATAGTGACAAGGTAAAAAAATAAAAAGCGTCAGGTTTATTCACTTTTCTCGTAAGCCAGGCTTTTACTCACTTTTTCGAACACGTCCTTGCTTAACCCTTCATGATTAACGAGGCGCGTTAACTGCGCTTTCATTTTTTGCTGATGCTTATCCGCATAGTTTTGCCATTGCGTTAGCGGTGTCACGATGCGCGCGGCCACTTGTGGATTGTGTTGATCCAATTCAAGCAAATAATCGGTGACGTATTGGTAACCACTGCCGTCTGGCTGGTGGAATCCGACCGGATTGTAGAAAGCAAAACTGCCTATGAGCGCCCTCACCCGGTTGGGATTTCCCATGGTGAACTGAGGGTGGGATTTAAGCATGGTGATGTGGGCCAGTATATCTTCACGCTCAGTAGTCGCATTCAGTGCGAACCACTTATCTAACACCAGCGGATCATGATTCCACTTCTGTTCGAACGCGGTCATTAAGCTGTTGAATACTTCAGCACTACCGCTTTGGGCTGCACGCAATGCACCGAGCGAATCCGTCATATTATCAGCTTCAGCAAATTGCTTTTCGATAAGCGCTTCACCGTCGGCGGTGCGGGCAAGATGACCTAACGCCACATTTTTACAGCGGCGCGCATTCACGTCTGTCTGCTTATACGTATAACTGACTGACGAAAACCCGTTCCATACAGTTAATAATGCACTTTGCAGCTCTGACGCAAACTGCGCACAGAATGATTGACGGGCAGAAGCCAACGCGGCCACATCCACACCAACGCGAGTTTGGCATAAGGTTTCAAAACTTGGGATCGATAAACATTCGCCTAAAAGCTCATGATTGTCTTTTTCTGCGGCAATCACGTCGGCGAGTGCTTTCCACACAGAGTCAGGTACCGACTTATCGAGCTCAATTTGCGTGATACACCAATCATACAGAGATTGCATTGCATCCCAGCGATTGAAGGGGTCGTCTGCGAAACGAAATATTTGCAGCAGTTCTTTGGCCGAAAGTGGATTATCCACTTTGACCGGTGCAGAGAAGTTCCCTAACACAACCGGTAAACAAGACTCTGGCACATCAGAAAACATCAATGAAACGCTGGGCTTATCGAGAATAACCAAACCGTCTTTAATCAGGCCATCGTCATCGGGATAATGTTTGCCGGTATCGTCGATACACTCAAAAGCCACTGGAATATATAAAGGTTCTTTTTCTTGTTGGTTCGCAGTAGCAGGTGTGTGCTGAGAAAGCGAGATATGCAACGTACGCTTTTGTTTGTCGTACATGCGTGACACACCAACGACTGGCGTACCCGATTGACTGTACCATTTGGCAAAGTGCGATAAATCTCGCTCAGTGGCGGTTTGCATTGCAGCGACAAAATCATCACAGGTTACTGCCTGACCATCGTGACGACGGAAGTACTCATCCATGCCTTTTCGGAAACCATCAGCCCCCAGCAAGGTATGAAACATGCGTATGACTTCAGCGCCTTTATCGTAAACCGTCACCGTATAAAAGTTATTCATTTCGATAACTTCATCAGGACGGATCGGATGGCTCATGGCACTGGCATCTTCAGCAAACTGATGCTCTCGCATCACCCGTACATGCTTAATACGATTGCTTAACGCCGAGGTCATATCAGCACTAAACTGCTGATCACGGAACACCGTGAGACCTTCTTTCAGGCTCAGTTGGAACCAGTCGCGGCAGGTTACCCGGTTGCCAGTCCAGTTGTGGAAGTATTCGTGGGCAATGACAGATTCCACATTGAAGAAGTCTTCATCGGTAGCACTGTCTTGATCGGCCAGCACAAACTTGCTGTTAAAGACATTCAGGCCTTTATTTTCCATTGCACCCATATTGAAGAAATCAACGGCCACAATCATATAGATGTCGAGGTCGTATTCCAGGCCAAAGGTATCTTCGTCCCATTTCATTGCTCGCTTTAGCGATTCTAAGGCGAAGACACCTTTATCACGTTTACCTTTATCGACGTATAATTCCAGTTTTACGTCGCGTCCACTGGTCGTGGTGTAACTGTCTTCAAGTAAATCGAAATCACCGGCGACCAAAGCAAATAAATAGCAAGGTTTAGGATGTGGGTCCTGCCAGGTTACCCAATGCGTACCGTCACTCTCCTCACCTTTTGCGATAGGGTTTCCGTTTGCCAGCAACGTTGGATATTTTTCCTTGTCGCCAGATACGGTAACTTCATACTTAGCCAGCACATCAGGGCGGTCGAGGAAATAAGTAATGCGGCGGAAACCTTCCGCTTCACACTGGGTACAAAAAACACCGTTAGACAGATAAAGGCCTTCAAGGGCCTTGTTATTCTGCGGGTCGATTTCAGTTTCGACGGTGAGCTCAAACGTATCAGGCACTTCGGTGAGTGAAATTCCGCCTTCTACGTGAGAATAAAGGTTGTAGGCTTCGCCATTTACCGCAAGACTGAGCAACTGCATTTTTTCGCCATCGAGAAACAGCGGTGAATTATGGTCACCCACTCGCTGTACGGTAGACACGGTTTTGATACGTGTTGCAGTAGCATGAAGTTGTACATGCATGACCACATTGGTGATCGTGTACAGTGGCGGCTGGTAATCCAGCCGACGCTTAACATTAACGCTCATAAGAACCCCTTATAAAAGAAAAACTATGCGCGCTCCCCTTTGTCTTCACTGCTTGGGAACGGAGGCTCCAGGCGAAGGATCTTAATGCCCAGATACGCATAAATGACTGCGAGGATAGGATTAATTACGTTGAAGAACGTGTAAAAGATGTACTCAAACGGGTGCACCATCAAAACACCTTGCATGTAGGCACCACAGGTGTTCCACGGGATCAACGGCGACGTCAGTGTTCCGCCATCTTCCAAACTGCGGGAAAGGTTGAGTTGGTTTAATCCCCGTTTTTCAAATTCCTGTTTGTACATCCGGCCTGGCATAACAATGGACATATACTGATCGGCAGTCACCAGGTTAGTGCCAAGACAGGTAAGTATGGTACGGCTAATCATATCACCAGCAGATTTTGCGCCAATAAGGATAGCGCTCACCGCACGTTTTAGCAGCCCGACTCGCTCAAGTACCGCACCAAAGGACATGGCACAAATAATCAGCCAGATCGTATTCAGCATTGAAGACATACCGCCGCGGCTAAGCAGCGCATTCAGGTTTTCATCTGGGGTGGAGAAACTTACGCCATCGAACAACGCCGTCCAAACCACTTTCAAGGTACCGATGGCTTCTGAGTCTGCACTGTCTGCCATTCCAGCCACCACATCGCCCTGAAAGACAATTGCCCAAATTCCACCCAACAAGGCGCCAATTGAAACCGCAGGAAAAGCCGGCATTTTACGTACGGCAAGGGTTAATAAGACAACCAACGGGATTAGCATATACCAACCCAAATTAAAGGATTCAGCCAATAGCGTTTGCATTTGTTCGATACGCGCTAACGACGCAGCGTTCGTTTCAGAAAATCCCAGTATCGTGAACAGAATAAGGGCAATGATGAAACTAGGAATGGTTGTCCAAAGCATGTAACGGATATGCTCAAATAAATCCGTACCTGCCACAGCCGGTGCCAGGTTGGTAGTTTCAGACAGTGGTGAAATTTTGTCACCAAAATAAGAGCCAGACACCACGGCGCCAGCCGTAATCGCCGGTGACATATCCATACCGGTAGCCACGCCCATGAGCGCTACACCCACTGTGGCTGCTGTGGTCCAGGAGCTACCAATGCTCATAGCGACCACCGCACAAATCAAACAAGTAGCGGCGTAGAAAAACGAGGGATTTAACAGCTCAAGGCCATAGTAAATCAACGTAGGTACGGTGCCTGCTAACATCCAGGTACCAATGAGGGAGCCCACCGCCAGAAGAATCAAACAAGCGCCCAGTGCCATCGAAATACCTTTAACGATACCCGCTTCTATTTCTTTCCAGCTATGGCCGTTTTTCATACCGATGATGGCTGCGAGTCCCGTTCCTAATAACAGTGCAATCTGATTAGGACCGTAAGACGAGTTGTCTGCAAACAGATAAACCGCGCTTCCCATCATGATAACAAGCGCGACAATAGGAATAAGTGCGTCGAGAAGTGAAGGATCTTTTATTGTCTTTTTCATTGTAGTTATGACTCTTATTATGAAACTTACAGAACCGAACGAGTAAACATCAGGAAGATAACCACCGGACAGACGAACTTCACATACCAGGGCCAGATTTTCCAGAACACACTATGTTCCGCTTCCGCAAAGCCGTCTTTTAGCTCTTCGAGAATGGCATTTCTTCGCCATACCCAACCCGCGAAAATACACAGAACCAAACCAAGCAACGGCTGGCTGTACTCAGTGGTGGCGGTGATCACCAATACAAACAAAGCGTCGAAATTGAGAATAATGGTACAACTGGAAACAAAAATAATTGCCGCCATGATCCACACCGCGGTACTGCGTTTTTTCTTATGGTTTTCTACCAAATAAGCAACGGGTACTTCCAGCATAGAAATAGAAGAGGTTAACGAAGCAATCACCATCAGTGCAAAGAATGCGATGGATACGTATATGCCTACGGTGCCGATGGTGTTAAATAATGCCGGTAATACGGTAAAAATTAGTTGGTCGCCGTCTATAAGCGCGCCGTCTGCATTAAAGATTTCTACGCCGTTATTTAATGCAACGTACATTGCAGGAATGATCAGCATACCGGCAATGATAGCCACGCCGATATCTACCAGTGCAACCCACATACCGATGGAAGGCAGGTTTTCTTTCTTCGAAACATAAGAGCCGTAAACCAGCATGGTACCGACGCCCAAAGACATAGAGAAGAACGCTTGGCCCATGGCACTTATAAGCAAGTCTGGATCCGTCACGCGGCTAAAGTCTGGCAACAGGTACGCTGCCCATCCTTCACCTGCACCGGGTTGCAGACTCACATAAACGATCAACGCAAGAATGATAACCACCAGTGACGGCATTAAACGCACTGACCATTTTTCAATCCCGGATTTCACACCACCCAAAACGATGCCCGCCGTCATAATCATGAAACAGAGGCAAAATAGAATATTTCTGGAAGTAGAGAATTCCGTGATCCACGGTGACAGGTCGTTTAGCCCAAGCGCGCGAACAATGCCGTCTAAGAAAAATGACAACATCCAACCGCCCACAATGGCATAGAAAGCAAGAATGCCGGAAACAGTCAAACAGCCCCATAGGCCAGTTAGCGTTCCTGTGACGTTACCGGATATTTTTGTTAGCGCATCGACCATATTGGACCGGGTAGAACGACCAATGATCAACTCTGCCATGAGTACCGGATAAGCCAATACGAAGGCCAGTAGCAGGTACACTAATACAAATGCGGCGCCACCGTTGGTCGCAACTTGTGTAGGAAAGCCCCATATATTTCCCAGTCCCACCGCTGATCCAGCTGCAGCCAGAACGAAGCCTATCCGTGATGAAAATTCACCTCGCGTTGCCATGGATGTTTCCCTTTATTATTGTTGTAGTGTTTTATTTTTCTTATAGACACAAAAAAGGGGCTGGCCTTGGCACCAGCCCCTGTAGTCTTGATATTATTGCGTTTTTTGTTGATGAATTGCGTACTTACCGGTATCCAGCATATCGTAAGTGATATTTGCTGCTTCATCGAGGAACGGATCCAGTTCTTCTAAATCTTCAGGTAAGTCGTCTAAAGATTCCACCGGCTCTTTGCCCATTCGTGCTAAGCGCTCATTGGCACGCTTCAAATCGTGCTCGCGCGCTTCGTCTTTTTTCGCTTCGCGCTCGGACTTCACAAGAGAGATAAATTCTTTGTCTTTATTCTTCTTGTACTCATCAATATCTTCAGCAAGATAAATGAACTCGGGATCTTTCATCACCCGGGCGCTGTGCTTGGCGGCCAATACATCCAGTGCACTTTGGCTATCTCCAAAAGTGGTGTAATTAGCACGGTCGATACTGTCCCACGGTAACGCGTTTTCTTCCTGACTTTCTCCCCAGTCAGCCGGATCGATAGGTGACGGGTACTTAATGTCTGGTACAACACCTTTATGCTGCGTACTGCCGCCATCAATACGGTAGAATTTCGCAATGGTGAACTGAACGCTGCCGAGTGGATTTTCATAAAGGTCGTAAATCCGGCCTAAGCCACGATGCTGCTGAACCGTACCTTTACCAAAGGTTTGTTCACCCACAATTAAAGCACGACTGTAATCTTGCATGGCTGCCGCGAAAATCTCAGACGCAGATGCGCTGTAACGGTCAACCAGAACTGTCAGCGGCCCATCGTAGGTAACCAGCCCGTCAGTATCGCGATTAACACTTACCTTGCCTTCACCGTAGCGAATTTGTACAACCGGACCTTTTTCAATGAATAAACCGGTCAATAAGGTTGCTTCGGTAAGTGAACCACCACCGTTACCACGTAAATCAACAATGATGCCTTTAACGTCTTGGGCTTTCAGCGTATCCAGCTCTTTTTTCACATCAACGCTAAGGTTGTTGTAGAAACTGGGAATCGTAATAACCCCTAATTTCTCGCCCGCATATGGCCCTGTTTCAGGCTCATAAACTTCACCTTTCGCAGCGCGGTCTTCCAATTTAATCTTGTCGCGCGTCATGCTGACAACCGCCATAGATTTACTGTCAGAAGCCCCTTTTTGAACCTGCAAACGCACCGTGCTGCCTTTTGGCCCCTTAATCAAGTCAACGACTTCATCCAGACGCCAGCCAACAACATCGACGAATTCTTCATCATCTTGCGCCACGCCGATGATTTTATCTTCTGGCTTCAGTGCATTCGATTTGTCAGCCGGGCCGCCTGGCACAATACTTTTAATTACCGTGAAATCATCTTCACTCTGCAGTACCGCACCAATCCCTTCAAAAGACAGGTTCATTTCCATTTGGAAACGATCGGCGTTACGAGGGGAAAGGTAACTGGTGTGCGCTTCCACACTGCGAGCAAAAGAGTTCATGACGGTTTGGAACACGTCTTCACTTTCTGCTTGCTGTAAACGCTTAATTGCCCGCTGATATCGCTTGGTCAGTAAGTCTTTTGCTTCTTCCCAGGTTTTATCAGCCATGATCAGGTTCAGCGCGTCGTATTTAACACGCTGACGCCATAACTCGTTAAGCTCGGTTTCGTTTGCTGGCCAGCTGGCCTCTTCGCGATCGTAATAAAACTTGTCGCCTTCTTTTTCAAAATCGAATTCTTCGTCAAGCAAGCTTAACGCATACTCGAATCGCTCTACCCGACGCTTGGCACTCACATTGTACATGTCGTACGCAACCGACAAGTTGCCTCTTGCCAGCGCTTCATCAAATGCATCGCGATACTTTGCGAAATCATCAATATCAGACTGCAATAACACTTGTTTGTTACTGTCGAGCGAGCGCAGGAAACGATCGTAGATTTTTTCAGAGAGGGCGTCATCCAACGCAATTTCCTTGTAATGCGCCCGTGTGAACAGTGCCCCTACCCGTTTTGCAGCAACGCTATGTTGCGTTTCCTGCTCCAGTACCGGCAGCGTATCGTCTGCCTGCTCTGTGGTGGTAGTGGCTCCAGCTCCCACTCCTACGGTGAGGAATGCACTGGCAATGGAAATGCGAAGGAGTTCTTTCATATTACGACCTCTTGGTATTAGCCAAACGTAACGCGTCTGCGTTAACTTTCACCACCATGCCTGAATCGAGTTGAACGTGAATACCGTCTTTGGCTACTTCAGTGATAACTGCTGGCATTGGCGCTTTACCGAGTTTTACGGTAACCGCGGTGCCTGGCTGGCAATCTGCATCTGTTAATTTTGCAGGGGGTGTTCTAGTTGGTCTTTCAGAATTGGATTTAGTTCCCTTGTTCACCCGCGGCTGAGGCTTTTGGCCGTTTTCGCTACGTGGACGACGTTGGGGAGGTCGCTTATCGCCGGCTGGCTTTTGCTTAGCTTTGCGCTTTTCAGCCGCTTTCGCTTTGCTTTCATCCAACTGTTGTTTGGCGTGATCAGCGTGTTCCTGCTCAATCTGCGCGTCCTGATTACCATCGAGGTCGACACGATATGCGCCTTCCTTGATGCTGTGCAGATAGCGCCAGCTGTTAGTGTAATGGCGTAACGTTGAGCGCAATAGCGTTTTGCTTACGCGTTCTTCGTTTTCCAGGCGTGCAGCCAAATCCTGAAAAATACCAATTTTCAGAGGTCGAGCTTCGCCCTCGGTGGAAAAACAGTTTGGAAAGGTTTCTGCCAGAAAGGCGATGACTTCTTTACTGTTTGCAAACTTCTCTGTGGATTCCATCAATACTTTACGTGTGGTTAATAATCTTCTTCATTGTCAGCATCATCCCAAGTTGCCAGCGTGTGGTCAACCCAATCAAGCAATTCATCGTCCTCAATGTCCAATAAATTGCCGGTTTGATGCCATGTTTCCCAAGTGTAGTGCAATAAACGCTCAAGCCACTGGGTATCAACGTCTTCGTCAGCACGGTCGTAAATGCAGTGAAGAATAAAATTTATTCGTTCAGCAGCCTCTTCCGGCTCATCGAAATTGTCTTCCATGTCGGCTGGCGTTGCCAGTACAACATGAATGTCTACGTATTCTTTCATTGCTGACTGTCCATTAATGCAGCAGCTAAGGCTTCCAGGCCGATTTTATCGTCTTCGTCAAAGCGGCTGTAAATTGGGCTGTCTATATCAAGAACGCCAATCAGTTCGTTATTCAACACCAGTGGAATCACGATTTCAGAGTTTGAGGCAGCGTCACAGGCAATGTGACCATCAAAAGCGTGAACATCTTCTACCAGTTGGGTGGTTCGCTCGGCCGCGGCAGTACCGCACACACCACGTCCCATGGGAATTCGAATACAAGCCGGTTGGCCCTGAAACGGACCAAGTACCAGTTGTTCTTCTTTATAAAGATAAAAACCAGCCCAGTTCACGTTTTCCAAACGGTTAAACATGAGTGCACTGAGATTGGCCATATTCGCAATCAGGTCGGCTTCTCCGGCCATCAGGCCTTTAGCCTGGGCCAGTAATTCAGCGTAAAGCGTACTTTTCAAAAATTACCTCAAATTATTCATCAATCGCAAAGCTTACGTTAACGCGGGCTTCGATCATTTGTTCTCCGGGCATCGCCGAAGAGAAATCAGCTTTAGCTGACATTTCCATTCTCATCACCGGCATAGGATAGCTATTACCTGTTTCAGTTACCGACAATACCTTGCCAATTTTCACGCCTAGTTGGTCGGCCAACAGGCTAGCCCGTAATTTTGCGTCTTTAACAGCATTTATCAAGGCCTTTTCATAGGCATTGTCCTGCTGGCTGGCGATAAATTCAAACCCTTGTATACGATCTATACCGCGGGATAAAGCACCGTCAATGATACGATCATAATGATTTATATCCGTATCGGTTACCTGAATTTGTCTGCTAAGGACAAATCCTCGCTGTTCACGACCTTGTGACGTCGACTCGTAATAGGGATTCAGACTGATTTGCATCGATTGTACATGTTTCTCCTCTATACCTTCTTTGAGCAGAAATTTAAGTACCGATTGCATGTCATCCTGCATTTTAGTGTTCAGTTTGGATACCGTTTCACCTTTTTCTTCCATCACGAAAGTAATGGTATAGGCATCGGGCACAACGGCATAACTTCCGGTTCCGTTTACCTGAATAGCAGGTTCAGTCGTCTGGGCCTGGGCAATGGCCGAAGAAAGACACAGTGCAAGTGCTAAAGAAACAGGTTTGAGCACAGAAATGCGTTTGGTCATAGTGAATTACCTTTTATTGAGAGAAGTCCTCATTATCACTACGTAAACTGAACACGGGCTTAACCGAAAAACCAGTAACTCACGACAATCGCTGCAAATATTCCGGCGAAATCCGCAGCTAAGCAGCACGCAACGGCATAGCGAGCGTGTTTTATGCCCACTGCGCCTAAATAAACCGCCAGAACATAAAACGTGGTTTCCGTTGAACCTTGTAGCACTGACGCGAGGCGCCCCGAAAATGAATCTGCGCCATGGTGCTGCATGGTTTCAATCATCAGCGCCCGGGCACCGCTGCCACTCAATGGTTTCATGATGGCCGTGGGCAAGGCATCTACAAAGCGGGCGTCGCCACCTACCGCAGTAACAGCCCAGGCAATACCTGTACTGACCATATCAAGAATGCCACTGGCCCGTAACATGCCGATGGCAATGAGCATGGCTAATAGAAAAGGGATTAAAGAAATAGCCACGTTAAAGCCTTTTTTCGCGCCATCGATAAATAATTCATAGGTATTGAGATTGCGCTTCCATCCGGTAACAAGCACAACCACAATGAATAAAAACAGTAGAAAATTAGCAACAATGGCCGATTGTGAAGCCAGTTCACTGGCCGCCAAATTCGAGAAGTACACGATAACTGCACCCAGTAAACCAAACAGACCTACCAGATAAAAAAGTACGACACGATTAAATAGATTTACCCGCTGTACCAGGCTCGTGACAATTAATCCGGTTAGTGTGGACGCACTGGTTGCCAATAAAATTGGGATAAACACATCCGTAGGTTGCGCAGCGCCCTGCTCTGCCCGATACAAAAATACCGCGATGGGAAACAGAGTGACTGATGAGGTATTCAGTACTAAGAAAAGGATCTGACTGTTTGTCAGGGTTTCCTTGTCTGTGGCCAATGATTGCATGTCCTGCATGGCTTTTATGCCAAAGGGAGTGGCCGCATTGTCGAGCCCGAGTACATTGGCAGACATGTTCATGGTGATGCTTCCAAGCGCAGGATGATTGCGAGGAATATCAGGCATAATGCGGCAAAGGAAAGGAGCCAGTACACGAGAAAATTTACTGATAAGGCCGGATTTCTCGGCCACTTCAAATATCCCCAGCCAAAACGCTAATACGCCGATAAGTCCAATGGCGATATCCACACTGAGCTGGGCCATACTGGTAACAGACTGCATGACATCCTGAAACCCACCAGGTGCATGGCCGAAAAAGGCTTGCCAGACAGTGGCGATAAATGCCAGAACGATAAATGAAAGCCAGATGCGATGAAGCATAATCCCTTATTCTTGGTTTTTAGTGGTTTTATCTGGCAGTGTAACGGATCAGTACTGCTGATTTCGCCTACTTTTGCGGTTATTTTTGCCCTCAACGTCTTGGCGGCCCTTGATACCAGGCGACGGTAATTTGTATTCACAACATTAAGTGATAACAATGGTTCCGTTCACCGTTAATCCGCACTTGCAAGCTCAGAGCCTTGCATTTAATAAAGCAAGGTTATAGACTTGCATTTAATAAAGCAAGACTATAACCTTGCATTAAACCCATCATTAGCCATGATGCTGTTACCCAGGAGGCGAAATGATTGCTGTGCTGACCGGTGATTTAGTCGAATCGACCCGATTGTCATCGACACATTATACGCAAACCATCAATGCGCTCACCACGGTGCTAAATCACCTTCAAGAGCAAACAGGTTGTACCTATGAACTGTTTCGAGGTGATGGCTTTCAGGTTGTATTTCCCGACCCGAAGCACGCCATTCATGCGTTATTTACCATCAGACTCTATCTGAACAGCCAGATGAGCGAGGTTGCAGTAAACTGCACACAGGCCCTGGCGTATGGTGAAGGTACGCTGTTGGAATCAAGTCCCGGGACCTCTAACGGCGAAGCCTTTGTGTTATCAGGCCGAACCCTGGATAACACCCGAGGAGGAGAATTCAGGGTTATTTTAGCGCCAGGACAATCAGGCACAAAAGGTCAACAAACCGCGCTGGACATCATGTGTAGTCAATTAAGCTACGTATTAAACCGGCTCAGTAAAAAACAAGCGGATCTGCTGTATCAATATTTGTCACAAAACTTCCCAACGCATCAAGTTCTGGCTGACAATAACAATACCTCAAGGCAGAATATCAGCGAGCGACTAAAATCGGCCGGTGGGGACTTACTGGCTCCCTTTATTGATTACATTAATGCACTAAAAGGATGAGGCTTAATGACGCTGTTTCTACTACTTATCGCCGCCCATTTTATCGGCGACTTTTATCTGCAACCAGACAACTGGATCAGTAGCCGAAACGACAAAGGCGTACGCTCTCCTGCCCTCTATTTACATGCCAGCGTTCATGCCATACTCGCTTTAGTGGCATTGTGGCTGGCTGATGTCACCCTTGATCAAGCGCTAATGGCAGGCGGACTGATCACCGCCACGCACTTTATAATCGACTGGGCCAAAGCAGGCCGAACCAGTGTCATCGCATTTGTCATTGATCAAGTGGCACACATTGCAGTCATTGCCTTGGTAGCATTACTGCTTGAGGAAAAGCCGGTTTGGGATGTCATTACTCATACCGACGCCTATCTCACCAAAAACAACCTGTTATACGTGCTTGGATACATCATCATTTTCAAACCCGCCAGTATTCTTATTGGACAGCTGTTGTCGACACACACCGAAAAACTAAAACAACAAAATGAGCAAACACCAGAACAAAAAAGCCTGAGTAATGCGGGACGTTGGATAGGTTATGTGGAACGCCTGCTCGCACTCTCTTTTATTCTGGTAGATGAATTCACAGGGTTGGGCTTTCTGGTGGCCACCAAAACCGTTTTCCGGGTGGGCGACCTCTCTCGCGAACGAGACATGCGACTCACGGAATACATGATGTTGGGTACATTATTGAGCTTTGCGGTGGCGTTAATTGTTGGCTGGCTGATTCTGGCATTGAAAGGATAAAAAAAGCCGCTCAATGCGGCTTTTCAAGAGTGTTTGTCATCGAACTTAGCGAATCACTTTTTCCAGACTCGCCACACAATGATCAATATTGCGGTCTTTGCACGCATAGCCCATAAGGCCAATTCGCCAGACTTTACCTGCCAGTGCGCCTAATCCCGCACCGATCTCCAGATTAAATTCATTCAACAGGCGGCTGCGCACTTCAGCATCATCCACACCATCAGGAATAACTACGGAGTTCAGTTGCGGTAAACGGTATGCTTCATCAACCGCCATGGAAAGGCCCAGTTTCTCAAGACCCGCGACCAACTTTTTATGTCCAGACTGGTGACGAGCCCAGGCATTCTCTAAGCCTTCTTCTTTTAACATCACCAGTGATTCATGCATCGCGTAGATGCTATTCACTGGCGCTGTATGGTGATAAGCACGCTTTCCGCCCTGGCCCCAGTAACCCACAATCAGGTTCATATCAAGAAACCAACTCTGAACGGGCGTTTTACGATTCTGGATTACAGACACCGCACGATCGCTAAACGAAACAGGCGACAAACCTGGAACGCAACTTAAACACTTCTGCGAACCGGAATAAATGGCATCGATGCCCCAACCGTCTACGTTCACATCGATACCGCCCAATGATGTCACAGCGTCAACAATGGTAAGGCAGTCGTATTGTTGCGCTAACCGGCAGAGCGTTTCTGCATCGTTACGTACGCCAGTTGACGTTTCTGCATGCACAAAGGCCAGAATTTTTGCATCAGGATGGGCTTTCAGGGCGTCTTCCACTTTATTTAAATCTGACTGATTTCCCCAGTCATCTTCAATTTTAATCGCCTCACCACCACAGCGGATAACATTTTCCACCATGCGGTTACCAAATACACCGTTGATACAAACAATGACTTTATCGCCAGGCTCAACAAGATTCACAAAACAGGCTTCCATACCGGCAGAACCCGGAGCAGAAACTGGCATTGTCAGCGCATTTTCAGTACGAAATGCATATTGTAGTAAGGCTTTGGTTTCATCCATCAGCTCTACGAATAAAGGATCGAGGTGACCCAGTGTAGAACGGCACATTGCATTCAGTACGCGGGGAGAAACATCTGAAGGACCTGGCCCCATTAAGGTACGCTCAGGTGGAATAAAAGTCGTAGGAGTAGTCATTGTCGTGCCTCGCTGCAATTTATCTGTAAAACTATTGTGGCATTATCATTCCAATGGAACAATTGCTCATCACGAGTATAAATAATATGAATGGGAAGCTAGATAGATCATTCACCAGGTATTAGCACTCTAATACTGAATAAAATGTGACCATCCTGTGGGTAAATTTTGAACACACCGTAGGCTAGTCAGACCAGAAATAAGCTGTTGTTTTTTAATCAGGGATGGAACTCAAAATAAGTCTCTGATAATGTATAACTAAATTTTTTCAAAAAATTGTTTATAAAGTGAGCGGTTTTGTTCTATAGTTACAGTCCGTTGTGAATAACTTCACAATACTTCTCCCTTGTAAAAGTTAGCGCACGGCTCAGCAATGAGCCATTCCCCTAGGCCCGGAACGACAGTTCTGGGCCATTTTTATTCTGCTGAAGAAATGCCATACAGATAGAATACGGCTATTTATCCACTTTTCGCATCAGCCCTTCCTGCATGGTCGACGCAATAAGCTCACCCTGCTGATTGAAAATCTGGCCTTTAACGATGCCTCTCGAATTTCCACTGAACGGACTTTCAGCCACATAGAGCAACCACTCATTGAAATTAACCGGCTTGTGAAACCACATGGCGTGATCGATGGTAGCTATGCGTAAAGCACGGTCGGCCATAGACACCCCGTGAGGTTGTAGCGCTGTGCTCAGAAAATGGTAGTCGGATGCATAGGCCAGCATGGCCTGATTGATTTGCGCGCCGGGTTCAAGTGACTCCTGCGCCCGTAACCAGATGTATCGTTGGGGATCACGCTTTTTAGCGGAAAATGAATTCACCGCATCAACAGTACGAATATCGATAGGTTTATGATAGCTCAATGCTTCCTGCATAGGGCGGGCAAGCTTGTCGAAATTGGCTTCGTAAAACGCAATATCCGGCGTGATATCTTCTGGTGCTGGCACATCAGGCATTGTAGCAAATTGATGTTCCATACCGTCTTCCGGTAATTGAAACGATGCCGTCATGTAAAATATATTGCGGCCTTCCTGAATGGCTTTTACCCGACGAGTACAGAAACTGCGACCATTGCGCACCACTTCAACATCGTACATCACCGGCTTCTTTGCATCGCCTGGTAACAGAAAGTAAGAATGAAATGAATGGGCACCAAAGCCCTCTTCCACCGTTTTATACGCCGCAGACAACGCCTGTCCAAGAACTTGGCCGCCAAACAGTGCCCGGAAGCCAAGATCCCAGCTCTGTGCCCGGTAAATGCCCTGTTCGATAGTTTCAAGTTCCATCAGTGAAGAAAGTTTTACATCAGCCATTGAATTCAGATGTCTCCGTGTTCGCTTGTTTGGGGTTTCGCGGATAATATTTTTCGGGTAACTCGGCCCGGTGCTCAAAATAGCGCGTGTCTTTATACGGTAATTTCATAAAACCGGAAAGCCCGATGCCGGTAATATCCGGAACCGCAGCAACCAGTTTGTCGAGTAATAAGATAAAACGTTGCTGCTGTTCGTGGTCGAGCAAGGTGTAATAACTGTGTATTTTAAGGTGAGTGGGAAGCGCCTCGAAAATTACACAGCCCGTGTGATGAATCGTGTTTAGTTCTTTCAATACCGACATAATACTGTCAGGCAGTTGCAACAGTTCATCCGGGTCCTCGCCATCTTCAAAATAAGAATGGGTTCGACTGTTGTCCTGTAACACTGGTATTCGTGACAATTCAAACGGGATCACGCAGTTGGCATGAGGCACAAAAGGTTCGTCTTCGCATGCTCGTTCAATGTGCAGTGTATCTTTAGCATTAAACAAACAGCATTTGAAAATGCCTTTGCGATGGATGGCCCTGGCAAGGGTAATAACATTATTGACCGATTGCTCAAAAGCTATTTTCAATGATTCGTCATACAAGTTTAAACTTGAATCAACGTAGATACCGTCAGGCATCCAGCGAATAGCCATTCCACCGACTACCGGAAAACGACCGAGACGACTCACTGCTGCGATAAACGCTTTCTCGGTTTCCCCCATGCCTTGCAGGTAATTTTTATAGTAGCGATCGAACTGCGCATCATTGATGTAACGTAAATCGCTGTCGGTTACAGAAGCCACTTCGCGCAAAAATGATTTCCGCGAACTGTATACCACGGTTTCTATATCTTTACTCACTGGCGTGCACCAGGTGGGTATCATTGCTTTGTGATCAACGCGCTTATCTTGGGTAAACACCATACTTTTAAACACATGCAAATGATTAAAAAAGTAGTCGCCCCCCTGACGTTGTTTTATCGGATCATCGCTGAGCATATACTCTAAGATGTTTGCGAGCATTTTAGGCAGTCCGAGCGCGCGCGGAGTGATTACCGCAGTACCAAAGCGACATGACTGACCGGACGCCAGCGCATAGAGTGTGCTCGCCAACCCTTGTTCATCGAAACGGGGGGAAGACAACGCACCATTTAACTGTTCATTACCGATAAAATAGACATCACCAAGACGGGAGTTGGTCTGCTGAATATCACCGGACATGAGATCCATCACATTATTACCAACGTGTTGACCATGCTCGTCAAGCTGAGCAAAAACCGATGATCCCCAGTCAATCAAACCAACGGTTTCACTGCTGGCATCCCACATCAGGTTTGAAGGTTTGATATCTCCATGAACCACGGGCCGTAATTCGCTACGCATTTGATGGCTACGTAACGACAGCAAAATTTCTCCAAGCTGCACAGCGAGGCGAACAATGATGCGAGGAGACAACGCGCCCTGTTGCAAACTGATTTGTTCGAAATCCAAACCCTTTGCCCGTTCCATCACCAAAATAGCCTGCTTGCCCACTTGCTGGAATTCTTTCAGTGCCGGCACACGAACGTGTTCGACCTGAGAAAGCATGAAGGCTTCTTCCTCTAAGCGGGCTTGCACGTGCTCAGGCAAATTGATACGGGAGAATTTGAACACAAGTTGTTCACCAGAAGGCGCCACACCGGCAAACACAAAACCAAAGGCGCCTTTGCCAATCAATGCGATGTCGCGGTATCCCAGCGCCTGAAGTTGCTGAGTGCAAAGCTCAACCCAGTTTCTCAGTTTTTCCGCATCTTTGTGTGACAACAAATAAACTGATTGATCTTCAGGAATATAAAAATGCCGGATACCACGGACTTGTGTCACTGGTCGCTCTCTTGTTTCAACCAGCGTATCTTGCTGATAGCGTTAGGCCCAAGATGACCACACACTTCCTTCAATGCGGCGTCAAGCTGTACATCGAGTTGCCATGGCGGGTTCATGACCAACACACCAGAACCATACATACCGGTGTCATTTTCTTTTTTATCGATGTGTAATTCTGCGCTAAACGCTGTTTTTGACATGCCGGCAAGTGCCTCAATCATGACTTCGCTGACACCGGATTTTTTATCTGCTCGCGCAGACAATAACGGATACCACAGCACCAATTGGGCGTTTTGCCAGCGACGGAACAGTTTTGTGACGGCCTCTTTGACTTCGCGATATTCATCAAACCGCTCATATGGCGGGTCGATAAGTACAGCACCACGATTTGGGTTGGGCGGCGTCATCGCGATTAACCCTTCCAAACCGTCACGATGATGAACGTGTGCGTTGCCCATACCGACACCACGAATCACGTCAGTTAATATATCAGCTTCATTTGGATGCAGTTCCATATAGTGGGCACTGTCTTGTGGACGTAATGCACGCGTGGCAATCAGTGGAGAGCCGGGATACTGCTGTTGCTGCCAATAAAAATCCATAGCATCCAGGTACATCTTCAGCAGTTCAGCATTGGGTTGAACATTTGCCAGCGGATCGATACCACTTTCGTATTCTCGATTTTTCTGGGTTTGTTCGCTGTTTAGCGGATAACAGCCTGCCCCTGAATGGGTGTCGAATAAGGTAAAAGGCTTTTCTTTTTTCTTGAGGTAGTTGATCACACCTAACCAGCACATGTGTTTAATCACATCTGCGTGATTACCGGCATGAAAGGCATGTTTATAACTTAGCACAAACAATCCGTTACGAATGAAGAGGAATGCGCATTGTAACATGAAACCTGTACGAGCACAGAAAGAGGAGCCATCGCTCCTCTTTAACCTCTAGTTAGCGCAGATGCATGAGCATTGTCGAAGGCGCTTTCAGGTAGCTGCACCACAAATTATTGAAGCGCACCATGGTAGCACCATCAATAATGCGATGGTCGCCAGACCAATTTACCTGCATGATATGTTGGGCAGTAACAGTTCCCTCCTCGTCAAACCGAGGGAGCTTCTGGGTTTTACCCAGTGCAACAATCGCAGCTTCCGGTTTGTTAATGACCGGCGTGGCCGTAATGCCGCCCAACACACCGATGTTGGAAATAGAAATAGTTCCGCCTTTCAATGACTCACCGGGTAATTTTCCTTCTCTGGCCTGATCAATAAGTTGCTGCATTTGCTTAGCCAAATCGAACAGCGATAAATCCTGTACTCGCTTTATGTTAGGTACCAACAAACCGATTTTACTGTCTACCGCAAAACCGATGTTATGGTCATCGAAACAGGTCAGCTCTGTGGCGTCATCATTGAGCTGACTATTCAGGATGGGAAATTCAGTTAAAGCCAATGACAGGGCTTTAATAAAGAACGGCATAAAACTGAGCTTAACCCCCTGACCTTCAAAAACAGGCTTTAGCTCATTACGAAGCGCAATTAAGTTGTCCATTTGCAACTCATCACTCACACTAAAATGCGGAATGGTTTGCACAGATAACTGCATCTGTTTAGCCATCGCCGCCTGCACGCCGCGAACTTTCTCAGTGCGGCAGTTTCCTCCCACAGAAGTCTGACGTTCTGTTGCAGCATGGGAAGTCGATTGACCAGACTTATGGCTTTGCGAAACTGACGATGATGTAGATGACGACACCTCGCTAAGCGCAACTACATCCTGCTTGAGGACCCTGCCTTTTTTACCCGTTCCTTTGACGGTTGCTAAATCTATTTGCTTTTCACGGGCAACACGACGCACGGCCGGACTAGCAAGCACTTTACCCGGTATGACCACCGGTGGCTCGAATTGGCCCTCCCTCGATGACGCTTTCGGATCGGCTGCTTCAGTTCGATTTAATTGATGCCCCTGTGATGGCACCTGTGATTCTTGACCTTGCAACGGCTGATCTGGCGATTGCAGCTCCTGCGGTGGCTTATCAGGACCTGCGGATGCGTTAACATTGTCAGCGAGTAGAGAAAATAAGGGGGCGTGGACTTTGGCAATTTCACCTTCCTTATAATAAAGACGGCTTACTATGCCAGCATGTTTGGCTGGAATTTCAACCACAGCTTTATCTGTCATCACTTCCACGATGACCTGATCTTCGGCAACTTGATCGCCCTCAGTCACCTGCCAAGTGACAATTTCGCACTCAACAATACCCTCACCAATATCAGGAAGCAGAAAGTCTTCAGCCTGATTAGAGGTGGAATCTGACGTGATAGGCTTTTCTTCAGTTTGAGTTGCATCAGTTCGCTCATCTTCTGACGCAGCAACGCCATGGGCCTTTACGTCGTGTGAAGCACTGTCGAGTGAAGCACTGTCGAGTGAAGCGGTGTTGTGTGAAGCACATTCGTGTACAACATCGATATTCGCTACCGTCATGGCAAAAAGTGGAGCATGTACTTTCGCAATATCACCCGGTTGATAATGAAGTGTGCGCACGGTACCTGCATGCATGGCCGGAATTTGCACTGTGGCTTTGTCTGTCATCACTTCAGCGACCGGTTGGTCTTCTTCAATCACATCACCTTCAGCCACCAGCCATTCCAGCAGCTCACATTCAACGATCCCTTCGCCAATATCAGGCAAAATAAATTCAGTATTCATCAGTTTGCCCTTAATAATGCATGGTTTTTACAATAGATTCGTACGTCTTTAGCTCATCCGGCATGTATTCTTTCTCGTGAGAAAGTGGATACGGCGTATCCAGGCCGCAAACCCGGGCTACGGGGGCTTCCAAATACAGAAAGCACTTGTCTTGAATGGTGGCGGCAATTTCACTGGCAAAACCGCCGGTTAACGGCGCTTCGTGATTAATTAATAATCGCCCGGTTTTCATTACGGATCCTGCGACTGTCTCGGCATCCCATGGCGCAATGCTACGTAAATCGATGATTTCGCAATTAATGCCATCTTCCAGCGCTCTCTCTGCAGCCTTCTGGAGAATTTCGATTTGTGCGCCCCAGCCCACCAACGTGATATCTTTACCCTCCTGCACAATGTCTGCTTTACCGAGTGGTAATTCATAATCATCTTCTGGTACATCGCACACAGACGCCCGATAGAGGCGTTTAGGCTCCATAAACAGTACTGGGTTGTCGTCTCGTATTGATGCTAGCAACAAGCCTTTCGCTTGATATGGGTTACGCGGCACCACAATTCGCAAGCCGGGGCAATGTGCAAAAAAAGCTTCTGGCGACTGGCTGTGGTAATGACCGCCGGAAATGCCGCCACCGTAAGGTGTTCTGATGGTTAACGTACCGCAACTGAACTGCCCCCCTGAACGGTAGCGAAATTTAGCGGTTTCATTGACGATTTGGTCGAAGGCCGGAAAGATATAATCGCCAAACTGGATTTCAGCCACAGGCACTGAGCCCTGTGCTGCGAGTCCGTTAGCGAACCCGATAATGCCCTGTTCGGTGAGCGGTGTATTAAAACAGCGTCCCTTCCCAAATTTTTCCTGAAGATGGCTGGTAGCTCGAAAAACACCACCGAAATGGCCCACATCTTCACCAAACACCATCACCCGTTCATCTTCTGTCATTACGGTGATGAGGGCGTTATTAATTGCCTGCAGCAGGTTCATTTTCGCCATTACTTTATTCTCCCTGCTGTTTTAGGATAGTTATCAGGATATTTGGCAATATGTTGTTTGAGCGACTGAAGTTGATCTTTTAAATGCCAGGGTACGTGGTCTAAAACATCGGTGACTAAATCATCGATGGGGTTAACGGGCACTTTCTCCGCTTCCTTCAGTGCAGCCAGCACTTGCTCTCTGGTTTGCGATTTTTGCTTTTCGAAAGCGTCGATATCGAGCCAGCCCTTATTTTCCAGCCATTTGCTCAAGCGCAAAATCGGATCTTTAAGACGCCACTTTTCCTCTTCGTTTTTAGAGCGATAGCCGCTTGGATCATCGGACGTGGAGTGCGCTGCCAGGCGATATGTCATCGCTTCAATCAATACCGGGCAGGAATCACTGAGCGCGATTTCTCTAGCCCGTCGGGTAGCAGCATAAATGGCTAGGGGATCATTGCCGTCTACACGTATGGTTTTCACGCCATAACCAATACCTCGGGAGGCAATACCGTCACCGGCGAACTGTTCTTCTGCAGGGGTTGAAATGGCGTAGCCATTATTGCGGCAGAAGAATATTACCGGGCAATGTAGTACAGCCGCCATATTAAGACCCGCATGAAAATCGCCTTCAGATGCAGCGCCTTCACCAAAGTAACAAATGGTAATGGCTTCTTTGCCCGCCATTTTCTGACCGTAGGCATAACCCGACGCCTGCGGAATTTGGGTACCTAACGGTGATGAAATCGTCATAAAGTTAAGCGCCTTGTCACCATAGTGAATAGGCATTTGCCGACCTTTATTGGGGTCTTTTTCGTTACTGAACATTTGATTCATAAATTGTTCGGTACGGTAACCGCGCCAGGCTAACGCCCCTTGTTCACGGTACTGCGACATGATCATGTCGTTTTCAGATAGCGCTGCGGCACTGGCCACTGCTGCGGCTTCTTCTCCTGTTGAAGCCAGATAAAAGCTGATCCGGCCCTGTCGCTGGGCACCCACCATGCGCTCGTCCAATATGCGAATATATTGCATTACATCCAGCATACGGGTTGCGGTTTCTTTGGCTATATCTGGTGTGTCAGCCTGCGCATGCAAACTGCCATCAGGCTGCAAGATTTGCAGCATAGGAATGTCTATCAGGCCATTTTCTATTATTTTTACCTGATGGGTGGTTTTTACGCTGGCGAGATGATTTCTGTCCTGCACAACTAAGCCCTCATTGAGTGATGCACAATGGCAATATCGATACTCAATATGCTAGTGTGGTTTCGCTGTAATGGCCTTGCTTATTCGCCCTCTACACCTCCAATTTAAAGATTAGCTATCCCAAATATCACTCCATATCAAAACACTTATCCTAGAGTATTTACATTTCATTAAACTTATTAAAAAGAACGGGAAACATTTTTGTGTTTAAGACAGTAATTGAAGTGGCAAGCTCGTTCACTGATCGTTCATACTATTTGTAGTACATTTCATAGAGTCCAATTTTTACCTGGATAAAAATTAAAACGGAAAAATTATAAATCTGAGATAAGCTTGAGTTATCTTGCAGGAATGTTTTGTCCTTCAGTAGCGCCTGAACAGGAGAATGTTATGAATTACAGAATCGCCGGTGCGGTTTCATGTGCGCTGAGTTTTACTCTATTTTTTTCGCAGCCCGTTTTCGCAGGCGATGGCTCCCCCAGCAATAACAGCGCAGTACGTGATATTGCAAAGCACAAGTCTGGCGACGCTGTCTATATTGTTGAACTAGAAGAGTCGCCAGTTGCGACGTACACCGGGAATATTGAAGGGTATCACTCTACAAGCGCTTCAGGCTCCCAACGAAAGCTCAACACTCGCAGTAATGCTGTAAAGCAGTACCGGCAATATCTGAAAAATCGACAACAGCGAGTCCTAAGCTATCTGAATGAAGACGGTACCTCACCCACGCCGCTAGCAGAGTACCAGTTGGCGTTTAATGGTTTTGCCGTAAAAATGACAGCAAAGCAAGCGAAAACCCTCGAAAATACTCAAGGCGTAAAGAAGGTACATCGAGATAATATCCGTAAACTCGATGCCTATGTAGGGCCTGAGACCATTGGTGCGCCATCGATGTGGAACGGCTCGGAAACCGTTACCGGTAGCGATGTACTTGGTGAGGGAATGGTTGTTGCCATACTTGATACTGGCATTAATTCCGATCATCCTTCTTTTGCTGATGTGGGTGACGACGGTTATAACCATACCAATCCACTAGGTAGTGGCAATTATTTAGGTGACTGTGCTGGTGATTTCCCATCCCTTTGCAACGACAAGCTTATTGGTGTGTACAGTTATTCTACGATTGTTAGCGCCTACAACGATTCTGATGTGTTCACAACGCCAATCCCTAGTAATGGTGAAGATTACAACGGGCATGGTTCACATGTAGCTGCAACGGCCGCAGGTAACATCTTATATAATGTCGCCGAAGTTATCCCTGAATATGATGTGGCGGCAAGTAGCGGTATAGAAACAGGTTACATTTTTGAAGAATTATCTGGTGTTGCGCCTCATGCTAACATCATTTCTTATCAGGTTTGTTATCCTGGTGAAGACGAAGATACCTATACAGGCTGCTTGGACTCCGTGATTCTTCAAGCGCTAGAGGATATTATTGATAGCGGTGTGGTTGATTCAGTTAATATGTCTATATCTGGCGGCGATTTTCCATGGGAATCGGCAGTTAATGCCGCATGGTTGAATGCACACTCTGCCGGCATCTTTCTTGCCCACTCCGCGGGTAATGATGGCCCATCAGCGACAACCACAGATAAACACGCTCCCTGGCTTACCGCTGTTGCGGCAACTACACACGGCATAACTGTATCGTACGAGAAGTCACTTACTGATTTTTCCGGTGGTGCGACTTCTCTTGCTACGCTCACAGGTTTTAGTAACACAGGCGCCATTACCGCTCCCATTGTATATGCTGGCGATTTTACAAACCCGAATGATCCCCAAGGTGATGCTGGACAGTGTCTAGAACCTTTCCCAGCGAATACCTTTAGTGGCCAGATTGTTGTCTGCGACCGTGGTGACATTGCCAGAATTCAAAAGGCAAGAAATGTACAAAGCGGCGGTGCTGAGGGCTTTGTTCTTGCGAATGTACAAGGCGGCGACAGTTTCTTAGCAAATGATGCTTATGTTATTCCCGGAATTCATATTGATGCAGATGATGGCGACAGACTAAAAACCTGGTTGGACTCAGGGAGCGGTCATGTTGCAACAATTACTGCATCGACAGCAGAAGTCATTGTCGATGAGCAAACCGCCGATAAAGTCGCTAATTTTTCGTCTCGCGGGCCAAATACGTCAATCAGCACGCTAACACCCATGATATCAGCACCGGGTGCAGAAATTTATGCGGCATGGGCTGACGAACATTACGGTCATGAAGAGTCTGGCAATGCCCCTGCGGATTTTGCCTATTCATCTGGTACATCGATGGCCAGTCCCCATGTGGCCGGCGCTGCGCTGCTGCTGAAACAAGACCATCCAACCTGGACTCCCGACAACATTCGTTCAGCAATGATGTTAACGGCAAAAACCGATATCCAAATTGAAAATCAGCAAACAGCTGCAGATTGGTTTGATATGGGAGCGGGTCGTTTGCAAATAGATGTTGCTACTCAAACCGGACTCATCATGAATGAGACCCGGGCAAACTACCTGGCAGCCAATCCGCAAGAAGGCGGTGAACCCCGTTCACTTAATACGCCGGCAATTGTAGATGAAAGCTGTCTGGTTTCCTGCTCTTGGTCCAGAACCTTTACCGCTACGCGCTCAGCAAGTTGGAATGTTTCAACTCTGGCACTGACCAACGGTTTGAGTATCGCAGTAAGTCCAACGTCATTCTCCCTTAATGCCGGCGAGTCTCAAACGATTACAGTTACCATTGATACGTTGAATTCCACGAACAATGAATGGGCTTTCGGTTCGGTACAACTTTCTAGTAATGACTCTCCTAACCTTCACTTGCCGGTTGCTGCATATGCTTCAAATGGGTCGATTCCTCAATTTGTCGCTTTCGATGCGATGCGAGACGCAGATAGTCGTCTGCTTAAAGATATAACTGCTGCCGAGATTGAGTCTTTCAATTACGAGTCATACGGCCTCACACCTCTCACCAGCGATATGTTGACAATTAATCAAGACCCTACACCTGAAGACCTGTTCGACACCAACGAAGGGATCGTCGCTGTAGACGTTGAAGTAGGCGAGAATGCGCTTAGACTATACGCTGAAACGTTAAATGCCACAGCAAACGACCTTGATCTCTACCTCGCCTACGACGCTGACGGCAACGGTTCGCCTAGCGAGGATGAAATTCGCGCTGAGAGTATTTCAACAGAATCCGATGAGGTTGTTGATATTCTTCGTCCTGAAGCTGGAACCTGGTTTATCGTGATTCAAGGCTGGAATGCTGCAACTACAAGTGAAGATGGCTTCCAACTTGACTATGTGGTTGTTGATGAAGACGATGAAGGAAATCTCACAGTAAGTGGGCCTCAAAGTAACCCTGCTCTTACCGCTTTCGATTTGCGAGTGCTCTGGGACTTGGATACAAGCGAACCAGGTACCCGTTACTTTGGTGCGTTCGCATTGGGGTCTACTGCATCAGAGCCAGACGATATTGGTATCACCTACGTTGAAATTACCAGGGGTGAGGATGATGTTTATCTTTCAGTACCAGACGACGGTATCGTCGCCCTCGGTAGCGAGCAAACGATCAACGTCAATATTGCCAACAATACGACAGGTGAAGACAGAGATTATCGTGTTGCAGTTACCCTACCTGATACCGTCACACTCATTGAAGGTTCAATATCTGACGGTGGCATGCTCACAGGCGATCAGATCATCTGGGAGGTCACGCAGCCTGATTCCGAATCTTTAGGTGCGCAAACGCAAGCGGCTTCCACACTTAATTTTACTGTACGTGTAGAAGACAACGCTACGCCGGCATCGTTGGTATTCAATACCACATCCTCGGTGACAAACATTCCAGGCACGCAAAGTGAAAGTACCGCACCTTATACTGGCGTACGAATTGAAGGTGCGGCGAATCAGGCCCCTACGCTTTCGATTACATCGCCTTCTTCGGTTGTTGTCGGCGGAACAATTACTATACGAGCTACCGCGACCGATCCTGAAGGCGATAGCTTATCTTTCACCATTAACGGTACAGACGGTGCAGTTTTCTCTGAAACCGCACAAAGTGCGTCTGCGGGGTCAACCGTTGTTTATACTGTTACCGTATCTGATGGTACTAATACCGTAACTGATACGGTATCGGTGAGTGTTACGGCACAATCTTCCGGTGGCAGTTCTGGAGGTAATGGTGGAAGCAGTGGCGGCGGTAGCTTTGGCATGATGACTCTTTTACTTGTTCCGCTTATTGCATGGCGCAAGGTGGCTCGAAGAGGTCGCTTTAAGTAAAAAAGAATCAATATCATTTGCATTGGAGGCGATATTCACTAGAATCCCACTTTATCCTAATAACAATAGCTATAAAGGGGTTTCATGGCTCGGGTGTCTAATCGCTTCCTTTTTCAACTTCACGGCTGGTTTTCTCTGCCAGTCTGGATCTTATTTTTTTTTGTGTGTCTTACCGGCACCGTCGCCGTGCTGAGTCACGAATTTGCTTGGCTGACTAATGCCAATGTACGTGCCACAAACCCTGAAAACACATCAGCATGGACTGCTGCCGATTCCGTTGCACTGGTAAATGAAACCTACCCTTCTGCAGATATAACCGGCGTTGCCGTTCGCGAAGACTACATGGTGCACGAGGTGATGTTTACTGCAGACGACAAACCCTATGCCGTCGCTTATGTGAATCCTTACCTTCATCAAATTCAAGAAGTTAACGACGGCAGTACGTTTATCAACTTTATGCGAACACTGCACGGCTGGTTATATTTTCCATGGCATGGCAGCTACAGTGTGGGTTATTACCTGGTTTCCGCATTATCAATCGTGATGCTCGGTGCACTCGTTACGGGTCTGTTGGTGTACAAGAAGTTCTGGCAGGCTTATCGCAATCCCAAACTCAGGAGTCATCAAGGCCCGCGCACATTAACGGCGGATTTGCACAAGCTAGCTGGTGTCTGGTCGCTTTGGTTTCTTCTCATAATGAGTGCCACCGGGCTGTGGTATTTGATTCAAGCCGTCCTATGGCAAAACGACGTAGAGATCGATCCCTGGCCCGAACACCTTTCCGTGCAGTCATTACCTATGTTGTCACCTGAAGCAAACGGTACACCAGCGATGCCGGTAACCTTGAGTAATGCGCTTGAACAGGCTGAACAAACGTTTCCAGGCTTTCGTCCAGGATATGTGATGTTACCTGAACACAACCGCGACACCTTTAAGGTATATGGCGGTGGCGCTAATCCGTTCTACGACGCCGCCAGTTTCCAATTGGCGATTAATCCGTGGAACGGCGAGATTACGCAGACGATCTCTCCTGCAACCATGAATGCTGCACAAACCATATTGCATATTGCCGACCCACTGCACTATGGCACTATTGGTGGTATTTGGACGAAAATCATTTGGTTTGTGTTTGGCTTATTGCTTAGCGGTATGTCGCTTAGCGGCTTTATCATGTGGTACTTACGCGTGAATAAGCTTAAAAAGCCCCAAACACGTAACGCAACCTCACCCATTCAGGAGGCATAATGGCGCGTTTACAAAAGCAATCCTCATTTCGTTATTTAATCAATGGGCTTATTCTGGCATTGCCTATTTATTTCATCTACAAGGCGCTGAATCCGGAGTTCCCCGCCATGCTACCTGAAATTAAAGCCGGTGAGTTTTCGCTTACCGCGATGCCTTATGATGAAGATATGCCCTACCAGCACGACGGCTTATTCGTAAAAGACTTTCTGGTTATGTTTCAGCAAGGCAGTGTTGATGACGTTCGTATGGCCTTTTTAAACATTGGCGAGTCGCCGCTGCCCTTTGAAGAAGCGCAGTCTTATGAGCTTGGCGTACTTCACGGTACGAAACACGGGCAACACGTACATGGACTCAGTAGTGAAGTTATCAAACCCGGTGATAAGGTGTGGATCACACTACAAACCTGGGATGGAAAACTGCATCAGGGTGCATGGCAAGTTCCATCGTACCTCCTGAGCGACGTTTAACCTCTGCATTTTTAAACTGTTCATGTAAACTGTGCCAACGCGTTTTTAATTACGGATCTGTAGCAGGAACACAGAGTTGGCACACCCCACATTTTCTTTAAATATCTTACGTAACCTTACTCAACTTCTTGGCCCCGGCGTTCTCATGGCCACCGCCGCAATCGGCGGCAGCCACCTTGTTGCCTCAACACAAGCGGGCGCAATCTACGGCTGGCAACTTGCTTTACTGGTTTTCATTGTAAACCTGCTTAAGTACCCTTTTTTCCGTGCGGGGGTGAGTTACACCATCAGCGCAGGTGAAACCTTGCAAACGGGCTATCTTCGCTTGGGTAAAGGTTATCTGCTTACGGCATTATTGTTGAACATCATTTCAGCTGTCGTGAATTCGGCGGCGTTATTGATGTTTTCAGCCAGTCTTCTCGGCTATTTCATGCCAATGGATATCAGTGTTCCGCTGCTTGCCGCCGTTATTCTTATCGCCATATTGGTTATTCTCATTGGCGGTCATTTTGCGGCACTAGAGAAGATATCGAAGGCGATCATGATCACCCTCGTCATCGCTACAATTTCAGCGACATTCATTGCTTGGCAAAACGGCGCAGTAGCACCCGATGATTACGTGTCGCCCTCCCCTTGGACCATGGCCGCTATCGGCTTTTTAGTGGTTACTATGGGTTGGATGCCGGCCCCCATTGAGATATCCGGCATTACCTCTTTATGGCTTAAAAAGCAGTGTGAAGAAAAAGCCGTTACCGCGAAGTCTGCCTTATTTGATTTTAACCTTGGATACTTCACCACCATGATCCTTGCGCTGGTTTTTCTGGCCCTGGGTGCACTGGTACTGCATGGAAGTGGTGAAGCGCTCGCATCTGGCGGCATCGGTTTCTCCAAACAGCTTGTGGGTTTGTATGCGGGCACCATTGGTGAATGGGCGCGCTGGCTTATCGCCGTGGTGGCATTTTTATGTATTTTCGGTTCAGCACTCACCGTTTACGATGGTTACTCCCGGGCCGTAACCGAGGCCATTCTGCTATTAAATGGTAAAAAAGAAATGCCAGAGCGTAATGTTGTTCTGGTACTGTCTCTTGTTGCCGTATTAAGTTTTATCATTGTGCTGTTTTTCAAAACTGCCTTGCTCGCCATGCTGGGATTTGCCATGACGCTAGCCTTCATAACCACGCCCATGTTTGCTTTGCTGAATCACAAACTGGTGCACAGAGCTGAACTGCATGACAGCGTTAAAGCCGGGCCTTTAGTCACAACCTTGAGCT
The DNA here is from genome assembly GCF_001757105.1 of Alteromonas confluentis. GTDB lineage: Bacteria > Pseudomonadota > Gammaproteobacteria > Enterobacterales > Alteromonadaceae > Alteromonas > Alteromonas confluentis. The sequence goes on from NZ_MDHN01000014.1 coordinate 63,815, forward strand.
ACATTGGTTTGGCATATCTGTTTGGCTTTCTAGCCATATTCATTGCCTGGAAGTGGTTTCTTTAAAAGAGCGGCTATAAAGCCGCTCTCCTTACTGTTGCTCGTTTTTTAGCACAAAGGCTTACCATTAAAGTAAATCCGTATACGGAGTTACTTCATTTCTAAGTTCCCAAAACGTGTTAAGCGCATGGGTACTCGGCTTGTTGTCTTTTTTAAGCACGTCCTTCGTATAGAAGATGGGATTTGCAATTTTTGCCGCATCCGCGAGCTGTTTGTCGCTAGGCATAGGGATCTGAACAAAGTCATTATCATTAATAGATGCCCAGGAATCGAAATCGATACCCAATTCCCCATTTTCAATGTAATAACCCGACCATTTTAATGCAGCGGTTTCACTCTCATCGATGGCCCAATCCCGTTCGGCAAAGCAGATAAGATAGAGTTCCTTTGCATCTTCAGACAACATCACTGGGTGTCGATCATTATCGGCAACGCCTTTGCCATCCAGTTCAAACTTCTTATTATCAACCCTTACGCGAAACTCGTATTCGGTTTTCTTATTTACGTAACTCAATTCCTTTATCGCTTTTTCAATGCGACTTTTGATGAAGGTCAGTACGACGTCATTGGCCCAACCCAGATTGATGAAATTTGAGGTGCTGACAAGTTCTCCAACTCGATAAGCGAGTTTTTTCAAACCGCCTTTGTATTCTTCGTCAAATGCGGCCTTATCAGTAAACTCTCCTGGATGTGTATTTACGGGCGCTGGCGCCAGTGTTTTGGGGAGCAAAAGGGATTCTCGAAGTTTGATAAAACTGCAATAGCGAGCCACTTCTACTTCATACTTACTTGGCAGTTCTGACATAAAGCCCGCAAATCCCGCAAGCGGAGAGCCGGGAAGGAATATCATTTTATTGATCTCATTGTTGTCGTCAAAATCCAATGGGGCAATTGAGATCAACTGACTGTTTCGGCTCTTCGCTTCCAGATCAGCAATTAAGTCGATATAACTAAACAACATGGCTTGCATAGCAACATGCTCTAACCCTTTACCGGTAATGACATCCCACGTTGATGTTGCTATTTCCTTCCCGTGTTCCTCCAGTGCGCTTACTAGTGAACCCGGTTCACGGGCAAGCCGCTCAATTTCATTCGCCACGCTTGCAGACAAGGTAGGAATAAGCGCTTTATTTGAAAACTGGCTGAGCAGTACGCCCAGTTTGTCGCGTAAATCCAAAAATTCTTGTTCCTTGGCAACGACGCCTTTCGCCAACATATCCCTAAGTTCATTTCGCATTTTGAGCTTATTCGCAATTTGAAAATTACGATGGTGATGTTGTGAAGAGGCTTGAGAATGAATTGCACCAAGTAAACTCTTTCCTGCAGGAAGTAGTTTATCTAAGGAAGTAAGCGACAGTAAATCGTTGCCATCAAAGGTACTGACCAACGACAGCGGCTTTTGGTCACGGAAAGATTTAAGATGAGGAAGGTTATAAGATACCTCCTCGCCAACAAATGGGTCAACAAAGATAATGCGACGTTCAAAAGGCGCGTTATCGTTTAAATGGGAAATAGAATCGATATGCGACGCTAGCTTAAAGGCTTCGGTTACCGGAGAATTGGCGAATGTACCGCCATCGACATAAGTGTAAACATAACTACTCACAGATGGGTCTATCCATAAGCCTGCGGGATATTCCCACTGCCAACGCCTAAGGGATACCGGTTCAAATGCCGCCGGAAATGCGCCACTTGCAATGGCCGTAGCGACAATATGCCGCCAGTCCTTTCTTGCGCGAATATCAAACGCGACATTATCGATGTTACCGCCCCAATGAAAGCGAACCCAACGCTTAGGGTGAATATCCGTATCTGAAAATTTATCGTTAGACACCGAACCAAAGTTAATATCAAAGATTCGGTGTTCCTGGTGAAATTTAGACGTTAACGCGTCGGCAGACGCTAAATCAGGCTGCTCATCATCGCTGACCGCCTTGAGATACTTCGCATCCACATTGGCGATAATTGGATTCAGATTCGAAATACTGCAGCTATACAACACCCTGTCTGCCAAAACAGGATGCGTTGCTTTGTCTTGTTCGTTGTAACTATCACCGTTATCAGGAAACAGATATTCTTTCGCAATATTCGTCACTGCCGCTTTATTTAAAATTCCGGCTTGTTTTACTAATGGCGGGAATCCCTCTTCCTCAGGCTCAAGCAATTTGTCGAGGGTAATTTCTTCAGTCCAGATCTTATTCATTTTTTGCTGAGCAAGTTCAGCATCTATGAGTTGCTCTTTGCGCTTTTTATCTGTCCATGACGCGGTATCGATTTCATAGTCGGTTGCCAGTTTCTCCCAGGCCGCTTGCCGTACCACAGTGTCCTTCGCTGGAAACGCGAGTGCCCGTAACATCACCCCTAAACTCATTGCACCAGCACTGGCACCAGAAAACACATCTACAACGACGTTTTCGTAGGGGTTACCGTCTTTATCGGTGCCGTATAACAAAGCGAGTTTGATTGACTCCGTAAGTGCTGCGCCAGAGAATGAACCTAGAGAAACGCCCCCGCCCATAGCGAAGCCAAGTTTCAAAGTTTTACCCATTTCTTATGTCCTTTAAAAAATTGAATAACAGGCATTGCGCCTAAACGTTAAGTAAAGTTGAAATGGATGGAAGAAAACCAGTAAGACAAAGCGAGAGAGAACCGCGCCTCTAAAGCAAATCCCTTGCTGATAGCCCGAATGGCAAACACTGCGTTTCCATCGCATGCCATCCTATAGAAATGATTAAAAATAAACCAGGCCATTTGACCAATTTACTTCTCAGATTTTCTCCACAATGAGATAAGTGTGTAATTCAGGCATTTGGTCAGATTCAAGGTGTTTTATTTTGCAGCCTAATGCCATCAGGCAGTCTATAAAGCCATTCGTGCCTAACGTTGAGTAGCACACCTGTGGGCCCATTGCATTATTACAATGTTCGCCTTCTTCGTCGGTACCACCAAATGTGAATATGAAAATGCCACCGGGTTTAAGAAGGGAAACAATTTTTGCAAGCACAGTCCCCTGTTCACGTAGTGGCACATGCCAAATACTGTCCCATGCTGTGATAAAATCAAATCGGGAACTCGAGCTGAACGATAAAATATCGGTGTGATAAAAATCTAAGTGCGGATGACGTAGGCGAGCAAGTGCGACCATATTCGCTGAGATATCTATCCCTGACACAGCGAAGCCTTCTTCTAGCAGCAAATCAATAAAACGCCCGGTACAACCGCAGCCAACATCCAGCGCATTGTGTTTATTTTTGGCAAACGCTATCGCTTTTCTATGCTGAGCTACACCGTTTTTACGATTAAAATCATCCCGCGTCCATAGGTGAGTAATCTGGTCGTAGGCTAACCCTGTTTGCTCTGGTGTCATCCTTCATTCCTTATCCGTAAATCAGTAAGATGTTTCCGTTTCTATCTCGATGTTATCAGCCTTCATTCGATTAACAATAATTCATTGATCTTACACGCAGTCTTACTGGTTTAAATCCCAAATACTTTAAAGGACATCACTAAATGAAGAATTTTGCGATTAACACTGAAGTTGAATGGGAATGGGGTAATGGTTCTGCGTCAGGCAAGATTAGAAAAAAATATAATGAGGATGTGGAAAAAACGCTACAGGGGTCAAAAGTTACCCGCAAAGCGAGCGACGACGACCCGGCTTACCTCATAGAGCAGGATGACGGCAGCAAAGTGCTAAAATCACACAGTGAGATCAAAAAGTCTTCCAGTTAATATGAAGCATTCGGCACGCTTTGGAAGCCGAATTATTTCCATTTCACCACCTCAACGTGGTTTCCAAATGCAGTTGCGAAACGCTTACGGCACTTCGATGTTGGGTTTATCACTATTCGCTTATCGCACAGCGCTAACAAAGGAATGTCGGAAGCGCTGTCTGAATAACCGATAACTTGAAAATAGCCTTGTAGATTAAAGTGACTTTCTACTGCATTCACTTTATTTGCGCCGTAACAGTGAAACTGACTAATGCGCCCACTCATATAGGCCCGTTCTTGGGAGCACAGGAAGTGTGAAACCGGCAGGCGTAAAGCTGCGACAATTCTCTTAACCATCCAAGCAGAAGCGCCACTCACAATAACAACCTCATCCCCCTGCTCTACATGCTGCGTTAACGCTTCTATCGCAGAATCAAATATACGCGTGTTGGGTTCGACCAGATACGCGCAAATAAATTGGCGTCTTAAATCAGCCTGCTTTCGCCGCCCCATTCCTGCGGTGAGCAACCAAAGCAGTATTGATAAGCCTGACTTTTTCGTTCTATTACACGAGATGAACAGGATTATTAGCGGTGAAAATAGCGCGACACAGATCATTCTCAGCAGGCTACGCCTCAACATAAAACGAATATACGCGTCGCCGGTGTCTCGATTAATTATCGTTTTGTCGAAATCGACTAGAACCAAATTCCTATCAAGCATTGGACTATATAAAGGCCATGTTCATACGCCGGTAGTTTTCACATAGGCTTTACCGCGATACACACCGATGTTTGCCATATCAAGCATGGCAAAATCCTCATGGGTATCGCCGTAAGCGGTGATATGTGAGACATCACTAAGATTGATTTGACGCTTAACCGCTTCAACTTTATTGTGAAGGCTGCAATCACCATAGCGGTATCTGCCGGTAAAGCGCCCTCGTCGTACTACCAAATCACTGCACAACACTTCTATGCCCATTTGGCTACACCAAATGTTCAAGTACGGCGATATTGATGCAGAAACGACAACCACACGATCACCATTTTCTTGATGCCCACGAATAGTATCAAGCATGTCAGCTCGAAGCACCGTGGGCACATAATCTTCCACAAAACGCTCTGCTTTTTCGGTTAACGATTTTTCCGATACACCAAAAAACGCAGCCCTGGCTACCAGTGGACGCATTTTATTGGCCGGTAACATCCCTGATTTATACAAAACGATGGCAGGTGAAATGAGTAGCCCAGCCAAAACTAATCGTATTGGGTGTGTAGCCATTAAAACAAATTTTGTATAAACCTCTTTGGTGGTGATAGTGCCATCAAAGTCGATTAAAACTAGTTTCATTTAAAACACTGTTCTTTGTTTTGGGATCATGGCCTTATTGTGAAGCGCCGGTAGACCTTCATCACCACGACCTTCATCACTTGTCGTGACTCAAACGCCCCGCTTGTCTTCGTAGTTGCCTGGCCATAGCCTGACTGGTTGGGTATTTAGGTAAAATTAACCAGAGCGTAAGATAAATCATTACCGGTAAAGCGAAGAAAAATGAAAAGACAACAAACGCAATTCTAAGGCAGTTCTTTCGAAACCCGAAGTATTCAGAGAGGCCTGAACACACGCCTGCGATAACGCCGCGCTCGCCTCGCGTGAGAACTGAAAATTTCCTTGTTTCCATAAGACATCCTTGATTCTTATCATTTGAACTCGGTCTCTGTACTTTAGCCTAACTGCCAATCCCTATCAAACAGCGACAACCACCGACATAGCCTTCCTGCCCTCGCCCTTTAATTTGGGGAAATAGGCGATGAACTTCCTTTATTTTTAAAGACATCGATGAGAACTTTTCTGATGATATACATACAGGCCCCTACGCTGGTACCAAAGATGCCCACACTTATCGCTATAATTTCTGTGTCCTTACCGACGATAAACATTAAAATTGATAGCGTGAAAATCACTCCAAATAATGGCTTTGCACTGTGCTTTCTCACTAGGTCGGTTATCTCTTTTTCAGTCATCGGAACTCCTTTTCTTTGAATAAACATAATACGATGTGTTTTAGGCCAATTAATTTCTTTCCATCGAAGGCTGGAAATAGTTCGTATTTTCTTGACGTTGGTAAGTGTAGTTCTCCATTAATTGTTTGCTCTGAGTAGTTTGAAGCAGAGCACTGCATCTTAATTTAATTGCATTGAGAGCGATTGCCCCTAGCAACTTTATTACCAGTAATAGATGACAAAAAAATATTGTCAACGACATCATCGAGGGTCCAAGGCTTGATATCAAGCGTTGCGCACCCTGAGACACTTATTGATAGCAAGAGAGCGAAAAGTACCCTCGAAACTTTTTTCATTTGTAAGCATCCTATCAGCGCAAAACGCCCATATGAAATGGGCTCAACATGAACTAAAATTAGAAATGAAGCGACTGGGCCGATGCTTTAGCGTCCCTGCTAGCCGCTTAATTTTCTAATAGCTGGTTATTTTCCCAGGAGTACAATTAATTCGTTAGGATTTGACACTATGAATTGAAATGAACTGCCATCAAGTAATGACACTTCGATTGCATCAGTTGTTATAGGCAGAATACCCGCACCTTTACCAGAGCATTTTTCTACTTTTGAAATTGAGCTCCTTTCAATTTTAAGAGGTCCAAGTCCAAAGTCTTTATTATATGGGGAAAAATGAATTTCAGTTTCAGTAATCCAAAATTTTCCATCAGCTTTTGCAACACCATTTTGAACTGTGGCTGTAGTCGATTTTAACGTGGCATCTTGCATTTATATTCCTTATGAATAGTTGAACTTATCAGCTAACACCTTGTTTAGGGGCGGAAGCACATGGTTGAAACGTTAGGAGCGGAATGACAAAAACATTGCGTTTTTGTTCCATCGAGTCCGTCAATGACTTGAGTTGATTTTTATGCCTTGCACTATATTTTATACCACATATAAATGCATAGAATGCCGAAAACCAACAATGACGCTGGTGCTAGAATCACATAAAGCCAGTGGATTATTAACACCTTATTGCCCAAGATGGATAGCTTTAATTTGTCATTTATATCAAAAAGTGGCGTAAGAATACTGGTATCGCAAACATAATTTGTTGGTCCAAAAGACGGATGATCGTAGCTGAGCTTCAAAACCTTCGCTCTACTTGAACGCGTTTCGCTACTCGCATTACGAAAGATTTTGTCTACGACAACCGCGCTTGCTGTTCTTGCTCGACATATAAACTGAATCCTATGTAACAGCAAGGTAGCTGATCCAACTAATAAGAATATTCCGATAGTTAAGCAATAAATCTTCATAATCTAATGATGGGTATAACGCCCTTAAAGGCAGTAACTCGACTTAATGTGATTATTATGCGAAGTTAAACAATCCGCGGCATACGGATTGGTTAATTCAGCAAAACCTAAATTAAATGCTTTCCTTCGCTTTGTTAATAGCAGCTTCAACAGCCTCGACTGCTTTCGTATTTTTCCAGCACCTAGAGTGAAGCATAGAAGACACAAGATTCACAACTTCAGTGGCATTGTGTGCAGAGAGGTTTTCAAAAGAATCCAACCCGACTTCTTCAAATCGCTTGATGACTGTTGGTCCAACGCCCTTGACGCTTAATAAGGAGTTTTTTTCTGATTCAGAGAAAGCCATTTCAATAATCCTAAAGGCATTAACACCCTAATAAAATAACCGGCATATATACGTGGGATAAAACCCGAACGAAGGGACACAGCCCACATGTTTTGATGCAGCGAGCCTGCGAGCGAATGTATTAATTTGTCAGGTACAAAAAAGCCCCGGAAAATACCGAGGCATTGCGTTGGATTGATGACTATTTAGTTAAGCACTTTTCTTTTTTCTCGAAAAAGCAATTCCTGCAAGGCTTAAGCCAAGTAATGCAATCGATGCTGGCTCTGGAACACTTACAGACAGAGAGGCTTCCGAATGTGTACTCATCCCATATGAATAAGATGTTTCTCCAGTCAGGCTACCCGAAAGGAACGTAGGGTTAACATAAATTTCAAAATCACCCCACGAACTCAACTCTGAAGTTGTAATATTGTCTAACGTTAGGCTAAAGTTTATCGCTGTAGCATTTAGCAAGGAGTCAAACTGAATGGCAAATTCATCGTTTGAATTGTATGTGATCAAATTGTTGACCGATGTCGCAGACACGATGGAGGTGGATGGGTTAAAAGGTGAAATTTCAGGATTGTAATTGAAATATAATTGATTTACTCCGTCAGGAGAAGTGCCATCAACAGAAACTAAGTCAAAGTTATATTGAATCTGCCCCAACCCAGAATCATAAATAGCATTAAAATTAGTTATTACGCCAGCATTAGCAAAACTACCCATACCGGCTAAGCACAATAACAAAGAAACAATTTTTTTCATTTCCACTTTTCCAAAAGTTTTAAAGACATAAACGAATAACAGCAATAATATTACCACTTTTACAACCCGATGTTTTTAATATATTTATTTTTTTATGACCATGTTAAATCATGAAAAGTGTAAAAATTACCGACACCATATGTGTCTGTCCAATTTTAGAAATAATTCACAGTGGGTTGATGCTCCTATTTTACCGCCTTACGCCCAAATAAAGTGCGCGAGCAAATGGGTAGAAAAACAGGAAGGAAGTGACGCTGCCCATGCGTTAGCGTGGCAGCGAGCCTGCGAGCGAGTTAATGTGCTTGCTCTACGCAATTTGCCACAACTGTAGCGCATTGCTACAATGTGATGACGAACCATTAGGAGACATATTATGGCAACCGCGAGCGTAAGACTAGACCAAGATCTAGTTGAGAAAGCTACAATTATGGGCAAAGCACTAAACCGAACTATGCCAAAACAGATAGAGCATTGGGCTAAAATAGGTGAAATGATGGAAGATAACCCAGATTTGCCTTACGAATTCGTAAAACAGGCAATTATCTCCAAAGCCGAAAAAGAGGCTGGAAAATTGGAGCCTTACGATTTTGGCTAAAATTACCAGTGTTTTACAGACAGCTAATTTTAAGAGAGCAGTAAAAAAGTTACATCAGAATCAGAAAAAAGATTTGGATAAAGCTGTTAAGGAGCTAATGGCCGATCCTCTTCTAGGTGAGCAGAAAAAAGGCGACCTAGCCTTTCTTCGTGTGTACAAATTCAAGATGGTCAAGCAGTTAACTTTACTTTGTTACAGCTACGAGGATGGCACTGTAATACTTGAATTGATAGCTCTTGGCTCTCATGAAAACTTTTATCGCGATGTTAAAAAGTTATTCTGATCAATTGCGTAAAACGCCTCAATCAGCGGCCAACCGGAGTGGAGGTAAATTTGGGGTATAGTGAGTGCAGTGAACCCCAAATTTGACGGAACGGAGATTGGTCCGTCGGCGTTGATTTGTTATGCAATTTTATTTCTTGCGCATTTAACATGAACGCAACTACCTATCATAACCAGGGCCGCCTCTAGTGCGCGCACGGGATTAGACTCTGCTAGAATATTCGACCCTTCAGGTAGATCGTTTATTATCGAATCTATAAGCCAGCTAGCTTTGAGATTGTTTTGTATATGCTTCAAGCTCTTTTTGTCTTGGTCTTGACCTTGGAATATATTTCCAAATATCGTTTGCCCTTCGCTAGGGTTTCTCCTGACTTTGTTGTTTATGCACTTGCTGGACTTAGCTGCATCTCCGTAAGCGAACATCAGCGCATCAATGTTTGTCATAGGCCGCTGTCCTTTGAATTGTGATACAAGTAGTCCCAGTCCCGCTCCTACTCGACCATCATATATAACAAAATTATCTATCAATATTAAATATATCTTAGTGAAGCCGGAATTCATTAATAGCACAGAGGCATTATTTTGGGCATCAGTAATTTTAAAGCTTCCGCCTGTAGATGCATCCTCTAGTGCTAGTAGTTCTTTTGCCTGATCTAAATAATCAATCAAACCGAATCTATTTTCAATTTCACTGAGCTTGTCTTCGTTGGTTTTCCCCTTTCTACCCCTGCTTAGAACTCCGCCCCAATCAAGGATCATTTTACAGGCGTTAATCGCACCGACATTGTTATTGTTTGAAATAGACTTTTGCAGGTATTCTTGTATTTCTCCAATAGCTTTTTTGCTATCTAAGAATGTTCATCCACTAATAGTATCTTCTCGGTCACCCATTAGATTCTTATAGCTAAAAGGCCAATGGTATTGCTCAAATGCGTTGAAGATGCTCGTACACGACCAAAGCTCTGTGACCGGCTTTTTACCCTTAGGTATTAAGCAATAGGTATGTTCAAATCCGGCGTCCATCTTGCTAATGAACCAGCCAATAAAAGACCGAACGCCAGGCTCACTTAGAAATTGTTGCTTATTCACTGGGAATTTCCTTGTCTAAATTCCAATTCTAAATCCAATCGCACCGCCCCTGAGTTTGCATAGACACAATGACTCCCTGTGAAATGCTAGCCTCCGCATTTTCGTGGGTTAGCTGAAAGCCAGTGCCATAATTAGTTTGCTCAAGACTAATGTCCCAGCGAAACTGCGAGCGACTTAATGTGATTGTTATACGCGCCTTTATACCGCCGCCAGATTGTAGGGAGAGACATGTAAAGAACTTTGATATTGTCGCGCTTGCCATAAATCAAAAGCATTTTGCAAACGTAGCCAATGGTCAGCTGAAGGCTTACCAAAGACCAACTCCAGACGAAGTGCCATCTCTGGGGTGATGGCTCCTTTGCCATTAAGAACTTTTGACAGTGTTTTGCGGCTAACATCTAAATGCTGAGCGACATCAGTGATAGTGAGTTCTAGAGCTTCAATAACAAGTTCTTTGAGTATCTCACCGGGATGTGCTGGGTTATGCATATTCATTAGTGATAATCCTCGTAGTTAACGATTTCGACATCTCGTCCAACAAAGCGATAAGTCACTCTCCAGTTACCACTCACTCTAACAGACCAAATATCATTTTTATTACCTTTGAGTTTATGCATATAAAGACCGGGCAAATCCATGTCATCAGGCGTTTCGGCTTGATCGAGATTGGACAGGATCAGACGAAGCTTATTTTCATGCTTCTTCTGAATTCCTGATGTGGTTCCTTTAGCGTAAAACTTCTGAAGGCCTTTATGAATAAAACTCTTAATCATGCATTCATTGTAACCCCATGGGTTACGAGTTGCTAGTGGGATTTTCGACGCCGATAACACTCTACTTTTGGGCGGAAACACATGGACTAAAATAGGAGCGAAGCGACAGACCCCATTTGTTACTGTCCCAGCGAGTGATTTAATGCGTCTGTTAGTTGCCGTAGGCTCAGACCCTGTGCTAACGTTTGTGTGTACACCGAAACGGAGCTGAAAATGGATACCCGCATACAATTCAGAGTTGACGAAGAAACGAAACGGCTGGCTCAATTAATGGCTGAAAGCCAAGGGCGAACTTTAAGTGACGCCTGCAGAGAGCTTACTGAAGAACTAGCTGAGCAGCAACGCAAAATTATGACTCATGACCAATGGCTTACCGAACAGGTTAACGCCGCGTTTAGCAAATTGGATAACGGGAAAAGTGAGTTCGTTACTCATGAAGAAGCTTCCTTGGACATGGAAGCGAGGAAGATGAAAATTAGAAATAGAGCCAAAAAATGATCGTTTGGGAAAAAGACTCATTGGACGATCGAGAGGTGATTTTCGAATTTTTATACGAATTTAATCCAATTGCGGCGGAAAAAGCAGACACTATAATTGAGGCTAAAGTTGAAAACCTCATACAACACCCTTTGATGGGCGTCGAAAGAGAAGGTATACCTGGGCGGCTTTTAATTATTCCAGAGGTATCAATGATAGTTTCGTACTTCGTAAAAGAAGACGTAATCCATATTCTAAGGGTTTTACACCAAAAGCAAATATTTCCTGTAGGCAACTAACACCCGCATAAAGGGTGATAACACGTGAGCTAAAATTAGGAACGAATTGACGCAGCCCACGTGCTATTGTCCCAGCGAGCCTGCGAGCGATTTAATGTGATTGTTAGGAGACATGCAGATCTATTGGCTGCACATTATCCAAGTTGATGTTTTGCTTTGCCTGCCAAAGTTCATAGTTGTCTTGCATACTAAGCCAACTTTCAGGGCTGCGACCTAATACCTTTGACAGCCTTAATGCCATTTCTGGCGTTACTGCACTTTTACCCTTAACGATACGATTTAGTGTAGAAGCGGCAACACCAAGATGGGTTGCAAGTGTCCGGCAACTTATGCCGTGTGGCTCCATGTAGATAGACTCAATAAATTCACCGGGATGTGGTGGGTTGTGCATATTCATTAGTGATAATCCTCGTAATTTAAGATGTAAGCATTACCATCCGTGAACTCGAAAGTTACTCTCCAGTTGCCGTTGACTGATATCGACCAAATATTTGATTTTTCTCCTTTGAGTTGGTGAAGAGAAAATCCGGGCAAATTAATGTCATCAATATCTTGTGCGGTATGGATAGCAGCTAACTGCATGCAAAGTTTTTTCGCGTGCTTAGTCTGTATGCCTGAAGTTTTCCCTTTCTCGAAAAACAGCTTCAGGCCCTTATGTTTAAATGACTTAATCATGGGAAGAGTGTAGCGTATTGCGCAACGCGGTACAACCTGACGCCTAACACCCCAAAAAAGGGCACAAACCCGGTGGCTGAAATCGGAACGAAGTGACACAGCCGCCATGTTTGTGTCCCAGCGAGCGAAGCGAGTGACTTAATTTGTTTGTTAGCTGCCAATATGCCAAACCGCACGCGAAAGGTAAAATAAGTGCATTGTTGCCAGCAGCGGGAAAAATACCATTATATAGCTGTAGAAAGCCCCTTCTAAGAGCGGAATTATTGATAATAAAGCCACTATTCCCACTGCGGTGAATAAAAATAACTTGGACATTTTTTAAATACTTTGGTCGGTTCAAAAATATGCAGAACCAAACTAATGATAGCGAATAGCCCTAAGAAACCAAAGACTGGTAGCGCAAGAACAGGCAGCAACCAAAACGAACCGTTAAAGGCCTCTGAAAATGCCACAGGCACCAGAATTAAAGACATAGCAAGCAATATGGTCAAAGGGCCAAAGCAAACGACAGTTTCAATAATTATTAGTAGTCTAAATAAAGGGCTCATTGGCTGCTAACACCCGCATAAAGGGCGATAACACGTGGGCTAAAATTAGGAACGAAGTGACGCAGCCCACGTGTTAGCGTCCCAGCGAGCTTGCGAGCGATTTAATGCATTTGTTAGGCATTTTTACCGCTGTTCCATTTTTTAAAATACAGATACCCAATTAACATTTCTGTGATTACAGCAATTAATATTCCGATGCCTGCAAAGCCCCGAAAATACTCAAATAAGCCGAGAAATGCCATTGCAAACATGGATATAGATATACTTAAGGATATTGCTTGTCGCGCCTCAGAATGTTCCGCATTTCGACTAAACCAAGTTAAAATGGACATGCCAAAAAATAAAACGGATAGCCGTTTCCCAATGAAATATGCACTATCGGATCCCTCAACGCCAAAAATGTAAAATAACAAGTCAGGGAAGACTAGAAAGTTGGCAAACAATATGAATGCGACAACTGATGTGATGGAACTGAGTGTTTTAAAACTCATTATGCTTAATCCAAAATGCCTAACACCC
>NZ_MDHN01000015.1 GCF_001757105.1 Alteromonas confluentis
ATTAGGCAGCTGATGCTGCGGCTTAACTCAGCGTTAAACTGCGGGACTTATTCGCAGTTTCCCGAGACAAAGAGGCTTATTCTATCCCGTCCAGGCAATGACAAAATGGCTTTCACATTTCCGCGATGTATTTCCGCTCACAGGAAAATAGTTTATTCTGCTTAATCCGGAGTAGCTTTTTGCTGACGAGCAACTCTGAAGATTATTTCCATCATTTAAATATCCAGTGAATTCTAATATAAATCGAGATAATTTTACTATGTTGCAATCTTCTGCATCAGCGATAGCCGCGGTACGGGCTATTGATTCTGTTCCCCACATACTCAAGCTTGTGGCGGAGAGCACAGAAGTCGGCTTTGTGTGTGTCGCGCATGTGACAGAAAACAGCTGGACAGCTTGCGCCGTCTACGACCTGATAGATTTCAACATTGAAATCGGCGACCACCTGGAGATCACGGAGACGCTTTGTGAGCGCGTGCGTGCAAAGCACCAGAAGGTTGTTATCGAGCACGCGACCAGTGATCCAATTTATCGTGATCACTCCGTTCCTAAGCAATATGGTTTTCAGAGTTACTTTTCGTATCCCCTTTACAACGCCGATGGTACTTTCTTTGGTACTTTATGTGGGCTGGACAAGAAGCCGCTGACACTTAAAACGGACAAACTTAACAGCATGATTAGCTCATTTGCATCGCTGCTGAGTCGTCAAATTGCTGATGCGGCAACCCAGGTGGCAACTGAAAGAGAACTGCGCGGCCAGCGTGAAGCTGTTACTCTGCGAGAGCAGAATATTGCAATTCTCGGTCACGATATACGTACTCCTTTATCTTCGATTTCTATGGGGCTTGATGTCATTGAACATCATGTCGATGAACCTCAGGTAGCTAAAATTCTGAAGATTATGCGGGCGAGCACGCTACGTATCAGCAGACTTATCAGTGATGTTATGGATTTTGCCCACACCAGGGTAGGGCAGGGCGTTAAGATATCTTTATCAGAATCTGACAACTTAGGCAGCAGGCTGGTCCATATTATATCTGAGCTTCAAAATGGTTATCCGAAAGCCGAAATAGACAGCGAAATAGACATCCGCGAAAAGGTGTACTGTGACGACGAACGTCTTAGTCAGCTGTTTTCCAATCTACTGATAAACGCACTTATTCACGGGGATCTGAGCCAGCCGGTGAAAACAGAAGCCAGTGTGGAGGATGCCATCCTAAGGATTGAAGTGACTAACCATGGCCCTACCATCACAAAAGACGCGCTGGCAAATCTGTTTGAACCATTCTGGCGTTTAGATCAGGAAAAAACCGGCGAGGGGTTAGGTCTGGGACTGTTCATTGCCTCTGAAATCAGTAAGGCACACGACGCTGATCTCAGTGTTAAATCGACGGAAGGTGTTACCTGTTTCACATTAACCATGCCAGTAAGGCCAGCGAGCTAAAATAAGATAAGCTATTCCCATATGCTGGAAACTGTAAGCTGAACGCGTCTGTTAGCGCCATACGGATGGTTATCCAGTTGTAGACACAAAAAAACCGACTCAAAGGTCGGTTTATTGTTTCTTCCTCAAAGGAAGAGAATGGTACCAGTGGGCGGACTCGAACCGCCACGCCCGAAGGCAACGGATTTTGAAAGTAAAGTGTATAAAAATTGATTTAAAAATCAATTAATTAATGTAGGTTTGTAGCGCTTTGCAAAATCTTTGCATGTTTTATTTACGTTGTTTTATTTTTGCCATTGGACATTCTTGGCTTCATAATATCCGTTTGTACTTACTGTTAAGACGAATATTACTTCGATCTCGGCAATATCATCGATATTTAGTTTTTGAATAATTTCAGTATCTTTGATTAGATAATCTGACTTATGTCTACTTGATACACGATTAATATACCAATCACTGCTTCTGTTGCTTTTATAAGCTGTGCCAATAAATTTCCCTATAACTGTCTCGCTACAGTTTTCTTCAACGGGCAAAGGTTCGATTGAGTTGGCTAAAAGAATGCGCGTATCACCGACCGCCAATTTAAACGTGACAAATAAACCTTTATATAGCGACTCTCTGTATTCTTCTTTTACGATAGAAAGGTTGAACATGTAGTCGAGAGGATAGCTGTTAGATAAATCTTTTACTCTTTCAATTACATTGACTCCGCTTGAACCACTAAATACCTTTATGTAGGAGGTGTAGATTTTTTCGAATAATTCTTCGGGCCTGTTAATTATATCCTCTGCCAAACTTACAGCTCTCTGTATGTCTAATCTTTTTTCATTAAACTCTTGAATATCGAGCGAAACCGGAATTTTCGGTTTACAGTATGTGCCTTTTTGAGTTGGCAATGCTTTGCCGTCTTTATTTTTCCTTATAACTCTGCTTGAAGCACCTAAAGCCATAGTTGAGAACAAGTCTAAAAACCGCTTAGGACCTACTCCAGTAAACGCCGTAAATACAACTTTTTTATCGTTCTCCTCATCAATCGATATTGCATCGGTATGTAACTTTAATGCTTTACTTTTTGGATACGGTTCAATGAAAGTTACTTTTTTTATTCCACTAGCAATAATATGTTTTGCACAATTATGACAAGGAAAAGTGGTACAGAAGAGGTGAGCACCAACAACACTCAAGCTATTTCTTGATGCACTCATAATGGCTGAAAGTTCTGCGTGAACAACGCGTCCAAATTCAGTGATATCTTTCAAGTTTGTTTGATTTCTCAGGACACTTGCTAGTTCATCCTTGTTAATATTACTAATATCTAGCGGAGAATTAATTAAATTAAGAGCTATTTCATCGGCAAGGTAAGATATCTCTGCAGCATTAGCATCGTAACCTATTGTCGCGTCTCTTTTATCTTCAAAAGTTCCAAAACTATCTTCGGTTAAAGGTTTGTAAATACTATCTGGCCAATATTTCCCACCACCTGATTTTTGTACGTCATTTGAACCAGTAGCAATGATATCGAGATGTTTAGAAGAAATGACGGCGCCAACTTGACGTGATAAATCAGCCGAATTTACAGAAGCCATAAAAGCCATGAACATTGAGTATTCAGAGTGTGTGGGAGTTATATTTGGAGCGCCAAATATTAAGTCTACCATTCTTTCAATTGTGTTCTTTTTATTTTCTGAAGATTTTATGAAAAAATCCGAATTAACAAAAACTTTTTCTATCTCACTTTTGTTTATTTTTTGAGCTGCGTCGTTTGCGAAATTTTTTTCTTTTTTGCTGTTGTAGTCTTCAGCCCTAAGAATAGAATCAATATTTTTTCTTCTATTTTCTTCGGTATCAGTTATACCTATTTGATAGAATGCTTGTCCATAAAATTCTCTTAGTTGCTCAGAATCTTTATCATCTTGAAGAGCGTTAACTATGTAAACTACACCATGCCTATTTTCTTCTTCACACCGCTCTATTTGTGATTTTCTATTTTTAATAATATGGCTTATTACTATGGCGGCATTTAAAGAATTTAGTTTTATTTCATTATCTAACTCGTTTGTATACTTTCTCTGTTTTTCCAAAATTCGAAATGATGTTAATCCCTTCTCCTGCTCTTTATTGTTTGAAAATCTATCTTCGTTTAAAATTATCGATGATGTATTTATAAGATGCGGGAGCCATTTGTGGTATGATATTTCTCTTTCTAAAATTTCTATCGTTTCAGAACAATTAACCCCAACGGGAGCTGTTATTCCAATAATTAATTCGGAGTATGTTGACATAATTAAAATCCCTTTAAAAATCTCGTAAAAATTTACAGGTTTACTTTAAATGTTTATATCGTTAATTTTAAAAAATTAGAAATATTTAAAATGTTGGTTTGCCTAAATAAATTCATATTCACAAATTTAAGCATACTGAGCTACAGTTTCGATTGGGATAAAAAGGTTGTCAGCTGCTTTCGGAGCCCCTACAGCCGTGCCATTTGCCACAATACCAATCACCTTACCGTCTAAATCTACAACAGCACCACCGCTAAACCCATGATGAATGTTTGAGTCTACTTTTATTCTGGGCTCGTGGTGCCACTTTGTTCTACCTATAATTTTGCAATCTAGAATAGTTGGTGGTGTGCCTTCAGTATGGTTTGGAAATCCTATGGCGATTACCTTTGTTCCTATCTTGTAGTTCGGTGATTCAGCAACTTCAAGTCCACGAAGTGACAATGCGTGCACTCCCGCATCAATTAAAGCAATATCTTTTTCTATGGACATTTTAAGTAAAGATATTAGTGGATACTTACGAGAATAATCGTACGGATCGCATATGGTTACATTAGCAGTGAAATTACTCTTAGTTATTGAGTTGAGTACGTGCTGGTTAGAGACAAAGCCAATATCTTTAATTAAAACGCATGAACCTTGGCATATATCTTCGACATTATCGACTATAAATGTAGATTCTGCGATCCAACTTCTCCAATCTTTGTTCAAATCTTCATTAGGGCACCCTAAAGCTATTGTTAGCTGATAAGCAAGTTTTCTGTAAACTGGGCAAGACTCTCCTCGTATCATGCGGTTATAATTGACCTGTCCTTTGACCATTTTTAAGATTAAGTCTCCAGGCTTCTTTTTACGGCGCAACTGGGCCCTTGGAGGAGAGTAGCCTCGACGATATTTAGCGAAGTGCTCCTCTTCAGCCTGCTCGGCTCCCCACCTGTTTATGGCATATAATATGGAGGACGTTTTTCTTATAAATGTTCGCGATACGTTCGGTTTTTCGTTAACCGTAATACCAGTAACCCCTTGGTGACTGCCTCGACTTTGCAATCTCGTCTTCTGGTGATTTATTTCAAAACCATTAGACTTTATTATGGCAACAAGTTCTTTTCCTGCAATCGCCTTGTTGTCTTTGTCAAACTTGATAATGCCGTTCTTCTCAAGAAGCATTGAGGAGTGACACGAAAAGGTCAAATCATCTGCATATCTTGTATATGTTGATTTTGCTTTTCGAGCCAACGAGGTTAGGTTCCCATCGAGTTTAAAAGCAATCATATTTGAGATAATAGGAGATGTAGGTGCGCCTTGTGGAAGTCGGTTTTTGTAGCAAACTATTTGAGCTAGTACTGTTGCGACCTGTGACGACAACTCGAATGGTGAACTTTCAAAAAGCCTCTTTACTCGACCAAAATTAATTGTTCCAAAAAAATCCTCCAAGTCGGTATTCAATACATGCTTCTTACCTACATGCCTGGTGGCATTAGTAAGTACACCTCTTTTCCTGATGAACCCGTGTGCAGCTTCTCGGTGAGATGTGAATGGTTCAATAAGGTCTTTTAACTTTCTCTGAAGCACTTTAAGAGAAGGAATAGGTGTTGTTATTTCTCTCACTCCACCGCTTTTTTTAACTATATCAAAGGCGCGATAAAGAGTTTTTTTTCCGTAAAGAAGCTTACCAAGTGAGTTGTAATCGGTTCCTAACAGATGAGCAAGCCCTTCAACTGTATTGCAACTTTTTAGGTCTTTGGGGGTAGTGCCAAACAATATTCATTCCTTTGATATCGATCGAATAAGATTGGGTGCCCGATTTTATCTTTACCTCTGCCGGGCGAATGGCCTTTAAGAGTAATCGATGAGCGGCAAAAATGCCGTTGTTTTAATACTTACGCAGATAGCATAAGAAAGGTAAATCATGGGCACCCAATCTCCTGACTATACTTCAATTCAATTCTTCTTTGAAGACCGTACGAGTTGATTATCGGATTTTCAGGATTCAATATTTAAATGCTTTTTAGGTCACGTTAATGTGTATTAACGTGAGTTTCTGAACCCAATGAGAGCATATTCCAGACACAAAAAAACCGACATAACGTCGGTTTATTGTTTCTTCCCGATAAGGAAGAGAATGGTACCAGTGGGCGGACTCGAACCGCCACGCCCGAAGGCAACGGATTTTGAATCCGTCATGTCTACCAATTCCATCACACTGGCATTCGACTGAGTCGATGTGTGGTGCATTATAGCGATACGCGGTTGGGTGACAAGCACTTTTTCCGGAATATCTGACTTATGCAAGCTATATGGATAAATAATGTGCGACTGACGCCACACATTATTTATCGCCACCGATTCATTGCCTTTAAAACTTATACGCCACCGACAATTTAATGTTGCGTCCAGGTTCGTAGTCGCTCAGTTCCAGTGCCCCAAACACCGGGTGGGTGGTCGTGCCGGTTCTGGATGCGTGAGAAACGTATAACTTGTCGAGCAGGTTCTCAATGCCCAGCGTCACGTTGAGATTATCCTGGAAGTATTCAGGGTGCCAAATGGCAGTCACGTTGTGTACCGCAAAACCCGCTTTAGCGCCTTCTGAGAACGTTTTCTGGGTGTGCCAGCGTAAATCAACGTCGTAATCCGTCAGGTAGTAGTTAAGCGTAAGGCCCATACTGTCACCGACTTCGCGGTCGAGCGGTTGGGTGACGGCTGTGCTGTCTTTCACTTCTGAATCAGATTTTGCGTAGGTTACTAACGCATTGAACACATCCAATGAGTAGAAAACACTGGCTTCGAAACCGTCGATATCTACTGAGCCGATATTGCGATCCCAGGTCAGGCAGCCACGTCCGGTACAGTCGTCTTCAGGGTAATCCACCTCTTCAATGTAGGAGTCGATTTCGGTTTTAAATGCGGTGAAACCAACACGGAATTCGTCGGCGCCTAGTACATCCGCGCTGTTATAGCGGATACCGATTTCTCGGTTCGTGCCGGTTTCTGGTTCCAGATCTGGGTTACGTACTTTTCCAGCCTGGTCGTTCACGAAAATCTCGCCTGGCTGAGGGCCTTTAAACAGATCGGTGGTACTTGCATGCACAACGATTTCGCGGGTAATGGCATATTCTGCGGCCAATGCGGTTTGCCAATCGCTCCAGCTATCT
Organism: Alteromonas confluentis; assembly: GCF_001757105.1. Taxonomy (GTDB): domain Bacteria; phylum Pseudomonadota; class Gammaproteobacteria; order Enterobacterales; family Alteromonadaceae; genus Alteromonas; species Alteromonas confluentis. The sequence goes on from NZ_MDHN01000015.1 coordinate 6,882, forward strand.
ACGCCCTCGGTAGCCATAGAAGATTTATCGTAATGATTGTAACGAACACCTGGCGTTACCACTAAGCCGTTACCAAAATCGATAGCGTCTTCCACAAAAATACCGGTATCGTCAGCTTGCTCGCGGCCCAGCGTGGTTACGCCATCTGTTACACTTTCACTTTGATTATCGGCTTTAATCCACTTCACGCCGTAGGTGAACTGATGGCGTATATCTGCAGTGTTAAGCAACGAGTTGGCAATCAATGTTAAGCCAGTGTTTTTAGAGGTTCCCTCCGTGGTGGCGCCATTGTAATTGCGCCATAATTCCTGTTCATTCTGATACAAATCGGCGCGTAAATTTAGCATGGTGCCCAGGTTCAACTCGTAATGACCGCTAAGCGTGTCGCGGTCGTAATGTGTGTCGAACAATGGCACTTCACCGCCGCCAATAGCGGCATTGGTGCGTACGCCCATATCTGGGCGGGCAGAATACCAGCCGCGGTTACGGTAAGCATCGTACTTAATGGCGACACGAGAAGTTTGGTCGATATTCCAGCCAAGCTTGGCCATGGCGTTTTCAATTTTACCGTCGCTACCTAGTACTTCCACGCCGTCGCCGTCGTCGAAATTATTTCGGTTCATGCTGGTGCCATAAACCAAAATATCGAGGTTGTCGGTGAGTTGGCCAAAGCCGGTAAGCGACAGGTACTGACTGTCATTGGTGTTATATCCGGCAAGTACGCTGCCACCAAATTGTTCATTGTCAGTGAGCAAATCGCTGGCAGACTTGGTGCGAAATTCCAGTGCACCGCCCAAGCCAGAGTGAACAACAGAGTTTGAACCTACCTGAATGTCTACAGACTCAAGAATATCAGGGTTAATGTTCAGGTTACCCATGTGGTGGAACATGTAGTTAGTCTGTGAAGCACCATCAATCAGCACTTCTAGATCGGTGTCATCTAAGCCGCGCACGTTGATACGCTGATTCAGGGAGTGGGTTCCGCCCACGTCTACACCGGGAATATCGCGGAGCAGATCGCTCAAGTGATCTGCTTGTTTAGACTCGATAGCCTGCTCACCAATAAAAACAGAAGAACTTTTTACCGTGGTACCCCAAATCTCAACATGTTCGGGCTCGGCTGCTGTATTGGCTGATGCGTGTGCGGAAAGGGCAGAGAGTACTGCGAATGCTAGTGTGTGCTTTTTCACTGAAATGAGTCCTTTAACTTAAAATGAAAAATGTTTGTAATTTTTTGAGGGCGGCATTCTAGTGTTATTTAAATTATTGTGCAAATGATAATCATTATTAATTGCGATCAACCTTAAGTTTTCATCATTTTTATTGATCTCGATCATAAAAATGATGAGCGCATTTGGCTGCTGAATTTTGTACACTTATTGCGAATTCTGCGGCTATCGATAAAGGACTGAAGTGGGAAAAAAGAATAAATCGCAAAAGCCCAAGCAATCCGCTTCCGGCTCATCACCTGCCAATGCGGCAACATCGGCAGAGCAGAAATTGGATAATTCGCCTAAGCGCGCAGGGTTCTTCAGGCGACTGGTTGCAATGGTTTACGACACGCTAGTGGCCATTGCCGTTGGCATGTGTGCGGCCATGGTGATCATTGTTACCTTTGTTGTCTTGCTTAAAAATGGTGTGATGGATTTACAAGGTTACGCTGAGCCTGCGGATCTTATACAGGCATCCATGCTCTATAAGTCAATCATTCAGGTTTGGGTAGGAGGCTGGATAATCGGCTTCTTTTTATGGTTTTGGAAAAAGGGCGGGCAAACCATCGGCATGCGAGCCTGGCGGTTACGTATTTATAGTACGGTGGATGAACCGATGACCTGGAGTCGCCTTATTGTGCGTTTGATCACGTCGTTAGGCGGGCTAGGTACCTTGCTGGTTCTGTTCGATTTTAAAAACAAACAGTCATTGCAGGACAGAATTGCTAAAACGGAAGTGGTACATCTTTCCAAAGAAGCCAATGACCATAAGAGCTGGTAATAAACCAGCTCTCTCACATCAGGTTATCTATCGCTGAAGCAGCAGCGCAGCCACACCGGCAAACAGCAGGCTAGGCAGAATAGCGCCTACAAACGGCGGCAGTGAATACACCAGACTTAATGGCCCGAATACTTCGTTAGTAATGAAAAAACCAAAGCCTGTGAGCACGCCCATGATCACCCTGGCGCCCATGGTCACACTTCGTAACGGGCCAAAAATAAACGACAGTGCCATTAACAGCATTACTGCAATAGATACGGGTTGCAGCAGCTTGCGCCAGAACGCCAGCTCATAACGGCTGCTGTCTTGTCCATTGCCTTTACGGTACTGCACATAGTCATGAAGCCCCTGAATTGATAGCGCCTCAGGTTTAATCGCAACAATGCCCAGTTTGTCGGGTGTCAGAGAAGAGTTCCAACGCTGTTTGTCGCTGTCGGTAATATCAATGGCGCTGTCGGTGAAGGATGTCACCGAGATCTTGCTTAACCACCAATTATTCCCATCGTAGTTACCTTCTTCTGCATAGGTGAGGGTGTTCAGCGACAAATCTTCATTAAAATCATAAATGGTGATATCCCGGAGCGTTTCCCGGGTCACAACCTGACCGATACTCACGAAGTGCTTGCCATCTTTCGCCCAGGTCAGTTCATCTGATGAAAACAGACTCCCTCCTGATATGGCTTCGGTACGGATCTCTTTGGCTTTAGATTCGCTGTAAGGGGTAACCCATTCGCCTACTGCCATCACAAACAGAATCATCACGATGGCAGACTTCATGGCGGAATTAATGATGTTCCAGCGGCTCATGCCGGCGGCCTGCATGACCACTAATTCACTGTTGCTGGCGAGCAGGCCCATCCCAATCAAGCCACCTAACAAAGTCGCCATGGGGAAGAATTGCTCCAGATCCCTTGGCAAACTGAGCAACACATACAAACTGGCCACGGCGATATCATAATTACCTTCACCCAACTTGCGTAACTGTTCAACGAACTTAATCAGCGCAGACAGTCCAACCAGCACAGAAAGGGTGACAGTAATGGTGCCCAACAACGTACGGGCGATATACATATCGAGGATTTTAAACATCTATTTTCTCCCCAACAGTCGGGCGCGTATTGCCGCACCCGTGCGCCTGTCTTTGATAATCAGCGTCATGCCAATCACCAGCATGATGCCGTGCACCCACCAAAGGCCAAGCCACATGGGAATTTTACCGTCTTCGAGTACCCGGCGACTGGCAAGTAACAGCAAGAAGTAGCCAAGGTAAAGCAATATAGCCGGGAACATTTTGCCGAATCGCCCCTGACGAGGGTCGACAGAGCTCAGCGGCACTGCGATTAACACCAGAAACGGAATAGAGAGAGGAATAGCCAGTCGCCACTGTAATTCGGCGCGGGCTTCCACAGAATCGTCATTCAACAATTCCATGGTTGGCAACACGCTAACCTTGCGACGAGGTTCGCTTTCTGACTCATCAGCAATCTGAATTTGGTATTCATCAAACGCCACTTTCCGATAACGTTTTTCAGTTTGCGTGCCTTCGTATTGCACACCTTCTCGAAGTACCAGATTACGAGTGCCGTCAGGATTATTCTGGATTTGACCGGTTTGCGCTTGCACAACACGTACCTGGTTACCTTCTGCATCCTGTTGGGTTTGCGACAGGAAAACCTTTCTCAATGTATCGTTGGACGAGTCTATATCCTGCACGAAGATAACCGCTTTACCGTTACCGGTTTGTTGGAATCGACCCGGCATAATGGCTGAGAAACCCGCTTCACTTCTGGCTTTCTCGCGAAGTTGATACTCACTTTCAGCAGCTGACGGCGCCAAATAAAGGGTAATAACGCCGCAAAGCACCATAATGAATACAGATAGCAAAAGCATCACCCGGGTGATGTACCACTCGCTCACCCCGCAGGCGCGCAGAACCGTCATTTCTGAATCTACGTACAGTCGGCCATGGGCCAGCATAATGCCAAGATACGCACTGATAGGCAGCACTAAAGACGCAAGAATGGGGGCATAAAGCCCGAGGAAGCCGAGCACAAGGCCGGCGGGGATGTCGCCATCGGACGCATCCCCAAGAACACGAACGAAACGTAAAGTCACAAAAATGGCCATCAGAATAAAAAAGATAGCCATCTGAGATTTCAGCGTTTCCTTTATCAGATAACGGAATATCAGCATTCCGGCACCTCTGGAAAATTTGGAATTATAGTGAAAAAGCGCACGATGTTGAGTAAACTAACTGTTTTTACAAGTTTTGCCTGTGTATCAATAACCCGATTGCATGATGCGACGCTTAAACCGTCTACGTTACATGCGGTGTAAAGACCATTGTAGCAGTACGACTATAACGACAGAAAGCGTCTTCAACAGTGTTATCGCTATATGGCTGCGTATTAAAACATAAAGCAGCGCAAAACGTTATGCGAAATTAACGTCATGCAAATCACAAGATAAAAAGAGCGAGGTGTTATCGTGGAATTTAGTGTAAAGAGTGGCAGTCCGGAGAAACAGCGCAGCGCATGTATTGTCGTCGGCGTCTTCGAACCTCGTCGCCTGACTGCGGTGGCGGAACAGCTGGATGAAATCAGTGAAGGTTACATCAGCAACCTGCTGCGCCGTGGTGATCTGGAAGGAAAAGCGGGCCAGATGTTGCTGCTGCATCATGTACCTAACGTACTGAGTGAGCGCGTACTACTGGTTGGCTGCGGTAAGGAGCGTGAACTGGACGAGCGCCAGTACAAGCAAATCATTGCTAAAACCATCAAAACCCTGAACGAAACGGGTTCAATGGAAGCGGTGTGTTTCCTTACCGAACTGCACGTGAAAGGCCGCGATACTTACTGGAAAGTCCGCCAGGCAGTAGAAGCCACTCAAGACTCCCTGTATACCTTCTTGCAACTGAAAACCAAAAAGGGCGAGCCTCGCCGTCCGTTGCGTAAAATCGTACTTAACGTACCTACCCGTCGTGAACTCACCGTGGGTGAGCGTGCTATCGAGCACGGCTTGGCTATTTCTAAAGGTGCCGCGCTGACCAAAGACGTGGCTAACATGCCGCCAAACATCTGTAACCCTGCTTACCTGTGGGAACAAGCACAGTCGTTGGCTGAAAGCTACGACAGCATTAGTGCCGAAGTGGTTAACGAAGCGGCAATGGCAGAGCTGGGTATGAATTCTTATCTGGCGGTAGGCCGCGGTTCCGATAACGAATCTATGATGAGTATCATCAGCCATAAAGGCGGTCCTGACGATCAGGCGCCAATCGTGCTGGTGGGTAAAGGGCTGACGTTCGACTCTGGCGGTATTTCTATTAAGCCAGGCGAAGCCATGGACGAAATGAAGTACGACATGGGCGGTGCTGCTGGCGTACTGGGTACTATGCAAACCGTGGCCGAACTGAACCTGCCAATTAATATCATTGGTGTACTGGCTGGCTGTGAAAACATGCCTGACGGTAAAGCGTATCGTCCGGGTGATATTCTTACCACCATGTCGGGGCAAACGGTGGAAGTGTTAAATACCGATGCCGAAGGCCGTTTGGTGCTGTGTGATGCGTTAACCTACGTTGAACGTTTTGACCCTGAACTGGTTATCGACGTGGCAACATTAACCGGTGCCGTCATCGTCGCGCTGGGTAACCACGCTACCGGCCTGATGAGCACGCACAACCCGCTGGCCCACGAACTGATGAATGCCGGTGAGCAAAGCTCCGACCGCGCATGGCGTTTGCCGGTATGGGACGAATATCAGGACCAACTGGAAAGCCCGTTTGCAGATTTCACCAACTTAGGTGGTCGCGCAGCGGGTTCTATCACCGCAGCGTGTTTCCTGTCGCGTTTCACCAAGAAATACAACTGGGCGCACATGGACATCGCCGGTACTGCCTGGCGCAGTGGCAAGAACAAAGGCGCAACCGGTCGTCCGGTACCAATGCTGTCTCAGTTCCTGATGAACCGCTCCGGCATTAAGCAAGAGGACTGAGCGCAATGCCTCAGGTAACCTTCTGGCAACTCAGTGATGGCAAAGACGCGGGTGAATCCCGCGCCTGCGATCTCATTGCTAGCGCCTATGCACAACGTCAGAAATGCGTGGTGTATTGTGCCAATAAATCGTCTGCCGAAGCTGTTGATGAGCTGCTTTGGCAACTTCCTGCAGACCGCTTCGTACCGCACAATTTGTGTGGGGAAGGGCCGGGCGCCGGTACGCCGGTGGAAATCTGCTGGCAGGAAAATCAACTTTCCCGTCGCAACCTCATCGTCAACTTAAGCGGAGAGATGTTAACATCGCCCCGTTCTTATCAAACCATTTATGACTTCGTGCCGGTGGCGGATGACGCCAAACAGGCGGCGCGGGTTCGCTATAAACAGTATCAGCAGGCTGGCTGCCAATTACAGTTTAAATCTGCTGACAGTTGAGAGTAAGTAATGGAAAAAACCTTCGAACCGCAATCCATTGAGCAGCAATGCTACGAAAAATGGGAAGCAGCAGGCTATTTCAAGCCAACAGGACACGGTGACCCTTATTGTATTTTACTGCCACCACCAAACGTAACCGGCAGTCTGCACATGGGCCACGGCTTCCAGCAAACTATCATGGATGCGTTAACCCGTTATCATCGCATGAAAGGTGACAACACTTTATGGCAGGTAGGCACCGACCACGCCGGTATCGCCACGCAGATGGTGGTAGAGCGTCGTTTGAATGCAGAAGGCAAGACACGCCACGATTTAGGCCGTGAAGCCTTTATCGACAAAATTTGGGAATGGAAAGAAGAGTCTGGCGGCACGATTACCCGTCAGATGCGCCGTCTGGGCACGTCTACCGACTGGGACCGCGAAGTATTCACCATGGACGACAATCTGTCCAAAGCGGTAACAGAGGTATTCGTTCGCTTGCATGACGAAGGCCTGATTTATCGTGGTAAGCGCTTGGTTAACTGGGACCCGGTGCTGCACACCGCGGTTTCCGACCTTGAAGTACTGAACGAAGAAGAAGCCGGCCACATGTGGCATATGCGCTATCCGCTGGCGGATGGGTCTGGCGAGTTGGTCGTAGCGACTACCCGTCCTGAAACCATGCTGGGCGATACTGCCGTTGCCGTTCATCCTGACGACGAGCGTTATCAGGCCTTCATCGGCAAAGATATTCGTTTGCCAATCACTGGCCGTCTTATCCCTATCATCGCTGATGATTATGTCGATCCTGAATTTGGTACCGGCTGTGTGAAAATCACCCCGGCGCACGATTTTAACGACTACGACATGGGTAAGCGTCACAGCCTGCCAATGATCAACCTGTTCACCGACGATGCGAAAATCAACAACGAAGCACCAGAAGCCTATCGCGGTCTGGACCGTTTCGATGCCCGTAAGCAAATCGTTGCTGATCTGGACGCCGAAGGCCTGCTGGTTAAAGTGGTTGATCATAAACTGAAAGTACCACGTGGCGATCGCACCGGTGCGGTTATCGAACCGTACCTGACCGATCAATGGTATGTGGCAGTAGAATCGCTGGCTAAACCTGCGGTTGAAGCGGTAGAAAGTGGCGAAATCCGCTTTATTCCTGAGAACTGGAATAAAACCTACTACCAGTGGATGAACAACATCCAAGACTGGTGTATTTCTCGTCAGTTGTGGTGGGGACATCGTATTCCGGCCTGGTACGACAACGAAGGTAACGTATTCGTGGGTCGTGACGAAGCGGAAGTACGCAGTCGTTACAAGCTCGAAGAAGCCGTTGAACTGAAGCAAGACAACGACGTGCTGGATACCTGGTTCTCCTCTGCACTGTGGCCGTTCGCGACCATGGGCTGGCCGGAAGAAACGCCAGAGCTGGATACGTTTGTACCTTCGTCTGTGCTGGTAACGGGTTTCGATATTATTTTCTTCTGGGTAGCCAGAATGATCATGATGACGAAGAAATTCACCGGCAAAATTCCGTTCAAAGATATCTACATCACCGGTCTTATCCGTGATGAAAACGGCGATAAGATGTCGAAGTCGAAGGGGAACGTACTGGACCCAATCGATCTGATTGACGGTATCGATCTGGAATCTTTGGTTAGCAAGCGCACATCAGGCATGATGCAGCCGCAACTGGCTAAAAAGATTGAGAAGAATACCCGCAAGCAGTTTGCTGATGGTATTAATGCTTATGGTACCGATGCCCTGCGATTTACTTTCGCAGCCATGGCATCAACCAGCCGCGATATCAACTTCGATATGAGCCGTGTGGAAGGTTACCGTAACTTCTGTAACAAGATTTGGAACGCATCACGCTTTGTGCTGATGAATACCGAAACCGAAGATACGGGCCGCGATGGCGGTGAACTGGTGCTGAGTCTGGCGGATCAGTGGATTTGGGCACAGTTCCAGAAAACCCTGAAAGAGTTTGAATCGGCGCTGGCTGATTACCGTTTCGATATTGCCGCGCAAACCGTGTATGAGTTCACCTGGAACCAGTTCTGTGATTGGTATCTGGAGCTGACCAAGCCGGTGTTGAACAGCGATGCGTCTACTGATGCTGAAAAGCGCGGAACACGTCATACGCTAATCAACGTGCTTGAACAGTTACTGCGTCTGCTGCACCCATTAATGCCGTTCATCACCGATACCATCTGGCAGCGTGTTGCACCGCTGAGTGATGCCGGTGTGAAAGAAGGTGAAACCAGCATCATGATCCAGTCTTTCCCTGAAGTGAAAGCGGAGCGTGAGAACGACAAGGTACTGGCCGACATCGAGTGGCTGAAGCGTTTCATCATTGGTATTCGTAATATTCGTGGTGAGATGGACATTTCTCCTAACAAGCCGCTGAACGCTATTCTGCGTAATGTGAGTGAACAAGATCAGGAACGCCTGGACTTAGCTGCTCCATTTATCGATAAGCTGGCGAAACTGGAGTCCATCACCACGCTGAAAGCCGGTGAACAGGCGCCAGCGAGTGCTACCGCGTTAGTGGGGGAGATGGAAATTCTTATCCCTATGGCAGGCTTGATTGATAAAGATGCCGAACTTGCCCGTATTGCCAAGGCAATGGGTAAGGCCGAGCAGGATGTGGCCCGTGCCAACGGTAAACTGTCTAATGAGAAATTCGTTAACAGTGCTCCTGAAGCGGTTATCGCCAAAGAGCGTAGCAAGCTGGAAGAAGCTGAAACAGCATTGGCAAAACTGAAAGAGCAACACGCAACCATTAGCGCGCTGTAATCTCAGTCTGGCGACAAATGAAAAAGGAGCGTATCACAACGCTCCTTTTTTTATGCCTTTACACTAGCTAGGCATAGGCTGCTTACATTACCGGCGGTTTGAACGCAGCATTCGTTCAGTGGACTCAGTGTGCAGGTAACGTTTAAGCATTTCCGATAACCTGCCTCGCTTAAGCGGTTTGGTTAAATAGTCGGTCATACCGTTTTCCAGCGCCTGAGAATGGTCTTCTTTCATCGCATTCGCCGACAAGCCGATAATGGGCAGTTCATTCAACCCTTTCTCCCGTATTCTCCGGGTTGCTTCATAACCGTCCATAACCGGCATCTGCACGTCCATTAATACAAGATCATATACCGGCGCATTGCTGATTTTGGTTACGGCTTGCAAGCCATCTTCCGCAATGTCAAAGGTGAGGCCTAACGACGACAGCATTTCACCGGTAACAACCTGGTTAATGTTATTGTCTTCAACCAGCAAGATGTGTCCTTCCAGTAGGGTCGATTCTTCCGAAACGTCCTTGCTGTACACTTTGCTTTCTACACCTGCCAATGCACAAATAAAAACAATGAATTGTCCTGGCGTAAAGGGGTGCAGAAGAATGGGGCCTTGCCACTGACTTTGTATTTTCTCCTGCAACTGCCCGGTTTGTGTTTCCATGATGATCCCCACAGGGATCCCCTGGCGCTCATAGAGCGTAAGCTGCGGCAGTAACGATTTAAACTCTGCGTAGCTGTCGATTTCAACCAATAACGAGGCTGGAACACCAACGTCACTTTTGAGTGCACGTAGCGGCTGTTTGGCTGTTCTCAGTTTTAACAGCTCGAAATAGCTCCTGGGTAATAAGGGGCGATCGGAATAATAGCTGCTACCTAACGGCAATTCCGGCACATCGGCCAGAATACCTCGTTGTTGGTTCTGGATAGACATGGGAATGGTAATAACGAATGTCGACCCTTTGTTAGGCTCTGATGATACTTTCAGCTTGCCGGCCATCAATTCCGTTAGCTGTTTAACGATGGTGAGTCCTAACCCGGAACCGCCGAATTTGCGGTTTGTCGAATCATCGGCCTGGGTAAACGGCTGAAAAATTCTGTCTACCTGGGCTTGCGACATGCCTATGCCCGTGTCTGTGACTTTGATGCGCAATACCACTTTGTCACCCAACTGATTTATCATGCCTTTAATGAACACGTTAACCGAACCCTGTTGGGTGAATTTCACTGCATTGGTACAGATATTCATTAAGATCTGAGACAGCCTCAGCGGATCGCCTACGATTCTGGTGGGCAGGGAAGGGTCTACTTCCAGACGTACGCTGAGGTTCTTCTCCTGGGCGCGAAGACTCACCACCGCCAGCAGATTATCGAGAACTGAATGCAGTGAGAAACTGACATTTTCCAGCTCCAGTTTTCCTGCTTCAATTTTCGAGAAATCGAGAATATCGTTGATCACGCTTACCAGGATCTGACTGGAATAGGAGGCTTTATCAAGATAGTCCTTGAGCATGGCTGACATAGGTTGTTGGTGTGCCAGTTCCAGCAACCCAATAATACCGTTCAGCGGCGTGCGTATTTCATGGCTCATGTTCGCCAGGAAGATACTCTTCGAGGCCGTGGCCCGTTCTGCTTTACGCTTCGATTCGGCAAGCTCTTTGTTCAACGCTTCCTGTTGCACGTTGAGTTCCTGCGCGTTTTTAAGGAGTGAACGGGTTTGCGCGTTTTTGTCTTTGAACACGGAGGCTGCCCGGGTCAGTTTGCCAATTTCATCCCGGCGCTCCAGGTTCGGTAAGGCTTCAATTTCTTTACCGTTAGCCAACTCGTTAAATACACCTGTAATATTTCGGATGGGAGTCAGTACCCGTTTCACGGTGAATATCGCAAAACCAAATGCTAAAACGATGGCAATCACCAGGTAGATTTCGCCGTTCAATCTGGCGCTTATTGCGGCATTTTGCGCATTCCGGTTAATAATATTGGTTTGCGCACTTACGTGACTGGCGAGCTCCCGACTTAGATAGAGAAATTCGTTGGCTGAACCTGCCATCACCACATTCACCAGAAACAAATTATTCTGGGTGATCTGAGTGAGTTGCAGGAAGCGTTCTTCAAGCCCTTCAATTTGCGCTTTGATCGCAACGGCGCTTTCGGTACTTTCGTTTTCCAGTGACGCGTACACAGACACCAGCGAATCCCGAAAATCCTGAATAGTGTCCAGGCTGGGCTCAAGCAGGTAACGTAAAATGGTATTTTCCAACGCAATGATTTGTATACGCAGTTGGTTAATTTTACCGGTCGACAGGTGTTGTTTTTCTGCCGCCGTTTGAAGCAGAGCATCGATTTCATTACTAATGATAAGTGAGCCAGACTCGATTAACTGATCCCGTTGGTGCCTGTCATCAACCACGGTGTGAAAATTTTCTTTGTAGGCGACAAGGTGCTCGCGCATGCGCTGCAAAATATCGTCACCGTTGTCATTAAACGTGGCTGCGATGGATGAGCTTTCCAGAACATTCAACTTTTCCGTGATTGAAATCATTAACCGCTCGAATCGCGTTACCGCAGAGGCGCTGGTCATCTCTTTAAAGATGAGTACATTGCGCTGTAAATCGACGACATCTCTTTCAAGTTCGCCAACTATGCCTACATCAATAACCGCCTGGCGCGTATTCGTCATGCCTTCGGTTAACGTTTGCTCGTTGGCACGACTTAAAAAGCCCTGCACTAGAACAAGCGCACTCATGAGGAGCAGGACGGCAATTAATTGAATGCGAATTGAATGAAACATAAAGTGTTATCGACCACTAAGAAGTAATGAATTCATACCATTTTTGCAGACTGTATTCGTAAGTCGGCATAACGGTATTCCATACAGCAACATGACTAAACCTGTCTTCGTAACTACCGCCCGAACGTTGCTGCCCCGGTTGAACTGACACTTTGCCATCTGGCCCGCTTAAGGCTTCGGAAGCTGGTTTTCCTTCATACCAGTAATCCCATTCAGATTGAGAGAGTAGTGGTTTAGAGCGCTGCGGATTAGAAATATAATATCCCTGACGGGCAATAAACGCGCCTGGCCAACCGGAAAGCCACCAGTTCATATATTCGTAGGCCACATCTTTAACACGACCATGGGTGGCAGAAGACAAACACATCACGCCGTGCCAACCACGATAGCCCTCTCGGGGCGCCGCAAATTTAACCGGTATGTTTTGACCGTTAAGATCAGACACTGCCGGTGAAAACATGCTTTCAATCAGCACCCGCTTTGAACGCATGAAGTGCACTGACTCTGGTACCGATGTCCAGAAACCACTGAAATGCTGTAGCTGTTTTAACTCGATGAGTAAGCCGAATAGCTTATCAAGTTCAGCATGCGTGATTGCACCGATATTTTCAAACCGCATAAAGCCCTTAGCTTGCGCCGCCAATGCCAGATCAAACAGCCCAATGGTCGGGTCGTTAACAATGCCCACCTTGCCACTGTATCTGGAATCGAGCAACCATCCCCAGCTTTCGTTATTCACGTCGAGATCTGCCGGAACTTCCTCGCTAAGGTAGCCGAAGGAATCCACATTGTGCACGTAGGGTAAAAAGCTGATGTTATTGGTATGTTTGTCAGAAAGCGTTCCGTCTTCCTGCACGTTGATAATTTTGTGTGGCGCATCGCCGGCGCCTATCTTGGCATCTGCGGTGACCTTGCCGGTTTTCGTCAGGTTATTGATTTCATCCCAGTAAGTCAGTTTGCGTTTATCGATGGCCTGAATAGCGTTGGCCCGCCACAGCACATTAATACTGTTCGACCATTGTTCATAAAGGTCGAAACCAGAAGGGTTCATCGATGCTTTCTGAAGCACAATGGCACTGCCGCCGGGCTCAAATTTAATACGAATACCTAAATCTTGCTCCGCTTGTTGTCGGATGGCTTCTTGTAGGGTGACATGCGTACCCAGAACGCGCAAAACGGGCTTTTCCCGGCCAATAGCGAATGGTGTGGAACCTGCAGTAAGCCAGGTGGCTAATGCCCCTTTGAGCACCCGTCTGCGATTCAGTGTTTTCTGTGCATTTTCCATAGCGACAACATTTGTTCCAGAAGTATTTAATTGTGACACCTAAACCCGTATTTCGCCAATGTACAGCAAAAGACTGGACGAAGCCGGTCTTTTATATTTATGGTTTTGTTTAAGGGCGCATTCTGCGCCATAGTGCCAGGCCAAATAAGCCCGTGAGAATGGGCCAATAGAGGGCGCCGCCATACTCCCTGACTTCAACCACGGTTTCTTGTTCCACAATCACCACATCGTAGTTGTCACTTTCCAGAGGCACATAGGAAAGGTCTGCATCTGTGGTGTGATCGGCAATGGCCACCAGCTCATTAGTCGTCGCGTCATAAATCTCAATCATGATGTCATAATCAAAAGGCCGGTAGCCAGAAATCAGGTCGGTCTCGATCACGAATTCATCGGTAGTGCTGTCGCCATAAATATAGAAAACCGAAGAGTCATGGACTTCATAAAATTGTTCGGCGTCACCTAAATACAATACCGCAAAAACCGGCGCTTCACCGTAAATAGTGTCGACATCAATATGTACACTCAATGTCGATGCATACCCGTCGTAATCCGTATCGTTGTAGGTTTCTATCCAGGCGTCATATATCCAGAAGTCAGAATTAACCACAGAGGTGATGGCGCTGCGCTTCTTACTGCTTTTAGTCACGCTGGCAGTCGAAGATAGAGATTGGTTTTTTATCAGCTTCTTGTCATCAACAGGAACATGGGCTTCGCCAAATTGAAACTCCTTTGCATTGCTGACACGTTCCTGTGACTCGGCAAAGGCGGGCGCGGCGAGTAGGGCACTTAAAGTAACCAAGGTGGCCAAAGGCATTTTTACAATCCGGTTCGTTAGTTTCAGCATCATCTTTCCTCTCATGTGTGCCTGACTATGCTTTACAGTCTGGCGTTCTGAAGCTGAACGAATGCTGAAACAACCCTTAACCGAACCGTTCAGAAAAGCATGGCGGGCTGGGTACTATCACTGATATAACAGTTGAATAATTCTCCTTGTGATTAAAAGCGAGCGTCCATTGCAACTAGCAAAATATCTGTTCTGTAGCCTTATCTTATGTGCAACTCATCTGCCTGCAGCGGCCAAGGCAACGGGGGGAATGCAGCTCAAGCAGCTGTCTGACAACGTGTGGCTTCATGTTTCCTACAAGGCGGTGGAAGGTTTCGGGTTGGTTGAATCAAACGGTGTGATTGTTTTGTCTGAGCAAGGCAGCAGTATAATTGATACGCCGTGGACGCCGGAAGAAACACGACAACTATTGACGTGGGCGAAAGCGCGGGGAATGCCGGTAACCCAGTCATTCTCAAGTCATTGGCATGAAGACAGAACAGCCGGGATCGGCGTGCTCAACGAAAATGCTGTGGCGACGTATGCATCGGCAATGACGAACGAATTCCTTCAGCACAATCAGCGACCGTTGGCATCGCACAGTATTACCGAAGAGGTTTTTGTACTGGCTCCTGGCATCGAAGTGTTTTATCCCGGTAAGGGCCATGCAGCAGATAACAGTGTAGTTTGGCTAGAAGAAGCCAATATTCTTGTCGGCGGGTGCCTTATCCGCGGCGCTGAAACGCAAACGCTGGGTTATACTGGCGATGCGGATTTACAGCAGTGGGGACCGTCAGTGCAAAAGGTGCTGGCCCGTTACGGGAACGCTGCCACCCTTGTTTTACCCGGCCATGGTGAGCCCGGTGATGCCGGACTGTTAATTCACACTCTGTCGCTCACCAGACAATAAAAAACCGACTAAATAAGTCGGTTTAGGCGTGTACTGATTATGCGAAGGATTAATCGTTGAGCTCGTGCTCGCCTTCGCGGGGCATGAAGTAAGTGCCCCAACCGTCGTAGTGCACATTGTGCTTATCGGCAATTTTCAGCAACGTATCAGAGTCGTTGTTCAGGGCATCTTGATCGAGCTTTCGTTCTACAATGGCATCGAAACAGAAAATGGTGCCGCCGTCATCGAGCATCAGTTCTTCCGCATCAGACACTTCAAACCCTGCTTTGAATGCGTCTACCGCTGCTTTTTCCAGAATATCAAAATCACTGGAAGCTAAGTGATGCTCAATGGTGTAAACGGCATCGGCCTGACTACCATCTTCCAGCAGTGCCTCGATGGTCTCCTGGTTAAACTCGTACCATTCTTCGCGCTCGTCAAACTGATTCATGTTTTCTCTCAACAAGTAAATTAGCGCTAGTGTAATTAACCCTGCGTCAGGATGCTATCTCTTTGCGGATTCAATTTGCGCCACTTCCTGATCCAGCGCGATGAGTTTTTCTTTCATCTGCTGCTCGAAATGCTCAGTCCAGCCTTTCGCTGAATGTTCTGGCCCCATCTCAACGGGCGCGTCGATATCCACCAGTACGACACCGTTATTCCAACGATTCCACTTCACTTTATCGTGAGTACTACTGGCCGTAACCATCACAATCGGCACCTTCACGGCTTTGGCCAACCAGAATGCGCCACTTTTAAACGGTAAAATACCGCGGCCGTAGCTTCGTGTTCCTTCTGGAAATACCCACACCGAGGTACCTTTACTGCGAATTTTCTCACCCGCAATTTTAAGGGTATCCCGCGCCTTGCCGCTGTTTTTACGGTCGATCATGATGTTACCAGACAGCCAGTAAATCTGGCCGAATAGTGGGATCCATTTCAGACTTTTCTTACCAATGGTCACGACCCCAGGCAGTGCGGCTTTACAAATGGTAATGATGTCGTAGCTGTTCTGGTGATTAGCGATGAACACGTAGGGTGTATCAGCTTTCACTTCTTCACTTTTTCTGACAATCACTTTTAGTCCGACAATGCGAGACAGAAGCGCGTAGGCATTACCGCCGAAATGAACGTTGTTTTTATGAAATGGGCGCAGCACACAGACAACAAAGACAACCAGATTAACCAACACAAAGCCGATTAAAAGCGCGATGACGCGAAGAATAGCTAACACGATTTTTCCTGTTTTATAATTTTGCGGCGAAGTATACGGGATCGTGCAGGCTTCAGTTATCCGATCAGTGATTTTATCGTTGAGTTTGCTTAATCAAGCGGTCACTTATCCAAAAGTCTAGCGAGTGGAATTAGCGAAACTGCTATTGTGGTGATATAAATTAAGTAAGGGTTTAATTCTACACAGAGATAAAATGCAGACGTTCACACCGGAAGAGCTAGAGGAAGATATCTTAAGTGATCTCATGGAGGAGATTAACGAGTTATACGAGTCCAGTGAGCAAACGCTTATTGAACTTGAGTTGCGTCCGGAAGATAACGAGTTGCAGAGAAGCCTGTTTCGCTCGATTCATACCATCAAGGGGGATCTTGGGCTGGTAAACTTCGGGCCGATGATTCCGCTGTTACAGCACGTCGAAGATTTGCTAGACTACCTGCGTAAAGGGCAGGTTAACTACACCAGTATTATGAGCGATCTGGTATTGCTTACGATGGACCGGGTGAAAAGCTTCGTTATGGAAGTGATGAGCGATGGCAAAGCCGAATACGACGACCACCTTCATGAGCAACTGGTACTGGCGATAACGCGAGTCACACCTGAAAATTTAGCTGAACACGACAAACTCCTGGCTGATGCGGTATTACTGCTTAATCCTGATCTCGATATCGCTTCTGAACAACCGGAAGAAGCTGTTGTTGAGGATAAGCCAAGTGCTGCGAAAGCACCCGCTACGGTAGCGAATACGGGAATTCTTAAAACGGTTAGCAAAGAAAAACGTGAAGACATGCTGTTCTTCCGTGATTTGATGCAAACCATTGAGCACCGCTCGAACTATTGGGCAGGGCGGGGAGATCGCATCGCCAAGTTAGCATTGTATGTCAACCATGCCGCGGGTAATCCTATTGACGATGAGCAGTTGTCTGTGGCCTGCTACGTACACGATTTTGGCATGGCATTTATGCCACTTCATTTGCTCAACAAGACCGAGCCCTACAGCGATTCAGAATTTAATTTAATGCGATCTCATGTGTATAAAAGCTCGCGACTGCTGGAGCATTTGGATCAATGGGACCACGCCCGTAAAATAGTGATGCAGCATCATGAGCGTGTAGACGGCAGTGGTTATCCGTTAGGATTAAAAGAAGACGATATTTGTGATGGGGCCAAGTTGCTGGCAATTCTGGATACCTACGATGCGATGACGCATGCGCGGTCGCATAATCAGGAAAATAGAATGCCGAAGAAAGACGCGGTTATCGAGATTAATCGCATGGCGAAAGGGCAGTTCAGTGCGAAATGGGTGCGGCATTTCAACCAGGTGATGACGAGTCTGTTAACCAAGTAATACCGCCGAAGACTGCAACAGAAAAACACGGCATCAAAAAGTGACTATACAAAAAAGCCCGCAGCATGTATTTGCTGCGGGCTTTTTTTTTCGTCTCTGGTTTCTGTATTAGCCGTTTACGTCCAGTTCTTTCAGCTTGCGGGTGAGGGTGTTTCGCCCCCAACCTAAACGTTTGGCTGCATCTTGCTTGTGACCGTGGGTATAACTCAGCGCACGCTCCAGCATGATTTTCTCAAACGTAAGCATGGCATCGTTCAGAATGTTGAAATGACCGTCACGCAATTGGGCATCAGTCCATTTAGCCAACAATTCCGGCCATTCGCCAATCGCTGCCGTGGTGCCTTTCTCAGCGGTGCCCTCAGAGTGAATTTCTGGTGGCAGATCATTGGGTAGCACTTCCTGGCCGCTTGCCATTACGGTTAGCCAACGACAGACGTTTTCCAATTGGCGCACGTTACCTGGCCAGGCAAGCTGAGTCATCACTTTCTCGGCTTCTTTGCTTAAGATTTTGGCTTCTACATCAAGCTCTTTCGCTGCCCGACGGAGGAAGTGGCGAGCCAATAGCGGAATGTCTTCACGTCGTTCGTTGAGCGACGGAATATGAATACGAATGACATTCAGACGGTGGAATAAATCTTCACGGAATTTACCCTCAGCCACGCGCTTTTCTAAGTTTTGGTGAGTCGCGGCAATGATGCGAACGTCAACTGATACCGACTGGTGCCCGCCTACGCGATAAAACTGACCATCTGCCAATACCCGGAGCAAACGGGTTTGCACGTCTAAGGGCATATCACCAATTTCATCAAGAAACAGCGTACCGCCGTCGGCTTGTTCGAAGCGTCCCTGACGTGCCGCCTGGGCACCGGTAAATGCACCTTTCTCATGACCGAACAATTCAGATTCCACCAGGTCTGCTGGAATCGCCGCCATGTTTAAGGCGATAAATGGATTGGCAGCACGAGGGCTATGGCGGTGCAACGCATGGGCAACCAGTTCTTTACCTGTACCAGATTGGCCATTAATTAACACGCTGATAGATGAACGGGATAAACGGCCTATTGCACGGAAAACTTCCTGCATGGCCGGTGCTTCGCCAATAATTTCAGTGACAACCTCGTCCTGAGGAGCCTGATTTTGACGGCTTTGCTCGCGAGCATGGGCAATAGCACGCTGAGTCAGCGTAACAGCCTCATCGATATCAAAAGGCTTGGGTAAATATTCGAATGCACCACTCTGATAAGCATTTACTGCACTATCCAGGTCGGAGTGGGCCGTCATGATGATAACCGGGATGAGTGGGTCAACGTCGTGCACTTCACGAAGCAGTGTCATACCATCCATCTGTGGCATGCGGATGTCAGATACGATGACCTCTGGACTTTGGCCGCTCTGCAACTGCAGCAGCAAATCTTCAGGATTTTCAAAACTCAGACAAGCGATATTTGCGGCTTGCAAGGCTTTCTGCAAAACCCATCGAATGGAGCTATCGTCGTCTACTATCCAAACGGACTCGTTATTCATGTTCCGACTCCTTTTTGGGAACTGGGAGGTATAGCGTGAATTCGGTGCGACCAGGATGACTGTCCACTTCGATTTTTCCGCCATGATGGTTAATTAAAGTTTGTGCGATAGACAAGCCAAGGCCACTGCCGTTCTGTTTACTGCTTACCATGGGATAAAACAGCGTGTCTTTTATGTCTGGGGGAATGCCTGGACCGTTATCGATAATCTGAATTTTCGCAACCAGAGAATGGCGTTTTCCTAAGATGGTCATTTGCCGGTCGACCCGGGTGACCAGGCGAATCTGCGGCTGCGGAGTTTTCGCCTCGGTAAGTGCCTGAACGCTGTTGCGCAAAATATTCAGAACCGACTGCTGCACCATATCCTGGTCGACCATCAGGTCGGGAATGCTTGGGTCGTAATCACGAATAATGGTGATGGGATTATCGGAATCCATCTTCATCAGACTTCGCACTTTTTCAAGTGCCTGGTGCAAGTTGCTCCATTCCAACCGCGGCAAAGAATTAGGGCCAAGCAAGCGGTCGACCAGGTTACGTAACCGGTCTGATTGCTCAACAATCATTTGCGTGAATTCGGTGTGATCGGGGTTTGTCAGTTCTTTTTCTAATAGCTGGGCTGCACCACGAATGCCCCCCAAGGGATTTTTAATTTCATGGGCGAGGCCTCGAATGAGTTCTCGCGCGGCGTCGTGTTGGGCATTTTGCTGATTTTCACGGGAGATACGACGCTGCTGATCGATCCGGCGCACTTCAAACATCAGCGCCGGACCGTGCTCAGTATTCAAATTAGTAACGGTGAGGTCAGACAGTACATTTCGACCATCTTTAAAGCACAAGCGAAAATCATTTTCTGTGAAGTCTTCCCCTTTGCGAATGGCTGCACGCAATCGGGCATCATTAATGGCATTGGGTGCGAAGAAATCAGAGAGCTTGTGACCACACAACTGCTTAAAACCGGTTTCAAATAGGGCTTCACCGGCGTGATTCGTATAAACGATTTGCAGCTTTTCATTCACCATCACCAGCGCAGTGTTGAGGGTGTTTAATAAATGGCTAGTTTCATATTCGGTGGCTAACATGGCCGACCAATCCTTTCATTGCACCTTTGTGGTGCATTATAGTTTATCGTTATCAAAAGGTGCAGGCACGGTTAAAAAAATAATTACGTTGAACCCGCATGGTGCGCTGGCTGCGCCAGCATAGAACGCTAGTTAGTATTTATCAGCACCGATGCCTGGTGTAGATAAAGCGTCTGTTGAGGGGAAGATGCAAGAGTCTTGCCTGTATTATCAATAATATCGATATGATAAGTATGGGCGCCTCGATTGATGCCGGTGAGCCTGAATTGGCCACTGCTGTTCATACGCAGCGCCTGGCCGTCGAAGGTCAAACGATAGCGACCTTTAAACGTAGGTGTGGTAGAAGCTGAAATGGAAAAGTTGCCTTGATTATCACGAATGGTGGCTTCAGGTTGTGGCGACGTGATGGTGACCTGATAGTTAGGTTTAGGTGCTTCCTTTGGGGGAACTTGCACATCAGGTACGGGTAAGCTGGTTGCCACATTGTCGGTGTTTCCCGCCAGCTCCAATGCTTCTGCGCCGTCTTGAGGCACATCAGTGTAAAGTACGGTGCCATCTTTTTTGACTATTTTATAAATGGTCTGCGCGCTGGCAGTCTGCGCCGACAGCAATAACAGCATTACAAAATATTTCATGGCGAATACGTCCTGGTAAAGTCTTGGTTCAGTCTAGCCAAAGCTGTGAACAAAAAAAAGCCCGCTGATGCGGGCTTCTTCTAATTCTGTAACTTCAGGTGTGTAATTACACGCTGTAGTACATGTCAAACTCAACAGGGTGAGTAGACATGTTCAGGGTAGTTACTTCTTCTGACTTCAGGCCGATGTATGCATCGATCATGTCGTCGGTCATAACGCCACCGGCTTTCAGGAATTCACGGTCGTTGTCCAGCGCTTCCAGAGCCATTTCCAGTGAGCTAGCAACAGTTGGGATTTCTGCAGCTTCTTCAGGAGGCAGATCGTACAGATCTTTATCCATTGAATCGCCAGGGTGGATCTTGTTGATGATACCGTCAAGACCAGCCATCAGCATTGCAGTGAAGCCCAGGTAAGGGTTACCCGTTGGGTCAGGGAAACGTACTTCGATACGACGCGCTTTATCGCTAGTTACGTAAGGAATACGGATTGAAGCAGAACGGTTACGTGCAGAGTATGCCAGCATTACCGGTGCTTCGAAGCCTGGTACCAGACGCTTGTAAGAGTTAGTAGAAGCGTTAGTGAAAGCATTGATCGCGCGAGCGTGCTTAATGATACCGCCGATGTAGTACAGTGCTTCTTCAGACATACCAGCGTACTTGTCACCCGCGAAGATGTTTTTGCCATCTTTAGCGATTGATTGGTGAACGTGCATACCAGAACCGTTGTCGCCAACCAGAGGCTTAGGCATGAAGGTCGCAGACTGACCGTATGCATTTGCCACGTTGTGAACAACATACTTATAGATTTGAACTTCGTCAGCTTTTTTAACCAGCGTGTTGAAAGCACAAGCGATTTCGTTCTGACCAGCAGTTGCAACTTCGTGGTGGTGAGCTTCAACTACCAGACCCATTTCTTCCATTACCAGACACATTGCACCACGGATATCGTGTGCAGAATCTACTGGAGGAACTGGGAAGTAACCGCCTTTCACGCCTGGACGGTGAGCAAGGTTACCACCTTCGAAGTCTGCGCCTGAATTCCATTTTGCTTCAGCAGAATCGATCTTGAAGAAAGAACCCGCCATATCAGTGTGGAATTTAACGTCGTCGAACAGGAAGAATTCTGGCTCAGGACCGAAGAATGCAGTGTCACCGATACCAGTAGACTTCAGAAACTCTTCAGCGCGGCGTGCTACAGAGCGAGGGTCACGGTCGTAACCTTCCATAGTCGCTGGCTCTACGATGTCACAACGGATGTTAACTTGCGTTTCTTCAGCAAACGGGTCAACAACAACAGATTCTGCATCTGGCATCAGGATCATGTCTGATTCGTTGATGTGTTTCCAACCAGAAATTGAAGAACCATCAAACATTTTACCTTCTTCGAAGAACTCATCGTCGATTAAACCTGCAGGAATCGAAACGTGTTGCTCTTTACCTTTAGTGTCGGTAAAGCGTAAATCTACGAATTTTGCTTCGCTTTCTTTGATGAGCTCTAATGCCTTTTCTACTGACATCGTGTCCTCCGGATTATTATACTAAAAAGTGGAATGAACAATTTCACTCCAAAATAATTGGGAATTTCTGAAGCTATTTTCATGCCAGCTGTAGTTAAGCACCAGAATGCGGCTTAGCAGGGCGTAGCAGATAAATTCACAAATGCAAATGCACCGTTATGGTGCGAAATGGTTCTGTTTTGGTGCAATTGTGGCGCTTCATCATTTCAACCTGTTCTGTGACATCACCCCTGTCAAAACTTGTGTTTTACCGACAACCTTCACAACGGGATGTAAATAAATGAAGACGGGAGAACACGTAAATAAGAACAGTTATTTGATGATGAACAGAACCGCAACTAGACTAGAACAAAGCAATCGCGGATACTAGTACCCGTAACGATAAAACATCGGAATAATTTAGATCCGAATCGCTTTCGTGAAAATGTCATAAAGAAAACTAAAAAAAACTGCGCAATGCGCAGGGATTTTCTGTACAATCCGCGCACATTTTACTATTCCGTTTTAGCAATCAAATCTGCCTGATGTTTTCCAACCATCTGCAACGCTGATTTCCAAGGCTTTGACCCAATGACCACTGATATTAATAAATTACGCAATATCGCGATTATCGCGCACGTTGACCATGGTAAAACGACTCTGGTTGACAAACTATTACAGCAATCCGGTACGCTGGAAAGCCGTGGCGAAGCCCAGGAACGGGTAATGGACTCTAACGACATCGAGAAAGAGCGTGGTATTACCATCCTGGCGAAAAACACCGCCATTAATTGGAATGATTACCGCATCAACATCGTTGACACTCCTGGACACGCCGACTTCGGTGGTGAGGTAGAGCGTGTAATGTCGATGGCTGACTCTGTACTGCTGCTGGTTGATGCGCAGGAAGGTCCTATGCCTCAAACTCGCTTCGTAACCCAGAAAGCGTTTGCTCAGGGCCTGAAGCCAATCGTTGTTATCAACAAAATCGATAAGCCTGGTGCTCGCCCTGATTGGGTAATGGATCAGGTATTCGACCTGTTCGATAACTTAGGTGCGACTGACGAACAGTTAGACTTCCAGGTTATTTATGCATCAGCTCTAAACGGTTGGGCATCAATGGATGCAGACACCAAAGGCGAAGACATGACGCCACTGTTCCAGTTAATCGTGGATCAGGTTGAAGCGCCAAATGCAGACCCTGCCGGTGCATTCCAGATGCAGATTTCTCAGCTGGACTATAACTCTTATGTAGGTGTTATCGGTGTTGGCCGTGTTAAGCGCGGTAGCGTGAAGATGAACCAACAGGTGACTGTTGTTGGTGCCGACGGTAAGAAGCGTAACGGTAAAGTCGGTCAGGTGCTGGGTTATTTAGGCCTTGAGCGTCACGAAGTTGAATCTGCAAGTGCGGGCGACATCATCGCAATCACCGGTCTGGGCGAACTGAAAATCTCTGACACCGTGTGTGATGTAAACACGGTTGAAGCGTTACCGCCGCTGACTGTTGATGAACCAACAGTAACCATGACCTTCCAGGTAAACACGTCTCCGTTTGCTGGTAAAGAAGGTAAGTACGTGACGTCACGTAACATCCTTGAGCGTCTGCAAGACGAGCTGGTACACAACGTAGCACTGCGTGTTGAAGAAACGGCTGACCCGGATAAATTCCGCGTATCAGGCCGTGGTGAACTGCACTTAGGTATCCTGATTGAAAATATGCGTCGTGAAGGTTACGAGCTGGCAGTATCACGTCCGGAAGTAATCCTGAAAGAAGTAGACGGCGAGCTGCAGGAACCGTTTGAAACGCTGACTATCGACTGTGAAGACGAGCACCAGGGTTCAATCATGGAACAGCTTGGTCTGCGTAAAGCAGAAATGCGTGACATGAACCCGGATGGTAAAGGCCGTATCCGTATGGACTTCGTTATTCCAAGCCGTGGTCTGATTGGTTTCCAGACTGAGTTTATGACTATGACTTCAGGCTCTGGTCTGTTGTACCACACGTTCGACCATTACGGTCCGCACAAAGGCGGTACTATCGGTAAGCGTAAGAACGGTGTACTGATTGCAAACGCAATGGGTAAAGCACTGACTAACGCCCTGTTTAACCTGCAGGAACGCGGTCGTCTGTTCATCGGTCACGGTGTTGAAGTTTATGAAGGTATGATCATCGGTATTCACAGCCGTGACAACGACCTGACAGTAAACGCCCTGAAAGGTAAGCAGCTGACAAACGTTCGTGCATCAGGTACTGATGAAGCGCAAACACTGGTTCCACCTGTGAAGATGTCTCTTGAGCAGGCGCTGGAATTTATCGATGACGATGAACTGGTAGAAGTTACACCGGTAAGCATCCGTATTCGTAAGAAACTGCTGACTGAGAACGACCGTAAACGTGCAGGTCGTGCAAAGTAAGTGTAAGTTGATGTATTATAAAAAAGCGCCTTTATGGCGCTTTTTTTTCGTCCAAAGCACAGTTTTCTTCCGCTACAGAAAGAATTATCCTCAACAAAAAACAAACGGAGTTTAGTTTGGCGAAGTACACCATTGTGGTAGTCGATGACGACACTATTACACTCGACATCATTACCTTTGCCCTGGAAGACGGGCTTCAAGCCAACGTGATAGCGTTTAGCCGTAGTGAAATGGCTTACGATTTTCTGATTAACCAATCACCGGATAATCTATCGCTTATCATTAGTGACCAAAATATGCCGCAGTATAATGGCCTGGAACTGTTAAAAGCCTGTCGCGAAAAGGGGCTGCAAACCCCGTTTGTGCTGTTAACGGGAGAAGCGACCCGCGATACAGTCATGGCCGCGAAAAAGGGCGGCGCAACCACCTTTTTAGCCAAACCTTTCGAAACAGAACATCTTATTCAGAAAGTGAAGCAACTGGTGGATTGAAGACCAGTCCTAATCGTTGTAGTGTTACCTTACTTCAGGGGTTACGCGCATTAGCGCGCTATCTTTAATCTGCTTTACAGGAATTTTCACGTGCCTTTCAATTTTGACGATACGCCTTCCCGTCAGGAAACCTATTCATACAAGTGGCAAAAATATAAAGGGCGGGACATCATTCCTGCCTGGATTGCAGATACCGAATTTCGATGTGCGCCGGCTATTCTAGATGCACTGGCCGCCAAGGTTGAACACGGCATTATGGGCTATGAATTACCTGCTGGATATACAACTGCTATTGAAGCCGTGGTGCGTTGGCTGAAAGACAAGCATGACTGGGAAATCGATGCCGACTGGCTGGTGTGGACACCAGGTGTTGTGCCTGCTTTTAACATTGCGATTAAGGCCAATTGTAAGCCGGGTGACAAGGTGATGGTACAGACACCTAATTATCCTCCGCTGTTAGCAGCCCCCAAGATCAACGGTATGGAGCGAGTCGATATTGGCACGGTGGTAGTTGATGGTAGACCGACCATCGATTTTGCTGAACTGGAAACCCAGGCCGCCGATCCGAAATGTAAGCTGCTTATTCTATGTAATCCGATGAATCCGGTGGGCAGTGTGCTCAGTCAGGCCGAGATTGATAAGGTTGCTGAAATCTGTCTGCAAAACGATGTGAAACTGTGCAGTGATGAAATTCACTGCGATCTCATTCTGGACGAGTCCGTTAAGCACATTCCAGCAGGCCGTGAAGAGGCCTTAAAAGATATCAGTATTACATTGATGGCGGCCAGTAAAACCTTCAATGTGGCTGGTTTAGGAACGTCCTTTGCGATTATTCCTGACCGAAAACTTCGTCAGCAGTTTGTTCAATCTGCAGCCGGTCATATGCCATGGGTCACTCTGATGGGGCTGGCGGCTACAGAGGCGGCCTTTACCCAGTGTGATGACTGGCATGCAGAATTATTGGAATATCTGCGCGGCAACCAGGCTTTGCTGGTGGAAAAGATCAATGCTATCCCTGGCCTGAAAGTACATAAGTCACAAGCCACATTTCTTGCATGGATTGATGCCAGTGGCCTGAATGTGCCAAACGTACAGCAATGGGCTGAAAGCCGGGGCGTTGGTCCGTCGCCTGGTGCTGATTTCCACGCTGCCGATCACTTCCGCATTAACTTTGCTTGTAGCCGCAGTATGCTGGAAGATATTCTTGCACGATTGGCTGGCGATTCAGTTCCTGCGGAAGAATAGCCAGCTCCGCACTTACCAGCTTTACTACAAGCCTGTCTAAACAAAAAGTTTTGCTAGTTTGTAGAGGCCAAGGCAAACAACAAACAGTACGATTGCAGCACCGATAAGGTTGCTCATCGTGCTGTTTCTGTATGCGGCGGGCAGCGCACCTTTATTCATAACGACCAGCAGGAATACGGCAATGATGGGCAGCAGGAGCCCGTTTGTGGCCTGGGCAAACAGAATGGCCAACAGCGGTTTTACACCGATACTGGCGATTACCACACCGCAGATAATCACTGTTAGCCAGACTAAACGGAATAATCCGCCTTTCATGTCGGTATTTTTACCTAATGCACCACAAACCGCATAAGCGGCCGCTAGCGGAGCGGTAATCGCACTGGTGAGTCCGGCTGCAAATAACCCGGCTGCAAAGAACCATTGCGCATACTCGCCAAGTACCGGCGCTAGCTGCGTTCCCATGTTGCCCGCATCCAGTGCTTCAGGCTTGCCATAAAACGCGGTCATGGCGGTGGCAACTATCACCAGCGTAATCAGACCGCCCGCACCAATGGCTGTAACGGATTGCCTGCGACAGGCCTGCAAGATATCGCTGTCTTCGGTTGCTTTGTGCTGGTTAGCTACCAGGCTGGCATGCAGAAACAGATTGTAGGGAACAATCGTGGTGCCAATGAGCGCGAGCACCATGGTAATGGTATCGCTATCAAGGCGTGGCGACACAAGTTGTTTACCCATCGCCGACCAGTCTGGTGAAGCAAAAATCAGGGTAACAATGAACACCAGCGCCATTAGCGCGACAAGGCCAACCAATACCGATTCAATCAACTTATATTTACCGGTAACAAGCAACAGTGCGGCGAGTACACCCAGCGTAATAGCCCAGGAGGGTGTGCCTATGTCCACAATCGCATTTAATCCAATGGCGGCACCGGTAAGATTCCCAGATTCGTATGCGGCGTTGCCAATACCAATGGCAGAAATGATCAGTGCCGCAGCGATAAAGCGTAGTGGTCTGCTTTGGGTGAGAGTGAGTAAGGCATCAGAAAGTCCACGGCCGGTACCCAGCCCGAGCCGTGCTGCCATATCTTGTAGCACCATGGTGGCGACGACAGAAAAAAGTAGTGCCCAAACCAAGTGAAAGCCAAAGTCTGCCCCCGCTATACTGGCAGTGGTCACCGTTCCAGGTCCGATAAAAGCCGCGGCGACAATATATCCTGATTTATCTGCAGCCATACTGCATCCCCTGTTTACATGTTATTGTTATAGTATTGATAGTCAGCATAACCATTCTTGCTTCCCAATCATAGGTTTGCCATCTAATGCCAACGCGCTCCACAAGCTTTCAGCAATTATTTATCCAGCCTGAATTCAGTTGTTTGTTACCCAGCCAGATGTATTGTCGCGGATTTATTTTTGCTGTAGCAGCTTGCCCGGAAATTCCTATGCCGGAAAGCTGGATGCCCTGGTTAATAAGGCAGGATAGTCGGCCAGCAGACAATACGCCGTTTGATCAACTTGCCGAAGGGCTAATGGATGGATTACGGCAGGAACTGCAGGTTATGCGGGAAGGTGGAAAGTTAGTGCCGGATGAATGTGTATGGAACGCAGAAGTTGCAGAGCGACTTGCCCTGTCTGAATGGCTTACTGGATTACTCAGTGCGCACAGCCAGATGGAGCCAGTTTGGCAAGATGCCTGGTTGTTGGCTCAGCAGCATCCCGAGCAGGACAAAGGTGTTCAGAAAAGTGAAGATCCAGCCCGGCGTTTAACCCGGTGCCTCAAGCTCTTTTCAACATTGGCGAATGTAGAGTTGGCATTGCAGAAACGGTCTGAGGACCAACGGGAACAGCTAACAGAAAATTTGCCAAAACTCGCTGATCAACTGCCGTCTTTGGCGAAAGAATATGTGACTATTGCTGGAGAGCTCTCGGCAGTGCTGCCGAATCAGTTTGAATCATTTACGCAACCTGTTGGTGCTGCTAATGATCCGGCTGAAGGGAAGTAATGTTAGCGCTGCCGCTGAGACATATTATGTCGAACAGAGCTGACATAATTATTCAGTTCGCCGCGCGCTAATTCATAGGCATCACTGAGTTCATCAGAATCAGGTTCTTTTAGCAGGGCTTGAAAGGCCTGATCCGTTCTCTCTATTAACAGTTTCAGGTGTTCGTTACTCACATCCATGTCATTTCCCCGTGGACAAAATTATTTACGTCAGCTCACTACTTCCTTTAATCAGCTGGCCGCGCTGTCTGAAGCTTAAAACGGCTTTACCACCGCAAGGATCACAATACTTAATAAAACGAGTACGGGGGCTTCGTTCAAAAAACGGTAAAACTTCGATGAACGGGTGTTTTCATCCCGTGCGAATTGCTTTACCAGTTTATATAGATAGAAGTGATATCCGTAAATGGCAAGTACCAAGAGTAGTTTTAGGTGCAGCCATCCAGAAGCTTTAAACCAGGCCATACCGTAAACGTGGATGAGTGCGAGACCAAATACCAGCGTGAGTACTGCAAAAGGTGTGACAAAGAACCAGAGTCTTCGTTCCATAATTTTAAACTGATCACGAACATTTTGTTCCGTCGCCTCTGCGTGATACACGAATAGGCGAGGCAGATAGAATATACCGGCGAACCAGGCCACCATAAAAAAGATGTGAAGGGCTTTTAACCACAAAATCATTTTGGTCTCTGTGTTTAGTATTGAACGCGAAGCAGGAAGGTCTGAAGGATGTTCCAGGTAATTACACCTTTAATTTCCTTTTCAGACTGGTCATAAATGTATACCGCACCATTACGGCCATTTTTTAGTTTTTCATAGACTTCATGCAATGTCGCCTGGCTACTAACGCCCTCAAGGGCAAAGTAGCTTAATGGATGCGCATTGTGGTCTAAGCTTACGTCGTATTGTACCAGCTTGTAGCTTACATCCAATTCCGTGCGGGTCTTTTGTACCACAATGTAGGTCGGGTTTTCGGACAGGTAATTCTCAATAACCTGTTCCGGCGCATCCAGAAACAATTTGTATTCGGTGGTCATGGCGGCGAGCACACCGGTCTTTTCCAGCGCTTCACGAATGGAGGTCACTGCGTAGGGGAGATTCTGGTAATCGAGCTGACGAATAAAAATAGAACGGTTGCCGAGAAACTGGGTGGCGGTAACGTAGGCGGGTACTATTACCAGCATAGCGGGGAGAATAATTTCCGGGCTATACGATAACTCCATCACCGCTGACAAGGCCGCTAGCGGTGCGTGTAATACAGCTGTGAGCATACCCGCCACACCGAGCAAGGCGAAACTACTGGTGTACTCATCGACATCGACTAACGACTGCAGCGGCATAAGCAGTACCGCGCCCGCCAGCATACCAATTACCATTACCGGGCCGATAATACCGCCAGGCACACCAAGCCCAATGGCGAAAATAGCCAGAACCAACTTGGCTGCTAGGATAGACAGCAGTAATAGTGTGCCCGGGTGCGTGTGAAACAGGTGGTCCACATTAGCAAAACTGGAGCCAAGACTCTCAGGTAGAAAGGTACCTACTGCGCCGGTAATTACCGCTGCAAGCAAGAGCCGCAGCCCCATGTTTACCGGGCGGAAAAACTGCATTACCCGCATGAGCTGCGTATTGAATAAGGTGGCCAGGCCGCCCAACGCGATACCGAACAGAATGAAATAGAAATACATCCATTCATCAAAGGCAGCGATGGCCAGGAAGGAGAGTTCATTGATTTCGCCAAAAACCATTCGGGTAAGCACAGAACCGATAGCGGCAGCCAGCATAACCGGCACGAAGATATGAATTTTGTATTCTCTGAGCACCACTTCCATGACAAAAATAACGGCTGCAAAGGGGGTATTGAAGGAGGCTGATATGCCCGCCGCAATGCCACAGCCAGCAAGAATACGAATACTGTTATAGGGAAGGTTTAGCTGTTGCCCAACAAAACTACTGCCAAACGCGCCTAAATGCACGGATGGCCCTTCTCGGCCCACCACAAAGCCACCTGCTAATGCCAGCATGCCACCAAAAAATTGATTTACCGTAGTACGAAAAGGAATGAGGCCATAGTGATGTTTAACCCGGTGTATAACGAACGGTATACCCAAGCGATAATGACGGAATCCGGTAATATAAGCGATGGCGAGAATACAAAGCACGGCACCCACGGGCATAACAAACCAAATGAGCCACGGGTGCGGTAGAACTTGTGTGAGCCAGCCCAGTGCACTTTCTTGCACCCACTCGACACAAAGCCGGAAGAGAATGATGAGGCCTGCTGCGATAAGTCCGCCGACGATACCCAATAAACAAACCTGAACCGATGTTCTGGGGTGGGCTAATTCCTGTCTGAGGGCTGAAAGTTGCATTTATGTGGCTTATCCTTTTGCAATAGCGTTATCCTACCATAAGTCACTGCTTTTCCTAACAGCATATGTGGCTGGAAATTGACTGAAATTAACAAGAGAAAGTATGAAAATTCCGTTAAACAGAGCTGAACTGGTTGAAAAATGGGGGCATTTCCGTTTTACCGTGATCTGCGTTGCCATGTTGATACTCATGCTGGTGTTTGGCTATCAGATTGCCCGTTTTGAAATGGATGAGGGGGCAAAGGCGTCGGCCAGCGAGTCGGAATCGGTTGCGTTTCTAGCACAGCAGAATAAAACACTAAAGAATCGAGTAAGCGAGTTACAGGTTGAGGCTATACTCGCGGATAACTCGGTGGCTGCGATGAAGAAAAGCCTGGAAGAACAACTCCAGCAAAACCGAGCACTGGAAGACAGATTAAGCTTTTATCAACGGGTGGTGGCCCCGGAAGTCACTCAGGACGGTTTTTTCATCGACGGTGTGCAGGTTGCCGCCAGCGCCAGCGATAACCGTTATCGGCTCACTGCGGTGCTACTGCAGCAAAATGAAAACAAAACAATTTTGAAAGGTGAATTAGGTATAACCGTTCGCGGCGCATTGGACGGTGTTCCCCATGAGGTTTCTACCTCCGACACCGAAACGTTTCCTTCAGGCCCGGTGAAATGGGGTTTCAAGTATTTTCAAACGGTTGATCTGGAATTTACGCTGCCGGCGGGATTTGTTCCCGAGCAAATTATTTTCACTACTGATGTCATTCAGTGGAAAACCAAGCGAGGCGAATACTTCAATAGTCTGAATTGGTCTGACGTATTCGACTCGCCGGTAAATGCCGGAAGTCAGGATGCCTAATTTTGATTTTTCTGTCTTGCGGTAACTTGCGCCGCAATCCGGACATGGGCGTTGGCCTCACCGTAATTACCATATTGATGACGCTGAACAATTTCAAAAAATAAGCCATTAACATCGATGGTGTAGCAGTGAATGAAGTATCCCGTAGGGCTCTCGTCATACAGCAAGTTATATTTGCGCATTTTTGCTGACAGTTCGGGGCTTAAGTCAAAACGCGCCTCGAGGTCATCGTAATAGTTTTCTGGGATCTGCAGAATGTATTTCTGGTCCACATGTTCGATGTACGTCAGCATATCGTCGCAGTGAATGGCAATATGCTGCACCCCTGAACCGCCATGGCGACGGCGAAATTGCTCTGTAGAAGAGTTGCCGCTACGTGACATATTAAAGGGAAGGCGGATTTTCTTATTCTGACTGGTGGCCGTTCGGCTAACAATCAAGCCGTAAGGGTCGATAAGATCCTGTGGTTGATCCACATTCAGAGCAAACAGTACGCGGTAAAACAGCGACGTAGACAAGAATTCCGACTCAGAAATACCACTTGTGATGTGATCAACACGCATCGCCGCTTTACTGACCGGGGCGCTGGTTTCCAATGGAATAAAATCAACATCATAAAATCGGCGGTGATCGCTTCCTGATTCCACAAAGTAAACCAATTCCCCGTTCATGCCCCTGATGCCCGGGATCTGCATTTCCTGCGGACGTGCTTCGGTTTCAAAACGGGAGTATTTAAAGTAGCTGGCCCGTGACACCATATTTTGTGCATTGTCTGTGCGGTATCCCACGGCGCAAACAGAAGTGCCGTGAACCAGAAAGTGGTTCTGGGCAAAACTGTCCGGCTCCTGATTCAGGATGAAGTTTACGTTCTGGCAGCGGAACAGGGCAACGTCCTTGCTTTTATGCTGGTGGGTTTGCTGAAAACCCAGAGCGCTGATCAACTCTAAAAAGGTGTCCCGGGCACTGCCGGCAGTGGCAAATTCAATGAACTCCACATCACTCACTGAAGCCTGAGGTGGCGCAATGGCCTTTTCGGCTATCTCCGGCGCAACGATATCCGGTGCCCGGCCTGCCATTTCATTTTCAAGCCAGAGTAATGACCGTTTACCGTCCAGCGCTGTATCTTGGGTGGGGGTGGAACGGAACTCGTCGTTAAAAATTTCGTGAGAAACGTAGCCATCATAGCCGGTCTTTGCGACCTCCTGCATAAACTCCACTACCGGAAACTGGCCCTGGCCGGGGAAGCAGCGGAAATGCCTACTCCATTGCAGTACGTCCAGTTTCAGCCAGGGCGCATCGGCAATTTGAACAAGCGTGATTTTATCGCCCGGGATCTCTGCGATAGCAGAAAGGTCTCGACCCCGCGCGAAAATATGAAAACTGTCAAGAATAATGCCCAGATTAGGGTGATCAGCCTGTTTCACAATATCCCATGCGGCGGTGAAATCGGCGGTGTAACGGCCCCAGGCCAGCGCTTCGTAGCCTAACCTGATGCCACGGGAAGCGGCACTGTCGGCCAGCCGGTTAAACTGCTCTGCGGCCAGGGCAGGGTTGTCCACACAGGCCGGCGACACGTTTGAGCAAATCAGCAATGTGTCGGTGTTCAGCTCTGCCATGGTATCGAATTTTCTTTCCGCCCGGTCGTAGTTTTTCTTCATGTTCTGACGGGGCATGCACTCAAAATCTCTGAAAGGCTGCAGCGCAATTATATCGATATTGTTGTCTTCTGCTATTCGCCGCACAACGGCCGGAGAGGCATCGTACAGCAGCAAATCATTTTCAAATATTTCGATGCCGCGGAATCCGGCGGCGGCAGCGGCTTCAATTTTCTGTTTCAGGTTACCTGACAGGCATACTGAGGCGATAGAGTGTTTCATAAATAATCCGGCACTTCATAGACAGAGACAATTTTTCAGTATTCATGTTAAAAATGGTTTTCGCGCTTGTAAAAGATCTGCTTGTCCGTATCGTATAACTTCATGTTAATCTGTGTCGCTTAAGTAACCTGTAAGGAGTGACGAAGTGAATTTGAATTTTCGTCAGTTAGAAGTATTCAGAGCCGTGATGATTGCCAAGACAATCAGCGGTGCTGCGGAAATATTGAATGTGTCTCAACCCGGTATCAGCCGGTTGCTTAAGTACATGGAATACAAGATGGGCATAGCCCTGTTCGAGCGAAGTAAAGGGCGCTTGATCCCCACGCCGGAAGGGTTGGAACTGTTTCGTGAAGTTGAACCGATTTACCAGCGTATTGAAGGGCTGGAGGATACCATCGGACGCATTATTCGCGGCGATAATCTGCAATTTCACATAGGCTGCACGCCCAGCCTGTCTAATGTGGTCGCCCCCTGGCTGTTTGCTGAAATTAAAAAAGTCATGCCGGATGTCATGCTTAAACTGGAGACCCTGCCCAACGAGGCCATGGCTGAATATGTGAGTCAGCGGCGCATTGACTTTGCTATCGCTCTCGGGGAAGTCAGCCATCCGCTGGTTCAGGCCGATCCTTCCACCCATCTGCGTCTGCAGGTGGTGCTGCCGGAAGATCACCCGCTGGCATCCCGCGAACAGCTTACTTTTGAGGATATCGCCGGCCATCCCATCGTCAATTATTTCCCTGAAACTCTGTTGGGTCAGGCAATCCGTGATGGCTTTGAAGAAATTGGTAAAGAGCCACAGACCGCGGTGATGGTGCGCTATGCGGACGATGCCTGTGCCATGGCTGAGCAGCGTCTGGGGTTAACCGTTGCGCTGGAATATACCGCTATACCCGGGCGTTATCCCGGCCTGGTATCTGTGCCCCTGGGTGATGTCAGGCAATCCATATACTTTGTTCGCCATAATGAAGTGTCTATGTCTAACCACTTACGCAATTGTTTTGAGACGGCGCAGAGCAAGCTCGCGGAGATCCACACCAGCCTGTTAACTTAAAGTTATAGTGTACCGACGTCAGAGTAATTGTAACTCTGAGCTGAATACTTAGGATAACAACACGGTTTAACGAAATATTAATCAAAAATAAACATTTGGGAATCGGTCCTTATGTCTGTAGTTACGAATGATTATGAGCAAAGTGTGACGCATCTTCGCGGCGTGCTCGAAAATAACAAAATGGCGCCTCTTCAAATTCTTGTTGTCATGATTTGTTTTACCCTTAATATGATTGATGGCATGGACGTGGTGTTAATGTCTTACACCGCGCCGGTTCTGGCACAGGAGTGGAGCATTGAGCCCGCTGTACTTGGTGCCGTGTTCAGTGCCGCCCTCATCGGTATGACCCTCGGATGTTTATTCATTGCCCCTTATGCTGATGTGATTGGCCGGCGCAAGATGATTCTGTTTGCCGTGACCACCATTGGTGCCGGCATGTTGTTTTCCGGCTGGTCACAGTCTTTGCCCCAGCTGGTGGCTGCCAGAGTAGTGACCGGGCTTGGAGTAGGCGCGATACTGGCAAGTATGGCTACCATGACCAGTGAATTTGCCACCCGTGAACGGCGGAATCTTTGTGTATCCTTTCTGCAGGCGGGCTATCCCATCGGTGCGGTGGCAACAGGATTCGCCTCAGCTTGGTTGATCCCTGAATTTGGCTGGCGGGTAATGTTTGAAATTTCGGGTGTTGTCACTTTGCTCATGGTGCCGGTGGTGTATTTCTTCATGCCTGAGTCGCCGGAGTTCCTGCTTAAGCGTCAGCCGGGCAATGCGCTTGATAACATCAACCGTATTCTGGTGAAACTGAAGGCTGCTCCCCTTGCCACTTTGCCGGCGGCACCGGCAGACAGTGCACGCACATCGGTGAAAAAGCTGTTTACTGACGGGCGGGCCAGGCCTACTTTATTGCTGTGGGGCGGCGTGTTCTTCGGCTTCTTCACACTGTATTTCATTATCAGCTGGATCCCTAAAATTGCCGTGGATGCCGGCTTACCGCTGGAGCAGGGTATCTTTGCCGGTGCGGCTTATAATCTGGGATCCTTCACCGGCAGCATTTTGCTTGGCTGGATTTCCGTTCGGTTCGGCTTACAGAAAATGATTTTTACATTCTTCGTGCTGGCTGCCGTCACCCTGATGGTATTCGGCAATATCTCTATGGGCGTTTCAATGATTCTGCTCACCGCGTATATCCTCGGGGTCACACTGAATGGAGGCTTCAACGGCTTCTGGCCAACGTCGGCCAGACTTTATCCCACTGAGATCCGTGCTACCGGTGTGGGCTGGGCTGTAGGGGCAGGGCGCGCCGGTGCGGTGATCGGGCCCTTCGCCGGTGGTTACTTATTGCAATCCGGTGCCGGACTTTCTACCACCTTTATAGTGTTCACTATTCCTGTTGTGCTGGCCGGGTTGCTGACGCTGCTGATCAAAGACAGCGATTTCGCAAACTGACGAAACCGGACCTTTCTGTTGCCGGAGCAGTCGTGTTCCGGCGTCTTTTACAGGAGAAACCTATGAAAATATTGCTGCTTAACGGCCCGAACCTGAATATGTTAGGTATGCGGGAGCCGGAAAAATATGGCAATGCCTCATTGCAGGATATTGTATCGGAGCTGACTGTTTACGCAGAAGAGAAAGGCGTGGCACTGTCACATTTTCAGTCGAATTGTGAAGGTAAACTGATAGATACTATTCACGCTGCCAGACAACAATATCAGCGTATTATAATTAACCCGGGAGCGTTAGGGCATACCAGTATTGCGCTGCGGGATGCGCTGCTGAGCTGCGAAGTGCCCTTCACCGAAGTGCACCTCACTAATATCCACGCCAGAGAACCTTTCCGTCACCACACTTATTTATCTGATGTGGCTACCGGTGTGATTGCCGGTTTCGGGGCTGCGGGTTATCGTCTCGCATTAGATGCAGTAGTAGCACAAGCCTCCTAAGCCGGGCACCTTTCGCACAATTGACAATTAAAAAAGCCGGCGCAAAGGCCGGCTACTGAAGGATAGGCAATCTTAATCCAGCCAGCTCAATGCTTCGTTAATGAGGGCAGGCGCGGCGGCTATGCTGGCATCGAAGAACAGGTTGTACGCATCAATCCCCTGAAAAATCCATAAATCGAAACCGGATACACACTGTAAGCCTGCGCTTTCACACGCCTTGATGAAGTCTGTTTTCAATGGCACATACACGGCATCAAAGGCCCATTCCGGAGAGGACAGGGCGGTTAAATCAAACGGTGTACCGGGCTTACCGTACATGCCCAGCGCCGTACAGTTCACCAGACCATCTACTTTGTTCTGTAACACCTTAACTTCATCCGGCGTTACCGCACTGGCGGAATGTCCGTGCTTAACCAGCAAATCAGACATGGCCTGCGCGGCTGCAGTATTAATATCACTGATATAAAGATGACCTGCGCCAAGTTCTGCCAGCGCAAACATAATGGCTCTGCCCACGCCGCCTGCACCGCAAACCAGTACTTTGCCCGGAGATTTGTCGCCACGGCGGTACAGATAGCCTTGCTTAAATCCGCTGTAGTCGGTGTTGGCCCCCAGGATGCCATCTTCTGTGAACCGCAGGGTATTGTAAGAGCCAATTTTTTCATGACCCTCTGCCAGCGGGCTTTTCACCAGCGGATATACTGACTGCTTATAAGGGTGGGTCACATTGATGCCGTGATAGCCTTCAGTGATCAGACGTTTTACGCAGCCCTCAGGATTAAAGTCCGGCAGTATTTCGCCATCAATTAAACCGTAATCAATACTGATACCATTTTGCTGCGCCAGATACGCCTGCAATTTTCCCATTTTTGAGCGGCTGATGTGCGCGCCCATTAATGCCAACTTCGATGTCATTGTTTCACCAATCCTGTAACGCTGGTTACAAACTGAACTTGTTATGATTTTGTTATTAAATTACGTTTTGCGGGCTTCTGTAAATTATCTAAAGTTGTGATGACTATAACAATGGGTTAATTACCCGTGAGCGGCTTATCCGTGGCCTGTTAGCCATAAGTCTAATTTTGATATTGTTGTGGTGTTGTTTGGCTATGATTTATCAGCATTTATTTCCTTATTCTGGCCTTCCTGTTTTTCTTTGTCACTGTCTTTGAACAGCTATTTCGCTGATCTCAACGTTTTGAATTAACTAAAAGTTCTTTACATGGTTAACAAAATGTTATGCCTTGGTTATCTATTGGTAATTTTAAATTTGTAACAGCACCTGAATAATTACTTCGTCGTCGTCAACAGGTCGTTGCACACGCATTACTGTTAACACTCAATCTCTTAACAGGAGAGAGACCCGTGAAAAAAACAAATAACACAAAACAGCCTGTCACCCGGTTTAACCGCAAATTTCTGGCATCAGCCGTATTGCTGGCCATGTGCCCCGCTGTTGCTACTGCACAGGACAATGAGGCAGAACAATCTGCCGATCTAGAACAAATTGTTGTAACCGGCTCCCGTATTGCCCGCCGGGATGAAAGTGCGCCAAGCCCGATCATGACGGTGGGTGAGCAATTTATTGAAGATACCGGTCAGGTGAATGTTGAAGCCACCATGAATGAAATGCCCCAGTTCACCCGCGATTCTTCAGGTGGCCAGGGTACCGGCGGCCGTGCGCTGCTGGACTTACGTGGTCTGGGCGCAACCCGTAACCTTATACTGCTGGATGGACGCCGTCTGCCCATTTCAAGCTCGTCAGGCGTGGTAGATACCAATGTGTTACCTACCTCTGTTGTGCGCGATGTGGAAGTGATTACCGGTGGTGCTTCGGCCGTATACGGTTCTGATGCGGTTTCAGGTGTTGTGAATTTTGTTACGCAACGGGGTGTTGAAGGCGTGAACGTGGATGTGCAGTACGGCAACTCCATGGAAAATGACTATGCCAGTTACAATGCCTCGGTAACGGCCGGTGCAGTCACAGAGAAGAGCAGCCTGTTTATCTCTGTCAGCTCTGCCCGTCAGGATGCACTGTACGGCAAAGACCGCTTTGATTTCTTCCAGTTGGGGATCCCTTCCTCATATATCGGCACAGGTACCTTTGTTCCTTCTGCCACCAATCTGCCTGACCAGGCCGTGGTGGATGCCATGTTTGCCGGATACGGTTATGGTTCTGTGCCTAATAACAATAACCTGGGTTTCAATGATGACGGTTCGTTGTTCAGTCAGACCGGCGCCGTGAATTACATGGGCAGCGATGAAAGCGACTACCGCATTGTGAATGGCAACGTGCGTATGCCGGTACAGATTCAGGGCATGTTGCGTCCGCAAACCGACCGTAAAAACCTGTTTGCCCGCTTCGATTACGAGTTTTCACCTGCCGTTACCGGTTATGCGCAGGCATTGTTTACTGACCATACGGCAGTGACCAACTCAGGTGGCACGCTGACCCAGTTCGGTACGCCAACGATTCCGGTAACTAACCCGTTTATTCCTGACGATTTATCCACGTTACTGGCATCCCGTGCCGATCCGACGGCACCGTTTTCTTACAATGCCCGTTACGTGATGACACCGGCAAAAAGCTGGGATGAAAACTATGTGACCCAACAATACATAGTGGGCCTTGAAGGGGATACCGGATTCCGCGACTGGACGTTTGATGCCTGGGTATCATGGGACAATTCCCGTCACAACCAGGTTCAGCACAATGCGGTGTTCTTATCCCGTGTACAAACCCTGTTTAACGCTGCTGACGGTGGAGACAGTATTTGTGCCGGCGGGTATAACCCCTTTGGTCTGGCAAATGTGCTGAGTATGTCGGACGCCTGTCAGTCGTACATCAGTGGTGATACTCACAGCACTGAAGAGTTACAGCGTACCGCCTTTGATGTGGTGGTGCAGGGCAGCTTATTTGAACTGCCTGCCGGTGATGTGATGTTCTCGGCATCGGCGAACTACCGCAACGATGAGTATTATTTCAGTCCTGATAAAGCGCTGGCTGAACAGGATGTGCAGGCGGTCATCGCGGCGCAGCCATCTGCCGGTTCTTCAGATGTAACCGAGCTGGCGGCGGAGTTCATTATTCCGGTAACTGACTCGTTTGAAATCGGTACGGCCTACCGTATGTCTGACTACGAGTATTCAGGTACCGTGAATGCCTACAAGCTGGATGGTCTGTGGCATGCCACGGATGAAATTATGGTACGTGGTGGTTATCAGCGTGCTATCCGTGCGCCGAATATCAACGAACTGTTCAGCGCCGCCACCGGCAGCCAGGTCACGTTTGGTAATCCGCCTTCCGGTGGTGAGCCTTGCGATGTGCGCACCGCTGCGCGCGCGGCAGACACTAGCGGCGAGCTTCGAGGCCTGTGTGTCGCCATGGGGATCCCGGTTGAAACCGTAGACAACTATTTATTTCCCACTACAGCAACGGCAACGTTAAGTTCGGGCAACATCGAACTGCAACCGGAAACCGCTGATACCTACACGCTGGGCGCGGTATGGAATACAGAGTTTGGTTCAAATCAGACATTGGTGCTGTCCGCAGACTATTACTCCATCGAAATTGAAGATGTGATTTCTGCAGTCCCGGGGCTTACCGCTATCAATAAATGCCACAACCTGGATGGCTCAAACCCGACTTATTCCACTGATAATGCCTATTGTCAGTTGTTGTCGCGGGATCAGGACGGCTATCTGGAACTGGTACGAACGCCTTACTTCAACCTTGGTCAACTTGCGACCGACGGTATGGATTTCCAGGTGAACTATAAGTTGTCTACCGGTGCCGGTGACTTCTCTGTGCACTCGGTTATCACCTATGTGAACTCCTATGAAGTGGTGACATTGCCGGGCGATGAAGGTGTGGATGAAGCGGGAACCATCGGTTTTATGACAACGCCACGTCCTAAACTGCGGGC
The DNA here is from genome assembly GCF_001757105.1 of Alteromonas confluentis. GTDB lineage: Bacteria > Pseudomonadota > Gammaproteobacteria > Enterobacterales > Alteromonadaceae > Alteromonas > Alteromonas confluentis. Next base: position 47,346 of record NZ_MDHN01000015.1, read on the forward strand.
GCAGACCAGCTTTGGCTACGAGAAAGATGCTATGAGCCTGACCCTGCGCTGGCGCTTCACCGACAGCATGGATGATCGCAGCACGCTCACGAATACCGCCAGTACGGTACCGGGTGTGCCAAGCTACAACAAGTTTGATCTGGTAGGACGCTATCGTCTCACCGAAAGTATCAATCTGCGTGGCGGTATCAGCAATCTGTTCGATAAAGATCCGCTGGTGGTGGCCGGAACGCCCGGTATCACTGATAACGAAAGCTACGACATCGTTGGCCGTTCTTACTTTGTCGGTGCCACCATGTCCTTCTGACCCTGAAAAAGGCAGCGTTTAATCAGCGCTGCCTTTTTGCTTTTCAGGTTTTGTTTTATGCGAGGTTGGGATTGTTGTTCTCGCAGATGTGCCACTACCGGCAGAAGCGGTGTCTTCTCCGGTAGTGTTTTTTCATAACAAGGAGAACGAAATGAAAGTTTCTGTTATTCGTCATTTAGCTGTACTGCTTGCTCTGTCTGCCGTGACATCAACCCGGGCCGCAGAGATGACAACGCAATTAGATACATCAGGCACGATTACAATTCATAACGCTTCTGTCCCGCTACCTGATGCCTTAAGTGAAGGTGGTCAGGCAGTACTGAAACGCAGCGGCGCAACCGAAGGGCCGGGTGCACCCATGCCGCTGCCGTCTGATATCACCGATATCAAAGAAATCCGTAAGGTGTATAACAACAATCTTCAACCCTACGTGGACCATATGAAGTCGGTGTTTCCCGTAGACATTGAGGAAACCACGATTAACGGTATTTCTGCCGCTATTATTACGCCTAAAGGTGGCGTGCCTGAGAAGAATGCAAACCGGCTTATTCTGAACGGGCCGGGCGGGGGCTTTCGCACCGGCGTGAGAGCCAACGGTTTGCTGATCAGTATTCCTGTCGCGGCACAAATGAAAGTGAAGGTGATATCTATTCTGTACCGGCAGGGTCCGGAACACCGCTTTCCGGCTGCCAGTGAAGACTTACTGAAAGTCTGGGATGTTGTATCTAAAGAGGTACCGCCCGAGAATATTGGTATGGTGGGATGTTCTGCCGGCGGCATGCTGGTGTCACAAACCACTGCTATGTTGATTGAAGCCGGACGGCCAGTTCCCGGTGCATTGGGGGTCTACTGCGCGGGACTTGGCATGACGCCGTCAGGCGATTCGGTGTTTACCGGTAAGCTGAGCATTACCAATATCGAAGCAGATATGAAGCCGGTTACTGCGCCAGCGCCGCGAGGCGGTATGTCTTACTTTGACGGTGTGGATACCACACAATTCATCGCAGCCCCGCTGAACGATGCAACTAAACTGGCTCAATTTCCGCCGGTTCTGTTTTTTACCGGTACCCGGGATTTTCTCATGAGCGGCGCGGCGTACAGCCACCGCAAGCTACTGGCCGCTGGTGTGGAAAGCGATTTGCTTATTTATGACGGTTTGTACCACGGCTTTATGACCAACCCTGATTTTCCAGAATCTCAGGAAGGGTATGGCATTGCCGCAGATTTCTTCGATAAACATCTGGGGCAGTAGGGTATGTTTTTAATTCTCCCTTTAACACGGATCACCAGCCGGGCTCTCTTTCTTGTTGGGTGGCTGGCGCTGGCCGCTGTCATGGCTAGCAGCGCCGCGCTGGCAGAAGTGCCTGTGGTACTCAAAGCCACAGACATCATTACAACGCAAAGCGGAAAACTGCAGGGTAAAGTGCTGCCATCAGGCGTACAGGCCTGGTTTGGTGTGCCTTACGCGCAGGCACCACTGAGAGAACTGCGCTGGAAAGCACCGCAGCCGGTCAACTGGCCGGGACTGTTTCATGCTGACCGCATGGCGCCACAGTGCATTCAGCCGTTGCGTAACAGCAACATTAATCACTACTTCAGCCACGAAGCTACCAGTGAAGATTGTTTGTACATGAACATCTGGGCGCCTGAAGCGGCAAAGGCCGATGACGGTTTGCCTGTGGTGGTATGGATCCACGGCGGAGGCTTCACCATCGGTTCACCTTCCATGGCCATTTATGGCGGCGAGCCGCTGGCAGAAAAAGGCGTGATCACCATCAGTATTGCCTATCGCCTGGGGATCTTAGGATTTATGGCTCACCCTGAATTAACCGTACAGTCGCCTGACGGCGCACCGGGCAACTACGGCCTGATGGATCAATTGGCCGCACTACGCTGGATAAAACAGAACATCAAGCAGTTTGGCGGCGATCCGGATAACGTGACTATTGCCGGTCAGTCTGCCGGTTCAGCGTCTGTGTCGTATCTGCAGCTGAGCCCCCTTGGCAAAGGTTTAATCAGTAAAGCAGTGGGGATGAGCGGTTCGGCGTTTATGTTTCCTATGACATCCCGACAGGATGCTGAGCAAACAGGTTTAGCTATTCAGTCGCATTTCAAGGCTGAAAACATCAATGCACTGAGGCACATCTCTGCGGATCAGATATTAAAAGCGCAACGGGATTGTCAGTTAGGTTGTTCAGGCAGCTTCAAGGCCGGACCGGTTGTCGACGGGTACGTGCTGCCTGCTCAGCCTGCTGCATTATTTGCAGATAAAGCAGGCAGCGATATACCGGTTATGATCGGGTTTACCCGCGATGAAGGTTTCAGTCCGCTGGGCGGCGTAAAATCGAAAGCTGAATTAACCGCGCTGGTGAATCAACTTTATCCCGGTAAGGCAGATGAACTGCTTAGCCGTTTTGCAATCAACACCGATGCAGAGGCAATCCGTGCCGGTAAAGATATGGCCCGGGACAGCACGCTGGGGCTGAGTATGTGGCGTTGGTCACAGGCACAAACGGAAAATCTGACATCGCCGGTATTTCCTTATGTGTTTGCACGAGTGCATCCGTATACTGCAGGGATCACCTTTGCCGATCATGATCCGAAGACGGCCGGTGTGTATCACACCGCTGACGTGCCTTACTGGCTGGGTACGCTGGATGCCCTGAACATTTACCGCGAAACCCGCACCTACACGGCTTTCGACCGTGCGCTCAGTGACGCCATGCAACAGGCTATCGTTTCATTTGCGCGCTCCGGTAAGCCAGCCTTGCCGGATGGCAAAAAATGGGCACCTTTCAGCCCGGATTCACCAAAGGTGGTGATGTGGGGTAGTGGAGACCGCATTTTCCAAACCGTGCCATGGCCGAATGCTGAAGACATGACGTTCTACGCAGATAATCCGGTAATGATGACGCCGCCGGCACCGGCAAAAGAAGGGCCGAGAGCAAGGGATTGAATGAAAAACAGCGGCAGATGCCGCTGTTTGTTTTTGCTCCTGATTAAAACAGGTTCAGAGTGATGCCAGAAAGGCACTGATCTCCTCGTCAAAGCTGTCCGGACCGTGATTGCTGTCGAAGTTATCCAGCGGCAACGATAATACCGGGATCCCCGCTTTACGCAGTGCACGCAGCACAAAAGGATCGGCATCAGATAACGCCACCGCTCCGTTAATGTGGTGAGTGCGGGCTTCTTTTACGTGCCAGGCGCCGGCCCAGGTGGGCATTCTCAGTTCATCCCCCATGGTAACAAATCGTGCGGCCAATGCTTCCAGCGCATCGTCTTCACCGGAGAACTCGCGAATATATCCGTCTGCCGCCAGCGCAAGATACATGCTCCATACAAACACGGCACCATGACTTTCCTGCCAGCGCTGATAGAACTGCATATTGCTCCACAAGCCTCTGCCTACCCACATAAGCCGCAGTTTTTCATTGCTGCAAACAGATTCTCCCAGATCCACTTTTGCTTTCACTTCTTCGTAAAACGCTTTAGCGGCATCACGGGCCCATTCAGTGCCCCGGTGCCACTGGGGCACCATGGTTGCGGGCATAGTATCAACCACACTTACCGGCACAGGACAGGTACTGGCAAGCAGATCACGGGTCTTGCGGTAGTACTCTTCCTGTTCGTTAACCAGCGTCATAATGCGGGTAAACGCCTGCATGTCGAAGGTCTCACCGGTATGCGCTTCCAGAGCCGCTATAGCGTCTTTCAGCTCAGACGTCAGCAACGCGACCCTTTCCGGTTCCAGTTCCGTTTTCCAGTCATTCGGTAGCTTATTCCACCAGTCTTCATATAAGTCATTCCGGCATTCCACCGTGCGCTCAAACATAAACAGATTGGCGCCGGTCTCCCGTGCCCAGTGATCAAAAATTCTGGGGGTGGCGTCACTGCCAAGAACAGTCTGCAGAAACTGTGGTTGTGGCAGACCTCCCCAGGGAGCCTGCTCCGGCTCTTTGTCAAAGTACGCGGCAATACCCTGCGCACTGTAGGCTTCCACATTGCCGGGATACTTATTCGCTTTCAGTAGCGATGCGTACCGTTTAGATTGCTGCTTGGCTGCAACAATAGACGCCCACCACTGATTCACCACAAATGGCAGGCCCATGGCTCTTAGCATTTCCTGAGGGGAATTGGCATTCACCACACCAAATGGTGCCCCTTCCTCAGCGCTTGATCTGACAGACTGAAACCATTCCCGCTGATAAGTGCCAAAATCGGCTACAGATGCCAGTGCTTTCTTACTGCGTTCCGGTTTGGGGCGGGGTTTCCGGGGCGATGCTGCGTCTTTTGCCGCACGCTCCCCGGCTGATGCTGCACGACTGTGCTGTTTAACGGCGAATAATGTATCTGTGCCCGGAAAAGAGCTGCCAGTCTCCCAGATTCCGGTATCAATGCCGTGTTGGGATAAGTAGCCACTGATAAATCCGGCATCCCATTGAGATGCTTCATCACCTTTCGCTGTGAGATAAATCACACCACGGGCTTTCACCGCAGAAATCTGGCCGGCAATAAACTGCGCCCGGGTGAGGGCAGGAATTAGATAGTCCGGACAGGTCCTGGCGGGATCAGCAACCCTGGTTTGCCAGTCATCTGACAGCACCGGCTCTGCAACACGTTTGTCGCCCCAGTCCTGCCAGTCTCCGACAATATGAATGCCGGCCGCTTCAAGTTCGCGGTAGCACCGGTCATTAAGTTGGGGTAAACCGGCGATAATGACGCGCTCTTTAGTTTTATCCTCCAGTTCTGCTGCACGGCCTGATTCAATATCTGCCAGTAATGACGCCGCCCGTTTACACCACTCGTGGGGTGTATAAACCATGGTGGCTGCCATACAGTGGTGGAACTGGCTTCCACTGATCCGGGGGTTAAAATCGTTGCGTTTTTTTAACAGCTCACCTAGCACCGTTCGCTGCTGCTCCTGAATCTCAGTATCAAATGCCAGCTTTTGTGCGGAAGCTTTGTTACCTGAAATTGCCGACATATCTGCAAGCCAGGTGTGTAACTGTGCAGCCCGCGTGAGGTTATATTTCGCAGAGCTTTCGCGCATCTGATGAAGATGATCATAAAAATGAATGTGTCTTGCCGGCAGCTCTTCATCGTTAAAAAGCTGACGCAAGGTGGCGAATAATTGGGGCGTTTCATAATCGCAATGCGTCAGCAACAGAGGCAGGGCGTCTTTATCGTTGAATATTTGTTGCAGTAACGACCGGCCACTTTGCGACATATTCGCCGTGCCCACTAATGCATCGGCATCAGGGGTGGGTAAATTATCATCTGAAACTAATCGTACCGGACATAAACCTGCAGCGCGGATCAGTTCATAGGGGGCATCACTACCCAGCACGCGTATAACCTTCTTGCCCTCGCTGACATAGCGTTTTGCAACATCACCGGCGTATGCCGGAGTGATGGCAAACGGGAAGCCCTGCAAATTAGCCATTAAATCACTCCTGTTTCCATCAGAGACTGCATTTGCTCCTGCGAATAGCCCAGCATTTCAGTCAGCACTTTCTCATTGTGCTCACCAATATGCACTGGCAACACATCATCAAAGCCTGTGCTGGCACCTGAGAACAAAATGGGAATGCCAGCGGTGTGGAAATTATCTACCGTGCCGTATTTGGGGTGGGCGACCGGATTGGTCTCATTCCTTGACGCGACCCGCGGATCATTCATGGCTTCTTCCGGGTGGCGTACCGGTGCAACGGGCACGCCCTGGGCTTCAAGGCGACTCACCACTTCACTTACCGGTAACTGAGATGTCCATGCTGTGATCAGGGCTTCCAGTGTGTTGGCATTGGCGACTCTTGCGTCACGATTACTGTAGCGGGGATCTTCACCCAGCTTTTCATTTTCCATAGCACGGAACAGTCCGCGGGCCAGCTTTTCATGCACGGCCACCAGTGCAATATAGCCATCCTCACATTCAAACACACCAAAAGGCGACAGTCGCTGAACGGTGAGGCCGGTGCGGGCCTGCATGCCTGCCGCCTCCATTGCTGCCCAGTTTTCAATGGCAACAAACGAGGTAAGGGCACCCAGCATAGAAACATCGATGTGTTGACCCTCACCGGTTTTATGTCGTTGCTCAAGGGCTGAAAGAATACCGATCACCGAGAACACCGGTGCCAGCATATCTGCAATGGGAATACCAATGCGTACCGGTGGCTCGTTCACCGCGCCACTGGCGTACATGGCACCACTTAAGGCCTGAATAATGATATCCATGGCCTTGCCACCTTCTTTAGAGGTGGCGCCGAAACCGCTCAGCGAACAGTAAATAACCCCGGGATTTACTGCTTTCGATGCTTCGTAGCCAACGCCCAACCGGTCTGCTGTACCGGAGGTGAAGTTTTCGACCACGATATCGGCGGTTTTTACCAGATCCAGAAATACATCCTGTGCACCGGGTTTCTTTAAATCCAGCGAAATGCCGTATTTGCCCCGTGCACGGGTCAGGTGAGATACCGATACATCGTCATCGTGTTGTTTTTCAATGACAACGCCGTTTTTACCTACATAGGGGCTATTCTCACGAGCCAGATCGCCATGTTTGGGATCTTCAATTTTGATCACTTCTGCGCCAAGTCCGGCTAGCAGCAATGTTGCGTACGGACCTGCCAGAGCGCGGGTTAAATCAATTACGCGTAAGCCTTCCAGAGGACGCGTTTTTAATGCTGTGCTGGTTGTCATAGTTGTTCCTTTATAATCTGGTCGGTGTCGCTTTTGCTGTATCCCAGCGACATCAAAATCTGTTGCGTGTCTGAACCGGCAGTGCGGCCGGGAAAGCCCGGCTTTGCCGGGGTGTCAGACAGCTTTACCGGCGCCCCTACGTGAATAACCGGCGTACCGTCGGGTGCAGACTGGTTGATAATCATTTCCCTTGCGAGATTGTGTTCATTTTCAAGTGCTTCAGGGATGGTCAGTACTGGCGAAAACTGGGTGCCGGCCTGTTCGAAAATGCGGCACCACTGCGCCTGAGTCCTGGTGGCCATCACGCTGGCAATTTCGGCTTTCATGTCAGGCCACCGTGCTTTATTCATCTGCTCATCTGCCAGAGCCTGTAAGCCGATGGCTTCGCAGAACTGCTTCCAGTAGCGGGGTTCCATGTCGGTCGTGACAAGCCACTTATCATCTGCCGTCCGCCAGATGCCGCTGTCTGCACGGTGCATGCCTTTTGCGGGCAGGGAGTTCAGATCCGGTGCGCGTGAGAGCACATTGATGATGAGCGCTAACGACGCGTCACTCATGGCAATGTCTACCTGCTGGCCTTTTCCGGTAGTCTGCCTTGCCAGCAATGCTGCCAGTACGCCAATGACCGCGTTTGAACCGCTGAGCAGATCTGCCACAGGTACGCCTGGAAAATCCGGTGCTGTAGCGTTCCCGCCCATTCTTGAAAGCGCACCGGCTGTGGCAAGAGCGATGGGATCATGCCCGGGCTTATTTGCGTACGGCCCGGTTTGTCCGCATAAGGTTACAGAGCAATATATGAGTTTGGGGTTAATGGTTTTTAGCACTTCGTAGCCATAGCCCATGGACTCCATAACACCCGGACGGTAGTCCTCGACCAGTACGTCCGCTTGTTTAATCAATTTGAAGATGGCTTCTTTCGCTGAAGCGGTTCCTGGATTCAGCAGAACAGACTGCTTGCCACGGGTGAGGATGTCTTTAGCCCTTAACTGTGCATTTTCATCGTCAGTTAATTTATCCCAGCCAAATACCTTCTTTTGCTTTGCCACTTCGCGGGGATTCTCGATCCGGATGATTTCTGCGCCAAGATCGGCCAGCATCCAGGTGCAATACGGGCCGGGCAGGAACTTACTGAAGTCCACGACGCGAATGCCGTTCAATGGTGTGGTCATATCCGGCCTCCTAAAAAAGCCAGCCGGTCTTCGTCCAGTGCGGGAGCCCGCCTTGCTGATGGCGTTGTGCTTTCCGATGACGCCCAGAGAGGCCCGGGGTATTTAACATCGTCAATATTCACCCAGAGTTCGCGGGCAGCATGCTGACTGCTGGTTAAGCAATCATCGGGCGTATCGATTTGCGACAGACCAAGTCCGTTTTCAGCAGACCAGGCGGCCAGCGTGGCTTTGTCATGCAGCATGAAAAAACCAGCGATGTGGCTTTCCCAGCTTTCCAGTTGCGTTTGTGGCATATCGGCAACCAGAATGTCTTCCCAGCGGATTTCAGCAAGCTCGCCTGCATGGTCGCCCATGACGCGGATAAAACTTTTCATCATTGCCGGATTATCTACCAGTGCCCAGGTAATGAAGCCGTCATTGCACGCCCATACCTGCCTGACACCGGATTTACCCCGAATCAGAAGGTTGCCGGTACGGTTACCGGTTTTTCCGGTCCACGCCCAGGTGAGCGGTTCACGGTAGTTGGCCAGTACGGCTGACTGAAAAGCAGATACTTCGACTAACTGGCCTTTGCCGGTCAGTGCCCGTTCATGCAATGCTGTCAGTGCGCCGGTAACCGCCTGAATCGCGCCAAGGGCATATGCCTGTTCGCCGGGCAATGTCATAGGCGGGCGGTCCGGATCACCGACGATGGTCATTAAACCGCTGCGCGCCATCAGCGTGAAATCTGAAACCGGCTCTGACAGGGTTTCGCTGCCGGGCATGAACCCACTGATGACCACATCAATGATATCCGGCTTGAGGTCTTGTAAATACCGGTGAGGAATGCCAGTGGTACGGATAACAATGTCAGCCTCTGCCATCAGCGCAGAAAATGCAGATGTGTAAGGCGGAGCAACAACCGAGCGTTTACCGTGATTCCATGCGGTGAATGCCTCCGGATCTTCTCTGAGCGGATCGCCGGACTCAGGCTCCGCTTTAATCACCGTGGCGCCCAGTTCTGCCAGCATGCGGCCACTGAAAGCACCAAGATGAGAAGTTAAATCGATAACTTTTACATGAGATAACATGACACACTCCTTATGCCAGTATGCCGGCGTCAACCAGCTTACTGATATGCGCGGGGTCCTCTCCCAGCATGGAAACAAACACCTCCTGTAAATGCTCACCAAGGCAAGGGGGAGCAGTTACGCGGTCAGAGGATACAGAGAAGCGTAAAGGCGGCGCTGGCATGTCACACAGGCCAAGTTTGGCATGGTTGATCCAGCGGTAATGTCCGTGTTGCAGGGCTTCGTCGGTGTATACATCGCGACCGTCTGCAACGGCCTCTGCGGCGATTCCTGCCTGTTTGAAGCGTTTTGCCACGGCATGTTTGTCAGCGGTTTGGCAGTAGCAGGACAGCGCGTCTCTAACCGTTTCGGGAGACAGGTCTTTTGTCTGTGCAATATCCAGCAGATCCGCAGCAGCAAGCAATTGCTGTTGTGTGGAAAGAGTAACCGCAACATATTGATCCTTGCCGCGACAGGAAAAAACATCCTGAAGTAGTGCTGACGACGAGGCATTGGCCTGCTTTGCCGGTTTGCCTTTCTGAATGGCAGCGTAGCTGTCTGCCAGAGTATGAATAAGGGGCTCAACCTGACTGATATCAATGTGCTGACCGCGTCCGGTTTTACGTTTGTGTTCCAGTGCTGCCAGTGTCGCTACGGTTGCGAACATCGGGGCAACCACATCGCCGTAAGCAAAGGGAGGCATGTGTGGAGCGCGGTCTGGCCAGCCCGACATACTTGCCAGCCCCGACAATGCCGCTGCAGAATTACCGTAGCCCCTTATTTTACCCAGCGGGCCGGTGCGTCCGGCAACACTGACGCTGATTAAAATAATATCCGGCTTAATGGCTTTAAGTTCTTCAAAGGACAGGCCGATCCGCTCCATGAATCCTGCACTGAAATTTTCGACAACGACATCGGCACGGGCAACCAGCTTTTTGGCCATGTCTACCCCGGCGGGCTCCGCCAGATTAATGGCAACACTTTGTTTACTGGTATTGGTAATGGCAAAGAAGGCCGATGCATCGATATCCCGTTTGCCCCCGGCAAACGGCGGGCTCATCCGTCCTAGATCAAGTCTTTTCCGGGACTCAATTTTGATCACTTCCGCGCCCAGGTCTGCCAGATCTTTTGTGGCTCTGGGCCCTGCACCCACCCAGGAAAAATCAGCAATTTTAATATCTCTTAAAGGTAACGTCATTGCGGCGCTCCTGAATTACATTGAATAGGAGACCCGGCCTGAATAAGGTCCTGAGCCTTTTGAAAAATGGCTTCACCATCGACATTGAATTCATTCAGCCCAATGGCCTCCTTCCGGGCCATCTGGTTGTATAGCTGGTCGAATTGCTGCTGGTCTTGCTGGCTGAAAGAATGAAAGGTCATTTTGTTGTCTCGGGCGAAATCCAGTCCCTTCTGTTCTGCTTCCTGCAGGTAGACTTTCAGGTTCTGTTCCCAGGTCGCCTGTTCTTCTTCAAAAATACGCTGTATATCTGCAGGCAGGCTTTGCCATACTTTTTCAGACATGGCTCTGGCCGGGTATGCTCCCCGGCTGAACTTCACCGGTGTGATGTGCTGTGCAACTTCAGCGAAGTGCATGCTGTAGATGGTGTCTGCAGGGGCAACAACGCCGTCAATGATGCCTTTGGCAAGAGCGGGGTAAACTTCACCCATTGGTATGTTTACCGGGTCTGCGCCGAGTTCTTTCAGCAGCGCAACCGCCTCACTTTGCACCCGCAGGCGCAGCCCGCTGAAATCATCCAGGCTGTTTACCGGCGTGTTACGTGTAATCAGTGTGGGGAAGTTGCCGCCCTGAATGGCCAGCACTTTTAAACCTTCCAGTTCGCGGTTGAACGACGGAAATGACGCTGCCAGGCATTTATACAGTGCAACCTGATCATCGATACTTGCAATGCCGCCGTAGAAGCCGGCCTGCGTACGTAGCACATGGGTGCCACCTCTGGCATAAATCGGTGTAATCAGGCCGATATCCGCTACGCCATGCCTGATCTCCATCATGCTCATATCTGACGACAACAAAGAACCTGACCAGAAGGCATCAAAAACAATTCTTCCTTCCGAGGCTTCTTCAATGCTTTCCATCCATGCAATATCGGCCTGACTGAACGGGTGACCGGGAGGATACGGGCTGGCGTAAGTCAGTGTGCGGACATCAGTCTTGTGTGCATCAGAGCAGGCAAAACAAAGTGGCAGCAAAACGAAAACAAGCAGGTACTTCATGTTCAGACCCCCGTGACCGATGGAAGCCACAGTGCCAGTGCCGGCAACGTGATGATCAGGCTGAGGTGGCAGACGTCAGCAACCAGAAAAGGCACGATACCGCGGAAAATGGTGGTTATCGGGATATCTTTCACTATCCCCTGTAACACATAGGCGTTCAGGCCCAGTGGCGGTAAGATAAAACCGGTTTCCATTGCACGGACCAGGAAAATACCAAACCAGATGGGGCTATAACCCAGTTCCAGAATAATGGGTAAAAATATAGGCGTGGTCAGGAGCATTAATGCCAGACCATCCAGAAAGGACCCCAGAGCCAGCAGGATGATTGCCATGACTATAATGGCGACAACCGGACTGGCATCCACCGAACGGATGACTTCGGCAAGCATGGTGGCGAGGCCCGTTACACTTATAAATGTGCCAAAAATAATCGCACCAATGATAATCAGATAAATCATTCCTGAGGTCAGTAGTGTTTTACGCAGGGCTTCTTTAAACAGCGCCAGAGACAGCACGCCGCGGAAATAGCACAGCACCAGCGTAAGCGCCACGCCCACCGAGGCGGCTTCCGATGGGGTGAATAAACCTATCATCATGCCGCCGATAACAAACAGGATGAGCAGAGCGATATCACCGATTTTTTTCAGGCCAGCAATTCTGTGTGGCCAGCTCACTCTTGGGCTTCGTGGTCCCAGTGACGGATTCAGGGTGCAAAGGATCATGACCGTTGCGATATAAAAGATAGCCTGGGTGATCCCCGGAATAATCGCAGCGGCGAACAGGGTGCCTATGGACTGCTCGGCAATGATGCCAAACACGATCAGCGCCCCTGATGGTGGGATCAGTGCGCCCAGTGTGCCGCCGGCAGCCAGTGAGCCGGTGGCAAGCTGATTCTGGTATCCGGCTTTTCGCATTTCGGGCATGGCCGCTGAACCAACGGTAGCCACTGTTGCCAGACTTGAGCCGCTGACCGCTCCGAAACCGGCGCAACCAGCAATGGATGCGACGGCCAGACCACCCCGTCTGTGCCCCATGAATCTTGCGGCGACATCGAAGAAATCCCTGCTTGCACCTGCACTGAAACACAAATGTGCCAGCAGCAGGAAAAGAGGAAGAACGCCGAGTTCGTACTTAGAAATAACTTCGAAGAAAATAACACCGGTTTTGATGACTGCCGCTTCAGGGGACAGTAACAGCATTAACCCGCCAAAGCCGACAATACCCAGGCTCACGCCAATAGGGATCCCCACCGTCAAAGCGACGAACAGGCATATCAGGCCAAGGAGACCTGTTAACTCAGGACTCATGATGGCGACCTTTAAACACTTGCTTCAGAAAGCAGGCTGAAGCAACACAAATGCCGCTAAAGCCAATAAGACGTAACCAGAAGTAAGGAATGTGCAGTAGTTCTGAACGTTCAGACTCGCCTATTGTTTCAATGGCTATCCAAAATCCGGCAACGGCCAAAAGTGCCAGAAACAGAAAACAAACCAGAGCGGAAAAGCGTGCAGCGATTTGCTGACCAGGCGAAGACAGTCTGCTGGTCAGAATTTTGATAGTGGCGTGTTCGTTATTCATGGTGGCCATGACTAGCGCACCGGTTGCCATTAATACAATGGCAGCCTGCACAATTTCAATGGCACCTAAAAACGGTAAACCAATATGCCGCCCTGCTACAGCAATGGTATCTGCAAGCATCATGACAATGAGGCCAGTTGCGCCTGTCAGTACAAATATCTTTTCAATTACGGAGCTGACGGGGGAGAGTTCCCTTGGCCCTGCATGCCTTTCCTGCGCTGACTTCATCGATTGGTTCTCCGGAGAATAAAAAATGCTAACATCGACAGTATCAAAGTTACGTTAGGTGGATAATTTATAAATTAAATAGTTTGGTTTATCAACTATTATGTTAATAAGTTGTTCTTTAATAAGTTAGAGAGAAAAGAAAGCGTGGTCAATCAGAAAGAAATAGAAATGGGACGGTTGGGAGAGTTCATTGGCTTCCGGTTACGTCGTGTTCAGAACCTGTTGTCAAAGGACTTTGCATCAGCTACACGGAAATATAATTTACGCTCTGGATTATTCAGTTCACTGTCATTAATTTCATCCAATCCGGGCATATCTCAAAATGAGCTTTCGGCTGCTGTGGGCCTTGATAAATCAACGTTTGTTCAGGTTATTGATGAACTTGAAAAACGAGGCTTGGCGAAACGGGAAAAATCCAAGACAGATCGCAGAAGACATGCACTTTTCGTGACGGATGAAGGTCAGATCTTCCTCAACGAACTGTATGAAATTATGGCGAAAACTGAATCAGCAGCATTAAAACAACTGAGCCCCAGTGAACTTAGTTTATTGAAAGCGCTACTCGACAGAATGTACGAGGTGTTATAGTTGAGTTACAGAGTTGTTTTAAATTTTTTAACATAATGGTTGACATTCCAAACTATATTGCCGTTTACTAGACAAAGAAATTGCGGAAGCAGCGGTCGTGCCGGTTTCCATTCGTGAATCAGATAACGTTAATTAAAAGATTCCGAATGCGGTGAATCCGTTGACCAATCGCAAATTAGCACTAGGCGATGCTCAATTTGTCAGGAGGCAAGTCAATGTTTGTTAACCGTTTAGCCACGTACTCTTCAATGATTGCGTTAATGGGATCACTTAGCTGTGCATCTGTATTCGCGCAGGAGAATGTTCAGGCCACATCAGATCAAGCTGCTCAAAGCAATGCAGCAGCAGAAGAACCGGAAGTCATCGTTGTAACGTCTACCGGAACCAGTATCCGCGGCGCTGCACCGGTAGGTTCTTCACTTATCGAAGTCGGGCGGGATGATATCGATCGTTCCGCCACTATCAATACCATGAACCTGCTGCGTGAAACACCGCAGATATTCAGTCTGGGGGTCAATGATACGTCCCGAAGCGGAAGCGGCGGTGCGGGTAATATTGTGTACGGGAATGCCATCAACATTCGTGGTATAGGCCCTTATGCAACACTCACATTAATCAATGGGCGACGTGCGGTGCCTCAGGGTACTCTGGGGGCAACCGTTGATCCTTCGTCGATTCCGACCATCGGTTTAAAACGTATTGAAGTCATTGCAGACGGTGCTTCGGCCGTTTACGGCTCAGATGCGGTTGCCGGCGTGGCTAACCTGATATTACGTCGCGGGTTTGAAGGTGTGCAGGTTGAAGGACAATATGGGGTGGGGGCAGACTACGATGAACACCAACTGAGTCTGATCACCGGTAAAGCCTGGAATTCCGGTCAGGTAACCGTTTCTGCGCAGCGATCTTATCGCAGCAATATTTTTGGCGGCGATCGCGATTATTACCGGGCTGACTTAACCGGAATGGGCGGTGCCGATTACCGGGTTAGTAGTTGTAATCCTGGCAACATTTACCTCAACGGAAACAGTTATGCTATTCCGCAAGGTGGTGCAACGGCAGATAATCTGGTGGAAGGTACGCAAAATCTTTGCGATAACATGTCGGCAACCACCGATCTGATGCCCGAACAAACTATTCACAGCGCCGTCATGACACTGAATCAGGATCTAAGCGATAAGGTGACCTTATTCGTTGATGCACTGGTTTATCAGCGCGATGGCAAACGCTACTCCGAACCCTATGATGCGCGGATTTCGGTACCGGAAACGAATGCTTTCTTTATTTCCCCTGCAGGGGTGGCGCTGGAGCCATGTTCCGGCAGCCTGGGTCTGCCTTCTGGTACAGGGTGTGAAAGTATCGATTACAGTTTTGCCGAAGCCTATGGGTCTCCGGCGGTTACGACATTCGATACACAAACCTGGCAATTGACGGCCGGTCTCGACATTACTTTACCTGCAGACTGGTTGCTGAATGTACACGCCACCATGGGCCAGAATGATGACCAGGCGTTTAATCGTGGCGGTAACGTCAATAGTGGCGCCTTGCGCACTGCACTTGCCAGTTCAGATCCTTCTACAGCGTACAACCCATTTGGCACATCTGAAAACAGCCAAACAGTCATCGACAGTATTTTTAACTACGCTATCGACACCGTTGCACAAACCAAAGTGAAAGATTTTGGTATGAAGGTTGACGGTCCGCTGATGTCGCTGCCAGGTGGAGATGTGAAGCTGGCTGCCGGCCTGGGTTATTATGAAATGGAGCTCTGGACTGGTCAGGTCCGTGGCGCTGACGGTGAGCGCCCATATAATTTTGACCCCAGAAACCGCGACATCACTTCAGGTTTTGCAGAGCTGTACATTCCTATTGTTGGTGACGGTAATGCGATGCCAGGTATTTACAGTCTGGTGCTGGACATCGCTGGTCGAATCGATGACTACAGCGATGTTGGCCGGACTGAAAACCCCAAGATTGGTATCGACTGGCAGCCAGTGGAAGATGTAGCGATTCATGCCAGCTATGGTGAATCTTTCCGCGCGCCGTTACTGACTCAGTTAACCAGTGCCGGTGGCAGTAATCTCTACATCCAGAACTATTTTGACCCGACGATTAATCAGACTATCCGGGGCGCTACCTTATCAGGTGGTAACGACGATCTGGTGCCGGAAACAGCAGAAACCTGGTCGGTGGGTGTTGATTACACGCCATCAAGTTATAAAGGTGCCCGGTTCTCTGTCAACCTGTTCGATGTCACTTATGAAGGACAAATTGGCGGGCAGTTATCGAATCTGAATATTCTGCGTCAGGAAGATGTGTTTTCTTCCATCATTCTGCGGGGCGCTGCAGCACAGGCTAGAACCGCTGAGCTCCTTGCTGGTGGTATTAACGTGCGAAGTGGCAGTGTTGCCGAAGCCGAAAATACCATGGTGTTCGTAGATGGCCGGAATAATAACCTGGGAAGCACAGAAGCCCGGGGGCTGGATTTTTCTATGTCGGTACCTATGGAAACTGACAGTGGTGATTTCAGGTTTGGTCTGCTCGGCACCTGGTTTGATTATTATCGTGTTGCGCAAACTGCCACGGCTGAATCCATCGATCAGGTAAACAATCTGGATTATCCGGTTAGTTTACGTATGCGGGGCAGTATTAACTGGCAACGGGATTACTGGGATTTGACCCTGTTCGCGAACTACACGAACAGTTACAACAATACCCTTACCGGTGAGGATATCAGCTCACTGACTACGCTGGATTTTGCTGCGTCTTACATCTTCAGTGGCGGGCTGAGCGGCATTGGCGAGGACCTCAAGGTAGGGCTGTTTATTAACAATATTACCGACGAAGATCCGCCTTACGCCGACATCGCCCCATCAAATAATGGTGGTGGCGGTTTCGACCCGCAGGTAGGCAGTCCTGTAGGACGACTCATCTCACTCTCCCTTTCTAAGAGCTTCTGATGAAAACGCTGAAAAAGCGTCAGTTGTGCCGGCTTTTGCCGGCACTCTCTATTTTTCATCCTGTCTTTCTTCTTATTATCAACAAGGAATGAATATGACGTATTCACGTATTGCATGGTTTTGCGCGCTGTTGCTGCTGGCTGGCGGGAAAGAGGCCGTAGCGGACATTGAGCATGTTAAGAAAATCCCGGCAGGGGAGCGCGAAATTTATAATGCCGCGGAGGTAAAAGGCTCGCCGGTATCTGTCAACCTGGCTGAATACGGTTATGTAGAAGAAGAGTATTTTGTCAGCGGCACAGCCAGCTCCTTTGATTACAAAGATGGCAGCCTGGTTGTGCATAATAAAGACTTGCCCTATGTGACCCGTGTCGTTGTCCGCCGGCCTGAGGATATGGCGACTTTTTCAGGCGTATTGCACGTGGAGCCTGAACATCCGTCTAAAGGTAATACGTCTCACTGGGTGGCTATGCAGCATTTTATTATCGACAGTGGCGATGCCTATGTGTCAGTAGGCAGCGGTAACGATCCCCGTCAACGGGAACTGACTGCACAAGGTGAGTTTCCCACTGCGCAAAGCGACATTGCCAAATGGTATGATCCTGAGCGTTATAAAGCATTACAATGGCCAGCAGATGACGGGATCCGCTATCAGGTCATTTCTGACGCGGTTCATTATTTCCGTACTGCCCATGTCGCCAACCCGTTTAATGGTGCGCTGCCGGACGTCGCTATAGCTGGTGGATGGTCATTTACCGGCAGCTTCTGGCGTACCTATGTCAATTATGGATTTCATGAAAAATTTGCTATCAGCGCGGAAAAACCATTGTTTGACGGTTATCTGGTAGGGATCTCGTCGCGCTGGAACGGACTTGGTGTACTTCCCCTTAACGCAGATATTGACAAGGATGGCATGGATAATCCGGTTCGGGACCTGCGTCCTGTGAACGTCCCGGTTATCGAGTTTCTCACTGAATTTGAAGTGGGAGAAGGAGATGGTCCGCAGGTTGCTGACAGTAACAAAAATCCGGGGGCTCACCGGTTGTATGAAATCGGGGCCGTCATTCATGGCGATCAACTTTTAATGGATCAGGGAGGTGACCGGTTTAACCGTGGTCAGCTCATTCAGCTTTACCGGAAAGGGTATCCAAAAGAAGCCGATGCACTGGCTGAATGCCAGTATCCGCTCAGCGATATTCCGCAAGGTCCCTATGCCCGTGCTGCGCTGTCAAATCTTCGCGAATGGATTGTGAATGTCCAGTTGCCGCCCCACGCACAGGAACTAGTGTTAGATGAAAACGGACAGGTGCTTCGGGATCATCATCAAAATCCGTTGGGCGGAATGCCGGTAGCAGAGTTCGCCGTTCCCCTGGCGAGCTATACCACAGACGCAGAACCTCAATGTCAGCGAAACGGTCGTCCGGCCATGCTTAGAAAGAATTTTTCATCACAGCAATTGCAGGCCATGTATGGCAACAAGGACAACTATCTCAAGGCGTATCACGACTACCTTGATGCCATGGTGCGGGAACGCTGGGTGTTAGAAAGCGATGCAAAAATGTTGAAAAACAAGATGGCGGATCTGGCAACTGACGCTTTTGCTGGTAAAGGAGAATAAGCATGAAATACCTGAGTAAAAACTGGCTTAAAATTTTTGTGCCGGCACTTATCGCGTTCTCAACACTGAGCGTAGCCAGCGGGTTTGCGGATTATCAACCGGCACCGGCCTATGAAGAAACCACCGAGGCATCATCTTATGTGACCATGCGGGATGGTGTGAAGCTGGCAATATCGGTAGTCAGACCGGCGAAAAACGGTAAACCGGTTGACGGGAAATTCCCGGTTATCTGGCACCACACGCTGTCCATATCCAGGGAAGCCCGCGACGGAACCGGAGGTTTCATCAGTGCATTGCATGCTATTCCGACTCTGGCAAAACACGGCTATGTGGTCGTGCAGGTAGCACGACGCGGAAACGGTCAATCCTTTGGCGTGATGCGTGGCTATCACGATCGAAATGAGGCGTTTGATGCGTATGAAATGACCCAATGGCTGGCTGAGCAACCCTGGTCTGACGGTAATGTAGGGGTTTACGGATGTTCTAACACCGGAGATGCGGCTATGCACGCGATGTCCGTGCAACCGCCTGCGCTTAAAGCAGTTTTTGCCGGTTGCTTCTCATGGCATAAATTTGATGCTTTTCGCCGGGGGGCAATCTTCGCACAATGGGGAACCGGGCCTGCCAGAACAATTGAAGACGACATGGCTATTCCACCGGTTGACGGTGATGAAGACAAGAAACTGCTAGAACAAGCAGCACAAGAACATCAACTGGCGACCCCGTTACTTCAGATGTGGTCTGAATTGCCATTTCGCGACAGCTGGTCAAAAACCATGGGAAGTCGTTTCTGGTCTGAGGGCAGTGTGGCCGATTACAAAGACCAGGTAGCCCGTTCAGGGATCCCGCTTTATATCATGGGCGGGTGGTTTGATGAACTGCGGGATCAGGGGTTGATTACCCTGCTGAATGTGCCGGGTTCAAGAGCCATCTTTGGTCCCTGGCAACACTGCCGGAACGATGATTTTCCCTTGCTGGATGAGATCCACCGTTTTTTCGATACCCACTTAAAAGGTTTGGAAACCGGACTAAATCAGGAGCCGCCTCTACATTACTTTGTGATGGAGGGGAGTGAAAATGGTCACTGGGCATCATCATCAACCTGGCCGGTGGAAGGCGTCGACTTTAAGGCTTTTGCCATGACAGATTCCGGTTTGAAGACGGATAGTCAGGCTGGAGGCACTTTGGATCAGCAGTTTGATGTGAAGTTTGAACAAAATTGCCCGGGTGAAAAAATAAGTTCCCGTTCCCAGCCCTGCAGTATTCATGAGGAGGGGATTCATATTACCTCTGAGCCACTTCTTCATGCCATAGAAGTCACTGGCCATCCCAAGGTTACAGTTAATCTCTCGACGAATCGGAACGACGCAAATTTGTTTGCTTATCTTGAGGATGTTGCACCGGACGGGTCCGTTACTGTTATCACAGAAGGTCGGCTGAAAGCCTCTATGCGCAAGACAGACAGTGCTCCGTGGCTGATGCCGGAGGGCACGCCCTGGCATCGCTGGTACAAGGAAGATCAGCTGTTACTGACCGCAAACGAACCGGTAGAGCTGACATTTGCGATGATGCCGACTTCCCGGGTTTTTGCCGCAAACCATAAAATCCAGGTAACCTTCACGGGATCGGATTATCGTGAAAGACTGCGGGATGATGCTGGTCATGCGCAAACAATCAGATTAACCAGCCCGTCATCAGGTACGGCTGTGTTGATGCTGCCGGTTGCGGGCAACTAGCTTTATAACTTGTGTCAGTATGCAATAAATCCATGCTGGCACTATTTATCAAAAATTTAGTCACTTTCTGCCATTAATGAATCTGTAGCATTTCATTAACATCTATTTCGTTGATTTTACAAATTGTGGAAAGGACAAACAAAAATGACCTGCAATACGGCGCAATTTTTCAAAACGAAACATGCAATCGCAGTGTTAGCCGCACTGACTACCAGCTTTTCTGTTTACGCACAGGAAAATAATGATGAAAAACGAAAAAATCGGGATGAAGACATAGAGAAGGTACTCATCACTGCTGAGCGTCGTTCCGTCAGCGAATCCGATATGCCTATGTCCGTCATCGGGTTTTCCGGTGAAGCGCTGGAAAATAAGAACATTACTGATATGGAGCGGTTGCAGGCGCAGGTACCAAACCTTGTCTTCACCGACAACGGCAATACCAAATACATCAATATTCGTGGCGTGGGTATTTCTGAAAGCGCACCGAATCAGACAAACGGTGTAGCTGTGCATCTTGACGGTGCTTATGTGGCCCGGGAGTTTGTTTATGGCGATGCCTTTTTTGATTTAGGCAGTATTGAAGTTTTACGCGGTCCACAGGGGACTTATTCAGGCCAGAACGCCAGTGGCGGCGCAATCTTTATCAATTCTAAAAAGCCGGTACTGGGTGAAACAGAAGGTTTTGCGGCAGCTGAGAAAGGCAGCTACAACCTGACTAAATACAGTGGCGGTTTGACTTTCCCATTGTCTGATAGTCTGGCAATGCGGATCTCCGGCAATGTTGAAAGCCGCGACAGCTTCTTCACTAATCATGGCCCTGATCCTGAGGCTGACGCATTATTGATAAAAGACCAGCCCGGAAATCTCGACCGGTCTATGGGTCGGTATCAGTTGCTGTATTCACCGGATGAAAATCTTGAAATGCGGTTGATATATGAGGAAAGCCGTAATGAATCTGATGGCGTAGCGACCCAACGTTTTCCTGAAAAAGGTAATACCCGCCTGCCTGATACCGGCGTGTGGGATCTGAATTACGACCTGGATGGCCACCGCAGTGTGCGTTACAACCGGACCACGTTTACTACCGACTGGCAGTTCTCTGAAGGCGTGAAATTACTGACTAACTTCTCTTATTTTGACAGTACTCAGGATATCCGCACTGACGGTGATTATGGCTCGTACCTTACAATAACGGACGAACCGCAGACCGGCCGTGATTTCCGAATATTTGACGAATACTGGACCGGTGAAATGACCCTTGTTTCAACCGGTGAAGGGCCATTTCAGTGGACGACCGGCCTGAGCATTATCGATTATGATCAGAAGAATAATCTGAATCTGCTCCGTTACAATAATGAAAGCTACCCTGGTACGTCACTGGATTTAGAGTCCCACACCAGATTGTTTATGTATCTGCACAACGTGCGTAAAAACAAAGCTGTTTTTGGTGAGGTTGCTTACCAGTTTACCCCTGATGTGGAAGTAAAATTCGGCCTTCGTTACAACCGCGATGAAGTCGGTTTTGCCGAAGATTCTTATATTACCCCGGGCGCTGGTTCTTATAACGCAACATCAGGCCGCCCGTTCCCGCAAAATCAGTTGTTTGATTTCAGTGCACTTACCGGAAGAGTGGTTGCTAACTGGCATTTGTCTGACGACAGTATGCTCTACGGCACCATTGGACGGGGTTATAAGCCCGGCGGTACGTCACCATTTGGCCCCGATTACGATTCAGAGTATGTACTGAACAAAGAGATCGGCTGGAAAGGCGGTATTTTCGATGAACAGACCCAATTGTCGGTTTCGCTTTTCCATATGGATTACGACAATTTTCAGCGTACCTTCGCGCCACCTGACAGCCCGCAGGAATCTGTGACGCGCAATGTTGACGGTTCAACGATTGCGGGTATAGAGGCACAGTTGTCTGGCATTCATGCTGATATTCGCTGGGATATTTCTATGGCTTTCAATAAGGGCGAGTACGGAGATCTGGAGTATGTACTACCCGCCGGTGCTTACGACGGTGAAAATCCTGCTACCGATTTGTCGCTTAACCTCAGTGGAGAGAGTATTGATTTTCTGCCTGAACGTTCATTGAGCTGGGGCCTTGAGTATCTGGGATGGGAGACGGAGTCCGGCGTTATTCTGCCATCGCTGAGAATGAGCTATCAGTCTGAGTTCTACACCTCATTTTTCCATCTCGACCATCAGTTGACCCCGTCCCGGACAATTTGGGAAGCGAACGTGGCGTACGAGAGCGATTCGGGCTGGCGGGCTGATCTGTACGTGCAGAATCTTACCGACGAAACGTACATAAGCCGAGCCACCGGTGATACCGACGGCGTGGGTGTTTATAACCTGGGTGCACCCCGTCAGGTGGGTGTAAAAGTGCGTTATAACTTTTAAGGGGCAACCATGAGCAAAATAGTGAATGCGTTAACGTTACTTTGTCTGTCAGGGATTACCACTTTTGCCACCGCCGGTGTTGTCTCGCCGGCCGGAGGCTCCGGCTCGCAACCGGCTGTTGCTGCGGTTCGTGATGATATGCCTGATACCACGCTGTATTACCCGCAATCCTGGCCACAACAACCTGTGCCAGTAATGCTCTGGGCAAACGGGGGCTGTCGGGACAATGGCCTGCGTTATGCCCGCTTCTTAAAAGAAGTAGCTTCCCATGGCTATTTTGTTATCGCAGCAGGTCCGGCGAGGGAAGAGCGGCCCACTTTTCTGGAAGAGGCGAGGGCAAAAGCCAACGCGAAGCATGAGCCTGAAGCACGCTCAACCCCTGTGGGCTCTGCAGATAAAACTACCGTCGAGCAAATCATCAACAGTCTGAATCTGGCGGAAGGGTTTGCAGCAGATAAGAATGACGAATTTTATCAGCGTTTCGACCCGTCGAAGGTCGTCGTCATGGGGCATAGTTGCGGCGGACTCCAGGCGCTGGAAGTGGCAACGGATGAGCGACTTGATGGCGTGATCCTGTTTAATAGCGGTGTCATTAATGAGCCGCTCAAAGTGCAGAGTACTGCACTTAGAGTACAAAAATCCATGCTGGAAAAAGTGCACACGCCCATCGCCTATGTGAACGGCGGACCGGATGACGTGGCCTATTTTAATGCTCTGGATGATTTTAACCGTTTAGAGCATGTTCCCGTCTTTTTCGCTGAAAATGGCGTAGGACACGGCGGTACCTTTGGTGTACCTGACGGTGGCTCCTACAGTAAAGTCGCCATCGCCTGGCTCGACTGGCTACTTAAAGGCGACGAGTCTGCTAAACAGTGGTTTGCAGGCGAAGATTGCGTGTTGTGTACTGACATGGACTGGCAGGTTCAGCGGAAGCATTTATGAAAAATATCGCTAAGCCATCAGTTCTGTACTGCCTGCTTACGCTGCTGGCTGGCGTGGGCGCAGTCGGATGCGTATCCGCGCCGGTAAAATCAGAGCAAACATTTAGTGGAACGCTGGAAGACGGCGCTTTGTGGCAGGCGAAGGTGCCTGATAACTGGAATGGAACGTTATTGCTCTACGGACATGGCTATGGTCGCAAAGCTGGATTGCCTGATGTTGCGCCAAAACAGTCTGACGCAGTGTTACTGGCAAACGGTTATGCGCTTGCCGCATCGCAATACCCCGAAGCGGGATGGAGTGTCGAAAAGGCTATCCCCAGCCAGTTGCTTGCTCTTCAGCAATTCAGAAATGATGCAGGGACACCTGAACGGGTCATTGCCTGGGGATCATCTATGGGGGGCTTGATCACCTCAGCCATTGCCCAGCGGCATGCTGACCAGGTCGATGGAACCATCAGCCTGTGCGCATCCAGCTACGGTGCGTTGCCTATGATGGATACTGCGCTGGACGGGGCGTTTGTGTTTACCCGCCTGTTGTTTCCCGGTGAAGATATTCCGCTGACAGGCGGAGGGGATGACCGCGAAACAGTGGGGCGTTTGATTACCACCATGGAAGGTAATCAACAGGATCCCCGCTGGCAGGCCCGCGCAGTGCTTGCCGGAGTGCTTGGCGGATTACCTGACTGGACCATTCCCGGTTCTGAAGCACCTGAAACACCGGATGCCATTGCACAGCATATGATGGCGGCAGTAAAAATGGGGCTGTTTTTACCCCGTGGTGATCAGGAACGTCGGGCCGGTGGGTCATTTTCCTCCAATACTGACATTGACTACCGTGCTTTACTCGATGCCAGTGGCAGAAAATCATTGGTGGAAGCGGTATACCAAAAGGCTGGTTTGTCACTGAATGATGATCTGCGCACACTTGAAAAGGCGCAACGGATTGCTTCAGTGCCCGGTGCTGTTGCTTATATGGCCGATAACTTTACGCCTGACGGCGCCATCACCAAACCAATGCTTGCCATGCATACTACGGGCGATGGTATGACATCGCCGTCACTGCAAACCAACTATTTGCAACTACTCAAAAGTGAGTCAGATCCCGGATTATCTTCCGCGCTTTGGGTGGAAAGAGCGGGCCACTGCACGTTTACGCCGGAAGAATTGCTGACGAGTGTGGAAACACTTGAAAACCGGCTTGAAAGCGGAACATGGCAATCGCCCGCCCGTGCGCCGGGAATTGCGTTTACAGATGCAGTTGTGCTGCCTCTGCCACGCTGGTGCACGGAGAATCGGCAAGCCTGTCAGTCACTGACTATAAGCGGAGATCATCAATGAAAGTTTTCTGTTTGAATGCCCTGATGCAGGCGTCGCTTCTGACCATGTTATCTGTATCGACTATTGCGGCAGAAGTGACTTACCCCGAAGGATGGATTAAGCCCGGTGAAAGCGGCACGTTTAAACAATCACAAACCCACAGCAATGCCAGTGGTAAGGTGAAAGTGCTGGCAGAAGGTCAGCTTGTTGAAATGAGTGAGCATCCTTTTTTTCAGGCTCTCAGTGAAAACGGACGTGCCTGCATTAGTTGTCATCAACCGTCAGACGGTTTGAGCCTGTCGGTGAAAACCATTCAGGATGTCTGGAGCGGTACACAGGGCCGCGATCCCATCTTTGCTGCATGGGATGGCTCTAATTGCCCGGATATGCCGCAAAAAGAGAAAGCTTCTCACTCTCTGTTGCTGGACAGAGGGCTTTTCAGGATCCAGATGCCCTGGCCGCCGGCGCCCCGCTATGGCAAAGAAGTCACACCGGATTTCGACATTGAGGTTGTGCGGGATCCCTGGGGCTGTAACAGCTCGCAGAAATACGGTCCCGATGCTGCTGAACCCTCCATTTCTGTTTACCGCAGGCCGCGTCCGGTGGCGAATCTGAAGTATCTCACTGCCGTTGGTTTTGCCTACGATCCTAAACAGGGCGTGGCGCTGCCGAGGGATGAAATCAGTGGTGAGTTCCTATCCGGCAACATCATGTCAGATAACCGCAGTGTGAATTTAAAAGCGCAGATGCAGGATGCGTCGGGTACCCATCTGGAAATGTTAGCGGCACTGACGAATGAACAGGTGGAAAAAATTGAGGGATTCATACTCAGCATTTATGCCGCTCAGGTAGAAGATAATGATGCCGGAAAGCTGGATGACGGTGCATTTGGTGGCCCCGAACTTCTCCGGGATTCAAAGCCAGGACAACTGGGCAGTATCGGTCGGGCAGTTTGGAGTGAGTTTGAGCCCTGGGAGGAGCAGAAAAGCACCGGTGTTACGCCGGAACAGGCTGACAAGCGGGCATCCATCGCCAGAGGTGCGCGGCTGTTTCGTGAAAAAATGTTTTTAATCAGTGACAGTGCCGGTATTAACTCACCAATGGGGTTTGGTAATCCGGTGCTGAACAGCTGTGTGTTCTGTCACAACATGAGTCAGATGGGCAATGACGTTGCACCGGGGCAAGTCGACATTGGCACCACCACCAAACCTTTTGCTGAACCAGCACCTGAATTGCCGCTGTTCCGCGTTACCTGTAAAGGCGATCCCCATCCTCACTACGGCAGGTCATTTCTGACCCAGGATCCGGGGTTCGGACTTGTAACAGGGCGTTGTGCCGACACCGGTAAAATTACATTGCAATCCATGCGTGGTCTGGCGGCCAGAGCGCCCTATTTTTCGAATGGTTCAGCAAAGACAATGGGCGACCTTGTTGATTACTACGATCGCCGGTACCAGATAAACTTTACCGAACAGGAGCGTCAGGACTTAATAAACCTGATGAATTCGCTATGAGAAAGGTTCAGGTAGCCGTATCCGGCTTGTTGGCTTTGATGACGGTTTCTGCTGTTCAGGCTGCGACAGATATCGTTGAGTTTGTCAGTTGTCCTGTGTATCGGGACGCAAGAGCCGGTAAGAAGTCCGGCTGCTGGCTGGCGGACGCTCCTGAATCGGGGAGCCGGTTTGATATCAGCGCTTCGCCGGTAAAACCGGACTGGAACTACGCCGTGCTGGTGCAGGGACAAATAACAGATAATGCAGATGCCTGTGGTGGAAAGGTGTTAAATCCGGTGCGGGTGTCCATTCTTTCTGAACCTTGCCCTCAATACCGTTTACCGGCGGAAGGTTATCCGGGTAATCCCTTCGTGCGTCCGGCAAACATTGTAAAGCCCCTCAGCGTAGACAGAGCGCCCCTTACCGGCCCGTTCGAAGACAAACAGTTTCACGTTTTTTTCAATTACAATAAGTCATTTCTGAGCTATCAGTTTGGTGACTATCAGCTGGATGAAGCTGCCTACTGGATTTTGCAGGCTAAGCCATCGCGGGTGGTTATCACCGGTTTTGCTGATACACACGGGATTACGGTTTCCGGTCACGAGCTTCGGGAAAAAGAACAGATAGCACAGGACAGAGCAGATATTATTGTGACGTCACTGTTACGGCTGGGTGTGCCTGATGACACAGTGGCAACGCAGATTAACATGGCTCCTGAGCTGTTGCCCGGCGAAACAGACGGGGTCAGCGGACTGGTAACCACATCGCGCTGGCGGGTGACTATTAATGCTTACTTTGATTAGGTTAACATGAACTTTACGCAGGCTCTGGCAGTGACTCCGGTGCCATCATCTACGTTTTACTTGTCAGGCGGTGGTGTATGTTAAATCAGGTTAAACCCGGAGCTCACTACGGCACCGGTGCAAATCACTACATTTCATCATTGTATGATGTGGCAGTCAGGCACGGTTTACCCGCTACAGATATGCTTGCCGATGCCGGTTTGCATGAAGATGTGATTCATAATCCAACAGAGCGTGTTCCCACTGAAAAGCTCGCTGACTTTCAAACGGCTGTCTGGGATGCAAGCGACGATGAGACCATGGGTTTGAGCAACAGGACGCTCAGACGGGGCACATATGCCATGATGGGCAAAGTGTCTGTGCATCAACCAGTTCTGCACAAAGCGCTGAATACAGGGGCCAAATTTTATAATCTGGTGACCCTGCATGATTTCGTCACACTGGAGATTGTGAAAGATCAGGCTGTATTAAAGGTTAACGAGGAGGCGCCGGAAAGAGACTATCAACACCTGTTCGCAGAGATGTGTCTGCTTGCATGGCACCGGTATGCATCCTGGTTGATATCAGATATTCTGCCGCTTACTGAAACACGGTTTCCTTATCCGCCTCCCAACCATATCGGTGAATATCATTACTTGTTTCCCGGCGTTCACAAGTTCAATCATAAAGAACTGGCTTTGGTTTTTCCTGCTCATTACCTTGAAAGGCCGGTGAAACAAAGTGAATCATCACTGAAAGCCTTTATGTCCCGCTGCCCCTTAGAGCTGTTCCGGCAATATAAAGCCGATTACAGTCTGGCCACTGAACTTAAGTTGATGCTGGGGAAAGCCATGTTGGACGGTACTGGCACCATAGAACAATGTGCAGATAAACTGCATATGACCAGACGAACCCTGATCCGCAAACTTAAAGATGAGGGCACCTCGTTCCAGCAATTAAAAGATATTGTCCGGCGTGATAAATCTATATTTTTCCTTGGACAGCAAGGCTTAAAAATTAACGAAGTGGCTGAACGGGTAGGGTATTCCGATCCCGCCGTTTTCACCCGGGCATTCAGGCAATGGACCGGCCTTTCACCCAGAGACTTTCGTCAGCAGCTATTGTGCGGGGATGTCGAATCTTAATCCTGACTTACCTTAACTTGTTGCACACAATTTTGTGCATGAGTTCATTCAGCTCAAATTACTGCACTCTTTAAACCAATAATCCCCCTCCAAAAACATGCCAAAAATCCCCCTTTGTCGTAATCGGCAAAGTTTTTAGTCGTAATATGCCATTCACGCGAGTGAAACAAAAAAATAACATTCGCTTGTTATTTGGTTTTTGACGGTTGTCTGTTTCCTGTTGACAGATCCCATCTTAAATAAGGCAAAAGGACTAAAAGCATGTACCTTCTGAACACTACAACAATAAAGTCGACCCGTAATCTGCTCAACCTCGCCGTCATGGCCGGGCTGGCAGGTTTTACTAGTATTTCATTCGCTCAGGAAACAGATACCGCTACAGATGCAGATGACGTGGAAGTCATCACCGTAAAATCTGAACGCAGAATTAAACGGGTACAGGATATTCCTACCTCGATGACGGTGCTGTCGGCAAAACAACTGGAGAAAAAGGCGGTGTCGCGGCTGGACGATCTGCCCTTTGCATCACCGGGATTAACTATCACTGACGCCGGTTTAACCCAGTCGGTGAATATTCGCGGTATTGGTCTGGCAAGTGGTGATCCTGATGTGACTAACGGTGTGGGCACCTACATTGACGGGTTGTTCCAACCGCCTATCGTGAGCACGCTGAATTTCTACGATGTGGCGAATATTCAGGTACTTCGTGGTCCGCAGGGCACGTTTGCGGGTTCAAATTCAACCGGCGGCGCGATTATGGTGACTTCCCGCAGACCGGAAATCGGCGGTGACTTCGACGGCAACGTGATGCTGGGGATTGGCAATTATGCATCACGCAATGCCCGTGCAGCGGTGAACCTGCCAGTTTCTGACACCTTCGCCGCGCGGGTTGCGGTGAACTATAAAAACCGCGACAGTTTTTACAACAGCACGGGCAGTGTCGACACCGACGCAGGCAGTCTGGATGAAACCAGTGCGCGACTCGGTTTGGCCTGGTCACCCCTCGACAGCACCGACATTTACGTAAAATACGAAACTTCAGATAAATCCGCCGGCGGTTTTGCATACCGCCCCATCGAAGGCACGGCGTATTCTGAAGGCCGCACCGGCTCAATCAGAGATTTAGCCTACAACACACCGTCGCAAAATGAGGAGTCGGCTGACAGCCTGTTACTGGATATCTCCCACCGGTTCGATAACGGACTGTCTGTGAAATGGTTAAGCGGCACGCAGGAAAAAGAGATTGATAATATTTATGACTACGATGCCACAGAGCTGGATGTCAGTACGCGCAGCCAGTTTGTCAAAGAAGATCAGGTAAGTCATGAACTGAATTTGATTTCACCTGACGGCAAGGATTTTACCTGGGTTGCCGGTGCTTACTATCAGAAGAATGAAGTGCTGGTGGATATTGATAACGGCCCGTTCCCGGTAGAAATCGACATTCAGAATCAGAAAGTCATAAAAGGTGTATTCGGGCAGGTGAGTTACCGCTTCTCAGATCGCTGGCAAACCGAATTCGGATTACGTAAAGCCTGGTTTGAAGGCTCAGCCGACCCACAGAGTGGCGTGGTGGTGGGCAGGGGTATCATCGCTCCGGATGGGGTGAAGGTTGCCACCATCTCCGGAAACTACGAAGATGATGATATTCTGGGCAAGGTATCGGTGAACTATACGCCTTCAAGAAATCACAGTTTCTATGGTTATATCGCCAGAGGGTACAAGCCCGGCGGTATTAATTCAGAAACCTCGGTGTTCGACAAAGAAACCGTGATATCCATTGAAGGTGGCTGGAAAGGACGCCTGTTCGACGATATGGTGAGTGCTTCGGTGGCAGTCTTTAATAATGATTACAAAAACTTCCAGAACACGAATATCGATGTGACCACCGGCCGTGCAGATGTGTACAACATTGCTGATGCCAGTATCGCCGGGCTGGAGTTTGCGCTGGATATCTATCTTGATAACCTCACCATTGATTTCGCCGGCTCCTTTATTGATTCAGAAATGGAGCCCACTCAGCCAATTGTTAACACCCGTGAATCCGGTTCACCGTCGTTGCCTCAGTGCAGCGCAGGACAGGATGCCAGCAGTGGAACATGCTTCGATTACACGCCGTTTCTGGTGGCTACCGGCGCAGGTCCAAACCTGTATGCGCCGGAAAAGAGCTTTACCGTGGGTATTGAATATGCCATTGAATTATCTGATGGTGCATTGCTGACACCCAGATTAAATTACGCGTGGATAGATGAACAATGGACAAACCTGATTTACGACCCGGAAACCGACTTACTGGCCGACCGGGGACTGCTTTCCGCCATGGTAACCTACGAAACAGGAAACTGGCGTGTGAATGCATGGGGGCGTAACTTAACCGACGAAGAGTATGTGTCCGGGCAGCAACTCAGTAACAATACTGAATTTTATGGTGCGCCCCGTACCTTTGGTATCGACGTCAATTATACATTTTAACTGTGTGCGGTAGCCATGCAGTGCTGCCGCTGCTTTCTTGTGGAGGGATCGCATGAAATTTATGGGTAACCTGGCGGTTGGTGCCGCCTTACTTTGCACCGTACCTGCAGCGATGGCGGACAATGGTGTTGCCGGGCAATTAGACGCCGTATCATGTGCTGCATTGAAAGCGTCGCTGATATTGCCGGAAGGTGTATCGTTAACGTCAGTGAAAGCGGTGACGTCGGTTTCAGTACTTGAATCACAATTACAACCAGCGCAGGCAAAGGCTTTTGTGCCTTATTGTCAGATCACCGGTGAGTTTGAAAAACGCACGGGCGTAAATGGGAAGGATTACGCCATTGGTTTTGGTCTGAACTTGCCGTTTGACTGGAATGGCCGGTTTCTGTTTCAGGGCGGTGGTGGCTTAAACGGCCTGATCCGCGAACCGTTAGGTATGCTGGCTGCCGGTGATACGCCTGCGCTGTTCAGGGGCTTTGCGGTAGCCAGTACAGACAGCGGGCACCAGTCTGATACGGTGTTCGATCCTTCATTTTTTGAAGATCAGCAGGCGTTACTTAACTTTTACTCCGGGGCTGTGTCGAAAACCGCAAAGTTGGTTTCACAGTTGATCACCGGAGTGTATTCGCAGCCGGCGCAGAATAACTATTTTGTCGGGTGTTCAACAGGCGGGCGTGAAGCCATGACCATGTCGCAACGTTTCCCTGATTTGTTTGATGGCATTATTGCAGGTGCACCGGCCAGACAAACGAATTACTCAGAAATTGCAGATTTGTATGTGGCGAAAACATTACGTGCACTGAGCGGAAACAATCAGCCTCCTTTCAGTGACAAGAAACAAAAAGCCATCGAGCAGGCACTGCTGGCGCAATGTGATGGTTTGGACGGCCGTGAAGACGGATTGATTTTTGCGGTGGAGCAGTGTGAGTTTGACCCCGGTGAAATGATTTGCGACGGGCAACAGCACAGTGATTTATGTTTAACAACGGAAGAAGCCGAAGGGCTGGTTTCAGCATTTAACGGTCCTGCAGACAGCAATGGCAATAATGTGTATCCGGGATTTTTCTTTGATACCGGCATCGACGATAAACCGGCACGTTCTGCACCGGGGTTACTGTCTGCTCAGCCCGGTCCATTAGGGCGGGCCCGCATCGATGAGCCCTTTGATATCGACCGGGAACTGGCCATCGCGGACGGATTTCCTCTTGAGCCAGGCAATGCCACACTGACCAACTTGTCGACCTTCGTTGTTGAAGAAAACAAACTGATGTTCTTCCATGGTGTGAGCGATCCCTGGTTTTCGGCTAAAGATACTTTAGGGTACTTCAATGACATGGTGGCGCAAAACGGTGGCTATGAACAGGTTAGCCAATGGTCACAGTTTTACTTTGTTCCGGGAATGGGTCATTGTCGGGGCGGTGAACAGGCGCTGGATCAGTTCGATATGCTCTCTTCACTGGTAGACTGGGTTGAAAAGGGCAACAAGCCAGATTCCGTTATAGCCTATGGTGAAAGCATGCCAGAGGAAACCCGTCCCCTTTGTCCGTATCCGTCTGTGACCACTTATAAAGGGGAAGGCAACGGGAATGATGCTGGCAGTTACGTGTGTACCACACCTGAAAGTCAGTAAAGCTGAAGGCCACCAGAGAAGGTTATGCCGGTGAGAAGACATTTTGAGTATGGCAGTGCATCGAATCACTACATCACAGCGCTCTATCATGCTGCGGCAGAGCGCGGCGTAGACAGTGCACGCCTGCTCGAATTAACCGGCTTAAATAAATCTGTGGTTGATAAACCGGATCAGCGGGTGCCGGCTGAAAAGCTGGCGCTTTTTCAAAAGCTTATCTGGGACGACCTCGGTGATGAAAGTATGGGGTTGTCCGGTTAACGGCTGAAATCCGGCTCTTATTACATGATGGGTCAGCTGACGGTTCAGAAGTCGTCGCTGGGTCAGGCACTTGCTTTAGGGGCACGCTTTTATAATCTGCTCACAGACGATGATTTTATTACCCTTCACAAAGATAAAGACGTTGTGCGGTTGGTCATCAGGCCGTCGGAAACGCACCTTGATCCGGACCATCTTTTTGCTGAAATTTGTTTGCTGGCCTGGCACCGCTATGCGTCCTGGCTGATTTCAGACATTCTTCCTCTCACCGAAACCCGCTTTCCCTATCCGCCGCCTAATCATATTGGCGAGTATCATTATTTATTTCCCGGCGTTCACCGGTTTAACCATACTGAACTTGCTTTAGTTTTTCCTGTCCACTATCTGGAGCGGCCGGTAAAGCAAAACGCAGCGTCGTTAAAGGCGTTCATGTCCCGCTGTCCTCTAGAGTTATTTCGTCAATATAAAGCAGATTACAGCCTGGCGACGGAACTCAAGCTGATTTTGAGTAAAGCCATGTCAAACGGCACAGGCACGATAGAACATTGTGCCGATAAGTTGCACATGACAACCCGCACTCTGATGCGCAAGCTGAAAGATGAAGGCACCTCATTTCAGCAACTGAAAGATGTGGTGAGACGGGATAAGGCTATATTTTTCCTCGGACAGCAGGGATTGCGCATCAATGAAGTGGCAGAAAAAGTCGGTTATTCCGACCCTGCCGTTTTCACCAGAGCCTTCCGGAACTGGACCGGGCAGTCGCCCCGGGACTTCAGACAGCAGCTTCTGACTGACAGCGAAGCTTAATATTCTTTGCATAAAATATAGAGTGTCACTTTTTGCAAAGTAATTAGTCACTTTATGCCATTCTCAGAATGTGTTTAATTGTTAATATCATGTTTAACGATTACACAAGTCATTTACGCCTGACGCCTTATTTTCCTTTTGCGTAAGTGACTTAGAGGATGGTCACTATGTCTTTAACCGCAATTCTTGATGATTCCAAATTAAGCCCTGTGCAGTGGGTGGCAATTGTCATTTGTATCTCCCTTAATGCGCTGGATGGCTTTGATGTTTTGGCTATTAGCTTTGCTTCGCCGGGTATTGCGGCAGAGTGGGGGATTAACCGTGCCGAACTGGGTGTGGTGCTGGCCATGGAGCTGGTGGGGATGGCCTTCGGTTCTATTTTTCTGGGCGGTATTGCCGATAAGTTTGGCCGCAAACCCACAATTCAGTTTTGTCTGGTACTGATGACCGCTGGCATGTTTGGTGCGGCGTTTGTCGATAGCGTAATGACCCTGTTGATCATCCGCTTCATTACCGGTTTGGGAATTGGCGGTATGCTGGCTTCTACAAACGCCATGGTATCGGAATTTGCGAATAAGAAAAGCCGCAACCTTTGCGTCATTATCATGGCCACCGGCTATCCCATCGGCGCAGTGCTTGGCGGCAGTATTGCGTCAATACTGCTGGAAACCCACACCTGGCGTGCCGTATTTATTTTCGGCGGCAGCATTACCGGTCTGTTTATGCTGGTGGTGGCGTTCTGGCTGCCTGAATCTTTGCTGTACATGGTTAACCATCCGAAAGAAAACACCCTGGACAAAGTTAATCACATGCTCGCGCGCATGAAAAAGCCCCTGCTGGATGCATTGCCCGCGCCGGCAGTATCAGCCAAAAAATCCAGTTACAGCACCTTGTTTTCGCCTGAAATGCGCAAGCTAACGCTGCTGTTAATGGTGGCGTACTTTGCACAAATCATGACGTTCTATTTCATTCTCAAGTGGATCCCGAAAATTGTGGTGGATATGGGCTTTGGTGCTGCACAGGCCGGTCAGGTGCTGGTGTGGGCAAACCTGGGCGGTGCGGTAGGTGCCATTTTACTGGGACTGCTTACCAGCAAACTGAATTTGCGACTCACCATGATACCGGTACTCATTCTGGCTTTCGTGATGGTGTCGGTATTCGGCATTGGCTACAGCGATTTAAGCACGCTGGCGCTGGTTTCCGCAGCCACAGGGTTTTTCACTAATGCCGGTGTAGTAGGGCTTTACGGACTGATGGCACAAGCGTTCCCTGCGAACGTGCGGGCAAGCGGCACGGGCGTGGTTATAGGCATCGGCCGGGGTGGTGCGGCGTTGAGCCCGGTGGTTGCCGGACTACTTTTCACAAATGGTGTCAGCCTGCAGGGTGTGGCCATTGCCATGGGCACCGGCGCGCTGGTAGCCACACTGGCGATTTATTTCTTAAACAACAAACAGGGCGGACGGGGAACAGCAACGCATTCTACTTTGTCTGCCGTCACAAAATAACTAATCCACCGGAAAACGGAGTGATGATGAACTTTACCCGCTTAAACCCGCTCACCGGCGAAGTTGCCAGTGAGGCACCGGCAATGAAAGGTGCACACATGCAGGCTGTTGCCGAAAAAGCACAGCAAGGCTTTGAAATCTGGTCTGGTTTTGGCCCTAACCAGCGCCGTGCCATCCTGTCTCAGGCTGCTATTGCCCTTGAAGGTAAGAAAGACGATTTCGTCAAAGCCATGATGGAAGAAACCGGCGCCACTGCAGGCTGGGCCATGTTTAACCTGATGCTGGCAACTTCCATGCTACGTGAAGCCGCCTCACTGACTACACAAATCAGCGGTGAAGTTATCCCGTCTGACAAACCGGGCTGTGTTGCCATGGCTCAGCGTGTTCCGGTAGGTGTCATTTTGGGAATTGCTCCCTGGAATGCGCCAATTATTCTCGGCGTACGCGCTATTTCCACAGCACTTGCCTGCGGCAATGCGGTGATCTTAAAAGCATCGGAAGTGTGCCCGCGCACTCACTCGCTGATCATCGAAGCGCTGGCAGAAGCCGGATTCCCTGAAAATACAGTGAATATCGTCACCAATGCGCCGGAAGATGCCGCTGATGTTGTGGGCGCGCTGATTGATGCCAAACCGGTAAAACGCATTAACTTCACTGGCTCTACCGCCGTGGGCCGCATTATCGCAAAACGGGCAGCAGAACATCTGAAGCCCTGCTTGCTGGAGCTGGGTGGTAAAGCCCCTATGCTGGTACTGGACGACGCTGATCTTGATGAAGCGGTGAAAGCGGCCTCCTTCGGCGCGTTTATGAATCAGGGCCAGATCTGTATGTCTACCGAGCGTCTGGTTGTGGTGGATGCGGTGGCTGATGCCTTTGCCGACAAGCTGGCAGCTAAGGTCTCAACCATGAAAACCGGCGATCCCCGCGAAGGCAACACACCGTTGGGTGCGGTGATTGACCAGAAAACCGTTGAAAAGGTTAACGGGCTGATTGACGACGCGGTCAGCAAAGGTGCAGTTATTCTTACCGGCGGTAAAGCCACATCGGTACTGATGCCCGCCACGGTGCTGGATAAAGTCACTGCTGACATGGCGATTTACAGTGAAGAAAGCTTCGGCCCGGTGGTGGCGATGATCCGTGCAAAAGACGAAGCGGATGCGGTGCGTATTGCCAACGATTCTGAGTACGGACTGAGTGCGGCGGTATTCACCCGTGATGCAGCACGGGGCATGAAAGTCGCCGGAAAAATTCAGTCCGGTATTTGCCACGTGAATGGCCCTACCGTGCATGACGAGGCGCAAATGCCTTTCGGCGGTGTGGGCGCCTCCGGTTACGGTCGCTTTGGCGGTAAAGCCGGAATCGATCAGTTTACGGAACTGCGCTGGATCACGGTGGAGACTGAACCCGGCCACTATCCCATTTAATTTTTTAAAGTATTGAATTTTATCGTTTTGAGTAAGGAATGATTGTGAGTACAGAAAATCAGGAAGCAAGCACCGTAGCGGTGACAATCGAAAACGGGGTGGCGTGGGTTGCCCTGAACCGTCCGGAAAAACGCAATTGCATGAATCCGGCGCTGAACCGCCAGATGATGCGGGTACTGGATGAGCTGGAGTACAGCGAGGACGTGGCCGTGCTGGTACTGACCGGGGAAGGCACTTCCTGGAGTGCAGGTATGGATTTAAAAGAATATTTCCGTGAAAACGAAGCGAAAGGCTTGGGCGCAACGCGCAGGGCGCAGTCAGAAGCTTACGGCTGGTGGCGCCGTCTGCGTTGGTACCACAAGCCAACGGTTGCCATGATCAATGGCTGGTGTTTTGGCGGCGCGTACGGTCCGTTATTCGGCTGTGATCTCGCTTTTGCGGCGGAAGAAGCCACATTCGGTTTAAGTGAAATTAACTGGGGTATTTTGCCGGGCGGCGGTGCCAGTAAGGTCGTGGCTGATTTGCTGCCACTGCGTAAAGCCATGTACCACGCCATGATGGGTGAGAACATAGACGGTAAAACTGCGGCTGAGTGGGGTCTGGTTAACGAAGCGGTACCGCTGAGTGAGCTGAAAGCCCGTGTTCAGGCTGTTTGTGATGTGCTGAAAGGCAAGAATCCGGTCGCCCTGAAAGCCACGAAAGATGCCATCCGTCGCGTGAAAGAAATGACTTACGACAATGCGGAAGACTATCTGGTACGTGCTCAGGAAGCAGCAAACAGTTTCGATAACGATGGCCGCAAAGAAGGCATCAAGCAGTTTATTGATGACAAGACCTATAAGCCGGGTCTGGGTGCATACGATAAGAGTCAGCAGAAGTAAGCGGAGTGAGCAGCATGGATTTTCTCTCTTTTCAGGCCCGTCTGCGTCCCGGAGACGAAGCGGTGTACGACATTACCTCGCAGCGTCGCTGGACATATGAGGCGTGGGACGGTTTCGTTTCCCGCCTGGTGACCTGGTTGTCACAACAAGGTGTGCATAAGGGCGACAGACTGGTTTGTCTGGCGAGAAATTCTGCTGAAACCGTGGCGCTGCATCTGGCCTGCGGGCGGGCAGGGGTACTGTTTGTTCCTCTGAACTGGCGTTTGTCTCAGGAAGAGCTGATGCAATTACTGGATGATTGCGAGCCTTCGCTGGTATGTGGCGATAAAGAGGCTGATCGTGCCGGTTTGCCCTATGTGGTGCTTTCCACATTGCCTGATCTGGTCAGCGAACTGACACCTTCAGCTACCAGTAATGAGAACGCAGCCTCGCCTTCGCTTATCCTGTACACATCAGGCACAACAGGGTTACCAAAAGGTATTGTACACACCGAACAAACTATCATGGAAACCACGCAGAATATGGCTCTGCTGGGGCATGTGGATGAACACAGTACCTTTTTGTGCGAAACCCCCATGTTCCATGTCATCGGCTTAATTTCCTGTGTGCGTCCTGCGCTTTACTTCGGTGGTCGATTAATCATTTCTGACGGATTCGAGCCGGCCCGCACCTTTGACCGGTTGTGTGATCCTGATCTGGCAGTCAGTCATTATTTCTGTGTACCCCAAATGGCCAATGCCCTTCGTCAACTGGCACATTTTGATGCGTCTAGAATGACGGGATTAAAAGCGCTGCTGACGGGTGGCGCGCCGCATCCTGAAGTACAGATCAAAGCGTGGTTAAATGACGGTATCCCCATCGTGGACGGCTATGGCATGAGTGAAGCCGGCACTGTGCTCGGGATGAGCTTTGATATGCGTATTATCGATCAGAAAGCCGGGTACGTGGGCTTACCTACACACCGTATCGATGTGCGGCTGACCGGGCCGGGTAATCAGCCGGTGGCATTTGGTGAAGCCGGTGAAATACAGATCAAAGGGGCGAACCTGTTTGTGGATGTGTGGAAGAACCACCGTGCTTATGAACGCAGTTTCACACCTGACGGTTGGTTTCAGACCGGTGATATTGGCGTGAGCGACGAGGACGGCTACATCCGCATTGTGGATCGTATCAAAGATATGTTCATCTCCGGCGGCGAGAACGTGTATCCCGCTGAAGTTGAGGCTGTAGCACTGCGTTTCCCGCAAATACTCGAATGTGCGCTGATAGGTGTACCGGACGAAAAGTGGGGAGAATCCGGGTGTCTGTTCGTGGTGCCGTCGGTGAGCCATGAATCTTTCGATAAGGAAGGCTTATTACGGGAAATGGAAAAAGGGCTGGCCCGCTATAAATTGCCTAAAGTGATTCATCTCATCGAAGCGCTGCCACGTAATGGTACGGGAAAGCTCCGGCGAAATATTCTGCGGGAATGCGATATAAACAGTCTCGTAGGAAACGTGCAGGCGTAAGTTAAAAACGATTTCACTGCTGACGGTTATTCCGCTCATTAACGCTAATAGTTGATCGCTCTACTCAGGTATTAGATAATTAGCAAATTGATGAGCATTCTGCTCAGCGTTTTTGTGAGGTAACTATGTCTGTAGAAATGGCACTGCCAATCGACTTTTCTGATTCTGCTGCGAAAAAAGTCAAAGAGCTGGTGACAGAGGAAGAAAATCCGAATCTTAAACTGCGGGTGTACGTAACCGGTGGCGGCTGTTCAGGCTTCCAGTACGGTTTTACTTTCGATGAGAAAGTGAACGAGGGCGACATGACCATTGAGAAAGACAGCGTTACGCTGGTGGTCGACCCAATGAGTCTGCAATATCTGGTTGGTGGCACCGTCGACTATGTGGATGGTTTGGAAGGTTCACGTTTTCTGGTGAATAATCCGAATGCCACTACCACTTGTGGCTGTGGTTCCAGCTTCAGTATCTAATCCGGTTATTCATCACTTTACAGGGTTCACCGGTCGGATTTTACCGCTGTACCCTGTACCAATTTATGCTAATCCCCGTTACTGTTTAGCCGTACTAATCGAGAATTCCCCAATACAGGAATCATAAGATGAAATTATACGGTTCAACCACATCACCGTTTGTCAGACGCATTCGAATTGTACTGGCAAATACCGAGCATGAATTCATTAACTTGAACATCTTTGAGGGTGAAGGCAGAGACATACTTGCCTCCAAAAATCCCACATTGAAAGTGCCTTGTCTGGAAGACGATGGTCAGATGATTTTCGACTCCAGAGTCATTCACAGCTATTTGCTTACGAAACTGGATCTACCCCCTCTAACTTGGGATCAAGAAAATCAGCTTACCCTTATCGATGCGGCGAACGATTCTTTTGTGCAACTCTTCATGCTTAAACGTTCTGGCATTGAAGCCACTAACGATCAGCTGTTCGTTCGTTTGCAGAAGGAACGCATCGCGTCAACGCTGAGTCTGTTGAATGAAATGGCTGAAGTTGGCGAATTTGATGGTTGGGGTTACCCCTCTATCGCGCTGTTTACCTTGATAGACTGGGTAGAATTCCGTGAATTGCATCCGCTTACCGGCTTAGATGCGCTGAAAGCCTTCCACCATGCCAATAGCGACAGAATAGAAGTGACAGCAACCGATCCGCGAGATTAGTTGTATTACGATAAAAAGAAAAAGCGCCTCATTGGCGCTTTTCTCGTTAATACCCCTTGGAAAAATCGAACTGGTGGGGAAGCGGTTTGCCTTCCAGCAATAGTTCGAGATTATCCACAAATAGCGCTGCAATATCCTCGGGGCGGGATTCTGCCGCGGTATGTTGGGTGATGCGGATTTTTGGGTGCTCCCAGAACGGGTGTGATGCTGGTAAGGGCTCTTCACGAAACACATCCAGTACCGCCGCCTGCAGCTGATTCGCGTCCAGAGCGGCAATCAGATCTTCATCGACGATAGCCGTGCCACGGCCTGCGTTAATCAGCACGCAGTGGTCTGGTAGTCGGGCAAAGAAATCCTTGTTGAGCAGGTTTGCCGACTGTGGGGTGTCTGGCATCAGATTTAACACATAGTCGCAGCGGGACGCGAAATCATCCATAGTATCCCAAGTGTAAATTTGATCGTAACCGTCTTGATGCTCGCCGGAACGGCTAACGCCGATGACTTTCAGGCCTAAACTAGCAGCAACTGGCAACAGCGCTTTGGCGATACTGCCCGCACCGGTGATGCCGAGGGTTTTTCCGCACAAACGGCCAAAGGTTGGCTGGAACCAGTCTTTTTGCTGTTGGGCCTCGCGGTAGCCATCAACATTACGGCAGTAATGCAGCAAGTAAGTAAATACAAACTCACGCATTTGCACATCAAACACGCCTTTTGCCGGGGTAAGGATGTAGTCTTTTCTTTCCAGCGCCAAAAGGGGGCGATTACCTGCCCAGATTGATTGGCACCACACCAGTTTTGGCATGTGAGGAATAACCTGCGCGGCTAAATCCGGGTCGGCCAGCAAAATGGTGGTATTTTCTAAATCGACTTTTGTCGGATCATCGGTGACACAGTCGAGAACAACATGTTCAGGCAATGAACCGGGAACAAGTGCACCGTAATCAGACGCTTCTGCGGTTAATACGGTAACCTGATGTGTTGTCATAGCGCTTTTACTTTTCTTTTTCGGGGGGAAACAAAAATGCCCGACACGTCGGGCATTTTCAATGGGGAAAACAACTTATTTCATTGCCAGCATGATGCGCTTGTTATTATCTAACTCGTGCAAACGGGTTTCCGCTATTTGCATAAATGCATCACGCTCTTTCGGATCGATAGGTTCCGCTTTGGGTAACTCAACAGTACGTGGGTTACGATGTACACCATTCACCAGGAATTCATAGTGCAAGTGCGCACCGGTAACCATACCGGTTGAACCTAGATAGCCCACAGTCTGACCTTGCTTCACCGTTTCGCCACGCTTTACACCGCGCTTTTTCAGGTGAAGATACTTGGTCACGTATTTTTCACCGTGCTGAATGAATACGTAGTTACCATTGTACTTATTGTACGAGGCTTCTATCACCTTACCGTTACCGGCAGCCATAACAGGGGTGCCAACCGCTGCCACGTAATCTGTGCCGTTATGCGCTTTCCAGCGCTTTTGCACAGGGTGGAAACGGGCTTTGGTAAAGTTAGAACTCACGTACTTGAAGTTGATAGGCGCACGGAGGAATGACTTGCGCATGCTGCGGCCTTCCGGCGTGTAGTAGTTACCATCTTCGTACTGAATCGCCACGAAACGGTCACCCTGATTCACAAACTCAGCTGCTACAATATCGCCAAAGCCAACAAACTCGCCATCAATGTACTTTTCTTCGTACACGATATTGAACATGTCGCCTTTACGAATACCCATGGCGAAGTCGATGTCCCAGCCAAAAATGCCAGCCAGGTGCATGATCTGGTTATCTGTTAGGCCTGCTTCTACACCGGCATTCCAGAAACTGGAGTCAATTTCACCCTGAGCAAAGTTGTAGCGGGTTTCAATGTCTTTCGCTTCAATATCGGCAACGAGTTTATTGTTTTCTTTGTCGCGCTGAATAAGCAGCGTTTCATTAACCGATACGCGATAGCGCAAGCCGTTAAAACTGCCATCTTCATTGGCACGCAGCGATAACTCATCGCCAGGGATCAAGGTTACCAGCGTTTTCGCCAGTTCGCCTGCCTGCGTCACCTCGTAGGTATCGCGAGGAGAAAAACCAGCACGTTTAAAAATTTTAGCCAGCGTGTCGCCACGCCCCACTTTATAGGTTTCCCACTTGCCTTCATCTTCAGCAACGTACACTTCAGGCGTGTCGGCTACTGCGACATCAAGGGGATAACGAACACCTGCGTCCAGGATCAATGACTCCTGATGACGACTTGCCTCAACCGGTTCGGAAGGAAGAAGAATAAGACCACCCAGTAAAAAACTGGCGATCACCAACCCGGTTCGGTGTGGTTTGGGAAGATTTTTGAATGTTTTCAGAACCACGGTAATTTCAATCTCATATTACTGCCCAGCCTGAGAATATCGTGTTACAGCACGACTTTCCACCAAAGCACCTGTAAATTCACAATTAGATCGTGCAGGAAGCCGATTTTTGACGGTCAAGTCTTTCAAAGGTTCACTGGGATGCGTAAAATGCTCCGATTATTTTTCCCAGTAATTCTAATAAGTGTGGTACGAGCATGACCGATTGGCAAACCGCTTTAGCTGAAATTAAACGAGGTACGGATGAAATCCTGCCAGAAGAAGAGTTAATTGAAAAACTCAAATCAGGCAAGACGCTGACCATTAAAGCGGGTTTTGATCCAACTGCGCCGGATCTGCACCTCGGTCATACCGTCCTCATCAACAAACTTCGCACCTTTCAGCAGTTAGGCCACAATGTCGTTTTCCTGATCGGTGATTTTACCGGTCTTATTGGTGATCCTACTGGTAAAAACGTGACACGCAAGCCTTTAACCAAAGATCAGGTATTAGAAAACGCGCAAACGTATCAAGAACAGGTGTTCAAAATTCTCGATAAAGAGAAAACCCAAATCCGTTTTAACTCTGAGTGGATGGATGCACTAGGTGCGGCGGGTATGATCAAACTGGCTGCCAGTCAAACCGTTGCCCGTATGCTTGAGCGTGACGACTTCAAAAAGCGCTATGCGAATGGTCAGCCTATTGCGATTCACGAATTCCTTTACCCGCTGGTACAGGGCTGGGATTCCGTGGCCCTGAAAGCCGATGTGGAATTAGGCGGTACGGATCAACGGTTCAACCTGCTGATGGGTCGTGAAC
The DNA here is from genome assembly GCF_001757105.1 of Alteromonas confluentis. Lineage (GTDB taxonomy): Bacteria > Pseudomonadota > Gammaproteobacteria > Enterobacterales > Alteromonadaceae > Alteromonas > Alteromonas confluentis. The sequence continues at coordinate 90,395 of NZ_MDHN01000015.1, forward strand.
TGCAGAAAGACGAAGGTTTAAGCCAGCAGGCCCTGGTAATGGTGCCGCTGCTAGAAGGCTTAGACGGCGTGCAGAAGATGTCTAAATCGCTGGGTAATTACATTGGTATTACTGATGCGCCTAATGACATGTTCGGTAAAGTGATGTCGATTTCTGACGACCTGATGTGGCGCTACTACGATTTGTTAAGCTTCCGTCCGCTGGACGACATCGCAGAACTGAAAGCGAAAGTCGAAGCTGGCGCTAACCCGCGCGATATCAAAATTGAGCTGGCGAAAGAAATTATCGCCCGATTCCACGATGAAGCGGCTGCCGAAGGTGCACATCAGGACTTCATTCAGCGTTTTCAGAAGAATGCTATTCCTGACGACATGCCAGAAGTGTCTGTTGCCATGGAGGCTGACGGCATTGCTATCGGCAACCTGCTGAAAGAAGCCGGTCTGGTTGGCTCAACTTCCGACGCCATGCGTATGATTAAGCAAGGCGCAGTGAAGATTGACGGTGAAAAAGTAGAAGATACCCGATTGGTTCTGACTGAAGCCGGCGAAGCAGTATATCAGGTGGGTAAACGTAAATTTGCTCGCGTGACGCTGACAGCCTGATTCAGCCAACGTAAGAATAACGAAACCCGCCTGATGGCGGGTTTTTTAATGTTTGTTGCTCGTCGTTTTCCCTGACAACGAAAAGCGTAAGGCTAACAAGGCAGCGTGTTGCTTACGGGAAGACCAGCATCATTTCTGCGCCTTCACACTCGCAGAAGCCTGGACAAACCGGGCAATCGTAGCCTTCATGGATAGACGCGTAACGCCACTTTCCGGGATGGCGTGCAATTAACTCACCACCGTTCTTGCTGAAATAGCGAAAGGCGCTGTTGCCAGGACTGCCCAACCAAATGTGAGCCAGGCCAGCGAGGGCACCTTGCTGCTTCGTTTTCTCTGTGGCGAGGGCAAGCAGGGTGCTGCCAATGCCACAACCTTGAAGATGGTCGTCCACGGTATTGCATTTAAAGTAACACACGCGGGTAGGGTCAACAGGCCATTTCTTCACCGAACACCATTCATCGGGCTGCCATTGAGAATGGGCATAGGTAAGACGAAAGCCGACGATTTCACCTTTATACATCGCAACATAACTGGCATTGATACCGTTATGAAAGCCCTGGTGATACATTTCTTCCAGTGTGAAATGGGTCAGGTATCCGTCACCCTGAATGCGGTTACCCAACGATAGCACGCCATTGAAATGTTCGGGGGCCAATGGTGAATATTCGATATCTTTTGCGGAAGGGGTGCTGACGCTATTTTGATGATTTTTTGTCATCTTTAATCCCGTCCAGGTGGAAATCGAGGGCTTCAACGGAAATCAGAATTTCACGAACAGACATCCATAACGAATACATTAGGCACACCAAACTAAGGGCAAAAATCCAATTGCCCACATTCTGATAAGTCAGGTAAATCGCTAACATGGAGAGTACGCAAAGAAAGAAACTCACCACACCGGCAATCTGCATGCGCTTGATAAACAAAATGCGCTGACGGAGGTTTCTGATCTGAGCCTGGGTATTTTCATCCCGGTTTTCTCTGGCGAAATTACGAATGATCGTTGCCAGCGTCAAAAAACGATTGGTGTAGGCTAAGAGTAGAAGTGAGATTGCCGGAAACAACATGGCCGGCGTGGCGATATCTATCTGCATTCAGGTGGATCTGCTTAAAATCAAAGCGCGGAATATTACCAGCTTACTGGCTCTGCTACCATACGAGCAAGGGTTACATGGCTAATTTATTAACCGGGAGCCCCGCTTCTGTCCAGCCCAGCATATCGCCCTCAAGATGATTCACATCGGTGAATGCTTGCTGTTCAAGGATCTGCATTGCCATAATCGCCCGTCTGCCTGAGCGACAATATATGATAATCGGTTTGTCGCGGGCATCACTAAGCTGTTCAACATATTCATCTATTTGCTCGTGAGGCATATTGATCGCCCCTGGAATATGGCCGTCAGCGTATTCCTGCGGACTGCGAACATCAATAAGCAGCCATTCGTCGGCTTTTACTTTATCTAGCAAATAGGGCGTTGCTGTTATTTTCCCGATGCCGTCAGCTTCAGCGTCGTCGGAACAATAAATCGCCGAAATTAAAATGGTTGCGAAAAGCAGTGTGGTAACAATAAGTAGTTTGCGCATAGTCGTATCCATCGTCATTGCAACTTGTAGACCGGTCCTAATACAGTTTACCTCATCTACTACGACAGGAGCACTACGAATAGTTCAGTATTTATTGAAAGAAATTAAAGCAACGCGTGAATAAGGGTGAGTACCACTATCGATAGGCTTAGCAGCAGCAAAATTGCGCGGATAATGGCACGACGGCAATACACCATATCAGAGAATCGGACTTCACGTTTGCCTCCCACTCGGGCATAACGAATCATGTTACCGGCGTAAAGAGAGGGGCCACCCAGGCGAATGCCTAAACTACCGCCAGAAAGCGCTAACAAAAGTGAAGTGCTATCTTTTGCTGGGCTAGCGAATAGGGCTTTGAAGCCGCCAAAGGGGTTGGTTGCAAGCGATAGCAAGCCCGCGCCGATGAAAGCGGGAACGAGACTTAGCAAGCGTGTGATAGTGCGCACGGGCAGTGCAAACCAGTAAAATCCGGGTTTCCGCCAGTGCCACTGCCAGCTAAAAAGCAACAGTAGCCTGAACAGTAGCGCCGCTACCGGTCCACCAATCAAAAACCAAAACACGACGCCACAGAATTGATAGTAGAAACGCAGCAGCAGGCTTTCCATTGCTGCTTTCGCAATACCAATGTCAGACAGCCTGACGGTATCGCGCGCTACCATGTAACCGGCCATTTCACGGGCCAGTACTTTTTTCTCTTTGCTTAACGCGGTAACCACAGCGTTATAGTGAAAACGAATTTGAGCGAAATCCATAACGCTTAGTAAAATTACTGCCTCAAAAAATAGCGGATATTCCGCCATTGAAACCAGAATTCCCACAAGCACTGTAAACGGCACGATGAGCACAATGGCACCCAGTGCGCCTGAAATGCGGTGCTGTGACAGATTTTCTGACGTGGTAGGTTTAACTTTCTTGGCCATGCCGTCGGCAAGTAAGCGAAACAGTGTGAGGGGGTGATATTTCTGCGGCCAGCGCCAGAGGCTGTCGATGATCACTACCACCAACAGCAATAACAGGTTTTGTAATACCGGGCTCTGGTAAAGTGCTTCCATGCGGTGTTATTTATGCCAGGCGGGCAATCATTCCCATTACCAGTTGCGCAGAGTGTTTCGCGGCGGTTTCCAAATATTCCTGGAACGACACCGAAGACGTTTTACCAGCAATGTCTGACAACGAACGGATAACCAGGAACGGGGTTTCCAACATGAAACAGGTTTGGCCGATGGCCGCACCTTCCATCTCTACGGCTTTCATCGTGGGGAAGGTTTCTTTAATTTCTTGCGCGGCCTCATCAGAACCTACGAAAGAATCGCCAGTACAAATCATACCGGTGGTGTTTTGCACGTGAGACAATTCCTGCGCTGCCGCGGTTGCCGCATCAATGAGCTTCTGATCGCACTCGTAGTGCGCCGGCATACCTGCACACTGTCCGAGTTCGTAACCAAAGTGGGTAATGTCCACATCGTGGTATTTAACGGCACTGCCTACCACTACATCGCCTACATTAAGAGCCGGGTCGAAACCACCTGCCGAGCCAGTATTCACCACATAATCCGGGGCATAAAGTTCGATAAGTGCGGTAGTTGCCAGTGCTGATGCCACTTTACCAATACCGCATTTCGCCAGCACGACCTCTGCACCATGCAGCGTGCCAGTGTAGAAGGTCAGGTGCTTCCACTGACGGGTTTCGCAATTTTCCAGCGACGATTGAAGTAGCGCTATTTCTTCATCCATAGCACCAAGAATACCGATTTTCATAGTTGAGTTCCGTAGCTGAGCTGCACGATAGCCAGAGTTGGCATAGATTGCAGATTAGTGGGTATTGACTAATGGTAATATGAAAGTAGCAAAACTGACAGAAATTAGCAGAAAATGGGTCGGAATCCTTGGGGGAAATTCCGACCCGGAGAGTAATTGTTTAATTAAGCAGCGGCAGCCCGGCTAGACCGTACAGGTCGGGTAGGGCGCTTAGTTGGTGCAGGGTTCAGCGTAGGTGCTTGCGCTATTTTCTGCTGTCTGCGGCGGTATGCTACCAACTTGCTTTCAATACACTCGCGAATTTCTTCCACCGAATAGCCGGTTTTTACTTTAATCCGAGCATGAGGAAGACCTGCCGCGTCGAGCGCACCATTTACGAAAAAGTCGCGCTGAGATTTATATTTATTCTTGCCGTCGTTGTGCACTAAATCGATTGCCATAATCGGCGTCATGTCTTCACGGTCGCACAATACAAAATCGAGTTGCTTAGAGGATGCACGAGACATGGCACTGGAGCCTTGCTTCTTACTCGCCTTAGCGCGTACTGCAAGTACATCGCTCAAACGCACGCGGCACACAATCCGAAACTCCCGCCCTACTGCTTGCTCGATGAGTTTAAGGAAATTGTGCTCCACAGGAGTAAAAAGTTGCGGTTTACTGCGAAAGGGAAAACTTACCCCGCTATCCGACAGTTTCATGGCACCGAGTGCCACCACAATCAGTAACATCATTAAAATAATTGCCAGTTCCATAATGTGCCTCGCGAATACAAAATCAAAGCGTCAAATTTGTGACGTTTTCTGGTGAGAAATAAATCTGCTATCCGGATTTTGCAAAGCGGGTGCCAGCATGGAGCGGCAAGTTAAAATTAGCCTAAGAGACTGGCTGCGCCGGCCCTTGACCGATGAATATCGTTAACTACTCTTGCTCTCCCAATACCATCATATCCACCTGCGAGCCTTTATTATCAGGAGAGATAATCACGCGTACATTGTCATTATTGGCGGTAAGTAAGGTACGGCCCTGCACAGAGGCAACCACTGCCATTCCCGGATACGAAGCCTGGAAATGGTCAATCAGCGATTGTTGTGGGGTGGACGAATAGAATACCAGTGTCGCTGGCAATGTGGCGTCGAATTGCTGACACTGTTTGGCATCTGATGGCACCGTCAGTTTATGAAAATCAGACGGGCATGCCACCGTCACTGGTGCCGCAGCCACCGAGAGTGACGCCGCACTTAGTAGGGTTGCTGCAATCAGACTGTAGGTTTTCGTTCTCATTTTCGGTTCTCCTGACACAAGACCATCTGGACTCTCAATGTAGAAAAACTATAGGAGAGATCGCTGAATACAACAATGAAATGTGGGTATATGTGAAGACACGTGCGTATTGCGCAGCAGGTATTCTCTGCACAAACAAAAAAGCCACTGTACAAAACAGTGGCTCTTAATCATCACGGTGACCGGATTACACGTTGAGGAAATCCAGAATACCGTCCGCGGCTTTACGGCCTTCATCAATGGCGGTAACCACCAAATCACTGCCGCGCACCATGTCGCCACCGGCGAAGATTTTCGGGTTAGCAGTCTGGTAAGCGTATTTACCACCGGCAGGGGCGATAACACGGCCTTTCTCGTCCAGAATGATGCCGTAGTCAGCAAACCAGCTAGCAGGACTCGGTTGGAAACCGAATGCAATGATAACCGCGTCAGCTTCAAGCACGTGCTCTGAGCCTTCCACTTCAACCGGACGGCGACGGCCATTCACGTCTGGTGGACCCATTTCGGTTCTTACCAGACGAACGCCAGCAGCATTGCCTTCATCAGTTAATGCGATATCCAGCGGCTGCACGTTGAATACGAATTCCACGCCTTCTTCACGGGCATTCTGCACTTCTTTACGTGAACCCGGCATGCTTTGTTCGTCACGACGATAAGCACAGATAACGCGCTTGGCACCCTGACGGATAGACGTACGTACGCAGTCCATAGTGGTATCACCACCACCCAGAACCACAACGGTTTTGTCTTTCATATCAACAAAGTCAGCAGGATCCTTTTCCAGACCCATGGTGCGGTTGGTGTTCGCAATCAGGAATGGCAGGGCATCATAAACGCCGTCTACGTGTTCATTGTCAAAACCACCCTGCATCGACTTGTAGGTACCCATGCCAAGGAATACGGAGTCGTATTCATCCAGCAGTGTCTGGAAGTCGATATCTTTACCGATTTCAGTGTTCAGTCTGAACTCAACACCCATTTCGGTGAAGATTTCACGGCGCAGTTTAATCACGTCTTTTTCGAGCTTGAACGACGGGATACCGAAAGTCAGCAGACCGCCAATTTCTTCGTACTTGTCGAAAACGACCGGCTTAACACCATTACGTACCAGAATATCCGCACAGGCAAGACCTGCAGGACCGGCACCCACGATAGCTACTTTTTTGTCGGTCCATTCAACATCGGACATATCCGGACGCCAGCCCATTTTAAACGCCGTGTCGGTGATGTATTTTTCAATACTGCCGATGGTCACGGCACCAAACTCGTCGTTCAGGGTACATGCGCCTTCGCATAAACGATCCTGAGGGCATACCCGACCACACACTTCTGGCAGGCTGTTTGTCTTGTGAGACAGTTCAGCCGCTTCCATGATGCGACCTTCGTTCGCCAAACTCAGCCACTGCGGGATGTAGTTGTGAACCGGACATTTCCACTCGCAATACGGGTTACCGCAGTCCAGGCAGCGATCTGCCTGGCCTTCGGTTTGTGACTGCGTTAGTGGTTGATAAATTTCAGCGAACTCACCCTTGCGCACCATGATAGGCTTTTTCGGCGGGTCAATCCGTTCAACATCAACAAATTGGTAAACATTCTTAGCCATTACTTCACCTACCTCTCTTATTGCGCCTGGATCCGCAGCTCGTCACTAGAACGGCTGATGTGGCCCAACAGGTTTTTAACGTCACTGGTTTTCGGCTTGATTAACTTGAAGCGCTTCACAGAATCAGCAAAGTTCGTCAGCAGAGACAATGAGTGCTCGCTGCCAGTTTCTTCATAGTGCTGATTGATCAAACCACGTAAGTGCTCAGACAGAATGGCTTTGTCACCGATATCCATGATTTCAACCAACTCAGGGTTAACACGGGCATCAAGGTCGCCGTTTTCGTCGTACAGATAAGCAAAGCCGCCTGTCATACCGGCACCGAAGTTCACACCTACCGGGCCAAGTACTGCAACGATACCACCGGTCATGTATTCACAACCGTTGTCGCCAATACCTTCAACTACCGCAGTTACACCAGAGTTACGTACGCCGAAACGTTCACCGGCTCGGCCTGCTGCAAACAGCTTACCGCCGGTTGCACCATACAGACAGGTATTACCCATAATGGCACTGTCGTGCGCGTCGAAGCTAATGTTCTTCGGCGGATAGATAACCAGCTTACCGCCAGTCATGCCTTTACCCACGTAATCGTTAGCGTCGCCTTCGATACGCATGTGCAAACCACCAGCGTTCCATACGCCGAAGCTCTGACCGGCCGTACCCGTGAATTGAATCTCAACCGGTACATCTTCCATATCATGGTTGCCGTGATGTTTAGCGATTTCGCCAGACAACATTGCGCCCACAGAACGGTCAGTGTTGCGGATTGGATAGCTCAAACGGATACCTTTGCCGTCGCGCACTGCTTCACGGGCATCGTCAAGCATCTTCGCGTTCAGAACACCTTTATCCAACGGTTGGTTGGTGGTTTCTGAACAGAACAGACGGGTATGTTCACCTTCCACCGGCGTCGCAAGCAGCGGAGACAGATCCAGTTTATTTTGTTTCGCTGAAATACCGTCAATCACTTCCAGTAACTCAGTGCGGCCTACCAGTTCTTCGAACTTACGTACGCCAAGGGCTGCCATGATTTCACGTACTTCCTGAGCAATAAACTTGAAGTAGTTCATTACCATTTCCGGTAAACCGATGAAGTGTTCATCACGCAGCTTTTGATCTTGAGTTGCAACACCTGTCGCACAGTTGTTCAGGTGGCAAATTCGCAGGTATTTACATCCCAGCGCAACCATTGGACCCGTACCGAAGCCGAAGCTTTCCGCACCCAGACAAGCCGCCTTGATGACGTCCAGACCAGTTTTAAGACCACCGTCAGTTTGTACGCGTACTTTGTGACGCAGACCGTTTTCGATCAGCGCTTGCTGTGTTTCAGCCAGACCTAATTCGAACGGGCTACCCGCATACTTCACCGACGTCAGTGGGCTTGCACCGGTACCACCGTCGTAACCTGAGATGGTGATAAGGTCGGCATAGGCTTTCGCCACACCCGTTGCAATGGTGCCAACACCTGGCTCAGAAACCAGTTTTACTGAAATCAGGGCTGTAGGGTTAACTTGCTTAAGGTCGAAAATAAGCTGTGCCAGATCCTCGATAGAATAAATATCGTGGTGTGGCGGTGGTGAAATCAGGGTTACGCCTGGTACCGAGAAACGCAGTTGCGCAATGTACTTGTTAACCTTATCACCAGGTAGCTGACCACCTTCGCCCGGCTTCGCTCCCTGTGCCACTTTAATCTGAATAACGTTAGCGTTAACCAGGTAGTGCGGGGTTACACCAAAGCGACCAGAGGCCACCTGTTTAATTTTAGAGTTCTTTTCTGTACCGAAACGGGAAGGGTGTTCACCACCTTCACCCGAGTTCGATTGACCGCCTAAACGGTTCATCGCAATTGCCAGCGCTTCGTGCGCTTCCGGGCTCAGTGCGCCGATAGACATTGCGGCGGTATCAAAGCGCGGGAACAGATTCTCCGGCCCTTCAACTTCGCTAATGTCGATAGCTTCGTTAGGCGAGTTTAGTTTCAGCAAGTCGCGGAAGTGCGAAGGTGCACGTTCGTTAACATGCTTTGCATAAACCTGGTAATCGCTGTATTCACCCGATACTACAGCGGTTTGCAGTGTTTTTACTACATCCGGGTTGTAGGCGTGGTATTCACCACCGTGAACGTATTTAAGCAGACCACCGTGAGACATTGGCTTACGTTTCAGCCATGCCACCCGTGACAGGTTGATAGCATCCTGTTCGAAGTCGTCGAATCCGGCACCCTGAATGCGTGAAGGGACGCCGTTAAAGCACAGATTCATGACTTCCTGATTGATACCAATGGCTTCGAACAGTTTCGAGCTACGGTAGCTGGCCACAGTACTGATGCCCATTTTGGACATGATTTTGTACAGGCCTTTGTTGATACCTTTGCGATAGTTGAGCACGGCATCTTTTACGCTACAGGTTAACTCACCTTTTTCGCACAGTTGCTCAATGGTTTCATAGGCCAGGAACGGATAGATAGCCGTTGCACCCAGACCAATCAACACGGCATAGTGGTGTGGGTCACGGGTACTGGCGGTTTCAACCACGATGTTAGCATCGCAGCGTAGCGCCTTTTCAACCAGACGACGATGTACCGCGCCAGTTGCCATAGCGGCAGGAATCGTGAGGCGATCTTTCTTGATGTTGCGATCGGAAAGAATAACGAACGCGGCACGCTTCTGTTTAACCAGATACTCCACTTCGTTACAGATACGCTCGATGGCCTTACGCAGACCTTCTTCCTGCTTATACTGCAGATCCACTTTCTCTGAGTAGTAGTTTTCAGGATTGAATTCGCGAAGCTGTTTGAGGTCTGTATACACCAGTACAGGTGAAGAGAACAATACGCGGTCGGCATAACCAGAGGTTTCGCTGAATACGTTTTGCTCGCGACCGATACAGGTAGCCAGTGACATAACGTGGTTTTCACGTAGCGGATCGATTGGCGGGTTAGTCACCTGCGCAAACTGCTGACGGAAATAATCGTAAACGGTACGAGACTTAGAAGACAGTACGGCCATTGGGGTGTCATCACCCATAGAACCAACAGCTTCCTGACCATCTTTCGCCAGTACCTTAACAACCTGCTGGATTTCTTCGTAGCTGTAGTTAAACAACTTGTGGTAAACCGCCAGGGTGTCGTCATCAAATACGCGCTTACCAAGCAGTGAAGAGTCCATCTGATCGATTGGCGTTAAATGACGGATGTGCTTGTCAAGCCACTCGCGATACGGGTGACGGTCTTTTAAATCGGCATCAATTTCATTTGAACGCCAGATTTTACCGTTATAGGTATCCACTGCAAGCATTTCGCCCGGACCTACACGGCCTTTTTCAACAACATCAGATTCGTTGTAATCCCAGATACCCACTTCGGATGCCAGGGTAATAAAACCGTTCTTGGTAATCACGTAACGCGCCGGACGCAGACCATTACGGTCGAGGTTACAAGCAACGTGGCGACCATTAGTGAGTACGATACCCGCTGGGCCATCCCACGGCTCCATGTGCATGGAGTTAAATTCGTAGAATGCACGCAGGTTTTCATCCATGGTCTGGTTATTTTGATACGCAGGTGGAACCAACAGACGCATGGCACGGAACAAGTCCATACCACCGGCCAGGAACAGTTCCAGCATGTTATCTAAAGAAGATGAGTCAGAACCTGTTGTATTTACATAAGGTGCGGCATCTTTCAGATCAGGAATCAGTGGGGTAGAGAATTTACCCGTACGGGCCATTGCCCAGTCACGGTTCCCTTTAATGGTATTAATTTCACCATTGTGCGCCAGGAAGCGGAAAGGCTGAGCCAGAGGCCACTTAGGCAGCGTATTGGTAGAAAAGCGCTGGTGGAAAACACAGATAGCACTTTTTAAGCGCTCATCGGCGAGATCTGCATAGAAGGCAGGCAGATCTTTAGGCATTACCAGGCCTTTATAAATCGTTACCAATCCTGACAGACAGGCAACATAGAAATCTTTGTCTTCTTCAAGACGTTTTTCGGCACGGCGGCGAACCATAAACAGACGACGCTCTACGTCGCGTTTACGCCATCCCGCAGGGGCGTTCACGAAAACCTGTTCGATTTGCGGTACACCGGTTAATGCCAGTTCACCCAGAATATCGTGATTTACCGGCACTTTACGCCAGCCAACAACGGTCAGGGTTTCTTTTTCCAGTTCCTCGTTGAGTACTTCTCTGGCAGCTTGTGCCAGCTCGTCATCCTGACTCAGAAAGATCATGCCTACTGCATATTTCTTACTCAGCTTCCAGCCGTTCTCATCGGCAATGGCCTGAAAAAAGGCATCCGGCTTCTGTAGCAGCAATCCACAGCCGTCACCGGTAACACCGTCAGCGGCAATACCACCACGGTGCTGCATTCTGTCCAGGCCCTGGATAGCAGTCGTCACCAGTTCATGGCTGGCTTCCCCGTGAGTGTGGGCAATAAGACCAAAGCCACAGTTATCCCGGGAATCATTGGGATTATATAAACTCATCTTAAAACTCCTTCAACCTTCGACTGGACAAGGCATGTGTTGGATCGTCACCCGAGAAGGGCACGCATCTCAACAATATCGTGTAGACGTTAAATCAGAGCAGGAATAAACCATACTCCAAGCGTCTGTTTATGTCGTTAATTATTATTAGTAGGACGCCAGTCGTTATCCGCATTTTTATGCACTATTGCTTAGCGGGCCGTACAAAATACATACATTAGAATATAAAATCAAATGATAAAAATGACATGACGGCATCAATTTTACTTTTATTTAATAAAGCTGTTTTTTATCAGTTGCTTACGGGTTTAATTGGCCTGTTTGAATTTTGAGCTTGGCGCTCAAAAATCTACCGCTTTAGTACGTTTATACTAAAGTTGAACCCTGTCTACAGCTTTGAAATTGAATATTCATTCAGTTAATGTGGTTAATTATATGATTTTGTCCGGTGTGGCTGAATGAATATCGTTTTGACGGATTTCTGAGGCTTCCGCACAAAAGTTGTATTTGTTTATTTAATATACGCGCCTGACGAGCGTTACGCAAAGTCAGCCGACGAATGTCGTTAAGTTGCTTCCTTTATATAAATGTGTCCTTCGATGATTATTTATTGGCTAACAGGAAGTGCAACGCACAATTATGCACTCATAATTATGACACCTGTGGGTTTTACCTGCTGAAAGTGATATAAGTGCTTCAGGTTATAGTTTTAGTTATTTGTAGTACGGTTGCTATGCATCAAGACTCACCAAATGATTCCTGGGCGATAAAGTTCGCTCAGTTCATCAAACGTTTTGGCACGCTGAAGCTCAGCATGCTTTTTGTTGTGGTTACGCTGGTATTCACCTTGGGCGGTTCATACGTGATCCGTGTGGCGATGGGGAACGAGGTTCAGCCTGACGATTTTATTATCGCGGTAGTGCTGACCATGATGTCCGCCCCCTGGGTGCTGTACTTTCTTAGTGAGCTGGTAAAACAGTTAGAAACATCTCGGGTTAATCTGAAAGAAGTGGTTAGCCAACTTGAGCGTCTACGCGAAGAAGATGTGTTTCTAAATCGCGAGTTGCAAAGCAACATTCGACAGCTCAATCATGAAATGGAACAGCGACGTAAAGCCCAGGACGATCGCGAAGCGGTATTCAAAGATCTCGAACGGGAAATTGAAGAAAAGTCGCATTCTGAGCAGCAAGCCAGACATTTATCTACCTTATTACGCTCCATTATCGATGCGTCACCGGACCTTATTTACTACCGTAATGAAGAAGGGCGCTTCGCTGGTTGTAACCGCATTGCAGAAATGCTTACCGGCAAAACAGAAGCTGAACTGGTTGGTCTTACTTTACACGATGTTTTCGAAGAAGAACTGGCCCGTCAAATCGTCGCTTCTGATCAGGAAGTACTGGAAACGAATGAAAGCATGACCGAAGAGCTGTGGCTGCGATTTGCTGATGACCGTCGTCGTTACTTCGAGATGAAGCGGGTACCTTTCTTTGATAACGAAGGCAAGCGTTTGGGTCTGCTGGCATTTGGTCGAGATATGACCGAGCGTAAACAGGCGGAAAATGCCGCTGCGAAAGCAAGCACTGACAAAACCCGCTTTATTGCGACGATTTCTCACGAATTACGAACACCGCTTAACGGTATCGTTGGCTTGAGCCGGATGCTCCGTGATACCGACCTCAGTGACGAACAATTCAGCTGGGTCAGCACCATATATGCGAGTGCTATCACGCTGGGCAATATCTTTAACGACATTATCGACCTTGATAAGCTCGACCGCGATAAGCTGGAATTAAGCCTGAAAACAGTTTCCCTGCGGGATTTCACCCAGGAGCTGGCCAGTATCATCCGCTTACTGGCAGCCGATAAGTCACTGGAGCTGGTCACGGAAATTCAGGAGCCGCTGCCACAACTGGTTGAAGTAGATGGAACACGCCTTAGACAGATCCTGTGGAATATTCTGTTTAATGCAGTGAAGTTTACTCAGAAGGGCAATGTTCGTTTGAGCGTAGCTGCGACGGAAGCGAAAGACGATATGACCATGGTGACGTACGTGGTGGAAGATTCAGGAGTGGGGATTCCTGAATCAGAGATCGACAAAATTTTCGCCATGTACTATCAGGTCGACCATCCTGATCATCAGTCTGCTACCGGCACCGGTATTGGTCTGGCTATCTGTAAACAGATGGTGGATTTAATGGATGGTGACATCAGTGTTACCAGTGAAGTGGGTAAAGGCACCCGTTTCGAAATTACTCTGCCACTGCATATTTCAAAAGCGCCCATGCAGGTTTCCAAGCTGCTGGTAACCGATTTGAACATTCTGCTGGTGGAAGACATCGAGCTTAACGTGATGGTAGCCAAAGCGCTGCTGGAGAAGCTGGGGCAGACCGTAGACGTGGCCATGACGGGGCAGGAAGCCATTGATAAGGCACGTAGCAATCATTACGACCTTATTCTGCTGGATATCCAGTTACCGGATATGACCGGTTTTGACGTAGCTAATACACTGCGTGATGAAGATCTGGTGATGGGCACTGCCATGGTGGCGCTCACTGCGAATGTGATCAAAAAGCGCGAGGAATACCTGCAGAATGGTATGGATGATGTTATCGCCAAGCCAATCAAGAAGAGCCGTGTGATTGAGGTATTCAACAGCCTGTTTACTGAACCGGCTGCGCCGCTGCACACAGAAGTGGAAAACAAGCCGAAGAAAACCGATAACAGTAAAGCGCTGACGAACATTCTCGACATCGAATTACTGCAAATGCTGGTAGATACCATTGGTGAAGATATGGTCCGCGCCAGCGTGAAAGTATTCCAGGACAAAATGCCGGAATATATGGAAATTCTGCAGCTCAGCCTCAGCGCCGATGAAAAATCCGAGGTCTGCTCCCAGGCCCATAAAATCAAAGGTGCCGCTGGTTCAGTGGGGCTGTCCCGGGTTCAGCGTATTGCTAATCAGATTCAGCAGGGCGATCATCCTGCGTGGTGGCAGAATGTGCACGACTGGGTTGAAGAACTGCAGATGGCCGTCGCCCACGATATGAAAGCCCTGCATGAATGGCTTAATACACAGATGATTGAGGACTAGTCGTCATGACAACCATGGATGGGAGTGCTTTTTGTAATGGGCAGCTAGACACGGCTGCCTTACCATCGCTCGATAACCTTTACTACGAGCCGGTTTCTCCGGCTTACCGCAAAATGAATCTGATCATCACCACATTGATTTTCAGTATTCTACTTCTTGTTGTCAGTGCCATCAGGTTTCAGCCTTTTGCTGAATTGCCTGAGGGCTTACAACAAGCCTATCCGTTTATTTGCGCCGGACTTCTCTTTTTTTGGACTTGGATCTTCTTTTACCACTGGTTCGCCGATCGACGAATAAAGTTCGCTTTACGTGAGCAAGACATCTCGCTCAGCGAAGGGCTGATCTTTCGTTCTGTTACGTGTCAGCCTGTGCTGCGCGTACAGCATATTGAGATAAAACGTGGCCCGGTTGACAGAATGGCCGGGCTGGCAAAATTGCAGGTCTTTTCCGCTGGTGGCGTAGCGCACACATTTGAAATTCCAGGCCTTCCCGTGGAGCAAGCCCAAAAGATTCGTCGATTCATTCTCGAGCACAAAGACGTCGGAGCACGTTAATGGATGCAGAACTGACTTCTCTGGCTACGGGAAAAAGCTGGCGACGTTTGGCACCTGTTGCGATCATCTATTTCATTGCTTCGAACATCGTTCAGTTTGTTCGCCAGTTCATCGTGCTTATTTCGGTGGCAGCCTATTCGGCAAATCAATTTGATATTGTCGACTCTCCGTATTTCGTTCCTGGCGCGGTGCTCGTTGCGATCATCATTGTGGTGAGTGGCGTGGTCAATTATTGGTTTTATCAATACCGCATTTTGGATCAGCACATAGAAATTCGCAGCGGAATGTTAAAACGTAGAAACCTCAACCTGCCATTCTGGCGTATTCAGAATGTCAAAATTGAGCAGCCTTTTTACTATCGCCTTACCAACTATACCGTGGTGATTCTGGATACCGCGGGTTCAGGAAAAGAAGAAGCTAAAATCGTCGCTGTAGACCGGAATGATGCCAAAATTCTGCGTCAGGAGATCCTGGCAAGTGCGACTGTAAATAAAGCCGATTCTGGGTCTGAACCGCTAACCGAGGCAACAGGTCCAGCGCCAACTATCGACGCAATACAAAGCGATGACGAGCGGGTGATCAATCGTCGCAGTTTGTTTGATCTGGTATTGCATGGGCTAACGAACAATCGAGTATGGATTTTTCTCGGTGCAGCAGCACCGTTTTATCAGGACATTTCAGGATTTATTTTTGACTGGGTTGATTCACTCGGGCTTTCTGTTGATGCACTCTTCGCCGACCAGCAGGTAGCGTGGTGGCAAATGGGCTTGTACGTCATTTCAACCATGATGGTTGTTTTGGGGCTCATGGCATTAATCTCTGTTGGCGGCTCGGTCATGGTGTATTACAACTATACGCTTACCCGTACAGCCGACCGTTACATTCGCCGCTCCGGGTTGTTTAGCTTGCAGGAAGTGAGTATGCGGGAAACCCGCGTGCAGATGATTTCTGTGAAGCAAGACTGGCTGGATTATCTACTTAAGCGAGCGAACTTCTTTTTCGAACAGAATAAGACCGGTGCTAATCCCGAGCAAGAGTTACACGCTACCAATAAACTGGTGGTACCGTCGGTGACTACGCCAGAAGCGCAAGCGCTCGCTGACGATGCTATGCCAGACAATTGCCTGTACGACGCGCCTTATCAACCAATCAGTAAACGTTTTATCGGGCGCTGGATCGCACTCACCGCCGTGCCGCTGTTTCTCTTCTTGACGGCGTTGAGCCTTGCCAATAATGATTTAAAACTGTTCTTCATTGCCATACCGGTACTGGCTATTCACTGTTTACTTATTTATTTACGCTGGCGGGCATGGGGAATTTGGCAAGACGATACCCATTGTTATGTACGCAAAGGCATCATTGGTATTGATAGATATTGCTTCGCGCTACACAAGGTACAGCAGGTTGGCGTTTCACAAAGTGTGTTGATGCAGCGACGTGGATTGGCGAACATTCGCTATGTGCTGGCCAGTGGTGATGTGGTGGTTCCCTATCTTCAATATGGATTCTGTGTAGACGTTGCCGACAAAGCATTGTGGGAAGTCGAAACCAAGCGCCAGTCATGGATGTAAACTGACGCTTAACTTACTAAGTTCATTAGGCGGGCTCAGCCAGCGTCCTCCAGTACAAACTCCTGTTGTTCTGTTTCAAGCAGCCAGGAACTGACTTTTTCAATTAAGCGGGTATTTGCCTGATTAAACGTATGAATGTGTAGCCTCAACCATTTTGCAAACGGTGCTAACATTTCAGGGCTGTATTCAGCCGTTGTGTTTGCGAGTACAAAAAGGTGTGCCAACGCCATGGTTTGCAACACGGGACCGGCATTTCGGATAGCGGCAAATTCGACTTTAGCCAACGCCGGTAAGGAACAACTATCCGGTAGATTAAAAGCGGCGAGTTTCGATGCCAGTTCTGCGGTTTTAGTGCCGAAACAATCCTCAATTTCTTCTGCGTCTGCATAGGCTTCTTGCAGTGGTCGGGAAAGCCAGGCTGCGGCCAACACATCGCGGTTATGGGGGAAGCCACTCAGAAGTTTTGCCAGCTCGCGGGGATGATGAATAAAGGATTCGCCATTATGACGGCGCAGATGTCCCGCCAATGCATATCTTCGTGCTGTGAAGAGTGCTGCCGAAGAAACAAAATCATCTTCAATTAATAGTGCCTGCATGTGTAACCCCTTAAACCTGCTAACGTGTTGAGTGTCGACGCTAGTTGTTACGTCGTTGTAAACAGGGATATCAAATTACGTGCCTGTTTTTTCGTCAATTCTCTGACAGCAGTAGGAGGGGGCAGTGAGTAAACAAAAAAGAGCCTGTGCGAAGCGCAGGCTCAAAGGTCCTTGGGAGGATAAATCTTACAGTTTTTCAATCTGGTAGCCGCGGGCCTCGAGTAATTCCAACACGTTGTCGTCGCCCACCAGGTGGCCTGCACCGACCAGTACCAGTTCCTGATCTTCATCGCCGAACATGGCTTCGATTTGACTGATCCAGCGTTTGTTGCGCTGTACCATCATTTCATCGAAAGATGCCGGAGATTCACGCTTCATTTTATCTACGGTCATATCTCGTAATGCTTGGGTATCGCCCACCCGCCAGGCAGAGATAATATCTTCGAGATATTGTTTATACTCAGGCATCATTGCCAAGCTTTCGTGAATGAGGCGATCCTCTTCACCCGCTCCCATGTTGGCGAGCATATTAAGTTGGAACTCCATAGTTTCCAGGTATTCCATGGGTTTGCTGTCGCGTTTAGCAATTTGCGAGAAATAACTGTCTACACCTTCACCAGCCATTCTGACACGTTGCGCTTCCATCATGGACATGACGGCAATGAGAAATCCCGGTTTGAGTTTTGCTAGTTTTTCAACAGGCGCACCGAATGGCGCGAAGTATTCTTCCAGGGCCGCATAAGTTTCGGGGCTTATTGTATCCTTCAGGCTCTTACCTTCTTCATAGGCTGCTGCAGCCATCATCTTCTGCTGTGCCGCAGCGTCAGTGGGATCAGGGAGCTTTGCTTCCAGAATAACTGTATCGCTCTGTTCGTAAGCCGTCATGAACTGAGACGGCAGCGGAAACTCTGTTATTGGCAGAATATGAATGGTGCCGCCCACATAAACCGTGTCTTCGCCTTTGCTGACTTTCCAGACAGACGAATGGTCTGTGTCGGTATCCGCCGCGAAAGCGGTATTAGCGAAAAGGCCCAGTGCACAGATTGCAGTGCGTAATTTAAAGTTTTTCATCAGTAGTTTTCCTTAACCAGTATTAGTATTTGAATGATTGAGTAATGGTATCGATAACGGTGTGTTCAATTTCAGCCAGACGCTGTTGAAGTGTTTCGTTTACCTTTTCTTCGATTACATCAGCAAAGGAGCCAAACAGCGACTGTTCGGAAGACGGGTTTTGAGTTTGTAGTGCTACGTTGTCGGCATTGTTCTGTTGTGCCTTTTCCACCGAACCTGCAGATACGGGGGCGGTACTAACAGAGAGTGTCAGCGCAGCGGCGAGTATGGTATTAATGTGTGTCATGTCTGTGCTCCTGTCGTGATTAAGTGGCGTTGATGCCGGAAGACAGGAGCAAGATTAGAGGCTGGAAACCGGGATGTCCCTTATGAAAGTATTAGTTATTCATTGATAAGGTTGTTTACTGATTTATATTTTTTAACTATCTGATTTTAAGTGAATTTAATGAAAGCTTACGAAACTATTATGATGCTCATTTTTCAATTCTCACATCATAAAGTGTGTTCGTTCCGAGACTGGCAACGGTAATAAAGAGTTGTGAGCTGTCACCGGTGGTTGTTTGATGTAATGAACGAATATTGTGCGACGGCAACGTGGTTGCGTGCTCTTCAGTACTATCATCATTCCAACCGCGTCGAAAAATTTTGTTCACACTCTTGGTGTAGTAAACGTAGGTTTCATCGGCGGTAAATTTGTGAGATACGGAATCAGATAGAGAGAGCTGCTGGACAGTTTCTCCCGAATTAACGTCAATCAGGCTCACCTTATTTACATCATCAATGACAGCAATTTTTTCTGCATTGATACGAACGCAACTAACAGCTCGGTGTTGACCGAGCGGTGTCATTACCTTGTCGGCAATAGTAAAGAGCGATGCCTGTGTTTTCTTATTGCTGGCATCAATAAGAAGAAAACTGGATTCTGAAAACCACCTGACACTACTGACACTGTGACCGAACTCAATCAGATCAGTCTGATTAAAGTCGCGATCGTACACGTAAACTGCTCTTCCGCTTCTGACCAGAATCTGGCTGCCATCCGGGGAAATATCCAGATCGTCTGGCATTTCGAAGGGTAAATCTCTGACTTTGCGACTTGTTTCATTGGCGTAGAGCCAGAGCGTTGCCGGATAACCTTCCACGGTAAACAATCCTCTGGATTGGTCCGGAAATAGTGCAAATTGTCGCTCGTTGGAGTCTGTGGCTGCAATCTCTGCAATAGCTGCGTCATTTTTGTTTATATCAATGGCAAAAATATCGGTATCCACAGAATCGTTGGCAAAAACGAGGCGCTGCTGGTCAAGAATTTCTATATTCATCCAGCGATTAAATTTATAGTCAAAGTCCATGGAAGCCTGACTGCGTGCGCCGGTATCCAGATTGAGCGCTTCCATCTGCCAGTTGTCCGGATCCAGCCAATAAATAGACTGACTGTCTTCACTCCAGGCCACAGAACCTATCACGTAATTTGCCTTGAATACTGCAGACTGCTCACTTCCATCGATATCACTGTGCATAATGGTTGTGCCGGACTTGGTCGCTCTGAGAAAGATAAACTGTTGTTCGTCAGGTGATACACGGACATAGTAGTCACCTGCAGATTGAAGATAAGGCGAGGTAAGCTGATATTCACTCTGTGTTTTCAGGTTTCTTGCCACTATACGACCTACTTGCGGCGCATCCCGATAGTTAAAGCGTGTGTAGATCAGGGTATTCCCGTCGGCAAGCACGTTTCCATGAGCGTTTGTCTGATAGTCACAGTCGAAGAGTCTGGCATGCTGTGGTTCACTGAGTCCTTTGGTGAAATCAGCTTGCCAGTACTGGCATACCAGCCCGGTTTCGCTGGTATTGAGTAGCTGATAAATCAGCTTTTGCTTCCCGCTCCAGGCGACTGGAAATAAATCGCCCTCACCTGAGGCTACTCTGAACTCACTTTGCGAACGTAAGTCTTTAACATTTATAGAAAGATGTCGCTCGTCAGGTTCTTTAAAAGAATAGGCGAGAAGGGTTTTACTTGCATCTGCGTGAGGAGAAAACGTCAGGCCTCGTTTTATCAGCATGTTTGTGCGACTTGCGACCACCTGCTTTGTTGGAACATCATCCGTTACACCGGAATCAGTCCCAGGCAGGGGATCTGCAGATTCACCTGACAGAGATAAACCTGTCACCAGCGCGACGACAAAAATGACAAAGCCAGCCGCTATCCACCCCCGGGACTTTTTGCTTTGTGGCACGGGCAGCGTGTTTTCTGAATCTCTATCTGTTTTTTGCTCTTCAGATGTAACCGGCACTCCAGAAGGTGTTGTCTCTGATAAGGGTTCCGGTTGCGGCGACACTGCGTGCGCTGTTTCATCCGGCTTATCGCTTTTCGCATCAGGCCCGAAAGTGACCTCAGGGATAAAACTGTAGCCCTTTTTATAATGGGTTTTAATCAGTGAGGGGCTGTCTGGTGTGGGTTTTAAAAGCTTGCGCAGTTCCGACATGGCGCGGTTAATTGCGTTGTCATCAACAAAATTCTGTTTCCAGACGTCCTCCACCAGATCCTGACGTGAAACGATGCGGTCGTGATTGGTCACAAAATAGAGAAGAAGGTCGAAAATCAGAGGCTCAGCCTCGACGGGGGTTGACTGCCGGGCGAGTTTGCCTGAAGCCGGGTAAATCACCCAGTCGTTAAAATGTATTTCAGAATAGAGCGCAGGATCCATTCCTGACTGTGTGCGTTCATCCATGACAAGCTTATTCGAATGTGGGAACCATTAATGACTGACGAGTATGCCAAAAGGGGCTGGCAATAGGCAATCTGGAAGTCACATTTGTAATGAAATGCATGAACGATAAAGAAGTAAAAAGCAGCGCAGTGATTGTTGCGCTGCTCAATACGATTGAACTATAAGGCGATGTTAAGATGTTTCACTTACATGATTTGCGTCTTTAATCGGATGTCTACTGAGACACCAGTGATACCTCCTCAATTTTCGCTGCTTCTATTTCATCCTCAGTAAAGGCTACCGGCCGAAGCGCGGGTTGGGCAGAGTACCAGCGGGTCTGGTCGAGGAAGTGATCACTGCCGTAAACCCGTGACTGGGAATAAGTAAGCAGGGCGCGCGCCTCTGGGCCGGAGCTGGTAAAGTTCACCACCATCATCCAGCTGCTGCCGTAATTAATCCGATAGCCACCGGCTTCCGCGCTGATTTCAGACACATCATTGAGTGGCGCATAGCTGATTTGCGGGAGCAGGGTAGCGTTCTGCGGCAGCAGGCCACTGGTGTTTGGCACCGGACGGAACACGTTGAAGCCGCCCTCCACGTTATTGGCGCCGCCCCAGGGCAGGCGCTCTGGATCGGCCGTGCCGTCAGGACGGGCACGCTGCACAAATTGCACATCGCCGAGTGTCGCATCAGGTGCTACGCCAGCGGCTTCAAGCACGGTGACCGCCCGGGCAAACTGCTCCAGCGTGGTGGCATTAGTGACGAGACCAGATGGAGTAGTCAGTGGCTGAGTGGCATCAAAAGCGACTTCCCACTGAGGATTGGTCTGGAACTGATAGGCAAACTCACGGAAGACCTGACCACCCACACTATCGGTATTCATGGTGCTGTCCCACAGCGCCAGCGCATTACAGGCCGCCTCTATACTCACGCTTTCACCATCTACATCGACAGGTGTTACACCCTGTGCGGTACACATGGCGAGCACATCGGCGAGGATTTGTTCTGCCAGATAGCTGCGGTTGCTCATCAACAGCGTTTCCACTTCATCCGGGGTGAACAGGCCGTCACTGCCGCTGCCTTCCTCAAGTAACTTCTGGCCCATGCGGGAACGCAGGGTCTGCTGGTCGTTCTCGCCACCGTAAAGCGGCGAGATGCCGGTGATGGGCGAATCCACATTGGTCAGCCAGTAGCTGTTATTGGAGTTCTGCACTGCATCATTGCCTTCGTATTTAGGCGCAGCCTCGTAAGGCACCGGGCCGTCAAAATCAAATACCGACTGGTTTCCTGGCAACACGGTGAAGCCTGCTGCAGCCCTTGTCTGCACCAGTTCCGGCACGGTGGTCAGCGCGCCAATGGCGGTGGCTGACAGATTAGGCACCGTGGAGTCATCAATATAAAACACCTGGCCATCGCTGGACGCAGCCATGGTGTTGTTAAAGATCACGCCGTCATAATCCATAAAGGCCTGTTTGAATTCGTCCATGGTAGTGGCCAGATTCATCGCCATCCAGTGGTCGAGAATATCCAGGTTGGGCAGGTTCGCGTCTTTAATAGCGAAAGCCTGGGTAGCGGTCCAGTCGAAGCTACCGGGGATCTCTATCATCGGGCCGTAATTGGTGTAGTAAGCCGTTTTGCGCACATTCACGGTTTGTCCGCCACCCACGGCAACTTCTATTACCATGTCTTTTTCTTCAATCGCCACGGCTTCGCCGTCAATCAGTTGGGTCTGGGCGTTGGAGTCAGTTTCATCCTGCGAAAGCTGATACACCACAAAGTGTTCTGCCGAAGAGAAGGTATGCGTCCAGGCCACATTGTCGTTGAAGCCGATATTCACCGCACCGGGCAAACCGATGAGCGAAGCGCCGGTAACGTTCAGAAAGTCGGGTACGGTTGTGTGGAACTGCCAGAAACGCAGACTGCCGGTATGAGGAAAGTGCGGATTGGCCAGCACCATGCCCATGCCGTTTTCCGTTTTATCTACTCCCAATCCCCAGCCGTTAGAGCCCAGTTCTGCCGGGTTGGTATCGGGAATCGCTGAGGTGTGATTAATGTTCAGCGTGAGGTTCGCGCTTTCCGGCACGGGGGTAAAGTCTTTGCCGGGAGGCGCCGCTACAAACATGGCGCTTAAAAAGTTCGTCGCACCAGGAAGTACAGCAACCCCAAGAGAATAGGTAAGCAAATCGGTGGCATCGATGGGCGTCACCCAGGGCTGTCCGGCACAGGCGGGATCCTGTTCCTCCACCGGGGTGTCCTCCAGGTAACGGTTGTAACCCGCGGTGTAGCCCAGATACATGGCCTGACTGGTGTCACTCATGGTGGACAGCGATTCCTCGGCGATTTCGCGGATGCCGATAGTGAGGAATCCAAAGTCACTGATCAGGTGGCTGCTGTCGCCGCTGCCGGGCACACGGTCGGGACCGTAATAGCGGCTGCGCTGAGAGTTATAGCGCACAATCTGGTCGGCCAGAATACACAGGTTATCTCTGGCAAACGCATAACCGACTCCGTAGGACAGGCTCTCCAGATTCTCTGCAGTGATATGCGGCACGCCATAAGTGGTCCAGCGGATGTTAGCTTCGAGAACGCCGTCATCGTCGAAGGTTTGCAGGACACTCGGCGGGGCAGGAACAGGCTCTTCGTCGTCATCGTCGCAGGCTGTGATGAGGGTGAGGCTCAGGGCTGAAACGGTCAGCAGGGAAAGCAATCGAAAGGGGCGATGCGGATATCGTCCATAATATGGCATGTGGTTGTCTCCGTTCTTTGCCGGTTTTTATAAACAACAACCACACCGGTTAACTTAATGTTCACAAGTTTGTCTGGCCAGTATACACAGATATAAATGCGAATAGATACCGTCAAGGAGATGTGCAGGCCAAGAAATAAAGAGCCCGGACTTCAAGCCATTGAATATAAGCTTAATTAAAGAGGATAAATAACGCGCCGAAGCGCGTTTTATTTATTGGTAAGTCTTGTTTCAGCTTGCCAGCACGTCGCCGGGCACGCGCACGTTGCCTTCCATTAGCACACGGGCACTGCGGCTCATAACGACTTTATTCACCTGCCATTCACCCTGATATAACTGTGCTTCCGCGCCTACTCTCAGCGTACCGGAAGGATGGCCAAACACTACATAGCTGCGTTCACCGCCGCCGGCAGCTTGATTCACCAGCGTACCGGGAATGGTCGCCGCGGTACCGATAGCTACTGCAGCGGTGCCCATCATGGCGTGGTGAAGTTTACCCATGGACAGGGCGCGTACATTGAGGTCGATGTCCTGACGGGCAATCGCTTTGCCACTGGAGGACACGTACTCAGCCGGTCCGCTGACAAACGCTACTTTCGGCGTGTGCTGGCGGGAAGCTGCTTCTTCGATGTTGTTAATCAGGCCCATTTTCACTGCGCCATGGGCACGGATGGTTTCGAACATGGCCAGTGCTTTGCTGTCGCTGTTAATGGCGTCCTGCAGTTCAGTGCCTTGATAGCCGATAGCGTCAGCATTGATAAAAATGGTCGGGATCCCGGCATTGATCATGGTGGCTTTGAGCACGCCCACATCGGGCACTTCGAGATCGTCCACCAGATTGCCGGTGGGGAACATGCTGCCTTCACCGTCAGCCGGGTCAATAAATTCAATCTGTACTTCAGCAGCGGGGAAGGTCACCCCGTCGAGTTCGAAATCGCCGGTTTCCTGCACTTCGCCATTGGTCATAGGGACTTTAGCGATAATCGCTTTACCAATATTTACCTGCCAGATTTTTATCGTGGCAATGCCGTTTTCCGGCACGCTTTGTGGGTTTACCAGCCCATTGCTGATGGCGAATGCGCCCACAGCCGCGGTCAGGTTGCCGCAGTTACCGGACCAGTCTACAAAAGGCTTGTCGATGGCGACCTGGCCGAACAGGTAGTCCACGTCATAGTCCTCCTGTTCGCTTTTCGACAGGATCACGGTTTTGCTGGTGCTGGAGGTCGCGCCGCCCATACCATCGGTTTGTTTGCCGTAAGGATCCGGGCTGCCGATGACGCGCAGTAACAGCGCATCACGCACCGGCCCCGGCTGCTGCGCCGCTTCCGGTAAATCGGTTAATTTGAAAAACACACCTTTGCTGGTTCCACCACGAATATAAGTAGCTGGAATTTTGATTTGTGGGGCGAATTTCATAGTGTGGTACTCACCTTATTCAGGAAAAGGGAAAAATCAGACCGGAGCAGATTTTGCTGCCCGGTCTGATGACGGGGCTATCAGGCGTTTTCAGACTCAAGAAAATCCTGAGCAAAACGCTGAAGTACGCCGCCTGCCGAGTAGATAGACACTTCTTCGGCGGTATCCAGACGGCATTTCACGTCTACCTTATCGGTTTCTCCGTTAGTGCGGTGGATAACCAGCGTCAGCGTGGCGCCCGGTGATACATCACCTTGTACATCGTAAGTTTCTGTGCCGTCCAGTCCCAGGGTTTTGCGAGTGATGCCTTCGTGGAATTCCAGCGGTAACACACCCATACCGATGAGGTTGGTGCGGTGAATACGCTCAAACCCTTCAGCCACAATCACTTCCACACCGGCCAGACGCACGCCTTTGGCGGCCCAGTCGCGGGATGAACCCTGACCGTAGTCCGCACCGGCCACGATGATCAACGGCTGCTTGCGGTTCATGTAGTTTTCAATGGCTTCCCACATGCGCACCACTTTGCCCTGCGGCTCAATACGGGCCAGTGAACCCTGAACCACTTTGCCGTCTTCCTGCACCATTTCGTTAAACAGTTTCGGGTTAGCCAGAGTCGCGCGTTGAGCGGTGAGGTGATCACCACGGTGTGTCGCATAGGAGTTGTAATCTTCCTCGGGTACGCCCATTTTCGACAGGTATTCACCGGCTGCGCTGGACGCCATGATCGCATTCGACGGCGACAGGTGATCGGTGGTGATGTTGTCACCCAGGATCGCCAGCGGACGCATGCCTTTCATGGTACGCTCAGCCGCCAGTGCCCCTTCCCAGTAGGGTGGACGACGAATATACGTACTCTTCGGACGCCAGTTATACAGCGGATTCAGATCCTTGCCGTAATCGACTTTCAGGTCGAACATTGGCTCATACACCTGACGGAACTGCTCGGGTTTTACCGCACTTTTCACGATGGCATCGATTTCCTCATCGGATGGCCAGATATCTTTCAGCGTGACCGGATTGCCGTCTGCGTCGGTACCCAGCACATCTTTTTCGATGTCGAAGCGAATGGTACCGGCAATGGCGTAAGCCACAACCAGCGGTGGTGACGCCAGAAATGCCTGTTTTGCATAAGGGTGAATACGGCCGTCGAAGTTGCGGTTACCGGACAATACCGCTGTAGCGTACAAGTCGCGTTTAACAATTTCTTCCTGAATTTTCGGATTCAGCGCACCGCTCATACCGTTACAGGTGGTACAGGCGAAGGCCACGATACCAAAGCCCAGCTTTTCCAGTTCAGTTAGCAGCCCGGCTTCTTCCAGATACAGTTTCACGGCTTTGGAGCCTGGTGCCAGTGAAGTTTTGACCCAAGGCTGTCTGATCAGGCCTTTGGCATTGGCGTTGCGGGCCAGCAGGCCGGCGGCAATTACGTTGCGCGGGTTACTGGTATTGGTACAGGAGGTAATGGCAGCGATGATCACCGCACCATCCGGCATTTGTCCGTTATCGTGCTCCACACTGCCGGTGATGCCACGAACTGCGAGATCGCTGGTGGCAAGACGGGCATGGGGATTCGACGGGCCAGCCATATTGCGGCCTACAGATGAAAGATCGAATTTCAGCACCCGCTCATATTCAGCGGTTTCCAAATCGTCTGCCCACAGGCCGGTAAGTTTGGCGTATTGCTCTACCAGCTCGACCTGTTTGTCTTCACGGCCTGTCAGTTTCAGATAGTCGATAGTCTGTTCATCGATGTAGAACATGGCCGCGGTGGCACCGTATTCCGGTGTCATATTCGAAATAGTCGCGCGGTCACCGATAGTCAGCGCTGACGCGCCTTCACCATAAAATTCCAGATAGGACGAAACCACTTTTTCCTTACGCAGGAATTCGGTCAGCGCAAGCACGATGTCGGTGGCGGTAATGCCTGGTTGTGGTTTACCGGTAAGTTCCACGCCAATGATATCTGGCAATCGCATGTAGGAGGCACGGCCAAGCATCACGCTTTCCGCTTCCAGGCCGCCGACGCCTACGGCAATAACGCCCAGCGCATCAACGTGTGGGGTGTGGCTGTCGGTACCTACAAGGGTGTCCGGGAACGCCACGCCGTCGCGGGCGTGAATCACCGGTGACATTTTTTCCAGATTGATCTGGTGCATAATGCCGTTGCCCGGGCCAATTACGTCGACGTTTTTAAACGCCGTTTTGGTCCAGTTGATAAAGTGGAAACGGTCGTCGTTACGGCGATCTTCAATGGCGCGGTTTTTATCAAAGGCGTCTTCTTCAAAGCCCGCGTGTTCCACCGCCAGTGAGTGGTCGACAATCAGCTGAGTCGGTACCACCGGATTCACTTTCGACGGATCACCGCCTTTTTCCGCGATGGCATCACGCAGACCAGCAAGGTCCACAAGCGCAGTCTGGCCGAGAATATCGTGGCACACCACCCGTGAAGGGAACCAGGGAAAGTCGAGATCCCGTTTGCGGTAAATTAGCTGTTTCAGGGAGTCGCTGAGCATGGCAGGATCGCACTTGCGCACCAGATTCTCAGCCAGTACCCGGGAGGTATACGGCAGTTTTTCATAGGCACCGACTTCGATGCTGTTCACTGCTTCACGGGTATCATAGTAATCCAAACCGGCCTCTGGCAGCGGTTTGCGATAATCAGTATTCATATTTGGTCTTCTCCGGCAACAAAACGGCGGGCGTTGTGGTGGCCCGCCACAGCACCTAGTCCCGCTGGTCGATAGGAGTTACGCTGCGTAACTCTTCGCCAGTGTATTCCGCAGACGGACGGATAATGCGGTTATCAGCGCGCTGTTCCATCACGTGTGCCGCCCAGCCGGTGAGTCGTGACATCACAAAAATTGGCGTAAACAGCTTGGTAGGAATGCCCATGAAGTTGTAGGCAGACGCATGGAAGAAGTCAGCGTTGCAGAACAGCTTTTTCTCACGCCACATCACGGCTTCACAGCGCACAGAAACCGGATACAGCACCTCGTCGCCCACATCTTTGCTGAGTTTCTCAGACCAGCCCTTGATGATTTCGTTACGCGGATCAGACTCGCGGTAAATGGCGTGACCGAAGCCCATGATTTTCTCTTTGCGTTCCAGCATGCCCATCATTTTTTCTTCGGCATCGTCGGCAGAGGTAAAGCCTTCAATCATCTCCATGGCGGCTTCGTTAGCACCGCCGTGCAGCGGGCCACGCAGGGTGCCGATGGCGCCGGTAATGCACGAGTGCATATCAGACAAGGTGGAAGCACACACGCGGGCGGTAAAGGTAGACGCGTTGAACTCGTGCTCGGCGTACAGAATTAGCGATACGTGCATCACCTGTTCGTGCAGTTCGCGAGGCTTCTCGCCGTGCAGCATGTGCAGGAAGTGGGCGCCGATGGAATCGTCATCGGTGGTGGTGTCGATGCGCACGCCGTCGTGGCTGAAACGATACCAGTAACAGATAATACTCGGGAAACAGGCCAGCATGCGGTCGGTAACGGCTTCCTGTTCGGAGAAGTCATTTTCCATTTCCAGATTACCCAGCATGGAGCAACCTGTGCGGATCACATCCATGGGGTGAGCGTCTTTCGGGATGCGCTCCAGCACTTCTTTTAGCGCAGCAGGCAGGTCGCGCATGCTTTTTAGTTTGGCTTTGTATTCAGCAAGCTCGCCTTTATTCGGCAGCTTGCCTTTGAGGATCAGATAGGCCACTTCCTCAAACTCACAGTGATTGGCCAGATCCTTTACATCGTAGCCGCGATAAGTAAGTCCCGAACCTGATTTCCCTACGGTAGAAAGCGCTGTTTTACCTGCTACCTGGCCCCGTAAACCGGCGCCACTTAGTGATTTAGCCATTATCTTGTCTCCGATTTTATCATCGTGTGTAAGGTACGAAATGTGATTATTAATCTTTTGATTTTGCGAATAGCTTGTCGAGTGTTTGCTCGTAATCGTGATAGCCGAGATAATCGTAAAGCTCCATGCGGGTCTGCATGGAATCGACCACCGCTTTCTGATCGCCGTTAGTAAGAATCGACTGATACACCAGTTCAGCTGCCTTGTTCATGGCGCGGAACGCACTCAGTGGATACAGCACCATGTCGGCACCCCATTCACCCAGCTCTTGTTTGTTCCACAGCTCGGTTTGACCAAATTCGGTGATATTCGCCAGAATGGGCACGTCCAGCGCGTCGGCAAAGGCGCGATAATGTTCTTCGGTTTTAATCGCTTCGGCGAATATGCCATCAGCACCGGCAGCGACATAAGCTTTTGCTCGTTCGATGGCTTTTTCCAAACCTTCTTGAGCAAATGCATCAGTACGGGCCATGATGAAAAAATCCGGATCGGTGCGGGCATCTACCGCTGCTTTGATGCGGTCAACCATTTCATCACATGACACGATTTCTTTATTCGGGCGGTGGCCGCAACGTTTCTGCGCCACCTGATCTTCCATATGCACCGCCGCTGCACCGGCTTTTTCCATATCGCGAATGGTTTTGGCAATATTAAACGCACCGCCCCAGCCGGTATCGATATCCACCAGCAACGGCAGATCGCAGGCAGAAGTAATGCGTTGCACATCAACCAGCACGTCATTCAGTGATGTCATGCCCAGATCCGGCAAGCCATACGACGCATTTGCCACGCCACCACCCGACAGATAAATGGCCTGATGACCAATTTGCTTCGCCATCATGGCAGAGTAGGCGTTAATGGTGCCTACAATCTGAAGCGGTTTGTTGTCGGCTAATGCCTGACGAAATTTCTTGCCTGCACTGTGCATGGAATAATCTCCGTTTAATGCGGTGAAGTGTGAAGAAGTTTGCGTTCGATATTGTTTTTCGAATACAAAATGTGTCGGCGCATGAGCATTTCTGCTAATTCACCATCACGATTGGCGATGGCCTGTACGATGTGACGATGTTCGTCGAAGGCGGTGGTGACACGAGGCCCGGCCATGCCGAACTGCACGCGGTACATACGCACTAGGTGATAAATGCCATCGATAAGCACGGAAATGAGGTGCTGGTTTTTACTTCCCAGAACAATGCGGTAATGGAAGTCCACATCACCGGCTTCCTGGTAATAACGCTGACCGTCTTTCACCTCATCGAAGTGGTCGTTCAGCAAACCTTGTAAATCGTCAATTTCCTGCTGATTCATGTTCTGGGCGGCAAGGCGAGCTGCCATACCTTCAAGGGCTTCACGTACCTGATAAAGTTCGACAAGACCCTGAGGAGAAAGACTGACAACACGAGCACCCACATTGGCGCGCCGTTCAACCAAATGACTGGCGGTAAGACGATTAATTGCTTCACGAATAACAGCGCGGCTAACATCGTATTTTGTCGACAATTCGGTTTCGCTGAGTTTAGAACCAGCCTCAATGACACCTTCCACAATGTCCTTACGAAGCCGGAAAAATGTTTTATCAGCGTGGGTTACGGCGCTTTCTGCGGCTATTTCCATACTTAAAAGTTCAACAACTTGTTAACTAAACTGTCGACAATGTAGGCGTGATTATGGTGTTAGTCAACCTGCTTACCCGAATTTTGTCGACAATCGTCGACAATTTGAAGGATATTTCGCTGTGGCGGGTTGTCTGTCAGACATTGCACAATGTCGGTATGAAAAAGAGAGAAAGGAAGCCGTGGTGCAGCAGGCTACGCCACGCTCATCACTGCATTCAGGCTTTTGCCCGTTTATTTAAAATGGCTTCGCCGGCATTAGCAGGTAGCCGGGAACTGTCTATCAGTGCGAGTAAGGTGACCGCGGCT
Organism: Alteromonas confluentis; assembly: GCF_001757105.1. Lineage (GTDB taxonomy): Bacteria > Pseudomonadota > Gammaproteobacteria > Enterobacterales > Alteromonadaceae > Alteromonas > Alteromonas confluentis. The sequence continues at coordinate 121,237 of NZ_MDHN01000015.1, forward strand.
AACATATAAAATGCCAGTGAAAAATCAAAAATAGACGGGTCTTCTGTGGAGGTGCCGGTGATAAACGTGGCCAAAGCAAGGGTGAGTGCGCCAAAAGTAATACCTAATCCTCGGGTCATTTGCATCACCACGGCACTGAGTGTATTGGCATCACGCATTTCGTGTTGTGGAATGTCGGCAAAGTTGATGGTGTTCAGTACCGTAAGGTGCATTGAGCGCGTCATTCCACTGAAAAACAACACCAGCACCATAATCAGGTAAGGGGTTTGTGCAGTAAATTGTGCAATCAGAACAAAGCTCAGCGCAATGAGCAGGGTATTAGTGAGCAGCACAGTGCGGAAGCCAAACGTATTCATGATCCAGGTTGTGGCCGGTTTCATTGCCAAATTCCCGGCGAAGAGCCATATAAATAATGAGCCTGCTTGAACCGCGGTGTAACCAAAGCCAAGTTGTAACATTAACGGAATGAGGAAGGGGGCACTGGCTAAACCCATGCGTATGGCTGAACCGCCCATTACCGTCACTCTAAAGGTTTGAACCGAGATGGCTTTTAGCGAGAACAACGGGTTTTCTGCATGGTGCATATGCCAGAAAGTAAGAACCAGAAGTAATACACCAGCACCGGTGAGTAGCGAGGGAAAAAGTAAGTTTTCGGGGCGGCTGCTGAATGACTCTAGCCCGGCCATAAACAACCCGAAGCCAATACCGCTAAGCATGAAACCTTTAATATCAAATGGCTGAGGCTCGCCTTTGTTGTTATTTATCAGGTAAAAGCCGGCGATGAGCGCCAGCATTCCCAGCGGTACATTCATCAGAAATATCCAGTGCCAACTGAAGGTTTCTGCTATCCAACCACCCAGCACAGGGCCAATCAAAGGCGCCGCCAAGGCGGGCCAGGTAAGAATTGCCATGCCACGAACAAAATCTTTTTTGGGTAAAGTACGGATAACAACCAGACGGCCTACCGGCACCATCATGGCGCCGCCTACGCCCTGAAGTACTCTGGCGGCGGTGAACGTGTAGAGGTCGGAACTGATTGCACATAACAAAGACGCCAGCACAAAGACACAAATTGCCGCGCTGAAAATTACCTTAGGACCTATGCGATCTGCCAACCAGCCTGATATGGGCACAAACACGGTTACGGCCACCAGGTAGGCTGAGATCCCCACCGAGAGGTGCGCAGCGGCAACCCCAAAGTCTTTGGCGATGATTGGCAAGGCAGTGGTGATGATGGTGGAGTCCAGCACCTCCATAAATAAGGTTGCAGCAACCAGTAGTGCAGTGGCAGTCTGGCGGTCAAGTCTTTGCATAAATTCCTATATTAAAGAGCCCTGTATTAAAGAGCCCTGTATTAAAGAGTCCTGTATTAAAGCGTCCTGTATTCAAGCGTACCCAGAGTTCATCGAACTAGATTCAGGTTGATTCAGATAGACGCTGTTGATAAGCATCTTTATAAATATTTCTCGCCGCTTCTTTTACGAGTTCGGCTACCGCAGGAATAGCTGATTTAGTGAAGCTCACTGCGGGCGCCGTTATGCCAATGGAGGCAACAACCACCCCCTGATTATTCCTGATAGGTGCAGCCAGGCAGCGCACCTCTGGATTGAGTTCTCGCTCGTCCACAGCATAACCGCTCGCAATGACCCGATTGAGTTCTTTTATTAACCCGGCTTTGTCGGTGATGGTAAATTCTGTGTGTTTTTCCAGTGGATTCTGTTCGATGATCTCGTCGAGCTGTTCAAAGAACAAGTTTGCCAGAAAAACCTTTCCCGTGGCGGTACAGTGCATTTGCGCCGTTCCCCCTGGGCGTTTAGACACCATGAGTGGATTCGGGCTATCTACCACTTCTACAATGAGAATTTTACCATTATTAGGAACCGCAAGGTGCGCCGTGTGTCCGCTTTTTAATGCCAGTCGCTGAATATGTGGCACCGCCACCTGATGTAAATGGTCAGCATTAATCATATGCAGACCCAGTCGGGTTAGTTCATTTCCGCACAGGTATTTTTTGCCTTTTTTTTCCAGCATCTGCTCGTGGCAAAGGGTTCTGAGTAACCGGAACAATGTTGTGCGGGGAAGATCCATGGCTTGCTCTAATTCGTACATGCTCAGGCCAGCAGGCACGGATGCCAGCAGTCTGAAGATTTCGCAGGCGTGAGTAACACTGGGGATCAGGTATTTGTCCATAAAATTCCTTTTTTACAATCACGACACGAGAAGCGCTGAAAAAGAGAAAAAATCGTGCCGGTTGTCATGATAGCTGTTTCCTGAGCCTGCATTGTACACCCGCCTTCGAGCTAACCGAGAAGTTTTTAATTGCATACCTATTCGCCAATTTTTTCATATATGAAACGAAATCCCGAAACCAGATGTCTATCGTTTACTTTGTATCTGATAGTCGCCAACATTTCTGCCATAACCTGAAATGGAGATGAACACCCCATGCGCATTGCATTAATGAACGAATTTAGCCAGGCATCGAAAAATGCTGTGGTACTTGAGCAACTTGAAGCTGTTGGTCAACAACAGGGTCACGAGATTTTTAACGTAGGTATGAAAGATGATGATGACCATCGCCTTACTTACATTCATTTGGGCATTATTTCTGCGTTGCTGCTAAACAGTAAAGCAGTAGATTTTGTTGTGTCGGGTTGCGGTACAGGTCAGGGCGCGCTGATGTCTCTGAATGCCTACCCTGGTGTGGTCTGTGGTTACTGCATCGACCCTGCAGATGCGTATCTGTTTGCCCAAATTAACGACGGTAATGCGCTGGCGCTGCCGTTTGCCAAAGGGTTTGGCTGGGGCGCGGAACTGAACGTACGCTATATTTTTGAAAAGGCCTTCACCGGCGAAACCGGTCTGGGTTACCCGCCAGAGCGCCGCGAATCGCAAAATGCCAATGCGGTTATCCTTAACGATGTGAAAGCCGCAACGAACAAACCTATTGTGGAAGCGCTGAAGGCACTCCCTGAAGATTTGGTTAAGCAAGCGGTTGGCGGAGCGCAATTCCAGGAATGTTTCTTTTCGAACAGCCAGTCTGAAGAGTTAAGTGCACTCGTAAAAAGCTGGATAAGCTAACGCATTAAGCGCAAATGAAACCTTTAAAAATGCCGACAGCAATGTCGGCATTTTTTTGCGCGCTAGAAACGCAATTTGTGCGGAATAATGGGCGCGATTACCCGTATATATTACATAATTTCAAACGCACGAATGACCCGCTGAACACCACTGACGTTACGGGCAATCTCTACCGCATACGTGCCTTCCTGGTTAGTTACACGGCCCATTAAAAACACTTCGCTATTTTGTACAATAACCCGAACCTGTAGAGAAGGGACGCGTTCGTCAGCCAGTAATTTGGTTTTGACCTTTGATGCCAGCCAAATATCGTTGGCCTGGGTTGAGGCTTCAATAGGCATTTGCAGGCGGATCTGGTTGTGGATCTTCTGCACGTACTCAATTTGTTCCACACCGGCAATTGCCTCATCAATAAGACTTTGGCTTGGCGCCTGGCCTGTCACCAGCGCAACACCGTTGTAGATATCAATCTGCAGGTTGGTGCTTTTTTTCAGCGCATCGCTTTTCGACCACTGATAAGACACCTGGCCTTCGGCTGTCTGATCATCAAGCTGGGTGCCTACCGTGCGACGGTCGTTGGCGACCTTGGCCGTTAATGCACCGGCAGCGCCAACGGCAACCACGGCACAGCCTTGCATGCCTGATAACAGGGTAAGTGCGGTTACCACACAGAGTGCTTTCCTTGTACTACACCACATTAATGTTCGTCTCCATGGTCTGCAGGGAATAACATATCATCAATGCATTCACATAAATTGTGAATGGCAAGTAGATGAACTTCCTGAATTCGCGCCGTGCGGTTAGACGGCACGCGAATTTCTACATCGTGCTCACTTAAGAAACCAGCAATTTCTCCGCCATCCCGGCCGGTAAGCACAACAATCGTCATATCTCTTGAAAGTGCTGCCTCAACAGCTGCAATCACGTTTCTGGCATTGCCGCTGCTGGAGATAGCCAGCAAGATATCACCGGGTTGACCCAGTGCCCGCACCTGTTTGGCAAACACCTCGTCGAAGGCGGTGTCGTTGGCAATGGCGGTTAATGTAGAGGTGTCGGTACTAAGTGCAATCGCCGGCAAACTTGGACGATCGCGCTCAAAGCGATTGAGCATTTCTGAGGAGAAGCGCTGGGCGTCGCTGGCTGAGCCACCGTTGCCGCAAGTAAGAATTTTATTGCCACGAATAAGCGCTTCCACCATCATGTACGCTGCTTTTTCTATGGCTTCAGGCAGGATCTCGATGGCAGAAATCTTAGTTTGAATACTTTCGGTAAAATTCGCTTTTATTTTTTCTATCATATTATTTTACTTAGGTTACGTCTCTGCTTGCCTGATGGGCGGCTAGCGCCTTACACATTTTTCAGCCAGTTCAGCTTGTTACCATCTAATGCTACCACATCCACTCGCATGAGTGTGTGAATTGGGTTAAGGCCCCGAGACAGTAAATAATGTTCAAAGGTGCGTTTTACTTTTCTTAATTTAGATGGGGTAACGAAGTCGACGGCGCTGCCATAAGCATCATCATCGCGGTACTTCACCTCGATGCAAACAATAGTTTCATTGTCTTGCATTACAAGGTCAAGTTCACCGGTTTTTGCGGAGTAATTCGCGCAGATAAACGAAAGGCCCTGATCTTCAAGATATTGTCGGGCCTTTTGTTCACCTAGCTGACCAATTTGAGTGCTCGCCGCCATAGGTTAGCGTCCGGCAGAAATTGATCCGTCTTCAGAGAGTAATTTCACTGCCTGATTATCGATAATGGCCTGGGGCAGCGTGCGAATAACTTCACCTTTTGCGTTAATTCGCATGGTACCACTAAGGCCATCAACTTTAGTTTGCGGCAGTGTCATCATACTCGGCACGTGGGGGAGGAGGTTGTAGGCATCAACACCAAATGCAAACAGTCGCGACATATTGGTACTACGTTGAGGCCATAATGCCTGAGACTGCGATCGTAAATCCTGCCACTGACTTTGCGGCATCATCCACGGCATATCGAGGAAGCGTACGTTTTGTAGATCACGCCATTGGTTTTTGCTGTCATCGTATTCGATAGAGCGTGACGTGGCGAACACGGGAACCGTTTGGCCATTGAACGGGCTCAGGCTGGCTTCCACCATGGGGTTAAGCAACTCGGTTTGCTCTGGCGAAGCAAAAACGATGATGGCATCAACATCCCGGCGGTTCCGGGGCACGTTATACAGTTTCTCGTTGACCATGTATTCGATTTGCTTGATGCGATCGCGACTTTGCGCCACATCCAACGAGGCAGTAATGCCTTCCCGCAGGCTGTTACTATCGGTGAAATCAACCGTGGTTAACTTCACTTTTTTATTGCGGGCGACATTGTCATTCAGCGTTTGCCAACGGGCGGTAAACGCGCTTTTCATTCGTTGGTTTACACTATTTTGTGCCGACACCACGATTGGCGTCTTATAGCCATTTTGATAAATAAAATCCGCCAGTTGTCCGGCTTCGTCTTCTGGCGCGAGTGCGAAAAAGGCATGTTTTGCTTTGGCCTGTGCCAGTGTATTTAAGCTTTGTTCTGCTTGCAGAGTAATATCTGCAAGTACAGGAACATTGCTGCTCTCAAGCACAGAATTGGTAGCTGGTGGCATTGTTGAATCGGTGGGGAATTCTGCGCGGTTCAATGCCAGCATGTAGGTTTCAGGTGAGACCCGGTTAATGATGGCATCCACGTTTTCTTTTAGCAGGGGGCCAATTACCCAGCGATAACCCGCCACAGCGGCTGAGAGGTCGTCAGCGGATTTGTCAACGGTATCAACGAAATGCAATTTTACCGGCGCACGACGGGATTCGTTGTCGTTACTTTGCTGATAATAGGCCGATAGCAAGCCCTCTTTTACGGTAGTACCAGTGGCAGCAAGTTTACCGCTAAGCGGAAGCAGAACCACAACTTCTTGAGGTTCGGTGACATTTGCCTGAGTGGCAGCCAAAATTTCTGCTGGCAGGAACTGAACCAGGGGATGACCCCGAAATACCCGGCTGAATTGCGCTAAGGAACGATTAAGAGCGGCGGCATTCAGGCCTTTTTGTTCAGCTAAATCATACAGTGCTAAATATGGTCGGAGGCTGGAAAATCGGGCTTCTGCAGCGACACGTTCTTTGTCTGAAGCTGCATTTACCCACTGCCACACCTGAGACACCAACTCTTCGTCGGCATCGCGACTGTCGATGAGGGCATCAGCCGCAGCCAGCCATTGATGCTGTTGCGCATACAACTGCGAGTTCAACTCTTGCTGTTGCTGACGCACAGCTTGATCGCCAGAAAGCGGTTGGAGCAGTGCTAGCAGTTCAGACTCTGTCACGCTAGGCTGCGCCATGTAAGCCTTGGCGGTATACAAGTTAGTGAGAATGCTGTGTTCTTCAGATAAAGGACTTTGCTTGAGAGAAAGCAGAATTTGTTGCGCTTTACTAGTTTGCCCTTCATCGAGATAAAGCCCAACTGCGGCTAATAATAGCGCATTGCGCTGTTCAGTATCGCGCTCGTTTAACCACACACTTTGCGCATCGCTAAGTAATTGCGCCGGTGTGACCTCTACATCTACGGCGGGTTTATCGATAACACTTTTCACCGGCGCCCGGGTTTGTTTTGGAGCTGGTGTGCTTCCACAGCCTGCAAAGAACAGTGCGCTGGCGATGAGAGAAAGTTGGGGGATACGAAGACAGCTTGCGGACAAATTCACCGAGAATTCCTTCTACCTGGATACCGGGTCAGTTTAACGGAAACAGGCAGAAAATCTACGTTTGCATGAATAAACTGGCCTTATGACATGGTACAATCATCCCTAATCTCTGGTGGCCCCGCTGTTTAAACACAACCTAAGTGTTTGTTCACTGTATCGATGTCTTTGCTTCGAAACAGGGCAGCCAATCTAATGTTTATTCTGTGAGCTCGCGCTATGATCGAATCTGCAACGCTTTATATTGTGCCTACCCCAATTGGTAATCTTGATGACATTTCGCCCCGTGCGCTGGAAACACTGAAATCAGTGAATTGGATTGCGGCAGAAGATACCCGTCATACGCACAAATTACTGCAGCATTTCACTATTTCTACCCGCACCATGTCATTGCACGAGCACAATGAAGACAAGCGCACAGCCATGCTATGTCAGCGTTTGAAAGAAGGGGAATCGGTGGCACTAGTTAGTGATGCCGGCACGCCGCTTATCAGCGACCCGGGCTTTGTATTGGTGCGTCGATGTCGGGAGGAGGGGATCAATGTGATTGCACTTCCTGGCCCCTGTGCGGCCATTACAGCGCTCAGTGCATCGGGTTTGCCTACAGACCGCTTTATGTTTGAAGGCTTTCTGCCGCCGAAAACCGGGCCTCGTTCACATGTGCTGGAAACACTGAAAGAACGTACATTTACCACCGTTTACTACGAAGCGCCGCGCCGGGTGCTCGATACCATCAACGATGTGAAGAAAACATTGGGGAATGAGCGTCATATTGTTCTGGCCAAAGAGCTGACGAAAACCTTTGAAACTTACGTAGTTGGCTCGGCTGAATCAGTCGCAGAATGGCTCGAAGCTGACCCCGTGCGTCAAAAAGGCGAGTTTGTGTTGATGATCAGTGGCGTTGAAGACGTGCCTCGGGAATTACCGCCAGAAGCTCTGGCATTGCTCAGTTCATTGAAGCCTGTATTGCCGCTGAAGAAGGCTGCTGCGATTGTAGCAGAACACTATAATCTTAAGAAAAATGCGTTGTATCAGGCTGGTCTTGATATGGATGACAGCCAACATTGAAAATATCAGGCGTAGAATAGTCGTACAGGCAGACATTGCCTCAATTCGGTAAGGCCGCTGTCATTTTAACGTGGCGGCAACGAAGATAAGGAACGACCATGATCGAAAGGGTGTTATCAATCGAAATCGCAAAAGGAACCTGGATGTTGGATGTGGTTGCTGAGCGCAACGACAACGGCATTTACGACCTTGTTTACCCTAAAAAGGAAGCCACGGTGCATGTGCATGAAGAGCACATGTATGCATTGGAATACAGTATCAGTGCCCCTGAAGGCACAGAATTCAAAATCTATCTCGACGGCGAATTGTTGCTAGATGACACGGTAGGGGATACCGGTATTTGTCGTGGCAGTACAGTCATTTAGTTGGCGAATTACTCCGCCAAGCTGTCCGTGCAGGCCAATAAATATCGACAGGAAAGCGTTGGCTTTCCTGTCGCTATGATTCAGGGGGCTTTGCGCTCTACCAATGCGTCGCGAATTTCCTGAAGTAGTTTTATATCCTGAGGGGTTTTGATGCTGGTATCTTTTGGGTCTTCAGCTTTTTCTTTCAGCCTGTTTAGCGTTCTCACCATCATAAATACCACCGCCGCCACAATAAGAAAGTTGATCACGGCATTAATGAACAAACCATAATTTACCGTTACTGCCCCGGCGGTTTTCGCCGCTTCTAATGTGGCATATTCGCCACCGGATAAATTCAGATAAAGATCTGAAAAATTAACATTTTTGGTGAACAGGCCGATGACCGGCATTAAAATATCATCTACCAGCGATTTGACGATGGTTGTAAAGGCTGCACCAATGATAATACCCACGGCCAAGTCCAGCACATTGCCTCTGGCAATGAAGCTTTTAAAGTCTTTCCACATTACGACTCCGAAAATTCAAGAAATTGTTTAGATGCGTTTCGGTTTATACATTGCCGGAAATAGAGAAGTTCAACCTGCTATTTAGATAAAGGTTAACCGTTCGAAATTCGGCGGCTCACGCTAAGGTGAATACGGGCTTGTATGATAAATGTAAGGGATAGATAAAAGAAAAGCGCCATGAAGGCGCTTTTGCAGATTAATTGGAAAGGCTGACTTATGACAGACGGCCTTTGAAGTCTTCGTAGGTGAATTGGCGAATCACGTCCAGCTTATCGTCTTTCCGCAGAATACAAATTGATGGATGCTCCACACCATTGAAAAACGTGGTTTTTACCATGGTGTAGTGAATCATATCTTCAAACTGCAGACGATCGCCGATTTCCAGAGGCTTATCGAAGGAATAGGTATCGATAACATCACCTGCCAAGCAGGAATTGCCACCTAAGCGATAGTCATACGCCTTCTCGCCTGGCATTGCGGCACCGCGAATTGCCGGACGGTAAGGCATTTCCAGTACGTCAGGCATATGCGCAGTAGCGGAAATATCAAGAATGGCAATCTTGCCTTCGTTCTCAACAATATCTACCACTTCCGCGATTAACGGACCGGTTTGCCATGCAACCGCAGAACCCGGCTCAAGAATGACATCCAGATTCGGATGACGAGCTTTGAAGTCTTTCAGTGTTTTGATCAGATGATCCACGTCGTAACCGGCGCGGGTCATCAGGTGACCGCCACCTAAGTTCAGCCATTTCAGCGTTGGCAGCCATTTGGCAAAACGCTTCTCGATAGCCAGCAGGGTGCGTTCGGTAGCAAAGGAATCACACTCACACAGGTTGTGACAGTGAAAGCCTTCAATACCAGTTAAATCCACACCTTCAAGCTCAGCTACGCGAATGCCTAAGCGTGAGCCTGGCGCCGCAGGATCGTACAGCGGGGTCTCCGCTTCCTGGTGTTCAGGATTAATACGGATGCCTTTGGACACATTCGGCAAGTCATCTTTGTAGGTTTGCCACTGATTCAAGCTGTTAAACGAGATATGGTTGACCAGCTTTTTAAGCTCAGCCATGTCTGCTTTTTTATAAGCAGGCGAGAACGCATGCACTTCTTTACCCATTTCAGCGGCCAGTTTGGCTTCCCAGACAGAGCTGGCTGTGGCGCCGTGAAGGTAAGGTTTGATGATGTCGAAACTCGACCACATAGAGAAGCCTTTGAGGGCAAGAATAATTCTTGCCCCAGACTCGTCTTGCACGCGTTTCATCAGCTCAAGATTGCGGATGAGCTTCGCTTCTTCCAGCACGTAGGCAGGAGAAGGCACATCAGATCGCTGAGTTAAATCAGTCAACGCAAATACTCCGAATTACTTTTTGAACGGGCTTTCGTCACATTCAATCACGTGCCAAGGCAGGCCGTGCTTGTTCAGCTCGTCCATGAACGGATCAGGATCGAACTGTTCCATGTTCCACACGCCAGGCTTGTGCCATTTGCCTTGCAGCATCATCATGGCGCCAATCATAGCGGGTACACCGGTGGTGTAAGAAACGGCTTGTGCGCCCACTTCTTCGTTACATACTGCGTGGTCACAGTTGTTGTAGATGAAGATAGTCTTTTCTTTGCCGTCTTTAATACCGGTAATGTAGGTACCGATACAGGTCATGCCGGTGTAGCCTTCAGCCAGTGAGCCTGGGTTAGGCAGAACGGCTTTTAAGAACTCAAGCGGCACAATTTTCTGGCCCTGGAATTCAACCGGTTCGATGCTGGTCATGCCGATACCTTCCAGCACGCGCAGGTGGTTCAGGTAGGCATCGCCAAAAGTCATCCAGAAACGGGCGCGTTTCAGGGTAGGGAAGTGCTTAACGATGGATTCCAGCTCTTCGTGGAACATCAGGTAAGAAGCACGTACACCAATGTTCTGATAGTCCAGATCTTCACGAACGCTCAGTGGGTCGGTTTCTTTCCACTCGCCTTCTTCAAAGAAACGACCGCGCTGGGTGATTTCACGAATGTTGATTTCAGGGTTGAAGTTAGTAGCAAACGCCTGACCGTGATCACCGCCGTTACAATCAACGATATCCAGATAATGGATTTCGTCGAAGTAGTGCTTAGCCGCATACGCCGTATAAACGTTGGTTACACCCGGATCGAAGCCCGAACCCAATAGCGCCATGATGCCAGCATCTTTAAACTTGTCCTGATACGCCCACTGCCAGCTGTACTCAAACTTAGCCACATCTTTTGGCTCGTAGTTCGCGGTATCCAGATAGTCAGTTTTGGTTGCCAGACAGGCGTCCATAATTGGCAGATCCTGGTAAGGCAATGCCAGGTTTACCACCAAATCAGGCTTAACTTCGTTGATCAGCTTTTCTACTTCAGCTGCGTTGTCGGCGTCTACAGCAAAGACACCTTTGATACGGTCGGCGCCAATTTCGTTTTGCAGCGCTTCGCATTTAGAAACGGTACGGCTGGCCAGATAAATTTCGTCAAAATATTCAGGCAGACGGGCACATTTTTTAACGGTTACAGCAGCGACGCCGCCAGCACCAATAATTAAAACGCGAGACATATTCTTGTTTCCGTGACGTTAGGTAAATTTGCGCTGAATGCTAGCAGACATCAACTTTTTGGCAAGCAAAGTTAGCCTGCTGGCAGCATTTTTTCAGCCTGGAATTGGAGGGGAGACAACGATTTTTTTCCCCACACGAAAGTAGGGGTAGAGTAGCATGGTTTCATCGCCATTTGGATGCCCTGCATTGATGGCAATCGCATTCAATTGCTTATGTCTGTCGGTGGTTACTGTGGCCGCATACACCAGCACACTGTAACTTTCCGTATCGGTAGTGGTGTCGATAATACGCCACTGTAATTGCTCGATGAGATAGCTTTCATTTTCGCCGTGGCATCGATCATCGGCAAACAAGCAACCCACACGACCGTCTTCATAAATAGCAGCAAACGGATAAAGGGCACTGCAGTGCGGCAACATCAGTTCACACAACTGCAGGGAACGGTTTACCAGCAATTGCAGAGGTTCAGGCAGCTGTTGCGGATTATTTATCAATGTGGCTCTCCTTTATAGCGTTTGGAACGCGCGAGTAGCTGTTCCTGAAAAAGGCAACCCGGTGCAGTGAAAAACTGTAAGGTTTACATGGTTTAGAACGTAATTCTTACACCGACAGATCACATTATCTTGCTCCTTGAAGACCACCAGTATGCACGATTCTTAGCCTTGTGCCATCGGGGAAGAATCGCTTTTCGAGCAAATCTTTGATCGCGAACAACAATTTACCAGAATAGACGGGCTCAACCGGCACATCGTACTGCTGTGTCATATCATCGCAAAAGCTTGTCAGTGCAGCGTTTCGCTTACCATAGCCACCTTGATGATAGTCGTGCAGAATTTGCCATGGGTGTTGTTGCCCCGTTGCTGGTAGTAACGCTTGCACCAGCGACTCCAGATAGCCTTCGCCTTTCAAAACGGCAATACCGGTTACGGAAACCGGATGACTTTTTGCGCCAATTAAACCGGCCAAGGTGGCGCCGCTGCCAACAGGAACCACAATATGGTCACACGCGCTGTTGTCTTCTTCTAACAGCTCCGCCACCCCTTTAAGTGCGTGAGCCTGACTGCCACCTTCAGGAATAAGTACAGACTCAGGATACTGTTTTTGCAAGTTTTCCAGCCAAATAGGATCGGTTCGTTTGGCATACGTGGTCTTATCCAGGTACTGAATGTCGGCTTGCCACGAGGCTAAGTCGCGTAACATCGGCGTGGGATTGGCGGTGTAATCGCCGCGTACCAGTGCGGTGAAGCGAATTCCCAATTTCATGCATAAATAACCGCAGGCATGAAGATGATTAGAAAAGCCGCCACCAAAACTGATGATGTGTCGACAACTGCCGGGTAGGGCATTCAAAGTATGTTTTAGTTTGCGCCACTTATTTCCGGAAATAATCGGGTGAATGACATCGTCTCGCTTTATTTGCATGCTAACAAATTCAGCGCCTGGCCAGTCTGGTTTGAAGTCGGTAAGTGGGCTTGGCGTGGTCAGCGCCAACATTTTTTCGGCAACTTCCGAAAGCTGAGTGTCTGAAACGACGACTTTGTCTTGCATAACGCTCCTGATTCATTGGCCGAATTCCATTCGAGGGCGGCCGCCAACTACCGACCGTGGCAGATATCGGTAAGCAGACTACATTAACAGATGTTAATGAATGATCACGCCCTTCGTAAAGCCTGTAAACATTAAATAAGAAAGGAGTACGCCATGCCTAAGCTCAATGTTGTCGCGCTTTTACTGTTAAGCCTTACTCATGCTGCGCCTGTTTTAGCAGACCCTGAGCGACTCTCCACCGATAGTAACAAGGTGGGGAAAGCCAGGCTGACTTACCTCCTTTGGGATGTGTACGATGCAGTGCTCTACGCGCCAAACGGCAAATGGGCCGAGGATAAACCCTTCGCGCTAGAGCTGACATATCTGCGCGACTTGAAAGGGCGTGATATCGCTGAACGCTCGGCAAAAGAGATGCGCAAGCAGGGATTGAAAGACGAAGATAAGCTGGCTGAGTGGCAGTCTACGATGACCGCCATCTTCCCGGATGTATCTGACGGCGACACACTCACGGGTGAAGTCAATGCGGATAGACATACCCGCTTTTTTTTTTTAATGGCGAGGCTGTAGGCAACGTTGACGATCCTGCATTTACCCGCGCCTTTTTTGGTATCTGGCTGTCTGAAAATACGTCTGAACCGGAAATGCGAGAACAACTACTGGGAGAAAAAGAATGAAAAAGTTTGCGATGTTGGCAGCAGCGGCCTTGTTGATGGGAAGTCTGACGGGTTGTGCGGGCTCAGTGCAAAGCGATGCGTACACGAATCAGCAGCCGAAATTTGATCTGTATGATTTTTTCGACGGCAAAGTGAAAGCCTGGGGCATTGTACAGAACCGTTCTGGTGAGGTGGTGCAACGATTTATTGTTGATATTGATGCCCGACATGACGGTGATACACTGATTTTGGACGAGTCATTTAACTATCAGTTAGGCGACGGTGTGAAAAACCGAACCTGGCGCATCACACCTACCGGAAACAATACGTTTGCCGGTGAAGCGGGCGATATTCTGGGAACCGCAAAAGGCACCAGTTATGGCAATGCTTTTAACTTCGCTTATTCCATGGATTTACCTGTTGATGATACCACCTATGAAGTCGCCTTTGACGACTGGTTTTTTGGCATGTCTGAAGACACCATGATGAACCGCTCTTACATCAAGAAATTTGGCATCACCATGGCGGAAGTGACCATATTTATGCAGAAGCAATAGGGATTTCCGTGCAAGAATAATAAGCTACAAATGAAAAACGCCTCGAAATGAGGCGTTTTTTATGGATTGAAGTTTAATTTCAGCGACTACCCGCTGCACCTGTTATGGAGTCCGGCAGGGCGTAGGCAATCACATAGTCGCCAACCGGGGTTTCCATGAAGTGATGGCCGCCAGCCATGATCACCAGATATTCCTTACCATCTTGCTCATACACCATAGGATTCGCCTGGGCGCTGGTGGGCAGCTCGTCCTGCCATACCGTGTCTCCAGTGTTAATATCAATAGCACGGATAAGGCCGTCAGTGGCTGCAGCAATAAAGATAAGATTACCGGCAGTCACTACAGAGCCCCCGTTATTCGGTGTGCCGATGTTGATTGGCAGGTGGGACGCAATACCAAACGGACCATTATTACGGGCGGTACCCAGCGGTCTGTCCCACAGAGTTTTACCCGAGGCAAGCTCAATAGCACGGATACCGCCGTAAGGAGGTTCTTTGCACAGTAAACCAGTGAACGGTAAGCGCCAGCCCGCATTGACATCAATGCCGTACGGGGTGCCAACCTGGGGATCACCCGCGCCTTCTGCACCACCGGTGGGGCCGCCAAATTTTTCGTTTTCTTGCGCCCGGGTTAGCCAACCTTCTTCATTCACTTCTTCCCGATGTACCAGCTTGTTGTACATGGGCATGTCGTTGTAGTTGGCAATCATAACGCCACGAACGGGATCGATAGCCACACTGCCCCAGTCTGATCCGCCGTTATAGCTAGGATACTGAATCCAGCGCTGGTCAACGGTGGGTGCGGTGTACATGCCATCATAAGCGGCTTCCTGATACTGAATTCGGCAGGCAAGCTGATCGAACGGGGTGATGCCCCACATATCCTGCGGTGTCAGATCGGGTTTACGCAAAGCGTGATAGCCACTGAAAGGTTGCGTAGGACTACGCTCTTGTGGCTCTACGCCGCCCACAGGTACCGGTTTTTCAGTGACTTCGGTGAGCGGTTTACCGGTGCGGCGATCAAGCACATACAAGTCGCCTTGTTTTGATGGCAGCATGAGTGCCGGCACAGTGCCATTTTCGGTGGGGAAGTCCAGCAGCGTCACTTGTGAACCTAAATCGTAGTCCCACACATCTGCATGTACGGTTTGGAAATGCCAAACTGGTTTACCGGTATTAACGTCAATGGCCACCAGTGAGCTGGAATATTCATGTTCTTCTTCGCGGCGCATGGAGCTGTAGTAATCTGCCGTGGAGTTACCCATAGGCAGATAAATTAAACCAAGCTCGTTGTCACCGGTACCTGTGGTCCACATGTTCGGTGTACCACGGGTATAGGTTTCGCCCTCCGGTGGAATGGTGTCGATATCAGGGCGCACCATGTCCCAAGCCCACTTCAATTCGCCGGTTACTGCATCAAAACCTTTAATGACACCTGAAGGTTCGTAGCGTGCCTGACCATCTATTACTTGATGACCGGTTACAATCACACCTTGTACCACATTAGGTACACCCGTAATGGCCACATAGCCGTTCGGGGTTTCGCCCATGTGCTCTTTAATACTGACCTGACCGTTATTGCCGAAGTCTTCGCAGGGTTTGCCGGTTTCAGCATCCACCTCAATAATGCGTCCATCCAGCGTGCCTTCAATAATTCGAGCCTTGCAGGTTGTCTGACCGTCGGCCATTGCCGATGCTGGTGTTTCATAGTACGCCACACCACGACAGGCCGCTGTGTATGGAATGTCTATCTGATCGAGTCCCGCATTGTACTGCCAGATTTTTTCGCCGGTGCGGCTGTCCAGCGCAAACATCTTGTTTAAACCTGAACAAAGATAAAGTCGGTCATCGACTTTAATAGGCGTGGTTTCTGCACCCCAACTCTTCACATCCATTTCACCGGTACGAAACTCCCAGGCACGTTCGAGTTGATCCACGTTTTCAAGGTTAATCTGTGTCAGTGGAGAATAACGGGTGGCCGCGTTATCGCGTCCATAAGAGGGCCAGTCACCGTCGGCAGGGGCGTCGGAAATATCACTGTTGCCGGTAAACGTTTTATAAGAGGTTTTTGCGGTGACAGGAACATCGTCGTACTGATTAAATCCATAAGGCACAAACGCCAGGGCGAACGCTACTGCAAATACCACCACAGAGGCTCCCGCATAGCCGTAAGCGGTTTTCTTGCTAAATGGTTGGCGCAGGCGTGGCATCGTTAGCGCTACAAACAGTGCAAGCACCATGACAACATCGAGTCGGGGTACCCAGCGCCAATAATCAAGCCCTGATTCCCAGGCCGCCCAAAGCACGGTTCCCAGCACCACTAAGCCATAAACCCATACGCCCGCGCGCTGGTTTTTCGCCAGCAGAAAAGCGGAAACAAGCATGCCAATACCGGCAAGAAGATAATAAAAACTGCCACCAACGGCAGCAAGCCAACCACCACCAATAAGCAGGGGAAGACCACAGATAAGCAGCAATAACGCCACGAATAGTGTGAATTTGCTGGTTTTTTTCTGACTGGATGAAGTCACATTACCATCCTTCTGTTTAAGTTACAGACCAGGCTTCCGAACAGGAAGTCAGAGATTCGCGTATGCGTTTGGCATCGCGGGTGGGCATACTGCTGCACTGCCCGGAAGAGGGTTGGTTTCATGCGCTGTGGCGAAACTAACCATATGGGTCGATACGGCAAATAAGGTGAATGGTTCAAGCTTCTGTCACGATTGCGATAAGGTGTTGCCGATTGCCGACAAATCACTTAGCAAGGCCATTTTGGGGAATTTCATTGCGATTGATCATGGATATACGACTAATAGCGTAGGTACTTATGTTATGAAGATGTTAACGGTAAGTGCGGCAGTGTATTCACCGCTTTTATGACGGATGACGGTATTTCAGCAACCATTAGAAAGAGGTGATATTGTTCACTAATACGCACTTGTTTGTTTGGTGTTAATTTTTTCTAGTTTAATTAACATCTTTGCGTGTTTTCTTCACATAGGATGGGCTTTCTTTTCTAGTCACCCGGAGAAAGTATGGGAACACGTACTGAATTTGATCAGCCGTCCTCTGATGCTGAGCCGAATAAATCAGGGCAATACGCCGACTTACACAAGCCGTCTTCATCGTTTAGCAGTCGCGATGACTATTTAGAGCACGAGTTGCAAATCATGGCGCCAAAGCGCTGGCGCCCAAATTTACCGTTTAAAGATTATCGTTTTGAATGGGAAGACACCATTCCCGCGCTCGCCGCAACCATCGGTAAAGTCGTCATGGTGGGGGCAATTGCAGCAACGTTCGCCAGTCAGCTGGGGTTGGGCGATGGTTTCATTCTTGAAAACGTGCGCTACGAGTTAATTATCGTATCGGTGTTTATTTTGCTGTTTTCTGGCTTTTTCCTGCCTACCGCCAACCTGGCAGGTACGCACGGACCGCTTATTCCGCTGATCCCAATTGTGGTGGCGGCTGGTGGTCATCCCATGGCATTTGGTTTGTTGATTGGTATTTTTGGCTTACTGCTCGCTGTGTTCAAAGGGGGAAGTTTGCTCGCCAGCCTTACCAGCCGCGGTGTGTGCGGTGGTTTGTTGCTATACCTGGGATTCATTGGCACCACATCGCAGGTGAAAAAGCTCATCGCCTGGGCTGAAGGCATTGATATGGCGCACATCGCCTTTATCGTTATCTTTTCCACTATCATTTTGTATGCGTTGCTGGAACATTGGAAAAAGCGTTGGCTGGCAGTGCCGCTTAGCTGTCTTATTGGCGGCGGGGTCGCATTTTTGCTCGGGGCACCGTTTGAATTTTCCACTGGTCCTGGTTTACCTAACTTCAATCCCATGTACTGGTGGGGCGATGACACTGGCTGGATGCTAGGGTTACCCACGGTAGAAAACTTTGTTGTAGTACTGCCTTTCGCAGTGCTGGCTGTAGCCATGTGGTCGCCGGATTTCCTTGGCCACCAGGTGTTTCAGAAGATCAGCTATCCGGCCAGAACCGAGCGGGTGCATATGAATATCGACGATACCATGGTATCTGCCGCTACCCGCCAGGTTGCCGGCTCTTTAATGGGCGGTGCGAATTTTACCTCTTCCTGGGGGACTTACATGGTGCCTGCGGCCATTGCCAAGCGTCCCATTCCAGCAGGGGCAATCTTAACGGCGCTATTTTGTGTGTTGGCGGCGGTGATGGGCTATCCCATGGATTTAGCAATTTGGGAACCGGTACTCTGTGTCGCGTTGATTGTGGGTGTATTTGTTCCACTGCTGGAAGCCGGTATGGAAATGACCCGTGAAGGGAAAACCACCCAGTCTGCGGCAATAGTGGTATTTGCCAGCTCATTGGTGAATCCGGCATTTGGCTGGTCTCTCACCATGTTGTTAGATAACCTGGGTCTGATTGGGAGTAAGGAACGCAGTGCTGAATTGTCTCATATGAGTCGCTGGATCATTCCAGGAGCCATGTTTGTGATCCTAACAACAGTGATGGCGTTGGTAGGCTTGCTGCCGGGTATTCCGGCATTGATGTAAGATAAGTTAGATGGCTAGTGCGACAGGCTCTTGCTTGATCGCACTGGCAGACTCATTACCACACCAAACCCGCTTGTCTCACACAGTGGGTTATCGACAAACCACAGTGTCCCGTAGTGCAACGATGTCACCGCGCTCACCATCGACAAGCCCAAGCCGTTACCAGGGGTGGTGCGACTTTGCTCGGCTCGATAAAACCGCCGGTCCAGGTTTTCAAATTCAGCCGTGGGCAGGCCTCTGCCGCTGTCGAATATGGCAATGATGTTTCGGTTTCCGTATTGCTTCAGCAGCACCTCAATGCGACCACTACTTTTCGCATGCTTAAGACTGTTGTCGACCAGGTTACTGAGTGCCTGAAACAGCAAGTGCGGATCGCCTTCAATCTCAACGGCATCGATGTTTGTGGTTAATCTGACTTGCTGATCTTCTAACAGCGGTTCGTACAAATCGATAACGTCATTCACCACAGTATGCAGGGCAACGCGCTCAAATCCGGCGCGCTGTCGCTCACTTTCCACGTCAGCAATGCGCAGCAGGCTGTTAAATATACCCAGTAAGTTGTCGGCTTCAGCCATGGCATCGTCGCGAAGTTCGCTGTCAGGCATGCGCTCAAGCTTACCGCGAAGGCGGGTCAGCGGTGTGCGCAGATCGTGGGCAATGTTATCTGAAACCTGCTTGATGTTTTTCACTGAGTTTTCGATTTTATCCAGGGTTTTGTTAAACACGATTGCCAGTCGGCTTAAGTCATCCCAGTTACTGTCTATCTCCATGCGCGCAGCCAGATTTCCCGTGTCCATAATGTCACTGGCGGTGCGCGACATGCGGTTAATACGGTTTACCACGTAAATGGCAACACCAAAACTCAGTGCAGCAATCATTACCAACATAACAATAAACAGCCAGCCAAGGGCGCGACCAATTTTCTGCGTGCTGTAAAGTGCTTCTACGCTTCGCGCCACCATGATGCGGTATTCCCCTAAAGGAATGTCATCTATTAAGAAGTAATCGCTGGTGGCGAGGTAGCTGTCATTCGCTACGGCCTTGCTCAGGTATTCGGTGATGGGTAACGAGAGAATAACGGGAACGTTTGTTGCGTCGTGGTCTGGTAAGCGTTGTAGATTGCCGGCAAGAATTTTCTGATTACTGTCGTACAGTGCCACGAGTGTGTCGTTACTCGGCAAACTCACTCGCCGGTTCACACTGGATATCGTTTGCTCGATATCGCCGCTACGATATAGTTCGGAGAAAAGGAATTTTTCTGCAGCAATGGCGGAGTGGGCTTCAGCCAGCAGCTTGTCGTCGTCGGCCAGCGACCAGAAATAGAAGATAAACAAGATCCCGGCGGAAGATAAAGCGGTAAAGAGCGCGCCTACCCGGAAGCTTGAGCTGCGGGTAAACGCACCAATTGCAATCAACTGAGGCCCTCAGAAATGCGATATCCCGTGCCGCGAACCGTTTCAATAAGCGGTATGTTGAAGGTCTTATCTACCTTTTGGCGCAGACGACTAATATGCACATCAATCAGGTTGGTTTGCGGGTCGAAGTGATAATTCCAAACCCGTTCCAACAGCATACTGCGGGTAACCACTTTGCCACGGTTTCGCAATAAACATTCTAACAGTTGGAACTCTTTCGCCTGTAGGTCGATTTCTGTTTCGCCACGGGTCACTTTCCGGCGAAGCAAATCTAATGTTAAATCGCCTACCGACAGCTCTGTTTCCTTGCTGGCAGCACCAGGGCGACCTGCAAGACCCTCTGCGCGGGCTAGCAATTCTTCAATGGCAAAAGGTTTGGTGAGATAGTCGTTGGCACCGGAGCGGAGCCCACGAACTTTATCGTCTACCTGACTTTTAGCACTCAATAATAATACCGGTAATGCGGGGTGTACGGCTCTGATTTCTTCCAACACCGTAAATCCATCCATTTCCGGTAACATGATGTCCAGAATCACCAGATCAAAATGTTCATCAAGGGCCCGGTTTAATCCATTTTTACCGTCGCTCTGATGAAAGCATTCGTGTCCGGCAGATTCCAATCCGCTGCGAATATGTTCTGCAACAGTGGGATCGTCTTCAATGATTAACGCTTTCATACATCCGGCTCTGCTAGTTAATGTTAACAGGACTTCTTACGCCAAAACGACGTGACATTGATCACAATAATAAGCGATTTCACGACTAAAACGTCAAATGTGACATTCTTTTAATATTGCAATGTTACCGAATAATCAGTTTATCAACAGTATAGCTGAAGTTTGTTGTTCAGGTTTCCCGAAGTTGAAAACGCATGGCTGGGTTATAAGGGGTGAAGTTTTGAACATCGCCACGGGCAGTAATGCGCTGCACCTCTCGCCAATATTCAGGCGTCATCAAATCACCATGAAGCGACTTGAGAATATCTTTGAATTTCTTTTTACCTACAATGAAGTGTTCGAACTGTTCCGGGAATACATCGTTAGGGGCAACTGATAAGGTGTCCAGCGCGTAGGGATCATCGGATTTGGGCAGTTCGCGGAAATTACGATCTTTCATCAGGCAGATCTCATCGTAATCATAGAATATTACCCGGCCGCCTTTGGTAATGCCGAAGTTCTTATGCAACATGTCGCCGGGGAAGATATTGGCAAGGGCAATTTGTTTTATGCACAAACCGAGTTCATTAATCGCATTGTGAAGCTTATCCTCATTGGTTTCCTGTAACAAATACAGGTTCAGCGGCGTCATTTTGCGCTCGATGTAGAGGTGCTTGATGATTAATTCATCGTCAGTGATTTCCAGGCTAGAGGCACAGGTCGCTTTTAGTTCTTCTATTAATTCAGGCGCCATGCGATTAAGCGGAAAGCGGAAGTTCACATATTCGTGGGTATCTGCCATACGGCCTACGCGGTCAGAGTTTTTCACCAGCTTGTAGCACTCTTTTACGTGCTCGCGGGTGATTTTCTTACTCTCGGCAAATTCATCCTTGATAATTTTAAACACCACGCCGTAGGTGGGCAGATGAAATACCATCATGACCAGGCCGCGGGTGCCCGGCGCGCGTTCGAAAATGTCGTTGCTGTTATCTAGGTGTTGCAGATAGTTGCGGAAAAACACGGTTTTTCCGTGTTTATGGTGGCCAAGCGACATGTACAGCTCAAAGTGCTTTTTATTCGGCATTAACTCCTGCAGAAACGCCGCCACTTCAGCCGGGTACTGGGTATCTACCATGAAGTAGCTGCGGGCAAAGCCAAATATCACGCTAAGATCCTGCCGGTCGGTAAGCAGGGCATCCACATAAATTTCCTGGCTATTATTGGTGTGCATGGAAATCACAAAAGGCAGGGTTTCACCGGGCATACAAATGCGCCCGATCAGGTAGGCCGATTTGCCGCGATAGAATACGGGTTTTAAGATTTCGACTAATTCCACACTGGCGAGTTGCGCTTTGTTCAAACGCTTGCGCAGAGCATTTTCAAGGCTTTCCATGTCGCGCTGACGATCTTCAAAAGCCAGATTAAAGCGGTATAGCTTGTAAATTGACTCATACATTTCAGCGACCGTGGTGGTGGTATCTAAACTGTTTATCACCTGTGCTCGATCACGCCCTGGCAGATAGCAGCGGCTCGGCAGCACAAACATCACATCATTTTCGAATGACTGGTGACGAAACAGGCGACCGATGATGGAATTGTAGAAGGTTTCTGCCAGCTCAAACTGCGGGTGGGTTTCCAGATGGCGGGTATAGGTTTCTTTCATTTGTTGCCAGAAACTGCGATCACGCTGATGCACTTCTACCTGATGGTAGATATCGGCAACCGCATCAGACACGCTCTTTTCGTAGATATTAAGGCGCTCGCGGGAGGCAATTTGTGTTGCTTGCCATTCGCCGTTTTCGAAGCGCTCTTTGGCTCCCCGGGTGATGCGGGTAAACCAGCGATAACTTTTATCGAAGTGGGTGAGAATTTGAAAGGCGATTTTGTTCGCCAGGCGCGTGTCTGTCATTGCCGGTGCTCAATCTGGTTACACAGGCTAACACTAGCACAGCGATTTTAGCGGTCACAACACTCTGGTGAATGCTGACTATCACTAGGATAATTTCAAGGAATGTCAGGCGGCGAAATAGACTTCACCGCCGTTGCAGTCCGCGATGAATTATATCAAGCCTTTCAGACGCGCGAGGCCTAATGCATTGCAGGTGGTCGCATCGAGAATTTCGCCGTTTTTGATTTTCTCATCAAGTTCACTAAGGCGAATTTTATGGCAGGTAAGCCCTTCTTCTTCAGCGTCGAGGTTCTGCTCGGTCATAGTGAAGTCTGTGGCAATCCAAATGTGATAACCCTGATTACAAAAACCGTAGGCTAAATACTGATAACCCACATGGGTCCAACGTTTGGCCAGCAAGCCCGTTTCTTCCTGCAGTTCGCCAGCGGCGAGCTCTGCCGGATCGGCCTGGCCATTCTCTTCCCAGGTGCCTTGGGGAAATTCTAATTGTCGCTTCTCTACCGGATAACGATATTGCTCCACCATGTACACATAATCATCCTGGATCGGAATGACTACAGTGAAATCGGGTTTTTCCATCACGCTGTAAATGCCTTGCTGACCGCTAGGACGCTCGATGGCATCTTCCCGCACTCGCATCCATTTATTCTCGTACACCACTTTACTCGACAGTGTCTTTATTTCTGAAGACATTCGACAGACTCCTTTTAATCCTTTTTGTTATTCCGGTCGTAAACCGAACCGTTATTTTATGAAAGAAAAATGACAGTTCGTCTACGAAAAGAAGACGGTTAACGGATCTTGTCCGATTAGCCTTGGAGTTGCATCGGCAGTTGTGATTAACTCCGATGCGCAACGTAGCTGGCTAGTTGCCTAAAAATTCAGCCCGCTTTAACCGCACGTTGTCCTTTTCAAATAATAAAAAGTCATCCTTACGAGATGCCTAAGTCTCACCCTGACGCCAGAAATAACAGTAGGCGCAACGACGCCAACATTGCAAAACATGCAATGGATTGAATTCACATATAAATTCGGGAACACACTATGCAACAGGAAAGATGCATTTCCTCTAAATTCAGATATTCTCTTCTCTCTGCGGCCATTATCGGCTTGCCTCTGTCTTTTTCAACGCAGGTGCAGGCGCAAACTGACACCATCGCTGATGCCGATCTTGAAAAAATTCAGGTTGTGGGTTCGCGCCGTGTGGGCCGTACCGTGAATGACTCGCCAGTACCCATTGATATCATCGATGCGTCTTCTATTGAGGCGACGGGCCTGACAGAAACTAACATGATTCTGAACCAGTTACTGCCTAGCTTTAACTTTCCGCAGCCTTCCATTACCGACGGTACTGACCATGTGCGTCCTGCGCAGCTGCGTGGCCTGGCACCCGACCACACGCTGGTACTGGTAAACGGCAAACGTCGTCACACCAGCGCACTGCTTAACCTGAACGGTTCAGTGGGCCGTGGCTCATCGGCAGTAGACTTAAATGCCATTCCAGCCAATGCTATCAAGCGTATTGAAGTACTGCGTGATGGTGCGGCAGCCCAGTATGGTTCTGACGCCATTGCCGGTGTTATCAACATTGTATTGAAAGACGCTTCCGAAGGCGGTGAGTTTTCTGCCACTTACGGTGCAAACGTGACCACCATGGACGGCGTGCCAGATTTAAACGGTGTGTACATTAATGATGAAGGTAACTTAGGTTTTGATACCGGTTCCGACCGCAGCGTGACCGACGGACAAACTGCCACCTTGCGCGGCAACATGGGCTTCGAATGGGGCGATGATGGCTTCATCAATGTGTCTGCAGAATATCGCGACCGTGGTCAGGCTAATCGTGCCGATTTCGACCCACGCGAAAACTATGCCCGCGATGCTGATGGCAACCTCGACCCGCGTGAACTGACAGTTAACCGTTACAATCACGTTTATGGTAACGGTGAAGTAGAAGACTACGCCCTGTTTATTAACGCCGGTAAAGCACTCACCGAAAACGTAGAGTTTTATGGTACTGCCGGTGCCAGCACCCGTGATTCCATCAGCGGTGGCTTCTATCGCCGCGCTCAGGATGGCCGAAACATTGTGACCATTTACCCTGACGGCTTCCTGCCGCAAATCACCACCGATATCACCGATACGTCATTACTTGCTGGTATCAAAGGCTACGGCAATGTGTGGAATTACGACCTGTCTGTTACCCATGGTGGTAACAAACTGGAGTACGGCGTAGTAAATACGCTAAACACTTCTGTGGGCCCAACCAGCCAAACTAGCTTCGACGCTGGTACACTGGAATATAACACCACTGTTGTGAATGCGGATGCCTCTCGTCTGGTAGACACCGGTGTGTTCTACAGTGAAATGAACTTCGCCATGGGCGCAGAATATCGTCACGAGAGCTATGAGATCTCAGCTGGTGAAGAAGCGTCTTACCTGCAGGGGCCTTACGCGGCAGGCGGTCTTGAAATTGCCGGTGAAGGCGACACCCTGGCTGCGGCCGGTTCTCAGGTATTTCCTGGCTTTACACCTGCATCTGCTGGCGATAACAGCCGTCACAACTACAGTTTCTATGTAGATTTAGAAGCTGACGTGCTGGAAAACTGGAATGTTGCGGTAGCTGGTCGTTACGAAGACTACTCTGACTTCGGTAGCACTTTTAACTGGAAACTGTCTAACCGGGTGACTATCACTGATGAGTTTGCGTTGCGCGCGTCGGTTTCTACCGGTTTCCGTGCGCCTTCTCTGCAACAGCAGTACTTTACTTCTATCTCTACAGTATTCATTGACGATGTACCTACCGAAACCGGTACTTTTGCGCCTTCCAGTGAAGTAGCGCAGGCATTAGGTAGCCCGGGGCTGGATGCCGAGGAATCGACGAACTACAGTGCTGGCTTCACTTATTCGCCAACGGCTGATTTTAACCTGACTGTAGATTTCTATCGCATCGATATTGATGATCGCATCGTGTTATCGAACAACTTGTCTGGTGAAGCCATTACTGCACTGCTGGCGGGCACCGGTGCGACTCAGGGACGTTTCTTCCTGAATGCTATCGACTCACGGACCCAGGGTGTCGATATCGTGTCTACTTACACGCTGCAAACGGCAGAGTGGGGCGCATTCAACTTCAATCTGGGCGCGAACTTCAACGACAACGAAGTGACCGATGTGATTGATGCACCAGAAGTGCTGCAGAATGCTGGGTTTGACCAGGACAACCTGTTCTCGGGTGTTGAACTGCGTCGCTTTGAATCCAGTTCGCCGGATAACAAGCTCAACCTGGGCGTGACCTGGAACTACGATCGCTACACCACCACACTTCGCACTACCCGTTACGGTGAAGTGGAAGATCCAGCTTCTACTGCGGCAACCAATGAAATCATTCCTGCTGAGTGGATCACCGACCTAGACGTAAATGTGGCACTAACGGAAGGATTGTCGGTATCGGTAGGTGCTAACAACCTGTTTGATGTGTACCCGGAAGCAAGCCGCTACCTGGTTGAGTCGCCGTCTACATTTACTAACCTGTTCCCGTATTCTGGCTTCTCGCCTTACGGTTTCACTGGTCGTTATGTGTACGGTAAAGTGACTTATCGCTTCTAAGCGTGAAGCTTACAAAAAAGCCGGCGGTTCAGTGAAGTGTCCGCCGGCTTTTTGTTACCTGATGAAAAACTAGAAGCTAAATGTTCTGCTGACTGATGCCACAATGCGGGCATCTGCTCTGTCGAGATCCATGGTGGTATCTTCTGCCGCCAAGGAAAAATCAAACCCCTGATAAGAAGTCAGGTAAGCCAGTCGCCAGTGATAATAGTCGTTATTGCCGTCCCAGCTCCATGCTTGTTCATCATGGCTGTTTGAGCGGTCTCCACTAATGCGAATGGTGTGACCCGGCGCCACTTCAAAAGAATGGGCCAGCATAATAATTGAGTGCCCACCACCCAATCCGAAATAATCCCAGCTATACCAGAAGTTGAGCTCTGTATTACCCAGTTTATTGCCGTGATTAAAGCTGGCGTAGACTTCCGGGTAATTGTAGTCGCTGCTGTAGTCGGCGCCGTGGTAAGTGTAATAAGCAATACCGGTATCCAGACTCAGGCTGTCGGTCAGCTCCTGGTAATAACCCGTGTATCCGTCCCACTCCAGTTTGGTTTCATCACCGGCATAGTCAATGTTAGACGCCCAGGTGCCCGCATACCAGCCATTGTCGGCGCTGTAGTCTATGCTGCCCTGCAAAGCAGGGTTGTTCTGTGTTTGGCTCACACCATTGAAGGTGTAGTCAGAATTTAACGAAACGGTGCCAGACCAATCGGCCTGGGCATCAGCGGCTACCAATAGACTGGTAGCTGCCAACGGTAATAGTGATTTAATTAATACTGCTTTTTTCATTTAATTAAGTGTCTCTATTTTAGTGAAATCAATTTTGTTTTCTTTTGGTGAAGCTTCGATATTGCTGACTTTTCTTGCTTTAGTGACAGCCATGTAACCGGCGCAAATGAAGAACAAGCCAATCACTAACGCGCCCACCCACTGGATTTTCAGGAAATCCAGCTGGAACAGCATGGTAAGTAAACTCAATACCACCACGTTGCCGATGATGTATTTGGCTTTGCCAAAACGGGCCACAGTGATATTCAGGTTGTCGGTGTACAGACGCACCAGTGAATCCAATGAATTCAGCACGAATGTGATACCTACAAAGGCCATGGCCAGGTTGTATAAGCCGCCCGTGGTCAAACCGTTATCGTGATAGAAGTATAGTACGGAGAACCAGGTGGCGATGGGGATCGACGGAAATATCAGCATTGCCGCCAGAACCTGATAGGTGCGTAAACCACCCACGAAACGGGAGGTAAACTGACCAATCATGATGCTCCAGGCAAACCACCAGAACAGATAGAATTCGTGATAATCGTTCAGTGGCAACAGAAACTGTTCAATATTGCCAAAGTAGTCGCCCATCATGGCGGTGGTGTTAATAAACGCACCTACCGAGCCGTTGTCACCTAAGAAGGCGCCTGCCCACATCAGCGCGATAAGGCCGATGAATAACCAGGTGGTCGACAAGCTTAAGATACGAACGTATTTCAAGCTGGTACTGGAATATACCGCCCCGCTAATTACCGCCAGAACAATAAGATAAAAAATACCCGTTCCCACGCTGGTGTCTTCCAGTGAAGGCAAGTACCAGGGCAAATTTGCCAGTAGTAAATAAGCGGTGAAGGCACAGGTACCAATGATCACCACGTTATTGATGAACTTTACCCAGGGGATCTCGAAAAACTTCACCCGCGGTTCAATCACGCAAAAATAGAAACAGGTAAGGAAATAGAAGCTCCAAATCAAAAAACCCCAGAACCCGAACTCTATGGCTAACGGGTTGGCAAAACTGTATTCCGGGCTGGTGGCAGTATCGGCGTAACCGGCAAATTCAGTAAGCGGGAACATGATCAGGCCCACATCGAGCCCAGAGGTAAACAAAATAGCGATAAACGTTAATGTGCGAACCGGGGTAACACCGACACAGCGGATGCGGCCCCATTTCAACAGGATAAAGGCGATAGACGCGTACGTGAATATCAGCCCGGCGGATAACCAGGTGGTCATAATTTCTCCCAAGTTAAATGCTGTTCGAGCGTAAACTGGCGAGTAACCCTTACGGATTAGCTCGCTGCTTAGTCTGCCAGTCCTGTTCCATCAGAACGGGTGTATCGGTCGCCGGTGGTAATGCAGATTTGCCCAGAATTAAATCTGCGGCTCGCTCTGCAACCATAATTGTCGGCGAATTGAGGTTGCCGTTGGGAATGGTGGGGAAGATGGAGGAATCCACTACCCGCAAACCTTTCACGCCGTGTACCCGCGTTTGCGGATCCACTACGGCCATATCGTCTGTGCCCATTTTGCATGAGCACGAAGGGTGATAAGCACTTTCAACGTTCTGACGCACAAAGGCATCAATTTCTTCGTCGGTTTGTACGTGTTTACCCGGTTGGATCTCTTCACCGCGATAGGCAGATAACGCATCCTGACCAATGATTTCCCGTGTCAGTTTCACGCAATCACGGAAGCCTTCGCGGTCTTCCTCTTCAGCTAAGTAGTTGAACAGGATCTCTGGTGGCACGGTTGGATCTGCCGATGTCACCTTAATATGGCCGCGACTTTTTGGCTTGTTATGGCCAATGTGAACCTGGAAACCATGTCCTTTCACGGCACTCTTACCGTCGTAACGCATGGCTGCTGGCAAGAAGTGATACTGCAAATCAGGCCATTCAACGCCGGCTTTAGAACGAATAAAGCCGCAGGATTCGAAGTGATTGGTTGCACCCAGCCCCTTCTTTGTGAGGATCCAGCGAACACCAATTTTTAACTTGCTCCACCAGTCCAGCTTGCCGTTCAGCGTAATGGGCTTGTTGCAGCGGAACTGGAAATAAAACTCCAGGTGATCCTGCAGGTTCTGGCCCACGCCCGGAAGCGCATGTTTAACCTCAATGCCTGCCGACTTGAGGGTATCAGCGTCGCCCACACCAGAAAGTTGTAGCAGGTGAGGGGAGCCAACGGAACCAGCCGATAAAATCACTTCATCAGCAAAATACTCTTCCGTGTTGCCCTTGCGGGTTAACCGAACCCCTTTTGCGACTTTGTCGTCGATAAGGACTTTTTCAACCAGTGCATGAGTGATAACAGTAAGGTTACTGCGGCCCATGGCAGGACGAAGATACGCATTCGATGCCGACCAGCGTACACCGTCTTTAACCGTCATATGCATGGGGCCGAAGCCTTCCTGCAAAGCGCCGTTATAATCTTTGGTTTCGAAATAACCCGCTTCAACGCCCGCTTCGATAAAAGCAGAATAAAGCGGATTTTCCATGTTATTGCCGTTATTGGTGGCCAACGGCCCTTTGCCGCCACGATACTCGTCGCCGCCAAACGCCCAGCTTTCCGCCTTTTTAAAATACGGCAGACAGTGGGCATAGCTCCAGTCGGTGGCACCGTGTTGTTCCCACTCATCAAAATCTTTGGCATGACCGCGCACATACACCATGCCATTAATCGACGAAGAGCCGCCAAGCACACGACCACGGGGGCAGTGCATTTTACGATTATCCAAATGAGGCTCTGGCTCGGTTTCAAACTGCCAGGCATACTTTGTCGTGTTCATCGGAATAGACAGTGCAGTAGGCATCTGAATAAAGATGCTTTTATCACTCCCCCCATTCTCAATGAGCAATACGTTGTGGTCGCCGCTTTCAGTAAGACGATTGGCTAACACGCAACCTGCTGAACCGGCACCGACAATAATATAATCAAACTTCTGCATCAGACCTCCTGAATTAAAACGGGCTTTCTACATCAGACATGCCGATGTAAACCGCTTTGGTCTGGGTGTAGTGATACAGGGTTTTCAACCCATTTTCGCGACCAATACCCGACTGCTTATAGCCGCCAACCGGCATTTCAGCCGGTGATGCACCGTAGCTGTTAATCCAGCAAATACCGGCTTCCATCTGATGGATAACGCGGTGTGCACGGGTGATGTCTTTGGTGAAAACGCCTGCTGCGAGACCAAGGTGTGTGTCGTTCGCCCGGGCGATCACTTCGTCTTCGTCGTCGAAGGTTAATACCGACATCACCGGACCGAAAATTTCTTCCTTCACAATGGTCATATCGTCGGTGCAGTCAGTGAAAATGGTCGGTGCAACAAAATAACCGTTTGGCGCAGATGCGGGTTTAAGTGCGTGTCCACCGGTTACCAGCGTCGCGCCTTCATCTTTACCTTTCTGGATATAATCCATCACCAGGTTACGGTGCTTCTCAGAGATCAATGCTCCCAGATTCGTAGCAGGGTCCATCGGATCGCCGGCAACGATGTTCTGTTCAGTGCGTTGCTTAAGTTTTTCGATGAACTCGGCATAAACACGCTTATGTACGAAAACCCGGGTACCGTTGGTACACACTTCGCCTTGGGTGTAAAAGTTCGCGAGCATGGCGGCAGAAACCGCATTGTCTACATCCACATCATCAAAAATGATGAGTGGCGATTTGCCGCCTAACTCCATGGTGACGTCTTTCAATGAAGAAGCAGAGCTCGCCATGACTTTTTTACCTGTACCCACTTCGCCAGTGAACGATACTTTGGCAATTTCAGGGTGCGCGGTTAGCCAGGCACCCACTTCACCGTCGCCCTGAACTACGTTGAACACACCTGCGGGTACACCCGCTTCAATGAAGATCTCAGCCAGCTTGAGTGCGCCCAGCGGGGTTTCTTCTGAGGGCTTAAAAATCATCGCATTTCCGCAGGCCAATGCCGGTGCAGATTTCCAACAGGCAATTTGCAGCGGATAGTTCCAGGCACCGATACCGGCACAAATCCCAAGGGGTTCCTGACGGGTGTAGTAGAAGTCGCCGCCTAAATCTTGTTGATTACCTTCGATGGAAGGCGCAAGGCCAGCAAAGAACTCGATGCTGTCTGCACCGGTTACCACATCGACCACCGACGCTTCCTGCCAGGCTTTACCCGTATCCAGAACTTCAATTTTTGCCAGCTCGTCATTGCGTTTACGCAATAAGGCAACCGCTTTCAACAAAATGCGGCTACGTTCCATTCCTGACATTTTTTTCCAAACAGCAAAGCCTTCCTGGGCGCTTTCCATTGCTGCCTGTTTGACATCATCACAAGCTTTTTCCATTTGATAGGCCACTTCACCGGTGGCGGGGTTAATGACATCAAAGGTTTCACCTGTGCTATTGGCCAGGTATTTACCATGTACGAAATTCTGGTAGCGGGGTAACGACATTAAATGCTCCGAAATTAACAAATTAGTTTTGCAATAAATTGCTTACAAAGGCGCTCACTTGCCACAAAGTCAGGATTCGATTCCTGACTCAGTGCACTGCGCAGCCAAAACCCGTCAATCATTGCAGCGGTTGCCTGAGCCGCTTCGATAGCCTGATCCTTCGGCATGAGTTGTCGGAATGAGAACCGTAAGTTGCTCAACAAACGTTGGTTGTTGATGTGCTGTAGTCGCGCCAGTTCAGGCACGTGCAGCGACTGTTCCCAAAAACTTAACCAGGCTTTAGTAGCAGGCTCTGAGCGTTGAAACACACTGAAGTTACTTTCAACAATCAGATTAAGGCGCTCAACCGGCGACAAGGTTTGCCCAGCCGTTTTTTCGACCAGAACATGATTTAGCTTGTCCAGTAAATGACGCACTGTGGCTTCGATTAACTGCTGCTTACCACCAAAATAGTGATTAATGATCCCAGACGATAAGCCCGCTTTTTTACTGATAGTAGTAATGGTTGTGTGATACAGACCAAACTCATCAATTGAAGCCAACGTGGCTTCAATGAGCTGTTGCTTTCGTATAGGTTTCATTCCGACTTTAGGCATAATTTTTTATTGATTGACCGTTCAATTAAAATAAAGCTTAATGATTTGAGTTGAATCTATCAAGTGTTGCCTATGGCGAAGTTATGTGTGTTTCAATTAATGCTCTAATCATTTTTCAGTGTAATTACATTGTTTATTAATGGTTTTTTCATTGGTTAAAACGCTTCATTAAATTAATTAAAATAATTTGAGCTTGTTTCTTATTGAGTGTTTTTTGTGCGGGTGGGTGAAGGTTTTGAACCGAATTGCACAGCAAAATGTGAAAATCCGGGCACGAAATTGATACTTCATGCCCTGGGCAACGGTGAAAGCTTAACTACCCGAAAATATGAAAGCAGAGTAAGGCGTCATGTGGATCATGTTGTCATTAAGAGAAACGGAATCTGTAGTGAGGCCATCCTGCCAGCCAAACAGGCACTGTGCATCTGGTGGAATATTATTGAGGCGGTATTGTTCAGTATCAGAACCCGATAAGTTGATGAACACATAGACAGCTTTGTCATCAAGCCCATTGGTGCGTTTGAAGCCCAGTACTTTATGTTCATCGTCCTGGTGAATAATTTCAGCCGTTCCGCCGGTAAGGGCTGCGCTGTTGCCATTGCTGTTTGTTCGCAGTGCCATGAGGGTAGCAAACGCCTGGGCGTATTCAGCGAAGCGTTCCTTGCGTTCCCAGTCTATGTCATGACTGTCGTCGAACCAGCCAGACTCTTTAAAATCCTGCCCTTGGAATAGCATGGGTACACCCACTGAAGTGAGAACCAGAACGCCGGCGAGGATGCCTTTCTGCCGGGCATAGTAGTTATCATCCACATTGCCTGGTGCCACTTCCTCTACCAATCTAGCCTGACCGTTTGCCACTTCATCGTGGGATTCGGTGTAAACCACCCGGGCGAACGGGTTGTTACTAATGATGTTTGTCACCGAAGAGGCCACCGTATTCAAATCGACATAACTGTCTTCCGTTTTTGTCAGTGCATCACGGATAGGGTGAACAAAGCCAGCGGCCCATTGAGAAGTGTAACCGCAACCCCCTTCTTCAACCGGGTTGGTGATGTATTCGTGGGAGTGTAAGTCTTCAGCGATGGTCATCTTATCTGGATGCGCCTGGTGGACTTGTTGGTTTATGGTTCGGATTAAATCGTAGGCTTCTGGAATATCATCCTCGCCGTTATCGGCACCAGACACGCTACGCATATAGGGCACCATGTCCATGCGCAGGCCATCGGCATGAAACTCATTCACCCACATTAATGCGTTGTCGGTGAGATAGTCGCGTACTTCCTGACGGCCGTAGTCGGGGCGTGTGTCGCCCCAGGGGGTGGCGCTACGGTAGTCGTTGTAAAAATAAATACCGCCTTTATCATTTTCCTGCCAGCCATCAAACTGCCAGATATCCAGATCACTGGGGCCAAGGTGGTTATACACAACATCGAGTACGACACCCATGCCCAGCCCATGTGCCGCATCAATAAATTCTTTCAGTCCGTCCGGGCCGCCATAGGCTTCTTCCACAGCGTAAGGATAAGCCGGGTTGTATCCCCAGCTAATGTCGCCGGCAAACTCATTAACCGGCATCAGCTCAATGATATTGATGCCCAGTTTTTTTAGTTCGGGTAACTTTTCAATAGCCGTTGCGAAAGTACCGTGGCCGTCCTTCGGTTTATGAAAGGTGCCAATGTGCATTTCGTATATTACCCGTTCGTGGATGGGAGGGGCTTTAAAAGGGGAATGCTCCCAGGGAAAGTCATCGTCGTAGATAACGCTGTTACCCACACTATTCGTTAACTTGCGCGCCCGTGGATCATTCTTTACCAGCCGCTCATCTTGTCGCGTTGTAATGATGAACTTATATTCCTGGCCGTTTTCTGCATTATCGATACAGCCATACCACACGCCACCGTCGGTTGCATTCAGTGCCGTTCCGTTATCGTTCCAGCCATTAAAAGTACCTGTTACTGCCACCGCTTTTGCGTTGGGGGCCCAAACCGCAAACTGGTAGCCTTTCGCTACGGGTGAAACGCCGAGTAATCCGTTAAATGAAGACATTGATAGGCTCCGAAAAGAAGGTAATAAAGGAAGTGATTAACTACTATCACTCGCAGAGCAAAGAAGATGCCGCAAAATGGCGTTTGTGTATTATCGAGAGGCTTTTAATTACGGCGTGAAACCAACTGATTTTGTTTACTTTTTTAGAATAGCTGTGAATGTGTCGATTGGGAGGAAGCTGATGGGAATATTGTGACGGGCAAAATTTACCGGCACGCAAAGCAAAAACTTCCCGGTGGGTGAGTGTTGCTTAGGATGATTGTTTTGCCACATTGCAATATGGCATGTCAGTTTTGCGCCCTTATTAGGACTAAATTTTCTGATTTGGCGGTGTTTTACCCAGAAAAAGCAAAATCGCGGTTGACAGTTAGACGTCTATACGGCAAATTGTCGCTATGAAAACAATTATTAGCACCACCGGCATGATGATTATTACCACCTCGTTGAGGGCGGTCGCTGGCTAGTGCGCATAAGCAAACAGACATCGAAAGCCCGCCCCCCAACAAGGAGCGGGTTTTTTTTTACGCAATTAAGCGTTGATGTAGCAAAATAAAACCGAAAGGAGCATTACATGAAAGTCTTAAAGTTTGGTGGATCTTCTCTGGCCGACGCAACACGTTATCTTCGCGTTACCGAGATTTGTATGACCGCCCACCAAACCGAGGGCGCAGCCGTAGTGCTCTCTGCCCCGAAGGGCGTCACTAACGCGCTGTCGCTGCTTTGCGATCAGGCCGCCGCCGGCGAAGATTTCAACCCATTGTTCACCAAGCTGGATGAGCTGGTAAACGGTATCGCCAAAGAACTCGATGAAACCCTTACTGGTTTCCCTTTTGAAAAGGTTTCTACTTTTATTGCCAGCCGTTTAGGCATCTTAAAACAGCAGCTCGAAGGTATTCGTTTGCTGGGCACCGCGCCAGATTCAGTGGCGGCAGAAATTCTCAGCCTTGGCGAATACATCAGTGTGTCTATGTTTGGCGGTATTCTTGAAAGCAAAGGTGTAGCCAATCAGCTTATCGACCCGGTGGATTACGTACTGGCAAATGGCGAGTACCTCGACAGCATCGCTGATGTGGCATTAAGTAAGGCCCGCTTTAGTGAAGTGGCTAGCGACGGTAGCGTGTTCCTGGTAATGCCAGGGTTTGTTGCCGCCAATGACGATCGCGAAAAAGTAACGCTGGGCCGTAACGGTTCTGACTATTCTGCAGCGATTTTGGCAGCGTGTATCGATGCATCGTGCTGTGAAATCTGGACTGATGTTGACGGGGTATATAACGCCGATCCGAATCAGGTGGAAGGCGCGGTGCTGCTTGATAAATTGACGTACCAGGAAGCCATGGAACTGTCTTACTTCGGCGCTAAAGTACTGCATCCGAAGACCATTGGTCCCATCGCTCAGCACCACATTCCTTGTCTTATCAAAAATACTTTAAACCCAGCGGCACCAGGCACGCTCATCAGCAATGAAAAGAGTGAAATCTGGACCTCCGTAAAAGGTATTTCCCAGCTTGATAATGTGACCATGTTTAATGTAGCCGGCCCTGGCTTGAAGGGCATGGTTGGCATGGCGAGTCGCGTATTTGAAGTAATGAGCAATGCGAATATTTCCATTAGTCTCATCACGCAGTCCAGCTCTGAGTACAGCATCAGCTTCTGTATTCAGGAAAAAGATGCCGTACGTGCCCAGCACCTGCTGGAAGATGCCTTTACCCTTGAGCTACAAAACCAGCTGCTTGATCAAATTGAAGTCCGTCATGACCTGGCCATTGTTACGCTGGTGGGTGACGGTATGCGTCAGACCAAAGGTTTGGCAGCTCGCTTCTTCGCTGCGTTGTCGCAGGCGCGGGTAAATAACGTTGCTATCGCGCAGGGCTCGTCTGAACGTTCTATCTCCACTGTGATCGAAGCGAAAAAAGCGAAGAAAGCCGTTCGCGTGATCCACCAGAATTTCTTCTCAGATCGTCACACCATCGACGTATTCCTAGTTGGCTGCGGCAATGTGGGTACAGAGTTGCTGGGTCAGATTGCCCGTCAGCAACCCGCACTATTGAAACGTAATATTCAACTGCGCGTGTACGGTATTGCTAACAGCCGTAAATTGCTGCTCGACAGCAACGGCATTGATGTGGCTGGCGACTGGAAATCACTGCTGGCTGAGTCTTCCGAAACGCTGAGCGTAGACCGTCTGCACCAGTTTGCTAACGATAACAGCCTGGTAAACCCAGTGATAGTTGACTGTACCAGTCACGAAGCAGTGGCAATACAGTATGTCGACATGATGGAGCAGGGCTTCCACGTGGTGACACCAAACAAGAAAGCCAACACCGACACCATGGCTTACTATAAAAAGCTGCGTCGCACGGCACAGAACACCAACCGTCAGTATCTGTATGAAACAACGGTAGGTGCCGGTTTGCCGGTTATCGATAACCTGCAAAAGCTATTTGCAGCCGGTGACGTACTGCACCAGTTTGAAGGTATTTTGTCTGGTAGCTTGTCGTATGTATTCGGAAAGCTGGAAGAAGGCATGAGCCTGTCTGAAGCCACCACTGCAGCGAAATCGAATGGTTACACTGAGCCAGACCCACGTGACGACTTAAGTGGTATGGACGTTGCCCGTAAACTGCTTATTATGGCTCGTGAAGCTGGTCTTGCGCTTGAGTTGTCAGATATCGAAATTGAATCGGTACTGCCTGCAGGTTTTGCTGAGGGCGCATCTATTGATGAATTCATGCAGCAGTTACCAGAATTGGATGCGGAGTTCGGCAAGCGTGTTGATGCTGCTAAAGCAGATAACAGCGTGCTGCGCTATATCGGTAGCATCAATGGTGACAAGTGCCGGGTAACCATTCAGGCGGTACCCTTGTCTCATCCATTGGCGGCAGTGAAAGACGGCGAGAACGCGCTGGCAATTAGCAGTGATTATTATCAGCCAATTCCTTATGTAATTCGTGGTTATGGTGCCGGTGGTACGGTAACAGCGGCGGGTGTATTTGCAGATATCCTGCGTACCATGCCGTGGAAACAAATGGCGCTGTAATTAAAGGATAGTAGTATGAAAACAACCCGCGCTTACGCGCCTGCCTCAATTGGCAATGTTAGTCTGGGTTTTGACGTTCTGGGTGCCGCGCTGGCACCTGTGGACGGCACAGAACTTGGCGATGTGGTGGAAGTCAGCGATGCTGCCGAATTCACGCTGACTTGTACCGGCGCTTTTGCCCACAAATTACCGCCAGGTGCTGACAACAATATCGTGACACTTTGCTACGCACATTTTTTTGAAGAAATGGTGAAAGCGGGCAAAGAAACCCATCACGTAGCGATGACGCTACATAAAAACCTCCCTATTGGCAGTGGACTCGGCTCCAGTGCCAGTTCCATTGTTGCTGCTTTCCATGCATTGAACGCACATTTCGACTGCCCGTTTGATGAAAACGCGCTACTGTTGATGATGGGCGAACTGGAAGGGCAGATCAGCGGCAGTATTCACTATGACAATGTGGCGCCATGCTATTTGGGCGGCTTAACGCTGATGACCGGCAATGATGCGAAAGTTACCGTCCAGTTGCCAACCGTGAAAAGCTGGTATTGGGTGGTATGTTACTCTGGAATTAGTGTGTCTACGTCGGCAGCCCGCAATATTCTGCCAAAAGAAGTGGCCATGGCTGATACGTTAACCTTTGGTCGTCAGTTGGGTGTGTTTGTGCATGCCTTACATGCTGGCGATACCGATTTGGCTGCCAGCGTAATGCAGGATGTTATTGCAGAACCCTATCGTAAATCGTTACTGCCGGGGTTTGATGATGCCCGTGCGTTCAGCATGGAAAACGGCGGCCTGGCATTTGGTATTTCTGGCTCTGGTCCTACCGTGTTTGCCGTGTGTGACGACGCAGATAAAGCCGAGGCAATTCGCGAGTGGCTTCAGGCTAATTATGTACAAAACGAAGATGGCTTCAGCCACGTTTGCCGCATTCCTGAAAAAGGCGCGGTAGAACAGCAAGTGAAAGGATAAAGGTATCCCAAGTGGAATTAGTAAATTTAAAAGTAGCATCTGATACAGCATCATTTTCTGGAGCTGTAAAACGTGGTTTGGGTCAGAATCAGGGCCTGTATTTTCCTACCAGTATTCCTAAACTGGAAGACATTGACGCACTACTGGAAAAACCGTTTGTAGAGCGCAGCGTTGAAGTGCTCACTGCCCTTATCGGTGATGAGCTGGGCGAGGGCACGCTGCAGGAAATCGTTGAAGCGGCTTTCACGTTTCCAGCGCCGGTTGTCAGCGTAAACGACAAAGTGGCAACGCTGGAACTGTTCCACGGCCCGACGCTGGCGTTTAAAGATTTTGGTGGCCGTTTCATGGCACAAGTGCTGTCTCGTATCAGTCATGGCGAGCCAATCACTATCCTTACAGCAACCTCGGGTGACACGGGCGCAGCGGTTGCCCATGCTTTCCACGGTATTCCAAACATCAACGTGGTCATCCTGTTCCCTAAAGGCAAAATCAGCCAACTGCAGGAAAAACTGTTTACTACGTTGGGTGATAACATTCACACGGTTGCTATCGAAAGCGATTTCGATGCCTGTCAGGCGATGGTTAAAAACGCGTTTGACGATCCGGATGTACGCGAAGGTCTGCACCTTAACTCTGCCAACTCAATCAATATCAGCCGTCTGCTGGCACAGGTTTGCTACTACTTTGAAGCCGTAAGCCAATTAACTGCCGAGCAGCGTGAAGAGCTGGTATTCTCCGTACCTAGCGGCAACTTTGGTAACCTGACTGCGGGTATGATTGCCAAGTCTATGGGTCTGCCAATTAAGCGTTTTGTGGCTGCAACAAACCTTAATGATACGGTTCCCCGTTACCTGAAAACCGGTGAGTGGGCGCCAAATCCTACCGTCGCAACCATGTCTAATGCCATGGACGTAAGCCAGCCAAACAACTGGCCACGTATTGAAGCGCTTATTGAGCGCGGATACCTGGATAAAGACTGCCTCCGCGGCGAATGTGTTGATGAAGAGTACACGCAAATTGCCATGCGTCAGTTGGCGCAGCAGGGTTACACCAGCGAACCACATGCCGCTATCGCTTATCGTGCTGTGAGCCACGATTTGAGTGACAGTGAATATGGCGTGTTCCTGGGAACCGCACACCCGGCTAAATTCCGCGAAACCGTGGAAAACGTTCTGGGTTCACCGTTAAGCCTACCTCAGGCACTGGTAGACTGCTCAAGCAAAGAAAGTCAGGCGGTGCCATTACCTGCTGACTACGAGGCGCTGAAAGCGCACATGTTCTCTATTTTAAAATGAGTTCATGGCATGAAGTGCTTAGCCCCGAAAAGGCTAAGCCTTATTTTGTCGAACTGATGGCGAAGGTGGATAAGGCCCGGCAGGAAAAAACAGTTTATCCACCCGAGCAAGATGTGTTCAATGCCTTTGCGATGACACCGCTGGATGAAGTGAAAGTGGTGATCCTGGGGCAAGACCCTTATCACGGTGCCGGTCAGGCACATGGTCTGAGTTTCTCGGTACAGGACGGCGTTAAAATTCCGCCCTCACTAAGAAATATCTATAAAGAACTCGCCACCGATATCAACGGATTCAGCATCCCGCAGCACGGTAATCTGACAAGCTGGGCAGAGCAGGGCGTGTTGCTTCTTAACACGGTGCTTACTGTGGAGGAGGCGAATGCAAACAGTCACGCCAAGTTCGGTTGGGAGACATTTACTGATGCCGTTATCGACGCAGTAAATTGTCGCACCGACGGCGTGGTGTTTATGTTGTGGGGCAGCCACGCGCAGAAAAAAGGGGCGAATATCGACAGTCAGCGCCATCTGGTACTGACATCACCGCATCCGTCACCACTTTCCGCTCGTCGTGGTTTTTTCGGGTGTCAGCATTTTAGCCAGGCAAATACGTGGCTAAAGCAACACCAGAAAACACCCATCACGTGGCAGGTTTAACTAAACCTCTACCCTGGTCTAATAAAGCAAAACGGCCACCTGTTTCCAGGTGGCCGTTTTCGTTTTATCTTTCCATGGTTTCCAGTTCGTACTCAAACCCGTAATCGATTTCTGCCAGTTCCTTTTCCAGTTTGAATCGGTCCTGCAGAGCTTCGATTTCTCTCCACTTTCTTTTCTTGCTTTTAGTTTTAGCCGGAGTTTCTTCAATATTTAACATTGCAAACAGATCTGACTTATCCACTGGGATCTCCTTTTATACACCACTAACATCAGTGCCAGAATTGAATGTTTTTTCATCCTTCTGACTACTTTTGTATCACAGTCAACACGATAATAAAATGATAAAGTTTACTTTTTATTAACAAATTGTGACGGTTGTATGACATCGTGTGGATTTGCCCAATGAAAACGGCCAGTAAAAACCGGCCGTTTGTCAGATGCACCATGTCTGGTTTAACCCAGCTTAACTTTCCTTAAGTTGGTGCATTGGCGTTTCTGAATCGACTAATGAGTTGCTGGGTTGATGCATCAAACGTATCGCTTTCTACTTCACCCTGGATGCCAGCAAGTACCTGATTACCGAGTACTTTGCCAAGCTCAACGCCCCATTGGTCAAAGGAGTTCACCTGCCAGATAACGCCCTGGACAAATACCTTATGCTCATACATTGCAACGAGTGCGCCAAGTGTTTGCGGATCGAGCTTTTCGAACAAAATAGTGTTGCTCGGTTTGTTGCCCGGCATGGTTTTGTGTTGTGCCAGTGCGCTGCGCGCTTCTTCTGAAAGCCCTTTGCCTTCTAAATCGGCGTAACACTCATCAAAGGTTTTACCCTGCATAAGCGCTTGAGTTTGACCGAAGCAGTTAGACGCTAACATTGCATGATGCGTGTCGTTCTGATTCGGTACATTCAGCGGAAGCATAAAGTCTGCGGGGATCACAGAGGTGCCCTGGTGGATGAGCTGGTGGAAGCTGTGCTGGCCATTGGTGCCTTCGCTGCCCCAGATAATCGGGCCAGTTTGCCAGTCAACAACGTTGCCTTCTAGTGTGACCTGCTTACCATTACTTTCCATATCGAGCTGCTGTACATAAGCAGGCAGGCCGCGCAGGTAATGATAGTAGGGCAGCAGTACGTGAGATTGGGCATCGAAGAAGTTGCGATACCACACGCCCAGCGTTGCCAGGATCACCGGTAAGTTGCTCTCAAATGGTGCAGTGCAGAAATGTTTGTCCATTTCGTGTGCACCTTCCAGCAGGCCTTTGAAGTTTTCAAAGCCCAGTGCCAGTGAGATAGGTAAACCGATTGCAGACCACAGTGAATAACGACCACCTACCCAATCCCACATTGGGAAGATATTTTCTTCGGCAATACCAAATTCAGTCGCGGCTTTAACATTAGAGGACACCGCCACGAAATGTTTCGCGATATCTTCTTGC
The DNA here is from genome assembly GCF_001757105.1 of Alteromonas confluentis. Taxonomy (GTDB): domain Bacteria; phylum Pseudomonadota; class Gammaproteobacteria; order Enterobacterales; family Alteromonadaceae; genus Alteromonas; species Alteromonas confluentis. The sequence continues at coordinate 162,617 of NZ_MDHN01000015.1, forward strand.
TTACCACCTTCACCTAAAAACCAGGCTTTGGCAGTTAATGTATTTTGCAGGGTTTCCTGCGTCGAGAATGACTTTGAAGACATCACGATGAGGGTTTCTTCGTGATCGACACTGGCAAGCACATCGTGAATGTGACAGCCATCAACGTTGGCAACAAAGTGCACTTTCACTGCGTCACACGTATACGGCTTGAGTGCCTCGGTCATGATTTTGGGGCCAAGGAATGAGCCGCCGATGCCAATGGCAACGATTTGCTTAATGACTTTCCCGGTATAACCCTTATGCTCGCCCGAATGAATAGAGGCTGTGAAGGCTTCAATTTTATCCAACGTTGCCAGAACTTCAGGCATCACATCTTCGCCATCAACCACAACTGGTTTGCCACTAAAGTTACGTAAAGCGGTGTGCAACACGGCACGGCCTTCGGTGCTGTTAATTGCTTCACCGCTGAACATTGCTTCGCGGTGTGCTTCTACACCCTGGGCTTTTGCCAGAGTGAACAGTTCGCCTAGCACTTCATCCGTTACGCGGTTCTTTGAGTAGTCAACGAACAGGCCACAGGCTTCAACCTGCATTTTATCTGCCCGTGATGGGTCGCTATTAAACCAGTCACGCATGTGCGTGTCGCTGATGCTTTTAGCCAGTCCGGAAAGCTTCTCCCAGGCTGGCTGTTGGGTAAAATCTGTCATCGTATTTCCAATTCCGAATAGTAAAAAGGCCTGTTACTCGATTAACAGGCCTCTAAGGCAATTACTGACCAAGCTTTTCTTTCAGCATGGTCTCCAGTTTTTCCTGGTCTGCCGCAAAATTACGGATACCTTCAGCCAGTTTCTGGGTTGCCATGGCGTCTTCGTTCATGTCCCAACGGAAACCTACTTCGTCAAGTTTCGCGCCTGGTGTAGCGGTTGCACCATTATCTTTCAGTTTCACTGGCAGTTCGTCAGTGTTGTTTTTCAGTTCTTCCAGCAGATTCGGGCTGATAGTTAAACGGTCACAGCCGGCCAGAGCCTGAATTTCACCGATGTTACGGAAACTCGCACCCATCACCACGGTGCTGTAACCATGCTCTTTATAGTAGTTATAGATGCGGGTTACGGAAACTACACCTGGATCTTCGTCTGCAGTGTATTCTTTCTTGTCTGTGTTGGCTTTGTACCAGTCGAGAATACGGCCTACAAACGGGGAAATCAGATACACACCTGCCTCGGCACAAGCTCGGGCTTGGGCAAAGCTGAACAGCAGTGTCAGGTTACACTGAATGCCTTTTTGCTCAAGAATCTCAGCGGCCTTGATGCCTTCCCAGGTCGACGCGATTTTGATCAGGATTTTAGATTTGTCGATGCCTTCATCATTGTACAGCTCAACCAGGCGCTCTGCCTTGGCGATGGTGGCGTCGGTGTCGAAAGACAAACGCGCATCAACTTCTGTAGAAATGCGACCTGGAATAACACCTGAAATTTCTTTACCAATGGTGACGGCCAGTTTATCAGACGCATCAGTTAATTGCTGCGCAGGATCTTGAGATTGCAGTTTCGCCCAGGCTACTGCGTCGTCGATATAACCGGCGTACTCTGGAATACCCGCCGCTTTAAGCAGTAGTGAAGGGTTGGTGGTAGCGTCTACCGGCTCGTATTTTTTGATCGCTTCAATGTCGCCAGTATCGGCAACAACCGTGGTAATTTCGCGCAGCGCGTCTAATTGATTGCTCATCATTGCTCTCTGAATAGGTGTTTTAAATAAAACGAACAGCCGGCTGCGTTGTGCAAACCCGCTGGTAGAATTCTGGGGTTGTGAATAACTAAATCAACCCTAATGTAGAGTTTGTATGTCCGGGAGATTAAACCAGATCGAATTTAGTAAATTTATAACAGACTGGCGCTATAAATAACACCGTAATGGGTGAAAATGTACGGCTAAAACGAAGAATGGTAATCACGTTAATGCAGTAAACCTGTTCACCGATGGGGCCGTATTTTGTGGTAACCTTTATGGCATGCCTAACCGGTGGCAATACAGCGGTGCGGACGAATTGAATTAAAGAGGAATTAGAATGTTAGTAGTGGTATCACCGGCGAAAAATCTCGACTTCGAATCGCCGGTTCCGGTTACAACCTATACGCAGCCAGAGATGTTGTCTTCGGCAGAAAAACTAGCCGAAACCTGTAAGAAATTAACACCGGCTGATTTGTCTTCACTTATGAAGATCAGTGACAAACTGGCGACGCTGAATGCAAACCGCTTCGATTCTTTCAGCACGCCGTTCACTAAGGACAATGCGCGACAAGCGCTTTATGCGTTCAACGGCGATGTATACACCGGGCTAGATGCTTACTCTTTAAAAGATAAAGACGTGGAATATGCGCAAGATCATCTGCGTATTTTGTCTGGGCTTTACGGCTTGCTGAAACCGCTGGATTTAATGCAGCCATACCGGTTGGAAATGGGTACAAAGATGGAAAATCCCAAAGGTAAAAACCTCTATGAATACTGGGGTTCAGACATTACCACTGCATTGAATAAAGCCCTTGAAGCGCAAGGTGACAATGTGCTGGTAAATTTAGCATCCAACGAGTATTTTAAGTCGGTGAAGGCAAAATCCTTAGACGGCATGATTGTTACGCCGCATTTCAAAGATTTAAAGAACGGTCAGTATAAGATCATCAGTTTCTTCGCCAAGAAAGCCCGTGGTCTCATGGCGCGCTACATCCTTGAAAATCAGGTTGAGGATGTCGCAGGTCTGAAAGCGTTTAATGTGGCAGGGTACTACTTTTCCGAAGAACAAAGCAGCGATACGGATTTAGTTTTTCTTCGCGATGAAGCCGAATAGGCTTCATCAATACGCTTCAGGTTAGCTGTAAATTCGTTTTTGATATCATATCTGTCATCAGTCGATTAGCTAACCTCATCAATACGTTTCAATTTGTCCGGCAGTGCCTTTTTCAGATAGCGATAACGCCATCCAGCACCTAGCACCACTACAGCATTCGCGAGCAGTTGGGTAAGCCACAGTGTCCAGGTGGCATAAAGCGTGATATTGATGATTGCCAGAAGCAATAATCCCAGCCACATCACAGCACAGGCAATAAAGCTGACTTTCCAGTAATGAACTTGCTTATGCAGCGCGTTTTTTTCAAAGTTCAGCATGCTGTTAACATCTGCCGTTTGCATCGTCCATTGTTTGTGGCGCAGGCGGAACGACCATACTGTAAAAGCTAGCGGAACCGGCAGTAAACAGGCAATTAAAATAAATTGGCCGGTACTTTGTACGTCAAATATCAGGGTATACAGAACGAATAGTGTCACTGTCACAGCGCCGGCAACATCGGCAAACGCTTTCCACTTCATTTTTTGTCTGGCACGGCGGGTTCTTTGAATCAACGCCTCGGTATCAACCTTGGGCGTGTTCGCTTTAAATGCCTGCTGCCATTGTTCAATTTGCGGGTCCATTTATCAGCTCCTGTTCATCAGCTTTGCTAGTTGCTGCTTAGCTCTGCTGGCGCGCTGCGCTACGGCATCTTCGCTGAGCCCTAGTGTTGTGGCAATTTCAGGGAACGAGAAGCCTTCAAGCTGCAGTGCAATAACCTGGCGATAATTGATTTTCAGTTTGTGAAGTCCACTCATGAGATCCAAAACCTGTTCATGGCTATTGGCTGGCGTAGAAAAAGTGTCAGACGATTCATCATATTCCTTACTCGTTGCATGCCTGCGCTGTTCCTTAATGACATGGTCGACGGCCCGGTTGTGAGCAATTCTTGCGATGTAGGTTTTCAGAGTGGATTCTTCCCGAAACTGATTTTTGCTACCTTCGGTGCTATCCAGCGCCCGCCATACCAACAGAGAGATATCTTGAATAAGATCTTCTTGTAATGCCGTGTCTTTCTCGTAAGTTGCCGCGACCCGCGCAATTAGTAGTGCGAAGTCTCTCAGCAGGCGTGTGATATCGGGCGCTTTCAAGGTTTATTACTTACTAAGTGCTAAGAGGTGCGTGTATCCAGCGTATAGAGCGCAACTCATCAGCGGGCCGAAAATGATGACAGAAAGGATAATGTACGGCGCGGCAAACAAGATAAGCGCATAGCCAATACCGATGATCAGTAGTGGTTTCCATGCCTTGGTGAAAAAGTGAATGCTTTCTGAAATAGCTTTCATAACACGCTGATTTTCCAATAGTATCCTTGCAGGTGCAAAAGATAACAGTAGCATCAGAGGCATTGCGGAAGCAAATACGAGTCCGAGTTGCCAACGTGCAACCTCGGTTTGTTTCATGTGCAGTAAGAGATCTATAGCATCAGGCCCAATCACTAACATGGCTACGCCAAATTGCATGGCTGCCATAGCAATACCCGTTAAGCCAAATAACGCTACAGATGACCAGTTGCCGGAAGAGAACGCCGATTTAAAAGAGAACTGCCCCGTGAGATTGATATGATGCAGAAGTGGCCAAAGTAAGGCTACGGCCGCTGCTCCAAACCATTTCGACGTGATGATACTGTATGGAGCCGGTAGCAACTGGATGAACCCGCTAAGCAGCATGGGTAACATCGCGAAGAGGATAATTTTTACTGGTGATTTACGTAGCAGCGCAAAGCCCTCTTTTAACCATTGCCAACCGGTAGCATAAGTAAACGCGGCCTTGGCTTTATTGCCGGAAGTCATTGCGGATTGCTGTTGCATTACGGAAGTTGTCATGGGTAATCCCTCATTAAAGTTACATTCCTTGTCAGATACACACTGCCTCTAACAAGCTTTATGTTTTCGATATCCCCATAGACGATGACGCTTCAATAATCCTGACAAATTTTTTAAATTTTTTTTCCTGGGGGCTATTTTTATCGAAAATAAAACCTGCTACCCAGAGTGGTGAATTGCGGTGATAACCTGTAATGGCTTATGCTAAGTACAGTCAATGCAGCCTCAGCAAGGGGCAGTTCAACAGACCCATCAGGAGAAATGGCAATGTATACACTTTATGGATTTCCGCGCACTCGCTCAGTGCGTGTGGCTTGGGCACTGGAAGAGTTGGGTTTACCCTACGAATACAAATTGATAAATCTCAGAAAAGGCGAGCACAAAAGTGTGGATTTTCTGGCGTTAAACCCTGCCGGGAAAATTCCAACTCTGCTAACCGAAAACGGGCCAATGAGTGAGTCAGCCGCTACCGTTACCTGGTTGATGGACAAGCACGGCTACCAGGAGTTTATGCCGACACTGGGCAGTACCCAGCGCATGCTCTATGAACAGGCGATGATGTTTCTGGTGGCAGAACTCGAGCAACCTCTTTGGAATATGGCAAAACACGATTTTGCTTTACCGGAACAATACCGCATCGAGAAAATGCAGGACGTGGCAAAATTTGAATTCTCAGTGGCACTGAAAACCTTTGCCGAGTTGTTGGGCGATCAGGGCTACCTGACCGGTCATATGTTTACCGGTGTTGATATTGTCGCGGGTCATATTCTCTCTTGGGCCAAGGGCAACAAGCTCGACCTCACTTACGATAACGTGAAAGCCTACGCTGAACGCGTGCTGGGCAGACCATCATATGAAGCTGCCTGGAAAAATGAGACCAGCTATCTTCCCGTTGAATAACCACATAGCATGAAGCGCTGATTGACAAGCTTGGTCTGCAGAATATTTTTAATGCAGGCCGAGTGCTTCGACACGTTTAGTCCTTTCCGATACCTTCCCTGACTTTTCTCTAATCGCTGAATGGTGCGTTTTTACGCCGTTTTTTGCCGCGCAATAGCGTTCAAACTCTGTCTACAAATAACCATCCGCGAAATAATCAATAGGTGATTACCTCTATCAATTTGAACAAATCGGATAAAGCGACGGGAATCATGAACATGTCTAGGTATTAATAATTGTTAATGAAAATTTTAAGGTCATTTAAGTGAATGAATAAACTTTATGGTCCAGATTACGTTAAAAGATTGTTAATTTTGTTTTACCAGACGGAGAGATTCATGAAATTATACAAGCTAGCGATCATGGGCAGCGCAGTGATGCTATCAGCATGCGGCAGCGACAATGATGACGATCCTATCGAAACACCTGTAGAGCCAACCTTCACGGCTACCACCACATACAATATCGATTTAAACGGCATGCAGTCGGTACCAATGACAGGCTCGATGCAAATGGCGACAGCGACCGTGGAGGTCGATGAAAACCTCATGCAAATTCGTGCTTCTGTAGATATCAGTGGTGTGGATGGGGTGACGGCTGTGCACATTCACGATGGCGATATTGGGATGAATGGCGATGTGGCTTTTGGTTTTGAAATGGATGGCGACGACGCTTACACCCTTGCAGAAACCGACGTTACCAGCGAACTAATCGAAGATCTGGCAGACGGCGACTGGTACATCAATGTTCACACAGAAACCTTTGAAAACGGAGAAGTCCGCGGTCAAATCATATCAGATGATATGGCCATCGTTACCTTCAAAATGAGTGGAAAACAGGAGGTACCAGCGGTATCTACCATGGCCGACGGTTACGTTTATGCCCTGGTTTCAACCACCACCTACGACCTTGATCTGGTCGTTTATACCGAAGATTTAGATGATGCCAGCGCTGCGCACATTCATACGGGACGCATTGGTACCAATGGGGACGTCTTAGTTGCCCTTGAACAGTCAATGGATGACATGACAATGTGGATGACGCCCGAAGGCACCATGATTGACGAAGACATCCTCGCGGTGCTGGTATCCGGCGGGCATTATGTCAACGTACATTCTCCTGACTTCCCAAGTGGTGAAATTCGCGGGCAAATCCTGACAGACAATTATGCTTTAGCGACATTTGCCTTATCTGGCGCGCAGGAAGTACCCGCTGTAATGACCGACGCCTTCGGCAGTGGCTATGCGTTGGTTAACACCGATGATTACGGCTTAGAACTCAAAGTCGTTACCGAAGGTGTAGACGATGCCACCATGGCACACATTCACACCGGTCGGGTGGGTATGAATGGTGACGTGCTGGTCGCGCTTGAGCAATCGGGTAGTGATGCCGGTACCTGGATGACGCCAGAAAATGCCATGATCGACGAAGAGACTTTTAACGTGCTGGCTTCCGGCGGTCATTATGTAAATGTTCACACCAACGATAATGCGGGTGGTGAGCTTCGCGGGCAGATCCTTACTGATGATTATGTTATCGCGACCTTCATGTTAGATGGCGAGCAAGAAGTGCCCGTGGTCGACACCATGGCAATGGGTCACGGCTATGCACTTGTGAATACATCAACCTACGCGCTGGAGCTGGTTGTCGATACAGAAGGCGTGGATGACGCAACAGGTGCACATATTCACACAGGTAACATTGGCATGAATGGCGACGTACTTGTGGCGCTAGAGCAGTCTGCCGATGATATGGGCATGTGGATGACGCCTGCTGAAACCATGATTGATGCGGATATCCTGGCGGTATTGGCTTCAGGCGGACACTACGTGAACGTGCATACGCCAGCAAACATGGGCGGTGAAATCCGCGGCCAAATCCTGACGCCGGAATACACCCTGGTAACCTTCCCATTAACCGGTGACCAACAAGTTCCTGCGGTAACGACTACAGCAACGGGCAATGGCTATGCGCTGGTGAACAGCATGACCTATGACCTGAGCCTGGTGGCCCATACCGAAGGTGTGGACGATGCCACCATGGCACACATTCATACCGGTGCTGCGGGAGAAAATGGCGATGTGCTGGTGGGTCTGGAACAGTCCATGGATGATATGGGTATGTGGATGACACCAGCAAATACCATGATCGATATGGATATTTACAATGTGCTGATTTCGGGTGGCCACTATGTGAACGTGCATACGTCAGCCAATCCTGACGGCGAGCTGCGCGGTCAGATTGAATAATTGGATCTGACAAACAACTTACCTAGGCCTGCGATTATGCAGGCCTTTTTCCATTCCGGCCTATATGATTATTCACGAACAAACGGAAACTTACCGCCACCCTGTTGGAGCGTGAAGCGGTCCACATCAATGCCAGACCCGTTGCTATCGAAAACGATTGTGATACGTGCTGGCTCAAAACGAAATTCAAAAGGAGAAAAAGGCGTAAGGGGAAGAGGGCCCTGGCCTGTCGCCTGCGCATATAGTTGATCATCTTTAACGAAAAAAGTGATTTTCAACGGTAAAGCATCAGAGGCAAATACGCCTTCAAAACGTTTTAATGAAGACGTGGTTAAGGTAATCGCTTGCTGAGAAAAATCAGGTATATCGAAATCGTTTCCATAGTAACTGCTGAACACAGCGATGTTAACGTCATTTAGTGGGTAATTAATGCCGTTTGTGAAAACGGCAACAGAAACATCGTCGTCTTCCTGAATCGCGGTATAGGATATGAACCCGTCAATAACGCCATCGTGACCATACAGGGTTTTATCATTAAACGGATACCGGGCCAGGCCAGAACCATATCCATCTTTAATCGTTTTCATTTTTGAAAGCGATGCGCTGGAAATAAGTTTACCTGCGAACAAACCAGACAGAAACTTCGCTACATCTGTGGGAGTAGAAATAATGGCGCCGGCGCCAAGAACCACAGAGTGGTCAGCTTCAGGGACACGTTGCCAGGTGCTCTGCTGGAACATGTGGGAGCGGGCTCTGTGGGTGTCATTCTTAACATCTCCAAACGTCGTTTCAGTCAGCGATAGTTTGTCCAGAATGTGCGACTGAAGTCGTGCCGCGTAGGCCTTTCCACTGATGTCTTCAATAATAAAACCAAGCAGCATATAAGCTGAGTTGGAATAGCTGGCTTTGCTGCCGGGCGTAAAATCACTGTCTAGGGACGCGAGAAGTTTCAGCATTTCCTGCTTGCTCTTCGGCACATAAGTGGTGGCGAAGAAGTTTGGTAAATCTGTGTAGTTATGAATGCCGCTACGATGGCTCAGCATCATGGCAATGGTGATGTCTTCAGCGTTTTTAATTTGCGGATAGAAGTTTGCAAGTGGCGTGTCGAGAGAGAGTTTGCCTTCTTCTATTAGCTGAAAAATCAGCGTGGCGGTGAAGGTCTTGGTAATTGAGCCAATGCGGTAGCGGGTGTGGATATCTGCCTTTTTATCCGCTTCAATATCGGCAAACCCCACTGCCTTCTGATAAATCGGTTGGCCGTGTTCGGTTACCGCCACACTTACCATCAGCTTGTCGTTAGCGGCGAGCGTTTCAAGCAATTGGTCGAGCTTTTTGCCGTCAAAACCCCATGAGGAAAAGCTGAAAATAACCAGAAAAACACTAAAGATAACACGTTTGTTCATGGTTGCTCCCTGCGCTGCCAAACGTAAAAGGCCGAACGTGAACCGTGCGGCATTGTAAGATTAGTTGCTACTCCACAAACATTTCCTGCTGAAATTTCAGCGTTTGTGTGTCGTTGCCCCGTTGCACTTCAATATTAAACCGAAAGGTTTCCCTGTCGTTGAACGACAGCGGTGCTAAATAATAAATCGCATCCTCTTCCTGCACCCGCTTAAACGTGAGCGATTTTACCGTGCCAAGCAAATTGGTAGCGGTGCCGCTAACAGAGACAACCTGCGCTTCTTTCGTGGCTTTGTCGAGCACAGAAATATTTACCAGCGCGTTATATTTGCTGCGCACAATGCCGTAGCTACGTGCGACCTCTGGGGTGAAAAAGGTGGTGTTTACCACGATGAAATGGACATCCCAATCGCCTAACTGCTTTTTCTGTTCGGCTGCTGCCTGACCACTTAACAACAGGAAGAACGCAGTAACAAGTGGAAGAAGATAAGCAATATGGCGTTGATTCATCATGATGTCCTTATTGATAACCCTTTAAAAAAGCTTAGCGCTAAAAAACGACCTGGCAATAAAAAAAAGGCAGCGTACTGCTGCCTTTCAATCATATCACTAATGAATTCCAAAGGTACTGCTGAGGAATATCTGAATAAACTGCAGCAACAGGATGGCAATCAGCACCGATAAATCCAAGCCACCAATGGGCGGAATGATTTTTCTGATGGGGGCCAGGAACGGCTCCGTGAGCTGATACATCACGTATTCAATGGGGTTCTGACCTTGAGATACCCAGCTAAGAATAGCGCGAATGATCAGTACCCAGAACATCAGTCTGAACGTTTCATTGATTACCGTGACTACAGACAGAATAACAATAGAAAGTGGATCGTAATTACCACCGAACATGGCGATTAACACCACAAACTTCAGCGCAGCTACGAGCAGCGCTAATACAAACGTCGCCGTATCAAAATTGCCGATGGACGGAATGACCCGGCGCATTGGCCCCACAATTGGGTGGGTCGCTTTAACAATAAACTGGCTGGCAGGATTATAAAAATCCGCTCTTACCAGCTGTAACCACAATCGTAATATCACCACCATCAAATACAAATCGAAAAGGGTGGAAATAAGAAAGGCCGATGCGTTGCTCATTAACTGTTTTTCCTGTGAAACTTAAAGTTGTTTAGCCATTTCTTCAGCCCGTGAAACCGCTGCGCGCATCGCTTTGCTTACGGTTTCCTTCAGGCCTTCGTCGAGTAGGGTGTTTACGGCCGCTGCTGTGGTGCCGCCCTTAGACGTAACTTGGGCCCGAAGCTCGCTTAATTCAATATCTGGATTGTGACAAACCATTTCAGCGGCACCGAGCATGGCCTGTTGCACCATTTCACGGGCGGTTTTATCGTCGAAACCCATATTGATGGCTTCTTCTTGCATGGCTTGTAAAAACAGGAAGAAATAAGCCGGGCTACTGCCTGCGGCGGCGATAACGCCATTTATGCCGTCTTCTTGTTCAACCCATACGGTTTCACCGACAGCTTTCATCACATCATCGGCATAGTCTCGGTCGGCACTGCTCACGGTGTCGTCGGCGTATAAACCAGTCATGCCTTTACCAATCAAACTTGGCGTGTTTGGCATAACGCGTACCACCGGATACTCGCCGCCCAGCATTTCTTGCAAACGGGAAACCGGCAGGCCAGCGGCGATGGATAAAAACAGCTTACCAGCTAAGTCGTTGTTTTCCTGAAGCGCGCCAAGCATGTCGCCCATCATTTGTGGTTTCACTGCCAGCACAATGGCATCAGCAAACTGGCAGGCCTCATCGTTTGACTGGGTAACCTGAATGCCGAATTCTTCACTCAGTTTATCGAGTTTTGGCGTAGAGGGATTACTGGCGATGATATTTGCCTTGTCATAACCAGACTGGATAAGCCCGCTAATGATGCTGCGTGTCATATTACCTGCGCCAATAAAAGCCAATTTCTTTTGTTGCATGAATACCCTTTTTGTCATTTCAAATTACAAGATAGCGGGGCAGGAGGGTTAGCTCCTGGCGCCAAAAATCGCGCTGCCAATTCTTACCATGGTAGAACCGTGGGCGATGGCGGCGTCCATATCCCCGCTCATTCCTACGGACAGGGTATCAAATTCGCTCAGATTTTGCTGGTATTGGTGGAATAAATCCGCCAGCGCGCTTAACGTTGCGTTCTGCTGCTGTTCATCTGGTGCGGCTTTTGGAATGGCCATTAATCCACGTAATTTCAGATTAGGCATACTCTGGATGGTGTCAATCAGTGCAGGTAATTCAGCAGGCTGAATACCTGATTTACTGTCTTCATCATCAATATTCAACTGAATCAACACATTGAGTGGTTTCATCGATGAAGGGCGCTGGTCGTTTAACCGGCGGGCGATTTTCTCGCGGTCGATGCTTTGTACCCAGTCGAAGTGTTCGGCAACCACTTTGGTCTTATTCGATTGCAACGGGCCTATCATGTGCCATTCAATATCGGCGTATTCACTGAGTTGCTGAACCTTTTCAACACCTTCCTGCACATAATTCTCGCCAAACAAACGTTGTCCTTCTTCATACGCTTGGACAATATCGGATACCGGTTTGGTCTTGGTTACCGCTAGTAATTCAACGGATTTTGGAGGACGATGCGCACTTGCAGTGGCTAGTTCGATTCGCGAGCGTGCGGATTTCAGTCGTTCTGCTATTGTTTGCATTAATCAATCGGCGTTTGGAGACATGGTTGTGGATATTACCGAACTTTTAGCTTTCAGTGTTAAAAATAAAGCTTCTGACTTGCACTTATCGGCTGGGTTGCCGCCTATTATCCGTGTTGACGGTGAAATGCGTAAGCTGAACATCCCTGAGCTTGACCACAAACAGGTTCACGCGCTGATTTATGAAATCATGAACGACAAGCAGCGCAAAGAATATGAAGAAAACCTGGAAGTGGATTTTTCTTTTGAAGTAAAAGATTTATCCCGTTTCCGTGTTAATGCCTTCATGCAGAACCGAGGCGCTGCTGCGGTTTTACGTACCATCCCCAGTAAAGTATTGTCGCTGGATGACATTGCCGCGCCACCTATTTTCCGTGATCTGATCGATCAACCTACGGGCCTGGTGCTGGTAACCGGCGCTACCGGTTCGGGTAAAAGTACCACGCTGGCGGCGATGATCGATCACATTAATAACACCAAACGCGACCACATTCTTACCATCGAAGACCCTATCGAATTCGTGCATGAAAATAAGATGAGCGTATTGAACCAGCGGGAAGTGCATCGCGATACACATAGCTTCTCGAATGCACTGCGTTCAGCGCTACGTGAAGATCCGGATGTGGTACTGGTGGGCGAGCTTCGTGACTTAGAAACCATTCGCCTGGCAATGACCGCCGCAGAAACCGGGCACCTGGTGTTCGGTACGCTTCACACCAACTCGGCCCCGAAAACTATTGACCGTATTATCGATGTATTCCCGGCAGAAGAAAAAGCCATGATTCGTTCAATGTTGTCAGAATCACTGCGTGCCGTTATTTCTCAAACCCTGCTTAAGAAAGTGGGCGGCGGCCGTGTGGCGGCGCACGAAATTATGGTGGGGATACCGGCCATTCGTAATCTTATTCGTGAAGATAAAGTTCCACAGATGTATTCGGTTATTCAGACCGGCCAGGCACATGGTATGCAAACCATGGATCAGGCGCTGCAGAAGCTGGTTGCCCTCGGCGTGATCTCCCATCAAGACGCGGCTGCGAAGTCCGTTGATAAAAACAAGATGATGTAAGGAGAACAGGGTGACGTTAACGGATTATTTTAAACTTGCCACCGAGCGCGGCGCATCGGACATCTTTATTTCTGTAGGTTTTCCGGTGAGTGCAAAGATTGACGGCCAGCTAACGCATTTAAGCACTGAGCCGCTTACACAGTTTCAAGCCAAGGAATTGGTGCACAGCGTAATGGAAGAACGCTATATAAAAGAACTGAGTGAGCATAAAGAAAGTAATTTTGCGGTAGGTATTAAAGAGATTGGTCGCTTTCGTTGCAGTGCGTTCTGGCAACGGGACTCCATTGGTATGGTTGCCCGCCGAATTGTGACGGAAATTCCCACCGCCGACGAACTGGGTTTACCGCCAATCCTAAAAGACATCATCATGAGTAAGCGCGGTCTGGTACTTATGGTCGGGGCGACCGGTACCGGTAAATCTACCTCATTGGCAGCACTCATTCACCACCGAAATCACAATACCAAAGGGCATATTCTTACCATTGAAGATCCCATTGAGTTTATTCATAAACACGGTTCTTGTGTGGTCACTCAGCGTGAAGTAGGTATTGATACCCTGAGCTTTGATGACGCGCTGAAAAGTTCGTTGCGACAAGCGCCCGATGTGATTTTGCTGGGTGAAATTCGGTCTATGGAGACCATGGAATACGCCATGTCGTTTGCCGATACCGGCCACTTGTGTGTGGCAACACTACACGCCAACAACGCCAATCAGGCCATCGAGCGTATTATGCACTTAGCGCCGAAGGAAATGCATAACAAACTGTTGTTTGATTTAAGCTTGAACCTGCGTGCGATTGTGGCGCAACAACTGGTGCCGAAGAAAGATGAAAAGGGTCGGGTAGCGGCCATCGAAATCTTGCTTAATTCACCGCTGGTTTCTGATCTCATTCAGAAAAACCGAATCGGTGAAGTGAAAGAAGCGATGAAAAAAGGCCGCGAAATGGGCATGCGTACCTTTGATATGGCATTGTATGATCTGTATAAAGAAGATCGTATTAGTTATGAACAAGCGATTCATCACGCTGACTCACCCAATGATTTGCGCCTGATGATCAAACTCGACAGCAGCGAAGGTTCTGAACTGGGCTCGCTGTCAGGTGTCTCAATTGATATGGACTAAATGACAAATAAGAGGGGCGATGCAGAAACTTTTCAGTGATGACGACCGGTTTTTGGTGCAGCAGGTTCGCTCTGAGTTGGACGCCGCCAATATTCCTTATCTGGTAAAGAATGAGTATGCCGGCGGCGCTGTGGGTGAGCTGCCCTGGCAGGAAACGCAAATGGAATTGTGGCTGCTCGATGAGCAGTGGTTGCCCAAAGCAAAACAAATTGTCGAAGCGCTAAGCCCTGCTGATTTTTCTGGAACCTGGCAGTGCACTGCCTGCGGGGAAACCAATGATGGTCAGTTTTCTTTATGTTGGAAATGCCAGACCGTACACGATGAGCTGGCATTGGGTGACAGTTAGCTAATACTGATTCTCCGCCCAACTGGTAAAAATCACACAGGCAGACACGCTGTCGACTTTATCTTTAGTCAGCTTTTTAAAGCCACCGAGCTCAAATAACATGGCTTTGGCATCGGCTGTAGACAAGCGCTCATCCCAGGTTTCTACTTTCACATTGAAACGGCCTTCAAGACGATTGGCAAAGCGCTTTGCTAGCTGGGTGACGGGTTGCTCGGTGCCATCCATATTTAGCGGCAGGCCAACTATCACCAGGTTAGGTTGCCATTCGTCATAGATCTTCTGCACCAGCGCCCAGTCGGGAACGCCATCTCGGGCTTTTAATGCAGCTAGGGGAGAGGCGGTGCCAGTGATTTCCTGACCCACCGCAACGCCGATACTCTTGGTACCAAAATCAAAACTTAAAACGGTGCGACTCATCTTAGGCGTGGCCCACCTGCGGGGTAAGTTGCCAGACATCCACACCCAGCTTTTTCACCGCCGATTGCCATCTTTGATGCATGGGGGTATTGAACAGAATATCGGTGTCGGCTTCTACCATTAGCCAGGCATTTTCCTGCATTTCCTGCTCAAGCTGACCGGCTTCCCAACCCGCATAGCCAAGCGCTATAAGGGCATGCTCAGGACCTTGCTGATGACCAATGGCTGAGAGAATGTCTTTCGATGTGGTTACTACCACACCCGGCGCCATTTTCAGGCTAGAGCCCCAATCTCCCTCATCACTGTGTAACACAAAGCCTCGTTCCTGCGACACCGGCCCACCGGCCAGAATGATTTGTTCGGCAATACTGTCGTCGAAGGTACCGTCTTTGTCTGTTTGTTCGAGCAGTTCTTTCAGGTTCATGTTAGAAGGCTGATTGATAACAATACCCATTGCGCCTTCACTGTTGTGTTCGCAGATATATGTGATGGATCGCGAAAAATACGGATCATCCAATGACGGCATTGCGATTAAAAAGTGATTTTGCAGGGATTTCAATTCAGTCATTCAACGCTCCTCAGACTGCCAGTTTACTCTCGATGGCATCAAACAGTTTACCCATGATACTGAAATCGAAGTGGGCTTCAATTTCCCGCACACAGGTGGGGCTGGTGATGTTTATTTCGGTAATACGATCGCCAATTACATCAAGGCCAACAAATAATATACGGTTTTTCTTAAGAACTGGCGCAATCGCTTCTGCCAGTGCCCGATCAGATTCGCTAATAGCTTGAGGACGTCCGGTGCCACCTGCCGCCAGATTACCACGGGTCTCGCCTTTGGTGGGTAAGCGAGCCAGGCAATATGGCATCACTTCACCATCGACAATGAGTACCCGCTTGTCGCCTTCTTTAATGGCTGGCAGATATTCTTGCACCATCATCTGCTGAGCGCCGTTTTTTGTGAGCGTTTCGATAATGACGCCCAGATTATTGCCGTCAGGTTTTACCCGGAAAATCGATGCGCCGCCCATGCCATCGAGGGGTTTACAGATAATATCTTCATGCTCTGCGTGAAAGTCGCGAACCAACTGCGCATTGCGGGTAACACGAGTAGCTGGAATTAAATCCGGGAACCAGGAAGTAAACAGTTTTTCGTTATAATCGCGCAACGCCTGCGGGTTGTTAACAACCAGCGAGCCCTCAGCTTCTGCCAGCGACAGCATTTGGGTTGCATATAAAAACTCGCTGTCGAAGGGCGGATCTTTGCGCATCATCAACACGTTAATGGCCGACAGCGCGATGGTTTCCCGTGGCGATAAATCGTAGAAGTCAGTAGCTTGATCCCGCACGGTAACCTTGCGAACAGAAGCCATGGCCTTGCCGTTGTCCAGATACATATCGGACTGTTCCATGTAATAAATGGTGGCGCCACGTTTCTGGGCTTCCAGCATCATTGCGAAGCTGGTGTCTTTATGAGGTTTTACCGAGGAAATAGGGTCCATCACGAAACCGACGGAATAGGTCATGTTTGCTACTCTTAACTAACGGGAAGATATAACCCTACTATGGCGCTGATATTACGAAAATCAACACCTTTAGCCGGTTATATTGTGCTGAAGCCATGAAATGCGTTGTTGCAATTAGCCTCGCTTCTGAAAAGGAAGCATGAGGATGACCCGGGAACCGCCTCCACGGCGATGCTGTACATGCATGGTGCCGTTGAGGCCGGATTTAACCTGACGTTGGCAGCGATCAAGACCACCTGCATCAGTATCGACATTGTGGGATACGGATTTAGCGCCTGCCAGATTCTGCAGCACCGTTCGTGGAATACCCCGTCCCTCATCTTCGATAACCAGTTGCATGGTGTTGGTGCCATTCACATTGTGGGTACTTGCGGAAACCCACATTCTGCCATGGTTCTCATTAGGATATGCATGTTGATAAACATTGAGGAGTAGCTCGCTGAGTACTTGTGTGAAGCAACCTGTTGGCAGTGAAAAGCTAAAATCGGCTTCAATATTTAAACAGGGGGTAAGCGCGAAGTGGGGTACAGAATCGGCAATAATGCCAGCAATTGCTCCCACCGTTGCCGATACGGGAAAGTCCTGAACCGGATTCACTGTCATCAGTTCAATATAGTCAGCCAGCTCTCTAATTCGTTCCCGAGCCTGACCAAGCATGCCCAGGCCAGAAGAGCCCGAGCGAATCATTGAATTATGAAACTGATTCAGCCCTTCTTTTGATAATTGCTTCAGACTCACATTGCGCCGATTTTGTTCGGTAAGCACATTTTGAAATGTGAGTGTGGTATGCACAACATTCAGCTGTGCGTTGATTTCATCAATCAGCCCACAGGCCATGCTGTGAAAGCTTTTTGGCAATGGCTGATGCACCAATTGCGTTACGGCCTGATGATGGCGAACTAACAGCTTGTCGTGCTCTGAACGCAGACTGTGAAGTGCTTGTTCCGTTTGCGACACTTGTTTTTGTAATGTCCAGTTTACGCTGGTTCTGCCCTGTTGCTGTTCGCAGTAGGAAAACACCTTCACGATATTGGCGGCCACGGCTTGATAGTGCGCTACTGTGGGAAGATCGGGCGAATGTTTATCGCTGCCGGTGATCAACAACGTACCAATACAGCGGTTATCATCTATCAGCGGGAAAGACCAATAACAGGTAATGTCGGCAGCGGCGATGTCTTCAGAAAAATCCTGCCAGTGCGGATAAGCAGCAAGATTTTCGATGAAATAGGGCGTTAGCGTGGATGCGGCTTGTCCACAGGCAGTGTGTTTGTCACCAACGAGAACCCGGCGAACAGTTTTTAAAAAAACTTCTGGAAGTGAGGGCGCGGTGAGGAGTTGTAGCGTTGCACTGTGGTGAATATGCTGAAGTATGGCAAACCGGTGTCCCGGGGTATGCTGTTCTAAAAAGTGCAGGTAAAGGGTGAGTACCTTGGCTAAAGGTTCCCCTTCAAGAATTTTTTCAAGACAAGTACTGTAAACCTGCTCCAGGTTTAATCGACCTGAAGCAGCAGCGTATTGATGAGCCGGTTGTACCAAATACATAATACGTATTTATTATTTTTCTTATTTGTAGGTCTTTTTTAACCTGATTAAGCCAACAACTCAAGTTTTCCTGGTTACAAATCGCCGTGCAAAGACTGCAAAATGGAAACTGATGTTAGCGCAGCGGTTTCTGTGCGCAATATGCGAGGACCAAGACTCACCGACGAATAGCCGTTTTCATTGGCCTGATGAATTTCCTGTTCAGATAATCCGCCTTCCGGACCAATCAAAAGACGGAATCCATGGGTGCTGTATGGCGTTTTAGACAAAGGTTGTTCTGCACCGGGCGCGAGAATAAGACGGCTAGCCTGCGTTGGGCTAGCCAACCACTGGTTTAGTGTTACGGGAGCATTGAGTGTAGGAACGGTATTGCGACCGCACTGTTCACAGGCGCCGGTGATAATTTTTTGCCATTGTTGGATTTTCTTCTCCCAGCGCTTTTCATCCAGCTTGACTGCACAGCGTTGAGTGAGAATTGGTGTGATTTCACTGACGCCCAGTTCTACTGATTTTTGTAAAACGGTGTCCATACGATCGCCTTTCGATACGCCCTGACCCAAATGAATAGAAAGGGGGGATTCTTTTCCTATGGTCAGACA
This sequence comes from Alteromonas confluentis, assembly GCF_001757105.1. Classification (GTDB taxonomy): domain Bacteria; phylum Pseudomonadota; class Gammaproteobacteria; order Enterobacterales; family Alteromonadaceae; genus Alteromonas; species Alteromonas confluentis. Next base: position 181,247 of record NZ_MDHN01000015.1, read on the forward strand.
AGCGTCGACTTCTACCACCACCTGTTTTCTACTTACATCGATAATCTGCGCAGAATATTCATTGCCGTCACCATTAAACAATACCACTGGGTGGTTGGCTTTCAGGCGCAAGACTGTGGCGACGTGATGGGCTGCATCTCCGTCTAGCGTAAATTCTTCATCAATAGGAATAGGGGCAGGATGGTATAAGCGGGGGATTCGCATTTGAGGTTATCACTTCAGCATTTCACACAATGGCTTATGATAACGATTTTGCAGTGGCGGGCGCAACGCCGCCACCACAAATTACAGCGGGTTAGTTTACCTGAACACTACCAGTGCGGGTTTCTTTAGAGATTTTGCTCATGTCTGCGGCCTGCGCCTGACGTCGGGCATGAATGGTGTTTTTGCCCTTATCTGAGCTAAGTGCAAATCCCAGAATGAAAAGAACGAGCACAAAAAGAATAGAAAGAAATAACATTGTTAAAATCCCTTAGTTTAGCAAACCGTTACATAGCGATAGCTAAATACCAGATACATCACGACGACAACATCGGTTCCTGATGTTGAAAAATAATTTCGGTGTAAGTCACTTTACACCGGCATTCTGGCTGTATTTCCAGTTACCAAGTCTTGCCCAGCAAGCGTTGGTGAGATCGAATGTTAGACGAATTGGGCGTAAATACCAGCTTTAAAATGCGCTGAAATTATACGATTTTGTAATTAGTCCAGAATTCATAAGGTTAAGAAACACGCTTTTTGCGAAGCCATCAGCTAAGTTCGCGAAGCACTGAATATAGCGATTGCGGATGACAGAAATATTATAATTTTTGCCCTTGTGGTACATAATGGCCGTTCATACCAACGTATGTACTTAAAAGCTGAGCAGAAACATTGCGTGATCTAGTTCAAAGTTGCTATCGTAAACTCGCACTGACGTAAAGCTTGCGCTACACAAAAAGGAAACCTGTATGGAAGAAACTCTCTCTTTGTTCACTGCCGAAGACATTGAACGCTATATCAACGTTTATGCTATTCCATGGGCAATTAATATTGCCATGGCTGTGGCCATATTCGTTATCGGTCGACTCATCGTTGGCCTGCTACTTTCGATTTTCCGTCGTGTGATGGCGAAATCCAAATACGATGACATGCTGATCAATTTTGTTGAGTCAATATTGTCAGCCATTTTGATGCTGTTTGTAATCGTCGCTTCGCTGAACAAACTCGGTGTTGATACTACATCTTTGGTGGCCATTGTCGGTGCTGCGGGCTTAGCGATTGGTTTGTCACTTCAGGATTCACTGAAAAACTTTGCCGCGGGTGTGATGCTGCTTGTATTCAAACCGTTCAAGCAAGGTAACTATGTTGCGACAGCAGGAACAGAAGGTATTGTGCAAAAGATCGGTATTTTCCACACAGTTATGACCTCGCTGGACAATAAAGAAATTACCATTCCTAACGGTAAAATCTACAGCGACAACATTACTAACTTCTCTGCGAAAGATACCCGTCGTTGTGACATGATGTTTGGTATTGGTTACGACGACGATCTGCTGAAAGCAAAAAGCATTCTGCAGGAGCTGGTCGACAGCGAAGAGCGCATTCTGAAAGAGCCTGCGTGCTTGATTGGTGTTGCTGAACTGGGTGACAACTCGGTTAACTTTACCGTTCGTCCCTGGGTTAAGGCATCAGATAATCTGGCTGTGCGCCTGGCATTTACCGAAGCGGTTAAATTACGCTTCGATGAGGAAGGCATTTCCATTCCTTATCCACAAATGGATGTTCACTTCTACAAAGAAGCAGACCGTGTTGCAGAACAGGAAAAAGCGTCTCAGTCAGCCTGATAGCGTTTGTTCACAACTCATCAAAACCCGGCACATGCCGGGTTTTTTCATTCATATTGCGAAAAAATCTCTTTGATTTGTTGTCGAATCCATTTCCGCAATGGATCTTCCTGCGTGCGTGGATGCCACAATTGCTCTATTTGAATGGGAGGCACGTCGAACGGTAAATCCTGCGCTAACAATTGGGGATGTCGTTGTGTGGCATAGTCGGCTATGGGGGCGAGACAGGTAAGCCACAAGGTTCTGCCAACAATGGTATCGGGTAGATTGAGAAACCCTGAAGCACCTGAAACAACCTGACGATTTAGGCCATGTGATTCTAAAGCCTCATCCACAGGGCTGCGAAGATCGCCAGTCATGGTTGAAACAACATGGCGAGCAGCGGCATACTTTTCTGCGGTAATTGGCACAGCTTGCTGATTCGCCTCTTTGTCACACACCACCTTAAACGGAAATCGAGCAAGAGGTTGGCGATAAAAATGCTCTGGTGCCTTTCTGAAAAAGCCCGCGATAGCAATATCACATTCACCCTGTTCCAGTGCAGCCTGCGGCAATTGCCCCACCGTGTTATGACAAATAATTTTCACATTCGGCGTGTGCTCATGAACACGGTCTAGTAATGAAGGTAACAATAGCCATTCGATAAAATCGGTGGCATAAATATGGATATGATCGACCCGGGTGTTTAGCTCTTTTGCTTCGTGGCGAAGGTAAAACTGCTCCAGACTTTTCACCAGGCAACATACATCCTTTGCCATTTGATGCGCTTTCGGTGTAGGGGTGAATCCGCGCCCCGTGCGAATGAAGAGCGGGTCGTCGAACTCGGCCCGGAGTTTATTGAGTTTGTGGCTCATTGCCGGCTGACTTAAGCGTATGCGCGTGGCGGCGCGCTGTAAGCTGCGTTCTTCGTATAACACCGTAAACAAATAAAGTAAGTTAAAATCTTTGCCTGCAATATTCATTTTTTAAAATTAGATCTTTTAAAACATTCATTTATTAAAACACAGATTCGCCCCTATATCTCCTTTACAGTCGATTTCTGTCGGGTGGCTAACGCCCGACCAACAAATACCAGCGGAGAAATTAAATGGCAGCATTATTCAGTGCTTTTTCACTTAAAGACGTAACACTACGAAACCGAATTGCAGTACCGCCTATGTGTCAGTATATGGCAGAAGACGGTTACACCAATGAATGGCATCAGGCGCATTATGCGTCGCTTGCCCGTGGTGGTGCAGGCTTGGTTATCGTGGAGGCAACCGGTGTTTCGCCGGAAGGGCGCATAACACCGGCATGCTTAGGGTTATGGGAAGATGGACAAATCGACGGCCTGCGTCGTATTGCAGCGAATATTGAAGCTGCCGGTGCAGTACCCGGTATTCAAATTGGTCACGCTGGAAGAAAAGCCAGTGCAAACAAGCCCTGGGAAGGCGACGACCATATTCCGTCTGGCGAGCCAGGCAGTTGGGAAATTATTGGTCCGTCGGCCATTCCCTTTGGTGTTAACCTGCCACGCACGCCTGCTGAAATGACCAAGCAGGATATCGACCGGGTTAAAGCTGACTTCGTTGCCTCTGCTAAACGTGCTGTTGAAGCCGGTTTTAAATGGTTGGAACTGCATTTTGCCCATGGTTATCTGGCCCAGAGCTTTTGGTCTCCTGTTGCGAATCAGCGAGAAGATGAATACGGCGGTAATGCTGAAAATCGCGGGCGTTTCCTGCTAGAAACCTTGCAGGCTGTGCGGGAAGTATGGCCGCAAAATCTGCCGCTCACTATCCGTTTTGGTGTGGTGGAATACGATGGCTCCGACGACACGCTTTTCCCAGAATCCATTGAACTGATCAAGCAGTTCAAAGCCAACGGCGCCGACTTTATCAGCGTTAGCATTGGCTTTAACACGCCAGAAGCACGAATCCCCTGGGGACCAGCATTTCTTGCGCCAGTCGCCGAGCGGGTTCGCCGTGAAGCGGGTGTGCCGGTTGCGACGGCGTGGGGTGTCGATACACCTGCTTTGGCGAATGGCACGGTAGAAAAAGAACAGCTGGATTTGGTGATGATTGGACGTGCCCATCTGTCGAATCCCCATTGGAGCTACATGGCTGCCAAAGCATTAGGCGAAGAAAAGCCTTCATGGGTGTTGCCAGCTTCTTATGCCCACTGGCTTGAGCGGTATGCACCAGCGGAAACAGAATAATCGTTTAGTGTGATTTGCACTTTAAAGTAAAAATCCCGGCATTTGCCGGGATTTTTCATGATATTACTTGCACTTGGGGCGAGTAGCGGTTTTCTGATAATCCGCCATTGCCGCATTCATGTTTGCCTGCAAATTCGCGATACGCGACTGTGGCGCCGGGTGAGTGGATAATATTTCCATTTGTCGTTGGCCACCGCTAGCCGCTTCCATGTTTTGCCACAAGGTAACCGATTCCCGTGGGTCAAAACCAGCCTGGGCCATCAGCGCCAGGCCAATAAGGTCGGCTTCAGATTCGTGAGCGCGAGAGAAAGGTAAGGTAATTGCTACCTGAGAGCCTAATCCAATTGCCGCCATAATCGCACCACTATAAGCCACTTCCTGAGAATTAATCACCTGGGCTACCGCCTGGGTACCAAGGTTCGTTAAGGTAGAAGTGGACATACGCTCATTACCATGGTGAGCAATGACGTGGCCAATTTCGTGACCGATAACCGCAGCAAGTTGCGATTGTGTCTTGGCAACGTCAAGAAGCCCGGTATAAACACCAATTTTTCCGCCTGGAAGGGCAAACGCATTCACCTGTTCATCCTGGAACACAACGACTTCCCATTCGCCGTCGAACACAGATTCGGGAACATAAGGCGTGATCGATTTCGCCACGCACTGCACATAGCTGTTTTCCACCTGCTTGCTGGATATCTTCAGTTCTTCTTTCATGCCGGTAAAGGCTTGCGCGCCCATTTCGGCCATTTGCGGCTCAGAATACAGTAGTACCTGATTACGTCCTGTAGGTGACGTGGCGCAAGCCGTAAGTATAGTCGCCAGCCCGGCAGCGACCAGTGTTTTCATCCGCAGTTTCATAGTATTCCTTGTCTACGTGTTCATCCACCTAAGTCTAAACGAAGTGTCTGTTAAATATCACTGATATTGTTAACTAAGTTCTACGTGAGATTGGTTGAAAGAGTTTTCAATTTCTCATCGATATCCCCTGAACGACTGCAACAAATACGTCACAGAACTGTCGTTCAGTTGTCATAAGGATTCCTTAGGTTGATGTGTTTTTGATGAAGGCCAGTCGTGCACTCATCACATTACAAATAATAATGATCAGAGGAAACAGCATGTTGAATAACAAATATAAGATGGGTGTACTGGCGTTAATGGTGTCAGCCGCATTAACCGGATGCAGCCTGGATGGCGATGATGGTGCACAAGGCCCCCAAGGTGCTCAGGGTGAGCAGGGCGCTAGCGGTGCCGACGGTCAGGATGCCAGCTTAGGTGTAAACCTGGAAGTCGTCGGTCGCGCTGTTGTTGGCGGTGTGGGCGCGGCTGAAATTGTCCAGTATCACGCAGGCACGCAAACAGTGTACGCCACCAATGGCGAGTCTGACACCATCTCGGTTATCAGCATTGCGGATGTAACCAGCGAAGCGCTGGAAGCTCCCACTTCCTCTACCAACCTGACCAACACCTCTATTGAACTGCCAACAGAAATTGATGGCGTGGCTTTAGCTGGCCTCACGAGCATTGCTGTGTTCGATGACCTACTGGCCGTTGCTATTCCAGCGGACGAAAAAAGTGACAACGGCTTTGTTGTCTTTTATAGCGGCCTTAACGACAGCGCCCCCGTGTTGCTTTCTTCAGTTGAAGTTGGGAACCTGCCAGACAACGTAGTATTTACACCCGATGGCACAAAAGTGCTTACGGCAAATGAAGGTGAGCCCTCTGATGACTACACCATCGATCCTGAAGGTTCAATTAGCGTGATCAATGTCGCGGATGGTGTACCGGCAGATTCGGCGACTACGCTAACTTTCGAAGGTTTCAACGACAGCCAGGCTGATCTTGAAGCCATGGGTATGATGTTCCCTAATCCTTCCGGTCGTACCATCAATGGTGTCACCATTGATACCACGGTTGCCATGGATCTTGAACCTGAATACATCACTGCTACCAACGACATGGCGTATGTTTCTTTGCAAGAGAACAATGGCGTTGCAGTTGTTGACTTAGAAGCGATGACGATCAGCATTATGGGTTTGGGCGTGAAGGACTGGGGCGACTACCAAATTGATGTTCAGGAAAATGGCGAAGTCAGCTTTGGCCAGTACGACGGTCTTTACGGCGTATACATGCCTGACACGATTACCAAAATGGAATGGAACGGTGCTACCTTCCTGCTGACGGCCAACGAAGGTGATGCTCGCGAATATATCTTCGACGCAGATGATGAAGCGGCTTGTTTGGCTGCCGGCGGACTGGAATTTGACGACGGTGACTGCCTGGCATACACCGATGAAGCAAAAATTGAAGATCTGACTGCTGCAACCAACTCTGAGCTTGCCATGCTACAGGCCAACGGTGAAGCAGACGACCTGCGTGTAACCACGGCGATGGGCGATGCCGATGGCGACGGTGAATTTGATGCCGCTTACACCTATGGTGCCCGTTCATTTACTATCTGGGATCAGAACGGTCAGGTTGTTTACGACTCTGGTGACGATTTCGAGCGAATCACGGCGTCGGTGCACGGTGCGGCGTTCAATAATGGCGACGACGAAAACGAAGGTGACAGCCGTTCTGAAAACAAAGGGCCTGAGCCAGAAGCGATTGCGGTAGGCACAATCGGTAGTCGTACTTATGCGTTCATTGGCCTGGAGAGAATGGGCGGACTGTTCGCTTATGATGTTACCAATCCTTATAACGTGAGCTTCTCAGCATACGCGATTAATCGCGACCTAACCGAAGGGTTAACGGTTGACGATGGTATTGGCGATCTGGCGCCGGAAAGCATTGTTTTTGTTACGGCGGAACAAAGTCCTACCGGTGAACCTCTGCTGATTGTCGGCAACGAAGTGAGTGGTTCTGTTACACTTTGGCAGGTCACTGCGAACTAACCTGTTCGACGATTTTACTTACATGATCAACCCGGGTTCCGGTAACGGCCCCGGGTTTTTGTTTATCTGAAGTGTCATGACTTTTGATGTCTAAAACGCTAAGCTACGCAAAACCCAACCGATTTACCTGAACGGTTTTTGCTCCAGCCTGCGTGAAGTCTAACTTTTAGCCATGCAGGTTTCAGAACACATGTGTCACGACAGATAAAAAGAGAGCTATTCATGTCAGAAAACGTTGTTATTAGTGGTGTGGGCCTGTGGACTCCACAACACGTCATTACCAATGAAGAACTGGTTGCCAGCTATAATGCCTACGCTGATAAATACAATGAAGAAAATGCGGCAGACATTGAAGCAGGTACATTGACTGCTAAACCCCATTCCAGCGCAGAATTTATCGAAAAAGCATCGGGTATTAAACAGCGATATATTTACTGCAAAGAGGGTGCACTTGATGTAAATCGTATGCGCCCAGATATTGCTGAACGCGGCGACGACGAGCTGTCACAACAGGCTGAAATTGCCCTTGAAGCTGCCAAAAAAGCATTGGCTGCGGCGAATAAATCGCCTGAAGACATCGACGCGGTGATTGTGTCATGTGCTTACACCCAGCGTTCGTACCCGGCTATTGCCATTGAAGTGCAAAACCAGTTAGGCATTAAGGGCTTTGGTTTTGACATGCTGGTTGCCTGTTCCGCGGCAACTTTTGGTATGCACAGAGCCTGGGAAATGGTGGCTTCGGGGAATGCTCGGGCCGTGTTGGTTATTAACCCAGAACTGGTGTCGCCGCAGGTCAATTACACCGACCGTGACAGCCATTTTATCTTCGGTGATGTAGCAACGGCTACCGTGCTGGAATCTGCAGAAACGGCCACGTCTGCGCATCAGTTTGAAATTTTAAGTACCAAAGCGGTCACCCAGTTTTCCAACAATATTCGCTCGAACTTTGGCTACATGAGCCGAGCAACCGACGCAGACCCTTATGGCGAAGATAAGCTATTTCATCAAGCGGGTCGGAAAGTCTTTAAAGAGGTTTGTCCTATGGCGGCCAGCCATATAGAAGACCACCTGACTAAACATGATTTGAAGCCTGAAAATGTGCGCCGCTGGTGGTTGCATCAAGCCAACATCAATATGAACTTGTTGATTGCCAAGCGCCTTTTAGGGCGCGACGCTACCGCCGATGAGGCGCCCATCGTGCTAGACCGCTACGCCAATACCGCGTCTGCAGGGTCGGTTATCGCCTTCGCGTTACATCATCAAGATCTCAGCGCGGGTGATGTTGGCGTACTATGTTCTTTTGGCGCGGGTTACTCTATCGGCAGCCTGGTAATAAAAAAACGATAATAAGCGCGACACGCGTTGGAACGATGAAATAGGGAAGTCATGATTTCTGATATTGGTTACGGTCTGAATGCAGCCGGGTATTTTGTGCTTTTGCTGCTGTTGTTCACTGTGCGCAAGTCAGGGCTTGCCAAACACTTGCTGGTACTTGCTACCATGGCGACCATGGTGTGGTCGCTGAGTTTTGTTACTCAGCTCACCGGCCCTATTTCGGTGAAACAGTTGCTCATCGCAGACTCACTGAAGCAACTCGTTTGGCTGTTGTTCATTGCCGGTTGTCTGCAAGACAACTTTGACAACCTTTGGCAGGTGCTACGACGGCCTGCCACCATTGCAATCCTTACGCCGCCCGCTCTGGCGCTGGTGGCGCCACTCATTACCGTTATTCCGCATACCTGGCAATTCCTGTTTTTAACTGTTCTGTCGTTAGAAGTGCTCATTTTACTCGAGGTGCTCTATCGTCAATCAGGCGAAAACCAGTGGGCGTTCAAGCCGCTGGTGCTGTATCTCGGTGCCATTCATTTATTTGAATTCGTCATGTATGCGAATGCCACCATGGTCACGCAAATAGAGCTTATCTATCTCGTATCCCGTGGTTACATTTATCTGTTGATGATGCCATTGCTGATTGTCGCTATTCGTCGCATTAAGCACTGGGGCGTCGATATCTTTATCTCCCGGGAAGTGGTACTGCACAGTTCTTTACTGTTGGTGGCGGGTATTTACTTGCTGGTGATGGCGTTAGCGGGTTATGTGGTGAATTTTATCGGCGGTAATTGGAGTTCAACCATTCAGACCGTGCTGGTGGTGCTGTCGATGGCATTGCTGATCACGCTGGTAATTTCGAACAGTATTCGTACCCGCATTAAAGTGTTTATAACCAAACACTTTTTCGCTAACCAATTTGACTACCGGGTAGAGTGGGTAAAACTCACGCAAGCACTCTCGTCGACAGACGGTAGCACCGCCCCAGACGTTTACGGCAATGCGCTTCACGGGTTGCTCGGGGCGATTAACTATGAAAATGGGTTACTGCTTAAATCTAACGGCATCGATTTTGATGTGGTTGCCAATGAAAATTTCGACAAGCTGTTGCCGGAAGAAGCCGACATCGTCAAGCAACTGATGCCATTCTGCCAGCAGACTAACTGGCTGGTAGATATTGATGAATACGCATCTAAGCCGTTTGAATATAATGGCTTACAACTCGATCGGGAAAGGCTTAAAGCCTGTCGTTTTCAACTGGCGCTGCCATTGTTCAATCGCGAAAAAATTTGGGGCTTCGCATTGCTGAAAGCCAAAGAAAGCGAAGCGCTGGCACTGAACTGGGAAGTGCGGGACTATCTTAACGCGGTTACCGAGCAGGTTGGTACTTACTTACTTCACCACGAAGCCGCCAACGCCGTGGCAGAAAATGCGCAATTTGCTGCGTTTAACCGCATGTCGGCTTTCGTATTACACGACCTAAAAAACGTCATGGCGCAAATCGACCTTATTCTGTGTAATGCCGAGCAGCATAAACATAACCCAGAGTTTATTGAAGATACCTTTGAAACCCTGCATTATACTAAGGCCAGAATGGATAAAATGTTGCGCCAGCTTACGGAGAAGAAGGTTGATGAAACCGGTGTATTTTCGGCGCATAAGCTTTCCGATTTGATCAATCGCTTAATGGATAGCCGTTGTCAGTCTTTGCAGCCTCTGCCTACCATTGAAGTAGAAAGCGAAGAAAATGTAGTGGTCGATCCTGAGAAATTTAGCAATGTGATGTACCATTTGGTAAGCAATGCGCAACAAGCAACGTCCTCCGAAGGGTTTGTGCGCATCACTCTTGAATGCGACCCAGCCAGCCAGCAGCAAATTGTGCGTATAGAAGACAATGGCTGTGGCATGGACGAAGCCTTTATAGAACAGCGCCTGTTTAAGCCATTCGATACCACTAAAGGAAACGCGGGCATGGGGATTGGCGCCTATGACGCACGAAATTATATGCAATCTATTGGCGGAAAATTGTCAGTAGATAGCGAAGTTGGAAAGGGAAGTTGTTTTACCCTGGTGTTTCCACTGGACTAACAACACTCACTGTTCCCATAACGTAATACTATTTATGGAATTTTAAGAATGACCGATACGATTCTTGTTGTCGACGATGACCTCGGCATCCAAAAACAGTTGAAATGGAGCTTTACTGATTACGATGTGGTCTTTGCTGATGACAGAACCTCGGCTATTGCTCAGTTACGTCGTCACGAACCGAAGGTTGTAACTTTGGATCTTGGCTTGCCGCCTGATCCCGCCAATGCGTCAGAAGGGCTTAAAACCCTTGAAGAAATTATGGCACTGGCACCACGCACAAAAGTGATTGTGGTAACAGGCAATAACGATAAAGAAAATGCGCTTAAAGCCATCGACCTTGGCGCTTACGACTTTTATCAAAAGCCAATTGATTCAGACACCATCAAGCTGTTGGTGCAGCGCGCACTGAACCTGGCCAACCTGGAGCACCAAAACAGGATTTTGGCGAAGGCGCGTCCTGCCATGGGCAGAATCATTGGTAATTCCGATGCCATTCAAGCGGTAATGCGCAAAGCGGAGAAGATTGCTGGTACCGACATAAGCACACTGCTGCAGGGAGAAAGTGGTACCGGTAAGGAAGTGTTTGCACGCAGCATTCACGAACATAGCCCCCGTAAAGATAAGCCTTTTGTTGCAATTAACTGTGCCTCTATTCCGGAAAACTTGCTGGAAAGTGAGCTGTTTGGTTACGAAAAGGGCGCATTTACCGGCGCCAACAAAACCACCTTGGGTAAAATCGAAACGGCTCAGGGCGGCACACTGTTCCTCGATGAAATTGGTGATATGCCTATTGGTCTACAAGCCAAGATGCTGCGCTTCTTACAGGAGCGAGTGATTGAGCGAGTGGGCGGCCGTGCCGAAATTCCGGTTGATATTCGGGTGATCTGTGCAACGCACCGTGATTTACAACAGATGGTTGCCGACGAAACATTTCGTGAGGATTTGTATTATCGCGTAGGTGAAATTCCTATTTTCATTCCGCCTTTGCGGGAGCGGGAACAGGATATTATTCTGTTGGCGCGAACCTTCCTTAACACCTATCGAGAAGAATTTAACGCGAAAGCGAAAAGTTTCTCAGACAATGCTATTCAAGCCATGCTGGCGCACAAGTGGCCTGGCAACATTCGTGAAATGCAAAATAAGCTGAAGTCTGCGGTTATTATGGCGGAAGGCTCGGTGGTGCAAGCTGAAGATCTCGGCTTAATGGCACCGCGAGGTGACGCTGAGCCAGAAACGCTGAATTTACGCGAAGTGAGAGAAATGGCGGAAAGCCGTGCCATTCGTCGAGCCTACCAAACGGCAGACAAAAACATGTCAAAAACAGCGGAGTTACTGGGTGTTACCCGTCCTACACTGTATTCCCTGATTGACAAATATCACATGGAAGATATAAAGACTGGCGTTTAGTCTGCGCATACGTAAAGCCGCGTTGTTGAGGCGTTAGAACGAAGGCTTAATCTGGCCAGTAGATGCTGGCTAGATTATTCAACGACGTTTTGACATTTGTGCCGCTAATACCAAATCTATGTGCAATGGGCGTAAGCTCATCTGTTGGGTGAAACGCGCCAGTCGCGTTTTCTACGCCAACCCAACAATCCCGCTGAGAAATTTTCGCGGCATATAGGCAGTAGTCGGTGAGAGAAAAGGTTTGCTCCCAACTAAATGCTGCTGAACGTTCCGGCCATAGCGGCAATGCCGAAAATCCCACACTGCAGGTAAGATGGATAACCTCTCCGTTAGCCACGATGAACCGCTTTTGCCTTACCGCTTCAATCAATCGATTTGCCAAATCGGTCAATTCTCTTCTATCGGCCTGACGACAGATGATCAGAAACTCTTCTCCTCCCCATCTCACTAACAGATCGGTGCTTCGAAATAGTGTCTTTAACACCTGAGTGAACTGTACGAGGACCTGATCGCCAGCAAGGTGACCGTATTCATCGTTAATCCGTTTAAAGTGGTCGATATCGACCAGAAAACATAGCAAATCTTGTTTGGTTGCATGTTGTAGATGCTCAGCACTGGCGTAATAGTGCTGCACTCGCGTAATTTCACCAGGAAGATGGGCATTCAAAAAGTTGCGGTTGTTGAGTCCCGTGAGCGGATCGCGCATGCTCACTCTTTCTAAGGCTTTGTTGGCTGCTTCTAATTCGGTATTTTTTAATTCGAGTTCACTGGTACGGGCTTTTATCTGTGCTGCAAGGAAACGATTTTGACGATACTGTTCGTAGCGTCCCCAGCACAAAAAGATGAGCAGAAGGGCAGATACCAGCGAACCTAATACAAACATATTGTACAAACTGCGTTGTCTGAGTGCCGCGAGTTCCTGTGTTGCCACCAACTGTTGTTTTTCAAGTGAGAGGGTACGAATTGCCAACTTAGCATCGGCACTGGTTTTTGCCAGGTAGGCAGCTTGTTCTTCTGTAAGTTGCTTACTGAATACCGGTGTGGTGTTGTCGGCCAGGTCATAGTCTTGTGAATTGGCCACAGTACAAAAACTACAAAACGCAGTGAGTACAATAATACTGCGGTACCAGAAACTCTTCATCATCATCCTGTCTTGAAAAAGTTAACAGCAAAGGGAAGCATTAAATGCTTCCCTGGGTGGTCGGAGAGCACTCCATGTCACTCCGTATTGTGAAATGCCTTATTATTACGGCAGAATAAAAATCAGGGGGTATTGTCGGTGAGAACAGACTCTATCTCGCCGTTAATTTGTTTTTCAATCCAGATCCTGATTAATCTGGAACGACATATCCCGGTCGTTTCTGATAACTCGCCCAGTTTATTAATGGCATCTTCCGTTAGCGTGAAGGTGGCTCTACGCATGGGGCCCGCAGGCAACGCTGTAACAACGGGGGCGGGTTCTGGCAACGCGTAAAGCTTTGCGCCCGAGGGCTTACCAGCAGCGTAGGTGAGCGCATCGTCAATAAAACTATCAATACTGACCGGCGCCGCAGGTTTAGCTGACGGCGTGGATTTTTTGAGACTGCAAAGGCTCATAAGATTCCCCCTTACCCCGGGACAGAAGCTCTTCGATAATACTGCGAATTTCCGACGATGCTTTGCCGGTAGGCTCACTTTCCATTACCGACTGGCCGGATTCCTCAGAATCATCATACATATTGCGACTGAATGTCACGGCATCCAACACCGGCACTTCAAAAGAGCGGCAGACCTCTTTGGCTTCTAATATGCGACTGGCCAGAGAAGGAAGGGAAGGACACTGGGTGATAACGAATGCCGCATTCATAGTGGGGTTAACCATTTTACACGTCGATAAAATGTCTTCCATATGAGGTACGGTTTTCAGGTCGCGACGTTTCGGACGCAAAGGAATAAGAATGTGGTCAGCCACCGCCATGGATGAGCGCAGAGCGAGGTTATCCTGACCACCGCAGTCGATAACGACAAAATCGTAATGTTCGCGCAGACTGAGAAGCTCATTACGGATCTTTCCGTATAGCTGAACGCAGTTAATCGAAGGTAACTTTTCGTTTGCCTTGCGTTCCTGTATCCAGTCTGACGTGGTGCGTTGAGGGTCGCAGTCGACCATCAGCACGCTGGCATTTTTTTCAGTTCGTAAATATACAGCGATGTTTTGTGCGAGACAGCTTTTTCCGCTGCCGCCTTTTTCGCCACCAACTAACACGATCATTGTCAGTTCCTCAACGTTCGCTACAGCAACCACTGCAGCTAATGAATGTGACTGAAAAAGTGAACCTAAGTCCCGAAGAACTATGTTTGTTCGGTAACCCCGCTATCGTGGTCTGCTACACAGACGGTAGACCGGAGGCTTTGCGTCACGGGTTTTCACGCCGCTTTGCCTTTTTCAACAGATTTACTACAGGCATTACAGCCGATTGTGGCTGCAGTAACCAGTTGGTGAGATAGTAGTCAAAACTGAATGCCACCGCCGCATGTTACGGAATATTCAGGGATAAAATAATATACCTTTTATTTCTGGGCTACCGGTGCAAATAAACCGTATCTGCACACCGTTTATCCAATGCATAACCATCCTAAACCGGTTTTTATCTGTTACTATTAAGAGGTTATCAATATTTATACCAGCGAGAAGGAGAGGCGAGTGTCTAAGGCTGCCTTATTCAGTGCACTGTTGTTGGTTATTAGCGCCACAACAACCGCAAAGGAAAACGAACTGAATGACGGATTCGCCGCTTTCAGTCATTTGTATGAAGAGCGGTTAGGGCAGGTGCGAGCCTGTATGAACCGTTCAGTGACGCGATTCGATGTGTGTTCACCGGCCCTGCGAAACGACGGAAATGCGCCCTATATCCTTCATCACGGAAATAAAACCGCGAAAGTGGCCGTACTGCTCCACGGTCTGAGTGACTCGCCCTTTTATATGACGGGCATTGCCCGCTCGCTTTACGACAAAGGGTTTAACGTGATTGTGCCGCTGAACGTCGGGCATGGTCAGCTAGAGGCCGATGATGAAATGAGTGATAGCCAGCTCGATGAGCGCTGGGCAGCACATTTGAATGATGTGATGGCGCTGGCCCCCCAGTTTGGCGACGACATTTTCCTCGGCGGTTTTTCGACAGGTGGGGCACTGTCGGTACAGCACTATCTTCATCACCCGGATAATATCAAAGGGTTAATGTTATTCTCTGGTGCACTGGCGCTGGATAGCGGGGTAGAGCGGTTGTCAAAAATCTGGGGAATTAGTCTGGTTGCCCGGATGATCGACGGCACCTATGTTACCCAAGGGCCCAATCCGTATAAATACCCGACTATTGCTAGCTTCTCCGGGCTGGAGTTAATGGATGTCATTAACGATATACGCGAACAATACGAAGACGGTAAAACCATCGATATACCGGTATTTGCAGCCCATTCGCAGGCCGATACCACTACGCCCATTGTGGGCATTGAGACCTTGATGGCGCACACGACCACCAAAACAAATACCTTCTTTGTTATTGATGAGAGTTTCAAAACTTGTCATGCCGACGTCGTGGTTAACAGCAAAATGGTGGTAGACATGCATTTCGACGATAGCAACGTGGACTTGCGAGACAACTGCGCCGCACCGCAGGCAAACCCGCTGTTCCGGCAGATGATTATGATGTTAGGTAGCTTTGTTGATGAAGTGGCGGAAAAAGGCTGAAAAGCCAATTGACTCCACATGCCATAACGATTACCTTTTAGGCATCACGTACAGGAAAAATAATGAACCTTACTACCAGCGCTATCAAGGCAACTCACATCGCTCTCATTATTCTACTCGCTATTCTTAGAAATGGGCGGGTTTGCTAGTACGTAAATAAATACACTAAACCCGCCGCGAAGGCGGGTTTTTTATTTCGTCTTCGTGGTTATAAACCAGGAGACGACAGACCATGAACCACCCAATATCCCAGCAGTTACATGCGTTGCATCAGGCTGTAAATAGCAATGATGCCGCCGCATTGCAGCAACTCTATAAAGATGACGCTGTGCTGGTAGATAAGCCATTTATCTCTGAGCACCGCGATATTCACGGCGCGTTACACGAGTTTAAGTCTCGCTATATGCCAGAACATGTGGTGTCCCATGGTGATGAGGTGGTGATTGAAGCGGGCGATACCGCGTTGGTGATCAGTAAGTTGTACCTGAACAGCAAACAGGCCATCGACAAGATGGGCTGCGACTATAAAAAAGCCATTTACGTGTTTCGTAAAAGTGAGGGCGGGGAGTGGCAATGCGCCATCGACAACTTTTTTGGTGTCGATCTCATTGATTATGTGTAATGGCCGCAGGGCTGATATTGAATTTCAGCCCTTCGCTCCCATATCTGATGCACAGATAATGCGGTCTGCCTATTCTTGCGTCCGCAAACAGAAGAATTAAACCGTGAATCACACACCACTACCGAACAGGCAAGCCAGCCGGACCATGCAATTTGTGTCCGCTTTTTTGTTGTTCCTGGTGTTAGCTGCTGCAGCAAACAGTGGTCACCGGTTTACTGGTAATACGTCGACGAATTACGCGCCCTTTGAGCATTACGGTGGCCTGGTACTTTCGCGCACAGATTTGCTGCCCTCAAGACAAACCTTACCTAAAGCGTCTCGTGTTAGCTTTGAGGGTAATGGTACTGAATGGACGGAGCAAAACTATCCTCAACCGGCAGTACACTGGCACCTTCGTGGCATTGTAAGTGAGTCGGTTTATTCCGTTTTATTCACACCGGCGTTTCGCTGGTTCCGCCCCTTACTACGTGCACCACCTCAACCTTAGAACTTTCGCTTTCACGGGCTAAACGCCCATTTTGCTGACAATTTCTAAGGATAAACATGAAAAAATTCTCCGTACGGGGCGTGATATACGTGCTCGTAATTTTGCTTGGCCTATTCAGCGCCTTGCCTAACCTGCTCCCCGCTTCTGCGCAGCAGAAACTGCCAGAGTGGTATACCCAGAATCAGCTATCGCTGGGATTGGATTTACAGGGTGGCTCCCATCTTTTGCTCACTGCCGATACGGCCCCGCTGTTCGACAAAGCCTTTGACGATATGCGTGAAAGTCTGTTTAAACAGTTTCGCGATGCTGGTATTCGCTATCAGGTACAGTCGGCGGCGAAAAATCACCTTCAGTTCACCTTGATGGCGAATGCTAATGCGCAGAAGGCGTGGGATATTCTCACGGCCTATCGCTACAGCACCGAGGGTAAACCTCAGTTCGCGATAGACCGCAACGACAATGTGATTTCGGTTGCGCTAACCGATGAATACAAAACCGCGCTGGTGAACGATGCCATGGCGCGTAGTGTGGAAGTGGTGCGCCGCCGACTGGATGAAACCGGTCTTGTCGATCCCAGTATCTCCCGGCAGGGCGATGACGGTGTATTAGTTCAAATGCCGGGTGTGACTGACCCCTCAGCTATTCGAGATCTCCTTGGCACCACCGCGCAAATGCGCTTCCACTGGGTGACCGACGGCAGTCAGCGAACCGGTGTTATTCGTGTTCCCGACATGCAAGGGAACACCACCTACACATTGGAAAAGCGGGTGGCGATGGAAGGCGAACACATCAGTGATGCCCAGCTAGCGTTCGACCCCAATACCGGCAACCCTGTCGTGAATTTTAAACTCGATAGTGTAGGTGGCAGTTTGTTTGCAGACATGACCCGTTCGCATATTGGTGTGCCTTTGGCTGTGGTGCTCGACGGCAAAGTCATTACAGCACCGGTGATCCGGGCGGTTATTGGCGCAGGTGGCGGTGAAATAAGCGGCGACTTCACCGCTAACGAAGCTAAAGAGCTGGCGCTTTTACTGCGTGCAGGTGCATTACCTATGCCTCTGCATGTTATTGAAGAGCGTACGGTTGGGCCGGATTTAGGCAGTGATGCTATTGAAATGGGATTAACCACCGGCCTCATTGGTGCCGCCATGGTGTTGGCTCTGATGGTGGTACTGTACGGCCGTTGGGGCGTAATTGCCTGTACCAGCCTGGCAATTAACATTGGTATGTTGTTTGGTGTGCTCAGTGTGTTTGGTGCCACTCTCACGTTGCCCGGTATCGCAGGGATAATTCTGACGTTGGGCATGGCGGTAGATGCCAATATTCTGATTAACGAGCGCATAAAGGAAGAATCCCGGCGTGGTAAACCCGCGGGTACGGCTATCCGGGCTGGCTTCGACAAAGCGTGGTCAACGATTCTCGATTCCAGCCTAACAACACTCATTGCTGTGAGTTTGCTGTTTATGTTCGGTAGCGGCCCGGTGAAAGGGTTCGCCATTACCATTGGCATTGGTTTGTTTACGAGTATGTTCACCGCTATCGCGGTCACCCGATTGCTAATCTCAGCCGTCACCCGCGGGAAAGAGCGTCAGGTACTGCAGTTCCCTGGCTATGGTTGGTTCACGCGAAAAGCCGGAACCCC
The DNA here is from genome assembly GCF_001757105.1 of Alteromonas confluentis. Classification (GTDB taxonomy): domain Bacteria; phylum Pseudomonadota; class Gammaproteobacteria; order Enterobacterales; family Alteromonadaceae; genus Alteromonas; species Alteromonas confluentis. The sequence goes on from NZ_MDHN01000015.1 coordinate 199,469, forward strand.
GATAAACTTTCTTCGGGGACGAGTCACCGGCCTATGTGTTTCTGCATTTTTGTCGGTGGCCTCAGTGGTGGCCTTTTTCACGCCAGGTTTACAGTATGGTGTTGATTTTACTGGTGGCACACTGGTCGAGGTAAGTACGCAGCACGTCCAGGTTGATGAACTGCGCAGCGCTTTTGAAGCCAATGGTATCGAAGGCGTGTCTATACAGGAGTTTGGTAATCAGGGGGACTACCTGATTCGTGTGCCCGTTGCAGACAGTCCAAGTACGGCCAATGCGGAAGGTGTGAATACCGAGCAATCTGAACCCGATACGAGCTATCAGGTCGCGCAGTCGGGTCAGGTAGCAGCAGTAAAACAGGTCGTGCAAAGCCTTGATAAAGATGCAACCTTTCCTCGCGTTGATATGGTGGGCTCAAAAGTCAGTGGTGGCTTTGCAGATGCTTCTATTTTAGCGGTATTGATTGCAGGTGGTGGCATTCTGGCCTATTTATGGCTGCGCTTCGAAAGTCACTTTGCTTTAGCGGCCACCGCCACCATTGCGCTAGACCTCACCAAAACCATTGGTTTCTTTGCGCTCACCGGGCTGGAGTTCAATCTTACTGCGGTGGCAGCCTTATTGGCACTGATTGGTTATTCTATCAACGATAAGGTCGTGGTATTTGACCGGATCCGGGAAGGATTCCGTATGACACCGGATAAACCCATTGAGGAGGTGCTCAATAGCAGTATCACCGCAACGTTAAGCCGTACGGTGTTTACCTCATTAACCACGTTGCTGGCATTGTTACCTATGGGCATTGCTGGCGGGGCGTCGGTCGCGAGTTTTGCGCTGCCCATGCTATTTGGCATCGTTATTGGCACCAGTTCCTCTATATTTGTTGCATCACCTATTCTTTATTACCTCGGTAAACGCCGTGAGGCAAAAGGATTGGCGCAACTGCGTCCAACCTCAGAAGAAATCAGGGAGTCGCTGGCGCACATTCCCTAACACTGACAATGCAGAGCCATAATGGCTCTGCATTGTGAACGATTACCCTGCCAACAGGGTCTGTTATTACTGTAGGAACACGAAACACATGGCTGAGGTTTAAAGGAGTACCGGTATGTTTGCCATTGATTATCAAATCCTTATCGCATCGGTATTACTCTTTGTCGGCATACTGTCGAGTAAATTGTCACCCCGACTCGGATTACCTCTGCTGGTGGTATTCCTGCTGGTGGGAATGTTCGCCGGCGAAGACGGCCTTGGCTTATCTTTCGATAATGCTGGTGTAGCCCATGCATTAGGTACGCTGGCATTGGCGATGATCCTGTTTGATGGTGGTCTGCAAACCTCATTTTCTTCCATTAAGCTAGTGTGGAAGCCCGCATCCATACTGGCAACCTTAGGTGTGGCAATTACCGCCGGGGTAACTGGCTTTGCTGCTGCCCATATTCTCGGTGTGCCGCCCATGGTGGGCTTTTTGATAGGCGCCATTGTGGGTTCAACCGATGCGGCGGCGGTATTTTCCATTTTGCGTAATGCCGGTGTGTATCTGAGCCCGCGCTTAAAAGCCACCCTGGAAATTGAAAGTGCTTCCAACGACCCCATGGCAATCTTCCTTACCGTGGGCATTCTTGAACTTCTTACGCACCAAATGGAGCCGGGTTGGGATTTAGCCATGCTATTTGCTATGCAAATGGGCATTGGTACGCTGGTGGGTTTAAGCATTGGCTGGCTTGCAGTGAAGCTGATTAACCGTATTACGCTGGGGGCGCCTGGGTTGTATCCAGTGCTGGTTGCCGTATGCGGTTTCCTTACGTTCGGGGTATCGGCAAGTCTTGGCGGCAGCGGCTTCCTCGCAACTTTTATTGCCGGTGTTTTCATTGGCAACAGTCGGTTTGTGCTCAAACGCGCCACCTTCATGTTTCACGATGGTCTGGCGTGGATGAGTCAAATAGGCATGTTTGTCATGCTGGGGTTGCTGGTGAATCCCAAATCTCTGCTCGATGTCTGGGCAGAAGGCTTGCTGATTGCCGCCGTACTGATATTTGTCGCACGGCCGCTGGCAGTGGCGCCGTTTATGGTGATGGCAGGTTTTAACAAGCGCGAAATAGGCCTGTTATCCTGGGTTGGGCTTCGGGGTTCTGTTCCAATTATTCTGGCGATATTTCCTTTGCTGTTCGACATTCCACAAGCGTATTTGATTTTTAATGTGGTGTTCTTTGTGGTGCTAATATCCGCCACCTTGCAAGGTTCTTCGCTACCGTGGATGGCGCGAAAGCTGAAGTTGCTGGAAAGTGCCCCGGTCACGCCCTCAGCCACATTGGAAATTAGCTCTCTGGGTGATGTAAACGCTGATATCGTGCAGTACACCCTGGGTGATAAAGCCAAGGCGGTAAACCGCACTCTGGGCGAACTTGCGTTACCAGAAGGGGCGGTGGTGGCGATGATCACCCGAGGCGACGCGGTATTTCCGCCACGGGGTTCTACCATGCTGTTACCGGGCGATCACATTTTTATTCTTATCCGGCCGGGCCTGAAGCCTTTTGTCGACAATATCTTTTCACACATACAAGGTCTGGAGAAAGCCCATTTCTCCCGCAGCGAACTGGTCATAAAAGGGGTTGCTAAAATGAGTGAAATCAGTCACGCCTATAATCTGGATTTCCCATTGCCGGAAGACGAGATGGAGTTGACGTTGAATGAGTTTCTGAAAAAAAATCTGGGGAATACCCTTAGTGAAGGGCAAGCGCTAAGTCGTGATTTTGGATTGTTTGAAATAAAGCACGTGCGCAACGGTTACGCGATGGCTGTGCAATTTCGCCCGACAGTATGAGTGGTGTTTAGATACGAGAGCCTGTGAACAAAAAATGCCGACACACGTTACTGTGCGTCGGCATGTTTTTATTGCTGAGTTTTTTACTGAGCGGATTAGTGGCTGGCGGCGTATTCTTCTACTTCAGACCATACCCGTAGCAGGTTGCCGCTGAGTACTTTCTCAATGTCTGCACGAGAATAGCCGCGATCTAACATGCCTTGAATGAGATTCGGGTAAGACGATACATCTTTCAAGCCCACCGGCAGTGAATCACCTACGCCATCATAATCAGACCCAATACCAACATGGTCAATGCCGATCAGTTCCACCACGTGGTCGATATGATCCAGCACCTGCTCAAGCGTGGAATACGGATAAGGGTTCTCTTTACGATATTTCTCATCAAATTCAGCCACCTGCGGGCTATCTTCGCCCACTTCCTTGATTAACGCATTTTTGCGCTTAGTCAGATTATTGCGCCAATCCTGGGTTTCTTTGGAAACAAAGCTAGAGCCAAAGTTAATCATGATCACACCGTTATTTTCTCCCAGTGCTTTCACCATCTTGTCATCCATATTCCGCTCGAAACCTGGCGTGTATTTACGTAAGGATGAGTGGGAAGCAATAACCGGCACCTTGCTGATTTCAATGGCTTGATAGAAGGCTTCATCTGACACGTGACTGATGTCTACCATGATGCCTAAATTGTTCATCTCTACTACCACTTCTTTACCGAATGGGCTCAAACCGTGCCACTGACGACGTAAATCGTAAGATGAATCAGAAATATGGTTGCTGAGCGAGTGGGCGAGGGTGATATAGCGTATACCACGCTCGTAAAAGGTCTTCAGGTTTTCCATGCTGCCTTGTAAGGGGGAACCGTTTTCCATACCCATTGGTAAGGAGATTAAGCCTTTCTTAAATTGTGCTTTTACATCTGCGACCGACTTTGCGATAGCAAATTTATCCGGTGAGCGATACACCATGGCTTCAACCAAGTCGATCAACTGGTGAGCAACGGCGGTAGATTCCGCAGAGTTGTCTAAACTCGCTGGCACGTAAATCGACATGAAAGGCGCGGTAAGTCCGCCTTTCTTCGCACGAGGGTAATCAAAGTCACCGCCTTCGGTGGCAACGCTGACATCTTCCCATTTTTTATGCACACGGTAAGGTACGTCAATATGCCCGTCGACAATGATATTCTCTTGCGCAATCTGGTTTGCCTGCGCCGATACTTTGATTGGCGCATCTGCATGACTGCTGAAACTTGCCAGTGACAGCATGGCTGGAATGATAAGCGCCAGTGTCGATTTCCTTGCTACGATTGTGTTGCTGAGTCGCCCCATGTTATTTCCCTTCATCATTATTGTGTTTTTAAGTGCTGCTCTAAGAATGCAGCGAGTTCCCGATAAAAAATAATCCTGTTTTCCAGCTTACTTACGCCGTGGCCTTCATCAGGAAAGCGCAAATAAGTGACAGGTATGTTTTTGTCCCGAAGGATTTTTACCATGCGATCGGATTCTGTTACCGGATCACGGGGATCGTTAGCGCCATGCTCATAAAACATCGGTGCTTTAATATCGTTAACGGTGTTGATTGGTGAGTTTACGGCGTAAAAGTCCTGCCATTTTTGTTCACGGATATCGCCATACTCAATGCGGTCTGACGCCATGAGGGCAGGCGATGCACTTTTTAACGCTCGTACCCAGTCTGATACCCCAACAAACGAGGCGCCGGCTTTAAAAGCATCGGGGTATTTACCCATTACCGCATTCACCATGTAACCGCCGTAAGAGCCACCCATCACCGCGGCGTTGTTGGCATCTAAACGTTTGTCTGTTTTCATCCACGTTAGCGCATCGACCAGGTCGCGCACGCTATCGAGACGTCTTTCCTGGTTATCTAAACGGGTGAATGTTTTGCCGTAGCCGGTAGAGCCACGCACATTGATATCGAGCACGGCAATACCTTTACCAACCAGGTACTGCGTTAGCGGTTGCCAGCCCATTTTGGCCTGAGAAGTTGGGCCTCCGTGAACATCAATAACCACCGGAGCTTGGCCTTCTTGCCCTTTGGGCATATAGAGTTGTCCGTGCAGTGTGACACCGTCACGAGCCGGAAAGCTAACCTGCACTGGGTTAACCAGGTTCTTACGGGAAATACCGGCCATTTCAGCACGATACACTACGGTTTGCTGCCTACTCTGCGCGTCGATAAGATAAACCTCACCCGGCGAAGTTGCACTGTTAATGCTAACCAGAACATTGGTGCTGTCTTTGGTACAGCTAATTGAGTAATCGCCGTCTGGCAGCGGAATTTCGCTGGTTTCAATACTGCCAACCGGTTTCTTCAGCAGGGTATCGATACCGTCGCGATTCTCGGTCCACAGAAGCATGGAATCCTGTCCGCAAACGATAAAGTCATCAATATCGAACTGGCTACCAATAACCTGTTTGGTTTTTTTGCTGGCTGGGTCGTAAGCGAAAATGGCTTTCATCTCACGGTTTAAATTCGATACGAAATATAACTTGCTGCCATCGTCGGTCCAGTGAAACTCGCTAAAAGCGGCAGCTACATCAGGTTTAAACAACGGACGAAGTTCCCCACTTTCTGCAGACAACATATAAACGTCTTCGGCATCTTCGCCCCGGGTCTCTGTCACGATAATTTCGTCAGAACCGGGTCGCCACGCCTGTGGAAAGTATCCAAATTCAGCCTGAAATATCATTTTGTTCTCACCTGTTTTCATATCGTGCAGGTAGATATCAAAATCCCGGCCGTTGCGCTCTGTCGATGCGTAAGTGAATTTTTCTCCGTCGTTGGAAAAACTGCCGAATGAACGAAAGCCGTCACTGTAAGGCAGTAAAACTTTTTCTTTTAAGCCATCGGCATTCAGAATGAAGAAAGCTTCCCGCTCGTCGCCATTGTTGTCAGCGCCGTAAATTAAGCGCTGTCCGTCGGGGTGCCAAGCGTAAAATGAAATGCCATTTCCCCAGGTCAATTGCTTCGCCTGTCCGTCAGGAAGGTTCTTGATCCAGAGTTGGCGACGCCCGGTAACGTTATCGACAAACGCCATCTGGTTTCCGGTACTGTTTATGCTACTTTGCGATGCCCCTCGGGCAAGAAGAAAGCGTGCAATATCAACGGGCTGTTCTCCAGCCAAGCCCACATCTAAGGTTTGTGATGCAGGAATGTCAGCGGCATAAGGCCACGCTGCTTCTGGTGCAGAAAAAACGGGATGGCTGAGAAAGCTCAGACCAATTAAGGTGGAAAGTGTGCGAAGTGGACCCATGATGAAGCCTTTTAATTTTTATTTTCTTCAGCCTACGAAATATTGCGCGATGCCACAATCACCTAATCATCAATAGCCGGTGCAATGGTAATTTTTTCCGGTGGATGTCGGTATCGCCCCTGCGAGCAAGCCTTTGCAGGAGCGGGTTGTTACTGACAAGAAAGAGGCTTGTAATAAAAGTTTAAATTTTGATATGGTTCTCAGGGCGTGACTTAAGACGGTAAATACGGGATACTGCTTGGCAACCTGTTTTACAGACTCATGCCAGTCTTAAGCAGGCAACAAGAATAATCTTCGTGGTAATCCTCTCCTCATCTGTGTTTGGTGAGTCCATTGACCAGAGTTGTTAGTGGTCGCGTGCGCAGGGACTGCAGGCTTTCACCAATAGGGCATTTCCTCTGGCGAATTCCACAATTGATTACCACCAATAAACGTAATGAGAACAGATTTATGGCTATTAACTACATTCCGCTGAATAAAGAAAAACACAAAGAGCTAAAAGTAGCGGTTAACAGTGCATTTGAGTTTGCAAAACAAACTCACCTGTCTGCAGCTTCTATTCGTGAATATGCGCAGCTTGCTGCAACAATGCCTCTGGTATTTATCAAAGACCCTAAGAGCGATCGTTATCACACCGTTGCTATGCTGGGCATGGAACAGAACCAAAACCTGTTCCTGGCAACAGGTAAGTGGAAAGCACCACACGTGCCAATGAACATTATGCGTTACCCTTTCGATATTCGTCCTGATGCTGACAAGCTTGGCGTTTACATCGATGAAGAGAGTAATCTGGTTGGCGCAGAAGACGGTGAGCCGTTGTTTAATGAAGATGGTACGCCGTCTGCGTTCCTGGAAAATCGTCAGAAGTTCTTAGGTGAACTGGCTAACAGCGAAATGCTGACGCAACGTTTCATCGCGAAAGTTGTTGAACTGAATCTGTTTGATCCAATTCAAATTCGTCTTACTTATCAAGACGGCCAACAGCGTAACGTTACTGGTATGTTCAGCATCAACGAAAAACGTTTACTGGAACTGCCAGAAGCAACCGTGACCGATCTGCACAAACAGGGCTTCTTGGGCGCGTTGTACGCTATCATGTTATCACTGGGTCAGCTGAACCGTTTGGTTGAACTGTCTAACGATACGCAAAACCCAATAGCGAACATGCAAATTGCAACGGATAACGGTCCTGCGCCAGAACAAGCGCCAACAGCGTAAGTTCAACATTATGCATACGTAAAAAGCGGGCCAGGCCCGCTTTTTCTGTTTTTATACTAGGGGGGTGGCAGTTCACATCGCTCAGGCTGCGACAACTGGAATAAGATCCTCATTAATGCCGTGCCTGAGTCGGGCCTTTAAGCAGTCCGCCGTTCCCGCTTCAAACTCTCGGCACGTTGACGAACGGTGCTCATAAATACCGCACCCCACCTGAGAGCCCACTTCACCGGCTAACGCCACGCATCGGGGAGAAGGCTGATTTGTGCCTTTCATTGCCACCAGGTTGGGTGAAATTTTCTCTGTTAGTTCTGCCGGTACCGAGCCGCCTGCAAAAGGATCGGACTCAGACCAATAAAAAGAAACGCGAAAAGTTGCGCAACACGCGCCACAGTTAATACAGGGATTCATTGCCCTTGCTTGCTCCACACTACGTGCACAACAACCAGTTTTGGACTGGGTTGGCCATCAAATACACATTCATTCGATGTCCCATGAGCGAACAGGATGAGCCAGAAAAGCCTCGTCGCTCGGACGGCGCATTATTTCAGCATTTTGTTAAAACGCAATAAGAATATGTATTACCGCATTCTTCTTAGCAGCCCATCACTTATCAGGCATAATTTTCTCATTAAAGGAGATATTATGATCGCATTACAGCAGTGCCGCGTGGCGCTATCCGATACATTTTCGTTGTTTACAGAACAGTTTGACGTTCAACCGCTTAAGCACGTTGCGCTGGTGGGGGCGAATGGAAGTGGGAAGTCTGCGTTAGCGGCGGTGCTGGCAGGACAAGGCGAAGTTGTAGAGGGTGAACGCTTAGTATCAGTCAGCACTGGCTGGGTGAGCACAGCTCAGCAGCAAGCGCTCATCGCCGAAGAAAAGAAAAAGGATGATGCGGATATTCTTGATGTGGTTCCCGTGCCCAGCACGACCACTGAAGTGATGCTTAAAGAATGCGGTAAACTCGGTGCAGAGCAGCAGGCGTTTTTCGATAAACTCACGGCTGGCCTGCGCATGAACCACTTTCTCGATAATGCCTTTCTTGGCCTGTCTACTGGCGAAACCCGTAAAGCGCTGTTGGTGAAAACGCTACTCGAAGCCCCGCAATTGCTTATTCTCGATGAACCCTGGGACGGACTAGATTCCGCCTCCTCTGCATTTTTGCGCGAGTTACTTGATGAACTGAGCGGAAAAATGACGATTGTGATCATTGTTAATCGCTTGAGTGAAATTCCGAGCTTCATCAATCAGTTGGTGTTAATGCAAGATTGTAAGGTCGTCTGGGCTTCTCAGGGGGATGTGGTCTCCAATGATGATCGTGAACAGATAAAACATCTGCTGCATCTTGAGAATGTGCCAACGAGCTTGCCACCCAAGGATGCTGATCGCGCTTCGCCGCAAATGAACGACGATGAAACAACGCTGGTTGCATTGAAAGATGGCAAGGTGAGTTACGATGGCCGGGTTATCTTTTCGGATCTCAATTGGCAGGTAAACAAAAGCGAGCACTGGCAGGTAGTAGGGCCAAATGGTTCCGGGAAAACCTGTTTGTTGTCGATGATCACCGGTGATGATTCACACTGCTACACCAATGACCTAACGGTATTTGGCTATAAGCGAGGCAGTGGTGAAAGTATCTGGGACATCAAGCAGCACATTGGACTGGTTTCTAATAGCTTTCATTTACAGTATCGGGTGAACAGTTCGGTGTTACATGTGGTGCTTTCCGGTTTCTTTGACAGTATCGGTCTGTATGAGCAGCCTACGGTAAAACAAAAACAACTTGCCAGAGAATGGATTGCGCTTGCGGGCATGACCGATAGGCTGAACACGTCGTTCCAGTCGCTTTCATTTGGTGATCAGCGCTTGCTGCTTATCGTGCGCGCCATGGTAAAGCACCCAACACTGCTAATCCTGGACGAACCTTGTAATGGTTTGGACGAAATTAATCGGCTAAAAGTGCTCGCACTGCTTGGTATTATTGCCAAAGGCGGGGAAAGCACGCTGTTATATGTTAACCACCATAGTGAAGACCGCATCGACGGAATAGAGCGGGTGTTGAATATGCAAGATCATAACTAACATAGTATCAATTTTGTTTTGCTATCGGTGGCATTTTGGGTTTTTGTTAACAGTATTATGTAACTTGTTTATCCTGCTATTAGCCTGATATCTACCAATTATTTCTAATTTCATTAGGGTTTCTTTGATAGAATGTTACATATATAACAAGTATTTTAATGCCACCGGTAGCAAATGTAATTTAAATGTTATATAAATGTGTGCGAGATACGGGCATGGGATGAACGGCACCTAGCCCGACCAAACGTTCAATCGGGAAGGACAGCACATGAAATCCAAGCACACATTTAGCTACAGCAAACTCTCTAAAAGCATACTCTTAGGTTTATCGATTACTTCACTCAGTTTTATTGCCTCGGCGCAGGAGGCTGCTCAGAATTCGGCTGAAGAGCAAGACGGTGATGTTGAAGTCATTGCGGTTAAGGGCTTTCGCGGTGCGCTGGTGAAAGCACTTGACGCAAAAAGAGACGCGTCAAACGTTCGCGAATCAATCATGGCCGAAGACATCGGTAAGTTCCCTGACCTGAACGTCGCTGAAGCCATTCAGCGCGTGCCTGGGGTTGCAATTTCCCGAGAGGGTGGTGAAGGACGTAACATTACATTACGTGGATTCAGCCCAGGCTTTACCCGTACCACGTTAAACGGCATGGAAGTGCCTGCGGGAAGTGATGGTCTCGATTCAGGCGGTGTCACCGTAAACAGTAGTCGTTCTTTTGACTTTCATGTGTTTGCATCGGAATTGTTTAATCGAATCGATATCCAGAAAACGCAAACAGCTTCAATAGAAGAAGGGGGGATTGCTGGTACGGTTGATATGTATTCCGCACGACCTTTCGATTACCAGGGATTTGCTTCAACGGTATCGTTGAAAGGCGGCTATAACGATCTCACTGAAGAGGTCGATCCGCGTACGGCTTTCCTGATCAGTAATACATTTGCTGATAACACTATAGGCGCACTTTTCTCTCTGGCATTGTCTGAACGAACTATCAGACAGGAAGGCTTCGGCAGTGTGCGTTGGCAACCCACCTATCAAATTGGCGATGGTACCTGGGGAGATACGTCACAGCTCACCGAAATTAATGGCACTCCAGATAATTATTGTGGGGCTGAAGAAGCGATTTCTTGTTTGTGGGTGCCCAGGCTTCCTCGTGCCGACTTCTTCGGAAACGATCAGAAGCGGATTGGCGCCACAGGTTCGTTCCAGTTCAAACCAAATGACGACATGCTGTTCACGCTGGACATTCTGCATTCTGAGCTGGAAAACGATCGTCGCAGCTACAACTCCATGGAGTGGTTTATTAATCGCGGCGCACCGGGTAATTTCCAGGGACAAACCCCTTTGTCGTTTACTGTTGATGAATCTGGTCGCGTGCTTGAAGCGGCCAGCTTCGATAATGTGACATCCTGGTATGAGAGTCGCTATCAGGTATCCGAGTCGACCTTTGACCAGGTTGTCTTCTCTGGTGATTTCCAAATTAACGACTATTTGGCGCTGGATGTCATGACAGGCTACGCAGCGAACGATGCAGACCGGGAAGAAATCCGATATTACTACCGTTCTGTTCCGCACTATTATGCCTATGACTACAGCAGTGGTAATGCTGCCACCGTGAACTATGGTGATTACGACACCATGGACCCGAATAATTTTTTGGATGCGACCAATGCTGCTAACCGTAATCATCAGGTAAAGAAAACCAACTACACCACCAAGATCGATTTAACCTATCTGGGTGACGGATATGACTTAAAAGCTGGATTAGCCTTCAATAACCGCGAAGTTGACTACCAGCAAGGTAACGGTGAATTCACTGCTTTTGACCCAAGCCAGTATACCACCCCGTTCCCTTACGATGATTTTGGCAACGGCTTAGATGGAGCCACTTTAGTTCCTTTCCTGGTGGCTGACTTCGAGGGTCTGGAAGCCGATGGCATCTTGACACACAACTATACCCAGGAGCTAGAATCAAGCTGGGTGGTAACGGAAGAAACCAAAGCCGTCTACGTCGAATACAACTCTGATTTTGATATTGCAGATATGCTGCTGCGGGTCAATGTTGGTGGCCGTTACATTCAGACGGAAGTCACATCCGAGGCGTTGGTTGGTGGTAACCCTGTTACGGTTAAGCGGGATTATAGCAATTTCCTACCTTCGACGAATCTGGCTCTGGATATTACTGACGATATCGTAATGCGATTGTCTTATGGCAGAAGTATGACGCGCCCCGGTTTGAACTCGTTAAATATCGCCAGACCCAATTTCGGGGTTACTACATTTACAGTGAGTAATCTTGGTAATCCCGGGCTGGATCCTTATGAATCTAACGATGTTGACTTAGCATTCGAATGGTATTTTGCAGAAGAAGCAGTACTTGCAGCCACATTGTTTAACAAAAACGTTGTTACCTCATTAGACACTGATGAGGAAGTACGCTTGGTGGACCGCGAGTATTGGGACATTATTTACAATGATCCTCAGTATCAGAGTAATGCGCCTATCGGGGATCCGGCCACACAGGAATACACTCATATTATTCCACTGAATAAAGACGGGTTTGTTGTCAAAGGCTTCGAGCTTATGTACCAGCAACCTTTCACCTTCCTTGATGGCTGGATGTCTAATTTCGGGGTAGTGGCAAACCTGACCCGCGTCATCGCGGAAGACTCAACAGGCCTGTCTCCTAATTCCTATAACTTTACCTTGTATTACGAAACAGACAAATACGGTGCCCGGGTATCGATGAACAAACGTGATGATTACCTGCTGCGTGAGCCCGCAGGCAATGGTCATGCTCAGGAGATGAAATACGGGCCTACTCATGTAGATGCATCAGCGTTTTACAATGTGAATGAGCAGCTCACTCTCACGCTGGAAATTATTAACCTGACAGATGAAGTGGAGCGCATATACGGAACCGGTGACGGCGACATGGATCTTACCCGCGAATACAGTCATACCGGTGCTCAATATTTCCTGGGCGCGCGATACACATTCTGATACTGGCTTGTGTAACCAAAGCAGGCAGCCTCGGCTGTCTGCTTTTTTTCAATAGGAGAAAGGATGCGACTCGTTTATTTGCTTTTCATGCTGTTCAGTTTCAGCACGGTTGCTCAAAATTATGAAACCCGCTTAGTGGTTGCCAAAGATGGCTCAGGAGATTTCACCTCAATTCAGGATGCTATTCACGCCACTAAAGCGTTCCCGTGGACAGATATTGTCTTATTCATCAAAAACGGCACTTATAAAGAAAAAGTCAATGTTTACGCCTGGAATACCCGTCTAAAAATGATTGGTGAAAGCCGGGAACATACCATCATTACGTTTGACGACCATTTCGATAAGCTGGGGCTTGGAAGAAACAGCACGTTTCACACTTATACTCTGCGTGTTGCCGGCAATGACTTCAGCGCTGAAAACCTGACAATACGAAACACGGCGGGACCAGTGGGTCAGGCTGTTGCACTACATGTAGAAGCTGACAAAGCCGCTTTCTTTAATGTCAGTATTGAAGGGTACCAGGACACACTCTATGTGGCAGGGGAAGGGCATCGTACTTACTTTGAAAACTGCCTTGTAACTGGCTCCGTGGATTTTATTTTCGGTGAAGGTACAGCGCTTTTTGAAAACTGTGAAATTCGCTCTTTACTGAGTAATACCTACGTTACCGCTGCCTCAACGCCTTTAAATCAATCTTATGGATTGGTGTTTCATAATAGCCGGTTTACTGCGCCTGATGATGTCGTCAATGTCTATCTGGGCCGTCCGTGGCGTCAGTTTGCTGCTACCACCATTATTAACAGCACATTGGACGGACACATTCATTCGGCGGGTTGGCACAATTGGGGTGATGCTTCCAAGGAAGCAACCAGCCGGTATGCTGTTTCAGGTAACAAAGGGGCAGGAGCAATGTCACCTAAGCGCGTGTCTTGGCAACACACACTGGAGCCAGAACAAGCAGCGAAATATACCCAAGCCAACATCCTCCGGGGCTGGAATCCGAAAAAAGCGATCTAAACTCCACTTATTGATCGCTTTGCAGGCCCCGAAAAACGGGGCTTCAAACAATTATTTTTTGTTTCTTCAAAAACTTTTCACGTATCAAATCTGATTCTTTTTTAATCTTTTCAGTTACTTTACAAATAATACTGTATATAAGAACAGTCTCCAGCCCAGTGTTTACGCGGGTTTTAGCCTTGTTTTTCCTTGACAGTGGGGAAAGTAGAGACCAAACTGTCTAGCAAGTGGGTAAATGTGGCGAATTGTGGATCGAGTCATCAACGAATTGCAGATTGGTACTCAGAAAACAAGAACAACAAGAGCACAAAAATATAAAAGGCTAGGGGAATGTTCCGCGGCGCTAATGCAATCAATCTGGATCCCAAAGGTAGACTGGCTATACCAACAAAATACCGCCAGTCACTTCTGGATGATTGTAACGGACAACTGGTCTGCACAATCGATACACAACAAAGTTGTTTGCTACTTTACCCACTTCCCGAATGGGAGGAGATCGAACTCAAACTGAGTAAGTTCTCCAGTATGGTCCCGGCTGAACGCCGGATGCAGCGGCTGCTACTTGGTTATGCCACCGAAGGTGACATGGACAAAAGCGGCCGTTTCCTTCTCCCCGCACCTTTACGTCAACACGCCAAACTCAGCAAAGAAGTCATGCTTGTCGGACAGCTTAACAAATTTGAGATCTGGGATGCAGATATCTGGGCTAAACAGATTGATGCTGATATGGAAACTGAGCGCGATGGTGCATTTGAACTTACTGATCGTCTGCAGGAATTCTCACTATGAGCAACACCCCGTTTAAACACATTTCGGTGTTGCTGGAGGAATGTATCGAGGCGTTGGCCATTAAGCCTGACGGTATCTATATTGATGCCACGTTCGGACGTGGTGGTCATTCTGCACGCATTCTCGAATCACTCGGCGAACATGGCCGCCTGATTGCGTTTGATCGCGATCCTCAAGCTATTGCAGCTGCCGATCGTTTTAAAGACGATAAGCGTTTTACTATTGTGCATGAGCCGTTCGGTGAAATGGCCCGTGTTATCAACGAAATGTCGCTTACCGGTAAAATCGACGGTGTGCTGATGGATTTAGGCGTATCGTCGCCGCAACTTGATGATGCTGAGCGTGGTTTCAGCTTCATGAAAGATGGTCCCCTGGACATGCGTATGGATACCAGTCGTGGCCAGAGTGCCGCCCAGTGGCTGGCACATGCCGACGAGCAAGACATCACGCAGGTTATCAAAGAATTTGGCGAAGAGAAGTTCGGTAAGCGTATTGCGCATGCCATTGTCGAGCGCCGTAAAACCCAACCGCTCACCCGTACAGCTGAACTGGCTGCGTTGATTGATGAAGCGGTGCCAGTGAAAGATAAATTTAAACACCCTGCAACCCGAGCATTCCAGGGGATCCGTATTTACATCAACGCGGAGCTTGATCAACTTCGTGTAGGCCTGAAAGCGGCAGTAGAAGTGCTGGCAAAAGACGGCCGTTTAGCCGTTATTTCGTTCCATTCTCTTGAAGACCGCCTGGTTAAACGGTTTATGAAAGACCAAAGTCGGGGCAAGGTGGTGCCCGCAAACCTGCCTGTCACCCAGGCTGAAATCGATGCTGACAAGGTGCTCAAAGCACTTGGTAAGATGAAGCCGTCGAAGGAGGAAATTGCACAGAATGTGCGTTCCCGAAGCTCTGTGTTAAGGGTGGCCGAGAAGCTATGAGCGAGGGGCAGAATTCACGGACGACGTCTCCGACAAATTTCAGTTTAGTACTGATCCTGGTCTCCGATTTGACCCGCAACAAGTTGCGGGTTTTGTTGTATTTAATGGTTGTGTCTACCGCTATGGCGGTGGTGCTGGGTAGTCACCTGAACCGACAGCAAAATATGGCCATGGAAAACCTGATGCAGCAGAAAGATGATCTGGATGTGGAGTGGCGGAACCTGGTGCTGGAACAGCGCGCGCTGACCGAGCACAACCGCATTGAAAACGAAGTCCAGAAGCAACTTAACATGTACCGTCCTTCAGCGGACGAAGAAGTCGTGGTGAAGTTAAAATGAGCATATTTGCACTGCATGCGAAAAAAACGAAAAAAGGCGCTAAGCAGAACGTGACGCCGTCCTTCATGCAATGGCGTTTTATGCTAGTTATCGTGCTAGTCATTGCCGTTTTTGTGGGCCTTGGCGTACGTGCTGCCTATATTCAGGTTATTGCGCCAGATAACCTCATTGCGCAAGGTGACAACCGGACCATGCGCACCAAAGACATGCCTACCTATCGCGGCATTATCACCGATCGCAACGGCGTAGAACTGGCAGTGAGTGTACCAGTGCGGGCAATTTACGCCGATCCAAAAATTATCCACGAGCAAGGCGGCCTGGAGCAGTACGAACGCTGGGAAGCCCTAGCGGATGTGCTTGGCCGCGATGTTGAAGACTTGCGCAGCAAGGTGCAAAACCCAAAACGCCGGTTCGTTTACCTGCAACGTCAGGTGTCACCGGCCATGGCCGATTACGTAGACAAACTGGACATTCCCGGTATCTATCTGCGCCGTGAAAGCCGTCGTTACTATCCCAATGGTGAGGTAACAGCACAGCTTATCGGTATTACAGATGTGGACGATTCTGGTTTGGAAGGTCTGGAACGCCAGTACGATGACTGGTTAACCGGCACGCCGGGCTCCCGGGTGATTCGTCGTGACGCCAAAGGGCGTACCGTGGAAGTGCTGAAATCCACCGATGGCGAAGAAGCTGGCAATCTGAAGCTTACCATCGATCAGCGTATTCAGGCCCTGGCTTACCGCGAAATTAAAGAAGCGATGATGTATTTCCAGGCCGCCTCTGCATCGGCCATCGTGGTGGATATCCACACTGGCGATGTGCTGGCAATGGTAAACGCGCCGTCGTTTAACCCGAATGATCGCGGAAATGCGTCGCCTCATCGTATGCGTAACCGCACCATCACCGATGCCTTTGAACCCGGCTCGTCATTAAAGCCCCTTGCCGTGCTGTCGGCATTGGAGTACGGCAGTGTGAAAGTGGGCGATACCGTAGACACCTATCCAGGGTGGATGCGCTTAGGTGGCAGCCTGGTAAAAGATCATCGCAATCTGGGCAAACTTACGCTGGAAGAAATCATTCAGCATTCATCCAACATGGGAACGTCTAAACTGGCGCTGGGCGTACCTAAACCCTTCTTGCTGAATATGGTTTACAGCATGGGGCTCACGTCAGATACCGGTATCAATATGCCCGGTGAAAGCAACGGATTATTCCATGAGCGCACGCGCTGGTCTGATTTTGAACTGGCCACCTTATCTTTCGGTTACGGTATTTCGGTAACCACCGCACAGCTTGCCCGCATGTATGCCACGCTGGCCAATGGCGGTATCAGCATGCCGTTGCGAATCGTGCAGCAGCCTGAATCTGACGTTTATCGTCCGCAGCCACAACGTGTGGTGTCTGAAAAGAATGCTCGGGCGGTACTGGAAATGATGGAAAGCGTGGTGTTGCGAGGCGGTACAGCACCGAAAGCCGCTGTGCCGGGTTATCGCGTTGGCGGTAAAACCGGGACCAGCCGTAAAGCGGTTGCTGGCGGTTACGGTGATGAGTATGTAAATATTTTTGCTGGTGTGGCGCCACTGTCTGATCCGCAGATCGCCACCGTGGTACTGATAAACGAACCGGCGGGCGATCTTTATTACGCCGGTGACACTGCTGCGCCTGTATTTTCTGAAATCATGGGTGGCGCGCTGCAACTGATGAACGTGGCACCAGACGACAAACAGGTGACTTCAACGAAATGGCTCAACGGAGGCAGCAATGGTGGTTAGCAAATTTGAGCAGAGCCTCGGTGTTCTGCTGCAAAAATTTGGAATCAGCGCGCCAGACGTTCGCATTCGGGGGCTCACCCTGGATAGCCGTCGCGTTACACCGAAATTAGCCTTTGTGGCAGTGAAAGGCCACAGCCAGGATGGGCGTGAATTTATTCCCCAGGCTATTAGTCTGGGCGCGAAAGCCATTCTTGCGCAAACTGAAAAGGTGCGTGAGCACGGCCGTATGGAAATGCGCGGTACCACAATTATTGTGCATCTGTATGAATTAACAGACATATTGAGCTCGCTGGCTGGTGCTTTTTACGACTATCCCGCCACCAAATTGCAAACGGTAGCAGTAACCGGCACCAATGGAAAAACCTCTGTGGTGCAAATGTTGTCGCAACTTACCACACTCGGCGGAACCCGCTGTGCGGCAATAGGCACGCTGGGTGCAGGCCTGTATGAAGGCAGTAATACCGACTGGCTGCCTACGCCGGGAGGTAACACCACGCCCGACGCTATTCGTATGCAGTATTTGTTGGCAGACTTTGTGCAACACAACGCCCGTCAGGTGGCTTTTGAAGCCTCATCCCACGCCTTAGTGCAGGGGCGTCTCAGTCAGCTGAATACCGATATCGTTGTGTTTACCAACCTGTCCAGAGACCATCTCGACTATCACGGCACCATGGAAGACTACGCGGCAGCAAAACGTCTGGCGATGAAACTTCCTGCAGTGAAAACGGTGGTGCTGAATAAAGATGATGGGGAAAGCGCGAATTGGCATAGCCATAAACCCGAAGGGGTGGAAACGGTTTGGTTTGGTTTAACCGAATTGGAAGCGCAAAAGCCCGAAGATCGCCATTGTTTGGCCACAAATGTGAAATATCATCCCGATGGTTGTCAGTTCAGACTGGTATCCAGTTGGGGAAGCCGCGACATCAACGTACCGCTTTTAGGCGCATTTAATGTGCACAACCTGCTGGCGGTAATTGCTGTGATGTTGGTGCAGGGGCAGCGTTTTGAAGATGTGGTGTCGTTGCTGCCGAAAGTTTCGCCAGTGGCTGGGCGGATGGAAGTATTCCGTTTTGAAACGCACGCTAATGTGATTGTGGATTATGCTCACACGCCGGACGCACTGGAAAAAGCTCTGCTGAGTACCCGTGACCATACCAACGGCGACGTGTGGTGTGTGTTTGGTTGTGGTGGTGACAGAGACAAGGGTAAACGCCCGCTAATGGGACAGGCGGCTGAAAAAGGGGCTGATCATGTGATCATCACTACCGACAACAGCCGTTCAGAATCGCCAGCCGCTATCGCAGCAGATATTCGTACCGGACTGACACAACCGCAATGTGCGGTGGATGAGCCGGACAGAGAAAAGGCCATTCGCCACTGCCTGGAACAGGCAGCTCCGCAGGATCTGATCCTCGTGGCGGGTAAAGGCCATGAAGATTATCAGATCATCGGTGAACACAAGAACAATTATAACGAGCGCGCCGTCGTAGCACGCTTGCAAAGGGAGTACAGCTAATGATTCTGACTACACTTTCCTGGATCGCCGACAAAGTAAAAGGCACCCTGAAAGGGGATGATCAGGAAGTTAACGGGGTAAGTACCGATACCCGTACGCTGCAAAAGGGTGATGTGTATATCGCCCTGTGCGGCGATAATTTTAACGGTCACCGGTTCGTGGCATCAGCAGAAAAGGCAGGTGCCAGTGCTGTGATTGCCAGTGAAGATGTCAGCACCTCGTTGCCGGTTATCAAAGTTGCCGATACCAAGCTCGCGCTGGGTTTACTCGGTGCAGCAGTGAAGGTTGAAGTGGCACCAAAAACTATCGCGGTAACCGGTAGTAGCGGTAAAACCACAGTTAAAGAAATGACGGCGGCTATTCTTGCTCGTCGTGGCAATGTGCTGGCTACTGCCGGTAACTTCAACAACGACATCGGCGTGCCGCTGACGCTGTTACGTCTTGAGCCTGAACATGACTTCGCGGTGATGGAGTTAGGTGCCAATCATTTGGGTGAAATTGCCTATACCACCGATTTAGTGAAACCCGATGTGGCGACCATTGTGAACGCCGCGGCGTCTCACCTGGAAGGCTTCGGCAGTTTGCTTGGCGTTGCACGGGCAAAAAGCGAGATTTTTAAAGGTTTAGGTGAATCTGGCACTGCCATTGTCAATACCGACAGCCAGTTTGCAGAATTCTGGTTAGGTAAACTCAAGTACAACCACGTACTGACATTCTCTCCACAGCAACAGAATACGGCGGATTTCACCGCTGAAGATATCACTATCGGACTAGATGGCTGTGCTGAATTCAACATGGTGACACCACAGGGGCAAACCGCAGTGCAACTTCGCATTCCTGGTATTCACAACGTAGGCAATGCACTGGTTTCTGCGGGATTATCCATGCAGGTAGGTGCGACCCTTGAAGACGTGAAAGACGGCTTGCTCAATATGGCGCAAGTAAAGGGCCGCCTGAATGTTAAAGCGTTATCTGCACACTTCCGCCTGCTTGATGACACTTATAACGCTAACGTCGCCTCGGTGAATGCCGCTATCGACACACTTTCTAGTTTCTCCGGGTTACGTGTACTCATTCTGGGTGATATGGCAGAGCTCGGTGAGAAAGCGCGCTACTATCACGAGGAAGTGGGCAAATATGCACAACAAAAAGGCATCGATTATCTGTTCACCTTGGGTGTGCTGAGCCAAAGCGCCAGTGCGGTTTACGGTGATAACGGTTTTCATTTCAGTGACGTGGATGCGTTGATGGAAACGCTTACGGATGTACTGATGGCCGATCAGCGTGATATTTCTGTTTTAGTAAAAGGTTCGCGAAGCTCGCGAATGGAAAGGGTTGTAGATGCCATCGAGGTATCTCGCCTGGGAAAGTTTGAACGCCGTCGGGAGCGAATAGCATGTTGATGTGGCTGGCCGACTGGCTTAAACAATACGAACCGGGATTCTTTGTATTCTCGTACCTTACTCTGCGTGCCATATTAAGCACGCTCACTGCACTGGTGATTGCCATTGTAATCGGGCCGAAAATGATTCGCTGGCTACAGCGTTTGCAAATTGGCCAGACTGTCCGCGATGATGGTCCGCAAAGTCATTTGTCTAAGGCGGGTACGCCCACCATGGGCGGCTTGCTAATTTTATCTGCCATTGTGATAAGCGTGCTGCTATGGGGCGATCTCACCAATCGCTATGTGTTGGTTACCCTTGCCGTGGTGATTGGCTACGGCATCATTGGTTTTGTCGACGATTACCGTAAAGTGGTGCGTAAAGATTCAAAAGGTCTCATTGCCCGCTGGAAATACTTCTGGCAGTCAGTGATTGCGCTGGGTGTGGCGTTTTATCTTTATGCGTCGTCTACGCTGCCACAAGAAACGTCACTACTGGTGCCATTCTTCAAGGAAGTGATGCCACAGTTGGGGCTGTTCTACCTGGTTGTGGTGTACTTTGCGGTAGTAGGCACTTCTAACGCGGTAAACCTTACCGACGGCCTTGATGGTCTGGCTATTGTACCGACTATTCTGGTAGCCGGAGCATTGTCTATTTTTGCTTATGTCACAGGTAACTTTAACTTTGCCACTTATCTGAATATTCCGCACATTCCACTAACCAGTGAATTGGTCATTGTGTGTACTGCTATTGTCGGTGCCGGTCTGGGCTTTTTATGGTTTAACACCTATCCAGCACAGGTATTTATGGGCGATGTGGGCTCACTGGCTCTTGGTGGTACGCTGGGTGTGTTGGCGGTACTGGTGCGTCAGGAAATCGTGCTTATTATTATGGGCGGCGTCTTCGTGATGGAAACCGTATCGGTAATTCTGCAGGTGGGTTCGTTCAAGCTCCGCGGCAAGCGCATTTTCCGCATGGCGCCCATCCATCACCATTTTGAACTCAAAGGTTGGCCAGAACCCCGCGTGATTGTGCGCTTCTGGATCATTTCATTAATTCTGGTGCTGGTTGGTCTGGCAACGCTGAAGTTACGGTGACGATGAACGAATTACTCGCTTCTCAACAGGTAGTGGTGGCCGGTCTTGGATTGACCGGTCAGTCTGTTGTGCGCTTTTTATCTGCCACTGGCGCTACCGTTAAAGTGTGGGATACCCGCACAAACGCCGTGGTTCCAGAAAGCATTACGCAACCCGTGACCCTGGGTGAGTTGCCTCCTGGTTATTGGGAAGGTGTAGACACGTTAGTGTTGAGTCCGGGCATCTCACCGTCTCATGCGTCGGTGAAAAGCGCAAAATTAGCCGATGTGGAAGTGATGGGTGACGTGGAGCTGTTCGCTCGCCTGCAGCGTATCCCGGCATTTGGTATCACCGGCTCGAATGGTAAAACCACCGTAACCTTATTGCTCACCCATATTCTAAACCAAGCCGGTCTGAAAGCCTGTGCGGCAGGAAATGTGGGTCGCCCGGTGCTGGAAACTGTGGGCGAGGAATGGGATTTTCTGATACTCGAATTATCAAGCTTTCAGCTCGAAACCACCTCCTCACTGAATCTGCTAGGTGCCACCATTTTAAACGTGACTGACGATCATCTCGACCGTCACGGTACGATGGCGGAGTACGCCGCCGCCAAACAACGTATTTTTGCCCATTGTGAACACGCGGTGGTGTGGCAAGGTCACGAAGAAACCTATCCAGCTACAAAGGTAGCGAAGCAGACAGCATTCCAGGCGCAGCCTACAGCGAAAGATTTTGGTTTTACCGACAATTATATTACCTGGCAGGGTAAACCTGTGCTTGATATGGCATCGGTTAAACTGGTGGGCAGTCACAATGTGCTGAATATTCAGGCGGCGCTGTCTCTGGCATTGG
Organism: Alteromonas confluentis; assembly: GCF_001757105.1. Taxonomy (GTDB): domain Bacteria; phylum Pseudomonadota; class Gammaproteobacteria; order Enterobacterales; family Alteromonadaceae; genus Alteromonas; species Alteromonas confluentis. The sequence continues at coordinate 221,537 of NZ_MDHN01000015.1, forward strand.
TTGCCGGGTTAAAAATCGACACCGCCTGTGAAGCAGTGAAATCCTTCGAGCCTGCACCGCATCGCTGTGTAGAAATTGCCAATACCAATGGTGTGCGCTGGATAGACGATTCCAAGGCAACCAATGTGGGCGCGACCCTGGCGGCTCTTGAAGGTTTAGGGGGTACCAAAACCGGCAAGCTTATTCTCATTGCCGGTGGTGACGGAAAAGGCGCTGATCTTACAGCGCTTAAAGCCCCCTTCAATCGCTACGTGGATTTAGTCATTACCATTGGTAAAGATGGTAAAGCGATTAGCGAGCTGGTGCCGGGCTCTCAATATTTACCTGATCTACCCAGTGCGGTAAAGCTTGCTGCTCAGCAGGCCGAACCTGGCGACATGGTGCTACTGTCGCCAGCCTGTGCCAGTATTGATATGTTCGACAACTACGCCCATCGCGCGAAGGTGTTTGCCGATGCAATCACGGAGGTCACCGCCAAATGAGTGAGGCGACCGCTAAATTGTCTGAACTCTTCACCCAGCGTCACGGTGAGGCAAAATCTGTATCGCCCTATGATACCGGTTTACTGCTGGTGGCTATCGCCCTGGCAACGCTGGGTCTGGTGGTGGTGACATCGGCGTCTATGCCGGTGGCAGACCGTCTTTATGGCAATCCGTTTTATTTCTCCATCCGTCACGGTATCTATCTGTTATTCGCTTTACTTGCTGCTGGTGTAGTGATGCAGATCCCCATGAGTTTCTGGCGCAAAGTGAATCCCTGGTTGCTGCTGGCGGCTATAGGTATGCTGCTGGCGGTACTTGCGGTGGGACGGTCAATTAACGGCAGTACTCGCTGGATTGTGATTGGCCCGCTTACGTTACAGCCCGCGGAACCGGCTAAACTGTTTTTTTTCACTTATCTCGCTGGGTACCTGGTGCGCCGGTATGAGGAGGTAACGGAAAATATCAAAGGGTTCTTAAAGCCTCTGGTTGTTTTCTTTGTAGTCGCTATTTTACTGCTGCTGCAACCCGACTTCGGAACCGTAGTGGTAATGTTTACCACCACCATGGGCTTGCTGTTTCTTGCCGGTGCGCGGCTCTGGCAGTTCTTCGCCATTGTTTTTGTGGGCTTGCTGGCCATCGTATTCCTGATCGTGTTCGAGGAATACCGTATGCGCAGGGTAACTTCATTTCTTGACCCCTGGGCAGACCCTTTCGGTAGCGGTTATCAGTTAACTCAGTCTCTTATGGCTTATGGCCGCGGCAGTTGGCTGGGACAGGGCTTGGGCAACAGTTATCAAAAGCTGGAATTTTTAACCCAGGCGCACTCCGATTTTATTATGGCGATTCTGGCCGAAGAACTTGGCTTTGTGGGCGTGTTAGCGGTACTGGCGCTTATTCTGTATTTGGTGGTTAAGGCACTTAAAATTGGTAATCACGCATTAGCGAAGCAGCGACCTTTTGAAGGATACCTTGCTTATAGCATTGGCATTTGGCTGAGTTTCCAAACCGCGGTAAACATTGGTGCCAGTGCGGGGATTCTGCCTACCAAAGGATTAACGTTGCCCCTCATTAGTTACGGGGGAACCAGTCTGATTGTCATGATGGTAGCCATTGCCATGCTGATGCGAATCGATTTTGAATTACGTGTCGATGGTGTACAAGCCATTGAACGTAAAAACCAACGCAAGAAGCAGCAAAGAATCAAAAAAGCTGAAGACAATACAGCAGATAAAGAAACCCAGCAGAAGAGTAAGGATGATATTCGCGCCATGCTGAAAGATGTAGAGCAGGAGGCGCAGTATGACTAAGCGTTGCCTGATTATGGCGGGTGGTACCGGTGGACATGTGTTCCCCGGGCTAGCGGTGGCCCATGCGCTGAAAGCGAAAGGCTGGGACGTACACTGGCTGGGTACCGCAGAAAGAATGGAAGCACAGTTGGTACCAGAAAATGGTTTTCCCATCCACTTCATTCATGTGAAGGGGTTGCGTGGTAAAGGCTTATCAGCCCGTGTTAGCGGTGTCATGGCACTGCTTAAAGGCATGGGAGAAGCGCGAAAACTGATGGGGCAGCTGAAACCCGATCTGGTGGTTGGCTTTGGCGGCTACGCCAGTGGCCCTGGCGGTGTTGCCGCCTGGTTGCGGGGCATTCCGCTGATGATCCACGAACAGAACGCCGCTGCTGGTATGACTAACCGTATGCTGGGTAAACTGGCAAAGCGGATCATGTTGGGATTCGGCAATGCCCGCGGGGGCTTTGAGGGGGCCGCGTCTAAATGTATGACGGTTGGCAATCCTGTACGAAAAGAGATTGTCGCCCTGGCCGATAAAACTGAAACCCACTCACCTCTGCGCATGCTGGTGATTGGCGGCAGCCTCGGTGCGAAAGCGCTGAACGAGGGCGTGCCAGCGGTGTGCAAAAACCTGTATGGCCTGACAATCCGTCATCAGGCAGGCAAAGGCAATGCAGAATCGGTGCGTGCTGCTTATGCATCGGGCAGTGTGGACGTTCAGGTAAGCGATTTTATCGCCGACATGGCAGCTGCCTATGCATGGGCCGACTGTATTGTTTGTCGCGCGGGTGCATTGACGGTGGCAGAGGTTGCTGCTGCAGGCTTACCTGCGGTATTTGTTCCTTTGCCCCATGCCGTGGATGACCACCAAACCAAAAATGCCCGCTCATTGGTCGATGAGGGCGCTGCGGTATTATTGCCGCAAACAGAATTAGAAAGCGGGTTGGGCAAAGTGCTGGAAGGCTGGCTGCGTCAACCCCAATCGTGCCTGAATATGGGGAAAAAAGCCCGTCAGGTGGCGATCATAAATGCAACACAGCAGGTCGTAGAACAATGCGAACTGCTGACAGGAGAGAAAGCCTGATGGTAGGTGAAAAACCATTCCAGAGTCCGCAAATGCGTAAAGTAAAACGCATTTTCTTCATCGGTATCGGTGGCGCGGGAATGGGAGGTATTGCAGAAGTACTACTCAATGAAACATACGACATTGCTGGATCTGATATTCAGGCTGGGGCGATGACAGCGCGCCTGGAAGAACTGGGCGCGGAGATATTTATCGGCCATCACGAAGATAACGTGGTGGGCGCCGATGTGGTGGTGGTATCCAGTGCCATTAACGAGGCAAACCCGGAAATTCGTTATGCCCGGGAACATCGTATTCCCATTATTCGCCGCGCTGAGATGCTGGCCGAATTGATGCGTTTCCGTCATGGAATTGCCATCGCGGGTACGCACGGGAAAACCACAACCACCAGTCTGATTTCCACTATATTCGCCGAAGCTGGCTGGGATCCGACGTTTGTGATCGGAGGCCTGCTTAACAGTGCTGGCACCAATGCCCGATTGGGTAAAAGTCGCTATCTGATTGCTGAAGCGGACGAAAGCGATGCGTCTTTCCTGCATCTTCAACCTATGGTCTCCGTGGTCACCAATATTGAGCCGGACCACATGGGCACCTATGAAGGTGACTTCAACAAGATGAAAGACACCTATATCGAATTCCTGCACAACTTGCCGTTTTATGGTCAGGCTATCTTGTGTGGCGATGATGCGGTGATTCAGTCTCTACGTCCGCGTATTGGGCGAAACATTCTGACCTACGGCCTTGATGCCGCTAATGATGTGCGGGCTGAAAACGTGCAGTTACGTTTCGGTCAGGCAGAGTTCGATGTGATTCGCCCTGACATGCCGGTTTTGAGAGTCACCCTGAATCTCACCGGTATGCATAACGTGCTGAACGCGCTGGCAGCAATTGCTGTCGCTACTGATGAAGGTGTGGACGATGAATCCATAGTTAAAGCGCTTAAAGGTTTTGGCGGTATAGGTCGTCGTTTTGAAGTGCTGGGTGAGTTTTCTACTAGTAAGGGTGATGTCTGCCTGGTGGATGACTATGGTCACCATCCGACAGAGGTAAAAGCCACCATCGCCGCAGCGAGAACGAACTGGCCAGATAAGCGACTCGTGATGGTGTATCAGCCTCACAGATACACCCGCACCAGAGATCTTTACGAAGACTTTGTCGATGTTTTATCCCAGGTCGATGTGTTATTGCTGCTCGACGTTTACGCAGCCAGCGAGCAGCCCATTGACGGTGCCGACAGTAAAGCATTGTGCCGGTCGATTCGTCTGCGAGGACAAGTGGAACCGATTTACGTCGGTGAGCCGGATTCACTGGCGGATATTCTTGCCAGTGTGATGCAGGAAAACGACGTGATCATGACCCAGGGAGCAGGTAATATCGGCCAGATTGCCAGAAAATTGGCAAATTCAGAATTAGAACCAAAAAAATTTCAACGTGAGTGGCAGTAATGTTTGAGCAGGCAGATGTTCAGAAATTGGGTCGTGTAGCAGTCATGTTTGGCGGTGAATCCGCCGAGCGCGCTGTGTCTCTTCGGTCGGGCGAAGCGGTATTAAATGCCCTTTTACGACAGGGTGTAAACGCGTATGCATTTGACCCTGCGGGAAGGCAACTAACTGAATTGGTTGATGAAAAAACCGATCGTGTATTGATCATGTTACATGGTCGCGGCGGCGAAGATGGTGCAATGCAGGGTGCGCTGCAGCACCTGAAAATACCGTACACCGGCAGTGGTGTGTTGGGCTCGGCATTGGCAATGGACAAGATCCACACCAAGCAAATCTGGCAAACCCTTGGATTATCTACGGCAAAATATCAAATTGCTGACAAAAGTGACTTTGAAGCTGGATCATGCGCGGCTATAATGATGGAATTGGGGAATGAAGTCATGGTCAAGCCCGCCCGAGAAGGTTCCAGTATCGGGATGGCGAGAGTGACAAGCGCTAAACAACTAGAAACTGCCGTTCAGGACGCTTTTAAGTACGATAATCAGGTCCTGTTAGAGCAGTACATCGATGGCCCCGAGTTTACTGTCTCTGTTTTACAGGGCAGGGCATTGCCGTCGATCCGCATGTCTACCCCCCATAATTTTTATGATTACGCGGCAAAGTATCAAGACGATACCACCGTGTATCACTGTCCCAGTGGTCTGTCACAAGACAGAGAAGCTGAGCTGGCAGCGCTTTCGCTTCGTGCGTTTAATGCGTTGTCGTGCAGCGGCTGGGGCCGCATCGATGTTATGCAAGCTGCTGACGGAACGTTTTATTTGCTTGAGGCAAATACGGTTCCAGGTATGACTGAAAAGAGTCTGGTACCGAAAGCAGCCAAAGTGGCTGGCCTGAGTTTTGATGAACTGACGCTGGAAATTCTAGCAACCAGTTTAACTGAACATGAGGCGTAAACCTGCATGACTGAAGTAAGACACAAACAGATCCGATTCTGGTCCGGCGTAGCGTTTCTGCTGGCAGTGATTACCGGTCTGATTGTGGGCGGCGTGAAAATTCAGGAATACCTGCAGGACGCCCAGCGGGCACCGGTTCAGGTAGTGGATTTTTCCGGCGATTTCAGTCATGTGAACGTTACCCGGCTTGAGCGTTTGATCAGGCAGTCGCAGCCCGGCAGTTTTTTTGCCCTCGATGTGAACGAAGTATACAAGCTGGTCGAGGCGCAGCCTTGGGTTTATCGCGCATCGGTTCGCAAACAGTGGCCGAATACGCTGAAGATCTACCTGGTTGAGCAACAGCCCGTGGCACAGTGGAATGATGATTTTTTGCTGAATCCTTACGGTGAAACTTTTAACGCCAGTGCAGATGACTTAGGTCTGCCAAAGTTATTTGGTCCCGGTGGTAGCGAGAAAACGGCATTGGAAGGTTACAACGCCATGCAGTCACTGTTAGCAACCACGGCGATGCCGATTGCTGAAATGTCACTGAGCGAACGCTTCGCCTGGCAGATACAGCTTGAAAATGGCATAGAGTTGAATCTGGGCCGACAGGAATTTATCGATCGTTTGCAGCGATTTATTGATGTTTATCCGCTGCTGGCGAAGCAACCCAAAGCGGTGAAGTACGTGGATTTACGTTATGACACCGGGCTGGCTGTAGGCTGGCAGGAAGCGGAAGATGAAAAAAGTTAATGAGAGAGTTTAAAAATACCATGTCAAAAACTGCTGAACGCAATCTGATTGTCGGACTGGATATCGGAACCAGCAAGGTAAAAGCCGTTGTCGGTGAACTGCTGGCGGACGATCAGATCAGTATTGTGGGCGTTGGTACCCATAATGCGCAGGGCATGGATAAAGGCGGCGTAAACGATCTCAACCTGGTGGTGAAATCAGTGCAGAGTGCAGTCAGTGAAATGGAACTGATGGCAGATTGTCAGGTTTCTTCGGTGTTCATGTCGATTTCAGGTCGCCATGTGAAATGCCAGAACGAAAGTGGCATGGTACCGATTAACAATCAGGAAGTGACGCAGGAAGACGTAGACAACGTGATCCACGCCGCCCGTTCAGTGCCGATTGCATCAGAACGTCGTTTGCTTCACGTGCTGCCGCAGGAATTTACCATTGATGTGCAGGAAGGAATTAAAAACCCGGTTGGCATGTCAGGCGTAAGAATGGAAGCCGAAGCGCATATCATCACCTGTGCGGATGATATGGCCAAGAATTTGGTGAAGTGTATTGAGCGTTGTGATCTGAGTTCAGATCAGCTTATTTTCTCCGCACTGGCATCAAGTTACGCGGTTCTTACCGATGATGAACGTGAACTGGGCGTATGTGTAGTGGATATCGGTGGCGGAACCATGGATATTGTCATTTACACCGACGGCGCAATTCGTCACACTGCTGTGATCCCGGTTGCGGGTAACCAGATAACCAGTGATATTGCAAAGATTTTCCGTACGCCAATCAGTAACGCGGAAGAAATTAAGGTGAATTACGCCTGTGCGCTGAAAGACATGGTCAGCATGGAAGAAAATATCGAAGTGCCCAGTGTGGGCGGTCGACCAGCCAGAGCCATGTCCAGACACACCCTGGCAGAGGTAATAGAACCTCGTTATCAGGAATTATTTGAGCTGGTGCAGAAAGAGATCCGTGCCAGTGGATTTGAAGAACAAATTGCAGCAGGGCTCGTTCTGACCGGCGGTACCGCCAAGATGGAAGGCGCTGTTGAATTTGCGGAAGAAATCTTCCAAATGCCCGTGAGAGTGGGCAAACCAATAAATATGCGCGGATTATCGGAGTATACCGATGATTCAAGCTTTGCAACCGTTGTGGGCTTGCTCCACTACGGCAAAATGCAAGCAGATAATAAAAAGACCAGTAAGCAGAAGTCCGGCGAAAGTTTCTTTCAGCGCGTGCAAAGCTGGTTTAAAGGTGAATTTTAATTTTATTTTGGGGGCGCTAAGACTCGGCATACGGTCGCATGGAGGCATCCGACCGTCGTATATGACCTGGCTTAGTGTTGTTAGACGTACCAATCCGGAGAGTAAGTATGTTTGAGTTAATGGATAGCCACGGCGAAGAAGCCGTAATTAAAGTTATCGGCGTCGGTGGTGGCGGCGGTAATGCTGTAGAACACATGGTGACACAAAATATCGAGGGTGTTGAGTTCATTGCGGTGAACACGGATGCCCAGGTACTGCGCAGTTCAAGCGCAGACGTGACACTGCAAATTGGTTCCTCTGTCACCAAAGGTTTAGGTGCAGGTGCCGATCCAAACATTGGTCGTGAAGCGGCCCATGAAGATCGCGAAACTATCCGCCAGTCTCTTGATGGCGCCGATATGGTGTTTATCGCGGCGGGTATGGGCGGTGGTACCGGAACAGGTGCAGCCCCTGAAGTTGCGCGTATCGCACGTGAAATGGGTATTCTGACCGTTGCGGTTGTCACCAAACCGTTTCCTTTCGAAGGTAAAAAGCGTACTGCTTTTGCTGACCAAGGTATTGTTGAGCTGGCGAAAAACGTTGACTCACTGATCACCATTCCTAACGAAAAACTGCTGAAAGTGATGGGCCCGGGCACACCACTTCTGCAAGCATTCAGCGAAGCCAACAACGTACTTAGCGGTGCGGTGCAAGGCATTGCTGAACTGATCACCCGTCCTGGTCTGATTAACGTTGACTTCGCCGACGTTAAAACGGTGATGTCAGAAATGGGCAGTGCAATGATGGGTACTGGTGTGGCATCAGGTTCTGACCGTGCTGAAGAAGCTGCTGAAGCGGCAATTGCCAGCCCGCTGCTGGAAGACATCGACTTGTCTGGTGCGCGCGGTATTCTGGTGAATATCACTGCGGGTCCTGATTTCTCTATCGACGAATTCGAAACTGTGGGTAACGCGGTTAAAGCGTTTGCTTCAGAGAACGCCACTGTGGTTGTAGGTACGGTTATCGACATGGAGCTGGGTGACGAGCTGCGCGTAACGGTAGTTGCAACCGGTATTGGCGCTGAGCGCAAGCCTGATATCTCCCTGGTGAGTTCTGAAGGTTCTCGTCTGTCTTCTGCGGCCCGTGAATTTGGTACTTCGCATGCTACCGAACAGCGTAGTGTTGGCGGTACCGACGGAAATCAGGCACTGAAAGTCGAGAATGACGTTCAGCCAGGTAGCGATTTGGAGTATTTAGATATTCCAGCGTTCCTGCGTAAACAGGCTGACTAAGACTAAGCTGTTAATATCAGGAAACTTTTTTCTGATATTGTTGTCAATGTATAAGAAGTTGGTGTTTAACCAAGGCTGCGCATGACAGAAATTTGACAGACTGAACTTTAGTCTATATACTGCGCGACCGCTTTTTGAACAGGTAAAAGCAACGAAATGATTAGACAACGTACAATCAAAGAATCGGTACAAGAAACCGGTATTGGTTTGCACAAAGGGGAAAAGGTCACTATGACTCTCCGGCCTGCGCCAGCGAACACAGGTATTGTGTTCCGTCGCATCGACCTGGACCCGTTTGTAGATATTCCTGCGCGTGCGAACGCTGTGGGCAATACCATGCTGTGTACGTGTGTAAACAATGAAGATGGTGTTAGCATTCACACTGTTGAACACCTTGCTTCGGCTCTGGCCGGTCTGGGCATTGACAACATCATTGTAGAAGTCGACAGCAATGAGCTGCCAATAATGGACGGAAGCGCAAGCCCGTTCGTATTTCTGCTGCAGACGGCGGGTATTGAAGAGTTAAACGCGCCGAAGCGTTTCATTCGTATTACTAAAACCGTACGCGTGGAAGATGGCGACAAGTGGGCAGAACTGCGTCCTTACGATGGTTTCCGTGTGGATTTCCGTATCGACTTCGATCACCCGGTTATCAGCCAAACAAACCAGCACATGGTTATGGACTTCGACAGCAACTCTTATGTTGACGAAGTAAGCCGTGCGCGTACTTTCGGTTTCATGCGTGATTTGGAATACATGAATGCCAACAACTTAGCGTTGGGTGGCAGCATGGAAAACGCCGTTGCGTTGGACGACTTCCGTATTCTGAACCCTGAAGGTCTTCGCTATGACGATGAATTCCTGAAGCATAAAGTTCTGGATGCAGTGGGCGACCTATATATGGGCGGTCATAGCATTATTGGTGAGTTAGCCGCGTATAAAACCGGTCACGGCCTCAACAATAAACTGTTGAACGCAGTACTGGAACAGCAAGATTGCTGGGAATACGTGACGTACGAAAACCAGGAAGAGATGCCAATTCGCTATGCAGCACCGGTCATCGCATAAATTACTATTTTTAAAAGCCGCTTATTAAAGCGGCTTTTTTTTAATCTTCGTTTCTTCTGGTTAGGTATGATCAGGAAGCGGGGGTGTATAACACCTTAACTTTAAAGCTTAAATCTGATTTATTAAGATTATAAGCCTATCTTACTGCTTCATAATTATAGGGATATACAGCAGCTTATGGAGTTCTGGCTGGCTTGTTTTGTAACATTCCACAGGGTTGTGGTGCGACGCAGTGAAATCTTATTAGCTTGTACTGCTAGCTACTTCCTCATTTCATTACAATTTGTATCGGCTTCACCAATCAACTCCGACAAGGTGGTTGCTTTCAGTGAGTATCATCAGCGTTTGTGGGATACCCGGAGTCACTTACCGCAAATTTCCGCAATTAGCATTGCTGAAGATCCCCGCGGCTATATTTGGGTTGCTACTGAAGGTGGATTAGCCCGTTTTGACGGCAACCATTTCGAGGTTTTTGACGGCAGTATTTCTCCGTTATTTGCCGATCCCCTATTAAGAAAAGTGTTTGTCGCGCCTGACGGTGTGGTGTGGGTGGGCACTACCGATCGCCTTATCACTATTTGTACCGATAACCATATTCGGGAAATCACATTTGCTGATAGCCCGCTCGGCAGAATTGACGATATCGTATGGTTTGAGGGCGCTATTTATGCGGGCGGTGATGCCTTGTATCGTATTGATGTTTCGCACGCGGATAAATCCAAGTCGCATAGTGATGAAGCGGTGACAAAGTTACCAATCACTAAGGTTAATGCGCTGACGGTAAAATCTAATGAACTCTGGGTAGCAACCGATGAACGCTTACTTTCCATAGGTGACGCCCGTGTCGTACAGGAAATCGACCTCGCATCGCTCGAAGATAGAACACATATCACTAGCATGGCCCTCTACGAAAACCGCCTTGTTCTTGGTACCACTTCAGGCTTAATGCAGCTTGATGATTATCAACAACTTTCGTCATACAAGCTTAACGCATTAAAAATATCAGACAGCATAGAGCTCACCTTTGCAGACAGCTATGGCAACCTCTGGGTGGCTGGAAATCAGCGCTTACTGCAAATTGTTAAAGATCAGCTCGTTGAAGAAATCAGTGAAATCGATGGCAAAACGGCGCCGTGGTTTGTTACCGGCTTCGAAGATCGATGGGGAGACCTGTGGTTTGGCAGCCGTACCCACGGGATTCAGCGCCTACGCTTCGATGGCACCCGCCGGTTGGGTGAGGCTGAAGGGCTCGCTGAGTCCTATGTTTGGACTTTTACTCACAGCAAAAACGGGATTTTGGTAGGCACTAACCGTGGGCTGTTTCTCTATGCAAATAAGCAGTTTAACCAGGTCGTTGCTGACCACCGTTTACCCAACAAAGTAGTGTATTCGTTATTTACCGACAGTAATGAACAATACTGGGTTGGAACGCGGGCTGGTTTGGTGCTGCTGAATGCAGATTTTAGCATCAGGCAGTCCTTTCCTCTGCTCGACAACCATCAAATCAACAGCATTGCTGAAGGCGACGATGGTGCTGTGTGGATAGCTACACTGGGCGGTTTGTTTCGTTGGAAAGATAACGCGTTGCAGAATATGACTGCAGAATTTGAGCTAGGCACAGTGAATATTCGCTATGTGTTTTTCGATGACAAACACACATTGTGGATAGGCACCGCACGAGGCGTGTATCAGTTTACTCAAGGTAAAGCGCGATTATATACCGATGATAAAACACTGTCAGAGACCTCGGTATCTTATATAGGTCAGCTTTCTGATGGTCGCATCGTCATTGGCACCTTTCAGTCGGGCTTTGCAGTGAAAAACGCTGACGGTTGGCGGTGGATGACACCGGATTTATTACCGGCCGCTGGCGTGATGTTTATGGCGGAAGACAGCGACAAGTTGGTCGTTTCAACACTGCGCGGTGTTTACCAAATGAGTAAACAGTCACTCACTACGGAAGGTAGGCCAGATACGAAACTGATTATTGATGACTACGGCCAGGAAGCGGATGCTGATGGAATACGCTGCTGTAATGGTGCCGGAAGTGGTAGGGGAATATTGGAAGACAATTATCTCTATCTGCCTACGCTTAACAACGTTGCCGGACTTGACTTAACACAGGCTCTCACCCGTGAGCGCCCGCTATCAACGGTGGTCGAGTCTCTGAAAACCCGCAACAAGCAGTATTTTTCTGGTGAGCCCGAATTACCCATTGGTGTTCGCAACGTGCAATTCAGATATACCACGCCGCTGTTTTATCGAAATAGTGCGCTGACTTTTCGCTATCGGCTGGTGGGATACGATCCAGAATGGACTAACGTAGGCGGAAGACGGGAAGCTTTCTACACCAACCTGCCAAAAGGAAATTACACCTTTGAAGTGCAAAGCAGGCTAAAAGAGCAGAATCAATGGAGTGAAGGCGCGACTTTCCAGTTCAGTATTACGCCTTTCTGGTATGAACAACCGTGGATGCGATTCCTGTTCTTAATTGCTGGTATGTTTGTGCTGTGGGGATTTTTCTATGTCCGAACCATACGTTTACAGCGTGCAAAACAACGACTGGAAGATGTGGTTCAATCGCGCACCCGTGAGTTAGATGCGGCGAATCAACAGCTTGCTGAAGCAAATTCGCAGCTGAAAAAAGCCAGTCTGAGTGATGCGCTTACCGGTTTGAACAACCGCCGCTATCACGATTGCAATATCAAGACTATCCTTGATCGAGCGGAGCGGCAGCAAGGTGTCTATGCCGTATTGCTCGACATTGATAATTTTAAAGCACTCAATGACACCTATGGCCATGCGGTGGGTGATGAAGTGCTGATGACGTTCAGCAAGGTCTTGCAGCAGCGCGTAGCTTACAACGATCATTTAATTCGCTGGGGTGGAGAAGAGTTTCTTATCATCCTTAACGGTAATGCTTCTCCTGCCGAATTTATCACTGGAATGACAGCGGCAATGCAACAAGCACCGTGGCCAGCCCCTATTGCCAAATCACCGCCAACCTGTTCTGTGGGCATTTGCTTTCATGCGCCTGTTCAACATCATAAATGGGTATGGCAGCACACACTGGTGCTGGCAGATAAAGCCATGTATTTGGTGAAACGACAGGGTAAAGACGGTTGGCTGTTACTCTCACCAGACGATCATGCTCACGATGCCATTGCAGATGCAGTCATTCACCAGGCTCCCGATGCGTTATTGACGGAAGATGCGCTTACAATGCGCGGCTCTGCCCACGTGATTGATGCGTTAAAAGTGCTGTCGGCGGACAAGGGAGCATCCAGTGATTAACAGCAAAAACCGAATTTGCGCGACTTTCTATCACCAAGGTATCAAAAAAAACAGCTGAGTATCTGATTGTGGTTTGTTCATTTGTCTTAACAGCGTTAAACTAACACGGATTTTCATCATGGGCTTAAAATGAAACTAACCATTTCCTTTATCGGAAAACAAAAGAGATACCGCAGAAGCATCAGTGTACGTACACTGGTGAGCTTTACTGTGCTGTCTTCTTTACTGATGTTAGTGTCTAGCCGTTCCACTGATTCTGTGTCTGAAGACATCGCCCGAATCAAACTCGCACAAGCTGCCAACGAAGCTGAAAATGTTGAAATTAGCGAATTGGCAGAAAGCACCCGCTTGCAGCTGCAAGTGTTGGCTGCGCGTCTTGCTGAGATGGACGCAACGGTGACCCAACTTGATGAACAGGGCAAATTAATTGCCGCCGAATTCGGGATGAAAGCTGAAGATTTAGAGGCTTTCAACCCAGACTCTACGCCGATAAACGTGGATAACGACCCCCTCCTAAATCAGATCGCAACGCTTCAGCAGTCCGTTACAGCAAAAAAACAACAGCTGGCAATGCTTGAAAGTCTGGTCCGGGGGCATCATATCCATGAGCAGAGTCAATTATCTGGCCGACCTATACAGTCGGGATGGTTGTCTTCTTATTACGGCATGCGCAAAGATCCCTTTACCGGCAGTCCAGCAATGCACAAAGGCCTGGATTTCGCGGGTAAAACTGGTGATGACGTGGTTTCTACTGCAGCGGGTATTATTACCTGGGCGGGAGAGCGTCATGGTTACGGCTTACTGGTAGAAATAGACCACGGCGATGGCATAGTCACGCGCTATGGGCACAACAACGCGTTGTCAGTTTCTGTTGGTGACGTGGTAACAAAAGGCCAACCGATTGCCATTATGGGCAGTACAGGCCGCTCAACCGGGGCGCATGTTCACTACGAAGTAATAAGACACGGGCAACAAATCGATCCTCTACCGTACGTCACCAAACGACGTTAGGTAGCAGCCAGAATAGGTCTGCATTTGCCAGGCCTCCAACATTATTTAGGGTGTCGGTCATGCACATGATGTGCACGGGGGCATTTATTTTAAATCGACGGGCTAATCCGGGCTGCCGGAACTCGTAAAAAAGTAGTGGAATCATCAACCTAATGTTTGCAAGCATCCTGAAGAAAGTATTCGGTAGCCGTAATGACCGACTATTAAAAAAACTAAAAAAGAATGTCGATGCCATCAATGCGCTGGAAAAGGAATACGAAGCGTTATCCGATGAGCAGTTAAAAGCCAAAACTGCTGAGCTCAGAGCGCGTCTGGAAAAAGGCGAATCTACCGATGATATCCTCAACGATGCCTTTGCTACCGTACGCGAAGCCAGCAAACGGGTTTACGGCATGCGTCACTTCGACGTGCAGATGCTAGGTGGTATGGTGCTGCACGATGGCAAAATTTCAGAAATGCGTACGGGCGAAGGTAAAACCCTTACTGCAACGCTGCCTACTTATCTCAATGCGCTTTCTTCAAAGGGTGTGCATGTTATTACGGTGAACGATTATCTGGCTCGCCGTGATGCTGATTGGTCCCGTGAGCTGTTCGAATTCCTTGGCATGACAGTGGGCTGTAACGTGCCAGGTATGTCGGCAGAAATGAAGCGCGCTGCCTATAATGCTGATGTGACCTACGGCACCAACAACGAATTCGGTTTCGACTACTTACGTGACAACATGGCGTTCAGCCCTCAGGATCGCGTACAGCGTCCGCTGCACTATGCGGTAGTGGATGAAGTTGACTCCATCCTTATCGACGAAGCCCGTACACCGCTCATTATCTCCGGTGCCGCCGAAGACAGCTCACAGCTGTATAAAGCCATCAACACCGTTATTCCTGAGCTGGTACAGCAGGAAAAGGAAGATGAAGAAGGGCAGGAAGGTGACGGTGATTACACCGTTGACGAAAAAGCCCGTCAAATCCACCTGACTGAACGTGGTCAGATTCGTGTGGAAGAAATTCTGCAGAAAAACGGAATCCTGCCAGAAGGCGAATCGCTGTTCGCTGCCGGCAACATTTCCCTGCTCCATCACATTAATGCGGCACTACGTGCTCACAAGCTGTTCCAGAAAGATGTAGATTACATCGTGAAAGACGATCAGATCGTCATTGTTGATGAGCACACGGGCCGTACCATGGAAGGCCGTCGTTGGTCTGAAGGTTTGCACCAGGCTGTAGAAGCCAAAGAAGGCGTGAAGATCCAGAACGAAAACCAGACTCTGGCATCGATTACCTTCCAGAATTACTTCCGACTGTATGACAAACTTGCGGGTATGACGGGTACAGCCGATACCGAAGCTTTCGAATTCCAGTCGATTTATGGTCTGGAAACCGTGGTTATTCCAACTAACCGTCCAATGGCCCGTAAAGATATGGCCGACCTTATTTACCTCACCGCGCAAGAAAAATACGATGCCATTGTGGCCGATATTCGAGTTGCCGTGAAGAAAGGTCAACCGGTACTGGTGGGTACCGTATCCATTGAAAATTCAGAACTGCTGTCACGTTTCCTGAAAAAAGAAAAAGTGCCGCACAAAGTACTGAATGCAAAATTCCACGCTCAGGAAGCTGACATCATCGCACAGGCGGGTAAGCCTGGTGCCGTGACTATCGCGACTAACATGGCCGGTCGTGGTACCGATATCGTGTTGGGTGGTAACTGGAAAGCGGAAGCGGAAAAAATTGAAAACCCGACTGAAGCACAGATCCAAAAGCTGAAAGCGGAATGGGAAGAGTTGCATAAACAGGTACTTGATGCGGGCGGTTTGCACATCATCGGTACCGAGCGTCACGAGTCACGTCGTATCGATAACCAGCTTCGTGGTCGTGCGGGTCGTCAGGGCGATCCGGGTTCAAGCCGTTTTTACCTGTCTCTGGACGATGCGCTGATGCGTATTTTCGCTTCCGAGAAAATGGCGGGCATGATGAAGCGTTTGGGTATGGAACATGGCGAAGCCATTGAACACCCGTGGGTAACTCGTGCTATCGAAAATGCCCAACGTAAAGTGGAAGGCCGTAACTTCGACATTCGTAAGCAGCTGCTGGAATATGATGATGTAGCGAACGACCAGCGTAAGGTGATTTATGAACAGCGTAATGAACTGCTGGACGAAGGGGATATCAGCGAAACTATTCAGGCAATCCGCACCGATGTCGTGAACAGCGTGGTAGATGAATATATTCCGCCGCAATCACTGGAAGAAATGTGGGATGTGCCTGCGCTGGAAGAACGTCTGAAGGCTGACTTTAAGGTAGATCTACCAGTTCAGAAGTGGCTGGATGACGACGACAAGTTATATGAAGACAGCCTTCGTGAACGTATTCTGACTGAAGTCGAAGGTGCCTACAAAGCGAAAGAAGACATGGTTGGCCCAGACGTACTGCGTCAATTTGAAAAAGCCATTATGTTGCAAAACCTCGATAGCAGCTGGAAAGAGCATCTGGCAGCGATGGATCACCTGCGTCAGGGGATTCACCTGCGTGGTTATGCGCAGAAGAATCCGAAACAAGAATACAAGCGTGAAGCGTTTGAATTGTTCTCTGCCATGCTGGAAAATCTTAAGGTTGAAGTGATTACCATTCTTAGCCGTGTACAGGTTAAAGCTGAATCTGACGTTGAAAAGGTGGAAGAGCAACGCCGTCAGGCTGATGATGTGCCGAAGAATTTCGAGCATACTGCTGCGCCTGAGCAAGAGCCTGAAGCATCTGGTGAAGCAACAATGCGTTCTGAAATGCGTCAGGGACCAAAAGTGGGCCGTAACGATCCTTGTCCTTGTGGTTCAGGTAAGAAATATAAGCAGTGTCACGGTAAGCTGTCTTAATGAAAGAGATCCATGTTGCAGTGGGCGTTGTCCTGAAGCAGGAACAGGTTTATATCTGTAAACGCCCTGACGACAAGCACCAAGGCGGCAAGTGGGAATTTCCTGGCGGTAAAGTCGATAAGGGCGAAACGGTAACGCAAGCCCTTGCCCGAGAGCTTAAAGAAGAGATAGGCATTCTGGTTGCCGCCAGTTTGCCTTTGATGGTTATCAGTCATGATTATGGCGATAAGCGCGTACTTCTTGATGTGCATACGGTGTCAGAATTTACCGGTGAGCCTGAGGGGCTAGAAGGTCAGGAAGGGAAATGGGTAAAGCTTAGCGCCCTGGTAGCAGAAGACTTTCCTGCTGCAAACGTCGCTATCATTGAAAAACTCATAAAGTAATTTCTGGCGAATAAAGTGCTTTAATCTAAAACCCCGGCCTTCCAGTCCGGGGTTTTTCGTATTTAAAGTAATAAATTTCATTACATCTATGTAATGTTGAAATAAATAGTAAAAAAGTTAGGTCTTTTTTGTAACGCTACGCCAAAAGACTAGATTGACAGCGTTTAGCAACCATAATTTGCTTTATAACGTAAGATAAGTAACTGACATAACTTGCCAAATCTCCTATTGGTGACATTTATGCATAAGATGACAAAGGTGCCTTCCTTGTGTCGTCATGCACGCTATAGATTCCCGCCTATACCTGCGTATTCTGTTTTATACCTAAATATTTTTCTGATGCTCTAAACCTTTACTAAACGCGCTGTTAAGCAATCGTTCATTCATAGTAAATTCCGAGGTTTTCCATGGCACTGAAAAAAAGCACTGAGGCCAGCCCGGCCACACCAGCCGTAAGAGTTGACGCGAAACTACGCAGAGAAGCAGAAGAGCAGCGAAAAAAAGCCCGCACGCTCGCCAGACAACAACAAGCTGCCGAACGGGTAGCGACTGCGACGGCTGAACTGGCCAGTGGCATCAGTCAGTCTGCCAGCGCGACCGATCAGTTGGGTACTGCCATCAATGAAATTGCTGCCGGTGCTGAGGAGTCCAGCAGTGCGAGTCAGGAAAGTCTGGCGGCGATTACTCAGATTTCTTCATCACTTAAATCTCAGCTTACCTTATCCGGCCTGACGCTGGACAAAACCAATTTGTTACAGACCTTCGTAGACCGTGTAATGGGCAACCTCGGCAATATGATGGATAGTGTAAAAACAGCTTCTGAACATCAGTCACGCTCTGTAGTCATGATGAGCGAATTGGAACAGCAAGCGTCTAATATTGGTGAGGCTGTTAAGCAGGTAACC
The DNA here is from genome assembly GCF_001757105.1 of Alteromonas confluentis. Classification (GTDB taxonomy): domain Bacteria; phylum Pseudomonadota; class Gammaproteobacteria; order Enterobacterales; family Alteromonadaceae; genus Alteromonas; species Alteromonas confluentis. The sequence goes on from NZ_MDHN01000015.1 coordinate 239,571, forward strand.
CGCATTGCCGACCAGACCAACTTACTTGCACTAAATGCAGCAATCGAAGCCGGACGCGCCGGTAAGCACGGTAAAGGCTTTGCAGTAGTGGCTGATACGGTGCGTGCTCTGGCTGAAGTATCGGACAAGAGCGCTGCCGACATCGCCATGCAAATCGAGCAAATTCAGCAGCAGTCAAATCAGGTTTCTGACGCAGTAAAACAATCATCGCAAGCCGCGTTGGAAGAAGTGACAAAAGGCGAAGCGGTAACCAGTCAACTGACCAAAATCAAAGAAGATATGCAGATCATTGCTAACGGCTCTGAATCACTGCAGACCAAAATCCGCGAAATGGATAATGCCGCTAAAGAAATCCAGGCAGGGTCTGAAGCCATTTCCTGTGCTGCTGACGAACAGTCTTCTGCTGCCCAGGAAGTGTCCAGTAACATTTCAGAGCAAAGTAGCGCTCTGTCACAAGCTGAGCAGGCTGCCCAGTCTCTGGAAATTATTACTGAAGAGCTGAAAAACAGCACCGACATCAATAAAAGCGCGGAAGAAGTTGCGTCCTCGGCAGAAGAGTTATCTGCAAGCATGGAGGAAATCAGCCGCTCAACCACAGAAATATCCACGGCTCTGAATCAGATTAACAACGGTGCGCAACAGGCAGCATCAGCGGTTGATCAGGCGGTGAGTAATATCGACACCCTCCGCGATGGTGTGGCGGAAGCCTCTGCTCAGTCTGAAAACGCGCTTACCCGTGGCGGGGCGATAACAGAACTGCTGAAAGAGAACCGCGCACTTATTGAAGAAATGGTGGAAGGCATCAATACCGCACTGGAAACCAGCAAATTGAACGTATCAGCCATTACTGATATGGAATCAATGACCCGCACTATCGACAAAGTTATCGATACCATCACCACCGTGTCAGTGAAAACCAGCATGCTTGCCGTTAACGGTGCTGTGGAAGCAGCCCGGGCGGGTGAATATGGAAAAGGTTTTGCCGTGGTGTCTGCCGATATTCAAAGCCTTGCCGATGAGGCCGCTGAGAATGTTGAACAAATCAAAGATCTCATCAAAGCCATCCAGGATCAGACACAAAATGTAAAAACTGACCTGACCAACGTGGCAGAAAGTGCCTACCGTGAAGTGCAAAAAGCGAAGCAAACCACTGAAGACATCGCCGGTATAGCAACCGATATAGCAGAAGTGCTTTCTTACAACAAGGAAATGCAGCAAGCCGGTGAAGAAATTGCAGCCGCTGTAGCCCAGGCGCAGAAGGGCCTGGAGCAAATTGCCGCAGCGAATGAACAGGCCAGCAGTAACTGTCAGCAGGCATTGTCTGCCGCAGAGCAGCAGACCAAAGGTGTAGAAATCCTGGCCCGCTCTATTGAGGAAATCTCCTCTGTCGCTGATGAAATGCAAAACAGCTAAAGCCGGTTGATTCAGAGTTAAAGGTGAGGTGAGACCATGCAAGAAATGGAAACTCAGGAAATTACCGCGACAGACACCGAGCTGCAGTTTGTTTCTTTCCAGATTGGAAAAGAGAAATTTGCATTTCCGATGCAGTCTGTTGGCGAAATTATACGTGTACCCGTGATGGTTGGGGTTCCGCTGGGGCCCCACCAGATGATGGGACTGGCAAACCTGCGGGGTAACGTACTGCCGGTTTACGATTTACGGGCTATTTTGTTGTCGTGTTCAGCGGAACAAACTGAAACATCCCGTGTTGTCGTTGTGGAGTCAACACTCGGTATGACGGGCTTTCTGGTCGACAAAGTAAACCGTGTTTACAGTGTACCGAAAGACACCGTGGTTAATGACAAACAAGGCGATTCGTCAATTTCTTATGATTACCTGCAAGGGTTAATTAAGCAAAAGAACGAACCGCTGGAGCAGATCCTCAATGTTGAAAACCTGGTGCAGTCACAGTTAACCGTTAGCCATAAAAAAGACGGTTCTGGCCTGCAACTGCAGCAAAACCGTACCGGTTCGCAAGACAACAACAGCGAAGCCGAAGATGATTTGCAACAACTGGTTTGTTTTTCCATAGCCGGACAAGAATTTGCTTTTTATCTCCATGATGTGGGTGAGATTGTGCGCGTTCCCGACGACATATCTGCCTTACCCGACAGTAATCCTTCGGTACTTGGTCTGGTAAATCTGCGGGGAAGAATTATTCCCATCGTCGATCTGGCCATGAACCTTGGCATGCAGCCCTGCGAAATGAACGATGCTACTCGCATCATCATTGTTAACTGCAGCGACAGCAGCCAGTCTGCTGTGGGCTTTGTGGTAGCAAAAGTCAGCAATGTGGTGAGTATATCACCGTCGGCGCTGGAGCCTGTTCCGTCTATGTGTAACGACGGATATACCGATGGTGCGCTGGAAGCAGTGTACCGTGTGGAAGGCACCAAGCGGCTCATTTCTATCGTTAACTTGCACAGCGTTTTCCAACGCTCGCTAAGCCAGGCGCTGAGCCAGGTTGATTTACAAGATGAGGTTTCTGATATGGCTAATCAGGACGAAGGGGTGCTGACCGAAGAAGATTATGCTCAATACGTGATCTTCTCCATTGCAGGACAAGAGTACGGGGTCAGCATCGAAGATACCCAGGAAATAACACGCATTCCCGACAAGTTGGAAAGTGTGCCCAATACACCGGACTATCTGCAAGGCATTGTCAATCTGCGCGGCACGGTACTGCCTGTGATTGATTTACGCACGCGATTGGGATTACCCAAAGCGGAAGCCACTGACCGCCAGCGCATTGTGGTGCTAACCCGCAATAAGCAAAAAACCGGCTTTATTGTGGACGGCGTGGCAGAAGTTAAAACTGTCATTACCGATTCTATCGAAGATGCGCCTTCACTGTCTGATGAGCAAACCGAGCTGTTAAACAAGCTTATCAAGCTCAATAAAGAGCAACGCATCATTCAGCTCATCGAGCCGTCGGTACTGCTGAACGACAACGATATTGCAAAAGTAAACGGAGGTTAACGGGAAGATGGCAGTCAAAGTATTAGTGGTAGATGACTCTGCCTTGATGCGGAAACTGTTCACACAGGTTTTCACTGCACGGGGCTATCAGGTTGACTCAGCCCGCGATGGCGAGGAAGCACTGATGAAATCAGCGGCTTTTAAACCTGATGTGATTACTCTAGATATCAACATGCCGGTGATGGATGGTTTGACCTGTCTCAGCCTGCTAAGAAAGTTTCATCAGTGTCCGGTGCTGATGCTGTCATCGTTAACGCAGAAAGGTGCATTAGTGACACTGGAAGCGCTGGCGCTGGGAGCGGCAGACTTTATCTTAAAGCCCGGTGGAACAGTAAGCGCGGATATTAGTGACATTGAAGATGAGCTGATTTGCAAAATAGAAGCGCTTACTGCAAATGTTCGGCGAACGGCTGCACCGTCAAAGCCCGTGCACACGCCACAGCAAACGGCAGCGGTAAAAGCAACGGCAGCGCCGGTAAAAAGCGGCAAGGTTCAGGTGGTGATGATTGGTGTATCCACCGGTGGACCACGCAAACTTGAGCAGATTTTGTCTCAGTTGCCGGCCAGCTTTCCCTGCCCGGTAGTTGTGGCACAGCATATGCCAAAAGCGTTTACTGCTGCACTGGCGAAAAGGTTGAATGATTTATGCCCTCTTGAAGTGGTGGAAGTCAGCAGCCGTATGCCATTAGAAACCGGCAAAGTATATATCGCAAAAGGGGATGCAGACCTGTCGTTCGTTAAAAACCAGAACACGGTGTTTGTCAGACCCATCCCGGCCAGTCCGAATTTTCTCTGGCATCCCAGCGTGGATCGCATGGTGGAGTCGGCCCTGGGCTGTTTCGACGCCAAAAACATGCTGTGCGTACAGCTTACCGGCATGGGGTGCGATGGCGTGGCTGCCATGTCTAAGGCCTACAGCAGAGGCGCTGTGACCATTGCAGAGAGTGAGGCAACTGCAACCGTATTTGGTATGCCGAAAGAACTTATTCAGGCGGGGTGCGCCAGTCATGTACTTGACAGTCACGCCATCGCGCAACGTATTAATCATTTGTGTAAGCAATAGGAGTACGCCATGGGACTCAGAAAAAGCCGAGGTGAATCTGCCGCTCAGGCAGATCGCCGTCAAAGCAGCAGAGATCTCACGTCTCTTATTGACGATCTGCAAAACGAAGCTGCTGATGTACGGCGCTGGGCCGCCCGTGATCTTTCAAACAATCTTGAGGCGCGCAGGGCTTTACTGGATCGCATCGATGTTGAGCATGAGCCTATGGTACTCGAAGCGTTATTCAGTGCAATCGAAGACATGTGTGACGAAGAGGTTGCCGGTGAGGTCTTGATTAAGCTGAAGTCTGAAGATGCGCAGGTTCGCAATGGCGCCATAGAGTTGCTGCAAAACAAACCTGTGTTATTTGCCAGCCATGTGAATGAGCTGTTGAATGACGAAGACAGTGATGTACGCATTTTTGCTGTGGACGTCATTGGCGCGATTCGTCATCCAGATGCCGCGTTATGGTTACACGACGTTGTGTTGAACGACAAAAACATCAACGTGGTCGGCACCGCAATCGACAAGCTTTCAGAAATTGGTAACAGCGAAACCCTCGATGTGCTTGAAAAGGTCTCGGCGCGCTTTTCGAACGAAGCCTATATCCAGTTTGCGATCCAATGTGTTCGTCATGCCGTTGCAGGAGACGAAATATGACCAGCATTGGAGCCGCAGCGGCGGCTGGGGAAATATCTGACGCCGATTTCGACCGTTTTCGTTCGATGTTTTACCGGAAAACCGGTATTTATTTCGAAGATTCAAAACGTTACTTCGTCGATAAACGCTTAAAAGAGCGTATGAAACAAACGGGTCATACGCTGTTTAAAAGCTACTTCACATTTATGCGTTTTCAGGCATCAGGGGACGAACTGCAAAGCTTAGTCAACGCGATGACGGTGAACGAAACCTATTTTTTCCGCGAAGATTATCAGTTTGAAACCATGTGCCGCCATTTGATGGACGAACTGGATGATATGCGCCCGGCTGGCGAAGATTTAAGGATATGGTCAGTACCCTCAAGTACGGGTGAAGAACCGTATTCTATTGCCATCTACTTACTGGAGTACTGGAAAGGTTTGGAACATCGCGATGTCGAAATTGTGTCATCGGATATCGATACCAGCGTTTTAGAGCATGCTAAGCGAGGCATCTACTCTAAGCGTTCAGTGCAGAATATCCCTCTCACCATGCGTCAGCGCTATTTTACCCAGCATGGTAACGAGTTCCATCTTTGCAGTGACATTAAAGACTCGGTCACTCTTTGCCTGGCAAATATTCTCGGTGCAGAAGTACCTGGCCGCTTCCGCTCATTCGACCTGATTTATTGCCGCAACCTGCTGATCTATTTTGATGATGATTCGCGACGCAGAGCAGCACAGGTGCTGTATGACGCATTAAAGCCCGGTGGCTATATTTTCTTAGGTCACAGTGAATCAATGAGCCGCATTTGCTCGCTGTTTAAAGTGAAAAAATTTGGCGATGTTATCGTTTATCAAAAGCCCACTAATGAGGGAGCGTTCAGATGAAAACTATCATGATAGTGGATGATGCAAACACCGTCAGAACTTACCACAGAATGATTGTTGCCAGTGCACAACGTCAGGTAGAAGAAGCTGAAAACGGCGTCGAAGCGCTCGAAAAAGCCATGGGTAAGCAAATCGATCTGTTTATGGTAGACGTGAACATGCCCAAAATGGATGGCTACAGACTCTGTCAGGAAATCCGTCGTGACGACGCGCTCAATCAGGTACCGATTATCATGATCAGTACGGAGTCGCAGGCTGGTGATGCCACCAAAGCGTTTGATTGCGGGGCTAATTTTTACATGACAAAGCCGGTAGACGGCACCACGTTAAATGACATGGTGTCTCTGATGCTGGGAGAAGAATAGTATGAGCGAGCTGTTAGATACGTTTATCGGAGAGTCCCGGGAAAACCTGGAGTCGGCCAGTCAGGAACTGATCACGTTGCAAACCAACGGGTACGATGCGAAGGCTGTTGATACGATTTTTCGTGATATTCACACGATCAAAGGTTCGTCTGATTTATTCGATATTAAACCTCTGACACGCTTAGCCCATGCTTCTGAAGATTTGCTCGACTGTTTGCGTGCCTCGGAGATCCCGTTCTCCGATGAATTAGGTGATGTATTACTCGAAAGTTTCGATCAAATCAGTACTTTCTTTGACGAACTCGAGGCCGGTACACATCAACTCTCCCAATGGGAGGGCGTATCTGCTGAGTTGGCCGGTCGGTTAAGAAACTTTATGAACACCACAGACGCCCCTTCTGGCAATGAGGCTACTCAGCCTGTGGAGAATGCTGTTGAAGCTCCTGCGGGCATCGCAGCGCCAGTCGCCGCGTTACCGGAAACTGCCGCCAACTGGTTGTCATCAATGTCGGATACGGCCCGGCTTACACTGTTTTTTAAATCGCAGGAATCTACCAGGCTACATTATTTTCATTACACGCCGGATGCGGACTGTTTTTTCCGTGGAGAAGACCCATTCAATGTCAGTCTGGCGACACCGGGGTTTATTACCCATACCATCACGCGTAAATCGCACGTTGAAGGCCCTGAAGATGTCTTCCTGTGTCATCTGGATATCCTGCTGCTAAGTAGTGCCGACTGGGATTCGCTGTCGTCACACTTTGCTTATTATGAAGGGCAGTATGAGCATACCCAAATCAGTGCCGAGCAGGTGTATCAGCAATGTGCGCCACTAATAAGCCAAATTCTGAATGAAGAAGAAGTAGAGACACTGGCGCAGGCATTAGAAAATGAAGGGCCTGAACAAATCGCCAGGATCTGTAATTTTGTTTGTGCATCCACGAATCCTGATTCAGCGGTATGGCAATTCTGCGCGGGTATCGAGCGGCTCACTGAAAACCCAGCAATGCTCAGCGCATTCTGTCAGTGCTTGTTTGCAACGCCTGACACTGCACAGACCGAAGAAACGCCGGTTGCTGATGACGTTAGCGAGGAATCCATTGCTGAAGCTGCCCCCACGCAGCCTGCAGAAAGTGAAGGGCTGTCTGAAAATGCTCTGGCCATGCTTAAGCAGCAGGAAACGGTATTAATTAGGCTGATCGATGGTCGAGGAAATCAGGGAGCGTTGGCATCGATAAACTTGATTGTGAGCCGTATCCTCAACCTTGATATTGTCGACAGAACCCCGGAAGATCTCTTGCGCGTCATCGCCAGTGAGGGCGAGCAGAACGACAGTCAGGAAGCGCCAGATGCAACCGACATTCAAGCGCCTGCTGTTGCCGATACAGAAGCGCCCGTGGCCAGCGAACAGGCTGCGGCCATTGATGATGTCAGTGCCAGTGCGAATAAACCTGTCGCTGAAGCGACGCAGGCTGAGCCGGCAGAGGCTAAACCTGAACCTGTCAGTGAAACGTCGGCGAAGCCTGCAGAGCGTCAGGTACCTCGCACATTAAAAGTGAATCAGGAAAAAATTGATTACCTGATGGATCTGGTGGGCGAACTGACGGTAGCAAAAAACTCGTTACCTTATTTGGCAAGACAAGCTGAGGAAGATGGCGGCAGTCGTAAGCTAAGCAAACAAATTAAATCCCATTTCACTATTGTGAATCGTCTAACCGAAGAACTACAAAGTGCGGTTCTACAGATTCGCATGGTTCCGGTATCGCATGTGTTCCAACGATATCCTCGTTTGGTGAGAGATTTAGCCCGCAAGCTGAATAAGAAAATCGAGCTGGAAATGCAGGGGGAAGATACCGAGTTCGATAAAAATCTCATCGAATCGCTGTCGGAACCGCTCATTCACTTGTTGAGAAACAGCATTGACCACGGTATTGAGGCGCCCGCCGACAGGCTCGCAGCAGGCAAAAATGAATCTGGCTGTATACAGCTAATTGCAACGCCACAAGACGATAACGTCGTTATTGAGATCCGCGATGATGGTAAAGGGATCGACCCGGCAAAAATAAAAATGCTGGCCTACCAGAAAGGCGTTATTACTGAATCGCAACTCGAATCGATTAACGATGAAGAAGCCCTGCAGCTCATTTTTGCGCCCGGTTTCTCTACCTCCGAGCAAGTTTCAGATTTATCGGGTCGTGGCGTGGGTATGGATGCCGTTAAAACCATGGTGACGCAGGCCGGCGGTCATATCGAAATGCAGTCTGAAGTGGGCAAGGGCACACAGTTTCGTCTGGTGTTGCCGCAAACCATGTCTGTGAACCGGGTCATGATGTTCGAAGTGAATGAGCAAATGTTCGGTGTAAGTATGGACAGCGTTGTGGAAACGGTGAAAGTGCGTCCTGATGAAATTCAGCAAATCAAAAATCATCAGGTTCTGGTTATCCGGGACAAGTTGGTCCCCCTTCACGACCTGCGCGAATATTTAGGTTTCGAATTACAAACGCAAAATGTCGAAGAGCAGTCTATCCTTGTAGTAAATACCGGAAATGGTGATATGGGGTTAGTTATCGATAAGTTTCATGAAGGTATTGATGTAATTCAGAAGCCTCTGGAAGGTGTGATGGCTGGTTACTCCCACTTCAGCGGTACTGCTTTACTTGGCGACGGACGTGTTTTGCTAATCGTTAATGTACCGGAGTTACTGTCATGCCGATAATCTACAAACAAAAAGTTGCTGTTCTGGACGGAAACTGTGAGGTGGATCTTGCAGAAGAACTCGATGCCTGGTTAGCGGAAAATCCTAAACGACAACTCAATCTGAAAAGTCTGACCCACGCACATACTGCGATTTATCAGGTGATGATTAAGCATGGCATATCGGTTTCGGTGTGGCCTGCAGATGATCAGGACTGGCACTGGTTAAAAGTGGCCATTGATAGCAAATTGTACGATGAAGAGACGAACCCATGAGTGATGTGTTGGTAGTTGCGAATCGAAAAGGCGGCACAGCGAAAACCACCACCGTGGTGAACCTGGCCTATGCATTAAGTGAGCGTGGCGCGAGGGTGCTGGTCATCGATTTGGATAATCAGGGCCATGTTGAATTTGGTTTCAGTGCGGGCGATGCCCAGAGCAACCAATTAACCATGCCAGATTGGCTAAGTAGCTTCGAAGAATTCAAAGGCGTTTTCTGTTACAGCGATAACATTCAACTCGTTTTAGCCCATACCAATAGTGCATTTGATGAGTCAGCCTACAAACTCGACAGATTCAGTTCTATGTTCGACGCCATCAGTAGCACAAATCAGTTCGATATTATTCTGGTGGATACACCGCCGACCCTTGGCCCGCGCTTACTTTCAGCTCTGGCGGGGGCAAACAAAATTGTCATACCGGCTGAACCTACGCCACTGGCATCAGATGGCGTGAACAAGCTACTGAACGCTTGCATGAAGGCGATTCAAAATAAACATTTCAGAGCCACAACCATCGATATTTTACCTGTGATGGTTGACGGCAAATTGCGAATTCACCGGCAGACGCTGGGGCTTTGGCAACAAAAATTCGGTGCGGGGAGAATTCTTCCTGCAATACGCCGCAACGTTAAAGTGGCAGAGGCATTTGCGGTGCATTTGCCGGTGTTTGAATATGCACCGCTATCCGCCGGGGCAGAAGACTACCGTTGCCTTTGTGACAGACTATTCTCATAGAAAAGAGGTGATCAATGAAGACCATCCATTTGGTAGACGATTCAGCCACTATGCTGATGAGTATGGAAATGCTACTTAAACGTGCGGGCTATGATGTTATTAAGTCTGAGAACGCCGAAGTCGCACTCACAATGTTACAGACTGCTACACCTAAATTAATTATCACAGATTTAAACATGCCAGGTATGAATGGCATTGAGTTAATCAAAGAGATTAAGAAAAACAGCAAGTTTCGGTTCACGCCTATTCTTATGTTAACCACTGAATCTCAACAAACTAAGCGTGAGGAAGCCAAACGCGCTGGCGCCACTGGATGGCTGGTAAAACCGGTCGAACCTGATCAATTGATAGCCGTTGTAAAACAATTGGTGCCGTAGGAGGCTTTATGATTAATTTGCGAGAAACAGGGCTTGAAGTAATTGCGCGGTTACGTCGTTCACAGCGACTCAATAACCCAACTGTGCAAGCAGTATTACTCTCAGTACTGGGAGCCGTATTTGCGTTGTCTGGTGTGGTGGCGGTAAACGTGTTCACCAGCGCGCAATTCTCAGTAGGTGTTGCTGTTGTTTGTAGTCTCGTAACCAGTGCTTTCTGGATTGGTAAGCAATTACTTACCAGTGAAAATTCTAATAATGCCGAACTTGAACAGGCGCTTGCAGAAGCAAATGATTACCTCGATATGACGTCTGCGCAGTTGCACACCACCCATAAACAGGTGGATGAATATGCTGCAATCTTAGGCGGTCAGATCGATGGTATTTCCAATATCACGGAAGAGGCTTCTGTCGACCTGATGAGTGCGTTGTATCAGATTGAAGAAGTAATTCACAACGGCATCGACAGTATCGAAATGTCTCAGCGCAATACGGCCTCGTTCAAAGAGGAAAGTGCTGCAGAACTTGAAGATGCGAACCAGCGGCTAGAAGAAATTACCCAGCTAATACACAGCCAGCAAGAGCACGACAAGGCACATACTGCGGCGATTCAGGAAGTGCTCGGTGAAATTGATAAACTGAAAGAGCTGACTGAGCTTGTAAAAAATATCGCTTTCCAAACAAACTTGCTTGCACTCAATGCAGCTATTGAAGCTGCCCGAGCCGGTGACTATGGTCGCGGGTTCGCCGTGGTGGCAGAACAGGTAAGAACCTTGTCTTCACAATCTTCTGAAGCCGCAGAGAAAATTGAAACAGGCATTCGCTCAGCGATGGAAACTGCCAGGGTGCATGGTGAAAAGTTATTATCTACCAATCAGAGCCAGGAAACCTGCGATCTTTTGACTTCATTCTCCGGTTCTTTGGCCAATATGACAGATCATTATCGTAGGTTGGAAGAGTTTAGCCCACGTATGCTGAGTTGCTTTAGTGGTGTGGCGAAAGATATTGCAGGTAAAGTGAGTGGGGCGATAGGAAAGATTCAGTTTCAGGACATTATCCGGCAGCGAGCTGAAAACGTAAAACTGGAACACGAGGCCCTGGTGAGTCTTTTCGGACAGTTTTCAGAGTACATCGATGGACGCAAAGCCTTTGATGACTCGTTCAACCTGAGTACCGCTGAAATGTTTGAAAAGTATGTGATGGAAGATCAGCGTCGTATACATTTTGACTTGGCGAATTCTGATGGTGAAAAGCGCGAGGTCGTTGAAGAGACCCGTGAGCCAAAAATAGAACTCTTCTAATCCAGACACTACGCTTTTTATCTAGGCAATATTCAGACAAACAATGCGACCGTGCTGCATGCCGGTCGCTGTTTCAATCAGCCACACTCTCGTCTTTATTACCATTGCACTGTTGGCATCTCAACGAGCCGCTACTCGCAGTAGCATGGACTTCTACATCAAGCGACCGTTTCCTTTTATAAACTCACCTTTGTCACCCCTTCAACTAGCAAAAAAGTGTGATGAATATTTCGCATTCTCTAAAGGTTAATTGACATATCACCGGATATTCTACGGGCAAAAAACCCAGCGATAAGTGTCTATTTTTACTGCAGATGTGTAATTGGTGACATTTGTGACTGTTTTGTGCTGGCAAGGTAAGCGGTAGTTTTGCGAAATAAAACCAGAATGCATTTCATACAATGTTATCTCAATTAATACATTATTTCCGCCCAAAGTGGCTCATGCTTAAGTCGTGCAAAGGCTGGCAGCTTCTCTTCCGGGTTTTGGAGAGCTGCCAGACTTTTGCAATACGTTTCACCATTATTACGGTAGTAGGAGGACTTCATGAGTCAGAATTCAAAACGCGCAATACCAAAGCACGACGAATTTCAGAAAGTCAACGAAGAACTGGAGCAGTTGTTAACACAGCTTCGTCAGTCCTGCGAATCCGTAAAAGAATGGGCGGAAGATGATTTACTCAATCAATTGAGCGAAGCCATTGCCGGTTTACCTGAATGCGATGTGGACGATGCTGAGGCGGTAAAACAACTATTATTTCCACAAGGGAAAAAAATATGTCGTGGAGAAGTTACCGCTGTTTTGTTTGAGCAACTAAACTCAGAGAGTATGCAAATGCGCCGGGCCGCTATTCAAGTTGTAAAACTTCAGCCGCTTTTGCTCATCGACTATGTGAGTCCTATGCTTTATCACGATGATGTTGAAGTGCGTAAACTAGCCATCGAACTGGTGTTGTTCTGTGAACGGGATGAAGCGTGCTATTGGTTGCACAGTATCGTGCTGGAAGATCAGAGTGAGCAAGTCGTGGGTCGGGCCATTGAGGCGCTATGTGAGACAGGTAACAGCCTAACGCTACCATTACTTAATCGCGTAGCAGCACGATTCCACTATAGCGACTATATTCAATTTGCAGTGGCTTACACGCGGCAGTCTTTAATTAGTAAAGCCTGGCTGCTGGGAATCAAAGGTGAATAATGTCTTATCCGTTTCAGATTAGCGGATGTAGGCTAAGGGGTAAACATGGGCGAACTCAAGACGAGCATTATTGCACAGGCAATGCGCAACCTCGCCCAGGCACGACAGTGCCTGTCAACATTGGAATCTGATAACCCATCGCTGACAGCCTCCTCGTCAGTCATTAAACATACAGAAACCCTTACCACGCTGTCAGCGCTACTGTCATCCGACGTCATGAATACGCTTACACAGTTCGCTACAGAGGTGCTAAAAGCGCTACAAAACGGCGAATTACTTTATACCGACGAGGTCCATGATGTGCTTTGTCAGGTATTTGATAGGCTGCAACTGTTTCTTGAGCAATGCGACGGGCCAGATTTCGACGAACCCACTTTTCTTCAGCAGGCTGAAGCTTTGTGCGGGCAAGCTGATGAAGCTTTAGAACCCGTCAGAAATGCTGCCCGCGCAAGCCTCGATAATTTGGATAGTGCTGCAGAAAATCATGTAGAGCCATTACCTGATTTTCTTAACGCATGGCTGGCCGGATGTCATAACAAACTTCTGTGCGACGCGCTTTTTACTTCCCTTGCTCACGATAAACCCTTGCAAATTGTAATTTATCGGCCTGATCCAGATTGTTTCTTTCGTGGCGAAGATCCGTACGCCGTTGCCAGCGCCTGCCCAGGATTTATTGGTCAGCGCATAAAAGCGAAACCTTATATCGAGGGGCCAGAAGATGTGTTCCTCTGTCATTTGGATATGTTTATTTTCACCATTGGCGACGAGGACGAACTGGTTAACTATCTTTCGCCGCTGTATGAGCAAGTGGAAGTGGCAACAGTGTCTGTTTACCAGCTTTTTCCTTTTTGTAACCACATCATCAGAGAGGCATTGCTTACTGAAAAAGCGGAATACCTCAACGATATGTTAGCGCTGGAAGATGCCCAGCAGGTTGCGTGCGCCAGCGGCCTACTTTTCAGTGAATATGAAGATTGCGCACCGCTGAAAGTGGTTTATGCAGGGATCGAACAATTGGCCCTTGACCCGGCTTCACTTGAACGATTCTTGTATCTGCTTTCTTTTAACCCTGAACCCGCAGAGGCAGAACGGGCAAAACTGATGGCGGTTAACGCGATTGATGGTGAGCCGGTTACGCCAGTATCAACAGAACAATCTCACATTGCGTGGCGACAGGAAACAAAGGCATTGCTTGAAAAGCAGAAATGGCTGACAGAATTGATGTTGGCAAATGAACAAGACGTGAGCGCGCTGGCGCATATTCAGTGTGCACTGGCGGAAGCAATACGACGGCATTTAATCCGTAATTGAAATCATTCGAAGGTCACTTCGCCAAAGCAGAACAATGTTGTTCGGTAAGGTGACCTTTATAATTTAATCTGAAAATTAGAACTCGATACGATCTGACGTCGAAAATGCCACGTCGAGTTTGTGGTACGCCGCTTCATTCACAAAGTGAGGATAGGTTTCTTTTTCTCCATCCCACACATAATCAGAACCATCGAATCCGCGGAACATGGGGGCGCCAGGCAAGAGTGGGATGAAATCCTGATCCTGAATGCTGTGGTGGATCATGGCTTTTCGCATGCCGTCTTCATCGAGGGGGAATTTGAGTTCATAGCCAAGACGGAAAGCTTCACAAGACGGTAGTTCATTCAGAGCGGCGTCCTGATTGTTCCAGGCCACACAAAAATCCAGGATGGCTTCCGCCATGGTGAGCGTTAACTGATAGACATCTTCCCGCAGCACACCCTGAGGTTGTGCGCCGACTTCTATCATCACCCCTTTTTTGCCCACTGTGCAAAGATAGCCGTGATCAGCAAATGCTTTTTCGTCTTCAACAAGAATGTTGGCTTCAGGCATGGCTTGCTTTACGAAACGTGCCAGCTTCACATTGAAATCATCATTTTCCAGTATAATCAGAGTGGCGCCCATGTTGCTGGTGGTGTTATGAATATCAATAAAGAAATCTGTACGTGTATTGCCTTTAGGACCGAATTTCTGGTTCAGTTCCTTGGCCAGAACCGCTTCACGTGCCGGATTGTCTCCCGCAAGACGCTCAGTAGTAAACTGGCGATTTAGATCTTCATCTAAGAAACGTACGTTTGCCGCTATCGCAGCTGTATTCGCCAGTGAGCAATCGACATTAAGGGAAGAAAAACGGGAAGGCAGGCCGAATTTTAGCCAGTCGCGAATAAGCTGGATGCCACTGGTTTCATTGCCGTGTGTGCCACCCGTCAAAGTAATGGTATTAAGCATAATGGGTTGGTGACCTCATCTGTAGAAGGGAAGTGCGTTGTCGGCTTCCCAGGAAATCAGCCGGACAGGGCAGGGCGATCAAAGCTTGAAAAAGTCGTCCTGCTGCTGGCTCAGCATTGCTTCTATGTCTTCAATGTCCGGAAGACCCGGAGGTGTATCAGAATGTTGTTTAGGGCCGGGGATTGAGCGGTCTTCAACCGCCCATTCGCCAAGGTCGATAAGCTGACATTTTTTTGAGCAAAAAGGGCGGTGTTCACTTTTTTCCGACCATTCCACGTCAGCACTGCAAATAGGACATTTCACTTTCACAAGTATTCACCTTTGCGCTACAAAATAATGCGGATAAAACGTGTTTGGAGTTTAACAGGACGCCATAGCAAAAGACACTGTGTTCTCTACCGAGGGCGATTGTCCCGCGGCACTTTCAAACAGCATGAAACGAATGGCGTAGCGGTATTTGTTGCCGCTAAAAGTGGGGTAATAACCTTGATTACTGTCGCAGCGAATTCGCATCAAACCGCATTTGTCATCGGCCACGCCTTGGTAAAAGCCGTTGCTGGCTTCGAAGGGTTTAAATTGTCCTCGTTCACGCAAAAATGAAAGTAATACAGAGACGGTTTCTTCGAGCAGTTTCAGCGATAACAACCAATTTTTTATTGATTCATGGATGTCGTCTTGCGGTCGGTTCAACCAGTAGTGTAGGTTGGGCAAATCAAAACTACATGTACCGCCAGGGATGCTGAAACGCTGACGGATAGAGGCGAGAAATTTATCGTCTTTCAGTGCAGTGCCGAACTTGCGTTCCTCTTTCAATTTACCTTTTAGTTGAATGATCAACTTTAAAGATTGCTCCAGCGCGTTGGTATCGATGTTGGGATGCTGTGACCAGTGCACCAGATTGCGCTCATGAACGTCGAGATCTTTTACCAAATCGGTACGCAAATCCAGGCGGTCAAGTAAGTCCATCAGGGTGAACAGCTGTTCAAAGAAATAAATCTGCAATGCAGGGTTTTGCACAGACGCACCGGTTTTCAACTGCGCTAACAAATGCTCGATACGCAGGTAATTCCGCACTTTTTCTTTAAGTGGAAATTCGTAAATGGTGGTCGTCATGGGCCCTCTCTGCATGGTTGAAACTGGTAAGCGTGGTTGTAAGAAACTGGTCTATGTGTACCGTTATCGAACAGCGAAGATCACCAGACCCTTGCACTACAGCGCAAAAGTACAAAAATATCAAGCTTTAAGCTGGGATCGGAGGGTTAGCGGGCACTTTTTTGCGCGGATTGTTGCATATATTGCTGATGCAGAGATTTTACCTGTGGGGGCAAGGCAGAAAGTTCGCCATTGTTGTCGATGACATACTGTGCTTTTTCCAGCCGTTGCTGACGGGAGGCTTGAGAAGCCATAATGCTTTTTATTGTTTCGATATTGCTGCCATCGCGGCGTGTCGCCCTGGCAAGTTGCGTCTCTTCACTACAATCTACAACCAGTACCGTATCGGCCATACTGTCGAGACCATTTTCAATAAGCAGCGGAACAGAAAAAACCACGTAGGGGCTGGTGGCTACCTCAAGTTGGGTTTGCATTTCCGCGCGAATAGCTGGGTGGAGCAGGGCATTCAGCCACTGTTTATCAAGATCGTTGTCGAACACCCGTTTGCGTAAAGCGGGCCTGTTCAGGGTACCACTGTCGGTAACAATCGCCTCGCCGAAGTGGTCGATAATTGCCTGAAGCGCAGGCGTTCCCGGTTCGACAACCTGGCGGGCGACGACATCGGCATCCACAATATCGATGCCCTGTTGTGCAAATAAATCGCTAACCGCAGATTTACCGCTACCAATCCCACCAGTAAGACCAACAACAAAAGGCTTACTCATGCGCCGAATGCCCAAGCTAAATAGGCATCTATAATTTCCGCTTTATAAAGCAGCGTGAGGTAGCCCGCAACCGCGAGATAGGGGCCAAATGGTATCGCCAATGATTTACCTGAGCGCTGGGCCATCATAAGTGCAATGCCTGCAACGGCACCTACCACGGATGAGAGCAAAATAATGATAGGTAGTCCTTGCCAACCCGTGAACGCGCCCAGCGCCGCCAGTAATTTGAAGTCGCCATAGCCCATGCCTTCTTTACCGGTCAGCAATTTAAATAGCCAGTAAACCGACCATAAACTTAAGTAACCGGCAGCAGCACCAATAATGGCATCGGTAGTACCCACAAACACATTCAGGGTGCTTAAAATGAGTCCCAACCACATTAAGGGCAGAGTCAGCTGGTCTGGCAGCAGCATTTTGTCTAAATCTATAAAGAGTAGCGCGATCAACACAAACACGATAAGTACGGCCCATAAGCCCTGTGCGGTTGCACCGAAGTGCCAGGCAGTAAAGGTGCACACCAGCGCGGTAAAGAGTTCTACCAATGGGTAGCGGATAGAAATCGGCGCTTTACAACCGGCACATTTGCCGCCGAGCATGGCGTAACTAATAAGTGGAATGTTTTCCCAGGCGCGAATTTTATGTTTGCAGTGAGGGCAGGTGCTATCCGGCTTTACCAGGTTAAACGGTGCCTGCTCGCCCGAAGCGGCATCGTCAGGGTGGAAGTAACTTTGGTACTCTGCTTTCCAGCTTCGTTCCATCATAATTGGAAGACGATAAATCACCACATTCAGAAAACTGCCAACCAGCAGGCTAAAAATAAAAATAGTGGTAAGAAAAAGTGGTGTGCTTTGCTGCAGCAGGGTAAAGATTGCGTCCATAGTTCTTGCTTTTCTGTGGGTTAGAGTAGACCGGATGGCTTGTGGCAAGACTGCCTGAAAAGCCGTCTTGCCTCAATGAATATTTTAACGGGGCGATACACTGCCTCGATTAAACCACGCTACCCATCTGGAAGATTGGCAGATACATGGCGATGATCAAACCACCAATTACCACACCCAGAACCGCCATGATGATCGGTTCCAGTAGACTGGTGAGTCCGTCAACCATATCATCAACTTCAGCTTCATAAATAGACGCAATTTTTGCCAGCATTTCATCAACGGCACCTGACTCCTCACCAATGGCGACCATTTGTGTCACCATGTCAGGGAATACGTTCGTTGCGCGCATGGCGGTATTCATTTGTAAACCACCAGCGACTTCTTTCTTAATGAATAAAATCGCATCGCGGTAGATAGCGTTACCCGACGCACCTGCGGCGGAATCCAGTGCGCCGATTAAGGGAACACCGGCTGAAAAGGTGGTCGATAAGGTTCGGGCAAAACGGGCAACCGAGGCTTTTTTCAGAATGTCGCCAACCACAGGAGCTTTTAGTACGGCAGCATCCACTTTATCTCTGAGTGCCTGAGATTTTCTGTGCGCACGAATGAAAAGAAAGATAGCCGCGGCAATACCAGCACCGATAAATATGCCGTAATTCTGTACAAATTTAGAAATGCCAAGGACAAATTGGGTAAAGGCTGGTAGTTCGGCACCAAAACTACTGAATATTTCTTCGAACTGTGGAACAACAAAAACCAGTAGGATGGTGGTAACGATAAACGCCACGACGACTACCGCAATGGGGTAGAACATGGCTTTTTTAATTTTGGATTTGAGTGCTTCGGCTTTTTCTTTATAAACCGCAATGCGATCAAAAATGGTTTCAAGTGCACCAGACTGTTCACCGGTTTTCACCAGATCGCAATAAAGATCATCAAAATAGAGCGGGTGTTTTCTTAATGCACTGGACAGGGGATTACCGGATTTTACTTCAGTAGCAATTTCAGACAGTAACTTGCGCATGGACGACTTATCGTGGCCCTGGGCAATCATATCCAAAGACTGAATGAGGGTTACGCCAGCACCTAACATGGTAGCAATCTGACGGGTAACCACAGAGATATCTGCCGCATTAACTTTTTTCTCGCCACCAAACAGCGGTTTGCTCTGTTTACTGACTTTATGCGCCGATATGCCCTGTCGTCTCAACAAACTTTTGGCTTCAGACAAAGTGAGAGCCGAGATTTCGCCTTTACGGCTGCTACCTTGCTTATCTTTTCCTTGCCAAACAAAGGTAGTTGCGACTTTTGCCATTACAATCCCCTTCCAATGAAAAAGCCCAAGCAGAGCTCGGGCCTTTTAGAAAATCAGTCGATTAACATAGTGCGTCAGCGATACAAGTACTAGCAGCTGCTACTGCCCACGTGATCTTGCCGTTTGCCAGTGTTGGAGTCAGAACGTAAGTTTGGCTATTCAGACCATTGGCAGCCGCTGCAGTTGCAGTCAGTGAAGGTACAGACTCATCCCATGCCAGGCTTGCTAAGTGGCCGCTTGCGCCCAGGTCAGCTGGAACACCGTTAGTTGAAGGTGCACAGTTTGAAATCGCGCCAGTGGCTTGTGCGCAGACTTCGATAGCTGTTTTATGACCAGAGGTCGCCAGAATAACTTCAGAGAACTTCGCTTTAGAAGTGTAAGTCTGATAAGCTGGCAGCGCTACTGCAGCCAGGATACCGATGATAGCAACAACGATCATCAGTTCGATTAAGGTAAAGCCTTTCTGGTTTTTTGCGTTAAATTTAGTCATGGTATATCTCCGGGTTTGCGTATAATGCGCGAAATTAAATTGGGTCATTCAAAGTTACGATTTATACCTGAGTCGTTTATTGAACGTCCCCGGTACTTGATGCTCAGTATAGGCGGAGCAAGCCAACTGACAAGTATTCAGAAATATACATATGGATAGGAAGTACGGCGGTAAGGGGATGAGCGTGGATACCTTTAGGGGAGAAAGTTAAAGTACCCACTTAGCTGATCTTAAAGCAGTTTTTAATCTTTCATTGCCACTCGTAACGACAAATCCACAGCCATTACGTTTTTGGTTAAAGCCCCTGAAGATATAAAGTCAACACCTAATTTTCCTAAAGATTGCAATCTTTCATCCGTGATATTGCCAGAAACTTCGAGTTTACTTTGCCCTTTCGTAATGTCGACTGCGCTTCGGATCTGATCATTACTAAAATTATCCAGCATAATAATGTCGGCACCGGCTTCGAGTGCTTCTTTTAATTCCTGAAGGTTCTCTACTTCAACTTCCACAGGCTTGTCTGGATGATTTTGTTTCGCCGTTGCCACCGCTTTTTCAATAGAGTCGCAGGCGAAGATATGGTTTTCTTTAATGAGAAAGGCATCAAACAATCCGATCCGGTGGTTTTTACCCCCGCCACAGGCCACTGCATACTTTTGCGCGAGTCTCAGGCCAGGTAAGGTTTTACGGGTGTCCAAAATCTTGGTTGGGTAGGGGGCAAGTATCGACGCATAATAATGTGATACCGTCGCCGTAGCAGACAGGGTTTGCAAAAAGTTCAATGCCGTTCGCTCTGCAGTGAGGATACCGCGCGCAGGGCCTGCCAGCGAAACCAGCACATCATCGGCTTTGGCTTGTTGGCCGTCATCGATAAGAATGTTGACTTCAATGCTTTCATCGATGAGAGAAAAAGCCGCTTTCACCCATTCCATACCACAAACAATGCAGTCTTCGCGGGTAATAATCGTCGCGGTGGCCTGGGTATCGGCGCTAATCAGGTTTGCGGTAATGTCTTGACTGGCGTCGGCGCTGCCGCCTAAGTCTTCTGCCAGGGCCTGCGTGACCTGCTGTCTTATGTCGTCCAAAGTCGGTGTCGTCATACTGAAACTCTGCTTATATTAAAGTGTACGCAATATTAACCATTCTCCGCGCTGAGTAAACTCAAGCTGCCTCAAAACACTCATTCCAAGGAGGATCTGGTTATCATTCATACCGGGATTAAGGTTTGCACGCACATCATGTAGCACAATGTCGCCAATGCGAAGTGTATCTATACTTGTGCGGGCCACGCGAACCACACCATTTGCCGTTTGTGCCATGCCGGAACCCGTGGCGGTCAGTCCTAGTTTTTCCTGCAGGTAAGCGGGGATGGCAACATCGGTAGCGCCGGTATCGACTAAAAAGGTGACTTCTTCGCCATTAATAAACCCATTGGTAACATAATGGCCAGCTCGATTTTGCTTCAACCGGACTTCTGTTTGGTTATCCAGTCGCACGGATTCCGGCTCACGATTGGGATTTTCCTGTCTGTCGAGCAAATCCGAAAATACAAACGTCAGTAAACCCAGCCCACAGACCCAGGCCAGAACATACATCCATTTGCCAGCACTCTGATTACTACTCATTTCAGCCTCTTTTTGTTTCTGCAGTGGAGGTTTGCTCACTTGAGTAACGCTGCCGCAGGTGTCAAACTTGATTATAAATAAGTATCGAACCCTTTTTATATGGACTTAATTGCAGATTGCCAGTTTACACCTTCACCTTTTTATGACGAACGACCTGACAACGAGCAGGTGTCGTTACTGGTGATCCACAATATATCGCTACCGGCAGGCCAATATGGCACCGGGGATATAAAAAGGTTGTTCACGGGCACTATTGATTGTAATGCACATCCCAGTTACCACGACTTAGCGGGTATTAAGGTGTCTGCTCACTGCGTTGTCTATCGCACCGGTGAGGTTGAACAATTCGTACCGCTGACAAAAAGGGCATGGCATGCTGGTCTTTCTGTGTTCCAGGGGCGTAGCAGATGTAATGATTATGCCATTGGTATAGAAATGGAAGGGTGTGATACTGAACCGTTTACCGATGCACAGTATCAAAGCCTGATCGGTGTCACACAAAAGATAATAGATAGCTTTCCGTTAATTACCGCAGGCCGTATCATTGGCCATAGTGATATTGCATTTGGCAGAAAGACAGATCCCGGTGAATTTTTTGATTGGTGCCGATACAGAAAGGCGCTGTCTTTTGGCAGTAAAAAATGAGCATCCTTAATAAGGGAATAATGAAGTGATTCTGATTAGTTTATTACTCGCGTTAGCGCTGGACAGAATGGTTACTCGAACGAAGTACTGGCAGTCTGCTGTTTGGGTTCGTGCAGGTCTGCGTAAATTTAACATTTCAGCACAACAGGATGAGGCTTCTCGCCGTATTTGGTTGTACTTATTCGTGCCTGCACTTGTACTGGCACTGTTAGAAACTTACGTTTTAGGTGGTTTTCTTACCTTTATAGAGCAAACAATCGTGCTGTTCATTACGATCAGTTGTACCCGTTTCCGGGATATTTATAAATTCTGGATCCAGGCTGCTCATCGTGAAGATGCTGAAGCGTGCGATCTGTATGAAAGGCAACTACATCTTGGACTGCTTGGCAAACGCGATAAAAAATCGACCCCTGACGACGGTACCCGCATGCAGCGTTTGTTACTGCTTGCGAATTTCCGCTATTTCGGTGCTGTAATATTGTTCTTTATCTTCTTTGGCGCGCCGGGTGCACTATTCTATATGTGTGTGAGAGAAGCTCATCAATATTACCGCGAGCATCAACATGCTGCTGCACGAGTGACGCATCGCCTGTTATTTGCTCTGGAATGGCTACCTGCCCGCGCAACTACACTGGGTTATTTGATTGTGGGTCATTTCTCTAAAGCGGCAGGGGTATGGCTTGAGACGCTCACAAATACCACTAACGACACCGCTGATGTGCTCTGGTCTGTGGCCCGTGAAGCAGAAGTGATAGACGATGAGGGAAGCTTAGGCTATTCAAAAGCCGCGGCGCTCGCTCATGTACAGGCAGGCGTGCGGTTAGCAAAGCGTAATATCATCTTTTTACTGGTTGTTACCTCACTCCTCACTTTAGGCGGTTGGTTAGCATAACCATGCAGTGGTAGACCATTGAAGCCTGCTAATCGGGTTACTACTGTTACAGTGTAAAGCGCGGCGTTTTCATGATGAAAACGCCGTTTTTATTTATGCTGCACCTGCACAAAAATGGTTGTTAAATCAACCTGTTCCGTTCATAAAATCATCTTTATTTTACTCATCAGACCAGATTGGACTGTAAAAAAATTTCAACAATTTCAATATTTAGCTCAATGAAAAGGTTAAATGTAAGTTACTTTCGATGAGTGACTATTTACCTACATTTCGATCTATCCTAAACTAGATAGGTAAAATGGTATTACCAATGTGGCGGTGACATGTAACTTTGTTTACATATTGGCCGTCTAATTTCGTAAGCGAGGAACCGCAACGGTATGCGTGACGGCCGGAAAAAATTATCAGATGTCATTACTGAACAACTCGAATCGATGATTCTTGATGGCAGTCTGTTGGCTGGGCAACAGCTACCGCCAGAACGTGAACTGGCTATCCAGTTTGATGTATCCCGTCCCTCACTTCGTGAAGCAATCGGTAACCTTCAAGCCCGTGGTCTGGTTGAACGCAAACAAGGTGGTGGCACTTTCGTAAGCCGCAATCTCAATGCCGCCATTACCGACCCTCTTATGGCCCTTATCAGTCGTCGTCCTGAAACCCAATTTGATTTGTTGGAGTTTCGTCACGCGCTGGAAGGTATGGCTGCTTACTACGCAGCGCTACGGGGCCAGCCTGATGACTATAAAGCCCTTCAGGAAGCGCTGGATAATTTACCTGCGCTGAAACCGGGTGGAAGCAAACGTGACATGGCCGAAGCGGTAACCGCGTTCTACATGATCATGGCCCGCGCTTCACACAACATGGTGTTATTGCACGTTATGAGCACCATGAAAGACATGTTGGTTGACAATATCGAACGAAACTTTGACATGCTTGCTCTACACGAAAGTGGCGAGGAGGCTGTCTACCGGGAAGTCGCGCAACAACGTAAGGTTATCCTTGCCGCCATTGTTGCGCGAGATCCTGAAGCGGCCCGGCAGGCATGTAATGCTCACCTGGCGCTAATTGAAAAAACTCTCCTCGACATCAATCAACGCGACAGTCGCGTTCAGCGAGCGTTGCGACGTCTGGAGATATAAGGCCTGGCCTTAAAGTAAAAATACCTTGCCGGTTAGCAGTAGGTAAGAAAAGAAAAAGGGTGAGCCGCTTAGGCCTGCTCAAAGTACAACCTAGTTTAGTCTTTCATCCTCCATGGATTCGCCATGCGGGATGATTTTTACTATCAGCAACAATAGGATGGCACCATGACTGAAATGATGCACCAAGATGTGGATCCACAAGAAACACAAGAATGGCTGGAGTCGTTAGAGTCAGTATTAGAAGAAGAAGGCGTTGAAAGAGCGCACTTTTTATTAGAATCACTGATTGAGAAAGCACGCAGAAATGGTGCCCACTTGCCGTACGACGCAACCACGGCTTACATCAACACGATTCCACCGGGGCAAGAACCTACCATGCCTGGTGACCAGACTATTGAAGGCAAAATCCGTAACGCCCTGCGTTGGAATGCCCTGATGATGGTTCTGCGTGGTTCTAAGAAAGACTTAGAGCTGGGCGGTCACATTTCAAGCTTCGCGTCTTCTGCCATGCTGTATGATGTGGGCTTCAACCACTTCTACCGTGCACCAAATGAAAAAGACGGCGGTGACTTCGTATTCTATCAGGGCCACGTGGCACCTGGTATCTACAGCCGTGCATACATTGAAGGTCGTCTGACCGAAGAACAACTGGACGGTTTCCGTCAGGAAGTAGACGGCAAAGGTCTGTCTTCTTACCCGCACCCTAAATTAATGCCTGATTTCTGGCAGTTCCCGACGGTTTCTATGGGCTTAGGTCCAATGCAGGCGATTTATCTTGCTCGCTTCCTGAAGTATCTGACTGATCGCGGAATCAAAGACTGTTCAGAGCAGCGCGTATGGTGCTACATGGGTGACGGTGAGTGTGATGAGCCAGAAAGCTTAGGTGCTATCGGTCTTGCTGCTCGCGAAGGCCTGGACAACCTGACTTTCGTTATCAACTGTAACCTGCAGCGTCTTGACGGCCCTGTACGTGGTAACGCAAAAATTATTCAGGAACTGGAAGGTACTTTCCGTGGCGCAGGCTGGGAAGTGATCAAAGTTATCTGGGGTCGCTACTGGGATCCGCTGTTGGCTCGTGACACGTCAGGCAAACTGCTTGATCTGATGAACGAGACCATCGACGGTGAATACCAGAACTGTAAAGCCAAAGGCGGCGCGTATACTCGTGAGAAGTTCTTCGGTAAATACCCTGAGCTGAAAGAAATGGTTTCTAACATGTCAGATGAAGACATCTGGCGTCTGAACCGTGGTGGTCACGATCCAGTTAAAGTTTACGCGGCATACGATCGTGCAACTAAGACTAAAGGTCGTCCACAGGTAATCCTGGCCAAGACGGTTAAAGGTTACGGTATGGGTGCATCTGGTGAAGGTAAGAACATTGCCCACCAGGTTAAGAAAATGGACAAAGAAGCGGTTAAGCAGTATCGCGATCGTTTCAACATCCCTGTATCTGACGAAGCATTAGCTGATCTGCCGTACTACAAGTTCGAAGAAGACAGCGAAGAGATGAAGTATCTGCGCGCCCGTCGTGAAGCCCTGCATGGTTACATGCCGGTGCGTCGTGCGAAAGCGTCTGAAGATTTACCAGCGCCAGCAATGAAAGCGTTCGACGCGATCACTAAAGGTTCTGGCGACCGTGAAATCTCTACCACAATGGCGTTCGTACGTGTACTGACTGCACTGCTTAAAGACAAGCAAATCGGTAAGCGCATCGTACCTATCATTCCAGATGAAGCCCGTACTTTCGGTATGGAAGGTCTGTTCCGTCAGGTAGGTATTTATTCTTCACAAGGTCAGAAATACGAGCCACAAGATTCTGATCAAGTTGCTTACTACCGTGAAGACAAGAAAGGTCAGGTACTGCAGGAAGGTATCAACGAACTGGGTGCAATGGCATCGTGGTTAGCAGCGGGTACTTCTTACAGCACTAACGACCTGCCAATGGTTCCATTCTACATCTACTACTCAATGTTTGGTTTCCAACGTGTTGGCGACCTGGCTTGGGCAGCCGGCGATTCACGTACCCGTGGTTTCCTGGTGGGTGGTACTGCTGGTCGTACAACGCTGAACGGCGAAGGTCTGCAGCACCAAGATGGTCACTCTCATACTCAGGCGGCATTGATCCCGAACTGTGTGAGCTACGACCCAACTTACGGTTACGAAGTTGCTGTTATCGTTCAAGACGGTCTGCGTCGCATGCTGGAAGATCAGGAAGACGTGTTCTACTACCTGACAGTAATGAACGAAAACTACAAGCAGCCTGAAATGCCTAAGGGCGTTGAAGAAGGTATCGTTAAAGGTATCTACAAGCTGGATACTGTGGGCAGCAGCGATAAGAAAGTGAAATTGCTGAGCTCGGGTACCATCCTTGAGCAAGTGCGCGAAGCGGCTGCGAAACTGGCGTCTGACTACGGCGTAGAAGCAGAAGTTTACAGCGTAACGTCATTCAACGAACTGGCACGCGATGGTCAAAACTGTGACCGTCACAACATGCTGCACCCTGAAGCGACAGCGAAAGTACCTTACATCACTGAAGTACTCAGCGAAGGTAACGACGGCCCGACTATCACTGCAACTGACTACATCAAGAACTACGGCGAGCAAGTACGTGACTTCGTACCAGGCGCTTACCGTGTACTGGGTACTGATGGTTTCGGTCGTTCCGACAGCCGTGCGAATCTGCGTCGTCACTTCGAAGTAGACGCTGCATACGTGACTTACGCTGCATTGTATGAACTGTACAAGGCGGGTTCTGTTGATGCCAAGACACTGTCAAAAGCGATGACAGATCTGGGTATTGATGCCGAGAAAGTTAACCCACTTTACGCATAAGCTAAGGGAGACTAACGAACATGGCAGATATTAAAGACGTACTGGTACCGGATCTGGGTGAAGATTCGGTAGAAGTAATCGAAATTTGCGTAGCAGTGGGTGATTCCGTAGAAGCGGAAGATGCACTGGTTACCGTAGAAAGCGACAAAGCCAGCATGGATATTCCAGCACCGTTTGCCGGTAAGGTATCTGAGCTGAGTGTTAAAGTTGGCGATAAGATCTCTGAAGGCGATTTGCTGGCGAAACTGGAAGCGGCGGGTGCTTCTGACAGTGCGCCAGCAGCTGAAGAAAAGCCTGCTGAAGCACCAAAAGCGGAAGCGCCAAAAGAAGAAGCTCCACAACCTGCCGCTGCACCTGCAGCGTCGGGTGGTACTTCGGTAATCGAAGTTACTGTACCGGATATCGGTGACGCTGCAGACGTAGACGTTATCGAAATTCTGGTTGCTGAAGGCGATACCGTAGAAGCCGAAGACGGCTTGATCACGCTTGAAACTGACAAAGCAACCATGGACGTACCTTCGCCGCAGGCAGGTAAAGTGGTTAGCCTGAAAGTAAAAGAGGGCGACAAGGTTTCTGAAGGTTCACTGGTTCTGACGCTGGAAGTTGGCGGTGGTGAAGCTGCTGCGCCGGCACAGGAATCAGCGCCTGCTGCAGCTGCACCAACAGCAGAATCTGCGCCGGCTGCTGAAGAAGCGCCAGCAGAAGAAGCCGCAGAGGAAGAAATTGAAGTTCAGGTGCCTGATATCGGTGGCGATACTGATGTAGACGTTATCGAAATTCTGGTTGCTGAAGGCGATACCGTAGAAGCGGAAGATGGCCTGATCACCCTGGAAACTGACAAAGCGACCATGGATGTGCCTGCACCTAAAGCGGGTACGGTTACCAAACTGCTTATCAAGCAAGGTGACAAAGCATCTCAAGGTACACCGGTTATCATGCTGAAAGTGAAAGGTGCGGCGAAACCCGCTGCGCCTAAAGCAGAAAGCAAGCCTGCTGCAGCAGCACCGGCTCCGGCCGCGCAAGCGCCTCAGCAGAAAGCGCCGCCGGTTCCACATCACCCGTCTGCAGGCAACAAGCCTAAGACAGGTAAAGTACATGCGTCTCCGTCTGTACGTCGTCTGGCCCGTGAATTTGGTGTTGACCTCACACAGGTTGACGCGACCGGCCGTAAAGGGCGTATTCTGAAAGAAGACATCCAGTCATACGTGAAGCATGAACTGGCGCGTCCTAAAGCTACTGCGGGTGCGGTAGCTTCTGGTAATAATGGCGGTGGCCTGCAGGTTATCCCGCAGCCTAAAGTTGATTTCTCCAAGTTTGGTGAAATTGAAGAGAAGCCGTTAACGCGTATTCAGAAAATTTCCGGTCCTAATCTGCACCGCAACTGGGTAACCATTCCACACGTTACACAGTTTGAAGAAGCCGATATTACTGATTTGGAAGATTTCCGTAAGCAGCAGAACGTGATTGCTGATAAGCGTAAGCTGGGCGTTAAAATCACACCTCTGGTATTTATGATGAAGGCCGTTGCCGATGCGCTGAAAGCGTACCCGGTATTCAATACTTCACTTTCTGCCGACGGTGAGTCTTTAATTCAGAAAAAGTACTACCATATCGGTATAGCGGTAGATACTCCGGGAGGCCTGGTAGTACCGGTAGTCCGTGATGTTGATAAGAAAGGCATCATGGAGATTTCCAAAGAGTTAATGGAAATCAGCGTGAAGGCGCGTGATGGCAAACTGAAAGCTGCAGATATGCAAGGTAGCTGTTTCACCATCTCTAGCCTTGGCGGTATCGGTGGTACGGCATTTACGCCAATCGTGAATGCGCCTGACGTTGCTATCCTGGGTGTGTCGAAGAGCGACATTAAACCTAAGTGGAATGGTAAAGAGTTTGAACCGCGTTTGATGGTGCCGTTATCACTGTCATACGACCATCGTGTTATTGACGGCGCGGTGGCAGCACGCTTTGCTGTACACTTAAAAGCAGTTCTGGAAGATATGCGCCAGATGCTGCTGTAGAAAAAAGTGAAGGGGAGGGAATAAATACCTCCCCTTCGTGATTTTTATGATCATAAAGCCGTATCGGCTTTACAGGCATTAACAGCCCTAGTTACAATCCGTAACACATAGTTATCAAATATTTGGACAGATTTGAGGTCACAATGAGCGAAATAAAAACGCAGTTAGTAGTATTGGGCGCAGGACCTGGTGGTTATTCCGCCGCTTTCCGCGCTGCTGATTTAGGTATTGAAACCGTTATCGTAGACGCCCGTGAAACGTTGGGTGGGGTATGTTTGAACGTAGGCTGTATCCCTTCAAAAGCCCTGCTGCATGTTGCTAAAGTGATCAAGGAAGCTAAACACCTGTCATCTCACGGTGTAACGTTTGGCGAGCCTGAAATCGATCTGGACAAAATCCGCGCTTATAAAGACGGCGTTGTTGGTCAGCTGACAAAAGGTCTGGCTGGCATGTCTAAAATGCGTAAAGTTAATCACGTTCAGGGTTACGGTAAATTCACCGGCGCAAACACCCTGGAAGTAGAAGGTAAAGATGGCAAGACCACCATTACTTTCGAAAAAGCGATCATCGCTGCAGGTTCAGAGCCAGTATCTCTGCCTTTCATCCCTGAAGATGACCGCGTAATCGACTCTACCGGCGCACTGGAAATGAAAGATGTTCCAGAAAAAATGCTGGTTCTGGGCGGTGGTATCATCGGTCTGGAAATGGGTACAGTTTACGAAGCACTGGGTGCGAAAATCGATGTGGTTGAGTTCCTTGACCAACTGATCCCTGCTGCTGACAAAGACATCATGAAAGTCTTCATGAAAGACTATAAAGACAAGTTCAACATCATGCTGGAAACCAAAGTGACCGCGGTTGAAGCAAAAGATGATGGCCTGTATGTCACTTTCGAAGGCAAGAATGCGCCTGCTGAAGCCGTACGTTACGACAAAGTACTGGTAGCTGTTGGTCGTCGCCCTAACGGTAAACTGGTAGGCGCAGACGTTGCTGGTGTAAATGTTGATGAGCGTGGCTTTATCAACGTAGACAAGCAAATGAAAACCAACGTTGACCATATCTTCGCAATCGGTGACCTGGTTGGTCAGCCTATGCTGGCGCACAAAGCGGTTCACGAAGGTCATGTTGCTGCAGAAGTTATTGCTGGTAAGAAACACTACTTCGACCCACGTTGCATTCCTTCAGTCGCTTACACTGAGCCAGAAGTTGCCTGGGTTGGTCTGACTGAGAAAGAAGCGAAAGAGCAGGGCATCAACTACGAAACTGCCACATTCCCATGGGCTGCTTCTGGTCGTGCTATCGCGTCTGACGCAACTAACGGTATGACCAAAATGATCTTCGATAAAGACACTGCACGTGTTATCGGTGGCGCAATGGTTGGTACTAACGCCGGTGAAATGCTGGGCGAAATCGGTCTGGCTATCGAGATGGGCGCCGATGCAGAA
This sequence comes from Alteromonas confluentis, assembly GCF_001757105.1. GTDB lineage: Bacteria > Pseudomonadota > Gammaproteobacteria > Enterobacterales > Alteromonadaceae > Alteromonas > Alteromonas confluentis. The sequence continues at coordinate 269,483 of NZ_MDHN01000015.1, forward strand.
GACGTAGGTCTGACTATCCATGCTCACCCAACACTGAACGAGTCAATCGGTCTGGCGTGTGAAATCTTCGAAGGCAGCATCACTGACCTGCCTAACCCGAAAGCGAAAAAGAAATAAGCGCTTTTAACGGTTAAATAGAAACGAGGCTTCGGCCTCGTTTTTTTATGCCTGCGTAAAAGTCAGGGTTGTTTAATAAATAGACGGCGTGTAATGTGAAGAAAAACGTCGGAGGGTAATAATGGGGGCAAAAGCATGGAGGCTCATAAAACTTTACAATGACATTCTGGTCATTGCTGGCCTGTTACTCGCGTACCTACTTTACCTTCAGTATCAGTCCTGGCAGGCTCAGGCGCTTATCCACGAGCTGCGCAAAAGCGATTTCGTGTTTATCGACTATCAGGCTATCGACCCTGAGTCCGATAAGCGCTTCCGCTACATTCCCATGAAAGTGCTGAATACCGGTGAAGAGAATATCACTTTTAAAGTGGGCAATATTGCCTTTACTAAGCCTGTATCGCCACGCACGCACATGCAGTTCGACCGGCCGCTTTTACTGCGAAATTTCTACCGCGACGGCACACTGAGCATCGCATCAGAGAAAGTGGTTGATTGGTTTGAACAAGGCATTATTTACGATGTCAGACGTCCAAAGAGTATCTACATCGATGGCTGGATCGTTATCCATGAGCGAGAAAGGTATTTTGATGATCCAAAGCAGCCCGAGGCATCGACATAATTCGCCATAATTCCATCGTAGCAAAGCCTTTATTCGTTTGTATGATGATTGCAATTGATGGATGTATATAGGATTCAACGATGAACAAAGCGTCAGCAAGTATTATCGGCGCCGGGCTCGTAATTGCTTTCGGGTTAATGGGCGCACAGATAGCCAGTGCAATAATAGGTTTTAAAACCTGGGACAGGGTGATTACGGTAAAAGGGTTGTCAGAGCGGGAGTATCCCGCAGATCACGTGATTTGGCCCATACAGTTTAATGAAGCCAGTAATGACTTATCCGATATGTACGACACTCTGGAGATGCATTCAGCCATGGTGACCCGATTCCTAACAGAGCGGGGCATAAAACCAGAAGACATCACTGTTAATCAGCCAGAAATCACCGATAAACTGGCGCAGCAATATGGTGGTGACAGTAAGGTGGAATTTCGCTACAGCGCCATCCAGACCGTGACCGTTTATTCCGAAAACGTAGAGTTGGTGCGTTCAGTGATGCCGGATATTACCGACTTGCTGAAACAAGGCGTGGCGTTCGCTAATCAACAATGGGATGCCAAACCTGAATACGTATTCAGCCGTCTGAATGAAGTAAAACCGGATATGATTGAAGAAGCTACGCTAAATGCCCGGGAAGTGGCAGAGAAGTTTGCCCATGATTCAAATAGTCAGCTGGGGAAAATTAAGCGGGCAAATCAGGGGCAGTTCAGTATTTCGCCAAGAGATGGTCATCAGCCGTATATCAAAAAAGTAAGAGTAGTATCTACCATCGATTATACGCTGGTCGACTGAATCCTTATATACAGATAAAGACCGCATCTGATTGCGGTGCGGGCAGCTTAGCGTCTACACTGTTTCACAACGAACTGGCAGAGAAGCGTGTTGATGAGTCAAATAGGTAAAAGATGGCGGTAAAAGCACATCACCCTGATCAACTAGAAATCTTTGCGGTACCCAGTCCTTGCGTGGGTGTATGCCAGTCTGGGCCAAAGGGTTATTGTTTAGGTTGCTATCGCAGCCGGGATGAGCGCTTGTACTGGCTGAAAATAGACGATGCTGCCAAACGCACTATCATTCGTGCTTGTCAGCGTCGCAAAGCGTTGGCCCTGCGTCAATCTAATGATGCAGGTAACGCAGGCGGTGTAGATACGCCAGAGCAACAGTCTTTGTTCCCCGAAGGCGACTAGCACCCATGTACAGCGTCTGAATCGACGTTGAATCGCAAACGCATCAGAATAACAAATCAGGTAAGTGCATCGTTTATGGAAAAGTATGTAAAGTTTGCTTCTCAGTCCTTCACATTCCCCACTGTCTGCGTAAAAATCAGAGAAGTCTTAGATGATGCGCGTTCTGACATGCATGACGTGGGGCAATTGATTGCAATTGATCCATCATTAACCGCTAAGATTCTCCGGTTAGCGAACAGTGCGCTTTTTCGTTTTCCGTCTCAAATCGATTCTATCACCAAGGCTGTTAACGTTATTGGTGGTGAAGCCTTGTACAATCTGGTTATTGCTGAAACGGCCAATTCTGCTTTCAGTCATTTCAACAGTGAACACATTAATCTGGCCAATCATTGGCAGGTATCGGTGTACAACGGCATGTTGGCAAAGTATCTGGCCAGACACACCGGATTGAGAGGGGATGAGCGGTTTTTTGCCCTGGGAATTTTGGCGCATTTTGGTGAGTTAGTGGTGGCAAAGAAAGATCCCGGGCGTTATCTGAAATACTGCGCAGATGACAGTTCGCTGTTGCCATGGGAGAAGCAGCAAACCCATTTTGGATTTACCTTTGCGGCATGCTCAGGTGAGATTATGGAACGTTGGCAGCTGCCTTTGCCGCTTTATTACCCGGTAAAAAATGTTCACATAAGTAATAAACAAGCTGAAGATGTGGATATTGGTTTGTTGGCCGCTTCAATGCGGGTTACAATTCGTCAAAATCTGCACGCAGATTACGGTGAGATTGAACTTGTCACACCTGAGATAGCTAATAAATTAGTGGTTCAGGGAGAGACCCTGGGTAATGCAATCGCATTCGCGGATCAAGAAACCTTCAAGGTATCTGCATTAATCCTGTAAGAATATGATCAATCGCCAGGGACGGTTCTTAACAAGTGCGCTAAATAAAAAAAATATAACATGTTAAATCCGTTTATAACCCGGTTTCTTCTGGCGGCTGCCTGCTTTTCGGGCTGCCTGTGTACGGCTCAGGCTGCCGATAGAAACCTGATCCAAACGTTGTATCACACCGATTTCGGCGAAATCGGTGATGGTGGACAGCCGCGTTTTACCCTCGGTGGTGAACTAGGTTTGCTGGCCGCAACCGGTAATACCAACGCGAATTCATTGAAAGCCGCTTTGCGCTCTGAACATGAAACCGCGCGTTGGAACAACAATTACGCCGCAGAATTACTTTATAAGCAAAGTAAAACTGAAAATGATGACGGCGAAGAAACCAGCGAAGTCACCGCTCAGCGTTTTTTTGGCGCTGCGCAATTTGATTATAAACTTATGACGCCGGGACAACGTACTTTCATGTACGCTGATTATGAGAATGACCGTTTTAACGGTTACGATTATCGGGCGTCACTGGCAGCTGGTTGGTCGCAACGTATGTGGAACGAAGACGAAAGCTCTTTTGTTTACAGCGTGGGTCCGGGCTATGCCTTCGTTTCTGTTGAAGATGGCACTGAATCTAATGTGAATAACGGGTTTATCGCCCGGGCTTCATGCGAGTATCAATATATGTGGAATACCGGTGCCCAGTTACGACAGTTCCTGAGTGCTGAGGTGGGAGCGGAGAACATCAAAACCCGTTCAACTACCGCGTTGTCTGCAAACTTGTTTGATTCTCTGGCAATGAAGTTTTCTTTCAACTTGGCCTATGAAACGTCTCCTTTGGAAGATGTGGAAGGGCTAAACACAGAAACTTCGGTATCAATCGTTTACCGATTTTTTTAAAAAATAATAAAAGACGTCGCTGAACGACAGCGCGCTATTAGCAGTGCCATCGGAACGGCACTTCGCTTTGGGACGGGGAACAATCACTATCACGGATGATTTACGCTAAGTCGGATTTAAAAGGTTGATAGAGAAGTACAACAAACCGGCGTGATGGAAACCTATATTAGGAATACAAATGAAAAAGCAAGTTTTAGCAGTTGCTCTGCTCAGCGCTCTTGGCTCCACTTCAGTAATGGCACAGGATGACGTTAAACCGTTCACACTTGAAGGTGGACTGGGTTTTATCTTTACTTCAGGTAACACTGAAACTACGTCAATTAACGCGTCGTTAGTGGGCCACCAGGAGTTAGAGAAATGGAGCAACGACTATACGCTGGAAGGGTTGTACAAAGAGGAAACCGTAGAGGTTGATGAGGAAGAAGTAAACCGCACGTCTGCGCAGAAGTTCTTCGCATCAGGCCAGGGTAACTACAAACTGGAAAACCCTGATTACCGTCTGTTCGGATTTGCTTCGTACGAAGACGACCGCTTCAGCAGTTACAACTATCAGTCAACAGTGGCTGCGGGTTGGAACCAAAAGCTTTGGGAAACCGATACAACCTCTCTTGAATACTCAGTGGGTCCGGGTTATTCGTGGGCTGAAACACAGGAAGACGTAGAACAGAACAGCTTCATCGTTCGTGCTTCTGGTGCCTTCGAATGGTTGATTTCTGATACCGCTAAATTTACCCAAACGGTCAGTACCGAGGTGGGTAGCGAGAATACTAAATCTCGTGCGGAATCAGCGCTTTCAGCAACCATTAGCGGTAACCTTTCTATGAAGTTGTCGGTTAAGCTTGACCACAACTCTACGGTTAACGAAGGTGTTGAAAAGCTGGATACTGCCACTGCAGTAACACTGGTTTACAGCTTCTTCTAAGTTGTTGTAGCAATAGCAAACAGCCCGGTAACCTTGCTAGGTTAACCGGGCTTTTTCATGCCTGAAATTTCGTTTTAGCGTCTGTCAAAATCCACGGGCTTTTTCGGATCTTGATAATAGCCTTCTCGCAGTAATCGCTTAAATTTGTCCAAAGAACCGTCACGTTTAAGCTCTTGCAGACCTTTATTAAAAAGCTCCAGCACTAAGCGATTATCCCGGCCGTTGGGCACCAACAAGTGCGTGGTTACCGTGGAAAGAATAGGTTCGATAGCGCTGATTTCGTCACGTTCTGCATCGTTGAAGTCCCGCTCCAGCAAATACCAGCCTGTTAGCTCATCGATAGGAAATACATCAATGTCGCCGTCGATGAGAGCATTAAAGTTGTCTACATCGGTTTTTGCTTCAACCACATTTTTACCTTCTTTGATGTAAGCAGCCAATTCGTTGTTGTACAGGTAGTCTTCGGTGATCCCCATTTTAAAGTCTTTCATGTCAGACAAGGCAGACCACATCCGCGGGCCAGACGCCTTATTCGCGTAAAACACCAGGTTTTCAGAGGTTATCGGTTCGCTGTGCCAGAATTCATCTTCCCGCTCTCGAACATAATTGCCGTAAGACACCGCATCAAACTTACCGCTTAATGCACCTTCTAACGCTTCATCCCAGCTTAAGGATACGAATTCTACTTCAACGCCAGTTTCCAGAAAGGCTTCGCTGATAATGTGATTCATATAGCCCTCATGTTCCATCTCAGAAGATGTATAGGGCGCGTATTCGGTAGTGGCGATGCGAATTGTCATCCACGTGTGAGCTTGTGAGAGGGCAGGCATGAAAGCCAATGTCAGTAAGCTTGCCTTAATGAGTAGTGATTTAAGCATGTTAGAAATAGATCCCCATACTGATATTTAATCGGTGAGTGCTTTGCGGGTCGTCTGCAAAGTCGAGCCCAATGCCCGAGCCGCCAGAAAACCACATGTTCTTTCCCTGAATGCTATCAACATAAACAAATAGCTTCGACCAGCCAAAGCTGCAACCGTTAACCCACTGCGTGCTGTCACGGCCATTTTCCACGTCGGGTTCAATGAGGGTATATTCACTGTAGCACTTAATGTCAGACACCGAGCGGAAGCTTACGGGGAGCGTGTAGACCAGGTTTGCCATATACGATTTACCCGCACTGGCCATTAAGAAAGGTGCCTCGAAGGAAGACATGGCTAACCGGTCGGTTAACTGTCCCTCTGGGGCAGCGAGGTCGTAATCGTAGTCGAGATATTGCAGTTCAATTTTTATTGGGTCTTGGCTATGACGAAGGTGAACGGCATACGCGGTCATATCACCTTCGTCCTGGGTATCGAAATTAAAAATATCGCCTTGTTGGAATGACACTCCCACATCGGTTGTGGTGCGAGGAATGATGTGTGCGGCGTAATTCACGCGAAGATTATACTGTCCATCTTCCTGATTGCGATACTCTGCATCGTCTGCCACATCGAAGGAATAGCGTCCAAATTTGGCTGCGTCGTTATATTCATCATTGAGAAAGTAGGCCGCTTGAACGGTCCAGTTTCTGCGTTCGTACTTCGCCACTACACCAGCATCATAATCATCCTCGAAGCCCAGGTAGTAGTTGCCCGAGAACCAAAAGCTGTTTGATGCAAAGGGCTGTAAACCGAAGGGCACCTTCGTGATACCAGCGGTGACATCGAGGTATTCATCGTAGTGGTAGGTTAAATCAGCATAACGCACAGTATTGAAATCGGTGTTTTCATACCAGCGATAATCCGCTTTATATGAGAAGTCGTCGAATTCGCCGTCGATGGTGAGTTTTAACGATTCGAATTCAAAACCATCACGTATGGCAGGGGCTTGCCAATCGCGATGACCATAGTTAACCCGAATGTGTCCACCTAAGTTGAACGGCATGTCATCGGCAGCCATCACCGGCCAGGCAGACAAGGTGATCGCACTGAGAGAAAAATACAGAGACGTGTGTTTTAGCATTCGCAGTCCTTGCTAAAGGTGTATATCTGCAAAGCAAATCGTGCAGCATTTACTTGGCAATAGGTTTTATTACTATTGATGAAAGTACTCTGTGGAATTCGCGAAAGATCACACCCGCTGGGAGGAGAGCGGTCAGAATGACGTTGAATAGATCAAAAAAATCCGGTCAACAGACCGGATTTCAAGGGGAATGGGCTAACTGAAAGATCAGTGCAGCAAACGGGTTTTAATGGTACCCGCGATGTGTTGCAGTTCCTGTAAACCTTCTTCCGCTTTGTTAGCTTCAACATCTACTACCACATAACCGATGTCAGCAACAGTTTGCAGGTATTGTGCTGCGATATTGATACCTTTTGCAGCGAACGTCTGGTTTATTTGATTCAGCACGCCCGGACGGTTCTCGTGGATGTGCAGCAGACGTGAACGGCCCGGGTGATCTGGCAGAGAAACTTCAGGGAAGTTAACCGCAGACAGGGTTGAGCCGTTATCAGAGTATTTCGCCAGTTTACCCGCCACTTCAATACCGATGTTTTCCTGCGCTTCTTGCGTGCTACCACCAACGTGTGGAGTCAGGATAACGTTATCGAATTTACGCAGTGGCGATTCAAATTCTTCGTTGTTAGACTTCGGCTCAACGGGGAACACGTCAACTGCCGCACCACCAAGGTGATCTGCTTCCAGGGTGTCTACCAGGGCGTCGATGTCGACAACGGTTCCACGGGATGCGTTAATGAAGATGGCACCTTTCTTCATTTTCGCGAACTGATCTTTACCAATCATGTCTTTGGTAGAGTCGGTTTCTGGCACGTGCAGAGAAATTACGTCAGACGTTTCCAGCAGTGTATCAAGAGACTTGATTTGTACCGAGTTACCCAGCACCAGCTTGTCTTCGATATCGTAAAACTGTACGCGCATACCTAAGTGTTCAGCCAGAATGCTCAGCTGTGTACCAATGTGGCCGTAACCAATAATACCCAGCGTTTTGCCGCGCGCTTCGTAAGAGCCTTCGGCATTTTTCTGCCATTCACCACGGTGCGCTTTTGCATTACGAGCAGGTACGCCACGCAGCAACAGAATTAATTGACCCAGTACCAGCTCAGCAACAGAACGGGTGTTGGAGAACGGTGCGTTGAATACCGGAATACCACGAATTTGTGTGGCTTCCAGATCAACCTGGTTGGTACCGATACAGAAACAGCCAACAGCAACCAGCTTTTGTGCTGCTTCAACCACGGCTTCGGTGATTTGAGTGCGAGAACGAATGCCGATGAAATGTACGTCTTTTACTTTCTCGATGAGATCTTCTTCGGACAGGGAGGTCTTAAGATACTCCACGTTGGTGTAACCATTGTTAGCCAGGGTTTCCACCGCGCTCTGGTGAACGCCTTCCAGTAGCAGAATACGGATTTTGTCCTTAGGTAGGGATACTTTACTCATTGCCTCACATCTCGGTTAGTTGGTTGCAAAAAGACATCTGGACGTCTATACGGGCAAAATAACAGATATCGTTGGTGGTTAAAAGTGCTATTTAGTCGGAAAACGCCAATTTTTAGCGTCTTCCGATGAACGACTGTGATTTATTAATCCAGCGTGAGTACGCCATTTTCAGTGGCGACCAGCACAACATCGGCGCCGCGATTCGCAAAAATGCCGTTGGTGACCACGCCGACAAGCCCGTTGATAGTCGTTTCCAGTTCACGTGGGTTAACAATAGACAAATTATGTACGTCTAAAATAACGTTCCCGTTATCGGTAATTACGCCTTCACGATAAACCGGGTCGCCGCCCAGTTTAACTAGCTCGCGGGCCACGTAAGAACGGGCCATTGGAATCACTTCCACAGGCAGCGGGAAGTTGCCCAGTACGGGAACCTGTTTGCTGTCATCCACAATACAGACAAAGGTTTTTGCTACCGCTGCAACAATTTTTTCACGGGTCAGCGCCGCACCGCCACCTTTAATCATATGTTTGTGTTCGGTGATTTCATCAGCGCCATCTACATACACATCCAGCGCATCCACTTCGTTCAGCGAAAACACTTCAATACCGTGGGCCTTTAGGCGTTCGGTAGATGCGTCTGAACTTGAAACAGCACCAACGATGGTATGTTTAATCTCTGCCAGTGCATCGATAAAAAAGTTAACTGTTGAGCCTGTGCCAACGCCAACAATGGTGTCAGCCTTAATGTATTTTACGGCCGCCTCGGCCACCGCTTTTTTCTTTGCGTTCTGATCCATAGGGTTTCTCCAAAGTTTTGCTGAAGTTTAACCGAAAAATGCGCAACCTGTTTATTTTTGTTCTGAATCTGCACATCACTGAAAGCCCTGGCGAGCAAGGGCCAAAAGCGTGTGAAAGATTATCGCGCTGGTCTGAACACGTGTGACGGCGTTATCACCATATCAAGGGGGAAATCCCAGGGTTCGATGGGCAGATGATCAACGTGTTGGCAATCGTGGGCCGTACCAATAAGGAGGGGGCGGTTCTCTCGGTGTCGGTAAGGCGCTAACACCCTGTCGTAAAAGCCTCCGCCCATGCCCAAACGATTCCCATCAGCGTCGAAGCCCACTAGCGGCATTAAAATAAGCTGGTGGTGGGAAAAAGGCACCACGTCTGGGCACCGCAAAACCGGTTCCTGAATATTGAAGCGGTTTCGGGTGAGTACGGTGTTTTGGTGGTAGCGCAGAAATAACAAATGCTGGCGGTTAAAAGGGTGGATAACAGGCAGACTGAGGATTTTGTCTGCCTGATTTGCTGAATTTATCACCGCCTGTAAACCGACCTCACCGTCGTTCTCCAGGTATGCCGCCACTGTATTCGCCCGCTGCCATTCTGGTAGCTTGGTGAGCTGTTCTGCGAGCATGTGGGCTGCGTCATGCTGTGCTTCCGGTGTCAGGCTATTGCGCTGGGTGCGTAAGCGCTTGCGTAAATCGCCTCGGGATAATCCTTCACTGGGTAAACTTGCCATCTGCTATAAGGTAAAAGCTTAAGATTGGCGATAGTGTATCACCATTCAACGGCCGGGCGGTGACGTAATCGGCAGGTATCCGGTTGGTTTCATCCACAAATAACTCGTCACTTACAGCAACGAGGGGAGTGCAGGGATGATGCTTGCGTACCTTTTCCAGTGTTGCGTGACTACAGGTAGACGCCGACATGATTACTAAATCGTAGGGTTGTGCATCTATCAGCGCCATGGCTTGTTGCTCGTTGTCGGCAAGGTCGGCTTGCAAACGGACGTCTGCCAGGGTTGTCACCATTTCCTGTTGATGTGCTTCGTCTTGCTCTACAAAAAGAATGCGTGGCGATTTCATGAGTAGCGGCATTATCTTCTGTATTGGATCTGAAGATGCAGCATCCAATTCTTCATTGTTGCCTGGTGCCGGTTTCGTGTGAACAGGCTCTACGGTAACGGAGAAAGTCACCAAGGTGCCCGCGCCCGGTGCGGACTTTACTTTAAGCTTACCGCGCATTGATTCAACAAGCTTAGGTAGCGCCCCATTCTGTCGGTTCGACACAAAAGCGAGCAACTGCTCATCAGACATACCGTGACCGTTGTCTCTAACGGTAATGATCAATTCATTGTGGTAGTAATGCACACTCATCTCAATGGGCATGTTCTTTTGCGAATATTGCAATGCATTACCCGTGACTTTCATGATGACTTTGCCCAGTTGGGTTTCATCCAACAACAAGCTTTCAGGCACATTACCATCGAGCTTACCGCGAAACGTCATGTTCTTCTGTTTGGCCAATCCTTCCAGACTATGAAAAATATGATGGAAAAAAGGCCGGGTGGGGGTGTAGTCCGTTGCGGCGTGTTCAACGCCCCCAGCGACAGCTTCGGTAGCAAGAATACTGTTGACCGCCCGCATCAGGCCGAGGCCACTTTGTTCAATAAGTCCCAGTGAATGGCGGAATAACGGTGGTAATGCCGATGCACGAGATTCTTCCTGCAACAAATTGCTGAATGTGCAAATCGATTTCAGCGGGGTTTTAAAGCGGTGGCTAATATCGCTCAGGTATCGGGCTTTAAGGGTATTCACCTGTTTCAGTACATGGTTTTGTTTACGTAGTTCCAGGTGTGCAATAACACTACGCCCTAATGTCGCAAGTGCATTGCGTTGCAAGTCGGTGAGGGTGCGAGGCTCTCGGTCAATGGCGCAAAGTGTGCCCAGCGGGTAGCCTGTTGGCGTAACAAGCGGTGTGCCTGCGTAAAAGCGAATGTTAGGTTCGCCGGTAACCAGCGGGTTATCATGGAAGCGCTTGTCGAGCAGGGTATCGTTCACTTCCATCAGTTCATCTTTCAAAATCGCGTGGCCGCAGAATGAAATATTGCGATGGGTCTCGTCGACATCTAAACCGACTTTAGATTTAAACCACTGACGGTCTGGGTCCACCAGGCTGATAAGTGCGATTGGCGTTTCGCAGATCTCCGAAGCCAGGCTGGTAATATCGTCAAGGAGGTCTTCGCTTTGGGTGTCGAGAACACCGTAACTGAGTAATTCGGCCAGGCGAGCCTCTTCATTTTCCGGTAATGGGGGCTGGATCATAAATCCTCGTGATTGTCCTTAAGTCACAAAAAAAAGCGCCCGGAGGCGCTTTTCAAAATGGAAATATCGCCCCTTAGCTTATAAAGCGTAGGTGCTGATGAACAATTGTTCCAGTTTTTCGTGGTCAACATCCACGGCCACGTCCACCATGTTCGCTTCATTCCAAAGCGGGCTTGGCGTAGAGCCAGCCGGTGCGATAACGGTTTGCCCGCGATCCAGTTCGCCGGTACCTACACGGGCGTGACCGCTGGTAATAGCAAAGTACTCAGGGTGAACCAGGTGAGCGAGCGGGAACGAGTCGTGGAAGAAACACACTCGCTCGTCGCGGTTGGCTGAATAGAAGTCCACATAAAACTGCGATACTTTTTTCACAAAGCCGCCCAGTTTGTCGTTGCGGGCTTCCAGCTCATCCAAAAATGCTGGCGTGAATGGCGTTTTCAGCGTGACATCCAGACCAAACATCGTGACTTTCCAGTCGGCAGCAAAAACAATTGCTGCGGCATGGGCATCGTTCCAAATGTTCGCTTCAGCTACCGGGGTTACGTTGCCAGGCACAAACGCCGCACCACCCATAATGCTTACGCCTTTAATGAGTTTGGGTAATTCAGGCTCAAGACGCAGTGCTAATGCCAGGTTACCCAGTGGGCCAATCGCAACGAGGGTAATTTCACCAGGATACTGGCGCGCCATGTCGACAATAAATTGTGCAGAGCTGCGTGGGTCCAGTTCGCGCTTCGACGCTTCCGGGAAAGTATTACCAAAGCCGTCGTCACCGTGCACGAAGTGGGCATAGCCCGATTCGGGACCAACCCATGGCATACCTACGCCTTGCGTTACTGGAATATCTTCACCAGCCAGTTCACACAGGGTAAGCGCGTTGCGGGCAGACATGGTTACCGGTACGTTTCCGAATACGGTGGTCAGGCCCAGCACTTCAATTTCAGGGTGTTGGAAGGCGAAAAATATCGCCATTGCATCATCGATACCCGGATCGGTATCGAGAATAATTTTGTGAGTCATAATTATCCTTGTGAACTATCGGGCATGCTTAGCCAGAAAACGATCGACTTCTTTTTGTTGTGGAATAGATTGCGCTGCGCCTTCACGGGTAACCGCTATGGCTGATGCCGCACAGCCACGAACGAGTGCCTGTTTAGCATCGGTGTGATTACTGTAGGCCGACAAAAAATAGCCGATAAAACAGTCGCCTGCGGCAGTGGTATCAACCGCATCTACGGTGAAAGCATCCACTTTGATGATGTCGCCGCTCTTACGCAGCATCATCACACCGTCTTTACCCATGGTCAGGATCACTTCGCCCTGTTTCCAGTTCTCTTTAAACCAGCTGATGATGTCTTCAAACTCATCTTGTCCGGTAATCGCTGCGGCTTCCGTTTCATTAACTATGAGTAAATCAACGCATTCCAATGGCAGCGACTTAACCGACTCGCTCATAGGGGCGGGGTTAAACGCCACTTTCAGACCTTTCTCTTTTGCCTGTGAAAGAATGTCTGCAATGCTGCTGGTTTCGTTCTGAGTCAGTACCCAGTCAGCAGACGTGGTATCGCTTAACGCTTTACGTACGGTGGCATCGGTAATGGTTTGATTGGCGCCACCAAACAACACAATGGCGTTTTCGCCGCTAGGCGTGACTTGGATAATCGCGTGACCAGACGGTGTTTCACCGCAAGCCATATACTGACAATCCACACCGTGGCGAATAAGCGTTTGTTTAAAAGCGGCATCAGACTGGTGAATAGCACCTACGTGCTTCACATCTGCGCCAGCGCAGGCCAGTGCAATAGACTGATTGGCACCTTTGCCACCCAGTAACTGACTGTATTTTGTGGAGGCCAGGGTTTCACCCGGGCGTACGAAATGCTCTACATGGTAGACGTGATCGATGTTTATTGAACCAAAATTGATAACTGCCATTTCTACTTCCGTCGAAAGAGGGCGCCTTCCAGAATGCCGCTGTTCATCGTTCGCCCGTGAACCGAAAGATTCAGGGCGGAAGACTCGTCATTGCCGTAGGCTTCTCGGTACGCGCCGAGCTTGCACAATAGCAACAATGTCATCTTCCTAGGTTTAAAGCATCGGCCAGGGACATGAATGAACTGGCGAACATTCCAGAAGACATAGATTATAAAAACAGCGCAACAGAGTATATCAAACGACAGGCTTCGTGAAGCGGATCACCTGCATAAGTTTACATTACTTTGTAAAAAAACACTGAATTATTGGCTCAAAGCCTGTTGTGGTAAGGGGTTCGCATCCTGACCATTTGGTTAAGCTTGATGCTTAATTAAACAGGTTTGTATCATCAACAGGAGCGATCCTAAAGCATTCCGGTTGCGGTTGAAAGAGGCATTGATTCAAGTGCGCAATCGCTGAGCACGAAAATGGGTTAAACTGGGTTTTAATACGCCTTTTTGTTAGCATGGCGGCAATTAACCAATGGAATTTTTTCGTGGAAAAGCAACTTGATTATGACCGCGTGACTAACACGCTGTCGCAATATGATGTTATCGCCGACGGCGCTGAGCTGCAGGGCATTCTTTGCGGTATGTTAAGCGGCGGCATGCCGGTATCGGAACGCAAATGGCTGGATGTGTTAAAAGACACGCTGAACCAGGGCGCGGCGTTCCCGCCGGAGCTGGAAAATATGCTCACCGATGTATTTAATAGCTTATGTCAGCAGTTGGTCGAAGCTGAATTTACCCTCAGTCTGATGCTGCCCGACGATAAAGCGCCTATTAATGATCGCGGTTTGGGCCTGATTAATTGGGTACAGGGCTTTATGCTGGGCTTTGGTTTGTATCAGCAAGACATGATGCAATGCTCTGAAGATGTAAAAGAAGCGTTGCAGGACTTCTCTGACATCGCGCGCATGGAAGAACCCATGACAGAAGATGAAGAATCTGAGCGAGCACTTTTTGAAGTGGTGGAATACGTGAAGATTTCCGCACTGCTGTGTTTCAATGAGCTGGGTCAGTCACTCATTGAAGATCAAAAAGATAAACCATCGGTACATTAATTATGATTAGTCCGCAGGAATTTATAGCTCGACAGCATCGTCTGCTTGCATTGTGCGAGCCGGAAAGTGTTTGTGTTATTCCTGCGGCGAGTTTAGTGACCCGCAGTCGCGACACCGAATACACATTCCGGCAGGACAGCGATTTCTGGTACCTCACCGGGTTTGCCGAACCTGACGCCTGGCTGCTGTTATCGAATCATAGCCAATTCTCCGACCCGTACCGGGCCATGGTATTCCGCCCTAAAGATAAACAGGCTGAAATCTGGCAGGGCAGAAGGCTGGGTGCTGATGCTGGGTTATCTGAATTTTCTCTCGACGAAGCGTTTGTTTCAGACGAATTGCCCCATGTGTTGAAAGAATGGCTGGGCGGACACGACCATGTGTATTTCCCGTTCGGCAATATGGCGGCAAGTACAGAAATACAGCGCGCTTGTACAACACTCGCAGCCGCGCCTAAAGAAAATCTCGCTCCGGGTGCACTACACGACATCCTGCCACTCATTCATGAGATGCGCCTGTTTAAATCTTCCTGTGAAGTCGCGTTAATGAAGGCTGCAGGCAAAATATCGGCCCGCGCACATTGCCGCGCCATGAAATTTGCCCATCCTGGCTGCTTTGAGTATCAGCTTGAAGCTGAACTGCATCACGAATTTGCTATGTCTGGCGCGCGAAGTCCGGCTTACGGCACCATCGTAGGCAGTGGCGACAACGCCTGTATCTTGCACTACACCGAAAACGCCGATGAAGTAAAAGACGGCGACTTGATCCTGATCGATGCCGGCGCAGAATACTTCGGCTACGCTGGCGACATCACGCGTACTTTTCCGGTATCGGGTACATTTACGCAGCCCCAGCGGGAAATTTACCAACTGGTGTTAGATGCACAAATGGCCATTCTTGACCGCATCGGACCAAGAATGACCCTTACTGAAGCCGGTAATGTGGCGGCCGAAGTGATCACCGAAGGGCTGATTAAACTGGGGCTGTTATCTGGTTCGGTAGCAGAAAATCTTGAGGCGTTGTCGTATCGCGAATTTTTCATGCACGGCATTGGGCATTATCTCGGCCTGGATGTGCACGATGTAGGTGATTATCGTCTGGATGGTGAAGAACGGCCCCTGCAGCCAGGCATGGTGATCACTATCGAGCCAGGTATTTACATCGCCCCAGATGCTGATGTGGATGCGCAGTATCGCGGCATAGGCGTGCGAATCGAAGATAACCTGGTGATCACGGCTACCGGGGCAGACGTAATCACGTCCGATGTACCAAAAGAAATCGACCAGATTGAAGCATTAATGAGGAAGTCTTAACTGGTGATCCAGACAGATATCGTAATTGTGGGTGGCGGGGCCGTGGGTCATGTTATCGCCCGTGGTTTGCTTGCCCATACTTCTTTTTCCGTGGCACTTGTCGAAGCCAATCAATATTCAGCGTCGGCCCATCATCCTGGCTTCGACGCCCGTGTTATCGCCTTGGCGAAACGCACCGTTGATGAGCTCAGCAGTTTAGGTATCGACGTTAATCATGCCGGAGCCGTGCCTATCCGTCATATTCAGGTATCGGATAAAGGGGCTGCGGGTTTGTGCCAGCTCAATGCGTCCGATTTTCATGTTGATCACTTTGGCAAAGTAGTGTCATTACATCAACTGGGTGCGGCGCTTCAAATTGCTCCCGACACCGATGACTTTACGCTGCTTTGCCCGCTCACAGTGGATACAGTAGAACGAAAGCAGGATGGCGTTTTATTGTCTCTTAGCGATGGGCAACAAGTATCGGCCCGATTAGTGGTGCTGGCAGACGGCGGGCGTTCCGGGCTGGATGAACAGCTTGGTTTTGAACGCCAGGAAGACGATTACGGCCAAACTGCCGTCATTGTAAACGCGTTAACTCAGAAACCGCACAATCATAAAGCTTACGAACGTTTCACTTCACAGGGGCCACTGGCTTTTTTACCTTATGACCCTGGGCTGGCGAGCGGACAAGAAAATGATCAGGGTTTTTCTGTGGTATGGACAGTGCCGCCTGAAAAGGTGGATAACGTTATGTCGCTTGGCGATAACGACTTTAAACGATTATTGCAGCAAGCTTTTGGCTGGCGACAGGGCGCTATCACGCAAGTCGGTGAACGTAGCGCTTATCCGCTGGTACTTAAACAAGTGACGACGCCCGTAACGCACCGAGCGGTGGTGTGTGGTAATGCGGCGCAATCCCTTCATCCCATTGCCGGGCAAGGTTTCAACCTTGGCTTACGGGATGCAATAGGCTTAGTGAAAACCTTGGCAAAAGCCGACGACCCCGGCGCGTTTTCTGTTTTGCGGGAATATCAGCAAAGCCGAAGTAAAGACAAACAAGCCACCATTACGCTTACTGATGGGTTAGTGCGTTTATTTTCAAATAATAACCGTGGCCTTACCGGGCTTCGGAATGTGGGACTGGTCGCCATGGATAATTGTCCGTCGTTGAAGCAGGCGTTTGTCAGACAAACCACTGGATTTGCGCCTGGCGCTTAAGGAGAACTAAGTGGAAAATGTGGATATCGCCATTGTTGGTGGCGGCATGGTGGGATTAAGTCTCGCGTCGGCATTAGACAGCAGTGGCCTTAATGTGGCCGTGATCAGCAATCAGCCTTTCGAACAAGCGATGCCGGAAGCCCCCACATTGCGCGTAAGTGCAATAAACGGCGCGAATCAGCAAGTATTAACCGACATGGGTGTGTGGCAACGCATGCCGACCAACCGTTTAAGCCCTTACAAAACCATGAGCGTGTGGGATAAAGATAGCTTCGGTCGTATCGATTTCAGCCACGACGATCTCCCCGCGCCGCAGCTTGGTCATATCATTGAGAATCAATTACTCACCAACGCCCTGGCAGAAAAAGTAGCGCAGCAAGCCTCGGTAAAATTGATCGAGGCGAAAATAGACAAAGTGCTCACCGGCCAGCGTGAAACCATGCTGATGCTGAACAACGACGAAGTGATTGCCTGTCGATTGCTGGTGGGGGCCGATGGCGCCAATTCCTACATTCGTCAACAAGCCCAGTTTCCGCTGGCATTTAAAGATTATGGCCACACTGCCATTGTCGCCACCATTCGCACCGAGAAGCCCCATGGCCAATGTGCCAGACAAGTTTTCACGCCCGACGGGCCATTGGCCTTGTTGCCGTTGGCGAACCCTAATGAAGTGTCCATTGTGTGGTCTCAACGTAACGAAGTGGCGCAAGACATTCTCGCTCTGGATAATGACACATTCAGCCATCGCCTTACGGCGACCAGCGACAGTGTGTTGGGCGTATTAACCCTCGACAGTGAACGCATGTCTTTTCCGCTAACCATGCGTTATGCCAGACAATGGGTGAAACCCGGTGTGGTGATCATTGGTGATGCTGCACATACTATCCATCCCCTTGCTGGGCAAGGCGTGAACCTGGGAATGCGCGACGCTTTCGCATTGGCTGACACATTGAAAACGTGTGTACAGCAAGATGTGGATTTTACCGATGTGGCACAGTTACGTAGTTTCGAACGTGCAAGAAAAGCCGATGCCGCTGCCGTGATTGCCGCCATGGACGGTTTTAAAACATTGTTTGCGGGTGATAATCCACTGAAAAAACTAATTCGTGGAGCCGGACTGGTGGTGACCGATTCCCTACCGGGACTAAAGCGTCAGTGGTTGGCGCAGGCAATGGGATGGTAGCAGGGCGCCACCGAACAGTAATTCGAGCACTGAAAGGATATTAAACCCCAGCGACTTCCATCGTTCGTTTCTGGGTTTGAGGGTGAAAAATTTCGTACTCAGCCTCAAGCTCAGAAATAAGCTTTATGGTAAGTACAGAGCTGTCGTACAGTTCCGCAACCAGCATACGATCATAAGCATCCTCTATGCTCTTGATCAACAAGCGCTTGCTGTCACAATAGCGGGACAGGGCAGACAGCAAAATAGAGTTAACCTCTTTCAGATTGCTTTCCAGTTTGTTTTCCATGGTAATTGCCTGAGACAATAATTTTCGTTACGCGTTTGGTGTTTGTGACAAAACTGAACGCTAAAGACTCGCGCTTCGTCGACAATAGAAGACATCCAGTATACTGCGTGGAAATATCAGGTAATTTAGACAAAAGTATAAAAATCAAAAAGGGAATTCCAATGAACAAACGCGCATTTATGAAACTTACCGCCGGTTTCGGTGCCATGACTGCCATGGGTTCAGCGCTGGCATCAAACGCATCTGTATCCACCTCCGGGCAACAATCTAACGCACTGCAACCCATCACCGGCAACGTAAAGCCAATTAGCAAAGCAGAGCATGAAGGGCGGATTAAAAAAGCCCAGCAACTCATGGTAAAGCAGGGGCTGAGTGCGCTCGTTATCGAGCCCGGTGCATCTATGACTTATTTCAGTGGCATGCAGTGGTGGCGCAGTGAACGTCTCACCGCGCTGGTTATCCCCCAAGAAGGTCAACCTGCCGTTGTCACCCCATTTTTTGAAGCCCCTAGCGTGAAAGAATCTCTGGCCATCGATGCCGAGGTGCGGGTGTGGCAGGAGCACGAAAGTCCGTTTGTTCAGGTAAACGAAGCACTGAAAGCCCGCAAGCTTGATAAGGGCAAAATCGGTTTTGAAAATACCGTCCGTTACTTCGTACTGAATGGTCTGATGTCGCTAATGACAAAGTGCGAACATGTACCTGCAGAACCCGTGATTTTGGGCTGTCGCATGTACAAGAGTACTCATGAACTGGAACTCATGCATAAAGCCAACGAAGTCACGTTAAAGGCTTACGAGCATGTGTACTCACAACTTGAAATTGGTATGGCACAAAGTGATGTTAAACAGATTATGGCAGCCGCGCAGCAGCAATTAGGCGGTTCATCCATTTGGGGCCTGGTATTGTTCAACGAAGCTAGCGCTTACCCTCACGGTACCAGCCAAAAGCAGGTGATCAGCGAAGGGTCAACCGTTCTCATGGACTGTGGCTGCGCTGTGCACGGGTACCAGTCAGATATCAGCCGAACCTGGGTGTTCGGCGAGCCGTCAAAGAAACAGCGCGAGGTGTGGAATGCCGTGCATAAAGGTCAGCAAATTGCGTTTGAAAAAGCGCAGAACGGCACACCAACCGGTAAAGTAGACGATGCGGTACGCGAATATTACGAAACCTTGGGTTACGGGCCAGCATACGCATTACCGGGATTGTCTCACCGAACCGGTCACGGCATTGGAATGGAAGGCCACGAAAAAGTGAATTTCGTCCACGGAGAAACCACCAAACTCGCACCCGGCATGTGTTTGTCGAACGAACCGGGTATTTATATTCCGGGTGAGTTTGGCGTGCGATTAGAAGACTGTTTATACATGACTGAATCGGGCCCGGCCTGGTTTACCGAGCCCCCAGAAAGTCTG
Organism: Alteromonas confluentis; assembly: GCF_001757105.1. Lineage (GTDB taxonomy): Bacteria > Pseudomonadota > Gammaproteobacteria > Enterobacterales > Alteromonadaceae > Alteromonas > Alteromonas confluentis. Next base: position 289,085 of record NZ_MDHN01000015.1, read on the forward strand.
GATAAGCCGCTAGGCCGTTTAAGCCCGATGGCTTAGAAACTTACGTCCCATTGCAAGCGCCAGGTGGTGCGGTCGCCCACTTCAATGTCTGACTGTTCCATACTGATATGGCTAACTTCAGCGGTCACCTTGTTGTCGTGACCGCGAATGAACCAGTTGAGCGCCAGCGACTTCTCAAAGAATTCGTCAGCATTATCGGCGGTGTTCGGGTCGTAGGTGGCATAGCGTACGGCAATTTCTAAGGGCTCAGGCCACCAATCAAACGCTTCATGCACAAAGTAACCTGCCTGTCCGTAATATCCGGTCAGGCGAGTTTTTATGCCGCCGTTTATTCTGTCGGTAACCGACTTTTCGTGAAATTCAGCCTGCGCATTAAAGCCCTGGTAAAAGTAGGCCGCATCAATAACGTATTGCTTCACGTCATACTGGCCGGCCGATTCACCAATATCCACATTATCCAATGCGCCGGCACCGGATGAAGAGAATCGAGTATAAATGCTGCGGTATTTTGCGCCTGCTATAGCCAGTGCCGCTTTGGGTTTTTCAGAGCGTTTAATGTCACTGTTTTTAAAGCCCACTTCTTCGCCAAGAAAATTCCACTGCAAGCGACCCGAATACAAGTTCTCCCCATCATGGTTATTGTATTCGCCGCGGCCCGAGCCGGTGTAAACGCCCGCCCAATAATTCATGTTCAGCGCACCGCCGCCATCGAGATGACCGTACACCGAGGCACCTTGCTGACGGTCTATGGTGAAAATGCGGTTGATAATGGAGCGATCCATCATTTGCTGACCACCACTACTTACGCTGCGCTCACGAGAATATTCCACTTTCCACTGGCCCACTTTGAATTTCAGCGCATCGTATTTTTCCACCATGATAGTGGCATTAAGTGTGCGGTCGTCGGCGACCTCGTATTCCCAGTAGTATTTCAACCAGTCACGCACCATATGACCACCCACTTTGAGGCGGGCACGATTCACGTCAAACTGGTTACCACTTTCACGAATGAAGTCACCGGGATCGTTCGGCTGACCAAGGCCAGGATTTGCAAAGCGAGTTTGTACACGTCCGCGCACTTGCATCAGGTATAGGCCGTCGTCACTTTCGAAAATAAGGCCCTTACCGTCATAGTTAGCGAGCGCATCAGACAACCCCGATGCAGACACGTTAAAAGAGATAATGAGGAATAGGGTGGTTAAACGTTTACATATAAAAGCAGACATGGAACAACTTGAGGACGGAAAAAAAGGAATGCGAAGTGTAAATATTTTCAGTCGGTGATCAAGGCTGAAAGTCATAAAAGTGTCACCAAAGTGTCATAAATCGGGATTGGTACCACGAGGATCAAAAAAACGGTCGAAACACAGACCGTTTAGTCATTCCACTTTAACGACAATTCATCCAATTCAGATCGCTATACAATGCTTTTTTACGTTCACCCATTTACACAAAAACGCATTGTAAACGGGCCGCTGTAGACTACCCCTGTAACCGGCTTTTGATGAAGTCTGCCAGTGTACGGCTTACCACGGGATGCTGAATGCTTTGGTTAAACAAACAAATGTTCACCTTGCCTAAATGGGGTAACCGGTTGTCTTTCAGCACCGTCAGGTTTTCCGGCATACTCGAGCGGGCGAGGGCGGTAATGCCTAAACCTTGTTGAATGGCTGCCACCAGACCGCTCAAATCCGCATTGGTATAACTGATTTTCCAGGAACGGGTTTGCTGTTTTAACTCGTCGATTACCCGGCTGCGATACATGCAGCCATCTGGCGCTAGCACTAGCGGAATGTTCTCACCCACAAATGGCCGGTTAGCATCGCCTACCCACACCACATCATCTTCCAGCACCAGTTCACCGTCGTCAGATTTTGCATCGGGATTCACTAACGCTAAGATTAAATCGAACTGGTTGCGGCGGGACGCATGCAGTAAATCCCGGCTTAACGATGAGGTAACTTCCAGCGACACATCAGGATAGCGCTTGGAGAACTCGCCAATTAAACCCGGCAGTAGGGTAGAGGCAAATTCATTAGGAATGCCCAAACGCAAGCGGCCGCTTAACGGCGCTGGCGTGAGCGCCCGGAAAATGCCGTCGTTCAGTTCCAGCAGTTCCTTGGCTTTCGGGTACAGCCAGTTGCCGTCGGCGCTGGGCATGTGCCGCTGTCCCACTTTGGTGAACAGTTTGCGGTCGAGCTGTTCTTCCAGCTTTTTAATTTGCAGGCTTATAGCGGGCTGGGAACGGCCAAGAAAATCCCCAGCTTTGGCATAGCCACCTTGTTCAATCACGCTCACAAAGGTGCGCAGGTTATCTAACGACAGTTGTTTCATAATGATTTGAAATGCTGATGATACGACTGCCTTATATTATATTTGCAAATGTAATGATAAGAAATTCCAATTTGATTGGTCTTTTGTCGTAACCCTATACTTTGTGCTGTTTTTAACACATCGAAATGGACAAAGTCGCATGACGAATACTACCGCGTTACACGCCAAGCACCTGGAAGCCGGTGCCAAAATGGTCGATTTCTTTGGCTGGGATATGCCAATTAACTACGGTTCACAAATCGAAGAGCATCACGCGGTACGTCGTGACGCCGGTATGTTCGATGTTTCTCACATGACCATCGTTGATTTGACCGGTGCGCAGGCAAAAGATTATCTGCGTTACCTGCTGGCCAACGATGTAGCCAAGCTGCAGGTAAAAGGCAAAGCGCTGTACAGCGGTATGCTGAACGAAGAAGGCGGCGTGGTTGATGACCTTATCGTTTATTTCTTCGACGACACCAATTACCGCCTGGTAGTGAACTCTGCTACCCGCGAAAAAGACATGAACTGGCTGAACGATAAAGCCAGTGGTTTCGATGTCACCATCACTGAAAAACCAGACTTCGCCATGATTGCCGTTCAGGGCCCGAATGCGAAAGAAAAAGCCGCTACCCTGTTTAGCGCCGCGCAAAAAGAAGCGGTTGCTGGCATGAAGCCGTTCTTCGGCGTGCAGGCAGAAGATCTGTTCATCGCCACTACCGGTTACACCGGCGAAGCGGGTTATGAAATCATGGTACCAAAAGCGCAGGCCGGTGCTTTCTGGCAAAGTCTGCTGGACGCTGGCGTGAAGCCATGTGGTCTGGGCGCCCGTGATACGCTGCGTCTTGAAGCCGGTATGAACCTGTACGGTCAGGACATGGACGAAACCGTTTCGCCACTGGCCGCCAACATGGGCTGGACCATTACGTGGGAACCAGAAGATCGTGATTTCGTGGGCCGTAAAGCCCTGGAAGCACAAAAGCAAGCCGGCACCGATAAGCTGGTAGGCCTTGTAATGACCGAGAAAGGCGTACTGCGTCACGGTCAGAACATCCGCACAGAAACAGGAGAAGGCGTGATCACTTCAGGCACCTTCTCTCCAACATTAGGGCATTCCGTCGCACTGGCCAGAGTACCTGCCGATACTGGCGCAACAGTAGAGGTGGAAATGCGTAAAAAGTGGGTTACAGTAAGTGTTGTTAAGCCCAGCTTCGTGCGCAATGGTAAAAGTGTATTGTAATCCCAACATCAAGGAATAATCAGGAACTAATTATGAGCAATATCCCAACCGATTTACGTTATGCATCAACTCACGAGTGGGTTCGCCCAGAAGGCGACGGTGTATTCACTGTAGGTATTTCTGAGCACGCTCAGGATCTGCTGGGTGACATGGTTTTCGTTGATCTGCCAGACGTAGGCGACGCTGTAAGCACTGGCGACGACGTGTGTGTAGCTGAATCTGTAAAAGCCGCTTCAGACGTATACGCGCCAATCAGCGGTGAAATCGTTGCGATTAACGAAGCGCTGGAAGATTCTCCTGAGCTGGTAAACAGCGACCCGTACGGCGACGGCTGGTTATTCAAAATTAAAGCAGATGACGCCACTGAAGTAGAAGGTCTGCTTGACGCAGAAGGCTACGAAAACAGCATCGACGAAGAGTAATCGTCGCGCGCAGCTAAACATCTACAAGGCGTTAAAGGGGCAGGTTATCACGCCCCTTTTGTTTATCTCATCCATTGCGAGTGCTTAACAATACTATGTCGAATTCATCTGTTTCTCTGGCTCAGTTAGAGCAAAAAAATGCCTTCATCCGCCGTCATATCGGTCCGGGTGAAGAAGAAATTCAGGCCATGCTGGCCAAAGTTGGTGCCGAGTCGCTAGACGATTTAATGGCGCAAACCGTACCTGCTGCTATTCAGCTGGACAAGCCTATTGAAGTCGGTGAAGGACAAACCGAAGTTAATGCACTGGCAGCGCTGAAAGCCGTTGCGGGTAAAAACAAAATCAACCGCTCGTTTATCGGTATGGGTTATTACGACACCCACGTACCCAACGTAATCTTAAGAAACGTGCTGGAAAATCCAGGCTGGTACACCGCGTACACGCCGTATCAACCAGAAATCGCCCAGGGCCGTCTGGAAGCTATCCTGAACTTCCAGCAGGTCACTATGGATTTAACCGGTTTGGAACTAGCGTCTGCATCACTGCTTGACGAAGGTACCGCCGCTGCTGAAGCCATGGCACTGGCCAGGCGCGTTTCTAAAAACAAAAAAGCTAACCTGTTCTTCATCGCTGACGACGTTCACCCGCAAACCAAAGACGTGGTAGAAACCCGCGCAGAAATGTTTGGTTTCGGCATTGTGACCGGTCCTGCTGCTGAAGCGGCTGATCACGACGTATTCGGTGCACTGTTGCAGTACCCGACGTCTACCGGTGAAGTGAAAGACATCAGCGACATCATCGCTGCCGTTCAGGCGAAAAAAGGTATCGTAGCGGTTGCTGCCGACCTGATGAGCCTGGTAATGCTGAAATCCCCTGGCGAAATGGGTGCCGACGTGGCGCTGGGTAGCGCACAGCGTTTCGGCGTACCAATGGGCTACGGTGGTCCACACGCTGCATTCTTCGCCACCAAAGACGCCCACAAGCGCTCACTGCCTGGCCGTATCATTGGTGTGAGTAAAGACACCCGTGGTCGCCGTGCACTGCGCATGGCGCTGCAAACCCGTGAACAGCATATCCGTCGTGAAAAGGCTAACTCCAACATCTGTACTGCACAGGTGCTGCTGGCCAACATGGCATCCTTCTATGCCGTTTATCACGGTCCTGAAGGCCTGAAAACCATCGCGAACCGCATCCACCGTTTTGCCGACATTCTGGCAATCGGTTTAACCCAGAAAGGCATGGCGCTGAAACACAGCACCTATTTCGATACCTTGACTGTGCTGGTGGACAACAAAGCCGAAGTGCTGGAACAGGCTTACGCCCGTGGCATGAACCTGCGTGCAGACATCGACGGCGCGGTGGGTATTTCACTGGATGAAACCACTAACCGCGAAGATATTCTGGCGCTGTTCGACGTGCTGCTGGGTCTGGAACACGGCCTGACTATCGACGGTTTGGACGCGGAAGTCACCACTCAGGGCAGCAAGTCTATTCCTGCTGAACTGGTACGTACCTCAGATTTTCTGACTCACGAAGTATTTAATTCGTATCAGTCTGAAACCGAGATGCTGCGTTACATCAAGTCGCTGGAAAACAAAGATCTGGCGCTGAACCACTCAATGATTTCTCTGGGTTCATGCACCATGAAACTCAATGCCACTGCCGAGATGATCCCGGTAACCTGGCCTGAGTTTGGTCAGCTGCACCCGTTCGCCCCGGTTGATCAGGCTGGCGGCTATAAAGAAATGATTGATGAGCTGAGCGACTGGCTGATCAACATCACCGGTTACGACAACCTGTCTATGCAGCCTAACTCTGGCGCACAGGGCGAATACGCCGGTCTGCTGGCGATTCAGCGTTACCACGAGAGCCGTGGCGAAGGTCACCGTAATGTGTGCCTTATCCCAAGTTCTGCTCACGGTACTAACCCGGCGTCTGCGCAAATGGTTAGCCTGAAAGTGGTTGTAGTTGCCTGTGATAAGAACGGTAACGTTGACCTGGCCGACCTGCGTAAGAAAGCAGAAGAAGTGGGCGATAACCTGTCTTGTGCCATGATCACGTACCCGTCTACCCACGGTGTGTACGAAGAAACTATCCGCGAAATCTGTGACATCGTGCACGACCACGGCGGTCAGGTTTACATGGACGGTGCCAACATGAACGCACAGGTAGGCATTACTGCGCCTGGTTTCATCGGTTCAGACGTATCGCACCTGAACCTGCACAAAACCTTCTGTATCCCGCACGGCGGTGGTGGCCCGGGTATGGGTCCTATCGGTGTGAAATCGCACCTGGCACCTTTCCTGCCAAACCACACGGTTGTGAACATTGAAGGTACCGGCAAAGACTGTGGTGCTGTATCTGCTGCGCCATGGGGCAGTGCGTCTATTCTGCCAATCAGCTACATGTACATCAAAATGATGGGCTCTGCTGGCCTGCGTAAGGCAACTGAAGTAGCAATCCTGAACGCTAACTACGTTGCTAAGTCGCTGGAAGGACACTATCCGGTACTGTTCAAAGGCCGTAACGAGCGTGTTGCCCACGAATGTATTATCGACCTGCGCCCACTGAAAGAAGCCTCAGGCGTTACCGAAGTGGACATCGCCAAGCGTTTGAACGACTACGGTTTCCACGCGCCAACCATGAGCTTCCCGGTAGCCGGTACGCTGATGATTGAGCCAACAGAATCCGAAGCCAAATACGAGCTGGACCGCTTCATCGAGGCTATGGTCAGCATTCGCAACGAAATCGCCAAAGTGGAAAGCGGCGAGTGGGATGCCACCGACAACCCGCTGCACAACGCACCACACACCCTGGCCGATATCTGCGACAGCGACTGGAACCGCAGCTACGACCGCAACGTTGCTGCTTACCCGGTAGCCACCGTAGCCCGCAATAAGTTCTGGCCAAGCGTAAACCGTATCGACGACGTATACGGTGACCGTAATCTGGTGTGCAGCTGTGCGCCGATTGAGAGCTATATTGAGGAGTGAGGTTTCTGACATCGTTCATTATAGATTGGGAACGATCTTTATAGATTGGGAATACTATTAGAGATTGGGAATTCCGATCATCAATACTGAAAGGCGAGCCAAAGTTAGCTCGCCTTTTTTATAGTGAGTGAACTGACCTTCATTTCGCATTATTTTTTCTTACGCATTCAGCTCACCAAGCAGTTTTGGCTTATATTCCGACCACCTTGCTAAGGATAAGATGTTACGAACGTCTATTTTTAAAAGAAAGATGTTTGTTTACTTCTTATAGAAGCAGTCATCAAGATAACTTAAGCTCAACTGTAACTATCTAATTACGTTAAATTGCTGTTGGCTCAAATTCCAATTATAGTAGATTCTGAAGTTAGTTTGACTCGATTGGCCTTTGCCTTTATTCTTTAAATTCAGTTGTTTATTGTGTTCACGGTGTTTGCTGGTACTGCAAACCTCCTCTCATCAAAGTATACCTCACACAGAATGTATAACACGGTTTCTCATGGACGAAAGAAATAAAAAGTATTACCGGGCGTTAGATAACGTTGAACTACTAAGAGACGAAAAGTCGTCTAAATCTCTCCCGTTAAAAAGGCGTGATGCTTTCGTAACTGAACTTCTTTTTACAGAAACAGTTCTAGATCAGCTTAAACAAAGCGGAAAGTTTTCTACTGGCTGGTGCCGTGTAAAGTTAAAGAAAAGAAGGGAATTCGAGAAAAATCAAATGCTTTGGGTGAAGTTTCTTCACTCTGCTGCAAGTCAGCATGAAAAGGATACAGACACTCTTTTCAAAAAGATAATTTGCAAGGACTCGCATACTGCAGGTTTCATTATGATTGGGTGGGACGAAAAGCTTAAACAGTTCACCATCTGTAGTAATGGCGTTAGGAATGATAGTTCTTCAAGTTATGAGTTGAATGAACTTCCTCATCTGTTTATTGACCTTAATAAGATGACCCAGAATCTTAGAATTTTATTAGGTTCGAACCAGCAAGAAAGCGCTGATTTTTTTTGTGAAAAATACTTGCAACAGTTTGATATAAAGCAAATTATGGAGCTGTTAGCCCATCGACTCCTACTGAATAATGGTTTTTTTTCTATTGAGCGAGTAGATAATAAACCTGTTGATGTTGACGCAATAGAAATTGTGAATAATGAGCGCATAAGGGTTCATGAATTTAAAAGAAAAGACGTCATACATAAACCATCCTTTAAACGAGTGCTGAAAAATTCAGCACAGGAGCCAGATGAACATCAATTGCAACTGTTGGTTTATCAGTCTTTTTTCTGCGAAAGTGAAATTGATTCGGATATAAAAAAATACATTGATAAATTCGAAGTCGGCGATTTTATAGAGTCGCAATCAGCGAAACAGTTCTTAGACAGACTGATAATAAGCAAAAAAAGATCTCAGAGTGATATTTCTAAAATAAGAAGTAAAATTAGAGATAGATTTATAGACACTGGATTTGTAGAGAGTACGGATGACTGTGGCAGCTTCGGTTTGGATAAGTCGCATTTTTATATGGTTGAGATGTGTAGTAAAAACAGTAGCCTTGAATATCAGTATACAATTGCAGACTCTTCGGAGCTTTTAGTTAATTCGAAAGAAAAAAATTCCGATGATGGTTACCGGTTGATTTTGGATGATATAGTTCAGCCCACTCAAAATGGATATATATTTAATCCGGAAATTTCCATAATTACAAAAATGATCACTCCTAAAGATTTTTGCTCTTTTACATTCACTATCGCCGGTGAAAGTGGTTCTTATGAAAGCTCTTTTCGGCTGCAGCACGTTATATCCAGAAAAGATTTTGATGTTGTGTGACGTCGCTACCGAGTAAGTCTCAGCTTGTTAACATGACGAGCTAGGTGTATTGGAATAAATAACAATTACAAATGGATAGTTTATAATGCCCCAGACCAAGCAGGACGCCTTAAGCTTTCTTGAGACTCAATGGTCAAGTATCAATGACAACAAAATAAAAGGTATTAAAGCTGAAGCGGAATTCAGACAATACCTTGAAGATAATGAGATTCATTACATCCCGGGCGGATGGATACTTACCCCGGGAAAAAATACAAATGTTAAAATTCCCAGCGAACATAAAATCTGCCTTCTGCCGATGGAGAAAGGTTTTAGTTGGTCAAAAAAAAATGCGCACCTGTTTATCAGTCCTGCGTTGATATCTGCGTATAACTATTTTCGGCAGGTTGGCGTTAAAACATTTTTTGTTGAGCCTACCAATGTCGACGAGACAGCTTTTTCAGTACCAAAGAAGTCCACTGGAACGAAGAGAGCTGTTTATCCCCGACCTTATGACCTTCGTTTTAATACAATATCGCCCAGTGGTGGGTTAGCAAAAGTTGACTATGCAGAGGTATTCAGCTCATTTCCACCAAGGGATGGGAATCGAGGACTTCGCTGCTATAGTCAGAATAGAATTTCAATTCACTCAGCTCCATGGAATGACAGTGAGTTATTAAAAGGCTTGTTCTGGTTTGAATATACACGATATTTCTGCCAGGTAGATTTTTTGATATCAAATAATGACTTGGATCTTTTTATTATTGGTAAGTCTGGCGGTGCATACCCTATCGAACTTAAGAGTAAATCTCCGGTTATTGATAACTCATCTGGCGACTGGTTTGGACTGGATATTGGCCCTTTTGCAAAGATGGCATTTTTTACTGCTAACAGTATGAACACTGATGCTCTTTACATAGTGCAGGAAGTTGATGAACAGCGTACCCTCGTGCAGTGGCTGGGTATTAGATTTACACAACTGGTAAAGTCTTGTTCATGGGTGGGGCAGGCAGGTGGACAAGGTATGAGCGGAGGCGCATCTTCGACAATTAAGGTTCCAAAAGCAGCGTTTACAGAGCTTTCCATTCTTTTGAGAGAACTTTAGTTTAAATTTTTAACGAGTATGTGGCCTGAGACTGACGCAGTTTAGTTTTATTTAATATTGAAAAGGAGTTTTGTTATGCAGATTTCTGCAATTGAAGCTATTACAAAAGGGATGGTCACAGACCGTGCTAAGAAAATCCTCGATGAAAAAAAGTATACCGGATGCAGCTCAATTGATATCACATTACGCACTGTTCTTCATCGTTCCGACGTGGGAACAAAAATTAAAGACGGAGACAGCTTTTTTGAAGGTGTATCTGAGTCGTACAACTTAAGCGTAGAGCCTCAAGAAACTGTTTACCTCATTTCTGAAGAGTTTATTAGCGTTCCCGCGGGCTATGTCGCATATGTATTTTTAAAAAATAGATATTCACAAAGAGGCTTACTGGCTTTTAACACCGGCATAGTAGATGGTGGATATAATGGACCAATTGCGACCTTGCTTACGAACATATCATCGGAAACTATTGACTTAAAATCAGTAAACGGCGGAAGGTTTTTTAGAGTGGTTTTTCATAAAATTGATATGAATGAAGATGAAGTTAAGGCGGTGAAAAACACTTATTACGAATATGAAGAGTACCGATACTACAAAGCACGAGACCTCCTGAAGCTTCCGAGATTTTTCCAGAACCCTGACAAAATAAAAAAACAAATAACGGAGTCATTAAACGAGAAAGCACTAAATTATGGAGTCATGAAACTAGGTGCGATTATCGGGGTAGCGGGTCTATTAATGATTTTAGTTCCGCCTCTTACCACACTCACGACAAATGCTATTTTGGGAAGCGTGCCTCTGGGTAAAGAGTTATGGGAACTCAAAAATGAACAGTTAGAGCAAAGAATTTCTGAACTGGAAACTAAATTATCTTCGCCCGGGACCAAGGGGACTTGTTCAGTTGGGCCGAGCCTGTAACAGATTCTGTGTAACTGCCATTTAGTTAATATGCTTTTCGAGGCGTTCCTCGAACTCGATAATAAAACGACTCATAGCCTGACGCCAGTTCTGAATGGGCATTGTCCATTTTTTGCTGGCATCTTTAATCGCTAAGTAAATCATCTTCTTAGCTGAATCATCACTTGGGAAGATTTTCCGCTTTTTAATAGCCTTTCTGATAACGCTGTTGAGCGACTCAATGGCGTTGGTGGTGTAAATCGCTTTGCGGATATCCTCAGGGTAACTGAACAGCGTATTAAGGTTTTGCCAGTGATTGCGCCATGATTTAGCAATTTGTGGGTACTGGCCGTCCCAGATTTCACTGAAGCGTTCCAGTTCAAGCAAGGCTTCGTCTTCAGTGGCTGAGCGGTACACCCGCTTTAAATCTGCTGTTACAGCCTTGTAGTCTTTCCACGATACATACTTTAGTGAGTTGCGCACTATATGCACGATACACAGCTGGATGTGGGTCTGAGGGAAAACGGTGTTAATAGCATCAGGGAAGCCTTTCAGACCATCCACGCAGGCGATAAGAATATCTTCGACGCCACGCTGCTGAAGCTCCGTCAACACGTTTAACCAGAACTTAGCGCCTTCATTCTCGGCAATCCACATGCCCATCAGTTCCTTGTGACCTTCAGTGTTGATACCCAGAGCCAGAAAGATGGACTTGTTGATGACCCGCTTATCTTGGCGAATCTTCACGACGATGCAGTCCAGGTAAACAATCGGGTAAACGGCATCTAGAGGACGTGACTGCCATTCAATCACCTGCTCAATAACTGCATTGGTGACACGAGAAACGAGCGTGGGCGATATCTCAGCGCCATACCACTCCTCAAAGGCATTGACGATGTCACGGGTGCTCATGCCCTGTGAGTACAGCCAGAGGATTTTCTCGTCCATGGAAGTGAAACGGGTTTGGTGCTTTTTGACAAGTTTGGGTTCAAAGGAGCCTTCACGGTCGCGAGGCGTATCGAGTTTAAACTCGCCATCTTCGGTTTTGACCCGTTTACTGCTTTTGCCGTTGCGGGTATTGGTCGACGTGGACTGTTGATGTTTTCCGTAGCCAAGATGCTCATCCATCTCTGCGTTTAGTGCCGCTTCAACGGTGATCTTCTTCAACATCTGACTAAATTCGTTCAAGTCCTCAGGTGTTTTAATCCCTTTGGCCGCTTCCATTGCGAAAGCTTCAAGCTCTTTCTTGTTCATTTGCATCTGCCTATCCTTAACTCTCAATAGAGTATGTTGAGATAGGCAGTTACACAAAATTAGTTACAGTCTC
>NZ_MDHN01000016.1 GCF_001757105.1 Alteromonas confluentis
CTGTAAAGACCCCATCTGACTTAATGCAGATGGTCAGTCCGGTTTTATCCTCCACACCATTACTGGCTTTCTCAGGCCGGACCTTACTCACTACTACGGCATCATCTGCCACCTCGCACCAACACCTGCCTTGAGTTTCCTCTCGTACAGATGCTTCTGGTTTATCACCAGAGACGGTGTCAGGCTTCCCCAGTTACTGCACTGGCTCCCTGTTAGAAATCCCACCCTCAAGCACAATACAGGACTGACCGAGTATCGGGCTTCACGCTATTTTGCACGCTTACCCTCCTGCATTGCCGAATCAGGTTCACTTTCGTTGTGTACTTCTAACTTCCTATGGCTTCCTTCAGACCCTGCCGTTGGCCAGCAACGCCCTTGCCATTCGGATTATCTTCCCCTCAGTCAGGGTGATTCAGGTTTCTTTCAACCTGACGGGTTTGCCAGCTTCGCTGGGCAAACAAAAAAGCCCTCGCATTTCTGCAAGGGCTTCAATGATGGTACCTCGACCCGGGATCGAACCAGGGACACGCGGATTTTCAATCCCTATCAGGTTTCATCGAACGATCCAAACTATTGATTTAATTGAACTTGAAAAAATCCTTATGTGACAAAATGCTGTGACAAATACAAAAAAATCGTCACACCTAAACTGGCGAGTGAAGTGCAAAATTTCTTGTTAAGAGGGGTGCTCTCACGTCGTCGCATTTTTATCAGGGTTAACGGCAGCCCTTAGTCAAACGTGTATATATAGGTTTTCTCCAGAAGCCTATGTGAGAGAAATAAAGAACAGCTTTGCCCCTATGGGAATATAAACAATGTATTTTTACGATAGGTCATGTTAACTGTAATTAACATGACCTATTTTCAGTTAATGCCTTATCACAGTTCTCGTGTAGGATCTTGTGGAAAAAGGAGTATATAGTCTAACACCATTATAAAAATGAACTTTCTCGGTGCAGAGCATTAAGGAAATTATCTTGTTACATCAGTTAAGGGCTGCTGCAGACAATGAAGCGGAAGTTCAATTGTATGGTTAAACAATTGGTTTTAGCTGTGGAAGATGCGAATAAGTCCTCCAATTGAGACCGCAGTATTTATAAAAGTTTGAAATGGGTAATTTATTTTCTCTGCAAAAGGCAACAATAAATAAGCCGCTCTTTTGTTGTTCCTCAATTAACTGTTTCCACTCATCTAACGTTTTTCGCTTCAATGACACCTCCGGACAAGATCAGCAAATATTTTCTGGTAACCGCATTTATTTCAGAAGGTGTGATTTACCGGACGCATACTGTTAATGGACACGAACCGTGGGCAAAAGGCGCAAATAAGCTGAAAGCGGGAGAGAATGGCGGCATTACGGTGAAATTCACCAACTATGAGGGTTGAAAGTGATGGCAAGGAAAAGACACCTCGCCTGCATTAGACGAGGTGGTATTAGTTAGAATGAGTAAGTCACACCAAGGGTTGCCGTGGTGCCTAACCCTTTAATATTGTAGCCACCATAGGTATACGACTGAGCGCGCGCAGGATAGTAGTCACTGTTAAACAGGTTCTCGACACCCATAAACGCATTCCAGTTTTCAGCGAACTGGTATTGTCCACTTAGGTTAACAATATTGTAGCTCGATATAGGTCCTTGATCGCCCACATAGTCGCCGTCAGCATTTGGCGAGAAGCGTTTACGGTCACCCACATACAGATAGCTAACTATTAGCGATAAAGTGTCTGATGGTTTCCAATTTACGTTTGCCGTTGCTTTGGGTGGGCTAATTTGGCGAGATCCAAGGTACACGTCAGCTTCGGTATTTTTCCCTTCAACGTAACTATATGTAGCTACCACGTTGAGCGTTTCAGAGATTCGATAGTCTACTAAGCCTTCATAACCCCAAATTTCCTGTGGTGCGCGTACAGGCTCATATACACCTGTCACCTCGTTGAAACTATTGGTCGTACCTAGTTCAGATGTACTTCTGTAAGCCGCAACTTCAAGGCGTACTTGGTCGAAAAGAGAAGTGAAGCCCACTTCGTAGTTATCGATGATAGAAGCTTCCGTTTGAATAAGACCAATATCATCTACCGTTGCAGCGCGCAGTAGGCGGCCAATGTCAGCGATGTCTGAACCCTGCGAGTAATTGAAGAACGGGCTAAAGCTGTCGCTCCAGTTGTACTTTATCGCAATGTTATAAGTAGTGGCGTCGTAATCTATGGTGTCACCCGTAACCTGAAGAGGAACAGAACATTGGGTTTCTGAGCGACACAGCTTCAATGTTTCGTAGTCATCAACCGATAAGTCGATGCTTTCCCTTCTCACACCAGCCTTTATGATAACGTCGTCGCTAATTACCCATTTCGTTTGTAAAAAGCCAGCTAAGCTGTCCATTTCCATTTCAGGAACCCACACGCGCCCATCAACCAGCGGCTGTGAGGTGGTGTCTTTCAGTGCGTCGATACCATAAATGAACGTAGCTTCAACACCATCAAAATCAACAGCAGTATTAAACATCGCGCGAGCGCCGCGCTTTTCAGAGCGAATGATAGACTGACCACCGTCGTAGCCTTCATCTGGATTAGCTAAGTTAGGTGAAAAGAAAAATACGTTCTCAATATCCTGTGTGTACACATCAAGCGTCATTTCGCTGTTTGCAAAGATATTGCTGTCTGTGTATTTCAGAGTAATGTTCTCATTACCGTCAGGCCCCTGTGGTTTCCCGCGTTTTTGCAGAGCTTCAGGTACGTGAATAGCGTAGGTTTTAACACCTTCGTTGATGTCTCCGGGAACATCCGCCAAGTCAGTTTTTTGTTGAGAGCTGAAGTAGTTGTAGCTGAACTGAAGACGTTTTTCTTGATCGAAATCGTAACCTAATTTGGTAAAGTAATTCTGTGTTTCAGCATCTGACAAACCGTACTGCAAACCTAGAATATCGCCTTCAGCATCGCGCTGAACGCCGTTTTCCTCGTAGCTGGCGGTTACAAGGTAATCAAAATTCTCCACCTTCCCGTTAATCGCAGCTGAAATACGTGCACCGGCTGACTCTTCAAGCTTCACTGCGCTAAAACGTGAGGACAAACTCACTTGGCCCTCATGCGTGTCTTGCGCCGTCGCTTGTTTAGTAATGTAGTTGATAATTCCGCCCGACGCTCCGTTACCATAAACAGACGTGGCACCCTTAATTACCTCAATTCTAGCAAGCGCGCTAGGGTCAATCGTCTTTACACCTAACGAGCCATTTCTAAGCGGCGTAGACTGGGGCACGCCGTCAATCATCACAAGCGGAGCTCGTCCGCGCAACGACTGGCCAGTATTGCTCGAACTACCCGTATCAGGAGCTAAGCCCGGTACCATCTGCGCTAACAAGCTTTGTAGTTCAGGGTTCACCTTCAGGTGATCTTCAATCTGTTTTCTGGAAATAACGGTGATCGACGCAGGTACTTCATCAATACTTTCGATAACACGACTTCCAGAAACAATAATGCGTTCCATATCGTTTGGGGCATCATTCGCCAGAGAAGGTGCACTAACAACTAGGGCAATAAGCGTAAGCGATGGTTTAAACATGAAAACTCTTTTTAGAAAATAGGTTTAGGAAAGGCGCGTTATACTAAAGATGCAAATTCACAATGTAAAGCAAATAAAAATCATTCTCATTACCCTGAATAATTTTAGTAGTGAGCTTAGATAATGAAATCTAGATTAGATGAATTTGAAGCCCGTCGCTCAGCCATAAAAGCGCGTCATTTGTAATGGCGTTTATACCAAAAATAAAACCCTGTAATTGTAAAAAACGCTGGAAGTAATGCGATAACTAACCAGATAAATTCAAGCAATGGGCCTGCGAAGTCGCCTATGTGAAATTTGTATTTGAAGTTCCACACCTGCGTCGCAACATTCGCTTTTGACGCATCGTAATAGCCCGTTACTTTCCCATTCAAAGGGTTAGCCCATACCCAACTATAGGCGTGGCTTTCACCTGGGTTTTGCATTCTAAATCCTAGGTGTTCACTCGGCTTTTTAGGGAAATAAATGCGAAATAATGACGCATTAGGAAAAACCTCCATGGCATTTTGGTAGGCGTCATCAATCGCCAATGGAGTGATATTCGTTTCGTAAGATAACGGCGCTGGAACTGGCCTAGTCTCGACCTTTGAAAAAGTAACAGCTTCCACCACCTGCTGCGTAGCGCCTTTCCATTTAAACGCCATACCGCTAAACGCGATAAGTATGAGCGGTATAGCTAAATAAACGCCCAGCACGGTATGGAGTTGATACATGAGAATTCGAAACTTGGCGCGGCGCATAATCGCAAGGCGTTTTAATCTATTTTTTGGTTTTACCCAAAGGTAAAAACCCACTATCACTTCAAGAAGTAGTACCAAGGCACTAACAGACACCCAGTTTCTAAGTGGCCTTTCGTTGTCACCATCTTGATACAACAGCCATCGATGAATAGCCATGGTGAACCCATAAAACGTGCTGTAATAATCGTATCTATGGAGTATTTCGGCAGAGTTAGGGTTTACGCTTATGTATTCGCTGTTGTTGAGCTTCGCTTGCCAAGCAAGTTCAGGGTCTGACTCGGGCATTAAGAGCTCGACCTTCTTACCCGTCTGGTTTTCTAACGAGTTCACAATACTGGAAAGCGGTAGCGGCGAGCCTTGAGGCTTTATGGTCCACTTTTCTGGCTGGACCAAGGTTTGGATATCCTTTGCATAAATGAGTAGCGCACCGGTGATACTGAGGCAAATAATAAATAACCCACACGCCAGCGCTAAAATAAGATGCAGTCGTCGTACCCAAAGTTTCAAAACAGCGCTCACATATTGCGAAATAAATGCGAATAGTAACGATTATCGAGAATAGTTCAATGAAAGTTAAACGCTAGAATCAGACTTACAATCGCATTAGGTCCCGAATTCAGATAATAAGTGCACCACTCATGGTTAATGGGTGACAGACGATCAACTGTTAAGTGGAAAAGAACATAGTTTCGGAATAGATATTACAAACAGCATTAATAACTACCTGGTTAATCCCGACAACGCAAAATTTACCAACAATGTATCTAGAGCTTTATGCAGTAAAAAAATTCTCAATCAAAAATGGATAAATGTCCGTAAATATGTTCACCCTAAATACAAAGCATTTTCTCTTAGCGAAAACTGGTTAGAAAGCTTGGAAGATATTTTTGGAACACCATTTAACAATCAATTATTAAGGTGAATTAACGAGAAAAGCCCCGACCATTTCTGATCAGGGCTTCTTAATAAGTGGTGCCTCGACCCGGGATCGAACCAGGGACACGCGGATTTTCAATCCGCTGCTCTACCAACTGAGCTATCGAGGCTGAAACTGTTTAGCGGGTGGCTTTTTGAAGCCTGTCCTGCTGTGGGTGCGTATTAAACGGATTTCCGTGCTTCAAGTCAACCGTTTTTCTTCATATTTTTTTCAACTGCGCATTAGTTGCGCAATTCCGAGAAAAAAACAGCAACCCGCGCGTTTTTCATCCGGTTTAGATTACTTTTTCGGGGGCACATAGCCTTCAATGGAAGGTTCTTTACCTTCAAATAAAAATGCTTCCATCTGCTCTTCGAGAAATTTTCTGTCGGTGGGCTCCATCATATTGAGCTTTTTCTCGTTGATCAGCATGGTTTGCTTCTTCTGCCACTCAGAAAATGCCTCTTTGGAGATATTGTCGAAGATGCGCTTACCCAGCTCGCCGGGGTAAAGCTGAAAATCCAGGCCGTCGGCTTCTTTGTTGAAGTGCTGGCAAAATACTTGTCTGCTCATAGTGTCTCCTTAAATCGGGTCTGAGCGCTGCGATGCCCGCGCCATTCACTAAACACAGGCAATAATGGGCATAGTCTAAAGGATTTGTTTTATCTGCGAGATAATTTTTTGCGTTGGTGCTGCAGTGCCTACTCCCAATGATTCGTCAATATTGAACCAGCGCTGATTGCTTTCATTTACCTGCAAGCCGCCAGGAGCATCAACAAACAACAGATAAGGCTGAATATCCAGGTGAAAATGACTGAAGGTATGACGAAAGCCTTCCAGCGCTTTATGGCCTGATATTTCAAAAGGCAGCGCCTTAATCGCATCATCTACCGGAAGTTCAGTTTCCAGAAAGCCGAATAGCCCGCCCCACAATCCGGTTGGTGGGCGCTGTTCCATTAATACAGTGCCGTTATAGAACACGGCTAGCATGGTAGTAGTGCGAACTGGCAACGTTTTCTTCGGTTTCTTTCCGGGGAATTCGGCTTGTCTTCCTTGCGCATAGGCCAGACAACCTGATTGCAGCGGACACTCATCACAACGAGGCTTCGAACGAGTGCAAACCATAGCGCCCAAATCCATCATCACCTGCGTGTAGTGATTACAACGCTCATTCGGCGTATTGGCTGTGGCATATTCCCACAGCTGATTTTCTACCGCTTTCTGTCCGGGCCAGCCCTCTACGGCGTAGTAACGTGCCAGTACGCGCTTTACATTGCCATCGAGAATAGGATGATTCTGCCCGCACGCAATAGAGAGAATCGCCCCTGCAGTAGAACGGCCTATGCCGGGTAGCGCCATCACTTCTTCAAACGTTTGCGGGAATTCACCGCCATATTCACTGGCGATTTGCTGTGCGGCTTTGTGCAGGTTTCGGGCACGGGCGTAATAACCAAGGCCGGTCCATAGATGCAGTACATCGTCCTGGGGAGCGTCGGCTAAATCCACCACGGTAGGAAATCGCGCCATAAAGCGCTCAAAGTACGGAATTACTGTGGTTACCTGAGTTTGCTGCAACATAATTTCAGACACCCACACCCGGTAAGCAGAAATATCCTGCTGCCAGGGCAATGTCTTGCGGCCGTGCTTATCGAACCAGTCGAGCACGAGGCGGGAAAATGGCTTTGTCATCGAATACTAAAATCGGTCGGTCTTGATGCGGTGTATGATAACATGCACAAGTCAATACCAAACCCAGTCAGGAGCTTTTGTGTCAAAGCCTACGTTGTTTCTTCCCGGTACTCTTTGTGACGAGCGCGTGTGGCTCCCAGTGTGGCGGCAACTCTCTATTTATCAGCGCCGTTACGTGCCGCTACAGTGGGCGAGCTCAAAAGAAGACATGCTGGCACTAACATCAGACCGGGTGCTCGACAACGAAAAAGTCCACCTAGTGGGTTTCTCGATGGGCGGTTATATGGCTGCAACCTGGGCTACGCAGAATCAAACTAAGGTGGCATCACTCACTATGATTGGCGCATCGCCCTATGGCCTTACCGCTGAAGAAGAAAAGCGTCGCGGCCAATTGGTGACTATGCTGAAAAAAGGCAGTTTTCAGCCAGATAAAGCCGCTTACGTTTCGCGCTTTGTGCACCCTTCGCACCAGAACACCCCAGACGTTGCTGGTGTAGTGCGAGAGATGGGTAAAGATTTAGGCGCGGCCACATTGCTTGCCCATACCAATGCAACTACTCCCAGACCAGCCATTATCGATAAACTTAAAACCTGTACTTTCCCGGTGAACATCATTGCCGCCGAAGATGATGAGTTGGTGCCGTTTTCTTCATTACAACAGGCCGCTGATGAAATCCCATCTTCTCATCTGATCACAGTAAAAGGTGCAGGACATATGTGCCTTTTAGAGCAACCAGACACGCTGGCGCAATCAATTCAGGCGATTTGCGGCTAACGCACCCCACTTCACACGGATTTGCAGTAAAATACAGCAGAGATTATTGCAATCAGCCGGGCAGTGGGCATAATGCCGCCCGGTTTCAACAGCTAAAAAAATGGGCGCAGCATGGGTCAATACAAAAATCAGGAAGAAGCAGAAGCGGCTGGCGTATACGTCAGCAAAGTTCGCAGCTTCGTAAAACGGGAAGGCAGATTAACGAACGGTCAGGCGAAAGCGCTTGAATCCTTCTGGCCAACCATGGGGGTAGATTTTCAGGAAAACTTACTCTCTTTTACTGAATTGTTTGGCAATGACAACCCGGTTGTGTTGGAAATTGGTTTCGGAATGGGCAAATCTCTGGTAGAAATGGCAGAGAACGACCCAAACACCAACTTTATTGGTATTGAAGTTCATCGCCCTGGCGTGGGCGCTTGTTTGTCTGAAGCTGGAGAACGCGGCCTGACAAACTTACGTGTCATGGAGTACGACGCGGTAGAAGTTTTCAAGAAAATGATTCCCGACGGCAGTCTTGCCCGGGTTCAACTCTACTTTCCTGATCCATGGCACAAAAAACGTCATCATAAACGTCGTATAGTACAGCCTGAATTTGTACAGATGGTACGTGAGAAGCTAGCTATTGGCGGTAAATTTCATATGGCAACCGACTGGGAACAATATGCAGAGCACATGGCTGAAGTCATGAATGCGGCCCCAGGGTATAAAAATACCGCCACCGACGGCGATTATGTGCCGCGCCCGGACTATCGTCCTATTACGAAATTTGAAGTACGTGGTCAGAAGCTGGGCCACGGCGTTTGGGACCTGATTTACCAGCGCACAAATTAATACAAAACAATAAATAAAATAAACGGAACCTAAAACAACATGTTGAGCCCGCAAAGCCAGTTATTAGAACGGAACCTTGAGCTTTTTGATACTGGAAACTGGTTATTCATTAATCCCAGCGATGCCTATTTCGCTGATTTACTCGACAATAAACCAGCCACCTTTTTGCATCAGTATTTCGATATTTTTGCAGAAAGCGTGCGGGTGATCCCATCCTGCGAATTCGACAGTCGCGATGTAAGCCAACGAGAACATGGGTTTTGTATTGAACAAAAAGCCAGTGGTCATATGCACTGGTTCTCACCGTTTATTCCTGCCGAAAAGACGTTTTCAGATATTCTGATATTTATGCCCAAGTCGAAGCCGCACACACAAATGCTGCTGGCAATGGCCCATAGCGCTTTATCTGAAGGTGGCAGAATTCACATTGTCGGTGAAAACAAAGGCGGCATAAAAAGCGTTGCCAAACTCACCGACAAAATTGGCCCTAACCAAAAAATCGACTCTGCCCGCCATTGCAGCTTGGTTACCGTAATGCCAGAAACCACAGGCCCGGCTTTTTCTCCGGCAGACTGGCTCACCGAATCAGAGTACGAAGTGGACGAACTTACCTGGGAAGTAGTGTCGTTACCGGGTGTGTTCAGCCACGGCGAGCTTGATGAAGGTACTCGCATGTTGCTGAAAAAAGGCTCTGACCGTTTACGTGGCAGGGTACTGGATTTCGCGTGCGGTGCGGGCGTCATTGGGGCTTATCTACTCAAGCGCTTCCCTCACCTCGATATGCAACTGCTGGATGTGAGCGCCCTGGCCATCTATTGCGCCGCGCGTACCTTAAACGCTAACCAGCAGTCTGCTTGTTTGTTGGCCGCAAACGGCCTGCATGGCATCGAGCGTAACTTTTCGCACATTGTTACTAATCCGCCTTTCCACACGGGCGTAAAAACCGATTACACCATTACCCGCAGATTTATTGAAGACAGTAAGCAGCGTCTTGCCTCTGGTGGCACTCTGCAAATGGTGGCAAATCGATTCTTGCCCTACCCTGGCTTGCTAGGCGATGTGTTCCCTCAAACGCACACCGTGGCGCAGGATACCCGCTTTTCCCTGTACATGAGCACAACAGGTTAGGCAGATTTAATTCTGTGTGATAACGTTTAGTTGAATATAACCGGTGTCACACTTACATAGCATGTGTACAAAACGCACCGTGGCTTTGGGTTGTTTGGAGACTTGCCGTGAATATTGTTTTCGCCATTTCGGAAGTAGAAGATTTAGTTAAAACAGGCGGTCTCGCCGACGTTGGAAAAGCACTGCCACTGGCGCTTAAGAAAGCTGGTGAACAGGTCAGCATCGTGATGCCGTATTACAAAGCCATTGCTGAGCAGTACAAGCTTGCTGACGCCTGCGCCCAGCAAACGCTGTTTACAGAAGGCAAGGTTTACCACTACAACATTAAGCAATTGTCCTGGAATGACATTGACGTTTATTTCATAGATTACCCTGAATACTTCGACCGTGAAGGCCTGTACACCAGCACTTATGAAGCTTACGCTGATAATTCCGAACGCTTCAGTTTCTTTTGCGGTGCGGCACTCAATGCTTTGCAAGCACTGAGTATTCAGCCCGATGTCATTCATTGCCACGACTGGCACACGGCAATGCTGCCATTCCTGCTTCACAATGATCATTCTGGTTTTTTCAACACCACTAAAACCGTTTTCACTATTCACAATGCGGCTTTTCAGGGCGTAACCAAGTTAGACGATATTCCTTACTTACGCCATCACCCTGCTATTGCCTCACAAGTGCATGGTGGCTATATCAATATGCTGCAGTCGGGTATCGAGTTCGCCACTAAAATTACTACGGTGAGCCCGAATTACGCCGAGGAACTGCTTACCGATTTAGGTTCGCACGGGCTACACGACCGGTTAGTTACCCGCCAGCAAGATTTAAGCGGCATTCTAAACGGATGTGATTATGGCCAGTGGAATCCGCAAGACGACGAATACCTTCCCAAAAATTACTCAGCCGACACCTTGCACGACAAGAAAATGTGTAAGCTGGCGCTACAGGAAATCAGTCATCTGCCGCTTAATGCAGACGTGCCGCTACTCGGCATGGTTTGCCGCCTGACAGACCAAAAAGGATTCGGCTACTTAGTACCTATTCTTCAGGAACTCATGCACCACAATGTGCAGCTCGTTATTGTAGGCACCGGCGATCCGAAGGTGTGTATGGATTTGGATGAATTTGCCCAAAACCATGCTTCCCAGTTTGCTTTCATCAATGGCTTTAGTGTTCATCATGCGCACCTGGTTGAAGCTGGCGCAGACTTTTTCCTGATGCCTTCTCAATTCGAGCCATGTGGACTGAATCAGATGTACAGTCTGGCTTATGGCACATTGCCTATTGTTCGTGCTGTGGGAGGCTTAAAAGATACGGTAGTCGACACGAATCAAGACAAAGACAATGCCACAGGTTTTGTGTTTAATGCGCCGAGCCCAGCGGCACTGCTAAGCTGTATCCGTCGCGCTTTATTATTCTATTATGAGCACCCGGTGAAGTTCCGTGAGATGCAAATTCGCGGCATGAATACCCGTTTCACTTGGGAAACGGCCGCGGAATCCTATCGCGCTCTTTATGCCTCAATGAGCCATTAGAAAAAGATAAATAATCATCCCGCTTTATTTTTGCGCCTCTTTCAGCCATATTTAGCGTAAGAGTGCGCAAATTATAATCATTCATAACAAATGTCACAGCCAACCGTGCAGCTATCGATAAGAAGCCTTTTTCTCTGGGTTGTGATGGCCATTGCCACCTTGTCACTCATCGTGTCTGCGGGGCTCACCAGTTACAACCAAATAAAACATTACCGCGAAACCTTGCGCAACGACGTGGTGATTTTCGCCGACCTGCTAGGCGCTATCTATGGCGATATGATAATTAGCGGTTTGAGTGACCACGAAGAAGAACAGCTTGATGGTCATCTTAGCAAGCTCGCAGCATCGCCCGATCTGATTAACCTTAGGATTTATGAACAAGATGAAGCTGGCGATCTTAATCCGCTTGCCAGTTATACCCGCGAGGGTGACTTTCCAGCAACGCCGAAACAAACTTCCATCGGCCAATATTTCGAGCCTGTGATGACTGCAGATGCCATCGAAATTGCCCGGGCGATTGAGAATCAACAAGGCAGAACGGCTGGCTACGTCTATATCAAATTTTCCACACAGCGCTTGAACCGGGAAATTGAACAAGCCATTTTTACCACGGTAGCCGTTATTATCGTGATCCTGGCGTTGTGTTTAATAGTTTCGCTGCGCATGCAGAAGCTGATCACCCAGCCTATAGAACGACTTGGTGACTTTCTCAGTAACACATCTCGCCAACGAGACTACAGCGCCCGGGCCGAACCCACCAATATTCGTGAAATTGCAGACCTTTCTGTATCGATTAATGTCATGCTGAGCCGGGTGCAGGAATATGTACAAAAACAACGGATGGCAGAAGAGCAACATCGTAAGCTAAATGCGAGTCTGGAAGACATGGTAAGTCAGCGTACTTTGGCCCTCAAAGAGGCAAACCGCGAACTTATCCAGACGCTGGAAAAATTACACCAGTTTCAACGCCAAATTGTGCAGAACGAAAAGATGGCATCGTTGGGCGATATGGTTGCCGGGGTGGCCCACGAAGTTAACACGCCAATAGGTCTTGGGGTAACTGCATCAACCATGATGTTGGACCGATTAGCAATAATTCAAAAAGAATTCGAGAGTAAAACATTAAAAGCCAGTACAATGGCTCGGTTTCTGACCGAAAGTCAGGAAAATCTGAATATTATTTACCGTAACCTGAATCGCGCAGCCGAGCTGATTTCCAGTTTTAAACAGGTGGCTGTAGATCAATCATCAGAAAATGACCGTATTTTTTGCTTTTCCCAACTGGTCAATGAGATACTTTTATCTCTGCGGCCCCGGCTAAAGCAAGTCGAGCATGATATCCGGGTAGATTGCGATCCTGCACTGGTTATTAAAACCAAAGCAGGGCCAATCAACCAAATCCTGATCAATCTAATCATGAATTCAGTTATTCATGGTTTTGAAGACATGGATCACGGCGAAATAAACATCATTGCAGAAATGATGACGCCGACAAAAATGAAACTAATTTACAAAGATAACGGAAAAGGGATCTCCAACGACATCCGCAAACGTATCTTTGACCCGTTTGTTACAACAAAACGAGGGCAAGGTGGCTCCGGTCTGGGAATGCATCTGGTGTATAACCTGGTGACTCAGGCATTAAACGGCACCATCACAATTACCAGTGAAGAAGGCAACGGCGTGGAATTTCTTATCATTTTCCCTGTCGAAAGCTCTGAAAGTGGAAAATTACCGTTAAAAGGTGAATAAGCCCTTGTAATTTTTGTACGAAAACTTATACCGTAGACAAGTTGTCCGATAAGTACTTTTAAAACAGGCTATCGGATATTAGAATTTGTCAGAAGAAGCAGCTTAATCGATTGTAGAAGAGTGTAAAACACCATGCATACGCCAAATATTTTAATTGTTGAAGATGAAGTGGTAACCCGTACCACGCTGAAAAGCTTATTTGAAGCTGAAGGCTACAATGTGTTTGAGGCCGAAAATGGCGATCAAATGCATGACTTTTTTGAAAACCACTCTATCAATCTGGTTATTATGGACATTAACCTGCCAGGTAAGAATGGTCTGATCCTGGCGCGTGAAGTTCGCGACCGCAAAAATGTCGGCCTTATCTTCCTGACTGGTCGTGACAACGATGTAGACCGTATTTTAGGTCTGGAAATCGGTGCCGATGACTACCTGACGAAGCCATTTAACCCACGTGAGTTAACGATTCGTGCTCGTAACCTGCTTGCACGTACCACTAACTCTGCTGAAGACGACGACTTACCAAGCCGCGTTAGCTTCAATGGTTGGACGCTGGATGGCGATAGCCGCTCACTGATCTCACCAAGCGGTACAGAATTCCGTCTGCCACGCTCCGAGTTCCGTGCATTGCACCTGTTCCTGAGCAACCCAGGCAAAATCCTTACCCGTGAACAACTGATCATGGAAATGACTGGCCGTGAACTGCGCCCGAATGACCGTACGGTAGACGTAACCATTCGTCGTATTCGTAAGCACTTCGAGTCTGAGCCAAGCGAAGAAGAATTGATCGTAACCATCCACGGTGAAGGTTACCGTTTCTGTGGTTCAGTAGACCAATAAGCACGCTGCTTATCTACTGATAACCACAAGCAAAAAACGCAGCTTTAACGCTGCGTTTTTTTATGCCTGAAATTTACGAGTGCGGACTTAACTCCCCGCCACTCGCATTTCACCAATCAATACAGAACCGGTTTGTACACCGCCGCGTAACTCGCGCTCAGCGCCGATGGCAGCAATGTTCATGAACATGTCTTTCAAGTTACCGGCAATGGTCACTTCGGCTACCGGATACTGGATAATACCGTTTTCGACCCAGAAACCTGCTGCGCCACGGGAGTAGTCGCCGGTTACGGTGTTTACACCCTGCCCCATTAGCTCGGTCACCAATAATCCTGTGCCCATTTCTTTGAGCATTTCGGCATCAGACTGACCGGTTGTACCGATTATCCAGTTATGAATACCGCCAGCATGGCCGTTAGACTTCACGTCCAGCTTGCGAGCAGAATAAGTGGTGTACAGGTAGTGTGACAATAAACCATTTTCCACAATGGTCATGTCTTTAGTAGCGACACCTTCAGAGTCGAAGCTGGAGCTGGCCAGACCGCCTTTCAGGAACGGCTTTTCTTCAATATTCAGCCATTCGGGAAACACCTGCTCACCCAGTTTGTCGAGCAGGAACGATGAACGACGATACAAACTACCACCGCTGATAGCACTCACGTAGTGACCAAACAAAGAGCTAGCGACATCGCGGTGCAGCATCACAGGCACTTTACCCGTAGGCAGCTTACGCGCCCCCAAACGGGCTACAGTGGCTTCGGCAGCCTCACGGCCAACCTCTGCTGCAGATTTCAATAAATGGGCCTGACGGCTCACTGTGTACGCGTAATCGCGTTGCATGTCGCCGTCTTGTGCTCCAATCATCATGCAGCTTAGGCTATAGCGGCTGCTCGGGTAGCCAGCGTTGATTCCATGGGTATTACCATAAACCCGCATACCCAGATTAGCGTTGTAAGAAGCACCATCAGAATTGGTAATGCGCTCATCGTACTCAAGCGCGGCCTTTTCGGCTTCAATGGCAAGCTCGATACCTTTTTGCGGGTCTAACTCGATAGGATGATACAGTTCCAGATCCGGAAATTCGGTGGCGATTAAGTCTTCATCAGCCAGGCCGGTGCACGGGTCTTCGCTGGTGTAACGGGCAATATCCACCGCTTTTTCTACTGTCAGAGCCAGTGCTTCTTTACTCAGATCAGCGGTTGAGGCGCTACCTTTGTGCTTACCCACGTAAACACTGATACCCAGTCCACCGTCATTGTTAAATTCAACATTCTCCACATCGCCCATGCGGGAAGACACAGAAATGCCCTGCACTTTCGACATACTGGCCTCGGCCTGCGTGGCGCCTTTACTCAGAGCCATGTTCAGCACGTCGTCGACAACGCCCTGGATTTCCGCAATTTGCTTTTCTATTTGCATAGTGAGTTTCGCTATTTCCGTCTGTATGTCACAATACTCGAATACTGCAGTGTAACATTTATGAGTGCCAAATGAGCGATAACAAGCATCATTCTGACGAAGAAAACTATTTTGACGATGGTCAGCCTGAAGACGGCTCCGAAATTGTCAGTAAATCTGAACTGAAACGCCAGTCTGAAGAGCTTCAGAAGCTAGGCGAAGACTTGGTGAATCTGTCTGCCGCCCACCTGGCGACCATTCCAATGGATGAAGAGTTGGAAGATTCGGTCATGCTGGCGCGGAATATCAACCGCAAGAAAGATGGCTTCCGCCGACAGCTTCAGTTTATCGGTAAATTAATGCGTAGCCGTGATGTGTCAGACATCGAAGCAGCCATGGCCCGGTTAACCCACCAGCACCAGGCGCAGAATGCGGCCTTCCACGCGCTGGAAAAAGCCCGTGAAGACGTTATCAATCATGGTGATGACGGTATTCAGCGCTTAATGGAAGAATATCCGCAGCTCGATCGCCAAAAGCTACGCCAGTTCCACCGCCAGATTAAAAAAGAGCGTGAAAAGAACGGGCCTCCAAAAGCATTCCGCGAACTGTTTCAATATCTGAAAGAAATGATTCACGAAGAGTAGGCGCTTTAGTTAAAGTGCTGTTCTAACAATTCGGTACTAAAAACCCGTACAAACAAAAACGGCGCGATAGCAATATCGCGCCGTTTGTTTATCTGTTAACAGGTACTTACGCTGTACCGCCCACGGTGAGTTCATCTACCTTAAGTGTTGGCTGACCAACCCCTACTGGTACTGACTGGCCGTCTTTACCGCATACGCCTACGCCGCGATCGAGTGCTACGTCGTTACCAATCATGGAAATCTTTTGCATAACTTCCGGGCCGTTGCCAATCAGCGTGGCGCCTTTTACCGGTGCAGTGATTTTGCCGTTCTCAATGAGGTAAGCTTCCGCGCTGGAGAACACGAACTTTCCCGAGGTGATGTCTACCTGACCACCGGCGAAGTTAGGCGCATAAATGCCTTTATCGATTGTTGCGATAATTTCCTGTGGATCATACTGGCCACCCAACATATAGGTATTGGTCATGCGGGGCATAGGCAAGTGTGCGAAGGATTCACGGCGACCGTTACCCGTTGGCGCAACACCCATCAAGCGTGCATTCATTTTGTCCTGCATGTAGCCTTTGAGGATGCCATCTTCAATCAATACATTGTGCTGCGTCGGCGTGCCTTCGTCGTCTACCGACAGAGAACCACGGCGGTCGGCCATGGTGCCATCGTCCACCACTGTAACCCCTTTTGCTGCCACGCGCTCACCGATGCGACCACTGAAGGTAGACGCACCTTTGCGGTTAAAATCACCTTCTAAACCGTGGCCAACCGCTTCATGCAGCAGTACGCCAGGCCAGCCGTTACCCAGCACTACCGGCATGGTACCGGCAGGCGAAGCTACGGCTTCCATGTTAACCCGAGCCATGTGAAGGGCTTCGTCAGCCAGCATTTCAAAGTAGGGTCGGCCGTCTTTGTCTGATTTGAAGAAGTCATAGGAATGACGACCACCGGCTCCGGCACTGCCGCGCTCACGACGATCGCCTTTTTCCATCAACACTGAGCAGTTCAGGCGCACCAGCGGGCGAATATCTGTCGCCAGCGTGCCGTCTGTGGCAGCTACCAGAATTTCTTCGTATACGCCGCTTAAGCTCACTACTACCTGATTGATGCCTGGCTCTTTCTCACGAATATAGGCATCTACGGCTTTCAGCAGAGAAATCTTGTCGGCGTCTTGCATGGCTAGCAGCGGGTTATCGTCTTTATAACGACTGCTGTACTTGGCACTTTCCAGCGACTTCACCTGATGCTTGCCACCCGTTGGCGCAATGGTGCGCGCGGCCCGGCAGGCATCCAGCAAAGCGTTTTCGTTGATGTCGTCTGAGTAGGCAAAACCGGTTTTTTCACCGCTGATTGCCCGCACGCCAACACCACGTTCAATGTTGTAACTGCCATCCTTGATAATACCGTCTTCCAGCACCCAGCTTTCATGCTGACTGGACTGGAAATACAAATCGGCATAGTCGTTGTCGTGGTGATAAATTTCACCTAATGCTTTTTCCAGCGACGACAGGTCGAGGCCTGAATCAGTAAGCAAATGGGTTTTTACGTTATTAAACAAGTTGGCTCCTGAATCGGTTATGTTGGCTGACAGGCATGTTTGTCTTCAGCTTCTTCCGATCGTTAATATCTATTTCAGCGCAGACGATACCGGTATCAGTGGCGTTTTCTGCCATGATCTCACCCCATGGCGAGATAATCATACTGTGACCGTAAGTTTCCCGGTTGTTCGCGTGTATGCCGGTTTGTCCGGCTCCGACGACAAAACATTGCTTTTCAATGGCGCGACTGCGTAAAAGCACTTCCCAGTGGGCTTCACCCGTACGTTGAGTAAAGGCTGCCGGTAATACCAGAATATCGATGTCGCCCATAGCGGTAAACAAACCAGAGAAGCGCACATCATAACATACTGCCATACCGATACGCCCTATCGGCGTATCGACCACCACCACCTTTCCACCGTGGCGGGTGTATTTCGATTCCAGATAACTGCCGGTGTTGTCGTTTACGGCCACATCGAAGAGATGTATTTTCTGGTATTCCGCCATTAACTCACCTTCCGGTGAATACAACAAGCTGGACGCAGTGAATTTATTTTCATCGTCAGTTTTAAGCGGGATGGTGCCTGCCACCAGATAGCATCGATACTGCTTTGCCATGCGACTCAGTTCATCTTGCATGTATCCAGCGCCTTTCGATTCTGCGATAGCAAGCTGCTCGCCGTCCCGAGAACCAAAGCGGGCAAAACATTCAGGCAGCACCACAAGGCTGGTTACCTTGGCTGGGTCGGGCAACGATTTTAGTTGCGACTCAACAAACCGTAGATTCTGGTCTACATGGGGCGTAGACGTCATTTGAATTGCCACTACGTTAACCATCGTCTACCTCCAGTTTGATGCGTTGCATATCTTGCTCTGTGAGCGGATCGTCGGGAGATGTTGCTGGTGTGGTTTTAGCCGGTAACGAGACCTCTTTGCTATCACGACCGACTTCCTCAAACACCGGTTCGCTCAGACTCCCGGTTACGCGATAATTCACGTTTGAAATCACCTTAGCAGACGTGAGCACCTGATCAAGGGCCAGTGCCGCCAAGGCCGTTTGTGGCGTTGCAAGGAAATATACCAGCACAGGCAGGTTGCCCGTCACATTGGGCGTGAACTCCACATTGTAATTCAGTTGGTTATTAACTAAATCGGTGTAACCATTAATATTGATCTCACCGGCACCGCCATCAATTCGGGTATCGTCGGTATAAGCTTTACCGTCAGCGATAGACAGCGTGCCGCTCATATCATCGTAGAAAAACCCTTTGGCAAATACATCCCGGAAATCCAGGCTGAGTTTGCGCACCAGTGAGTTCAGGCTAAACAGCGTGAAAATCCGTGAACCTTTATCGCTCACGTCGCTGAGATAGCCGTCAGACAACGACCAGTCCATGTTTCCGATAAGGCTTTGTGCCGAGAAATCCATAGGCGACTTCGCCCAGCCTAAATCGAATTTCAGATCGGCTCCCGAATCTTTAATGCCGCTGTCGACACCCCAGCTTTTCAACATCATGCCCACATCGTCGCTGGTAAACGTACCGTTCAGGGCTGAACGATTGGTGGCTTCGGTGAAAATCCATTTGCCTTTGGCGTTAAATTTACCGTGCTTGCTGATTGCGCTGAACTGGCGAATATCCAGACCGTCATCGGCCCGGGCCACATCCAGCGTTACCTCTCCCAGATCTTTTTCCAGCAGGGAGCACTGATTACAGTGAAAATAAATAGGTGGCAGAGTGGACGCATCCCAGTCTTTAGCGACACTTTCGTCGTCTTCACTGGCTGCTACCCAGTTATCGAGCTGCAGATAGTCGGCCTCTATCACGATACCTCGTGCCAGCCAATCATCAAACAGGTTCACCGTACCCCGCGCTTCCGTGGTGTTGATGTCTACCACCCAGTTGTTATTTTGCTGCTTGGTTGTGATTTGTGCCTGATGCAAGCTCTGCCCTGCCAGCTTCACGGTATTGGCATTCAGGAAAATGCGCTCTGGTACGGAAAATAACGGCTTCGCGGTAGTTTCAGTGCGGCTACTGTCGCCGAAACCACTGATCAACATATCCACCGTATTGTGCCATTCATTTATATCGACTTCGTCCATATTGGCCGAAATACTAAAGCCGATGCCCATACCGACAAAATCGCTTTTACCCAGCGCCAGATGCGCCCGTGAGAACTGCATTTGCTCGTACGGCAATACACCTTCAAAGCGCACATCGTCACCTAAACTCGCCTGCACCGTGGATGCCTGCTCGTTGCCTTCGCTTACCACATTAAACAGCAGTTCATCGGTATCGGCTTTAGCGAACGGCGCAGGTAGCAAAGAGTGCAGTCCTACCAGCGGCGTGGTGATATTCGCTTTATAATTGAAGCCTTCTGGTAACAGGCGCAAATTCAGCACCGCTTGCCAATGGGCATTACCAGAAAGTGATTGATTAAATTTTGGATTAAATTCTGCCAGTAACGGCGCAACTTCCCAGTCGCCGTTCATTGAAAGGTCGACAACGTAATCTTGTTCGTCCTTATCGCCAGTAAACGTTAGCTTTACCGGCTGCCCCAGAAGCTGGGCATTCAGATTATCGAAGGTCACTCTTTCATTCACAAACGACACCTGGCCTTTTGCGTCACCAAAATCCATCTTGGTACTGGCAATATGAACGTCGTTTCCTGGCAAGGTCACCGTACCGGATGCCACCACATCAGGACTGCTGAATGGAATATCGAGATGCAGACTGGCCGACAGCGCACCATCAATCAGTATGTCTTTATCTAGCAGTCGGCCGAGTGATTCAGACAAACTACTGTCTAGCATGAGTGCTGTAACGGCTTTTGAATCCGCCTCCCCGAAGGCATCTATAATGACTTTTGAATTGCTCTTTAGCGCCGGGATTTCTGCTCGTAACTGGCTCACTTTCACGTCGCCAAGCAGGGCATCCGGGCCAGACATCAACAATTTTTCATTTTCGAAGAGTAAGGTGAGATCGAGATGCTCTAGGGGCTGCCATTTGTCTGAGAACCGGAACGTGCTATCGGTAATACGCACATTGGCCTGAAACACGCCCTCGTTGTTTTCAAATGGAAAGTCGGCAGGCTTGCCTTGCCACACGATGCTAGCGGCCTCAATGGTACCAGGCCCTTCAAATGCACGATTAAGAAATGCGGTGGTATTTTTACCCATGATTGGGCCGGGCAATAACAATTGAATGTCTTGTAGCGGACGTTTCTGCACATCTAAACGCGCTGCCAACTCGCCATTTTTCGTATCGAAGCGGAATGAAGGGATTGCCGTGAGCTTAGCAGATTCAAGCATCATGCGGTCACTGTGTACAACCCAGTGCTTTTCTTCATTAACGTCTTGCTGATAAATATACACGCGTCCACGCAGCGCATCGATATCTACGGACTCTGGTAATAGGTTGTCGATATCCAGTTTGGCCTCGTTCGCAGACAGCATGATGACGCCTTGCTTCTTGTGCCAATAGATGTCGAGATCCAGGCTCGACATGCCCGGCGTTTTATTGTCTTGCTGCCAGCTCACACCCAGTAGTTTAGCTGCAACGTCTACACCCCTCGGCCTGATATTCAGCTGCAACGTGGCCAACTGACCTTCCGGTTTCAAATCACGAATATTGTCATCGGCGGTGTCATCGGTGAACAAGGGAAGCAGCACCAGGAAAGGATTCACCGGCGCAGGTTTCACCGTATTCACCAGTACCTCGCCCTGAGGCGATACTGTGCCCACTAAATCGGTAACCAGACTTTGGTCATTCGAATCGAAAATCAGCTGATCTACGCGGAAGTGCCAACGATTGTTGTACGGTTGCGCCTGAATACTGCCACCACGAATACCGGTGTTAAATACCACATCGTCATCGCCG
Source organism: Alteromonas confluentis (assembly GCF_001757105.1). GTDB lineage: Bacteria > Pseudomonadota > Gammaproteobacteria > Enterobacterales > Alteromonadaceae > Alteromonas > Alteromonas confluentis. The sequence goes on from NZ_MDHN01000016.1 coordinate 21,212, forward strand.
CCCCAGGCCAACTTACTTTCATGAAATTCAGTATAAAAAGCACTGAACTGACTTTCTTTTACCTCAGCCCACACTTCGAAGTTTGCACGACTTTCTTTAAGTGGGCGGCGGGTTGCTAATAACCCTTTCACCCAAGGTGAAATATCCAGCTCTTCCGCTTTGGCGTACATCACCCCGTCTAGCGAATCTGCCGAACCATTTAAGTCGATGATAAACGAGGCTGAATTGGCGGTAAGTTCCTGCACCCGCACTTCGCCAGTGCCTTGGTGGTGCTGCTCTTCGTTTATCCAGCTTAAAGATTCAAGTTGCAGTATTTCGCGCTCACCATTTCTAACAATGGCAACCTCACCATCGGTAAGTGAGAAGCGCTGGAGTTGCTCGAGAAACAACCGCTTTAATGCATCAACAACGGGAAAGTCGCTTTCACCTGCACTGTCCATCCTATCTGCATCGATTTCCAGGCTTAAATCATCAAGGGTGAAAACATTGGAAGACAGCATGCGTAGCCGCAGGCTTTCCCAGAAATCAATTTCCATGTGCACATGTTTGATTTCCAGTTCAACAGGAGACGATTCGTTATTGGCCAGCACCACGTCGTTAAGCACAATACTGGGGCCGCGCTTTTCCCAGTCGGCTTTTACGCTGCCGATTTTAAGTTCGACACCGTATTTTTCGTTAACGAAGTCTTCGAGGATATATTTTTTGTGGTCGATGTGAGGCAATGCGTAGCGCATCACGCTAAGCACTACGGCAAAGAGAACAAGTAATACTGCCAGTGACAGCCAAAGCTTCTTAATTGCCCAGGCTGCTACAGTTCTTGCTTTTGACACCTGTTTCGGTCCGCCTTACATCATCACAACATCGTATTTGTCCTGATTATACAGCGGTTCTGTCTGCACTTTAATCTGCTTAGACACGAACACTTCCAGCTCAGCCAGAACATGGGATTCCTCACCCAGCAGCGCATCAGCTACATTTGGCGAGGCATAAATAACAAATTTGTCAGCGTCGTAGGCGCGGTTAACCCTCACCACCTCACGCATAATTTCAAAGCAGATGGTTTCGATGGTTTTCACCGACCCCCGCCCTTTACACACCGGGCATACACCACATAAAGTATGTTCCAGGCTTTCCCTTGTACGCTTTCGGGTCATTTCAATTAAACCCAGAGCAGTAAAGCCGTGAATATTGATTTTCGCCCGGTCTTTTACGGTGGCCGTTTCCAGACTATTTAAGACCCGTCTTTTGTGATCTGGTTCCGACATATCGATAAAGTCGATAAGGATCATGCCACCCAAATTCCGTAGTCGAAGCTGGCGGGCAATAGCCAGTGTCGCTTCGATATTCGTATTGAAGATGGTTTCTTCCAGGTTACGGTGACCAACAAACGCGCCGGTATTAATATCGATGGTGGTCATGGCTTCGGTTTGATCGATAATCAAATAGCCACCCGATTTAAGATCGACCCGGCGTTCCAGCGCTCTTTGCACTTCGTTTTCTACATCGTACAAATCGAAAATGGGGCGCTCGCCACGGTAGTATTCCAGTTTGCTCTGTAGTTCAGGCACATATTCGCTGGTGAAGTCTTTCAGTTCCTGAAACGACAAATTAGAATCGATACGAATGCGGTCTAGCTCGGTACCAACAAAATCACGAAGTACGCGGCGGGCCAAGGGCAAATCTTCATACATGATGTGCTGTTTCTTACGCCCCATGCGCTGCTTTATCTTGTTCCACAACCGGCGTAAAAATGCCGCATCAGAAGATAACTCAGCCTGAGATACGCCTTCGGCAGCGGTACGAAGAATGAATCCGCCTTCGTCGTCGCAGTACTCCTGCACCAGATTTTTCAATCGCTCGCGCTCGGATTCATCTTCAATTCGCTGACTCACGCCCACGTGGGTAACACTGGGCATGAAAACCAAATAGCGGGAGGGAATGGTGATGTCGGTGGTTAATCTGGCACCTTTTGTGCCGATTGGGTCTTTCACCACCTGAACAATGATATCCTGACCATCACGCACCAACTCGCGAATATCTTTTTTCTGTACCTGACTGCTGGCCACTTCATCGGCCACCTCGTTATGAGCAACAATGTCAGATGCATGAAGAAATGCAGCTTTATCCAGGCCAATATCCACAAACGCCGCTTGCATGCCCGGTAACACCCGACTTACCTTTCCGCGATAAATATTGCCCACGATGCCTTTCTTCGTGTGACGCTCTACGTGGATCTCCTGAAGGATCCCGTTCTCAATCAGTGCCACCCTCGACTCAGAGGGTGTCACGTTAATCAGCAGTTCTGCACTCACTTTGAAATTCCAAATTCTTTAAGCAAACAACGGGTTTCATACAACGGCAGACCAATTACCGAACTCACACTTCCACTAACGGATTTTACAAACTGGCCGCCAATGCCCTGAATGGCATAACTGCCTGCTTTATCAGCAGGTTCACCGGTATCCCAGTATGCGGCAATATCGTCGTCGGATACAGGGGCGAATTGCACCTTGGTGCAAATGCACTGGGTTTTACTTCCCTGATCATCTTTTACACTAATGGCAGTAAGCACTTCGTGTTCGTTATCGGAAAGAGAGCGAAGCATAGTGAAACAATCTTCACGGTCGGCAGGTTTCCCCAACGGCTTGCCGTTAAAAGCAATAAGCGTGTCTGAGGCAAGCACAACCATGTCCGTCTCACCCGCTGCCGAAAGACGCTGCCAGGCGGTGGCCGCTTTTTGCTCAGCAAGGCGCATTACCATGGCCTCGGGAGACTCATCGGCAAGTGGCGATTCGTCGATATCTACGGGAAACTGGCGATGACTAAGCCCCATTTGGTCTAGAAGGGCCGTACGGCGGGGCGATGCTGATGCCAGAATGAGTGAAATCGACATAAGCGCCCCTTAATTGATGCTAAATTGTCTGCGTGCTTTACGAAGGAGCCAGAAAATCCACGGCCACAGCAGCATAGAGCTGACAACCGGCCACAAATAACTGAGCTGGAATGGAATACCGGTGAGAAGATGCTGCACCCAAAACAATACAACATGGTAGAGCGCACTGATTACACCGATAATGATAGCCTGTTGCCAGACCGAATAATTACGCAAACGCTGGTAGTTTGCGGTTAATGTATATACCGACAAACTAAGCGCGATGGAGTGAATCCCCAGCGCGGTCCCCAGCAGAATATCCATGGCGATGCCGGTCATAAATGCCACACCCACATTCACCCTATGTGGCAATGCCATCGTCCAGTAAGACAGCACGATGAGCACCCAGTCAGGGCGATAGATATCGACCTGAATGGGCAGCGGAATAATTTGTAATACCAGGGCAATCAGAATACTGATGATAACAGAGTAATGACGAACTTTGAGCATCAATTGGCGTCCTCTACTGATGCTTCGTCTTCAGTAACTGCATCGATTTCCTGCGGATCATCGGTCCCTTCCGGCCATAGCAACAACAAATATCTCAGCCTGTCGAGACGCGCCACTGGCTTCGCCACAACAATAGCAAAGGGGCGGCTTTCGTCTCTGGTGACTTTAGATACCTGTGCGACCGGATATCCTTCCGGGAACACGTGACCCAGGCCAGATGTTACCAGCATGTCGCCCACTTCCACATCGACGCTGTGTGGCACGTGCTCAAGCAACAACTCATCCAGCGAGCCAGTGCCACTGGCAATAAAACGAATATTATTACGCACAGAGCGTACCGGTACCGCATGCGTTACGTCGGTAATAAGAATGACACGGCTGTTCGTGGTACCCACTTCCGATACTTGCCCGACAATCCCGCGATCGTCCAACACCGATTGCGACAGATACACGTCGTCCAGCGCACCTTTATTCAGCACAATTTGCTGGCTGAACGGGCTGGTTTCCACTGCCATCAGCTCTGACACTTTTTTTCGCATGCCAGGTTTAGAAGGAGTATCGAGTAATGCGCGAAGCTGGTCATTTTCGGCTTGCAGTACATCGAATCTTTGCATGCGCTCACTCATCAGCAACACCTGATTGGTCAGGCGCTGATTTTCATCAACCAGATCCTCATGGGAGGTAAGGCGCTGAGCACTCACATTCAGCAACACGGAAGGCAGGTTAGCCAAATACTGAAGTGGACTCATAAGAGAATTCATATACACGCGCGAAGATTGGAACATATCGAAACGGGTGTCAGCGATAATCAGCGCCACAGACATCACCAGAGCCAGTATCAGCCTGATATTGAGTGACGGACCGCGTGTAAAAATAGTATCCATAAATAGGGTACGTACAACGAGATAAAGGCTATAAAAACAAAGGCTACCTTACGGTAGCCTGATTATTTGATATTATTCGTAGCTGAACAGGTCGCCGCCGTGAATATCAATCATGTCGAAGGCTTTACCACCACCGCGGGCCACACAGGTTAGCGGGTCTTCGGCCACAACTACCGGAATACCAGTTTCTTCCATTAGCAGTCGGTCGAGATCTTTCAATAACGCACCACCACCGGTAAGAACCATACCACGCTCAGAAATGTCTGATGCAAGCTCTGGCGGAGACTGCTCCAGGGCGACCATTACCGCAGACACGATACCGGTTAACGGTTCCTGCAATGCTTCAAGGATTTCATTAGAGTTTAGTACAAAACCGCGCGGTACGCCTTCAGCCAGATTACGACCACGCACTTCAATCTCGCGGACCTCATCACCAGGGTAAGCCGCACCAATTTCGTGCTTGATACGCTCTGCGGTTGCTTCACCAATCAGTGAACCAAAATTACGGCGAACATAGTTAATGATCGCTTCATCAAACTTATCACCACCGATGCGAACTGAAGAGGAATACACCACACCGTTCAAAGAGATAATCGCAACTTCAGTGGTACCACCACCGATATCGACCACCATTGAACCGGTCGCTTCAGATACCGGTAAGCCGGCACCGATGGCCGCTGCCATTGGCTCGTCAATCAAATACACCTCACGGGCACCTGCGCCAAGGGCAGATTCTTTGATTGCACGGCGTTCAACCTGAGTCGAACCACAAGGCACACAAACCAGCACACGCGGGCTTGGGCGTAAGAAATTGTTGTCATGCACTTGCTTAATGAAGTGCTGAAGCATCTTTTCTGTTACGTAGAAGTCGGCTATTACACCGTCTTTCATTGGGCGAATTGCACGGATATTACCAGGTGTACGACCCAACATGCGCTTGGCCTCAGAGCCAACTGCGGCAACACTTTTGGGTCCCGATGCGCGCTCTTGACGGATTGCCACAACAGACGGTTCGTTAAGTACAATGCCCTGATCTTTTACGTAAATGAGCGTATTAGCCGTTCCGAGGTCGATGGACAAATCGTTGGAAAACATGCCTCGAAGCTTTTTAAACATGAAATGCCAGTTCCTGTTATTGCGCCTGCATACCTCTTGTTCGGGCATGTCTTTCGGCGTGACTGCAAAATGAAGATTATACTCAAAATACCTCGTGAAAGATGGTTCAGAAGTAGTTTGAGTATATATCCGCACACTTTAACAACGGGTCAGAGTTTGGGCAAGCAAATCACTGTTCATGCCGCAAAAATCCCGCTTATATGTCGACTTAAATTTAGCCTCAGACATTTTAGTGCAAAAAAACGGCTGAACCCGGAGTTTGACCAGCGCGATCTCATTCTGTTCAAGCTAATTTACGTTTTATTTCGAATTATTAGTTTTGGCGGCGGGTCATGCTGCGGGTGCTGGTCTTTACCGCGGTAAAATCGCCCGCGGAGCAGGTTGCTGTCGATTTCACTTCGTAGTGCCAATCACGGCCACCACTGAAGCTTACATCTCTGGTATCACAACGCACAACAACGGAACAGCCTTCCATACCCTCCAAGGTTGAAAACCTTGTCAGGTTGAAGCTGGCGTTACAAATATAAATCATAGAATCGTTGGCAGGATGAATTGCGTAAATCAAAATTTCCAACCCCGCCCGTGAAGCCTGTTCCGCTCGCTCACCGAGCACTTCATTCACGATAGTACGCTCTGAAGATGTCAGCAGTGTGGCCATGCTAATGCCCAGCAAAGACAGAATAACCATGGCGAACATGGCCATAACCAGCATGTTACCTTGCTGTTTTTTCATGGAAGATTTAAAGCGTGAATACACTGCCAACCTCTTCATGATGATTAACCACTTCGTCGTAGCTGTTAAAATACAGATTAATTTTCACAAAATTGCCAGCCGGATACACGCCAGAAAATACGGCAAACGGGTTGGTCGATTGATAATCGGTCACAGGGTTAGACGACAACGGATTGGTTACATGCTCTGCAACCACCGTGGCCCCAGATAATGAAACATTCTGGTTTACGTCCAGCCCGCCTTCTTTACGCCACAGGCTGCCGTTAGAAACGCAGTAGCTTACAGTACGGTTAAGCAAATACCCGCGTCTGGCACCAGAGCTACTGGCAAATGCACGATTTACATTCACCTGAATGACATCGTCGGGATCATCCCGGGTAGCACAATTGCCATCACCACCGTCAGAACACGATTCTATACGTGCCCGGCGATTACGCCCTTCATCATAAACGTCGGCGGCCTGTTGTGGATTTACCGTGAGGTACTGGCCGGCAGCAATCACCCAAATGTTACCGTCGGGGTCGTGGGGGAAGAACATCTCAACGCGCCGACTGGATGTTGAGCCTTGAGGAATAGAAAAATAGTTTATTTGCCAGAGTGTAGGCGCAAATTCCACGCAGTGCGTGCTGCTATTACCTGCGACCCGGAAGCTGTTGGGCACAGCCTTACGCATTTCTTCTTGCATTCTTGTCATGGCGAAACGGGATTCACTGAGCAATTGGTCCCGCTCAACGTTGCCACTAAACAGCAGCATTGCATTGCCAAGAAAGCTGCTAAGCCCTATTCCCACGATACCGAGGATCACAATAACGGTGACCATTTCGATAAGGGTGAAGCCGGCGTGTCTACGGGTATTCATCGAATATTCCACCGTATCGCAGAAAAACGCACCCAATCACCACCGGGGGTATTCACATACACCACCATTCGCTTTACGTTGCCAACATAGGTGCCGGTATCGTACACCCCATCCTGATTTAAATCGTCATCGTCAATGCCGTCGGTATTGTCATCGTAGTGAACACGCACATAAAGGGCGAAGCCTTCGTACATGGCCGAGCCATCTGGATTCACCAGGCGAACGCCTCGGCTATCAGTAATATCCGCACCAACCTGATACAGACGATGAAAATCATCAAAATCGTCCCAGTTCTGACGTTGCTCTCCGCCACCAGGCCCTAATTCATTGGTTTGAGAGCAGCGACTGCCGTTTTCGTTGCAGCGAGGATCAGCAGGGTTAGAACTGGAACGGGTGTCGAATTTTTTGTTTTGCGCTTCAGACAGGATGGAGCGTGCAAGTTCGGCAGCACGACTTTGCCAAATAGGCTCCATGCTACGTCTGGATTGCTCGGCAATCATTTGTATAGTCGTAGCCATAACGATGGCAAAAATAGCCAGCCCAATGACGGTTTCAAGCAATGTGAATCCGCGGCTAGCATTCATAAATTAGCCCTTCGCCATTAACGCATACACCCACCGTGGACTTGCCAGTGAATGAAAACCGACAGCCATTGCCTGAAGCACAAGATGCCCCCGCAGTTAGCGGACGACCCGCATTATTAAACCCAATGTACATGGGTCTTGAAGCGCCTTCATCTACGCCGTTCATTGTAATACCAAGGCCCTGCATTTCACCGGCACTGGTACGCAAATAATCAGGCGCATTAAATTCAATGGAGGATGAACATGAATCAGAAGCCGAGGCTGCACTCATGTTACTCACGGGAGGACCGAAATTTTGAGTGCCAGGGGAATAGTTAAAGTTCAGCCGGTAGCAATAGCCGTCACGGGTATCATGCATCGCCTGCATCTGAACATGCCTCAACGCGCTATGCAGGCGTTTCTGCAACAGATACTCGTCATACCCTGCGCCCTCATCCATACGCGTAATGGCCATTGCGGAAATAATGCCAAGAATCGCGATGATTATGATGAGTTCGACCAGGGTAAACCCCGACTGAACTTTACCAGTAGGGCCAGCGCGCCCTACATTTTTTTTCATTTAATTGTCCGGTTAGCAGCCGCCAGTTTCCAATGTGATGACTGGTGCAACATTAGCGCCGGTAGATTCGGTGAAAATCAGTTGGCAGGCGCTGGCAGCTGTTGCGTTATAGGCCACACCCTCAGGTGTCACTACAAACTGACCCGCAGCAGGCGTATCAGCTGTCAGATCCCAGTCCGCATCGTTCAGTTCAATCCATTGATTCAGAATACCAATGTTCGTTGTTGTCTCTGCATCTGGATAACCAAAGTCAGTTTCTACTGCGTTACCATTAATGGTAACCCGTGATGTATCGTCGCCAGCGTTTGCGTTATTTTGCTCACCTGCAATTGCAGATTTCGCATACACCAATTGCATACCGCTGGTCATTGCTGCTTTTGCGCCTTGCAGGGTAGATGCGCGCGCATCACCTTGTAAATCAATGAAACGCGGTGCTGCAGTAACCGCTAAAATACCTAAAATGACGATCACAATGACCAGTTCTATTAATGTAAAACCACGTTGTTGCATGCTCAGTACCTCTGACTTGGAAATTAAACTAAATGTATTATCGGCTATTTCAACGGCTAGTTGGTTATGAGTTGATCGTTGTTGTTAGTAAAAACAATAACCTGACCTATCCGTGAGTCGTATATAAATCCATTTCCCTGAGAGTTATCCACTGGCGCACTGTTAAGATTCTTAATGGTTTGACTTAAGTAATAATAGCACAAGTCATTACCACCAGAGCCTTGCCCCGTGCGGACTGCGGTGTAGTAACGGTATCGCTCCGTTGGTACGTTACTCCATATCGATGTGATGCTGGGTGCGCTCTGCATGATCAGGCTGAACACACTCTGGCAATCCGCATCGGTCATATTGGTATCTTCCGAACTTCCATCATTTAGAAGTTGTCCGGTTGGATAACCAGTATCTCTGTCAACGCCCACCTCAACACCGTCGAGGGTGACAAACGTTAAATTTGAACCACCGTTTTCTTCCGGTCTGGCATCGAGCTCCCATTGCGCACGCACCAAACCCGCGCCAGTGGCAAAGCCACCAGCAACACCCTCAACGGTGGCGTTTTCGGCATCTTCGGTGACATCCAGAAAACGCGGAATCGCTACAGCAGCAAGAAGCCCCAGCAAAACAACTACGATTGTCAGCTCAATGAGCGTAAAGCCCGCCTGCTTATCGACGCGTTGGATAGGCTGCGTTTCCATGGTTTGATTCTCCAAATGGTAAAATTTTTGGCGTACGGACAATTTATTCATCGTCATAAATCACGTCGCCGCGAAAAATAGCGTAATCAAAGTAATCACCGCTACTCAGACTAAATCGACAATAAGAATTGTCGGCTCGCCCTTCGCCTTGTGATTCATCATAAAATTCGCCGCGCACCCTGAACCCATCGACTTCCATCGGTTGGTGCAACAGCATCTGCCAAACCCGCTGACATCCTTCCGACGAGGCGTTCACTTCAGGCCACCCCGCCAGATTCATCGCCACAGGGCTGCGATCGGTTTCTTTTCCATCACTATTGTAGTGCACCAGAATAATTCGCTGCGGACGCCCCTCAGCTTGCCACTGCCAATGAGACGTAATGGCCGCATCTTCAAGCGCTTCGCCCCGCTGATGCAGAATTTGCCCTTTCAGGTTTGGCTCGCTCTCGTAAAAATAGATGATAAACGTGGCCATCAATATGGCGAAAACCAGGGTCGACACAATGCCGATGTACATTTTCCGCTGTTCGCCTTCGGCGGTGTCGATACTTTTTCTCATCGGCCCCCCTTTATGGCACTCATCATGTCCCACATTGGCGAGAAGATACCCAGTGCCAACACCAGAACCATTCCGGCCACAAAAACTATAAGTATAGGCTCTATGCGAGCAGTGAGACTTTTCAAATCGTAGTCCACTTCCCGTTCATAAAAGCCGGCCACCTCGGCCAGTAGTTCATCTACCCGACCGGTTTCTTCGCCCACGTTTATCATCTGCATGATCATTGGCGTGAACAGCCCACTTGCCCGGCTTACCCGTGTAAGGTTTTCGCCTTTTTCAATGCGCTGGCGCATTTCAATAATTGCGGCCCCCACATAAGCGTTATCGACCGCATCGGCCACAAGGTTTAGCGCATTGGTTAACGGCACCCCGGAATGCAGCATCATGGAAAAGCTGCGACTGAATCTGGCGAGCAAGGAGCGACGAATAATCTCACCCACGATGGGTAAGCGGAGTTTCATGCGATCCCACTTGTAACGACCGGTTTGTGTATTGATATAGCGGTAAATCGCAAACCCGATAATCGCAACGATAGCCACCAGAATGTAGCTGCGATGAATCATAAAATCCGAGATCGACAACAGCACACGGGTCATGGTTGGCAGTTCTGCACCAAATTTGGCGAACATGGTGGCAAACTTAGGAATAACGAAAACGTTTAGAACGATAAAAGCCGCAACAATAGCGACAATAACGAAGATGGGATAACGGGTTGCAGCCTTGATTTGTTTGCGTGTTTCCTGCTCTCGCTCCAGGTACTCGGCAAGCTGCAAGAAGGCGGCATCAAGCTGACCGGTGTTTTCACCCACATGGATAATACTGACAAACAGTTGGTTAAAAATATCGCTGTGAAGGTGTAGCGCCGATGACAAAGTACGACCCCGTTCAAGCTGCGCAATGACATCCAGCAATGCGACGCGCATGCGCACGCTGCTACTGGATTCGGCTAAGCCACTCACGGCACGTAATATTGGAATACCGGCCCGGGTTAGCGAGTACATTTGCCGACAGAAAATCACCAATTCCTCAAGGGCAACATTCGGCGTATACCAGTGTACTTCCGATGATATCGCCGCCCCGGGGCTCGCCTCCTCCTTTGCCGACTCAATGCGAATAGGAACCACGTTACGGGCAAGCAACAGTTTTGCTACCGCGCTTTCGTCGGTAGCTTCAATAACGCCTTCGGTTAATTCCCCGGTGCGCTCGCGAGCGGTATAACTATATTTGGCCATACTCGCCTGTATCCTCAGCCTGCTCGGTATCGGTTCCCGCTTCAGCCACCATTTCTGATAGTTTGAGTACTTCGTCTACCGAGGTCATACCCATTTTCGCGTAGGTTAGTGCGGCATAGGCCAGCGGTCGATAGCCTTTGCTGTCGCGTGCATGGCGGGCAAAACCCACGGTGTCACCCACTTTTAGCGCGTCCATCATTGCATCATTCATTTCCAGCAACTCGAACACACCGATTCGGCCTTTATAGCCGGTCTGACTGCATTTCTGACAGCCACGGCCACGTTTAAACACCACCTCACCGATGTTCTCATCGACGTGTTTTAGCCAGAACAATTCCTGAGAAGTGGGCGTGTAAGTTTCTTCGCAACTGTCGCAAATTCGCCGAACCAGACGCTGAGCAATTACGCCACGTAGAGCACTGGCCGCCAAATATCCGGGTGCGCCCATATCCAGCAGACGAATAGCGCTGGATAAGGCATCGTTTGTGTGCAAGGTAGACAACACCAAGTGACCCGTTAATGCGCCGCGCAGACCAATTTCAACAGTCTCCTGATCACGCATTTCCCCCACCATGATGATGTCAGGGTCTTGACGTAAGGTTGTGCGCAGGACACTGGAGAAAGTCAGGTCGATTTTTGCATTTACCTGCACCTGATTAATACGCGGCAGACGATATTCCACCGGATCTTCAACGGTGATAATTTTGCGCTGCGGTTGATTCAGTTCACTCAATGCACCATAGAGCGTGGTGGTTTTACCTGACCCCGTGGGACCAGTAACCAGAATCATACCGTGAGGACGTTGCAATAAGGCCCGGAATCGATTGAGGATAGCCGTTGGCATGCCAGTTTGGTCGAGGGTGAGTACTCCCGCCGACTGATCCAGCAAACGCATAACCACAGATTCCCCTGCCTGAACCGGCATGGTAGATAAACGTACGTCAATACGATGACCTTTCACTTTGACCTGTGTGCGCCCATCCTGAGGTAAACGCTTTTCCGAAATATCCAGCCCGGCCATGAGTTTAAGGCGAAGCACCAGAGCCGCTGCAATGTTGCCCTGAGGAATTACCGTTTCTTGCAACATGCCATCAACACGCTGACGGATACGCAGTTTATTTTCATCAGGCTCGATATGAATATCTGATGCTTTGGCAATCACCGCATCGTCAAAAATAGACTGCAGGAGCCGTGAAACCGCGGTGTCCTGCTCTTCTTCAACCCCGGCGCTTAACGTGAAATCATCGGTTTGCTGATATTCTTCTGCAAGTTCGGTGGCGAATGAAGCAATTTCATCGGTTTTCCGATAGTGCGTGTCGTAGGCATCATAAAGTTGCGCTTCGCTGACAACGGCAGTATCGAATGGCTTAGTTAGTAATTCAGAGAGATTATCCTGAGCGTTAAGGTCTGCAGGATCGCTCATGGCCACCAATAGACGGTCGCCCTTATCCTCAATCACTAAGGCACGATATCGTCGGGCCTGTATTTCAGGTAAAAGTTTTACCGCATTGGGGTTTACCTGATACTGCTCCAAATTAATCAGCGGCACATTCAAGTGACGTGATAACAACTCCAATAAAGCTTGCTCTGACACCAACCCCATGGATATCAAAGTAGCCCCGAGCTTACGGCCGGTTTTACGCTGTTCTCCCAGCGCCGAAACCAGCTGTTCGTCTGAGATCAAGCCATTTTGTACTAACAGATCGCCTAAGCGTATTTTCGGCTGATTCATGGGTTACTCCGAGAGTTCGCTTATTCGCTGGCGAATAAAAGTTTCAACATCATCATCCAGTTCCTGTAACCGGAGCGCCTTTTGATAAGCCTGCACAGCCATGTGGCTTCGATTCGTTTTATCTGCCGCTACGCCAAGTCCCAGCCACCAGCGGGCATCGCCTGGCTGCAAGGCCACCAGAGTATTGTAGTCTGCCAGGGCGGTTTCAAAGCGTTGCTGTTGCTGGGCAAACCCGGCACGAAAGCCAAGAAAGTCGGTATCGTTGGTCAGTGCCGGCTCGCGAATCGCTTCCCAAGCCAGTGAATGCATGTTTTGCTGCACATACAAACGCCCCAGCATCAGCCTGACACTGGTGTTCGCCGGAACCTTGATCAGAGTTTGTTCAAGTAGCTGTTGTGCCTGCTCTATCTGACCTTCAGCGAAATACACAGAGGCGAGTTTTTTGCGTACGCTAATGTTATCGGGCTCTCGCTGGGTGAGCTTATTAAGTAAACGAATCGCTTTCCGGGTGTCGCCGCTTTTCATCGACCGGTCAATTTCGTCGCGTAGTGTTGCTTCCACCTCTCTGGGCGTCGCTATGGCCACTTTCATGGTAGCTGGCTTTTTTGCAATCGCATCCGCTTGAGGGGTTGGATTTGCCGGCGGGCGCCGTTGATTTTCGTCTTTGCTGGCAAACACGATCAGCGGCCCATCCTGGGCATCATTAAACTGGTTGGCCTGTGCGGCGCTTACGTTGCTGGCAGTCGCGTCGGGGGATTCTGCTACATCTGCCTGTTCTGTTAGTTCTGTTAGTTCTGTTTGTTCTATTTGAATTAATGGCTGCGATTGCGATGTATTTTCCACCGCTACCAAACCTTTGCTTCCCGCTTCCGGGATCAGCACTGGCTCGTTATTTTCGCTTGTAGGCTTCACTTTTCGTACCGGCGACTCACTGTCAGCATTAAAAGCAATACCACTATTCATATTCAATGCGGGTTGAGTCACAGCTTGTGCGGTGCTATCAGTACTTGCAGCAGTTTCAGCACTTGAACTGTTATTTATAACTTGCTGTGGCGCTGCAGCTGCATTGGCCACCGACGCCGGCACCGGGTTTGATACAAACGTGCCTGCGCTCGCCGGTGTTGGATTGTCAGTAAATGTCATCCAGCTCCACACTAAAGCCGCAATGAGCAAAATGCTCAACACAACAATGCGCCAAACCGGTAACGACGACCCCGTCGACGATGAAGGATGGTAATTTTTGCCGTTGGGATTCTGGCTATTTTGTCCTTCTAGATCCCGCAGCATTCTATTGATTACACTCACCAGCCGCCTCCTGTCTGCCACATCACAACCAATGAGACTGTGAGAAAGACAACGGTGGAAGCAGCAACCGCCCATCCCATGTATCGATTCATCACGGCACCACGGGTGGCTTCTGTGTCGTTAACAGCGTACTTTACGTGCTCCAATGACACTTCATGCTTACCCTCTCCGTAAGCCAGCATCAACGCTTTATGTGACACCACATTAATAAGTCGCGCGGTGCCGTGGCAGGCGGCGACCATTGCTTTACATTGTTTGTGTCCGAATACGGGCGCGCCTTTATAGCCAGCAATCTGCAGCCGGTGATGTACGTATTGTTCTACCTGATCGGCATCCATCTTTCTTAGCTGATAGCTGAAGGTAATGCGCTGTCGAAGCTGGCGAAGGCGGGGCGAAGCTAATTTCTGATCGAGCTCAGGCTGTCCGAACAGCACCACTTGAAGGAGTTTCTTTGATTCGGTTTCTAAATTTGTCATCAGGCGCAGTGCTTCAATGGTGTCATCTGGCATCGCCTGGGCTTCATCAACAATGAGTACCACCGACAGACCTTCCGACGCTTTCTCAATTAACTTGTCTTCGATTTGCCGGGTAAACTGCTGCTGATCACCACCTTCTTGCAAAACCACGCCAATCTCGGCCGCCACAGCGCGACGGAATTCCTGTGGCGCCAACATAGGGTTGGGAATGTAAGCCGTGGGGAAATTTTCAGGTAGCTCGTTAAGAAGCTTGCGGCACAGTAGCGTTTTGCCCGAGCCCACTTCGCCAGTCACCTTAATAAAGCCTTCCCCCGCATCAAGTGCGGTTCGCAACACCTCCATCGCCTCGTTGTGGCTAGGCAACCCAAAGTAAAATTGGGTATTTGGTGTCAGGGTGAAAGGCTGCTCTTGCAGGCCAAAGTGGCTCAGATACATGTTCTATTCCACGTATAACCAGTCTGCC
This sequence comes from Alteromonas confluentis, assembly GCF_001757105.1. Lineage (GTDB taxonomy): Bacteria > Pseudomonadota > Gammaproteobacteria > Enterobacterales > Alteromonadaceae > Alteromonas > Alteromonas confluentis. Next base: position 36,298 of record NZ_MDHN01000016.1, read on the forward strand.
ATTTGCGAGCGGCTCATTTCGATTTGCTTGCTCCAGGTGCCCGGTTCAACCACCGTAGGCTTCAGCAGAATAATCAATTCTTTCTTGGTTTCCTGCTCACGTCTGTTTTTAAACAGATAACCCAATACCGGAATATCACCTAGCAGCGGCGTTCTGCTTTCGTTGTCAGTACGTGTTGTTTGCATCAGGCCGCCAATTACCACGATTTCACCGGATGACGCACGGATCACGGTATCCGATTCTCTGATGGTGCTTTGTGCCAGTGGCAACACGATTTCTTCCTCATTAAGCGTGACCACTTTGGTCTGCTCTTCGGTTTCAATCACTGACGGATGCACATGCAGCAGCACGCTTCCTTTGTCGTCGATCTGCGGGGTAACATCCAGCGCAATACCAGAGAAAAACGGCGTTAGCTCGATATTCGGCACCACGGAAGTAGATGCTGCGGTGATGGTATTCTGACTGGAAACATCGGTAACGAAGTATTCATCATCACCCACCTTTATCACCGCTTTCTGGTTATTGGTGGCAGTGACACGGGGGCTTGAGAGCACCTGCACATTACCTTGGGTAGAAAGCAGGTTCAGCACACCGGAAAAGTCTTGATTTAAGAACGATAAGCTCGTTACCCCACCCAAGCTGGCAGAAATGCTGTTACCCAATGCGGCGGCGCTGGAAGAGAAGGTTAAATCGGTACTGCCCACGTTAGCGACAATCTCGTTCCAGTTTATTCCCTGCTGATAACCATCGTTTAATACCACTTCCAGAATGCGTGCTTCCAGTACTACCTGACGTTGCAAGTGGGTTTCGGACACCTGCAGGAAGCGCTTGATTGCACGGATCTCTGACGGTAATGCCCGTACTGTTACCAAGCCAGCCTGAGGCGTCACAAATACTGCACGCCCGTTATCCTTGCCCAGCATGGATTCAAGACTGGTTTGCAGATCATCCCAGAAATTGGTTTCTGTGCGGGTACTGATCATGGTGCCATTGTTATTGGCATTCATGTTGTTGTACTGACTGCCGCCACCATTGGCATTGCTGCCGGCAAAGTTACTGAAATTGCCGTTGTTGTTACTCTGGCTATTTCCGCCATTTGCACTTTGCGACACGCCACCTGAGATAATGCTGGTTTGCGTGGCCCCATCGCGCTTCATCAGTAGGTAATTTACTGCAAACGTTTCTGTTCGCATACCTGCGGGCAAAATTCTGAACACATTGCCGGAGCGCTGAATATCAAAGCCATAGAGATCGGAAAGCAGCGCCATCGTCTCATCCAGAGAGACTTGTTTCAGGTCGAGGCTCACTGAACCCGTAACGTCAGGATGCACGGCAACGCTGTAAGGGGTTTCAGACACCAGTCCAGAAAGGAACTGACGCACATCTACACCTTGCGCATTGATATCGTACTTTTCAGGGCCTTGTAGTGCCGTGGGCATCGACGAACCTACCGGTTTGTCCAGCAGTGCCGAATTCACGGCATCCGGTAGCTTGTCTAACTTACTGGCTTTTTCCTCACGGGCTTTCTCAGCATCCAGTTGAGCTTGCAGTTCCTGCTTCAATGAGCGTTCAACCGCCGACTCTTTAGGTGCCGACTGACAAGCACTGAGTACTATGGTGGCTAATAAGGTGATTGTGGCTTTACGCATTGCCTGATCCCTAAAACTTATCCGCGCTGCGGATACTAAACTTATTCGATGACGCTTTACCGACTGTAAGCGTAATTAATTGCCAGTTGCCGTCTTTCTGCTGGTTTAACACCACTGACTCTTTGGTTATTTTCTTCACCACCGCATCTGAGAAGCGGTCGCCTTCACTTACCAGTCGATTATTTACAATTGCCTGAGGTCGCTCGCCATTCACAAAAATGGCAGACACCTTGTAATTTGCAGAGGCCGGTTTTTGTGCATACGTCCCCTTGTAGCTGCGTCCTGGTCGGGTTGGATCGCCAGATGCCGCCACAGCGCCGGTTGCTAAAGCGAGTAGACTGACAAGAATGCGCATGCTTTTTCTTTTAAACACCGATAAATGCCTTCTCTGTACTCAAGGTGTATACCTCAACGTTAACTTCAGCTAGTGGGTAACTTGTGACTTTATAATCAATTCCACGCCAGAATAGCTGTTGAGTCTGGTCTTCCAGCGCCTCAATAAATTGTTTCACATCGAAATATCGACCGCTGAACGTGAGCGACACGCCATGTTGATAAAGTGGCACGTCGGCCATTTCTTCATTGCCGGCAAAAACCGATACCGGATTCAGCGAAGACATCTCAATAAGCGTTAAATTGGTGGCATGATTGAATACCTGTTCAACCAGAAACACCATTTGTCCAGGCGTGACGAGTTCGTTTAACTCGTTCGCAAATACAGTTTCTATTTGCTTCTTCTGAATTTTAAGCTGAGCCAGCTCAGCATTGAGTTCGGCGTTGGGATCAGACGACAATGCTTCTGAATACAGTTCAAGCTGGGCATTCAACGATTGACGCTTAACTTCTTCTGAAGCTAAATCGGTGCGGTACTTGGAGTAATCGTCTATCGCGGGCTCAATGAAAAACGTGAAGCCAGCCATAAAAATCAGTGCCAGGCCTGATATTAATGTCAGCACCTTTTCGCGCTGTGACAGTGCGGCGAATTTTTCGTTTAAACTGGGAGCGCTCATGGTGCTACCCCGCTTGTATTCTCTGCCGCTCTTAGTGTTCTCAGCTCAAATTTAAGGCCATCGTCTTTAAGAAAAACTTTTGCTTCTTCAAAATGCTTACCATTGAAGCTAGTGGTATTGCTTAAGCGCTGTAACCACTGTGGAAACGCGGCAGGGGAAGAGACTTCACCGGTAAAGTCCATCCGGGCTTCAGACACCATAATCGACTCCAACCACAAATCTGATGACGATTCGTTTGCGAGGTCGTTGAACAGCACACTAAACCCTTTGTACCGAAGCGGCGAACGGCGTCGCAGTTCCTCTAACACCCTTTCCTGCTTTTCCAAATTCCGCGTGATATCTTCCACTTCCGTAGTAAGGGCTTCATCAGGTTTCCAGTTGCTCACCTCAGCCTGCAACATGTCTACCTGGCTTTGTAACATCCGATTTTGTGTTTCAACGGCGGCATAGGCATTTTCAGCCCGGGAAGCCATAAAATGTGCCGATAAACCGATAAGCAGCATAACAGAAGCACACACCACAAAGACAAAGGTGATGCTGGGCAGTGCCAGGTAATCGACCTTGGGTGCAAAGCGCGGATGATAAAGGTTTATATTACTTTTCATCGGCGGTTTCCTGCTTGGCTTCCACTTGCTTTGCTCTGAAAGGCAGTAGTGCCATTCCCAGACTGCTTAAATTTGTCAGCGAGTCTGATGGGTCATTTACCACAGCATTTAGATCCATCACCATGACAGATGCCGAGACCACCTGTGAAATTTGCTCGACGATGATTTCTGGCTGCGCGGCGTTAATATGTAGCACCACTTTTCTCACTGGCGGTTGCCGTAACTGACTTTCAAAGAAGTCCATGGAGCGCTGAATTTGAATACACAGCCCGTCGAGCACACCCATTCTCAATTCTTCGGCAGAAAAGGCCGCCAGGTTCTCGAACCCTTTCAGTCGACGGCTAATATATAAATGGCCATCTTTAACAATATTGAGAATGATTTCTTCACCGGCTTCCTGGGTTAGTGTGACCACCGCTTCGTCGGTCACAGGCAGCAGCGAGCAATGCGCCAGTTCTTCAATAGAAATGCTGTCTAATCTCACTCCCGCTTCTATGCACCCGGCCACAATGTCCTCTACGGTGTTCTCGGGCATGGCAACAACATTCACTTTTTTACTGCCCGCTAACGGTACAGGTAAATCGAAATAATCGAGAACGATAGGGCTTTCAAAGTTAATCAATTCTTTCACCGGCCACACCAGGGAGTCTGCGACTTCATCCTCTTGCACATTAGGGCGCTCGATCTGCAAGAGTTGATACCAGTTTTGAGAAAGCGCGACGTGGCAGGTTGCCCCAGTTAGCTTACGCTTCGTCACCCACTGAGATAATTGCGCTTTCCATTGAGAATAGAGAACCGAAACTTCAGATATAACGTAAAACTCATCGGCTTTGCGGCGCAACGCCGTAAAGGTCGCCGTGTCTGGTGACAGAGCAACCCCTATGGTGACGTCTGAGCGTTTTGGCTGAAAGCGCAGCTTCAGATATTTAGTCCAACCGATGTACATAGAATAAATTCGCTTTTGTTAAAACCCGGTTCAGAAAAAGGTGTCTGCATCACTTAGCTTGTCTGTTAAGTGTAGACGAACCTTTCTGACAACCAACATTCTCTTACACCGGTAACCGGCGGGAGCCAGGAACCAGTGGCGAAATTCCTTTTCTGATAAACGTGGCCAGAGTGAGTTTGCAGATAGTCACTTTTTACTCGCATTTCAGGTAAGTTAACGGCCACTACGGCGCTAACTTTAGCGTCAAAAAAATGTCCTGTTAGCAAATACATACTTCTTAATCTGCAACCTGTGCAAAGATAGCGCCAGATCGTCTGACAGATCCCTGGCGAGATCCCGCCAACCCTGGAGATGTAGTATTTCTATTTAATTCGCTTAGTATTAAATAAAGCGCATTGCATATTATCCATTCAGTTTTCTAAGAGAAAGAACTTTGACCCCAATAGCATTCAGGTGCGGAAATATTAAGCACATTCGCGGTAGCTTTCCCGCTACCACCTTGCATCAATCCTTTATCGACGTGATAAATGATGTAGATGCGCCCCCCAAGCAGAAGCGTAATGCATTGAAAACCTTGCTGAATAGCAATGGGCCATGTTGGCTGGAGAGCAGGTTCCATCTGGCCGGAGAAGGTAAAGTAACCTTCGGCAAGTTCGTATTTGCAAACCACAACCTCACGTTACTCGCTGGCGATGAGATCACGGTAGGCGAAAGTACTTTTTTTGGCCCGAATGTGGTGGTGAGCTCTTTACCTTTGGAAGCAGATGGTGTGGTTGCCGACCTTTCAGCGCCGGTGGAAATTGGAAAGCAGGTATGGATAGGTGCCAATGCGATTATTTTGCCGGGCGTTAAAATTGGCGATGGCGCTATTGTCGGAGCCGGCTCGGTGGTGAATAAAGATGTACCGGCGATGTCGATGGTAGCAGGAAAACCGGCTGAAATTACCTCCCGCGCAAAACAACAAGACTCAATTTGACGGCAAAAACTGACCGCTGGTGAAGCCGCGGGCACGTGCGGCATTGTGGAGCAGAAATGTATGTACGGCATTGGGGAGCCGAAGTGTATATGCGTGCGGCATTGGGGTGAGCTAGTGTACATGCGTACGGCATTGGAGAGAGGCATTGTATATGCGTCCGGCATGCTAAAGGAGAGGGAACGCAGACTAAACCGTCTGCCGCAGGGAAGCGGCAGCCGAGGCCCCATGGATGATGAGATGGACACCTAATGTTGATACGGCGTCATAATGCGCCATGATTGAGTTTTCGAAGCAACAATCAAAACAAAAGGTGTCCACCATGAACGTTACGCTAATTAGCATCGATTTGGCAAAAAATATTTATCAGGTCTGTGGTGTCAATCAGGCCTGTAAGCCGCAGTTCAACCGCCCTATCAAGAGCGATAAGTTACTTCCTTTCCTCATTAAATATCACCCGGGTGTCACTGTAGCGATGGAAGCTTGTGGTGGTTCGAATTACCTTGGCAGAACGCTACAGGCGCACGGGTTCAATGTGCGCATTATTCCAACACGGCATGTAAAACCCTTCGTTAAAGGAAATAAAAATGACCGCAATGATGCCTTTGCGATTGCAGAAGCAGCCATGCGTCCAAGCATGCGTTTTGTTTCACCTAAAACCGTTGAGCAAACAGACCTTTCTATTACGCATAACATTCGTGAGCGTCAGGTAGCGGCCAGAACCAACATCGTCAATCAGCTTCGCGGGCTGTTGAGAGAATACGGCATCAACATGCCTCAAGGCATTGAGCGTGTGAAAGAAATGCTGCCGTTCATCCTCGAAGATGCGGAAAACACGCTGACCACAGCGGCACGTCGTAATTTCAACTTGATGATGGAGGAATGGCGCTATCTTGATGACGCGATTCATCAGCAGGAAAAGATTATTCGGGAACAGGCCCGCACCTCGCCAGCTGCAGAGTTAGCCATGACGATTAAAGGGGTCGGTATTATAACGGCGACTGCCGCCGTGGCGCACATGGGAGACCCGTCACAGTACAAGAATGGTCGCCAATATGCAGCGTGCCTGGGCTTAGTCCCCAGAGAATACTCCAGTGGCGGTAAACAAAAACTGGGTGGCATCACCAAACGAGGTAACCGATATCTCAGAAAGTTACTTGTGCAGGGAGCCTGGTCCATCATAAGGCACAGCAAGAATGCGGATGACCGGTTATCTCGTTGGGTCGAGCAAGTGATTATACGAAGTGGAAAACATAAAGCTGCCGTCGCTCTGGCAAACAAACTGGCTCGCATCCTCTGGGCGGTGCTAGCAAAACAAGCGCCCTTCGAGTTGAAGGGAATGTAAGATAAATCTCACCAAAACGTTGTAGATAAAACAGTAATGAAATAACAGGTTACGCCGGGCCAGACCCAACGCTGAGTGAACCCATGACACATGATGTCGGAGGGATGATAAGAGCAAGTCTGGCGCGGTACTCATTAGGGCCAGGGACATATGAAGCTCCCATTAACAGGCCGGATATACGACAGCAGCGTAATATCTGTTATTTAAAACTGAAAAAATATAGCCCTGGTGAAGCTATTCACTTGCACCAGGTGTCCATATATGGGT
>NZ_MDHN01000017.1 GCF_001757105.1 Alteromonas confluentis
CTGTAAAGACCCCATCTGACTTAATGCAGATGGTCAGTCCGGTTTTATCCTCCACACCATTACTGGCTTTCTCAGGCCGGACCTTACTCACTACTACGGCATCATCTGCCACCTCGCACCAACACCTGCCTTGAGTTTCCTCTCGTACAGATGCTTCTGGTTTATCACCAGAGACGGTGTCAGGCTTCCCCAGTTACTGCACTGGCTCCCTGTTAGAAATCCCACCCTCAAGCACAATACAGGACTGACCGAGTATCGGGCTTCACGCTATTTTGCACGCTTACCCTCCTGCATTGCCGAATCAGGTTCACTTTCGTTGTGTACTTCTAACTTCCTATGGCTTCCTTCAGACCCTGCCGTTAGCCAGCAACGCCCTTGCCATTCGGATTATCTTCCCCTCAGTCAGGGTGATTCAGGCTTCTTTCAACCTGACGGGTTTGCCAGCTTCGCTGGGCAAACAAAACAGCAAGCCGGTGGCCCGGCTTGCTTTCACATTGCATTAAAGCTAAACGTACAAATATGAAGGAAATAAATTATTTCACGCGTTCAAATACGTTAAATTCTGATAATGAATGCTGAAACTTACGTTTCGTTTCACGAATGACAAAAGGCAGCTCCTGTGGCGCTGCAACACGGGTAAAATGGTCACCAAGTGCCTGTTCAAGAGCGGCGGTAGAGGTAAGGGTTTCACCGTTTTCATCTTTGTATCCACCCAACCAGTTTTCTCTGGCGGTATATTCTTCCAACCAGGTAAACGGTGATGCCACCACCAGTATGCCACCAACATTTAATCGCTCTCTTATTTCATTAAGCAGTTTTTTCGGCTCATAAACCCGGTCGATCAGGTTACTCATCAAAATAAAGTCGTAGCCGGTGAATTGGGGTTTAAGGTTGCATGCATCCCCCTGAGCAAATTGGCACTTGTCTGCCGTTTCATTCAGTCCTAAATCTGCCAGGCGCACCACTTTAAATGTCGTGAGATCACCTTCGTCAATCAGGTTATATCGTACTTCTCCGTGTTGCTGCATGGCATGCGCCGTTTTGATAAAACGCGCGGAAAAATCGATGCCGTCAACCGCATCGAAGTATCTTGCCAGTTCAAAGCTTGCCCGACCAACAGCGCAGCCTAAATCCAATGCTTTTGCAGTGTGCTTATCTTTCATGAACTGCATTGCGTAAGCCACGGAAGCAGACGCAAAGTTTGGTACGCCGTGGTAGATCGCTCCGTAGTGGAACTCGCTGTACTGAGAAACCTGTGTATCACTCTCGTAATCGAGATCGTTCACTTTAATTACCTCGTCAGACTCGACATAACGGAAGCCTGCATGTTGAAAAAAATGACGGCGAAATGCATATCGACTGTGTTTCATGGCTTCGTTGCCAGTCGACACCCATGAGCCCCCTTTAAACAGATTATGTTTGTTATCGAAGGTTGGCGTGGTGAAATCATCGTACAAGGGGTGTACCTGAAAACCATCGAAGGGATAAATCGGGGTTTCGGTCCATTGCCATACATTACCTACAACGTCATAAAAGCCATTTCGATGAAAGCGATTAACGGGTACCGACGACGCGGGGCCATTCAGACCAATATTCCAGCTATCGGTATACAGGGTTTCATCCACACCAGCCTCATCACGCAAGCGACACCATTCATCTTCAGTGGGTAATTGAATATTCTTCCCAGTTTGACTGCCAAGCCAATTACAAAAGGCCTTTGCTTCGTGATAGTTCACATCAACAGGCCAGTCCATAGGAAGCGGCATCTCCTGGGTCATTGCGCGATAAACATAGCTATTGCCTTCTTTTCGCCAAAATACCGGATGGGCGGCCTTGGTGTAAGCTAACCACTGCTTGCCCTCTTCTTCCCAATATTTTGGCGAGGCATAACCACCATCGGTGACAAAGTGAAGAAATTCGCCATTACTTACAAGAAACTGCGACGCTGAGAAGGGTTTTACTTCAGCATGATGCTCACCATATTCATTGTCCCAGCCGTAATAGGCTGCGCTGAAAGGTTTACCTGCAGTTATCTCGCCGCCCTCAACGGGTAATAGCGTATTTGCAGGTGCATCGCTGCTTTCTGCACAAGGAGACCAGTCCGGCTGTTGTTGGATAAACGCGAGCGGTAGCTGGCGAATTAACACAGAAGACGTTTCCAGATGAATGCCTTCATGCTCAATGCCCATGATAATTGGCCACATAGGGCTTTCCCAGTCAATGGGTAAACGGAAGTCAACAGTGGCAATCAAATCGCTAACTAATCGGCGAACCTGGTCACGATACGCTCTGACTTCAGAAACCGCTGGCCACGCATAATTGTCGTCGTTGAGGTCGTCCCAACTCATTTCATCAACGCCAATGGCGAACAGCGATTCAAAATGCGGATTAATGCGGTCGTTTATTAACTTTGCTAACACTAACTTGTTAATAAAGAACGTTGCCGTATGACCAAAATAAAAAATAAGTGGATGACGTAACGTTTCAGGACGTTGATAAAACGCTTCGTCATTTTTTAATACAGAAAATAGGCTTTCGTAACGATCAAAAGACTGATGAAAATACGCCAAGATCTCTTTTCTTTTTTCATCTACGGTGCCTTCTTGCAGATGTGGTGTGTGCAGGACGTCCATAGCAACCCTTTTTTTATTTATTAAAATGCTCAATTGAGGAGAAAAATGCGGATGGCAGATAACTGATGAACTATCTGGTTGTGTTAGGAAATATGACCTGCCCCGACTAAATTATCTTTCATAACGAAATATAATCAATTTTTTACGTGAACAGATTAAGTCAGATCAATGAAGGAAATGTAATGTTACCTGCGAACGGCACAAACAAAAACACCGCCTGATAGACGGTGTTTTTTTGAATGTGGCGGAGAGAGAGGGATTCGAACCCCCGGAAGGTTTGACCCTTCGCCTGATTTCAAGTCAGGTGCATTCAGCCGGACTCTGCCATCTCTCCGTAAGTGCTGCGTATAATAACGATTTTTTTCGCTGTGAAAAGTCTTTTTTCTCACAAAATCAATCGAATGCGCAATCAATAAACAATGTGTGCAAATTTTGCCATATTGGCTGATAAAGCGAACAATATGCCACCGGTTTGCTGGCGTCTATTTTCACCACTAAACTTAATTTTAAAGAAGCGATGACAAACAACACGCTATGCCTATTTGGAAGCGATCGATCTGCACATCGAGTAGGGTGAGGCATCACCGCCTCATCCCTCTCACAGAACCGTACGTACGGGCCTCGTATACGGCTCCTGTACAGTTTATCCAGCGTAATTGCTGGGCACATTTCCCGTTCTAACGTCTTCCAGATTCACCAGTCCAAGTTCGTTAAACCAGCTGTTTGGCATCGCGTAGCTTGCCAGTGGGCTTCTTGCGCTGCGCCAACTCGTCATGCTCATGGACGCGAACTTGCCTTTGTAGCCCCGCTGTCGTAGCCAGCGATGCAGGCGGCTCGCCTTTTTCCATAACTTCAGTTGAACACTGCGCAGTCTGCGTCTCAGCCAACTCGCGATTTGCTTGAATGCCCTGCTGGCATTGGCAATCCTGAAGTACTGGCTGAACCCTCTTAGCAGTGGATTCAGTCTGTTGATGACATGTGACAACGGTTTTCCCCCGTTGCGTTTTGTCATCTCCTTTAGCTTCATTTTGAACAATGCCAGTTTCTTCGCTTGGATTCGGGTATATTTCGTCCCGATTTCCACACCAAGGAACCTGACACCCGCATCACTGTGTGTGATGTGGGTTTTCTCTGTGTTCACGGTCAGCTTCAGTTTACCTTCAAGGATTTGGGTCGCTTGTCGTTGCGCATTCTCTGCCGCTGAACGACTGCGACACAAGATAAGAATATCATCAGCGTAGCGCACTATGCGGTGGCCACGTTGCATCATCTCCTTATCAAACGCATCCAGATAGATGTTCGCTATCAAGGGGCTGATTACCCCACCTTGCGGACTCCCTGTGTCTGTCTGCTGCCAATGGCCTTCAACCATCACCCCACTTGTTAAGAACTGGCTGATTAAGCGCAGCACGCTACCATCACGCACCCGCCGTTTAATGCTTTCTATGAT
>NZ_MDHN01000018.1 GCF_001757105.1 Alteromonas confluentis
CTGTAAAGACCCCATCTGACTTAATGCAGATGGTCAGTCCGGTTTTATCCTCCACACCATTACTGGCTTTCTCAGGCCGGACCTTACTCACTACTACGGCATCATCTGCCACCTCGCACCAACACCTGCCTTGAGTTTCCTCTCGTACAGATGCTTCTGGTTTATCACCAGAGACGGTGTCAGGCTTCCCCAGTTACTGCACTGGCTCCCTGTTAGAAATCCCACCCTCAAGCACAATACAGGACTGACCGAGTATCGGGCTTCACGCTATTTTGCACGCTTACCCTCCTGCATTGCCGAATCAGGTTCACTTTCGTTGTGTACTTCTAACTTCCTATGGCTTCCTTCAGACCCTGCCGTTAGCCAGCAACGCCCTTGCCATTCGGATTATCTTCCCCTCAGTCAGGGTGATTCAGGCTTCTTTCAACCTGACGGGTTTGCCAGCTTCGCTGGGCAAACAAAAAAGCGGCAATCTCTTGCCGCTCTGTTAGGAAAAACACTTCCGCATTTTATTACTGTTCTTTTCTCACAACAGATCGCGTTGCGCTTGAAGTTGGCCGTGGAGCTGCGCGACTCGATACGCCGCTTCGGTTTGAGCGTAAAGAACTGCCCACGTTATTGATAGATGTTTTTCTCATACGAATAGCTGGCCCGTTGCTGTACTGATAATAACCATCATAGATTCCAAAGCCCCAAGGCGTAGAGAACGGTCTGTAAGCACCGTAATAGAACGGAGAGTACCAGCCCATGCGGTAATCAAAGAACAGCGGACTGATATAGTTAACCGAGTTCTTACGCCACATATGATAATTATCACCGTTTAATAATGGGTACATGTACGGTTGCTCACCTACCATGCCGGCAATAGGTTTTTGCACTTCACCCACAAACGTCACCAGGCGCCCTTTTTCAAAATGAATAGGATCAACAAATCCGTCCATTGCGACTTTAAAGCGACCGATAGTCTCTTCACCCGCGTTAGGCTTTCCGTAATGATTCAAAGGGAAATTAACGATTTCGACAAAGGTTTTCTCGGGTTTATTTTCCACCCCAACAATAATCCCGCCCCATCGAGCAGTTTGTCCGATTACAGAATCCCCGCCGGTTACAGCGCGGTTATACGAAACAAGATTCGTATCGTCAGGCAAATCGATGTCGTCCGGAACAACAGAGCAACCTGTTGCCAATGCAATTGCAGCTAATAAGAAAAGAGAACGCAGCATAGTAGTTCCTGAATATTTGATAGGCATGTTCATTATCCTACCGCAAGCTGAATGCTAGCTGAACAGTAGATATTCTTAAACATTATACGAATGAAGCACTAAGAAGGTTAACGCCTTATCGCATCAGGCGTAAAGATCAACGCCGAGTAATTCACGGATATTGTCCCGTTGCGCTTCCCGCTCCAGACTTTGGTAAGCCGCAACAGCTTGTCTGCCTTTACCTTCAGGCTGATCATAACCGGTTTGCTGTTGAAATTTGCGTGCAGAATTTAATACGTCGTCAGAGGCATCGTTGCGGATAGGTTTTAGCTCAACAATGCCCTCGAGCGGTTGAGCCTGATCTTTCTGACGGGCATCAACACGCTCAGGCTGTCCGCGCTGCGGAGCCTGTTCCGGTCTGATGATGCCAAAGCCAGATTGGATTTCCATAATGTAAACGCGTTAACCCTTACAATTTATCGATTACATTTTATACAATGAGAGCCAATATTGAGAAACAAGTCAAGCAAAAATTGCGCCATCACTCTCTTCCAGGCAACTTTTTCCAGGTGACCTTATCGCGTAAGTAAACCGGCTCAATGTGTTCAGCTTCGCTTACATCGCCTAGAGCAAATTGCTGTTCGCCGAGGCTTAACATAAAGCGTGCATCGGGATACAAAACCGCTACCTCAAGGCCGCACTTGGCTGTGAGTTCCGAGTACGCTGCCCATCCAGTACCTGCTGGACTTGCACTATCGCTAAGCAAAGACGCAGCATGTTCGGGCGGGCAAACCATCTCTTCACCCAACAATTGTACTAGCCCGTTTTCAGCCTGATATTGTGCAAAATACACTTCGCTCATTCGCGCATCAATAGCCACTGCAACCGATGCGCTCCCCTGTGATTCAAAGACTTGTTGCGCCATAGCAGCAAGCGTACTCACCCCAGCCACTTTCAAACCTGAGCCCAAAGCCAACCCCTGAATCATACCGGTTGCGATGCGCACTCCTGTAAAACTCCCCGGGCCACGACCATAAACCAGACCATCAATTTCTTTTAGCGTAAGGCCAGCCTCTTTAAGCACCTCATCTACCATGGGCAGCAAACGCTGGCTGTGTTGTTGAGGACAGATTTCAAACCGATGAAAATCACCCTGTTCAGTTCTCACAGCCACTGAACAGGCTTCTGTGGCGGTATCTATAGCAAGAAGGTTCATACAATTCCTGTTAATCGATGGTTTTTAAAAATGACTCAACCACATCGAGTGAGCGGGTACGTTTCATGTCAGGCAGACTGGCAATAAATGTCTGCGCGTAATTTTTGGTTACCAGGCGATTATCGCAAATAACCAACACCCCTTTGTCGGTAGGGTCGCGAATTAAACGCCCTGCCCCTTGTTTAAGGGTGATAACTGCCTGTGGAATTTGAATGGCGGCAAACGGGTTTGCCCCCCGCTTTTTCACATCATCCATTCTGGCCTGTAACAACGGGTCGTCTGGCGAGGCAAAGGGCAGTTTATCAATCATCACGCATATAAGGTCGTTTCCACGAACATCAACCCCTTCCCAGAAGGCACCGGTACCCAGTAATACGGCTTGTTCGTCGGCAAGGTATGCATCGAGCAACGCTTGTTTTGTGGTGGTGCCCTGAACCAGCAAAGTGTTGTCTACGGCAAATTCCAAACGTTTAGCAATTTCACGCAACATAGCGTGACTGGTAAACAACAAGAAACATCGGCCTTTACTGGCGGCAATTAAACGTTTAGCCGTTTCGAATAAGGTATCTTTCATGCTGAAGCTGTTTGGCTCAGGCAAATACCGGGGCACACATAAAATGGCTTGTTCGCGGTAATCAAACGGGCTTTCTAATTCCAGGGTTCTGGCATCATCCAGGCCCATCCGCTTTTGAAAATGCGTGAATCCACCATCAACGGTAAGGGTGGCAGACGTAAACACCCAGCCGCGTGGCACCGCATTAATGAAACGACGGAACTTGGCCGCAATAGAGAGCGGTGTCAAATGCAGAATAAGATGACGCTGGGTAGTTTCATACCACAGGCTAACCCCATCCTGCAGGCCATCACACAACGCTGCAAGCTGGTCACGGGTTTGCGCTACACGTTCATAAATATTGTCGAGATCTTTATCACGGCCCAAGTGCAGTTTAATGACTTCGTAGAGCACCGCAATGCCGTCGGTCAGACGGGAAATCTGCGTTTGCACGTCTTGCCTGTCGAGGGCTTCCGCCCAGTTGCCTTTTTCCGGCTGTTCCGGGAACAGTAAGCGTAAATCTGCAGCAGCAATTCGGCATTTCTCGGCAGATTTATCCAGTTGGTCGGCGTCTTTAAGCACGGTGCGATAAAGTACGTTGATGTCTTTTGCCAATTCCTGCAGTTGTCGGGTCGACAACGATTCACCAAAGTAGTCGCTGGCAATGTCTGGGATTTGATGCGCTTCATCAAAAATAATGGCATCAGCCTCGGGGATCAGCTCGCCAAACCCGGTATCTTTTAAGGCCATGTCTGCGAAAAACAAATGGTGATTAACCACAATGATGTCGGCTTCCAGCGCTTTTCGACGCGCCTTTACAAGATAACAATCTTCATAGGCTGGGCAGTCCCGCCCCAGGCAGTTATCCACCGTGGAGGTGATAAGCGGCAATACTTTGGCATCTTCTGGGAGGGTTTTCAGCTCCCCTACATCACCGGTTTTAGTGGTTTCTGCCCAACTGCGCACGGTAGAAAGCTGCCCCAGCACTTCTTTTTCCACCAGCACAGAATTTCCACCGTGCTGTGACATTCTATGCAGACACAAATAGTTGGCGCGGCCTTTCAGCAATGCCGTTTTACGGCGACTTCCCAGCGCTTTCTTCATTACCGGTAAATCACGGTGATAAAGCTGTTCTTGCAGGTTTTTGGTACCGGTGGAAATGATCGCTTTACCTTCAGCCAGTAGCGCGGGGCCTAGATAAGCAAAGGTCTTACCGGTACCTGTTCCGGCTTCTACAATCAGGCTGTGTTGGTCGTCCAGCGCTAACTTCACCGCCAGCGCCATATCGGTCTGCGCTGCACGGGGCATAAAGCCAGGTATCGCCTGAGCCAATAATCCGTCAGCAGTGAAAATTGAAGAAACAGAAGGCATAGATCACAACTAAAAATTTAAAGCGCGTAGTATGCCAGAATTATCAGAAAAATGGGGCAGCTTTTCACTGCCCGGAAGAATGGATTATCGAAGGCGTTTTTTTAAACGGCTTCATAAACGCGATACGCCCATGGCGACAAAATTGGCGGTTGAGAGGCATCCAGTTCCACGGGCTGTTCACTGAGCACATCAATGTATTGGCCATTGTATAAATCGGCATCGAAGGTAGGCGAAACCACATCAGCTGACAAATTAAGGATGACTAACACCTTGCCGTTATCGTCTTGCCGTACATAACTGAAAACACGAGATAAATCGTTACACACCACCTGCAACATTGTGGCACCGTATTCACCGTTCCATAACGCTGTAGTCCGTTTTTTAAGCGCAATGAGTTGTCTGTACAGATCACCGATGGGATGCTCCTGCCATTCGATGGGGTCCCGTTCAAAGAACGCTAATCGTTTCGATTCCCCCGCTTCCTGACCATTATGGATGAGTGGTACACCTTCACCGGTTACAGACAACACAATCGCCGCTTCTAACGCGTTGGCAAATTGCTCGTGTTGCGTCCCATCCCAGGCGTTTTTGTCGTGGTTACTAACGAATGTCATCCGGTAAGCGGATTTTGGCCAACTACGCTCATTCCAGGAATAATACTTTCTTAACCGGTCAACCGGCGCTTGCCCATGAGCGATTTCATGTAGCGCCTCATTCCAGCTCCATGCATAGGACATGTTGAAGGCTTTTTCATGCAAATCGCGATTTTCCCATTCCGCCAGCAGAAAAACCGGTTTAATGGTATCTAACGCCACCCGCGCCTGCGCCCAGAAATCATTGGGCACATACCCGGCAACATCACAACGGAAACCGTCAATGTCAAAATGCTCTACCCAATAGCACATGGCTTCCACCATGTAACGTCGGAGTGCGGGTACGTTGTAATCGAATTCGATGATGTCGTCCCAATCCCACCAGGGGGATGGGCGGAAATTCCCCTTGTGATCCCGGGCATACCAGTCTGGGTGAGAAACGGTTAAAGGGTTGTCCCAAGCGCTGTGGTTCGGGATCCAGTCGAGGATCAGCTTCATGCCCAGCGCGTGCACGGCTTTTACCAGCTTCTCAAAACTGCTGGCATCGCCAAACTCCGGGTTGATGGCGTAGTAATCTTTTACCGAATAAGGACTTCCCAACTCACCTTTGCGATTCATTTCGCCAATGGGATTTACCGGCATCAAATAAATAATATCGGCACCGAGTGCCTTGATCCGTGCTAAGCCTTCCCGCACGCCGTCGAAATCGCCATTGCTGCTGAACTGACGGGTATTAACCTGGTAAACAACAGCATTTTTTGACCATTCAGGTTGTGACACCTGATAGCGATTTTGCGGTACAAACGGTTCTGCCATCTTCATTCCCTTTTAAGATTGAACGCCGGTAATTCCCTCGCATTTGCATTCGCAGGTTTTCACCGGCAATACATTGTTTACGCTGCAATAGAGGAAAAGTTTGTCATGCCATGCAACATTATTGATGCTAATAAAAAACCGGCAAGCCACTTAAGCCAAGTAACAGTACCCAAAAACCAAAAAACAATTTCAGTTTTTGTACCGAAAATGCCAGCACCACATACCGGGCCAAGCGGCCGCCGATGATAGCCCCTGCGCCTGCAAATAATACCACTTGCCAGGCTACCGCCTGCGTTTCAACAACATGATAAATGACACCAAACCACACGGATACCGCAGAGAGGATAACCGCCACTGCAATAGCCATGGTAACGCTAAAACCTCGCAAAATAAGTAGCACAGCAACGAGCTCACCAACACCCACAGATAACCATGCGGTAATCGCGCCGCCGACGAACCCCACCACAGGTAGCAGTAATACTTCCACACCAGTCATTTCCGATTTGAATGTGGTTTTACGCAGCAGCGGAATACTGGCAAAAATCACCAGGGCTAGAAATACCGAAAATACGCCAAAGCCAAGGTGTAAATCGTCCACATTGCCTTGAATGGCTGAGAGAAAAGGCACACTGCTCGCTGCGTACTGCGCCATAAGTAAACCACATACCGAACCAGGTATGGAAAGCACAAGCACCTGCGGTAAAACCGACCATTGCGCATTTTGCCTTTCAGCATGCGTAAAATGTCCCCACCAACTTAATGCCCCGGCAGTCATACCACAGCATTGAATGGCAAAGCTGGTGGCCACAATATCTACCGGTGCAAATCCTAAGTGGTTAAATACGGGTACAAAGACAACGCCTCCTCCGGCGCCCGTGGCGTTGGCGAAAATAGCCCCGATGACACCAAGCACGAGAAAGCCACCAAAATCTGTAGCCAGGGTAAGTGGTTCAGCCTGACTAAAAAACACCACGCCCCACACAAGCAGCAGAATAGAAGGTACGGTAAAACGGTTTAACAGAATGGACACAGATAGTTACTTCTCAAATTCGATCATTTTTTCGCCACCGGGGCGTAGAATCATAATGCGGTTTGTACTTTGGTGACATTAGCAGTAAATTGCATAGCGAATAAATAGGGAATCGTAGCAAAGGAGTTCACCAAATGCGAAATATCAGGGGCCGCTTTAAGCCAGTTTTTCTTTCCAGCTTGTTCACCACCCTTCTGCTCACTGCATTATCCTGCCAAGCAGCCTCCGTATGGCAGGTTTCCAAAGGTGACAATACGATTTATCTTGGTGGTACCTTGCACATTCTGAGTCCTGATGATTATCCTCTGCCCCAACAATACGATGTCGCTTACCAGGCTTCCGATTTACTGGTTTTCGAAACCGACCTGGCGGCACTCGTTTCTCCTCAGTTTGTTGAGCAAACACAACAATTAATGACCTACAAGAACGGACGAACCATTCGCGACGATTTAAGTGAAGATACGTACCAACAACTGAAAACCTATCTTGCTCGCTACGGTGTGAGTGTAACGCAGGTAGAAAAAATGAAACCGTCGTTTCTCGGTATAACACTTTCTATGATGGCGCTTCAGCATGCCGGACTTACCAATCCCGGCGTCGATAACTTCTTCTTCACCAAAGCAGATGCCGATGAAAAACGGGTAGACTGGTTTGAAACGCCCACTCAACAACTTGAGATCCTGTCTAAGCTTGGGGAAGGCGAAGAAGATGCTTATATTCGTTACTCTCTTGAAGAATTGGACACCATGTCTGAAACCCTGGAACCCATGAAGCAAGCCTGGCGCAATGGCAACATGAACCAGTTGTTTGATTCATCGATGGACACATTCAAAAACGATTACCCGCAAGTCTACGCCAACGTACTGACAAAGCGTAATTTAGCCTGGCTGCCGAAAATAGAAGAATATCTGGCTACGCCCGAAACCGAGTTTGTGTTGGTAGGCACCATGCACATGGCTGGCCCCGATGGCGTGCTTAGCATGTTAGAAACCAAAGGTTTCACCGTGCATCAGCTCCAGTAAATAGTACAAATAAATGCTTAGTTTTTGTTTCACTACATAAAAATACAATCAGATGAAATAAAAACTCTCTCCATTTGAAGTTTTAAACTATTCTTACAGCATGACCCAACGAGAACATCCCGGATCTGACGCGACTGGTCCGGGCCTTATTGAGCTTTGCTTAGCTGAGAGATAAGCATTGTCGGAGTTTCCATGTCTATTAAGCGTAAGTTTTTAATTTCTATTTCTGCGGTTATCGCCCTTTTCACCATTGTAATTTGTATCGTTACCGTGAGTGCGATTAAAACAGACATTGATGAACGGATCACTTCACAGGTTGATGCAACTACTAATCGCTTGCTGAACATATTCACCGTTACCGATTCGATAATGAGTGAACGCGTTACAAGTAGTATGGCGCTGCTAAAACAGCGTGGACAAGCTATTGGCATACCGTCTCAACGGGGAACGGCAATGGTCAAAGAAACCAGTGCCAATCAGCTCTACCTTGGTAACCAAACACAAGCAAATAATTTTGCGTTGGTAGACGGCCTTACGCAAATAATGGGCGGCACAGCAACCTTATTTAGTAAGACTGGCGACGACTACATTCGAGTGAGCACCAACGTTATTAAGGACGGACAGCGCGCCATCGGTACTAAATTAGCACCTCAGGGCAAAGCCATGGCAATGATAAAAAAGGGCCAGGCATACTATGGTGAAGTCGATATTCTGGGTAGCCCCTACCTCACTGGCTACGAGCCCATGTTTAATGCATCGAATCAGGTTATTGGTATTTGGTACGTGGGCTATTCAGCCGATCTAAAAGTGTTGGAAGAAGCTATTTCGTCCAGTCACATTCTCGATAAGGGTTTTGTGGCGCTTAGAGACGCGAAAGGCAATGTCAGAATGCACTCTTCACATGTAAAGATGTCAGACGTAGACGAAGCTTTGGCAAATCGCGGCGATTGGAAAACCACAGTGGTACCTTTTAAAAAATGGGGTTACGACATCATTCTGGTTGAATCGGAAAGCGAAAAATCCGGCATGTTGACCTCTGCGATTCTCCACCTGCTGGTCAAAATTTTGCTCGCAGGCGCCATTATCCTTATCGCCCTGGTGATACTGGTTAAACGGGTTGTTGGTCAGCCTCTCGACGAATTCCAAAAAGTGGTCAGCGATTTATCCAGTGGTGAAGGTGACCTCACCTTCCGTTTCGATGTGAAAAACGATGATGAATTTGGCCGCATGGCTAAAGCGTTTAATAATCTGTTAGAGCAGCTGCAAACAACCTTACAGACAGTCTGTCAAACCACACAAACCATGCTGGCGAAATCACAAACGTTGAACGATACCGCTCATGGCGCTAAAACAACGGTAGCGTCACTTACTAACGAAACGGATGCCATTACGGGCGCGATCACGGAAATGCACCAAAGCGCAGAAGCCGTGTCCAACATAGTTATTCGCTCAAGCGACGCCGCCCGCGCTGCCGATACCGATACACGAAACAGTGTGAATGTACTCAAAGCCACCATTGCTGACATCGAGAAGCAAGCCCAGGAAGTCGACGCATCAGTACAGGTAATCACCGAACTTGCCCGCTCTAGCGAAGAAATTAGCGGTGTCATGGATGTCATCCGCAATATTGCTGAGCAAACAAACTTACTTGCGCTTAACGCGGCTATTGAAGCAGCGCGCGCCGGTGAACAAGGCCGGGGCTTTGCGGTGGTTGCCGATGAAGTTCGTTCACTCGCCAGCCGAACACAGAGTTCTACCGAAGAAATCAGAGTGATGATCGAACGCCTGCAACAAGGTAGTCGTGATGCCTCTGAGCGTATGCAATCGAATAAAGACAATGCTTATAACACCGTGGAAGTCACGCAGAAAGCCGGAGAAACTCTGCAACAAGCGCTTACCGCTGTGGCGACTATCTCTGAATTGAACCAGGAAACGTCATCCATGGCGACGCAACAAGCCGCCGTTTCTAAAGGTATTTCCGGTCGGTTAGACAGTATTCAGCGCGCGGGTCAGGAAAATCTGCAGCATGCGCAAACGGTGTCTGATAACTGTGAAGAACTGGTGCAGCAAATTTCGCGAATGCAAGAGCAGCTCAAACGTTATCGCTTTTAATTGTAGTTAAATAAGCGGTGTAAATCCGACAATGTGTCGGCAATTTGCGCCGCTTTTTAATTGTTAAAAGAACTGTAAATCTCTATCCCACCACATAAACCAATGATAGATTTAACTTTTCTATACTTTGCACATTAATTGCAGTCAACGCTTATAACAATCTTGTCGAAAGACAAATTGCCTGTTCAGCAAGTTGGCATCAGGCTGCTTTAAAGGAGTAATGAATGAAAAGTAAAATAAAAATGATAACAAGCGCACTGGTACTGGCGACGATTGTCGCGGTTTCTGGTTGTGCGTCAATGGGTCAAGGCACCATAGCTGAGAAACGAGAAGCGATTATTACCATGCAAGATGTCGCGCTGGCTAAACTGTATAAAGAAAAACCTGATGTTCGTGCCCAAATCGAAACGGCACCAGGCTATGCTGTGTTCAGTAATGCCAACGTGAATGTGATTTTTGTTTCTGCCGGAACAGGCTACGGCGTGGTGAACGATAATGCCACCGGTCGTCAGGTCTATATGAACATGGCTGAAGGCGGTGTCGGTTTAGGGATTGGTGCAAAAGATTACCGCATAGTCATGGTATTCCATTCTCGCAAGGCTATGGATTACTTCGAAAAGAATGGTTGGACAGCCGGCGGCAATGCCGATGCAACAGCTAAAGCGGGTCAGAAGGGGGTTTCCGTTGAAGGTGAAGGCTATCTCGGCGATATCACTGTGTATACGCTGACAGAATCTGGTCTATCGCTACAAGCAACAGTGAAAGGCACAAAATTCTGGGTAGACAAAGCCCTCAACTAATTTCAGCTAACAAACCAGACACGGTGACAACTCAGATATGATGAAACGCCTGAAATGGTAACAGACACCCGCGAATTAACGTCGCATTGTGCATCGCTTCTATGGCAAAGTCCTGTACATAGGTCTTGCTTGGAAGCGGTGGCAACAGATATGGCCAAAGCTCTGGATCAATCACAACATCAAATAATACGCCTATATCACTAACCGTTAACTCTCCTTATTGACATGCGAGCTAACACATGTGAAATTACACATATGTGAAAAAACGTATGTGTAATTTGATTCATTCTATGGATGTACTGCAACTATTTAAATGCCTAAGCGACGATACCCGCCTTAAGTGTGTGATGTTAATTCATTGCTTTGGCGAGGCGTGTGTGTGCGAACTTATGGAAGCGCTGGCCCTGGACCAACCCAAAATATCCCGCCATTTAGCGCAGCTGCGAAAGTGCGGCATTTTGCTCGATGAGCGTCGGGGGAAATGGATGTATTACCGCTTACAGCCTGAATTATCAAAGGCTGCACGCACTATTATTAGCACAGCGGTTGATTGTCAAAATAATGAATTTGACGCCCTTAAAGCAAAGTTCACCCGCTGTCAGATCAGTGACTCACGCTGCTGTTAACCGCGACTGAAAACATTAAGCAAGGAATATGATGAAAATATTATTTATCTGCACACACAACCGTTGTCGCAGCATTTTAAGTGAAGCCATCACCAATAAAATAGGCGAAGGTGTGATTGAGGCGCGCAGTGCGGGTAGTCAGCCCGTTGGTGAAGTGCACCCGCTGTCAGTGAAGTATTTAGAAGAAACGGGCTATCACACTGAGAATTTGCGCAGTCAGTCCTGGGATGAATTCGAGGCATTTGAGGCTGATTTAGTGATCACTGTTTGTGACTCTGCCGCTGGCGAAACCTGTCCGGTATGGTTTGGGAAAAGCGTAAAAGCCCATTGGGGACTTTCTGACCCGTCGAAGGTAACCGGTACAGAAGATGAAATTAAAGCGGCTTTCCTTGCCTGCATCGACATCATCGAAAAGCGTGCCTGTGAATTGCTTAGCATTGCGACACACAGCAACGATCCATCTGCACTTCGCGCCGCTTTACAGACACTGGGGGCACAAGCCTGATGACTAAGATAACAGATCTGCCAAATATTGATGAGGGCCAGTGGCATGCGCCAACATTCGATGCTTGCGCCCCATCATCGCTCACGCACAAGCCACGCATTTTACTGCTTTATGGTTCATTACGGGTCCGTTCATTCAGCCGCCTTCTCGTGGAAGAAGCTGCCCGTTTGCTTACCGCCATGGGTGCTGAAGCGAAGGTGTTTAATCCCGAAGGGCTCCCCCAAACCGATACCGAAGATGAGCACCATCCTAAAGTAAAAGAATTGCGTGAGTTGATGATGTGGTCTGAAGGCCAGGTTTGGTGTTCGCCAGAACGACATGGCGCAATGACCAGTATTTTCAAAAGTCAGATTGACTGGGTGCCGTTAAGTATTGGTGGTATGCGTCCCACCCAAGGCAAAACCCTTGCGCTGATGCAGGTATGCGGTGGTTCACAGTCGTTTAATACGGTTAATCAGATGCGTATTTTAGGTCGCTGGATGCGCATGGTCACCATTCCTAATCAGTCGTCGGTGCCTAAAGCTTTCCTCGAATTTGAAGAAGATGGACGAATGAAGCCGTCGCCTTTTTACAACCGCGTTGTGGATGTGATGGAAGAGCTGATGAAATTCACCCTGATGCTGCGTGGCAACAAAGATTATTTTGTCGACCGCTATTCTGAACGGGTTGAAAGTGCTGAAGAGCTCAGCAAACGCGTAAACCAAAAATCAATCTAAGGGCAGGATAATGGGATTATTTGAACGCTTTTTATCGGTCTGGGTTGCTCTCGCCATTATTACGGGTCTGGTGGCAGGCAGTCTGTTTCCGGATTTATTTGCAGCGGTAGCTGGGCTGGAATATGCCCATGTAAATCTGGTAATTGCGGTTCTTATCTGGCTGATGATTTATCCGATGATGGTACAGGTGGACTTTTCCTCTATCAAAGATGTGGGTAAAAAACCTAAAGGATTGGTATTAACGCTTGTGATCAACTGGCTGGTAAAACCCTTCTCTATGGCGTTTTTGGGTTGGCTGTTCTTTAAAGGCCTGTTTGCTGATTGGGTCGACCCACAAACCGCCAGCGAATACATTGCCGGTATGATTTTACTGGGTGTAGCGCCCTGCACGGCCATGGTATTTGTATGGAGCCAGCTAACGAAAGGCGATGCAAACTACACACTGGTACAAGTCTCAGTAAACGATATCATCATGATTTTTGCCTTTGCGCCTCTGGCCGCTTTTCTGCTTGGCGTAACCGATATCACGGTTCCCTGGGATACGTTGCTGTTGTCTGTTGTACTGTACGTATTAATTCCACTGGTGGCCGGCGTATTCACTCGCAAAGCGCTGGATAACCACAACAACCACCAGCGGTTAAACCGTTTTCTTGCCACCATGAAACCCTGGTCGATTATTGGTTTACTGGCCACTGTGGTGCTATTGTTCGGTTTTCAGTCTGAAACCATCATCGCCGATCCACAGGCCATTGTTCTAATAGCGATTCCCCTGCTTATCCAGACTTATGGTATTTTCGCTATTGGATATTGGCTGGCGAAAAAAATGGGGCTATCGCATCAGGTGGCCGCACCGGCCTGTATGATTGGCACCTCGAATTTTTTCGAGCTGGCAGTGGCCGTCGCCATTTCACTGTTTGGCTTGCACTCCGGCGCAGCCTTGGCGACCGTTGTGGGTGTGCTTGTTGAAGTGCCGGTGATGTTGTCGCTGGTGTGGTTTGCTAATCGAACTCGACATTGGTTTGCCTGAATTCGCCGCAACCAAACAAAATTCACAATAAAAAAAGGCAGTGTCTGGATTCAATCAGATACTGCCTTTGTTTTTTCAAAGTAGAAGATTACTCGATGTCGAGCATCACCACTTTGCCCATTTTCTCAAGTTCTGCTTTGTACAACGAAGCGTCCCCTACAATCATGTAGACAATATTGTCGGTGGTAAATAGGTCAGACTGTTCGCGTACATCCTCCAGCGTGAGCTTGTCATATTCCTGCTGTAGCAGCATTGGATAATTCAGAGGTTTACCCTGCATCAGACTGGACTGAATTTCAGAAAGCACACTGTTGTTAGTCTCAAATGAACCCGGCAGCTTGCGAACCTCGGTAGTAACCGTTTCCGAAAGCTCAGTTGCTGTAGCCGGATTCTTACCGTTATATTCTTTCATTTCACGGTCGATTTCGTTAATAGAGTCAACGGTTTTATCGCTCTGAACCGGCGCATAGGCGAACCATGGACGCATACCCGCCGTGGTCAGCGACATGGTACGGGCACCGTAGGCCCAACCTTTGTCCTCACGTAGATTCATATTCAGACGTGCCGTGAATTTGCCGCCAACGATAGCGTTAGCGGTGTCGATTGCCAGCGCATCTTCATCGGTAATCGAGGGAATTAATTTACCCGCCAGAATCAACGACTGCGGTGAGTCCGGGCGATCAGCCAGATAGAACGTCCGGCCCTTCACTTGCGGCACATCAGCAATCTCTTTTTTACCGGCTTTACCAGAAACATTCCATTCACCGAAGCTATCGTTCAGCATGGCTTTCAGCGTCGATTTCTCAATATCGCCTACCACGATGATTTGCGCATTATCCGGACGTAACCAGGTGCTATGGAAATCTTTCAGCGTTTTAGTGGTAATGTTGCCCACTGACTCATTGGTACCGGAACCGGTTAGCGGCATGCCATAAGGATGATCGTTACCGAACAGCAACGGCGGTAGTTCCCGGAAAGCAAGCTGAACGGGCTGAGATTTCTCCTGTGCGATATTCGACAGCCAGATTGGCTTCAGCTTAGTCAGATCATTATCTCGCATTGCCGGTTTTTGAATCACTTCACTGAAAAGCGACAGTGCAGGCTTCAGATTCGCCGTCAGCGATTGTAGATGGGCATAAGAACTGTCCAGCGATGCGCCGAAATAACTGGCTGCACCCAGCCTATCCATTTCAGTTTTATATGCCTCGCCATCAGTTTTACCACTGCCCTCTTCCAGCATTCGCATGGTCATAGAAGACGTTCCCAGCGGATAGCCATTGGCATCAGCGGCGTAACCACTGTTAAACACCACGCGCATGGAAACATCAGGCACCGCATCCCGCTTAACAAAATAAACGGAAATGCCGTTGTCCAGCTTGAACTCTTCAGGCGTCGGGAACGCAAGTTCAGGCATTTCGGTGACTTCAGGCAATGTAGAGCGATCTGCGCTTTCACTGCTCACAGCATAATTGGGGAACGGACGCACAATCACCTGATGAAACCCGCCGCTCAGCCACGCTTTTGCGACCTCGTTGAGATCTTTTGGTGTTGCACCGGCATAGCGCTCGAGACTCTCCATATAGTGATTTGAATCATCGGCGTAAAGCTCACCTTCGGCCAGCACGTTTGCCTTTCCACCGAAGCCGCCGATTTTCTCCATACCGCGAATCGTCCGCGACAACGTGCGCATACGGGCACCGTCCAGCTCAGACTTGGTTACCTTAGACTTCACCAGCTTTGTGATTTCTTCATCAATGATAGCGGAAACCTCTTCTTCATCAGCGCCGTCTGCCAGCGTCACTTCTACATTGAAAATACTGGCAAGGGTGTGTTCTTCAACATAAGCACTGACGCCGGTAGCCAGTTTTTCTTTTTCAACCAAACGTTGATAAAGGCGCGATGTTTTACCTTCACCGGCAATTTTTGCCAGCAGGTTCAGTGCTTCAATATCATCGGTAGTACGACCTGCCACCGGCCACACGCGATAAATTCTCTCGGCAGCGACCTTATCGAAGACTTCTTCATAGCTGCTGATTTCTTTTTCCGGCACATAAGATCTCAGGCGTTTGACTGGCGGCCCTGGCGGTATATCACCGAAGTAATGTTCGACCTTTTGTTTGGCGGCTTCAGCAGTAATATCACCGGCCAGTACAATAACGGTATTCGCCGCGCCGTAATATTGCTTAAACCAGTCTTTCACGTCGTCCAGGCTCGCGGCATTGAGATCTTCCATGGAGCCAATGGTGCTCCAGCGATACGGATGGCCTTCCGGAAAAATCCCTTCCAGCAAACTATATTCAGCTTTACGATATGGTGAGTTATCGCCCTGGCGTTTCTCGTTCTGTACAACGCCACGCTGGTTATCCAACTTTTCCTGCGTAATCGCCCCGAGTAAATGCCCCATGCGGTCCGATTCCATCCAAAGCGCCAAATCGACAGCCGTAGACGGCACGTTCTGGAAATAATTCGTGCGATCAAACCAGGTGGTTCCGTTCATGTCGGTGGCACCGACCTGTTCGAACGGCTTAAAGTATTCGCCGTCATAGTTCTCAGAACCGTTAAACATAAGGTGCTCGAACAAATGGGCAAAACCGGTTTTGCCTGGTTTTTCGTCTTTTGAGCCTACGTTGTACCACACCGAAACCGCCACAATCGGCGCCTTATGGTCTTCGTGAACCAGTAAGGTTAATCCATTGTCGAGTTCATAGCGTGTGTGGGGAATTTCGAGACTCTTAACGTCGATAGATTGCGCAAATAGGCTGGTGTGCGTAACCGCGAGAGCGGCCAGCAGAAGCGTCTTTTTCATGAGTTCTGTCCGTAGTAATTATTTTAGGGGCATTGAAGCGAAGCGGCCATGTATAAGCCACAACCCGGCCAACGTCTTTGTGGCCAATTTTTATACTAGCGGATATTTGAACTGGGTGTGACGAAAAAAACGTTACTAAATATAAATATCCAGATGCTTAATTTTATCTCCATTTTCTGCATCTGGTTCAGCATCCTGATGTTCCTGCTCCTCTTTCAGATGTGCATTGTTTTCCTTGGCCTCATGTTCTTCGGCCATATGCCCATCCCGGCCATACAAGTCATCATGCTCATGGCGGTTCTGCTGATATTGCTTCCGCTCCTGTTCGCTGCTGACACGGCGCTCTTCATCGTGCTCCATTCGTTCATGTTCACCAAGCGCTTCAATACGGGTAATCTTGCCAATTTTTTGCACGCGATTTCGAAATTGAACCCGCGCACGGCTATCCCGGGGAAGAATGGGAAACAGCAAATCATTTACCATAATTTCGCTTCCATTTATGACAATCCTTTCACAAACACGTCAGTTTCACCCCTTTAAACTGAAGGATATAACTTATGACCAAACATTTGGTCTAATAATTCCCTAAAAAAGCCGTTTTGGGGTTGATTTAGCGCAGCCGATTAGCTAATGTTTGCCGCGTCTAAAGATTGGAAAGAATTACGTTACATGTTTAATTGCGCTGCGAACCATCACCACCATCATAAAGCATAGCCTTTCAGGTTTGTGCTGGAAGGTTATTTGTTCCTTCCAGCGGCGCAGATAAAGAATTCTCGACCCCCGGAAGGAAACTTCCGGGGGTTTTTCGTTTTAGCAGCTTCAAATCAGGTTCATAAAAGAGGAATGTTCACATGGGTGACAGCAAACGTCTGCGTATTGCAGTTCAAAAATCAGGCCGTTTAAGCGATGACAGCATCGCGCTGCTAAAAGCGATCGGTATTAAACTCTACATTCGCGACCGCCTCCTCATTGCCCATTCAACCAATGAGCCTATCGATTTGTTACGCGTTCGCGACGACGACATTCCGGGCCTGGTTATGGACGGTATTGTTGACCTGGGCTTCATCGGCGAAAACGAGCTGGAAGAAAAGATGCTTGAGCGCCAGTCTGCAAACAAAGCGGCAGATTTCGAAGTACTGCGTCGTCTGGATTACGGGGGTTGCCGTTTGTCTATCGCGGTACCGCAGGAAATGAAATACGACGGTATTCAGTCGTTGGAAGGTAAAAAAGTCGCGACAACTTACCCTTACCTGTTAGAACGTTATTTCAAAGAAAATAATATCAATGCCCGTGCAGTCATGCTCACAGGCTCTGTAGAAGTTGCTCCCCGCGCTGGCGTGGCCGATGCGATTTGTGACCTGGTTTCTACCGGTGCAACCTTAGAAGCCAACGGCTTGGTCGAAGAAGACGTGATTTTCCGCTCTAAAGCCGTGCTCATCCAACGTGCTGACGGTGCCCTGTCTGATGAGAAACAGGCGCTGGTTAACCGTCTTGTTCCGCGCATCGATGGCGTAATTCAGGCCAAAGAAAGCAAGTACATCATGCTGCACGCGCCGAAAGCTTACCTGGAACAAGTAAAGAGTTTACTGCCAGGCGCTGAGAACCCTACCGTACTGCCTCTTGCTGGGTCTGACGATGCGGTAGCGGTACACGTGGTCAGCCCTGAAGACTTATTCTGGGAAACCATGGAGAAGCTTAAATCCTTAGGTTGTCGTTCTATTCTGGTTATGCCAATTGAAAAAATGATGGGTTAATCTGCCATGATCAACTGGTCCTCACTGACACCTGCCGGGCAGACAGAAGCCCTCGCCCGGCCGGTAATGAAAAACTCAGACAGTCTGCGGGTGACCGTTGCAGACATACTCGCGACAATTCGCCAACAGGGTGATGCAGCGGTACTGGAATACACCCGGAAGTTCGACTGTGCTTCACTGAACAGCCTGCCGCTTTCTGTTGCAAAGCGGGACGAACTGGCAACACGGGTATCTGCTGACGTTAAAGACGCCCTGCTGGTTGCGTTCAACAATGTGAAACAATTCCACGAAGCGCAGAAGCCTCAGGATATTACCCTGACGACTACGCCGGGCGTAGTCTGCGAGCAGCGTTTTACCGCGTTGGATGCTGTCGGCCTTTATATTCCGGGCGGCAGTGCGCCGTTACCGTCAACCGTGATGATGCTGGGCGTACCGGCGCTGGTTGCCGGATGCGAACGTAAAGTGTTGTGTACACCACCCAACCAGGCCGGTGAAATCGCCCCGGAAATCGCTCTTGCGGCTTCACTGTGTGGCATTGAAGAAATTTATCTGTGTGGCGGAGCCCAGGCCATTGCCGCCATGGCATTCGGTACCGAAAGCATTGCCAAAGTGGACAAAATTTTTGGCCCGGGTAACAGCTTTGTGACCGAAGCCAAACAACAAGTCAGTCAGCGTGCCGACGGTGCCGCTATCGATATGCCGGCCGGCCCTTCAGAAGTGTTGGTGCTGGCTGACGGCAATGCCAATGCAGCATTTGTTGCTTCGGATTTATTGTCGCAGGCAGAACACGGTCCGGATTCCCAGGCCATTCTGGTTTCAGACAGTGAAGCGCTGATTGAAGCCACGAAAGCGCAGGTAGAATTGCAATTGGCGAAACTGTCGCGCAACAGCATTGCTTCTCGGGCCATGGAAAATGCCCGCTATATCCTCACCGGCAACATTAGCGAGGCCGTACTGGTAAGTAACGCCTACGCGCCGGAGCACTTAATTGTGCAAACTGACAACGCCCGCGAGCTGCTTACCGACATCAAATATGCCGGTTCTATTTTTGTTGGCCAGTGGTCACCGGAATCTGCTGGCGATTACGCCTCGGGCACTAACCACGTGCTGCCGACCTACGGCTATGCGCGCAACTATTCCAGTTTAGGTCTGCTTGATTTTATGCGTCGTTTCACCGTGCAGGAACTGTCTGCCGACGGCATGCGTAATCTTGGGCCCGCCATTATGAAGCTTGCCAGTGCTGAAGGGCTCGATGCCCACGAACAGGCCGTTGCCCTGCGCATGGCTGAGCTTGAAAAGGGGAATGAGCAATGAGCAGTCTGGTCGACCAACTCATTAATGACAATCTGATCCCGCTGAAGCCATACGAGTCAGCGCGCCGCCTGTACGCCGGTGGTCAGGACTGGCTGAATGCCAACGAATCGCCGTTCGCCAACCACTATGATGTGGACAGCAGCCACTTCAACCGTTATCCGTCCTGTCAGCCTGACGGCGTGATTAACGGTTACGCAGCTTATGCTGGTGTCGAAAAAGGCCAGCTTATGGTGACCCGTGGTGCCGACGAAGGCATTGAACTGCTTATCCGCACGTTCTGTACCCCGGGTGAGGACAGCATTCTGATTTGTCCGCCAACCTATGGCATGTACGCCATTAGCGCTGAAACCTGCAACATTGGCGTGAAAAAAGTGCCATTGAAAGCCGACTTCAGCCTTGATGTGGAAGGTATTTGCAGTAATAACGACGTCAATGTGGTGTTTATCTGTGCGCCAAATAATCCAACCGGCACTCAGGTAGCCAGACAGGATCTGGACACCGTACTGCGCCACTTCACCGACAAAGCGTTAGTAGTTGTGGACGAAGCCTATATCGAGTTTGATGCAGACAACACCTGGGCAAACAAGCTGGCTGATTACCCGAATCTGGTAATCCTGCGCACCCTGTCCAAGGCCTTTGCCCTTGCCGGTCTGCGCTGCGGTTTTACCATCGCTAATGACGATGTGATTGCTGCGCTGATGAAAGTGATTGCGCCTTATCCTATCCCGGATCCGGTGGCGCAGATTGCTGCCGAGGCGTTAAGCAAAGAAAACATTGGTCGTTTGCACGCACAAGTCGATATTCTAAACGCAGAGAAAGCCCGTCTCACGGAAGCACTGAGTGCGTTTGAAGAATTTGAGATGGTTGGTGACACCAAAGCCAATTACGTGCTGTTCCGCTATGCGGGATGCAAGGCGCTGATGGCGTATCTGGTTGAGCGCGGCATGCTAATCCGCGATCAGTCCAAACAGCTAAACCTGGAAAACTGCCTGCGTGTCACCATCGGCAGCCCGGAGCAGGACGACCGCCTGCTACAGCTGATTAATGATTATTTTTCCCAGACAGGAGCTTCCAAGTGAGTCAGCAAGCTATTTTATTTATCGATCGTGACGGTACCCTTGTTGAAGAGCCGCCGGTAGATAAGCAACTGGACAGCCTGGAAAAGCTGGTATTTGAACCAAACGTCATTCCGGTTTTACTGAAACTGAAAGCCGCTGGTTTTTCCCTGGTCATGGTGTCGAATCAGGACGGCTTAGGCACTGACAGCTTCCCGCAGGAAGATTTCGACAAGCCACACAATGCGATGATGGCGATTTTCGAATCTCAGGGCGTGACCTTTGATGACGTGCTGATTTGTCCCCACTTCGACCACGAAAACTGTGCCTGCCGCAAGCCTCGCCTGGGTCTGGTAAAAGATTACCTGCAACAGGGCCGCATCGATTTTACCCGTTCCTACGTGATTGGCGATCGCATCACTGATGTGCAACTGGCCGAAAACATGGGCATTAAGTCGTTTCAGTACAACCCTGAAACCAACAACTGGAAAGACATTGAGAAAGCCTTGCTGGCGTCTTCGCGTATTGCCGAAGTGGTGCGTAAAACCTCCGAAACCGATATCCGCGTGCGGGTAGATTTAGACTCTACGGCAAAATCAAAAATCCACACCGGTATGGGCTTCTTTGACCACATGCTGGATCAGATTGCTACCCACGGCGGTTTTGAAATGCAGGTGTCGGTAGACGGCGATTTGCACATCGACGACCACCACAGCGTGGAAGATACCGCGCTGGCACTGGGCGATGCGCTGAAAAAAGCATTAGGCGACAAACGCGGTATTGGCCGCTTTGGCTTCGCACTGCCTATGGATGAATGTCGTGCCGAGTGCATCATGGATATTTCCAACCGCCCTTACATGAAAATGGACGCTGAATTCAGCCGCGATCAGGTAGGCGAAATGGCCACCGAAATGGTACCGCACTTTTTCTATTCACTGGCGCAGAGCATGGGCCTGTCCCTTCACCTGTCCACCAGCGAAGGTAACGCTCACCATCAGGTAGAAAGTCTGTTCAAGGTATTCGGCCGCGCATTACGCCAGGCAATTACCCGTCAGGGCGATGCCTTGCCGAGCAGTAAAGGAGCTCTGTAATGGCGCAGAAGATTGTTATTGTTAACACCGGCTGTGCGAACATTTCGTCGGTAAAGTTTGCCCTTGAGCGCCTGGGCGTAACGGTAGATGTATCCGATAATTTCGACATTATCAAAGCCGCCGACAAAGTGTTTCTGCCCGGCGTGGGCAGTGCCTATGCCGCGATGAAAAGCATCAACGGCAAGAACCTCACCGACACCATTCGTTCATTGGAACAACCCGTGCTCGGCGTGTGCCTTGGTATGCAGCTGATGGTGGAAACCTCGGATGAAACCAGCAGCGGTCAGATTGACTGTCTGGGCCTGATACCCGGACACGTTGCCCGCCTGCAGGCTGGTGATTTGCGCCTCCCTCACATGGGCTGGAACACGGTAACGCCGCTTGAGGGCAACACGCTGTTCAAAGGCATTCCGGCTGACACTTATTTCTATTTTGTGCACAGCTTTGCCGTGCCGGTATACGATAAAACGCTGGCCACCTGTGAATACGGCCAAACGTTCTCTGCCGCCCTGCACAGTAATAACTTCTTCGGTGTGCAGTTCCACCCCGAGCGAAGCGGCGAAGCCGGCGCACAACTTCTGACTAATTTTGTGGAAATGTAATGATTATTCCAGCAATTGATTTAATCGACGGCGCCGTGGTGCGTCTGTTTCAGGGCGACTATAACCAGAAAACCCAGTACCAAAAAGATCCGGTAGACGTGGTACACGACTACGCCGATCAGGGCGCGCAGTGGTTGCACATTGTCGACCTCACCGGTGCCAAAGACACCAGCAAGCGACAGCTTACGCTTATCCGCAAAATGGTCGACACCCAACGCATGAAGTTTCAGGCTGGCGGCGGTATTCGCAGCGAAGACGACGTGGCCCAACTATTAGATTCTGGTGTAAGCCGTGTAGTTATTGGTTCATTGGCAGTAAAGCAGCCTGAACTGGTGAAAGGCTGGATGCAGAAATACGGCGCAGAGAAAATTGTGCTGGCGCTGGATGTAAACATCAACGATGCCGGTGAGCGTATGATTGCCACCCACGGCTGGCAGGAAGACTCCGGCGTGGCGCTGGAAGGCCTGCTGAAAGATTTTCAGGAAGTCGGCGTGAAACACGTGCTGTGCACTGATATCAGCCGTGACGGCACCCTTAAGGGCAGCAACGTGGATTTATACACCGACGTATGTGCCCAATTCCCGCAAGTGAGCTGGCAAGCTTCCGGCGGCATTGGCGGCCTGGATGACATTCGCGCCCTGCGTCCTACCAATGTGGGCGGGGTGATTTTAGGCCGCGCCCTGCTGGAAGGTAAATTCACCGTTGAGGAGGCTATCGCATGCTGGCAAAACGGATAATTCCCTGTCTCGACGTCCGTGACGGTAAAGTCGTTAAAGGCGTTCAGTTCC
This sequence comes from Alteromonas confluentis, assembly GCF_001757105.1. Lineage (GTDB taxonomy): Bacteria > Pseudomonadota > Gammaproteobacteria > Enterobacterales > Alteromonadaceae > Alteromonas > Alteromonas confluentis. Next base: position 23,000 of record NZ_MDHN01000018.1, read on the forward strand.
GTAACCACGAAATCATTGGCGACATTGTGCCACTGGCAGAACAGTATGCCAAAGCCGGTGCCGACGAACTGGTGTTTTATGATATTACCGCGTCGTCTGATCAACGTGTTGTCGATAAAAGCTGGGTAAGCCGAATTGCTCAGGTCATCGACATTCCGTTCTGCGTAGCTGGCGGCATTAAATCGGTGGAAGACGCTGGACGCATTTTAGAAATGGGCGCGGACAAGATTTCCATTAACTCCCCTGCTCTTTCTAATCCAGATCTCATTAACGAGCTGCACGACATTTATGGTCAGCAGTGCGTGGTCATTGGTATCGACAGTTTCTACAACGAGGCGAATGGTCGTTACGATGTGTACAAGTTTACCGGTGACGAAAGCCGCACTCAGCAAACTCAGTGGCACACCATCGACTGGATTAAAGAAGTGCAGTCACGCGGTGCGGGTGAAATCGTACTGAACTGCATGAATCAGGACGGCGTGCGTAAGGGCTACGACATCGAACAGCTGAAAGCCGTGCGTGAAGTATGTAAGGTACCACTCATCGCCTCTGGCGGTGCCGGCGCCATTGAACACTTTACCGACGTATTCAAGCAGGCAGATGTGGATGGCGCGCTGGCAGCGTCAGTCTTCCACAAAGGCATCATTGATATGCACGAACTGAAAGATACGTTGGCTTCACAGGCTATTCCCATGTGTATCCGTCACGGCCGTTAAGGAACAATTTAATGATTATTACTAAAGACAATCTGGCGCAGTTGGCGTGGGATAAAATGGATAACCTGCTTCCGGCTATCGTACAGGATGCCGTAACCGGCAAAGTACTGATGCAGGGTTATATGAACCCGGAAGCGCTGGAAGTCACTCTTGATTCGAAAAAAGTCACCTTTTTCAGCCGCTCTAAACAGCGTTTGTGGATGAAAGGCGAGGAGTCTGGCAACGTATTAAACCTTATTGAAGTGGGCAGCGATTGCGATAACGACAGTTTACTCATCCTAGCGCGCCCGAAAGGCCCAACCTGCCACACCGGAACGGAAAGCTGCTGGTTCGATAATACACCAGCGTCATTCACTTTCCTGGCAGATCTGGAACGTGTGTTGGCAGCGCGCAAATTTGCTGATCCAGATTCCAGTTATACCGCTTCTTTGTACAGCAAGGGCATTAAACGTATCGCTCAGAAAGTCGGTGAAGAAGGCGTGGAAACTGCACTTGCAGCGACGGTGCAAGACAAAGAAGAGTTAAAAAATGAAGCGGCTGACCTACTGTATCATCTGACAGTACTGCTTCAGGCCAGCGATATGTCCATGGACGATGTCATCGCTGTACTACGTGCGCGTCACCAGAAGTAGCATTGATGCCAAGCTGCTGTGCAGCGTCTTTCAGGCGCTGTACAACTGCTTTGTCAGTGCTTTTACTCGCCGCGAGATAGCCCGTTAACGCCAGCTCTGGAATATCGGTTACCGGTACAATCTCTTCCCCGTTGATGTTTAATCGTTTTGCCATGGGTGCAATAAGAGACGGGTCCTCAATGATAAAATCTACTGTCCCACGAACCAGAAAATTCCACGAACACTGAATATCGGCACACACCATAAGGTTATCCCCCTCGGTAAACCCCTGCTCGACCAACCAATGATGTGCCACATCGTCGCGCTGCACGGCAAATGTAAAGCGTGAGATAGAATCCATGGTAACCAGTTTGTTTGCCCGTGCTTCATCCCGAAGGCCGACTACCGATAAATGAAATTCCGATACCTTGGCTATCCAATAAAACTTATCTTTCCGCTCAGCAGTTTTGGCAAGTGAAAAGATGAGTGTATCGGCATTTTTCTCCGCCAGGGTATACGAGCGCGCCCAGGGATAAACGGAAAAATCGGCTTCCAATGCGGCAAGTTTAAGGATCTGGCGAACTTTGTCGGTACTTTCCCCCGCCACACGCCCATATTTATCTACGTAGTGAAGCGGCGGTGATGACTCTGTGACCACAGACAGTCGCGGTGATTGCGCATGAGCGAACCACGGAAACAAAATAAGCAGGGCAATTAATAAGCGCATGTTGCATCAATGAATTATGATTATAAAACATACAATATCATTGTTTTGCACGAATAGCAGCCTAAGCCTTTAATGGATTACAGGAAGCCTAACAGGCAACTCAGCCACGGTTTGAAGGGATTTGTTACATCTGCGATTGAACAATCCAACCCGCTTAGCGCTCGAAGCCATGAGCAATTATCGACACAGAGGAAAAGATGAAAAAAGGACTCTCACTGAAAAAGATCTGGCAGGAAAATAAATCGTTTTTTATTTTTCTGGGACTCATGTTGTTTGTTCGCGCCGGTGTGGCGGACTGGTATTACATTCCCTCCGGTTCCATGGAGCCGACTATCGAGGTTGGCGACCGAATTTTTGTGAACAAACTGGCTTATGATGTCAAAGTGCCCTTCACCGACATCAGCCTAACAGAGACCGGCTCTCCTGCCCGTGGTGACATTATTGTGTTCGACAGTAAAGCGGCCAATAACCGCCTGATTAAACGTGTAGTGGGCTTGCCCGGCGACCGCATCGCCATGCGCAACAATGTGTTGTATCTGAACAATCAGCCCCTACACTATTCCGGCGATGATGAAGATCAGCAGGAGCAATTGGGTGAAGTGCTTCATCAGATCCATATTGATAAAACCGGCTCGCCGCTATCCTCTTTCGATACGGTAACCGTACCGGAACATCATGTGTTGGTGCTGGGCGACAACCGTAATAACTCAGCAGATTCCAGAGTACATGGCTTTATTCCTATGGATGAAATCATCGGAAAAGCGTCGCACATCGCCTATTCATTGGATAACGACAACGCCTATATGCCTAGGATTGCACGCACATTTCAAGCGCTTGAATAAAAAATTTAAATTTTTTTGCTTGGAGGTGTTGAAAAGGTTTTTTTAGCACCTACATAGTAATTGTCGGCGCTTGATAGCAAGGTCGACAGAACCGCCGCCGCAATGTCGGGGCAAACTTTTTAAACATATTGCTTTATAAAAAGGATATGACCATGCGTACTATCGATCTCTCTCCACTTTACCGTTCTTTTATTGGTTCAGACCGCCTTGCATCTTTAGTTGATGCCGCTTCACGCTCTGAAAGCCAAAGCACGTATCCGCCTTACAACGTTGAATTACTGGGCGATGACAAATACCGCATTTCCATGGCCATTGCCGGCTTCTCTTCTGACGAAGTGGAAATTGTTGCTCAAGACAACACCTTAACCGTAAGCGGGAAAAAAGCCCAACAGGAAAATGCAGCGGAACGAAAATTCCTGCATAAAGGCCTGTCTGAGCGTAGCTTCGAGCGTAAATTCCAACTCGGTGACCATGTAAAAGTCACTGGTGCAGATTTACAACACGGACTGCTTCATATTGAACTCGCACGGGTAGTGCCAGAAGCAAAGAAACCACGTCGTGTTGAAATTGGCAAACCAGCATCAGATTCCGCTGAATAAGCCTTAAATACTCTTTTATTGATTTCCGGTATCGGTTTCCGTTGAGCCGATACCGTTAAAAAACCAGCTGCCGTATTCGGGGCTGACAACTTTACATATTGCTTAATTGAAAGGATATGACCATGCGTACTATTGATTTATCACCACTTTACCGTTCATTCATCGGCTCAGACCGTCTGGCTTCTTATATTGATAACGCCACCCGCTTTGAAAGCCAGAGTGCGTTCCCTCCTTACAACATTGAGTTGCTAGAGGAAAATAAATATCGCATCTCTATGGCTGTAGCAGGCTTCGCCGACGATGACATTACCATTGAAGTGCAAGAAAACACCCTCACCGTCACCGGCAAGAAACCGGACGATGAAAAAGATGCAGCCCGTAAATTTCTGCACAAGGGGATTTCTGAGCGCAACTTTGAACGCAAATTCCAACTTGGCGACCATGTGAATGTTACCGGCGCGAACCTGGAAAATGGCTTGCTAAATGTGGATCTCGAGCGAGTTATTCCTGAGGCGAAAAAGCCCCGCAAAATTGAGATTGGCAACGCGGCCATTGAACACAAAGCTGAATAACTAACTGCAGAAGAATTGAGAACGGCACCTTCGGGTGCCGTTTTTTGTAGTTCGCGTTTATAAACCCGCTTCCTGAAACGCATTTTCATCCGGTAAGAGTTACAGCTGAAGATACTATTTTCATAGCTCGCCGGTTCTTCTCTCTGTACTATTTAACAAGAAGCAGTAGATAACTTGCAATACACTGAAATTAATCAAGTTTTCAACTCTTAGATATATTCCGATGAATACAGGGTACTGGCATTTAAGATGCATCGCTTAAAGCATAACTGATTTTTGTTGAAGCGTATTCAATAAACCAGATAGCTTAAGGAGTAACCGATGACCATTAATCAATTACCCACACTTGCGCAGGCTGAACTAGAAGCCAGAAGACGTGCCCAGGAATCCGAAGCGGCTTCAGAAGAACCTACAGCGACGGCGGCCGTTGCGCCGGCTGAAGCGTTACAGGCAGATGAACAGCGCGAACAAGTACGTGAACAAGAAATACGTCGCGAGGAAGTTCGACGTCAGGAAGAACGACAGGACGAGATAGAGCAACGACAAGCCCAAGATGCTGAACGTCGTGCAGAGCGTAACGATGAAATAGAGCAACGTCGTACAGCTCGTGAAGAAAATCGCCAGCAGATATTGCGTGAACTGGATGAGCGTCAGGATGAGCGACGACAGGCCGAAGCCCGTTCTGATGAACGTTTGGAACAACTGCGTGAAGAACGTGAAGCCCTGCGTGAGCGAAGACTCGCGTTGCAGGAACAAGACCAACTTCAAGCACAGGAACAGTTAGCGAACCGCCGTGATGCTGCAAGGTTGCAGGCTGAACGCGAAGCAACCGATGAACTTCGCAATGAGCAGGCACTGCAACAGCCCGTGACTGACAATTACGATCAAGCGGCGGGAGATTCGTCACGACGCACCGCACTGGCGGATGACGAGGAGGAACTGGCAACCCGACTGAATTTCGTTCAGACAACGGATTTAAATGCGCCGGAAGAAAACCTCGAAGGGGCAGCGCCGGTTACCACAGCGACCGAAGCAACAGAGGTACAGTCTACGGCCATTGAAACGCTGGAAGACGTAGCCACAGTAGACCCTTACGGGAATGAGGATTTAGCTGACACCATACAGCTACTCAGAGCAGAAGCGGATGTTCTGCGAGAAATGCTCGAAATTACCGAAGTGGATGATGCCTCTCTACAAAGTGAACTTGACGACATCGAGCAGCGACTGGAGGATGAAACAGAGCGTGAAGCGAATCGCTTGCAGGCAGACCAAGGGTCGACAGACAGGCTGGGCAACTTTATTGACTCAGTAAGCTAATGAAAAACGGGCAGCGAATTAGCTGCCCGATTCATTTGCCAGGCATTGTTGCATTGTTGCGTAGAAAATATTGGTAACAGGAGCTACTGGGTACCGACAGACAGTGTCGTTCATTCAAACATGCCATAAGCGACCAAAAAATCAATCAATACTCGGGTACGCTGGGGAATGTGTTTGCGCGACGGGTACACTAATGAAAACGCCATTCGTTCACCGCGCCACTGGGTAAATATCGGTGTTAACGCCCCTGAATCCACTTCATCCTGAACTGTAGAGGGTAAAAAAGATGCCACGCCCAGCCCAGATGCAGCCATTTTATGAATTAGCATAGGTGAATTACAACGGTGGTAATTTGTTGGGGTGATCACGCGGGTGCCTGACGCGTTATGCAACCTTACCGAGTTATTCCAATTCGGCAAATCCAGCAGTACCCAAGGCAGATCGGTTAAGCCTTCAACATTTTCAGGCATACCATATTTCGCCAGCATTTCAGGCTGCGCATATAAAGCGAAAGCCTCTTCGTGCAATACTCTTGCTATTAACGAAGCATCTTTCGGAATACCAATACGCACCGCTAAATCGACCTTGTCGTGGATCAGATCTATGCGTTCATCGCTGACCAGAAAATCCACGTACACGTCGGGATACAGCGTTTTGAAGGCCACCAGCGCAGGCATAACAAATTTATGGGCGATATCGTGATTGGCAGTGATAGCCACCCGTCCTGCGGGGTGCTCTGATGCCGTAATACTGTCGATGTCTTGCAGGACTTCCTGTAGCACCCTCGCCCGCTCATACACCCGATTCCCTTCCTCGGTAACGGTGAGTTGACGGGTCGAGCGCTGAAGTAAACGGCTGTCCAATGCACTTTCCAGCTCGGCAATTTGCTCACTCACACGGGAACGACTGGTGTGCAGCGCTCTGGCGGCAGCAGCAAAGCTACCCGCCTCAACCACCACACAAAAAATGGCCAGATGTCGAAGGTATTGATAGTCCATCAACCTTGCCACCCATTGTACTCAAAATCAGAACACTGCATTCTTTTTTGTCCTACTTATTAATACACCGATGTTACCTCATAATAATTTCATCGAGCAACACACTGACAAATTAAACTAATTTTTCAAATTCGATTTTTTAAGAATACGAGGTAACTAACAATGATTGGAATTACTGGCGCAACAGGTCAATTAGGCCAACTGACAATTAAAAATCTGCTGAACAAAATCCCTGCCGATACCATCGTCTCTCTGGTGCGGTCACCGGAGAAAGCAAAGCAACTGAACCCCGGCATTGAGGCCCGAGCGTTTAACTACGATACCCCTGAAACCCTAGAGCATGGTTTGCATGGTATAACCACGCTGTTTCTGATTTCAGGCAGTGAAGTGGGTAGCCGTTTGCCACAGCACACCAATGTTATTAACGCGGCGAAGAAAGTGGGTGTTTCCCATATCGTGTACACTAGCCTGCTGCGAGCAGACACTTCCAAACTCGCGCTGGCAGAAGAACACAAGGCCACCGAACAGCTCATTAAAGAATCTGGTATTCCTTACGTGATCCTGCGAAATGGCTGGTACTCTGAAAACTATCTACAGGGTGTTCAAGCTGTGATTGACTCTGGTGTTCTCGCGGGTGCTGCAGGCTATGGCCGCATCGACACGGCAACAAGAAATGATTACGCGGAAGCGGCCGCGGTGGTGCTGAATCACGTCAGCCAACATGTGGGTAATGTGTACGAACTGGCAGGTGATGCGTCGTTTACATTACAGGGCTACGCTGATGCGATCAGCGCCGCCACCGGTAAAGGTATAGCTTACCAACCCATGTCACCCGATGAATATCAACACTTCTTAACAGATGTGGCGGGACTTCCTGCCGGTCTGGCCGGGGTATTGGCGAATTCAGAACAGTACGCCAAAGAAGGAGATTTAAGTGGCTCTAGCAACACGCTGCACGAACTCATTGGCCGTGCAACGCCTTCTATCACCGACCTGATTAAACAGGCCATCTAAGCTTACCAACCGTCGGCGCTGTCCCAGACTTCGCTGACGGTTTGATTATCGCGGGTAACGAAGTACTTGCGATATTGCCCTGCTGTAGCGCAGGCATGGTTCGGTAAGATTCGAAGCTGACTGCCAAATTCAAACAGACCGTCTGGAATTGGCAGTTTATCTTTATGCTCGATAATACCATGTTCCTGATTCGTCATACTCACATACCAGCCATCAAGCACCTTGCCGCTCGCATCTGTCACCAACCCGTAACCGTGATTGTTGCTTCCCTTATCTCGGGAAAGTCCCATCCAGCCTGCATCAACCAATACCCAGTTTTTCTTCGGCTGATGGCCAATTACAGTAGTCAGCACTGATAACGCAATATCCTCCACTGCACAAACGTTGAGATCTGCCATAACCAGGTCAAAGGTGGCATAAACGCCCGCGCGAATTTCAGTAATGCCCGTTTGCTTGTAGTCAGACAATGCCGTTGGCGTAGAACCCACGGAAACCACGCGACAAGGCAAGCCTGCATCGGCTAACCGCTCAGCTGCTATTGCGGTACGTTCACATTCCTGCTTGGCCATGGCAGTTTGCGCAGCTTGCGTGTTGCAGCCGTAAGACGCGCCTGCATGTGCCATCACGCCAGAGAACGCAAGTTGTTCAGCATCATTGATTTGTTTTGCCATAGAAAGCAGCGTTTCACTTTCGGGGGCGATGCCAGCGCGGTGGTCATCGACATCAAGTTCTATGACTACACTGAGCGGCTTGCAGAACAGGCTGCTGGCACGCGTTAAGGCATCGACAGCTGACGGATTATCTACGGCGACGGTTATCGCCACGCCGTCGGCAAGTAGTTTATTCACAGCCTCATATTTGTTAGGCGTCAGGCCCACGGCATAGAGAATGTCCTGATAGCCTGCACCGGCAAAATAGCGGGCTTCCGCCAGTGTAGAAACCGTGATTGCAGACGGCAACGGCGCATAAATCGCAGCAGCTTGAGTACTTTTTAGTGTTTTAACATGGGGGCGCAACGGCAAACCCACAGTGCGACATTTTGTCAGCATCCGTTCGCTGTTTCGCTCAAGACGGTTTATGTCGATAACACAAGCTGGGGTGATCAAAGCAGAAAGTAAGGTCATACGCCCCTTATTGGAATCAAATCCTGTTGATTAAATAATGTAGTGAATCATAAATAAATTCGCGCAGGCGAGAAACAGCATAGACAGAAACGTCAGGATCATCCCTGATAACCGCTGCCAACTCACGCCTTCACTTAAACGCAGGCCATACGCATGAAGAATGCGGCCGAACAATAACGCACAACCGCCAGCATGGATCACCCAATGTTGTGGATGCAAGCTTTCCAGGCACGCTAGCAGGATGAGTGTTAGGGGCACATATTCATTGAAATTACCGTGCACCCGGATAGCACGCGCCAGCTCGGCATTGCCACCGTCGCCTACACCAATTTGGGCGCTGCGGCGAACATTAATAACGGCGAATGACAGATAGATATAGCACAGGGCCAGCAAACTGGCATAAAACGCGGTGATTGGAAAACTCATAGTCGTCAGTTATCTTTATTCTGGTTATTGTTATTCTGTCAATTTAACGGGTAAGAGGCAAAATGTTTTACCTATTCTGACAGACAGGCACAAAAAAAGGCCGCAACCTGCGACCTTTTCAATGTGTGTGACTTAGCCCAGCAGTTCAGCCAGCTCTTTACTGACTTCGTCTACTGGCTTGGTACCATCGAGTTTGTGGTACTGGCAGTTACCGGCTTCGGCTTCTGCAGAGTAGTAGCTTACCAACGGCTCAGTTTGCTCGTGGTAAACGCCTAAACGTGCGCGAACGGTATCTTCTTTGTCATCATCTCGAATGATCAGATCGTCGCCCGACTCATCATCTTTACCTTTCACTTTAGGTGGATTGTAAACCACGTGATAAACACGGCCTGATGCAGGGTGAACACGACGGCCGCCCATACGCTCAACAATAACGTCGTCCGGCACGTCGAACTCGATGCAGTGATCAACGTTCACGCCAGCTTCTTTCATCGCATCAGCCTGAGGGATAGTGCGCGGGAAACCGTCTAACAGGAAACCGTTTTCACAATCGTCCTGAGCAATACGCTCTTTAACCAGACCAATGATGATGTCGTCAGACACCAGCTTACCTTCGTCCATGACGCGCTTGGCGGCAAGACCCATCTCAGTGCCTGCTTTAATGGCTGCACGTAACATGTCACCGGTAGAGATCTGAGGAATACCATAACGACCCATCAGGAATTGAGCCTGAGTGCCTTTACCAGCGCCTGGTGCGCCGAGAAGAATGATTCGCATTTTGCGCTCTCCGCTTTATTTTCTTAACTGACGGCACTTTACACACTAAGAGAAAGCGAAACAAGTCCAGAGCAGAGGCTGAATCAGATAATACGACCTATGTCGCATGCTTTATGAACAATAGTACTACAATAGCAGCAGATGGAAGGGACTTGTAAAACTTTCAGGCCAGACTACATTATGTTTATAAAACAACAATTAAGCCGTTGTTTTACAGTAACATTACCAAGCTAAATAAATGTTGATGATGATTACAATAAAAACGGGTCATTAAGACCCGTTTTACTATGTTTACATTTGAAACAATGGCCTTATTTCGCCATGTTCATCAGCAGGCTGTTCAGGTTACGAACAAAGCTGGCAGGATCTTTCAAACTGCCCTGCTCTGACAATGCCGCCTGGTCGAACAGTACGCCAACCCACTGGCTGAACAACGCTTCATCCTGCACGTCAGCCAGCTTTTTCACTAACTGGTGTTCAGGGTTCAGTTCGAAGTGATATTTCACCTCTGGTACAGTCTGGCCAGCAGCCTGCATCAGCTTCATCATTTGCGTCGTCATGCCATTCTCGTCAGCAGTAATTACCGCAGGAGATTCAGTCAGACGGTGGGTGAATTTCACGTCGATAACTTTTTCACCCAGTGCAGTCTTGGCACGCTCCAGTACACCTTCAACTTCTTTCTCGGCGTCTTCCTGGGCTTTTTTGGTTTCCTCGTCGTCGAGATCACCTAAGTCCAGATCACCTTTGGCAATCGACTGGAATTGCTTTTCGTTGTACTCAGTCAGGTGAGACATTAACCACTCGTCAATGCGCTCGCCCATAAGCAGCACTTCGATGCCTTTCTTGCGGAAGATTTCCAGGTGTGGACTGGTTTTCGCTGCCTGCAGGCTATCTGCAGTTACGAAATAAATCTTGTCCTGACCTTCTTTCATGCGGCTGATGTAATCTTCCAGCGACACAGATTGTGCATCAGACTCATCATGGGTAGACGAGAAACGCAGCAGACCCGCAATCTTGTCTTTATTGCTGAAGTCTTCAGCCGGGCCTTCTTTCAGAACGTTACCGAACTCGCTCCAGAATGACTGATACTTCTCACTGTCATTCTTGGCCATTTTTTCCAGCATCTGCAGTACACGCTTGGTGCAGCCCTGACGCAGTGTCTGGGTGACTTTGTTGTCTTGCAGAATTTCACGGGAAACGTTCAGCGGCAGATCGTTGGAGTCCAGCAGACCTTTCACAAAGCGCAGGTACGTAGGCATAAACTGCTCAGCGTCATCCATAATGAATACGCGCTGCACATACAGTTTCAGGCCATGGCTCTGTTCACGGTTCCACATATCAAACGGCGCTTTGCCAGGGATGTAAAGCAGGCTGGTATACTCGCTCTTACCTTCCACTTTGTTGTGCGCCCACGACAGCGGATCAGCAAAGTCGTGTGAAATGTGTTTGTAGAATTCTTTGTATTCTTCGTCAGAAATATCTGACTTATCACGTGTCCACAGCGCGGTGGCCTTGTTCACGCTTTCCCATTCGCCAGGTACGGCCGGGATTTTCTCACCGTCTTCACCATCCTGCTCAGGGATTTCATCTCTCCACATCAGAACCGGAATGCTGATATGGTCAGAGTATTTGCCGATGATTGAACGCAGACGCCATGCATCAACAAACTCTTTTTCGTCTTCACGGATATGCAACGTGATTTCAGTACCGCGTGTGGGCTTGTTAATTTCAGCCACGGTAAACTCACCTTCACCGTCTGAAATCCACTCAACACCTTCCGATGCATCAGCGCCTGCTGCACGGCTGCGAACCGTTACTTTATCGGCAACGATAAATGCCGAGTAAAATCCCACACCGAACTGACCAATCAGCTGCGAATCTTTAGCGGCATCGCCAGACAGCTTGCTGAAGAAATCCTTGGTACCGGACTTAGCAATCGTACCCAGGTTAGCGATAACTTCTTCGCGGTTCATACCGATACCGTTATCGGCGATGGTGATGGTGCCCGCGTCGGCATCGACGCTCAGCTTAACGTTCAGTTCGCCGTCACCTTCGTACAGCGCTGCATTCTCCAACGCGCGGAAGCGTAACTTGTCGGCCGCATCGGCGGCGTTAGACACCAGCTCACGCAGGAAGATTTCTTTGTTGGAATACAAAGAGTGAATCATCAGTTGCAGAAGCTGTTTTACTTCAGTCTGAAAACCATGTTTTTCTTGTTGGGCTGCTTCAGCCATAAACCAGAATCTCCTAGCTGTTTGAAACAATTTTCAGAGTAGGAAGTAAGGTCGGCGGAAATTATTTCAACCTGAAAAGTAGGGTTTTTATCAGATTTGATGAATTTAGTGGGAAGAGGTTCTGCCAACCACGCCGCTGACAGAGCAAAAAATCAGCAATTAAAGCTTACGACGACCGGAGAACGCGTGCGTGAGCGTGCTGCCATCGATGTATTCCAGTTCACCACCTACCGGCACACCGTGGGCAATACGGCTGGCAGTGATATCCAGTGAGTTACACATCTGCGCAATATAGTGGGCAGTGGCCTCACCTTCCACCGTGGGGTTAGTGGCAAGAATAACTTCCGACACGGGTTCCTGTTTCAGGCGGGTTTCCAGTTCAGTTAAGCCGATATCCGCAGGGCCGATACCATCAATGGGCGACAAATGCCCCATCAGCACGAAGTATGTACCGCCAAACGACAGCGTTTGCTCAATAGCCAGCACATCCTGCGGGCTTTCCACAATACACAGTACACCCGCTTCCTGACGTTTCGGCGAACGACAAATCTCGCACACCTCATCTTCGGTAAACGTACGACACTGCTGACAATGCTGAATATGCTCCATGGCATTGTGCAGCACGGTACCCAGTTTCATTGCGCCATCACGGTTACGTTCCAGCAAGTGAAACGCCATGCGCTGGGCACTTTTATTGCCCACACCGGGCAGACAGGTGAGCGCACTGATGAGCTCACCAAGAAGCGGACTAAATTTCATTGGTTAAAACGGCATTTTAAAACCTGGAGGCAGTGGCATGCCACCAGTCACATCGCCCATTTTTTCTTTGCTGGTTTCTTGTACGCGACGAACCGCGTCGTTACATGCAGCAGCAACCAGATCTTCAATCATGTCTTTGTCGTCGTCCATTAACGACTCATCAATATCAACACGGCGCACGTTGTGGTTACAGGTCATGGTTACTTTTACCAGACCGGCACCGGCTTCGCCGGTCACTTCGATTTTTGCCAGATCTTCCTGGGCTTTCTGCATGCGCTCCTGCATCTGTTGCGCCTGCTTCATAATATTTCCCATTCCACCTTTAAACATGGTCGATTCTCTCTTTCTAAATTGATTGGAATTGCATTAGCGGGGCTGAACGGTATCTTCGAGTACCGAGGCAGCGAAAACATCCCGCAATGTCGTAAATTTTTCGTCGTTACTCACTACTTCATGGGCATAAGCCTGACGCATGGTATCTATGCGTGCCTGCAGCGATAACGGTGTTTGTTGTGGATGCCCGTAAACAATTTCTACGTTCACTGGCTGTCCTAATGCACTGGACAGCGCATCAGTGAGCTGGGCAATCGCATTATCGTTTATTAGATGGCTCTGACTCTGGTCTAATTCAAGCGTTACTTGCTCACCATTTTGCGAAAATGCTGAATTAAGTACGATTTGTTTCGTCAGACCAACCAGACCTAGACTGGCAACCCGCTCGCTCCAGCTATCGATTTGTCTGCCAAGCAGCAATTTCGTGCCGTCAGGCAGATATGCTGGAAGCGCGTCTTTATCTACGCTTTGTACAACAGATTTGGCCGGTTCAGACGTTTGTTCTGGTACCGAGGGTTGTTGTTCATCGCTATCTGATTCCGATTGCTCAGATTCAGCAGGCAACGCATTTTCAATGCTACTGTCCACTTGGGCCACAGGCATCGATGCCGCATTATCAGCAGGCTCTAAAACGTCCGCAGGCGTTTCGGTATGATCCTGCTCGTCCATCGATGACAGCTGTGCAGGTATCTCATCGGTAGCCCATGGAGGCGGCTCTTCAGCAACAGGAGGTTGGATTTCCGATTGCAGTACAGGTTGTTGATTTAACTCATGGGATGAAGGCTGACCGCCTTCGGATTGTTCAGGCACGTTAGCGTCAGATGACGTAACTGACTGTTGCCCCCCACGCTGACTTAATCTGCGAACCCGTTCGGATGTATCGGCTTTATCCGCTTGCTGCTTTTTTGCCGGTGACTCATCAGCCTCTTTACGTCCGTTTTTGAGTTTCTGACGTAAAGCGAGCATTTCTTCAATTGACGTGAGTGAAGCCGTGTTATCTACCGGAGCAGACACCTGAGCAGCTCCGTGCTGATTATCGGGTAACGGATAATCATCGATGTATACCTCATCATCGTAATCCTGCGCAGGCATATCATCATAATGGGACGTTGGAATATTATCCCATTGTGGCGGCGCATTATCTGCGTGCTCAAAAGATTGATCAACCGATTGTGCAGGTGCTGGCGCAGGTTGAGTTTCGGCCTGAATCACTTCTTGCGGTTGCGATGGATGAGGCTGTTGTTGCGGTTCGCTTTCATTCTCAGGCACCATTTGTGGCTGAGGTTTGGGCGCCACAGGTTCAGCAGATTGACGAAGCTTGTGAGCCATCTGCTCAATATCTTGTTGCTCTGCCTCTAATGGTGCAACCGACGATTCATCGTCGGCAACGTCCTCAGATGTAGTTGCTTCTGGCTCCTTCGTACTTTCCGCAGCATTAACACTGGGAGTTTCTGACTGCAGGCTATCTTCAGGAGCTGAAGACGAAGTCACAATTGAGGCCTCGGGCTCCGACTTTGACTCAAGCTCGGGCTCAGGCTCCGAGGGGTTCTGCGTCACAGTTGAGGCTTGGGTAACAGGCGATGCAGGAGCAACTTGTGTTGAATTAACAGGTGTTAACTGTGCCCCATCACCTTCGACAATTAATTCAAGGTTACCGTCATTTGGCGGAACGGGTGCAAAAGACATCATGCGCAGCAGTGTCATTTCCAGTGCTGAACGACCGTCTACCGCGTACGGTAAATCTTTTTTACCCTGAAGGGCTATCTGATAGAACAGTTGTACCTGTTCTGCTGGCATGGCCTTCGCCAGTTGATAAATGGCTTTAGCGGAGGTGGTTTCCAGCTTACAGGCATCAGGCACCCACTGCGTAAGCGCAATTTGATGTAGCAAGCTAGATAGCTCTGCCAACACCTGACCAAAATCCGGTGCCTGCTCAGCCATTTGTGCCACAATATCCAATAATTCAGCTGCGTCTTTCTTCACCAGGGCAAAAAGTAACTTAAGCACCTGATGGCGGTCCATCAGACCTAGCATGTCGGTGACGACCGACGCTGACACTTGATTGTCGCCCTGGGCAATGGCTTGATCTGTCAAACTCAACGCATCACGCATACTGCCTTGTGCAGCACGGGCCAGCAGCGCTAGCGCAGCGGGCTCAAAACCGATCTGCTCTTGCTGCAAAATATGATCAAGCTGTCCGGATATTTGCTCGCGAGATAACGCCTTCAAATTGAATTGCAGACAACGGGATAAGATAGTAATGGGCAGCTTTTGCGGATCGGTAGTCGCCAGCAGAAACTTAACGTGGGGAGGTGGCTCTTCCAGTGTTTTCAATAACGCGTTAAAGCTGTGCTTAGAGAGCATGTGCACTTCGTCAATCAGGTACACTTTATAGCGCCCCCGAGTTGGCTTGTACTGCACGTTATCGAGTAGTTCCCGGGTGTCTTCTACCTTGGTACGGGACGCCGCATCGATTTCGAGTAAATCGACATAGTTGCCTTGCTCGATTTCGCGACACGTATCACAAACGCCGCAAGGATTCGCGCCCTGCCCGGTCTCGCAGTTCAGACTTTTTGAAAAAATTCGTGCGATAGTTGTTTTACCGACACCCCGGGTGCCGGTGAACAAATAAGCATGGTGAAGGCGGTCGTTATCTAATGCGTTGGCGATGGCAGTAACAACGTGTTCCTGACCAACAAGCTCACTGAACTTCCCTGGTCTCCACTTCCTTGCCAGAACCTGATAACTCATAAAACCAAGTTTTCCTTATTCACCTTCAAAATCACAAATTGAGTAGCATTCGATACCCAGCGCAGTCAGCTTGTCATAGCCGCCAAGATCTGGCAGACCAATCACGAACCCGGCGTGCTCAACCACACCGCCCAAGCGTCGAATAAGATTTGCGGATGCACCAATCGTTCCGCCGGTTGCCAGCAGATCATCGATTAGCAGCACACGGTCGCCTGGCTTTATTGCGTCTTTGTGGATTTCCAGCGTATCTTTGCCGTATTCCAGCTCGTAAGATTCGCTCACCACTTCACGAGGCAATTTACCGGGTTTGCGCACAGGAACGAATCCCACACCCATTTCCAAGGCCAGCGGCGCACCAAACAAAAAGCCTCGGGCTTCAGTGCCAGCGACTTTGTCGAAGGTTATGCCCTGATATTGTTCAAGCAGCATAGCCACGCAAGCGGTGAACGCTTTATGGTCTTCCAGTACGCTGGTGACATCACGAAACATGATGCCGGGTTTGGGATAGTCGGGTACAGTTTTTATTACAGATTTTATATATTCAGCAGTCACTTCTTTGCCTTATGATTACAGCCAGAAAGTGAACCAGCCAGCGATAATATGTGCCAGAGGGAAAGCGACTAACGTGACAAGGATTGCCAGAAAGTACCACCAGTTAAACACTTCTTTAAACTCGCCGTTATCAGCCATAATCATTACCTGAAAGTTTTAAGTCAAAATGGTCGTAAATGTTAATCGAAACACTGTTCGAATAACAGAGCTAATGTCCATTATAGCCAAGATTGTTAATCCGACCTCAGCACATGAAGACTATTTTCTTTTCACAAAATGCGTGCAATGTTGATGCGATGTAAGGCTTCAATCGACTGATGGCGGCGGGTTCAACGAGACTTTCGAGATGGTGCAATATTAACGTTTCGGTTAAGGGCTGTTCAGCTTCAGCCAGAACGCCCAACAACAACGCAGACGCCGGCGTGAGTACAGAAAATTGTACTTCATCGTCTTCATCGCGATAGACACAGTAATGGTGGGGATTCGCGGCAAGGTCTGTGCCGGCGTGCTCTGCACTGATTTGATGTACTGCATAGTTGTAGCTGACCACTTCTGCCAATGGCGACAAGGTAAATCGGTGTGCAGTATTTAGGTTTACTGTTACAGGATACGAATTTTGTCGGGTAGCAATGTCGATTTCTAGCCATTCATAATGCGCGAGATCTCGGGCGAATGCGGGTAGTGATGCGGTAATAGCATGATTGTCATGCAAATATTCAAGAAAGGCTTTACTGATGTCTACAAAATAAGGGCTATCACATCGATGATGGATAACAAAATGGCGAAGTATCGATTGCCATTGTTCCTCACGAATAAATGACTTCAAAACCGGAAAAGCAGAATCGACAAACTGGGTGATGTTGCTTAAAACCAATTGTTGATAAACACCCAAACGCTGCCTCGTCTCAGCAGTATCGGCACCATATTTTACGGAAGGATCACGTACAGCCCTGGCGAATGCGAATTGCTCTTCGATTGTTTTATTCATGCCGATTTACCTTCCCCCCGTTTGGAAGCCTGGTGAAAGGCGGCGGTTTCCTGGATATCTTTGATGCGGGAGACTTCACCAAGCAATTCAGCCATCGGCGGCAGGTTGAAATCGCGCTCTAGTAAGGTAGGAAACACACCATGCACGGCATATGCTTGCGCCAATAGCGACCACACCGGTTCACATACCGCATCGCCATGGGTGTCTATTTTTAGTGCCTCACTTTCGTCAAAGTGCCCCGCGATATGTCCCAATGCGATTCGGGATGATGGCAGTGCCTGCAGAAATTGAGCAGCATCGTATTTGTGGTTGATGCTGTTTACGTAGAGATTATTCACATCGAGCAACAGCTGGCAATCTGCGCCATCAAGCACAGCCAGAATGAATTCCAATTCAGTGAGTTGCCCATGAGGCTGATAATAATAAGAGACATTTTCCAGCACTAATGGGCGCTCGATTATATCTTGTACCCGCTTAATGCGGTCTACCACATGTTGAACCGCTTCTTCCGTAAACGGGATCGGTAATAAATCGTATAGATGACCTTCTGAGGAGCAGTAACTTAAATGTTCACTGTATAACTGAATATTGTGGTCGTCTAAAAAGGTTTTTACTGCTTTGACGAATTGGATATCGAGAGGATCTGGACTACCAATAGACAGTGACAATCCATGGGCAATCGTTGTGGCTTGAGAAGTACAATCACGAAGTTGACGCGCAAACTTTCCCCCCATGGGGATCCAGTTTTCCGGTGCCAACTCCCAAAAATCCACTTCAGACGGTAAATTGGGCAGGAGCGAAGGCAGCATTTCACGACGAAGTCCGAGACCGGCACCGTGTAAATTCATCACCTTGCTCCTGTACTTTTGATTATCTTAGCGCTTGCTCGCACCGCATTTACCCTCTCCACACTTTCCTTCTTTGTCAGCTTTCTTCATCGCGCTGCAATTTCCCTCTTTCATTTTTTTGTCTTCACCACATTTTCCCTCAGCGGCTTTTTTTGCCATGGTTTCCGACATTGCTTTGCTGTCTTTCATGTCTTTGACAGCAGAAGGTTTTGACTCGCCACATTTTCCTTCCTCGGCCACTTTTTTCATGGCCTTTTTATCACCGCACTTCCCTTCTTCTGTTTTCTTTTCTTTACCTCCACATTTACCTTCGCCGCATTTGCCTTCGATAAATGTCTGCATATACCCTGACTCGAGTGTTTGCTGCCCGAATGGGTTAGAATCTGCCAGCGCAGAACCACTGCCCATAACCGCTGCGCTCACAATGCCGAGAGATAAAGTACGTTTAAAATTGCTCATTTGTCTTGTCCTCAAATAATGAATAACAGCAGTAGCATTTGATTCAGCACCTGCTGTTTATGTCAGGTTATTTAAAGAGACCGACTATTAGAGGTAATACTTTCATCGTATAAAATGAAAGTGACGAAACTTTTGAGATAATAAAAGAGCAGCCCAAAAGCTGCTTCAAGTAATAAGCGGAAAAAGTCACCAGCGCTGCTTAGCTGTCCATGGCTTTGAAACCAATTCGGAAACCGCCCCAATGGCGGCCTTTGACATAAATGGGTGCCGACAAATCATGCATCACTTCACCGGTATCCCGTTTGTAAGTTTGTAGCAAAAATGACTCGGTGTTCTTTCCGCATCGTGAACCTGTGCGGTCATCGAAAATGCGCTTGGTTCGACTTTGTGCCAGGTCGACATCGTAATCACCGGTCATCGGTTTACTGAATTTGCGGTTATGGGTTGGAAAATAACCGTTCACGTCGACAGCGCCCGCATAAATAATGAAATTATTCTGTTCAAGAATAGGCTCCTGAATCTGAGGGAGTAAGTTATCGGTGAAGCTATCAAACTGGGTTGTGAACTTTTGCGGATTAGTCCCGGCGACGGGCTGATAGTTAAAATTGAATAAATCAGACTCACTGATTTTTCCGGAAGCGATCGATGATTCAAATAACTGACCAATCTTTGCAGCAGTCTCAACGGCAATGCGTTGAACTTGTCCGTTCCGATCATTCACTTCGAAGCTCTGTAGTAAACGGAAAATCCCTTCGGTCTGATAACTCAGTGCAATGACCTTCTCAGATACCTCAATAAGGTCACCTTCCAAGTGCTGTGTATTTTCATGCAGTGAATCAGCATTAACGGAAATACCGCGATTTGTCTCTCCATGAACGCCCACTGTATTAGCGACCTGACCCATGGAATCTGCTGCTTCAGCAGAAATAATACTGGTTTCTTCAATGACTGTGGAAATCTGATTTATTACTTCAGACATTGAAGAATTAGCTACTGATACCTTGCCGATAGCATCCACTGAGGATTGGCTATAACGATTTATCTCATTGAGCACATCGTCAATCCCCTGCGTTGCGTTCGTGGTTTTCTGTGCGAGATCCCTGACCTCATCAGCAACCACGGCAAAACCTCTGCCCTGCTCTCCTGCACGGGCCGCCTCTATTGCTGCATTAAGCGCTAACATGTTGGTTTGATCGGCAAGAGAATTAATGGTTGTGGTGATACCGCTTATTGAATCCGCCTTACTTTTTAATGTGGCAAGCATGTCAGAAGACGATTCAATTTCTTGCTTCAATTGCTCTTGTTGAAGAAACAGCTTATGCAGTGAATCCTTGCAGTCTTGCGTTTTACTGTCTGCCGCCTGGATTTTCGATTGTGCGTCGGTGGCAAATGAAACTAACTGCTGATTACCCTCTTCAAGGTGTCGAATACTCGTCGCAATTCCCTGTACATTGTTCGCCTGATTTTTAAAAACCTCAGCTAACTTATCAAGGAAATGAGAAACGGTTGCACCGCCGATGGCAATACGGCTAGCAGACTGGCTAATAGATTCACCTAGCTGAGGATCAATACTCATTTCAGTGCCATGTGTTTCAGCTAGTTGTTCAGTAGACATTTTAGTGAGTACAGCAGATACAAGTACAACAACGAGTGCGGTGCACATGGCTATCCACCAATAAGCTAATTGTAAAAATCCGCACGCCGCTACCACGACTGCTGCAACAATACCGATAACAATAGAGTTTTTCACTTCAAACAACATCCTGTTAACTTTTATAACTTAACTATAGACCAGTTATGGAAATTTACGGAAGCACAACATATCGACATTAGTATTATTTATTACAGATGTTTCGCTTAAACGATGAATATCCGTAAGTTTAAAAAAGCACATCCTATTTTCATTACTAAACTATCGATTTGTATACATGATAGAACTAAGTAATAACGCTACTTGTGAGCTAAATGCGTGAAACATCAGTAATATGGATGGGTGTCAGCTGCAATACGCATGTATTACTATTGACACAGTTTACATAACTATATTTGAATATTGTGGAGCATCACACTCACCGCAGCTTAACTTCAAAACAAGTCGCATTCACACTTTGGAAAGATTAAAAGGATATTTATGAAAATTAAGACCCTCGCTACGGCCACAATGATAGCGTTTCTCGGCTTTTCCGCTAATGCATCGGCAAAGAAATCAGACATCAATCATAACGCTAGTCGAGTTGTGCAAGGCAGCTATACGGTAGTTTCAGGCTCAGTTGAGACCTTTGATATATCATCTGATCCAACCAAACTCGAACAATTAGGTACATACTCTATTTTATTAAAAAATACGGAGTGGAACAGACTTCCCTGGCGCGACAAACTCCGCGTTCGAAAGTATGTACACATTACTGGTAGTTTGAAGGGCACGATTGATGTGTCTAACCTTTACACCGTGGGACCTGTGGTATCTCACGTAATGATAGATGATGATCGCTCTACCGTTATTCGCTCGGAGAACGACGTGTTTTATCCTGTCTCAGGCGATCTTTTCTGTTCTACAGGTTCACCAATGGAAATTCTTGAGTATGTGAACCTGGTTGGAGCGACCGGGCAATATGAGAATTTGACCAGCGGTACAATTAGCTTAAGCGGTACTGTTAATAATTGCCCGGGACAAGAAGATTACGGCAAATATGATTTATCAGTGGTGCCTGGCGAGAGCACACTGATCTTCGAATAAGCAGGCATGATTTAATATGGAAGTTACGTAATGTAACTTCCTTTTTTTTAACTGCCTAGAACGAAAAAAGCCCGCTCAGATGAGCGGGCTTTTTCGTAATTGGGAGCCTGACGGTGTGCTACTCTCACATGGGGAAACCCCACACTACCATCGCCGCTAACGCGTTTCACTTCTGAGTTCGGAATGGGATCAGGTGGGACCACGTCGCTATTGCCGTCAGGCATTAAACTTGGTTGTTACCGACATCGTCAGTAACTTAACAATTCTGGAAAGCGTGATACGTTTATCAATCAGAGTAACGCTACTCTAACTTCTTAATTAGTCAGTCATGACCATCAACTTCTAAATGATAAAGCCATTTAGGCGTTGTATGGTTAAGCCTCACGGGCAATTAGTACAGGTTAGCTTAATGCCTTGCAACACTTCCACATCCTGCCTATCAACGTTGTCGTCTTCAACAACCCTTCAGAGAACTTAAAGTTCAGGGATGACTCATCTTGGGGCTCGCTTCCCGCTTAGATGCTTTCAGCGGTTATCGATTCCGAACGTAGCTACCGGGCAATGCCTTTGGCAAAACAACCCGAACACCAGCGGTTCGTCCACTCCGGTCCTCTCGTACTAGGAGCAGCTCCCCTCAATCATCCAACGCCCACACCAGATAGGGACCGAACTGTCTCACGACGTTCTAAACCCAGCTCGCGTACCACTTTAAATGGCGAACAGCCATACCCTTGGGACCGACTTCAGCCCCAGGATGTGATGAGCCGACATCGAGGTGCCAAACACCGCCGTCGATATGAACTCTTGGGCGGTATCAGCCTGTTATCCCCGGAGTACCTTTTATCCGTTGAGCGATGGCCCTTCCATACAGAACCACCGGATCACTATGACCTACTTTCGTACCTGCTCGACGTGTCTGTCTCGCAGTTAAGCTAGCTTATGCCATTGCACTAACCTCACGATGTCCGACCGTGATTAGCTAACCTTCGTGCTCCTCCGTTACTATTTGGGAGGAGACCGCCCCAGTCAAACTACCCACCAGACACTGTCCGCAATCCCGATTAGGGACCAACGTTAGAACATCAAACATACCAGGGTGGTATTTCAAGGACGGCTCCATATGAACTGGCGTCCATATTTCAAAGCCTCCCACCTATCCTACACAAGTAGGTTCAATGTTCAGTGCCAAGCTGTAGTAAAGGTTCACGGGGTCTTTCCGTCTAGGTGCGGGTACACAGCATCTTCACTGCGATTTCAATTTCACTGAGTCTCGGGTGGAGACAGCGTGGCCATGGTTACACCATTCGTGCAGGTCGGAACTTACCCGACAAGGAATTTCGCTACCTTAGGACCGTTATAGTTACGGCCGCCGTTTACCGGGGCTTCGATCAAGAGCTTCGCTTACGCTAACCCCATCAATTAACCTTCCGGCACCGGGCAGGTGTCACACCCTATACGTCATCTTTCGATTTAGCAGAGTGCTGTGTTTTTAATAAACAGTCCCAGCCACCTGGTCACTGCGGCCCCCGTGTGCTCAAAGAGCAAGTCTTATCACACGCAGGGGCGTACCTTCTCCCGAAGTTACGGTACAATTTTGCCGAGTTCCTTCACCCGAGTTCTCTCAAGCGCCTTAGTATTCTCTACCTGACCACCTGTGTCGGTTTGGGGTACGGTTCACATAATCATAAGTTTAGAAGCTTTTCCTGGAAGCAGGGCATCAACAACTTCACCACCGTGGTGGCTCGTCTCGTGTCTCGGCCTTAAGTACCCGGATTTACCTAAGCACTCAGCCTACTCACTTTCACTTGGACAACCAACGCCAAGCTTGTCTAGCCTTCTCCGTCCCTCCATCACTGATTATATAAGTACGGGAATATTAACCCGTTTCCCATCGACTACGCATTTCTGCCTCGCCTTAGGGGCCGACTTACCCTGCCCTGATTAGCATGGGACAGGAAACCTTGGTCTTCCGGCGTGCGGGTTTTTCACCCGCATTATCGTTACTCATGTCAGCATTCGCACTTCTGATACCTCCAGCAAACCTCACAGTTCACCTTCAGCGGCTTACAGAACGCTCCCCTACCCAATACGATAAATCGCATTGCCGCAGCTTCGGTATATTGCTTAGCCCCGTTACATCTTCCGCGCAGGCCGACTCGACTAGTGAGCTATTACGCTTTCTTTAAAGGGTGGCTGCTTCTAAGCCAACCTCCTAGCTGTCTTAGCCTTCCCACATCGTTTCCCACTTAGCAATATTTTGGGACCTTAGCTGGCGGTCTGGGTTGTTTCCCTCTTCACGACGGACGTTAGCACCCGCCGTGTGTCTCCCGGATAGTTCTCTTTGGTATTCGGAGTTTGCAAAGGGTTGGTAAGTCGGGATGACCCCCTAGCCTTAACAGTGCTCTACCCCCAAAGGAATTCGTCCGAGGCTCTACCTAAATAGATTTCGGGGAGAACCAGCTATCTCCCGGTTTGATTGGCCTTTCACCCCCAGCCACAAGTCATCCCCGCCTTTTTCAACAGGCGTGGGTTCGGTCCTCCAGTTGATGTTACTCAACCTTCAACCTGCCCATGGCTAGATCACCGGGTTTCGGGTCTATACCTAGCAACTCAACGCGCAGTTAACACTCGCTTTCGCTACGGCTCCGCTATTCGCTTAACCTTGCTACTAAATATAAGTCGCTGACCCATTATACAAAAGGTACGCAGTCACCCCGAAGGGCTCCCACTGCTTGTACGTATACGGTTTCAGGTTCTATTTCACTCCCCTCACAGGGGTTCTTTTCGCCTTTCCCTCACGGTACTGGTTCACTATCGGTCAGTAAGGAGTATTTAGCCTTGGAGGATGGTCCCCCCATCTTCAGTCAAGATAACACGTGTCCCGACCTACTTAATATGTACCTGTTGCAACTTCGTGTACGGGACTATCACCCTGTACCGTTAAACTTTCCAGAATATTCCACTATCACAACAGATATCGGCTAGTCCCCTTTCGCTCGCCGCTACTCAGGGAATCTCGGTTGATTTCTTTTCCTCCGGGTACTTAGATGTTTCAGTTCCCCGGGTTTGCCTCGTTAACCTATGTATTCAGTTAACGATACCCGCAAGCGGGTGGGTTTCCCCATTCGGACATCGATGGCTCAAATGCGTTTTGTCAACTCGCCACCGCTTTTCGCAGACTTACACGTCCTTCATCGCCTCTTACTGCCAAGGCATCCACCGTATACGCTTAGTCACTTAACCATACAACCCTAAATAGCTTC
>NZ_MDHN01000019.1 GCF_001757105.1 Alteromonas confluentis
CTGTAAAGACCCCATCTGACTTAATGCAGATGGTCAGTCCGGTTTTATCCTCCACACCATTACTGGCTTTCTCAGGCCGGACCTTACTCACTACTACGGCATCATCTGCCACCTCGCACCAACACCTGCCTTGAGTTTCCTCTCGTACAGATGCTTCTGGTTTATCACCAGAGACGGTGTCAGGCTTCCCCAGTTACTGCACTGGCTCCCTGTTAGAAATCCCACCCTCAAGCACAATACAGGACTGACCGAGTATCGGGCTTCACGCTATTTTGCACGCTTACCCTCCTGCATTGCCGAATCAGGTTCACTTTCGTTGTGTACTTCTAACTTCCTATGGCTTCCTTCAGACCCTGCCGTTAGCCAGCAACGCCCTTGCCATTCGGATTATCTTCCCCTCAGTCAGGGTGATTCAGGCTTCTTTCAACCTGACGGGTTTGCCAGCTTCGCTGGGCAAACAAAAAGGCGCTCCGAAGAGCGCCTTTCTTAAAGCGTTAAGCTTATGGGTGGCTTACATCATGCCGAGCAAACAGCTATGAAGCCCTTATTCCTATTGACTTTCAGTTAGTTATGACAACAATACTGTCTACATTTCTGTATACAGGAGAAGTATTTGTGAGCGCACTGAAGGACACTAAGCATTTGAAACTACGTGGAAACATCTGGTGGTATCAACGTCGCGTCCCAAAGCATCTAGCGAACCAGTATCCAGACCAGTCCTTCATTCAAATTAGCCTTGAAACAGGTGACATCCGAGAAGCACGTAAGAAGCGTGATGTTCTTAATGGTGAGATTGAAAGCAAGTCACTTCGGACTATCACGAATACAGATGGTCAACGCTTCAGGGAACTTGTGCGTGAGATGGAGCGAGACCGCGCAAACCATCCAAAGAAATGGGACTTGGCTATTTATCCTGAAAGACTTCAGGAGCAAGGTCAGCAGTTAGAACTTGAAGCTTACATGACCGTTAATGGAGCAAGAGACTTCAGCCGTAAGTATCGCCTGACGATTTTGGACGGTTATGAGATGTGGCTCAATGATGTCGGTCAGAGCAAGACTGAAGAACACAGGCATAAGATCGAGAAAGCTATTAAGGACTTCGGCAAGTTCTGCTTCAAGAACTACGACTGGATTGATTCACCTAACTTAGTGATCGAAGACATAGACCGTAAGCTTGTTTACGCATTCATTAAGCACCTTGGCAAGTCGTACAAGAAGACAACGGTTCAAGGAACAATTAGCCGTATCAACACCATTTGGGCTTATCTTAAAAAGATTGATGAAGTGAAAGGCGACAATCCCTTCCATGACCATATTTACTCAAGCGCAGAGGAAGCACAGTCAGAGAAGCGAGAACCGTTCACTAAAGAAGAGGTGGAAATAATACGTGCCTATAAATGGGAGAAGCCTGTTTATTCATTGCTGGTGGACTTAGGGATTTACACAGGTTGTCGCATCAGTGAACTTTGTAATCTCAAAAAGAAGCATGTTGTCGTTGATGAAGGCATAGTGGCAATTAAAACATTGAGAAAGGTAAGACAAAAGCAGCAACAAGAACAGTGCCTTTACCAGACTTCATGGGTGCTCGCTTGCTTGAACACATCGAAGGCAAGCAAGACGAAGAGTATGTGATTGGTATCAGCAGTAAGACTGCTAGCCGAACCTTTTCAAATTTTAAGACTCGCCATGTCACCAACAACAAACTCAAGAGCTTTCACTCGTTCAGGCACATGTATATAACAGCAATGGAACGAGCAGGTGTTGAGGAGAATGTTACGGCTCAGATAGTTGGTCATGAACGAGGCAAGACCATGTCTTATGGTTACTACTCGAAAGGGCATGAGTTGAAAAGACTCAAGGAAGCAGTGAATAAGGCAGAATTTTTCCTGCCTACTTAAATTGTGTGATTCATAGACATCATTTCACTTTTCTCAGTTGTAGGTCGCGTTGATAATTTGATAGCTGAATGCGCTCGTTCTCAGTTATGTAATCCTCGTGAACCTCTTCCCAAAGTGGGGTTTGTTCAAGTCTTTCACAGACAATATCCATTGGCGATTTTCCCTTGAACGAACCATGTGCCCGTTGCCAGTTGTAGTAATGCTGCCATTCGGGCAATGTTTCGTTTTTCAGTTCGTCTAGATTCAAGTTTACTGTTGAATAAAACTCTTCTTTGTCTGTTCTTTGCGACCTTTCAACCTTGCCATTCAGGTGAGGAGAACCAGGCTTGTTAGGACGAAATTTGATGCCATAATCCATCAGCTTTCGCTGAACTTTCTCTGCGAAGAATTCTGTACCACGGTCGGTTTGTATTCGCTGTATTGGAAATGGCATTTCCTCGATTACCTTATCGATAAAAATAAGGGTATTTGCAGCCGACCTCCGGTTAAACACATCCAGTACGCGATATCTAGAGCAGTCATCAATAGCAGTATATTGGTAAATTCCAGGAGCGATTTTGCATGTATCCATCTGCACTCGATCACCTGGAATAGGTCTTTGGTAACGGATGAAGTCTTTTTTCTTCCGTTGAAATACTATGGGTTTAACGTCATGTCTAGTCAGCACCTTATGTATGGAAGCAAGCGATAATTGAACACTATGTTCGCGAAGGAGTTCATTTTGGATTCTCCGCGCACCAAGCTTCCTGTCTTTTCTCAGGGTTAGAATCCATTCCTCTATCTGATGGTTTATTTTAGCATTTGGCGAGGTATGAGGGCGTTTAGAAACGTCCTGAAGACCGTCTAGACCATTTTCTTTATATCGGTTTAACCATTTACGAAGGGTGGGCCTGGATATACCACACCTGCGGCAAACCAGACCTGCATTTTCAGTTTCTTCGTAAAGCTCAATCCACTTGAGTCGCTGTCTAATTTCTTTATTCATAGAGTCGAATTATATTGAAACGATCTCTATGAATCACACACTTAAATATGTTAACACCAAGCGATTTTGTCGTACTTTAATTACCACGCGATTCTGTCGTAGTCGCTAATTACCAAGGGAAATTGACGGTTATCTTTAACCGTGTTCTTTGAATGTTTTGTTTGTGCATTTGAGGAACGCTAAGGATGATTGTGTTGAATTCCAAAGCTCAATTGACAGTTGATGTCATCGCTAAAGTGGCTGAGCGTAAAATTACGATAGCCAATGCCGCTAAGCTCCTCAATAAATCCAGACGTACTGTTGAACGTTATTTACAGCGTTACCGAAGCCAAGGACTACAGTTTGTTGTTCATGGTAATTCGGGCAGCGAGCCAGTTAATAAAACTCCAGATAGGCTTAAGCAGCAAGTTCAGTCGCTAATTCGCGAGAAATACTATGACCTGAACCTGTTGCACCTTGCCGAGATACTTGAGACGCACGAACACATTGTTGTTAAGCGCGAGACACTGCGTAAATGGGCACATGATATCCATCATGTAAAACGAGCGAAGCGTAGGCGCACCCGTGTTCACAAGCGCAGAGAGCGAATGGAAGCGCCAGGGTTAATGCTGCAAATGGACGGCAGCACACATCGCTGGTTCGGCGATAGAAAGTCGTGTTTAATTGCCATGATTGATGATGCCAACAGCGATATTCATGCTGAGTTCTTTCCGTCAGAAACGACTGAAGGCTGTATGAAAGTAATGCGCTCAGTCGTTGAGAAATACGGTGTATTTAAAACCCTGTATGTTGATCGTGCAGGAATATTCGGTGGCCCTAAGCGCTGCAACTTCTCCCAGATGCAACGGGCCTGTGAGGAGCTAGGCATTGAAATCATCTTCGCCAGTTCTCCTCAGGGGAAAGGCAGGATTGAACGCGCCTTTGATACACTGCAAGACAGGTTGATACCGGAGCTACGACTCAACAATATTACTGACATGACGGGCGCGAATAGCTATCTCCAACACGTCTTCATTCCCCAGTTCTGGCGTAAAAACCTGGTTGTAAAATCAAGATCATCAGACACCGAATATACGCCTGTACCACGCTACGCAAATCTTGATGATATCTGCATCACCAAGGTCTACCGGAAAATACGCAACGACCATACGTTTAGCTACGGCGGAAAACTCTACTTCATCGACTCCCCGCTTAAACACTCAATCGCAAACCAGAAAATTGAAATTCGTACCGGTAAAAATAAGCGGTTCAATGCTTACTTCGCCGGACGAAAGCTACAGGTATCAGAAGTCACTGAGCCTGAAAAATTGTCCTCGGAAGACAATGAGATCCAGAAGAAGCTTGAGGTATTAGCATTGGCTGACAGGCTTGG
>NZ_MDHN01000020.1 GCF_001757105.1 Alteromonas confluentis
AGTTAGAGTAGCGTTACTCTGATTGATAAACGTATCACGCTTTCCAGAATTGTTAAGTTACTGACGATGTCGGTAACAACCAAGTTTAATGCCTGACGGCAATAGCGACGTGGTCCCACCTGATCCCATTCCGAACTCAGAAGTGAAACGCGTTAGCGGCGATGGTAGTGTGGGGTTTCCCCATGTGAGAGTAGCACACCGTCAGGCTCCCAATTACGAAGAAGCCCGCTCATTCGAGCGGGCTTTTTTGATAAACATCGGCACTGCAACGGCAGGCGGTGAATGAAAAATTTTAAAGGATGATGAGCAACCTCTGTAGGTCGTTTTCCTCCTTTCTAAGAACCGAGAAATCATTCGGTTTTTATATAAAAAAGTTTTATGCCTGACGGCAATAGCGACGTGGTCCCACCTGATCCCATTCCGAACTCAGAAGTGAAACGCGTTAGCGGCGATGGTAGTGTGGGGTTTCCCCATGTGAGAGTAGCACACCGTCAGGCTCCAAATTCGAAAGAAGCCCGCTCATTTTGAGCGGGCTTTTTGCGTTTATAACCTGACACCTTTATAGACATTTCCCAAAAACTTCATTTCTAATGATTATGCTCGGGTGTTCAATCTTTCAATATGGTGAAATTTTGCACTATTTTAGAGCGTCTTTTTTAGCATAATGAAAAATACAAAAAAGGTACTACTGATCTAGAAGAGAAATTCAAAAGTGTTGTTTATGTTTTTTACACTTTGTTGTTCGTGAAGTTAAATATTTATTTATTTTCAGATATTTAGATTTTCTTCGAGAGTCACCAAACCGGCATAATCCATAAAAAATTTCTAATGCATTTGCCTCATATTGCTCAGTAATCATCTGGTTCGCAAATAGCCCGGTTAGAAAAGAATCGATTTGGTGCATGAAAAGTTTTATAAATGTACTGTAGCCATAGCAAATCAAGTTTTCACTTTTATTATTGGTCATTGAATATTTTGATTAACTCAATGATTTTTATGATCTATATCCGAGATCTCATTTTCGGAATATCTGAGTGGTACTAATATTGCTCTACATTTACACAATATAACTATTATTAAGCATTCCGATTCTGCAATCGAAGAGTGCTGAAAAAAGTCGCAAAGGGTCATCTAAAGGAAGTATTTGATGAAGCGACGCGCTGGTAAAGCTATTACCCCGGTTATGCCAGCATTTATTCAAGGATGTAAATATGGAAATTTATCGTTCTCGAGCTCCGTTACGCATATCGTTCGCTGGCGGTGGTACAGATGTAAACCCTTATGCTTCTCGCTATGGTGGCCTTGTTCTAAATGCCACTATCAATAAATTCGCTTACACCAGTTTAGTCCGAAGTGAGCAATCTGATATCTCTGTCACTTCATACGATTTTGACAAGACAACCCATTTCTGCAGTTCAACGCTTGAATCACCCTTTTCCGATGCCTGTTTCGTGCGTTCAGTTTACAAACATCTCATGGGCCAGGCATGCGGTTTGAAGGTTATTACGCACAATGACGCTCCTCCTGGCTCTGGGCTGGGTTCATCATCAGCAATGATGGTCTCAATTATTGGTGCTTTCAATGAGATGGAAAGCCTCTCTATGAATGCTTATGAAATTGGCCGTCTTGCTCACGATATTGAACGACTTGAACTTAAACAGCTGGGAGGAATGCAAGACCAGTATGCAGCAGCTTTTGGTGGCTTCAATTTTATGGAGTTTGACGGCGATAGCGTACTGGTAAATCGTCTCAAGATTGATCCTTGGGTGGTTCGCGAACTCGAGTACAACATGATTTTGGTTTATACCCAAAAGTCTCGCTTGTCCTCCACCATCATCGAAGATCAGATTAAGAACGTTGAGGATAAAAAGGCTTCGAATATCGACGCAATGCATCAGATCAAGCAGCACGCGTTAGATATGAAGCGGGTTTTACTACGCGGCAAGACAAACGAGTTTGGCGAATTATTACATGAAGCCTGGCAGCAGAAAAAGCAGATGGCGAGTTCCATTACCAATGCAGAACTCGATGAGATGTACGAAGCCGCAAGAAAAGCAGGTGCTATTGGCGGCAAGGTAAGTGGTGCCGGTGGTGGTGGCTTCATGATGTTTTACTGTGAACACAATAAGAAGCGGGAAGTGGTTTCCGCATTAGAGAAGTTGGGTGCGCGCGTTGAGAGCTTTAAATTTGAGCTTGATGGAGTGGAATCGTGGCGTAATCAACGTGTTGAGCAGCATCTCAGACACCGTCTGATGATAGCGTAGATGAAGGGGTAAGGGACTAAAAGATGAACAGTGGAAGTGCCACAGCGACAGTTGACTTTATAGACACGCATGAAGCGCCGAAGAAGCGTATTGCAGTGTTGGAATCACCGGAGAAGCTTTCTAGCGTATCGATTATTTTTCCGGCGTATAACGAACAAGAAAATATTACTCGCTCAATTCAAAATGCAATAAAGGCGTTCTCGAAGTATTTTCATACCGTTACCATCATCCCTGTTAACGATGGTGGAGAAGACAGTACGGGCGAAATCATAGATACACTTGCAGCATTTGATGAGCGAATCAAACCGGTTCATCATCAATATAATCAGGGATATGGCGCAGCTTTACGTAGTGGTTTCGCTGCTGCAAAGAATGACTATGTTTTCTTTTCTGATTCAGACGGTCAGTTTGATTTAGAGGAAATCACCCGTCTGCTCACTTATGTAGATAGCTATGATCTGATTCTTGGTTACAGAGAGAATCGTGCCGATCCCTTTCATCGACGTGTTAATGGTTGGGCATGGTCAAGCCTGGTTAGATTTTTGTTCAAGATAAAAGTCAAAGATATCGACTGTGCTTTTAAATTGTTCCGTCGCGATATTTTCGATGTGATCAAACTAGAAGCTGGCGGGGCCATGGTTAACACCGAGCTTTTGGCATTAGCTAAGAAGCGAGGTTTCAGCATGATTAATGTGGCGGTTAGTCATTACCCCAGAGAAGCTGGCGAGCAAACGGGCGCTAATCCTTTCGTTATCCTGAAAGCATTTTACGAGCTGTTTAAACTTCACGCGAAGATTTCCTGAGGTAAGTGTTCATGCTGTACAAACATTTTTATACACAGGTTCAGGAATATCCTCATAAAGTTGCTGTTGTGTGTGGTAATCAGGACCTGACCTTTTCTGAATTAAATAGCCAGGTAAACAGTATCGCTTTGCGCCTTGGCGAAGAAGGGATGGGGAAAGGTAAGGTCATTGCCACATCACTTCCAGCTGGTATAGAGCTTATAGCGACCATGCTAGCTTCTTTCAAAATTGGTGCTTGTCTTTTACCGTTGAATTCAAAGTTCACAGACACCGAAATCACGGACTATTTGTCACGATCCGAGGCATCCCTCGTCGTTGCACTTACCGAAGAAATTACCCGTATCGCGAGCTTATCCGTTGAGCTTTCTACGATAGCATTTGAATCAATAGATACTGCAGATGGAAATAGTGTAGTTGAAGATGATGACGCTCAAGCGCCGGGTCTCGTCTTATTCTCTTCTGGCTCTACAGGTAAGGCTAAACAAGTTGTACGAACTTATCGGCAACTTATTGCCGAGTATGAAGCATTCACGCAAACGGCATTGGTCGATGCTACCGATGTATTCCTGTGTTCAGTTCCTTTGCATCATGCCCACGGTTTTTCAAATGCATTTATGGCCTCCCTACTCAATGGCGCCAAGTTGGTCATTACGCCAGGTGAATTTAATCCTCGAAGCGTGATTCGAGCGCTTGAAAAACATGCTGTCACGGTTTACCCCTCCGCAACCTTCATGCTTAAGATGCTAGCTTCGACACGGTTAAAGCAGCAACCTGACTTATCACAACTTCGTTTGGTCTTTACCGCCGGTGCTCCCTTGGCTGATGAGATTCGTGAGGCCCTACAGCAAACTTTGACTGTTACCGCCTGTCAGCTTTATGGGTCTACGGAAGCCGGCGCTATTGCACTTAATATTGGCGATGCACCCGCAAACTCGGTAGGGCGCCCTCTAAAGGGGTATGTCGTTTCAATAGTTAATGAGGATGGTCTGGAATGTCCGCCAGGAGTGGAAGGTGACATAGTGGTGCAGAGTCCTTCAGCTGCGACTGAATACAAAAATAATCCAGACGCGTCTGCTGAGACATTTATCGAAGGCAACTATGTCACAGGGGATATCGGGTTTAAGAACGTTCATGGCGACCTGTTTATAACAGGGCGTAAAAAGCAACTTATCAATGTTGCTGGGTTAAAGGTTGACCCGATTGAGGTTGAAAAGGTACTCATGGCCCTCGAACCTGTTCGCGAGGTGGTGGTACTTGGGAAACCAGACAGCGACTACGGCGAAGTGGTAAAGGCGGTAGTCGTTGCTGATGATCTTACTGAAGGTGATGTTGTGGCGCACTGTAAGGCGAATCTCGCTGAGTATAAATGGCCAAAGATGATCGAGTTCAGAAGTGAGATACCCCGAAGTCCATTGGGAAAAATACTAAGAAAATACCTGTAACACGGGCAGTGGACGCGACAGAAAGGAAGCAATTATGTTGAAAGAACACTTTAGAAGTAGAGGATTCATTGAGGGTGGCATTGTTCACAATATCAATGACGACGCAATGGATATGGAAGCGTTGCCCCCGTTCCTGCGAACGCTACTGGTGACGGATGGAACGGTTACCAAAAGCCTGGAGGCGTTTTTCTGGGAGAAAATTCGCGTTGAAAAGCAATGGCAGGAACCGGTGTGGTTAACGCAGGCTCTACCACTGATCAACGCAAACGTGGGCGATCACGCGCTGAAGCGCGATGTTATTTTAAAAGGCGAAACCACGTCGGATATCTATGCTTTCGCCACCTCTTATTTGCGCATGGATTTACTAGATGATGACGTCCGCAAACAAATGCTGGACGGCAAAATTGGTATCGGTGAATTGCTCCGGGAAATAGGCCTTGAGACCTATCGTGAAATTGTCGACTTTGGCCGCGAAGTGTTCCTGGCCAATGAACATACCTCTGGCGCACCGGAATACGTCGAAGCGATATATCGCACTTATATTATAAATATCAGCGGCAAACCGGCGATGCAGATCACCGAAAGATTCCCAATCCGCTTGTTCCAAAAGAAAGCTAAGTAATCAGGAAGCATACTATGAGCAGTCAACAAGAAATCATCACGTCTTTACGAGCAACACTGACAAAAGTGTGCAAAAAGGACTTCAGCACTATCGAAACAGATGCTCCGCTGAATCTGGATTCGATAAATCGTATCTCACTCATTGTGGAGCTTGAGTGGGTACACGATATTGAAATTGAATCTGATGAACTGGACCCAGAAGTATTCGAGACGCTTAACGCCCTATCAACTTATGTTGAAGGTCAGGTAGCAGCGCGTGTTTGAGTTAATCAAAGGCGATCTTAAATTCAAGCAGGACTGGTTTTTGAGCCAGAAAAGTTGGTTTGTGAAGAACGTCAGAATTTTTCTCGACCCGGGTACCATCGCCAGTACCGTTTATCGCTATGGTAGTTGGACCCGCACCATTAAAGTCAGCTTCATTCGCGCGCTATTTCGCATTCCCTATTTTTTCCTAAAAGCCATCGTGGTAACCGGGTTTGGTATCTATATACCGTCGAAAGCAAAGATTGGAAAAGGTTTCACCATTCACAACTTTAGCGGCATTTTTATCAGCGAAGGTGAGATGGGGGAAAACGTGATTGTGTTTCAGGGCGTCACTATTGGTCACCTACGCGGGCAGCCCGAGCCGCCTAAAATTGGTAACAACGTGCTAATTGCGGCCGGAGCGAAAGTGCTCGGTAGTGTCACCATAGGTAACAATGTGGTGATTGGCGCTAATTCGGTGGTGATTAATGACGTACCGGATAACTGCACGGTGATGGGAAATCCGGCGCGCATCATTTCCAGAGAAACCAACTGGATGAGCGAAAAGCTGGCAGGCAACGACAATAATTATTAACGAGATTACAGATGTTTGAAAATCTTAAAGCCGATGCCCGTCAACGCCTGAGCACCACCGGTCAGAACGATGAAGGTGTCAGCCGATTACTGAGCTTTGTCAGCAGAACCTGGCTGGCTACCTGCGTTTATCGCTTTGGCAGGTTTGCCGGTGACGTGGGCCCTAAGCCACTAAAACTGGTATTGAAAGTACTTTATTATCCGCTGTTCTTTATTACTCAGGGTCTTACAGGAATCAGCATTCAGGCCCATTGCCGTATAGGTAAAGGGTTTGCCGTAAACGGCACTGGCGGAGTATTCATTCTGGCTGAAACTATCGGCGAGAATTTTACTGTGGGTTCCGGGGTGACCGTAGGCAATGTGCGGGGAAGTAAAACCCTGCCGGTGATTGGCGACAACGTATACATAGAGCCCGGAGCAAAAATCCTGGGCAGTGTGACCATTGGCAATAACGTGATTATCCGCGGAAACAGCCTGGTACTTACCGACATTCCAGATGACACCATGGCGGTAGGCAATCCGGCGAGAATAAAAAAGAAAGCGCAGGCAGTGGAGAGCTAAATGTCACAGCAAGATTTTAATATGGATTTTATTGGCATTGGTTCGGGCAAGTGTGGCTCGACCTGGTTGTTCGAAAATCTTGTACAACATCCCGAAATATTTGATGGGAATCCGAAGGAAATTCACTACTTCGGTGACCTGTATGAACAACAAACATTTGACTGGTACAAAGGGCTATTCAATGGCGCGGGGGATAAACGCAAAGGTGAGTTTTCTATTAGTTACATGTACCACCCTGATGCCGCGGAACGCATCTACCAGCATTTTCCCGATGTGAAAATTATCGCTATGGTGCGCGATCCGGTTGCTCGCACCTATTCAGACTATCAGCATTTCATTCGTAAGGGCGATCTGCCACCTGACTATCCGTTCTCCCAATATATTAAAGACGAAGGAAAGCTTCGCTTTGGGTACTACACCGATTATCTGGTGCCGTTTTTTGAACGTTTTCCGAAAGAAAATATTCTGGTTCTGGTGCTTGAGGAAATGCAGCACGATCTCGCCGAATGCTACCGCAGAATATTCGAGTTCATTGGCGTAGAGGATATCAGCTTTCTGCCCGAAGGCGTGGAGGAAAAGCGTAATCAGGCAGTGAACTATCGCTTTCTTAAACTCGAAAACATTCTGGTGCGATGCTATCGCTTTATGGCGAGAAGAGGCATGACTGGTTTTGC
Source organism: Alteromonas confluentis (assembly GCF_001757105.1). Taxonomy (GTDB): domain Bacteria; phylum Pseudomonadota; class Gammaproteobacteria; order Enterobacterales; family Alteromonadaceae; genus Alteromonas; species Alteromonas confluentis. The sequence goes on from NZ_MDHN01000020.1 coordinate 7,203, forward strand.
TGAACGACTAAAACGTTCCGGCGTGGCACAAATGGTGCGTCGCTTTAATGCGAAATCAGAACCCATACCGGGTATGGACGCCGCTTCAAAAGAAAAACTAAAAGCAATATTTGAGGACGAGCAGCTCCGCTTAGCTAACTTACTTGGCAGGGAGGGGCAGATATGGACACGATAAAGCTCGACGGTCTGGTGTCTCTCATCAACAAAGCGCCTGCATTACGTCGAATTATATTTCCCGGACCTTCAGTCGCACTTTGCTCTATGGGGGGCGTGGGCTCTACGGCGCTGGCCCGACATATCGGTTCCATTGCAGACAAAACGCCCCGCGAACATGCCTACTCTCCAGAGGTGTATAACGACGAGAAGCAAGTGAAACTCGGGTACGTATTCGGTAATCCTTACAACAGCGTGCTGTCAGTATTTCGCCGTGGTTATCAGGGCATGCATGCGAACGCCATGAACGATAATAGTCCGACTACAGCGCCTGAATTAAAAGGCGTTTCGTTGGAACAATATCTGGCAGGGGGCGAGGATGCCTTTCATCTCGACCGGCAACTGAGCAACTGGGCCGACCCGGCTAAAACCCGGCATCCGGTAATGCTGATCAAATATGAGGCGCTGGCGGAAAATATCGATGAGGTACTGGCCTTTTTCGACTGCAATAAACCCTTTAAGGTAAAGCAGCGCAAATCGGCCTGGCAGTCACAGCCGCAACCAATCATTGATGGCCTCGAAGCCATGTATGGCGGCTTTGCAAAAAAAATAGAAAGCATGCCGGATATCTTAATTATCAATCCATCGAGGATCAGAGAAACAGAAGCAGAAGTACAGCATGGATGAGTCAGTAAAACACAAAGTCGTCATGGTGGCAGCCTGTCCGTTTCCGGCAAATCACGGTTCTCCGGCATCCATTCGCGAGATGTCAGAAGCGTTGGTCGAGCAGGGCCATGAGGTGCATATTCTTACCTATCCCATTAAAGAGGATATTCCGGTAACCGGCCCGAAAATTCACCGGGTGTCGTTCCCGTTTTTGAATAAAAAGCGGGTAAAAGTCGGCCCGGCATTAGAAAAGTTTGTCTACGACCCGCTGATGGTTTTCCGGCTTATCTGGTTAATCTGGAAGTATAAAATTGATGTGATTCATGCGCACAACTATGAAGGCGCGTTAATTGGCTGGTTGGCCAAATTGGTTACCCGCAAGCCCATGCTTTATAACGCCGTGAATAACATGGTGGATGAACTGGTGACCTACGATTTTATCTGGTCCAAAGGCTTCGCCATGAAGCTGGCCAGACTGCTGGACAAAACGATTCCTTTTACCGGCGATTACGTCACTGCCGTGTCTGACTCGCTGAAAGACTATCTGGTTAAACTCGGTGTGAAAAAAGAAAAGATTCAGGTACTCCCGGCGGGCGTGAATCCGGGGATGTTTGAAACCAATGATAAGTCGACGCTGCGACAAAAATACGGCTATGGTGATGACGATAACATTGTCATTTACACCGGTAGTCTGGATGCCTTTCAGCGCATTGATTACCTGCTGGAAGCGACAGCAGTGATCAAGCCGAAGTTAGATAATCTCAGACTGATCCTGGCGGCCAATATCGTCAATCCGAAAGATCTGGAAACGATTAAAACGAAGATTGCCGAATTAGATATTGGTGACATCACGGATATCGTAGAAGGTCTGAAGCTGGAAAAACTACCTGATTATCTGGCGTTGGCGGATGTGGCCACGCTGCCCCGCACTGACTGCCCGGGTCACCCGGTAAAAATTCTGAACTACATGTGCGGCAATATTCCCATTGCCGGTTTCACCGGTGCAGCAAAAGGGCTGCATCATATGAAAAATGCGGTGCTGGCTGAAGATCATAACATTGAGCAGTTTGCTGAAAGTATTGAATGGTTACTGAATCGCCCTGCGATGGCCGAAAAAATTGCTACCGAAGCACGTAGAACTTTAGGTAGTCTGTACGAATGGGATGTATTGGCGCAGGGCATTGCCGTGATTTATCAGATGTTGCGGAGCGGTGATTATGAATCCCTGCAGCCGGAGTTGAAGCGATATATCCGGCAGAGCTATCAGCCAAGGTTCTGGGAAAACCGGCAGATGGATGCGGATGCACTGCCTGCAGATATCCGAGAGCAGCGCAAAGGCGAACGTAGACAAAATGTTGTGCGCATTGACTTTATCGAACGCCGGAGAGTAGTCGATGCCGAATAGTGTTTCTGACAACGCGGTTGTCGATAACGGTTTTGCAGCGCTGCGTGTCGATCTTAGGCGCAAGCGTCGTCACTATACCCGTATAGATAACTTTGTGAACAAGTACATCAAAATGACGTTGCAGTGGGGCTCGCTGGCAGTCATGGCATTTCGTCTGCGCCAGCAATGCCATGCCGTGAAACCTGATATTCTCGCGGTGCTGTTATCATTTTTTGCCTGGCTCATCGAAGGTGTGCTGCGACTATTCACTGACTGCCGTATTTCACCTACGGCGAAAATAGGTCGCGGACTGGTTCTGCATAATTTCGCAGGAATTGAAATCGATCCTGCATTGGCTGGCAGCAATCTTACGGTGAATCAGAACGTGTGTATTGGCCGAGATCACACCGGTGAAGGCAAGCCTACATTAGGTGACAACGTGTTTGTCGGTGCGGGTGCGAAAATTATGGGCGCGGTAAGTATTGGGAATAATGTGGTGATTGCAGCCAATGCGCTGGTCATTTCATCCATTCCCGATAATTGCTCTGTAGTAGGAAATCCTGCGAAGATAGTCTCGCGGGGGGTAACTAGTGATTACCTCAGTTTCGATACTGAGTAACGGAGAACCAGTATGAGCTCAAAAGCCATTATTCTGGCCGGTGGATTAGGCACCCGGCTGCGTGAAGTGTTGAGTGACGTGCCCAAGCCTCTGGCACCGGTAAATGGCATTCCCTATCTGGCTTACATGGTGAACATGTTGTATCGCAAGGGTATTCACGACATTGTGATTGCAGCAGGCTATAAAGCTGAACAGTTTGATACCTTCATCGCAGATCAGCAGGACGCGCTACCAGGCCTCAAGCTTGCCTTAGTCGTTGAACCTGAGCCACTGGGAACAGGGGGCGCGGTGCGCTACTGCTACGAGCAACACCCTGCAAAGCACTATTTTATTTTCAACGGCGACAGCTATTGCGACTTCCGTTTTTCCAAACTGCGAGACACCGCATTTGAGCGAGGCGCTGCCATGGTGGTCGCGCAGGTGAATGATATCAGTCGTTACGGCGAAGTGGCGGTTACCGCCAGCGGTCGTATAACGTCTTTTTACGAAAAACAGCCAGTGCAACGAAGTGGCTGGATAAACGCAGGGATTTACAGTATTCCTGCTAGTGTGATTGCTGCGATGCCGATAAACCAGTCCTTTTCGTTGGAACAAGAAGTTCTGCCGTTATTGGTGAAATCGGGTTTGTACGCGGTGAAAGCCATTGGTCCTTTTATCGACATCGGTATTCCTGAAGACTACCGGCAATTTACGGTAAATCCGTCGCACTATTTTCCGGTGTTGCCGCAGTGGTGCGGCATTAAAGCCGCAGGATAAAAACAACATGCACGGACGCGAAACTTCACTTTCTTTCTGGATTATCCTAACGCTGATATTACTTGTCGGAGCAGGTGCGCTGGTGCCTGCTAGTGCAGAAAGTGAAACGTTAACAATCGCTCCGCCCAACGGTATTTTCGTTAGTTCCGGCCCCCGCATCAGTGACAAAGTGTTATCTGCGACTTTTGTGCACGGCAACCTTATCCGTGTTGGCTGGGATGATATTGAACCTGCAATCGGGCGCTATGATTTTAGCGCCATAGATGCACTGATCAATCAGGCAAAGCAGCACAATAAAAAGGTAACGCTCAGCGTGCTTAATGGCCCCAGAGCACCTGCCTGGATTTATGACGCTGGTGCGAAGCCTTTTTCTTATGAATTTAAAACCCGTTACTCTGAAAGGGGGAACCGGCAGGAACGAATTCCGTTACCCTGGGATACCATTTACCTGAAGCATTGGCGTGCCCTCATCGCCGCATTAGGCGAGTGCTATCAAGACGAAAGCGCAATTGCGTTGGTGCACATCACGCATTCTTCTAAAAACGGCTTCGAGATGCAGTTGCCCGAGCAGCGGGTCAATGGCCGCAGAGAAAATGTATCTAGCGGCCCGTGGCATGATGCGGGCTATACCGTTGAGAAACATATCAACGCATTGCATTCTATTATCGATGCGTATGTTAGCGCATTTCCCGTCACGCCGCTGGATATTGAAATTCATCCAGTGCTCGATTCTTACGAACCGGCAGACGCCGCTCTTGAATATGGTTTGCAACAAGCCGGCAAGCGATTCGGTCTGTTCTCGGCATGGTGGAGCGGGAAGTCACAGCGCTGGAATGCGCCGCTTTATCCGTTTCTTGAAAAGGCATGCGACACATCATTCTGCACGCTGCAACTCATTGGTAACCAAACCCGACAGCCGGAACGCCTGCTAAAAGGCAGTGTGAATGCAACCATAGAAGCAGGAATGACGTTGGGGGCGAAGTATTTTGAAATATGGGATGTGGATGTGCGCAATCGGGAATTGGAAGCATCGCTGACCACCATTGCCGATCAACTCGTTAAGCCGCAAGTAGTAAGCAGTGAGCAGGGGAAATAATGGCAAGCACACTGGGCCACGCATCATGTGGCATTGATTGTCTGATGGTTGGCAGAATGATAGCGCCACACTATGTGACACGCTTTTCTGTACCACTGGTATTTGCCGCCGTGTTTCTGGCTAATGCGCCGGATCTGGACTTACTGGTGGGGCCACTGATTGGTGAGCATCATCATTATTTCCATGGGCAAGCAACCCACTCCATCGTGTTTGCACTGCTCGCAGGTGCGATATTCTGGCTGGTTGGCCGGGTATTCGGTATTGATGAAAAGAAAAATCGATTTTTTGCGTTGTTGGTAGGCTTCGGCCTCATGAGTCATGTTGCTGTCGACTGGTTTACCGGTCCGAACCCGGGCTGGCATCCAAGCTTTGGTACCGTGGTGTTGTGGCCGTTTGTGGATGCCCGTATACATTCGCCGCTGACCTTGTTTCTCGGACCGCACCACGGCTCGATGGAAGAATTTTTATCTCTGCATAATCTCTGGGTCATGGTTCGGGAAGTGATTATTTTTGGCGGCTTTGGGCTTATTGTCTGGCTGATGTCAAAGGACATTCGGGAGCAAACTAAGCAGCTGGTAGTAAACGTGTTCAGTGGTAATTTCAGGTAGTAAAAGTGGCAGTTATGGAAGAGACAAGTAAAAAAACAAAATCGGAAAAAGTCATTTCCGTCGCTTTGTTATTGGTGCTACTCATTGCACTGGTTGGCATGGGTGCATGGGCGATGAAAATCGTATCTTCACACCTTAAGGCCACCAGTCCATCCTTTGCGCGGGATAAAAATGCGCCGATACCGGTCAAAATTGTGCGCGCAGAATCAGCGCCGGTGTCCTCAAACCTGGTTACTCAGGCAGTGTTAGTGGAGAATCAGAGTCTGCCTGTTTACCCGGGATTTCAGGCTATGGTTGAAACCGTACATGTGGAAACCGGTGAACTGGTGAAGCAAGGTCAGCCGCTGGTGTCTTTCTATCCGGATCTGATTAAAGCCAAGCTCGATCTGGCTGAGTCTATGGTGGAGATTGCCGAAGAAGAAAATAATGCTGCCCAGGATAACTTTGAAAAAGTACAGGCATTGTTTCGTAAGAAGCTGGTGGGGCAAGACGAACTGTCCAAAGCGGCACTTGCCGCGAAACAGGCCAAATCCTCACTGCTGACCAACCAGTACGAACTGCAAACTGCAAAATCTGATTACTCGCAGATAACCATAAACGCACCGGTTGGCGGCGTTGTTACCTCCGTTAGCGCATTTGCCAATACCACGGCAAGAACTTCCTCGCCGCTGGTCACCCTGAGCGTTACCAATCCTATTTACGTTGAAGCGAAAGTTGCTCAACGGTTTTATGCAGAGTTGGCGCTAGGTCAGGCGGTGGATGTCAGTCTTGATGCGTTTCCTGAGCAGACCTTTTCGGCCAGCATACTTAGAATTGGCAGCGAGGTAGACGAGCAGTCTGACGCACTTTCCGTGTTTGCTCGTCTGGACAATCCGGATCTGAAATTGCGTCCGGGCATGGGCGGGGTCGCCTCAATAAAATTACTTGAGCAGGGTCAAGACCCTGTTCGTATTCCCGCTATCGCATTGCTTGGTAGCGACGGACGTAATGCATTTGTGTTCGCCGTGGATGAGAGTAAAACCGCAAGACTCAATGAAGTAACACTTACCGGCTATGAGCAGGGTTATGTAGGTATTCGTAGTGGCCTCAAAGCTGGACAGGACGTGGTTGTCGTTGGACAACAGGCATTAAAAGATGGAGATAAAGTGGAGGTTGGCGATGCGCTTTAATGGTTTAGTTGGATTAGTCGGGCTGACGGCGTTTTCAGTATCAGCAGACGTAGTAATCCCATCGTTTGAGCGGGTTTCTGTATTGGTTTGTGAAGGAAGTGACGTTACTGCAGCTGCGAAAGCGCAGCTCGATGTGGCGCAGGAGCGGGTAGCAACTGGAGAGGTAGCCAAATGGATGCCTGATCTCACGGTTGGCGTAGATGTCTACGCAGCCCGTGGGGAGCCCACCAGCTTCTTCGCCATCGAAAACGGACCAGTGCAGGATCCCGCCATCCCCAATGTGTATGAAAAAGGTCAGGCGTGGCTGGGCAAAGTCGATATGAAGTGGGGACTTTACCGCGATGGTCGCTGGTTGGGTGAAGATGGCCTGGCAGAATACCAGAACCAGTCTAGCTACGATGTTGCCATGGCGCAGTTATCGTCTGCCCAGCAGGATGCTTATAAGCTGGTAAGTCAGTATTACTTCAACGCTCTGACCTACAGTGGCCAAATTGATTTGCTTGAGCCTGTCATTGATCAACGCCGCAAACAGTTAGATAACATGAACACCACACTGGAAGCGGGGGTAACGACCACCGACGATCTGGTTGCTGCTCGTGCGGGTTACTACAACTTGAAACAAAAACTGACCGATGCCTACCGTCAGCGAGAAATGAGTATTCGTTATCTGTCTTTGCTAACAGGCCAGGATGTCACCTTAATGGCATTTGAAGACGGTAAAGCCAATAAGGAACTTCGCAGCGTCATCGAAAAAGAAGTTGAAATCGGTGATATCAATACGCTTATTGGTGCGCAACCGGATATCAGCATGCTGCGTGCCCAGCTTGAACTCGAACATCAAAAGCTGGCCACCCAGCGCGGTAAGCTGAAGCCGTCGATGAATCTATACTTAAAACTGAGAAGCGGGGATAACTTCGAGTCTGCTGTAAGAAAGGACTACGGAGAAGTGGGGCTATCATTTGAATATCCGCTGGGTGCCGTACCTGCCAATTATGGTGAATCCCGTAGTCTGCAAAAATCCATCACAGCGGTGAGCACTGAGCTTAAATATCTTGAAAAGGTGAAGGCACTGCAAGCCGAGGCGATAAAAAACGGTATCGACAGTGCCCGTAGCAAGATCGAAGTCGCTGAAATGGAGTTGGCCAGGCGCGAGCAGGTTTGGCAGAGCGAGCAGGAAAGGGTAGGAAGTGGTTTGAATAGTCTGGAAGCACTTATTCAGGCGGAAGATGACCGTATCAATGCTCATTTGAATCTTCTGGGCGCCTTTAATGCCGCATGGATGAACTATGTAGATGCTGTGTTATTTACTAATACCGCCTGTGGTAGCCAGGGCTAAATGAGCGGTAACGAAAACGTCGCTAAAAATCTGCTTTACGTTTTCGCCAGTGAAGGCGTGGGCGGCGTACTCAGTTTTCTGATCCTACTGCTGTGCGCCAATTTACTGGGTGTTGAAGCGTTTGGTGTGTTTTCCTTTATTCTGGCCATTACCAGTGTCTGTCAGCTGGTGGCTGATTTCGGTCTTACAAATTTAATCGTCCGCGAGGTCGCCAAAGATAAAAGTAAAACCGCTTATATTATGGGGAATGTGCTTACGCTGGCGTGGTGTCTGTCGTCAATCATGTTTGTGATCATTACTCTTGTTGGCTGGGGGCTACTCGATTCAACAACCTCGTGGTGTGCCTGCATCATCATGGCGGCAGCAGTACTTGCTACTTATCATTCCGTCGTTTATTCGTCGGTATGCCGGGCGTTTGAAGAAATGGGTTACAACGCGTTTTGCTTTGTCGCGCATAAAATCATTTTGCTGGCCCTGGCCTGGTGGTGGGGCGGCCCGTCATCGCCATTTAATTCCCCCTTACTGGGTATTTGCTTCGCCTATCTGGTCGCCAATTTGTTGCAGTACCTGTTCTTCTTTATGGTGGTTTCGTTACGCTTCGTAACGATCCGCTTTGGTCGCGACTGGCTCTATGCACTGTCTTTGTTTCGTGCTGCCGTGCCGGTGGGTGCATCCATGGTCATTCGTCGTCTAACGCTGCAAGTGGATGTGCTGATCCTGTCGGTGATGCTGGGCGCTACCGCCGTTGGCGTGTTCAGCGCAGCCTACAAAGTAGTGCAGATGATTGACATGATTCCCTTCGCTTTATGTTTGCCATTGTTCCCGGCCTTGTCCCGGCTTGCCGCGGGCGACGCAGAGCAATTGAATGCATTTTTTCTTTTAAGCCTTAAAGGGTTTGTTCTGCTGGCGCTGCCACTAACCGGGTACCTTTTCATTTCAGCGGATAGCCTGGTTAACCTGTTCTATGCGGATGAATTCGCAAAGGCCGGTGGATTACTTCGCGTTCTGGCGTTCACCGTATTTGGCCTGTTTATTAATATGCTGTTGAGCTACTTGTTTGTGGCACTTAATCATCAGCGCTTTTACTTGCTTGCGGCACTGGGGTGCTTCGCCGTGAATGCGCTTGCTGACGTTATCCTTATTCCGCTGGTGGGTGTGCAGGGAGCAGCATGGGGAACGCTGTGCGGGGAGCTTTGCTATTTTATACTGGCTCTGAAATTCCTGAAGTGCTGTGAGATTACCGTTAATTGGATCTCACTTTGTTGGCGTCCAGCATTCATTTCTTTTTTATGTTGTTTACCTGCTTTGTTGTGGTTACCTCAAACGTTCTGGGACCAGATAATTTTCACCGTCGTATTTTTCTTTTTGTATTTAGTAGGGCTGTTTGCATTCAGAGTTTTCAGTGTTCAGGACGTCACTGCGCTGGTAGCCCGTTTTACCAACCGGCAGTCGTCAACGCCGTCGGCGAGTGAAGGCAGCGCGTGATGAAAGCTGCAACGACGTTGTCATTCCGTTCTCTCATTCATCGGGCCCTATCGCCGTTACGATTTGCTGAGAGTTATCCTGCACTACTGCTTGCCGGTGCCTTGATGATGTTGGGGATGTCTGGCGTGTGGGTGAATATGCCACTTTCCGGTAGTAGTCGTTTAACTGAGCTGACCCCCGCAACCCGGGATATTCTATTGCTTTCAGCGGGTTTGATGGGGCTGTTTCTTTTGGCCACTGCGATGAAAAGGCCATTGCTGCGACTCGTCATTTCGCTAATTCTTTTTGGGTTTGTTTTCACCCTTGCCCAGCAAGTTAGCTTTTTCGACGGCGCTCATTTATTGCAATATATCACCGAAAGTACGCAGTTCCGGGAAATGCAGCATGTACTAGCGCTACACGATGTACCAAATGCCGGGCGGTCAGTGGAAACGCCGCTGGTATTCGACACCTATGCATTTTCCGACCGCCTCGCTGCTACAACAGGCATACTGGGTTGGGGACCAAAGCTTGCCTTGTTAACGGCGGTTCTGCTTACCGTATATGCCTGGGCCAAAGTCTATCGCTGGTTGCATAGTGTTCTGATTGTGGCGGTGTTTATTGCTGCGCTTGTACTATTAAATGGCACCGGTTCAGTACTGCTGGCGTACCTGAAACTCAATCAGGGTATTCGGGACTTAAATGACAATAAGGTGGAAAGTGCCATCGTGCAGCTGGCAGAGATCACAGAGCTGGACCCGGTTATAGCATTCTCTACAGGCTTACCTCTACTGAAATCTTACGTGGCGTATCAGGTAGAAGGGCCTGAATCCCCCCTGGCAAGTGCTTATGTGATGAGTCAGCGCCTGGCGGCCAATGATTTCAACGGCGTGCTAGCGCTACACGATGTATTGCTGAGAACGAAGAATCAGGCCGTGCTGCGTGATAATGCAATGGACCGCGTGGAAGTTGCAATGACTCAGACAGCGCTGAATCGAATGGCATTACTGGCATTGTGGGACAACGATTGGTATCGCGCGGAAGATTACTATCAACAGGGGCTGCAAATAGGGCGTAATGCTGCATCTGAACTTGCGCTGCTGTATATCTACAAGGAGACCCGTCAACATGAAGCCTGTAACCTGTTAGCGGATAACCTGATCCCTGCAATCAGCAACCGCTCCGTTGAAGCTGATATCTGGACCACAAAAGGGGATTGCCTGGTGGCCAGTGGACGCATTCTTGAAGCCCGTGACGCTTATGAACATTCCATTCAGTTAGACAGCGATAAAAACTACCGGGCGGTTAAAGGCCTGAGTGGTTCCTGAGGCAGTATGATAAACCGAGGATCACTAAAGCTGGCCCCAGCATTTTTATTCATCTGTCTCGTACTGCTCTTTGGCTATCTTAAATCTGTGGATGAGGCGAATACACGCTATTCGGTGCAGTGGAACGGTTCACAATGGCTGAGTACCGACGTTCCTACTGCAAATGGTTATTTTCGCGCAGCGGTAGATCTTGCTGATGTGCCCGAACGGGCGGTACTCACCGTGTCTGGCTCCGACAATATCGTGGTGTATGTGAATGGCCGTAAAGTACAGGAAAAACGTGCGCGGTCCATGTTGCCTACCGCGGTTATTGATGTATCACCGTGGCTGAAAAGTGGGCGGAACCTGCTTGCTTTTGAAGTGAACAAAGCGACGTTTCCGAAGGGCGTTCAGCTAAGGTACGAGCTGGCAACGATAAACCATGCAGGATTACTACAGTATTTTTATTCAGGGCAACACGTGAAAGTTGCGAGTCGGTTTCCTCCTGTACAAAGTCAGCTCACCTGGTCAGACAGCAATTACGATGATGTTCGCTGGCACAACGCGACTATTGAGTCGCACCGGCAAACCCCCGCGCAACTCAATGTGTCTAACGATTTATTTCTTACACTGCCTCGTCCTGACATGCTGACGGTGTTTGGTGAGAACTTTTGGACAGTCAGTGTGTCTGGAAACCTGCAGGTATCTGATGCCACCCGTCAAGCCTGGTTTGCCATCGCCAGTTCCGTGCCTTTCGAGGTGGTAGTGAATGGTGTCAGTGCCGGTCTTTATTCCGCCAGCGATAATTTGCTTGAATTAACCAGCTTTCGTTCTAGGTTGCACGCGGGTGACAACACTATCCAATTTTTGTTTTTTACCGGCGGAATGCCACCTCAAATAGCAGGGGGGCTCATTATTGAAGAAAGTGGTGTTGTTAGCACCCGCTATATTGAGCCGCAATGGTTAATAGAACGCGATGCTGCCTCTACCTATATCAATCCAGATATCACCGCTGCAAAAAAAGCGTTGCCACCTTTGTCGCTGGCGCTGTCCTCAGAGCAACCGATATTTCAGATGGCTGTCAATGAGGCATTTTCCGCACCGCCTCTTGCGCAGATCATGCCCTGGCTACCGGTACTGACCATACTGCTTTTTACATTAGGAGCCGTGGCTGGTGGCCGCCTTGCTGGACTGAACGGTACACAAATTCTCGACAGCTTCTTTCTACCCGGGCTCATCGGCACATTGTCGCTGGTTGTCGCCTGGCTGGTGGCACAAGACGTACGTTTTTCAGCCAGAGAGATATTTGCGTGGTCGAATCTACTACTTCTAACGCTTATCTGGGCCATGCTTATTTTGGCCTCGATGATTCAAATTTGGCTTAATCGACCCGCCGTAGCCACAGTTCCAATTGATCGTCAGCAAGAACCGAGTCTTGGGCTTATCAATCACTATTTGTTCTGGCTTGTTGGCGTAGCGATAGTCGCCATAGCATGTTTACTGCGAGTCGATGGCCTGGGGCAGCAGGCGTTAACGGTGGATGAAGCCACAATAGCCGGGTTTGCCCGTGGTGTACTCGAGCGCGGCTATCCGTATTTGATGGTAGGCGGCATGGAAGTGGAGTTAGCCACGTATGAACTGGTGCCTTATTTTCTGGCTGCGTCAGTATCGATATTGGGTTACAGCGATATTGGCCTGCGCATCCCGGCACTGTTGTTCGGCACTGCAACCTGTGGGGTAATCATCTATTGTGGGTCACAATGGTTTAATCGTATTACCGGACTGATCGCCGGTTTACTCTATGCAGTGTCGCCCTGGGCGATTTACTGGGCACAGAATTGTTTTCACCCTTCGCAAATTCAGTTTTTCAATTTGCTTACGCTGATCGCGTTTTATCGGTTACTGAGCAACGAGAATATCAGTATTCGTCTCGCTGTGTTTTCTGCCGTGGCGTTTGCCTTCAGCTACCTGAGTTGGGAAGGGTCTGGTCTTGTATTGCCGGTTATGGTGGTGGTAGCTCTTATCATGCGATGGAGTAACTGGAAATGGTTCTTCCAGCCCAATCTGTGGATTGCCGCGGTACTAATTTTGTTCGTCGCTATAGGGCAGGGTATAAGGCGTGTGCTATTGCAGGAGCCTTACATCATGGTTGGCTATGGTAAAAGTGACACGTCAGCGCCGAAACTAACGTTTACCGATCCGTCTTACGATCCGTTCTACTACATTCAGAATTTTTTCTTTACCGAATTCAACCTGGCACTAAGCCTGTTCTTTGTCGTTGGTTTGGTGATGATGTTTTATCAACGGAGGCTGAGTTTCGTGATGCTGTTTGTGGTGACGGCTTATCTGTCGCTGACAAACTTATTAGGCTTTTATAATGCCCACTATTTCTACTTTGTGTTGCCGGTATTTTTGCTGGCAGTGGCCGCCGTATTTACCTATTCAGTGAAAGGGCTACAGCGCGTAGGGCAACGCATTTCTGGCGCTACCGGAAACCTGCAATCTGGAATCGCCATTACGTTGCTTGCGCTTCTATTGTTCTTACCCGCCACGTCTGGGCTGATGCACATTTACCGTTTCATGGGTGATAACATCGACCAAATGCGAGTGGACTACCGCCCAGGTCTTGCAGGTGTTGATGGCAGAACGGTTTCCCTCGCACTGAAGCAGTATCGGCGCGAAGGCGATGTGGTGATGTCCACTATCCCCCTGGTATCAGAGCACTACGCTAAAGAGAAAGGCAGCTACTTCATTCAAACTATTACCGACCGTAAAGTGGTGTACGACACCGTTCGGCAGTCACCTTACTACGTTGATAAGTTTGTCGGTAATCCGGTACTTCGTTCAAAGCAGGAATTGCAGGATGTATTACAGCAACATGAGCGAGTGCTATTTGTGGCTGCGCCAGTAAGAGGCCTTAATCGCATAATAGACGCTGAAACGCTCGAATATATCAATACACATATGACCGTGGTGGCAGAAAGTTATGACAGTCGACTGTATCTGTGGGAAAAATGATTATAGTGGTAATTTTATCACGCTGACCTTCTCACTTGCTTACCTGACGTTATTTTTGACAATACGCAATTCGCTGGAGGTTGCTACTTTGCTATTCTGCTTTTTAATGCTCTGATTGAGCGCGAGCCGAAAAATCCACTATGATCATGGGCTTTGTTTCTGACCCTGTTTTCCCGCTTCTACCCACCTAAAATGTCCCTGTTTTTTGTCCCTCCCAAAGGTATGTTTTCCTCTATACCTACGTATTCGCAGGAAGATTTATAGAACTCCATCGGTCAACTTTAATTCGCAGCGTACCGTGTTTCGTATCGATAAGGTTGACCATTATGAAAGTTCGACTCCATTTACCCATTGTCAGTGTATTCACCTCGCTTAGTATTACCTTGCTGAGTGCGGTCAATCTGGTTCAGGCCGCCGAGGCCACCGAGACTGTTGTTACGGCGGAAGAAGCCAGGTCGCTCTCAGCGGTAGACCGTCGTCATGAACGGAAACTCAAACGTAAAATGCGAAGAGGACATCAGCCAGCACCCGCTCCTGAGCCAGAACCACAACCTGAACCTCAGCCCGAACCCGAGCCGCAGCCTGCTCCTGAGCCGGGAGTGAAAGCAGCACCTGAAGGAATTTATCATAGCGCTGGCGTGATCACGCGGAATCATCGCGGTGGTACACTGGTGCGGGAAGGTATTAACGACCAGGCGCACATGAGCGGCACTTTGGTAAGAGTTGAATGGGCAGCTATCAACACAGCGCCAGGAGTATTTGATTTCTCTACTATCAGCAATGAGCTGGAAAAAGCGGCTGAACTGAATTCTGCGATTAATCTGGCCATTCTCGATAGTTTTGCCATGCCGGATTTTGTACTCGCTGCCTGTGAAACTTTCGATTTCAATTTCCGCCGTCAGGCAAAGACCACTTGTTTACCCTGGGATACTGACTACCAAGCGTTTAAATCACAGCTGGTGGCCGCCCTTGGACAGCAATTCGACAGCCATCCCAATTTAGCGGGGGTTTATTTCTCTTACGCGGCGATGACGAATGGCATTGAAATGCACTGGCGTGTGAGTGAAGCGGAATTTACTGCGGCCGGTTATACCGAAGCGCGTTTACTGAATAGCTACAACACCATCATGGATATGTACAACGCGGCGTTTCCGCGCACATCGATTATCATGGAGGTTCATGAAGTCTTTCGCTCGCCAACGTTGGCTGAGAACGCCTTCGACTATTGTCAGGCCACGATGGGTTCCCGCTGCGGTGTCGCTATCTGGTGGTGTAGTTCGCGCATGGCAACGAACCCCCGGGAGTCTGAATACAGTGTTTATCACATTGCACAGCAGGCGACAGAGCTGAGCTTTGCTGTATGTCAGTCTATTGGTAGCTTTACGGAATCTCCTGAGCGCTTCGACAGTGGACAAGGTTGGACTACCGAGGAAGCGTTTATTCACGAGATGTCGTTCTTTATTGATGAAGGGTTTCGTAATTTCGAGCTATGGAGTAACGATATCAGTAACCCGGCGCTTATCGATATCCTACACAGCCAGGTATTACCTGAATTAAATTAACCAATTCCTCAAAAGGGCAGCGACATCCGCTGCTCTTTCGTTTTGCGCATAGCGATTAAACAATACTCGCTGACAGTCTCACCTTAATCCTGTCGCGATTATTGCGTATAATGCTTCCCTCGATTTAAACAAATACGGTATCTATGACTAACCGGGCTTTTTTCCTCGACCGTGACGGTGTAATCAATATCGACCACGGCTATGTTTGCCACCCTGAACAATTTGATTTTGTACCAGGCGTTTTTGAAGCCTGTAAGAAGATTATCGAACAAGGTTATTTGATTGTGGTGGTGACGAATCAGGCTGGCATTGGTCGCGGCTACTACACCGAAGATGAGTTTCTCGCATTGACCGCCTGGATGAAGCAGGAATTCGCCCGTCGCCAGATTACTATTGCTGACGTTCGCTTCTGTCCACACCATGCTACGCACGGTCAGGGCAAGTACCTGAAAGATTGTGAAAACCGTAAACCCAACCCCGGCATGTTGATAGCGGCTGCGGAGGAGCACCAAATCGATTTATCCCGCTCGGTCATGGTGGGAGACAAAACCTCTGATATGGAAGCTGGGCAACGGGCTGGTATTTCTGCTTTATATAAAGTGGCGGAAGAACATACAGACACAATTGAACAGGCTGAATGGGTGAACTGCCACCGATTGGTAGACGTGGTAGCACACTATTTTGCTATCGCCACAGAATAATGTCTTGCTGCAGGTCACCTATGGACTTTCAGACTAGGTTTTTTCATCCCTACTGCTACTTTTAATCTCAGGGCGGTTCGCCTACCATTGCGAACAGTCATACAAAGAAAATAAAGCTGAATCTGTGCCCTCACTACGTCAACACCACACTTTCCATCTTCCGGCTTCCGGCAGGGAGATAATCTCTTTCTCTTCGCCCGAATTGTTCCGGGCACGCTGGCTGCAATCCGACACCAATTATTTGTTGGGTGGCGGAAGCAATACACTCTTTCTGGAAGACTTCGACGGCCAGGTGTTTATTAATGAAATGCGTGGAATCGAACACGCAGAATCCGATACTCACCACCTGCTACGCGTAGCTGGCGGTGAGAACTGGCATGCGCTGGTGACTTACTGTTTGGACAAGGGCTGGTACGGAATGGAAAATCTGGCACTTATTCCTGGCTCGGTAGGGGCGTCGCCCATTCAAAACATCGGTGCTTATGGTGTGGAAGTGGGGCAATTTATTGCTTCGGTAGAGCTTATCGATATTCAAAGTGGCAAAGCGACAACGCTGAATAACAGTGAGTGTGAGTTCGGATACCGCGATAGCGTGTTTAAAAAGGCGTTAGCAGGAAAGACGCTCATTACCCACGTGAATTTCGCATTGCCAAAAACGTATTCCCCGGTGGTGAGCTACGGTGAGTTGGCTGCGCTTGATAATCCTACCGCGCAACAGGTTTATGATACGGTGATTGCTGTGCGGAAGTCGAAGTTACCCGACCCTGATGAATTGGGGAATGCTGGCAGTTTCTTCAAAAACCCGGTGGTCAGTGTCAGTCATTTTGAGCGCCTTAAAAAAGCGGCATCAACCATACCTGGTTTTGTTGTTGATAATGGCGTAAAAATTCCCGCCGCATGGCTCATCGACCAATGCGGCTTTAAAGGAAAGACCGAAGGTGGCGTTCGCTGCCACATAACGCAACCCCTTGTGCTCACCAATACCGGTGAAGCTGTTGGCAACGATGTGGTTAAGCTTGCCCGTTCAATTATGGACACGGTGCGTGAGCGTTACGATATTGCATTGGAAGCGGAAGTGCGGCTGGTTGGCCGCAACGGAGTAATCAACCTATGAAGCAGGCATCAAAAATTATTCGTCAGCATATTCTTTCATTGCTGGCTGACGGTCAGTTTCATTCTGGCGAACTGATTGCGCAGCAGGTGAACCTGTCACGCACCGCGGTAGCCGGACATATTTCTCAGCTCGCCGATTGGGGGCTGGATGTTTTCAAAGTAAAAGGTAAGGGTTACAGATTGAATCAGGGTTTTGCGTTATTAAGTGCAGAGCATATTAAAAAGCATCTGAGACGTCCGGGCTTGTCGATGATTCAGGTGGAGCCGGTGCTACCTTCCACTAACGCTGAAATGAAGCTGCGCATTGCAAAAGCGCGTCATGATTTGGCAGACGGAGACGTGATCCTGGCGGAAGTGCAAACCGACGGTAAAGGTCGCCACGGCAGAAAGTGGACTGCGCCGGTTGGGGGCAGCCTTACCATGTCGATGTATTGGTCGTTTCCTGATGGCTATCAAAGTATGGCGGGCCTGTCATTATTAGTGGGCGTAGCGATTTGCGAGGCACTACGTAAATTCAATATTGAAGATGCCCAACTTAAGTGGCCTAACGATATTTATTTGAATGGCCGTAAGCTGGCCGGCGTACTAATAGAAGTAGAAGGGCAGATTGGTGCTACGGCCCATAGTGTCATCGGCATCGGGCTAAACGTCAATGTACCTGATACCCAATATGATGTGGGCCAGCCTCACAGCGATCTTACCGGGTATCTGGGCGAAACGCCTGACAGAAACCGACTGGCTGCTGCGGTTATAGAATCGTTACGCGAGATGCTACCGGAATTCACCCAACAAGGATTTGGCAAGTTCGTACCTTATTGGGAAGCCCTGGATTTGTTTGCCGACAAGAAAATTGTATTGCAAATGGGTGACAAGCGATTCTCTGGTATCGATCGTGGTGTGGACCAAAGTGGGGCACTACTTGTAGAAACTGAAGATGGCATCACGCGATTCCATGGTGGTGAGGTGAGCCTTCGTGGTATCTGAACAACAGGTGTTGCTGGTGGATGCAGGCAACAGTCGAATTAAATCGGTTCTGCTTAATAATGCGAATGTGGCAGAACCGGACGTTCATCTTTCCCTCGACAGCTTTCTAGGCTGGCTAAAAAACAAAAACTTTTCCCATCTCTACCTTTCCAATGTTGGCAAAAACGACATTTCTGAGCGAATCGCATCTTTTTGTGTTGAGCAAAATGTGGCTTTTATCGAAATTTTTACCGAGAAAGAAAACTTCGGCATTAAAAATCGATATGAAAATGTGTCGAGAATGGGGGTTGATCGTTGGCTAGCTATGGTCGCTGCGCAAGAAATGACCGAAAAACCATTTTGCGTTATTGATGTGGGAACGGCAATTACCTGTGATTTTGTAGTCGATGGTCAACATTTAGGCGGTTGGATTACGCCAGGGTATCATCTTATGCAGGATGCACTGGTTAAAAATACTGCAAGAGTGTTTGCCAAAGAGGCAAAACCCTCCCAACTTGCACCTGGTACTTATACCGAGGAATGTGTCAGTCAAGGATGCTTGGCAGCTGTAAATGGTGTTTATTTGAGCGCCGTTGCTCAATTAGCAAGCGAACGATCCGATTTTGCGATAATTATCGGTGGTGGAGACAAAAATATGCTTGCAATAATTGAATCCACTGATACTATCCGTTCCGCGAATTTGGTGGTGCAAGGTCTTGCCCGCTACGCGAGAAGTCAGCTTGTCGCGTAACATTTTTTCGTTGTTTTATAAGCGTTAACCGCTTCAAAAAATAAAACGAAAAAAATTAAAAAAGACACTTGCACAGAGTAACGAGTTACTCTAGAATGCGCACCCACTTGATGAGGAGCCGACTTAGCTCAGTTGGTAGAGCAACTGACTTGTAATCAGTAGGTCGCCAGTTCGATTCCGGCAGTCGGCACCATTCATCAAACTCTGGAGGGGTACCCAAGCGGTCAACGGGAGCAGACTGTAAATCTGCCGGCTCAGCCTTCGCAGGTTCGAATCCTGCCCCCTCCACCACTTTCTTCTATGAGGTGGCCAGAGAATTAGGAACGCGGGCATCGTATAATGGCTATTACCTCAGCCTTCCAAGCTGATGATGCGGGTTCGATTCCCGCTGCCCGCTCCATATCAGTGCTGATATAGCTCAGTTGGTAGAGCGCACCCTTGGTAAGGGTGAGGTCGGCAGTTCAAATCTGCCTATCAGCACCATTTTCTCCCCAGCTCATGTTTAAGTTTGAATATTATTTAATTTTTAACGTAACTTTGCTGGGATACTAGAAAAATGGCAAAAGAAAAGTTTGAACGTACGAAACCCCACGTAAACGTGGGTACTATCGGCCACGTTGACCACGGTAAAACCACTCTGACTGCAGCAATCACTACCGTCCTTTCAAAGACTTACGGTGGTTCAGCTCAGGCTTTCGATCAAATCGATAACGCGCCTGAAGAAAAAGCTCGTGGTATCACCATCTCTACTTCACACGTAGAATATGACACTCCTACTCGCCACTACGCGCACGTAGACTGCCCAGGACACGCTGATTACGTTAAAAACATGATCACTGGTGCTGCTCAGATGGACGGCGGTATCCTGGTAGTTGCGGCGACTGATGGTCCTATGCCACAGACTCGTGAGCACATCCTGCTGGGTCGTCAGGTTGGTATCCCTTACATCATCGTATTCATGAACAAATGTGACATGGTTGATGATGAAGAGCTGCTGGAACTGGTTGAGATGGAAGTTCGTGAACTTCTGACTGAATACGAATTCCCAGGCGACGATCTGCCAGTAATCAAAGGTTCTGCTCTGAAAGCCCTTGAAGGCGACGCAGAGTGGGAAAAGAAAATCATCGAACTGGGTGAAGCACTGGATTCTTACATTCCAGAGCCAGAGCGTGCTATCGACAAGCCGTTCATCCTGCCAATCGAAGACGTATTCTCAATCTCAGGCCGTGGTACTGTTGTAACTGGTCGTGTTGAGCAAGGTATCGTTAAAGTTGGTGAAGAAGTAGAAATCGTTGGTATCAAAGATACGACTAAAACGACTTGTACCGGTGTTGAAATGTTCCGTAAGCTGCTTGACGAAGGTCGTGCAGGTGAGAACGTTGGTGTTCTGCTGCGTGGTACTAAGCGTGACGACGTTGAGCGTGGTCAAGTACTGGCTAAGCCTGGTTCAATCACTCCTCACACTAAGTTTGAAGCGGAAGTATACGTACTGTCTAAAGATGAAGGCGGTCGTCACACTCCATTCTTCAAAGGTTACCGTCCACAGTTCTACTTCCGTACAACTGACGTAACTGGTGCCGTTGAACTGCCAGAAGGCGTTGAAATGGTAATGCCAGGCGACAACCTGAAATTCGTAGTTGAGCTGATTGCTCCTATCGCGATGGAAGAAGGTCTGCGCTTCGCAATCCGTGAAGGTGGTCGTACTGTAGGTGCTGGTGTTGT
>NZ_MDHN01000021.1 GCF_001757105.1 Alteromonas confluentis
TATAGAACGTCAACTATCTTGACCGGTCTGGCGTCAATTAACTTGACCGGTTGTCGCTGAGTTATTCTTCCTGTTTTATTGCTGCTTTTCTGCGGTAGCTTTCTCCCTCTAATTGAATGATGTGTGAGTGATGCACGAGCCTGTCGATGGCTGCGACTGTCATGGTGGTATCAGTAAACAGTGCATCCCAGTCTTCGAACGATTGATTGGAGGTGATGATGAGGCTGAACCTTTCATACCGGTGAGCAATGAGTTCGAACAGCACACTGGTTTCTTGCTCTGTCTTTTTCACGTAGCCGATATCGTCAATGATAAGCACCTGGTATTTATCCAGTTTGTTCAGTGCGTCCTGGAGTTTGAGGTGCTGTTTTGCCTCCTGCAGATGTTGCACTAACGCGGTGGCCGCATAGAACTTTACGCGGGTTCCGGCTTCTATCAGGCTGTAGCCCAATGCACTGGCCAGATGGGTTTTACCGACACCGCTTGCGCCGAACAGCAGCAGATTGGTGGCGTGTTTTACCCACTCATGGTTATCCGCCAGTTCATGGAGGCGGGCTTTGGTGAGACCTTCAATGACATTAAAATCGAACCCACCAACATGCTTGCCTGATGGCAGATTGGATTCTTTCAGATAACGTAATTGACGCTTGTCTGTCCGGCTCGACAACTCCATGTGGCACAACTCACTTAAGTAGTGCTCTGGCCGCCATTGTTCATGCAATGCCTTTTCAGCCAGGCTCTCCCAGTGGAGCCTGAACTCACTCAGTCGCAGGCTCTTGAGCATGAGTGGCAGGGATGCTGTATTAGTCATGTCTGCCTCCCTCCCTGTAATAACAGGCTATACAGCTTTAACGGGTGTTGCCCCACCTGAAGCTGGGGGATGTGGCGAGGTTGCTGTTGGAAGCGTTCCTGACAGTCGAACAAGCTGGGTAACCGGCCGCTATTCAGTTGCTGCATAATGAAGCGACCCAGCCTGACTTCATTATCCCCCTTGCTCGCGAGGTGAAGTACTCTGACGATATAGCGACAGGCATCATCAGCCTTCATATTGCCATTAGCGTACTGCCAGATACTCCGGTAATCCTCATTAGGTAATAACTCATCCCGCCACTGTGAACACCGGAAGGCCTGAGGCTTTTTTACTAACGCATCAATAACGTGTTTGTAATTGACGCTGCGTTTACGCGCGGTGCCCGTGGTATATACCCGCTCTAAGGTGTAGGTCAGCTCATGACCGAGATATAGAGCTAAGCGGTCATCATACACTTGCACCCGCAGGCGACTGCCTACCAGACGCGAAGGCACGGTATAAGTGACGCGTTTAATGCTGATGGTACTGGTGCGCGAGACGCGCACATATTCGGTTGAGTAATTGACGCTGCCCGCCGGCGGCAGTGGCTGTAATTGTCGCTGCTCTTTAATAAATGCCGTATTAATGCGTTTGTTTCGTCTCGCCACTAATTGCCGGATAAAGTCTTCATAATCGTCGCGACAATTAAAGTCATACGAGCCACGAATGCGCAGCGCCTGCTCAAGCTGCGCTTTAATATGGCGATTACTGGACTCGATGACGCCATTTTCATGCGCGACACCGGTGTTATTGCGTGTGCCGGTAAAACCATAATGTGCCATCAGTGAAGCATACCGTTCTGTAAATTTACCGGCATCATCATGATTCCGGTACGCTGCACTCAAGCTGTCGGTGCGGACTTCCTTGGGGACGCCGCCACTGGCTCTGAAGGCATTCTGTAACCCATCAGAGAAGGCAGCGAAGCTCTCACCACCATAAATTACATGACTGTAGTGCCAGCCACTGGCGGCCAGGCGATAGTTGAACAACATGTGCTTACACGGCTCATGCCCGATAGTGACCGGAGACTTAACATGCGTGAAGTCGCAAATACCCAATAAACCTGACTCGTGGTGCTGTAAGAACATTACGTCCTGAGCACCACCGTGTAATTGTCGCCACTTCTTAATTCTGCGCTCAAGTGTACGTCGCGCTGAGGTAGGAAACTGATCGCTATGCGAATCACACAAATAATCAAATACGCCCACTGGCGTAATTAGCTTATCTTGCTTCAGAAGGGGGATAACAATACTCTCCCAGACTGCCTCAAGGGGATCGGGCCGGGTGCGCCAATGACGGTGGGCTTTTTTAGGTTGGTGACGGCCGTTCTCTATGCGTCTGGCGGAACTGACAGAAATGTTCGCTTTGCTGGCGGCAACTTCCTGCGTGAAATCCTTTCGAAACTTCATATATAACCTGACTTGTTTTTCTGTGATGTGAGTTCCCGACACGCCATTCTCCTCGAATTGTCGTGTCGAACCTTAACAGAACAACCGGTCAAGATAGTTGTCGCTCAACCGTTCAAGTTAATTGTCGCTCTATACCCCAGAAAGAGAACATGGCTGCACTTAAGCCTGCAGAACTGCCGGAACTCATGGCTGCAATAGCGAATGCTAGTATCAAGAGAACGACTCGTTGCCTAATCGAATGGCAACTTCATACCATGACACGCCCTAGCGAAGCATCTGGCGCAAGCTGGAAAGAGATTGATTGGGAGAGTCGGGTCTGGACGATCCCTGCAGAGCGAATGAAGAAGCGCAGAGACCACCGTATTCCCCTCACCGACCAAATGCTGGCTCTACTTGAAGTCATGAAGCCTATTAGCGGCCATCGTGAGTTTATATTCCCTTCTGACCGCGATCCTAAAAAGCCGTGCAACAGCCAGACTGCAAATATGGCACTTAAACGCATGGGCTTCGCCGGTCGCTTAGTCAGTCATGGCCTTCGCTCTCTGGCAAGTACGACGCTCAATGAGCAAGGTTTTGACCGCGACTTGATTGAGTCAGCGCTAGCACATGTAGATGATAACCAAGTACGTAGTGCTTACAACAGAACTGATTATCTTGAGCGTCGAAGACCAATGATGACTTGGTGGAGTGGGTACATACACAAAGCCGCAAAGGGGAACTTTTCTGTAACATGCATAACTCACCTTAAGAATGCCATTTAGATTCAATTATTATATAAGGGCTTAATAATAAGAATTGTAAAATGCGATAAAATAAAAAATATAATTTACAAAATATGTCCTACTAACGCTTTAACTAACGAGTTACTTATAAGAAAGGTGTGCACAGTCTATAATATCAAGAAATTCAATACGGCGTTTGACATCATCAATATCAAAATAAATATCGTCAATTTGATCGGACACGTAAGTAACTTTTCTATCGTTTAAAAGAGCTTGTATATACTCTGGCATGAACCCTTGATCTAATTCCAATGCTTCAATTGATTTTATAAGCTCGTAATGATTTCCACCTGCTTTCTTACTAATAAGATAAAGTAATATTTCTTTTCTGACATATCGCTCATCAATCAAATCTAAGCGTTTACCATAAAAAACCTTTAAAGCTTTAGAATCACCTCTTACTTCTGGAGTATATATGTTAAGTCGACGAGCTTCATTTCTAATAACATTATACAATTCAGTTATGATTTTTAGCACGACTCGACCCGTAAATTTTCGAATCCTATCGTTATTGGGAATTGGATCAAAGTCACCAGATGCGCTTAAAGAGGAACCAAGGTGTTTATCTAAAAATTTTAGATAAGCAAATTTTTCTTTTTCAATATTAGATATACTTGAAAAAGAAAAACGATCATACCTATGTTTTTTATAAAAGTTAGTTAAGAGAGAAAGAAACTCTTTACCCTGCGCATTGATTTTCAGTTCCCTCTGAGATGATACTCTCTCAACTAATGCTAGAGTATTATGTGAAATTAAGCTCTGTTCAAGTTTTTCAATATCTGCTTGTGATGTATGCTCTACCAATATAATAGCAATCTTAGCTAGCCTCTCAATGCCGACAGATAATCCATATAGAACTTCAAAAGTATCAACAGAGTGTTGAAATGATTCCATCTCTTCCAACGCTCTAACTGCATTATAAATAAAGGTGCCGGACGTATCTATTTCTCTATTCAGGGCAAAGTTCTTCCACCATTCTTCAGGTGTCATAAAAAATTCTTCCTAATAAAAGCACGCTGAATTGAGTATATATCCAACAACACCAAATAATATATCCATTTTCAAGTATCCGCTTCAGTCAGATCTACAATCCTCCAGCCGTTCATCACAGCAGCTTCTTTCTGAGTCGAAGTGATGCGAGAATTATCGACAGTAATACCAATCAAATACTTTGGCCTAGTCATCGCAACATAAATTTGTTTCATAAACTTTTTCTTCCTGGCACCTTTCGGTAACTCGCTTTTTAAACCTACTATATTATCGAGAACTTGATGAATATCATATTGATAATACTTTGTCTCTAACAATAAAGTTGCTGAATGTGTTTCTCCCTTGACGGAATGAATAGTATCAATTTCAATAACAACATCTCGATCATTGACTACCTCAACGAAAGAATTATTAATTTCAATTTCATTACTTAATTCAGGGCTTGAAGGGGAGAAAGAAATGTAATCAGTAACTTCAGTCTCCCATTCTTTCAAGCCAATAAGCCTCAACAATTCCAAAGAATTTTTATACCACGAAGCTTCATCATTAAGATCTGAAATCAGAATAACTATTATCTTTTCATTAACGCTAAATTTTTCTTTACTATCTCTTATGATTTCTCTTAAATCAGATACTGACAAATAATTATATCCAGCTAAAGATAAAAGGCGGCTTATACCCTCCAAGATAATTTTATAGCCAGACGATGTGCAACTTTTAAACTCTTTTGCGAGTCTAAAGTATCCTATTAACTTTTTAGGTTTAAAATGTTTATTTGAATTACCTTTATCAAAGGTAGGGAAGTAATGCTGAAGAGTCAGTCCGTCTTTTTTTGCTTTACCTACCCCACCTACGGCCTTAAAAGCGAGTTCATTATCAATAGGGAGACTACTACATAAAATTGCAAACTCCTTTAAAACTTTTCTTCGACTACTTTCGTCTACAATAAATATTGTATGAGGCTGGCATGTAGCATCAGCCTGAGTAGAAACTAGCGATATTCTATTAGTACTTAATCTAGTTGCAAGTAGAGCAACACTTGAATTAAATCTGTGACTAGTATTAATAACTTTTAACTTAGATGTGTTATAGCTATTACTATTTTCATCATCACCTAAAAATATTGCTTGATCAGCATCACCAAAACGCTGAAATAAACTTCCTTCATATAAAAAAATCTTGTTAAGTATTTCATCTTGAATGAGTGAAGTGTCTTGCATCTCATCCACGAGAGCCAAAGGAAATCTTGAACGAATAGCTAAAATGACATCCGAATTAACTTTCAAATAAGCTTGAGCATATTCAAACATTTCTCTAAAAAAGAATATCCCATCATCAATCATGGATTCCTTTATTGAAAGTAGGCACTTATAGCTATCTGATGAAGAATGCTTAGTGAATCCTGGTATTATTTTTTCAAAATCACCATCGACGTATCTGATTTGTAAATCAGATATATTAGCCTTCGGTTTTCCTTCTAGATACCTCTTCGTTTTCCAAGACAATCTTTTTTCAATATATTTTACACAAGCATCATCATCAATCTGCTTAATTGCTATACCTTTTGATCTACAAAAGGGCTTTGCTAAAAATCGGTTCACAAACTCTTGGATAGTACCTATGAAATGAGGATAAGATAACAACTTTCGACCAGATTCACTCTTCTCTAATCTTTGAATAATTTCATTTTTAGCGACATTAGTATGGCTAAGTACGCATATTCCTTTTGATTCATCTCGCCAATTTCTTGCGAGCAATATTAATTTTGCGGCGATAAGTGTTGTCTTGCCACTCCCAGGGCACGCCTGTATGTCGGAATAACTTTTAATAGCTTGCCGACGTTCGTTATCAAAGATAAGGCCCGTCTTAACTTGAACTTCATCAATATCATCATCGGTAATAAAAGGAATCATTGAATACCTTCTATTTCATGTGACGACGCAGTTTCTTCGAACGGTTCTGTTACATATTCGATTGCACTTACAATATAGGACGGGAGTCTTTTTCTAAGTTCTATTGGCTTTCCTTCGAACTCCTTGTTCAAAACATCAACTAATTTATATGTTGTTTCTGTTTTTCCAGAGCTCATGCTCTCAATCATTTTATAAATTTGAATAGCTTTTTCTTCAGCATCTTCTCGCAGACTATCAAACCCTTCCTCAGAGCCTTTTAATGCTAAATAAAGTTCTTTCCCTAATCCTGATTTAGCTAGGCAGTATTCAAAAGTCCATTCTTCAGATATAAAAGTTTTTACATTTTCACCGTCTTGCTCACGCTTTGTATCTTTTCTTTCTTTTAGCTTATCTGGCTTATCGTCATAATAACTGAGCCACCGATTTAAATTCCCTTTTTTACCATTCCCTCGATCCGGAAAACTTCTAGTCTTAAAACCCACACCACTTGGATGCTTTTGATCTGCTTTATCCGGCCAAATATCCAGATCTGTAATACACGCAACTTTCATGGGAAATGATCTCCCAGTAGATTTTCTTCTTCGATATATTTTTGCATATCGCTTATAGGCCAAATTACCCACATTTACTATGGATACTCCGTAGTTTTCAAGGGGACGCTCAATAAGTTTAGCAATCGTAGGTAAAAGTATATTTTCACCATCCCCTTCAACTAGCAAAGCGCTCTTCGCAAAAAACATATTTGCTTTACTTACATCGAGGAATTTTTCTAGAAACGGATAGTCATCATCTTCCAATAAAGTTTTCCCTTTTTTTAATGGAAAACACTGACCTTTGTTCATTAAAATTAAGTTATCAAGAGAGGCTTTTGAAGCTAAGTTAGGGCTGTGTGTTGATAAAATGCATTGTAAATCTTTTTGCGTTTCAACGAGGTATTGCATGAATTTCATCTGCAACTGAGGGTGAAGGTGGGCTTCTGGTTCTTCAATTAACAGAAGAGAAAAGCTATCACCGGCTTGAGTTAGAAGCGTCAACTCCGCAGCCATAAACAGTAGGTTGCTGTAACCTAATCCATGAGATAATCCGGTTTCATTTAATCCAAGACTCAATCGCTCTACCACTGCTTTAAACGCCAAGTTTTTCTCCGCAGTACTCATATCGTCGAAATTTTTGCTACCTAGCATATCAATAACGGGTCTGAATGATGTTTCCTTAAATGTAATTTGTTTTAAGAGCCTTTCTACACTAGATTGTACGCTCGATATTGATGTATCCGCCTTTATTGATTGATTGGCCTGGACTATAAGTGTAATAAGGCGTTCAATATCAACCTGATTACCACCTATACTACCTTTACTGTTTAATAATTGTGATAACCGTGACATCCTCCCAGCAGAAAGCTCATTTTCAGCATCTCTTAGAGGTTTGAGATAGGTCGAAGACAAATACAGTCGTGTGTCTCTATCTATGTGAGGGCCATCTTCAGCTGACCCAGCTCTGATTTCTGTACGTATACCTTGGGTATTATTCTTCTGAAATTCATTTATTGATGAGATTAGCGTAATGTAAAGAACGGTTTTAACAGTTCCAGTTCCCGTCTCTTCAAACGTAAGATATTCTGCGAATGCACCTAAATCTCGTATACTCAGCTCGCAAAACTTTAAAGTTATTTTAAGCTTTGTTGTCCCGGATCTAAAATCTGAGTATTTAATCCTTACCCAATCAGCTGAATTAGTATCCAACACTAATCTAATTGCATCGATTAGACTTGTTTTACCTGCATCATTTTCACCCACTAAAATATTTAAGCCTTTGTTGAATGTGACCTGGGTCGATTCAAAGCCTCTAAAATTCTCAGCTTTCATGCTAGCTAAGTACATATACATTCCCTGTCAAAATAAAATACATTAAAAACAGTCTATTGGGCAGACGGTTTCATTTCAATTGCTAGTGAAATATTTCATCATTGGAAAATGGTGCCTATTTGTTCCAATGCCTTTTTACTGTGGCAATCCCTAATCCTAACACCTCAGCAGTTTTCGATTGAGAGAGCCCTTCTGCCTTTTTATCTTGTACAGATACTGTGGTTCCCTTTGCTACAGGTCTTCCAAGCTTTTTCCCATGAGCCTTCGCTCGCTCTAAACCTTCCTTCGTTCTTTCACGAATACGGTTACGCTCGAATTCAGCAAATGCAGAGAACATTTGAAGCATCAGCTTACCTTCAGCACTTGAAAGATCTGCCACAGGTAAATCTAAGCACACTACTTTCACTCCTTTTTCAGTGAGTAATTTTATGGTGCTTTGAACATCGATATTGTCCCGACCCAACCGGTCTAACTTTAAAACCACCAGCATATCTCCCTTTTCCATCTGATGGTTGATAAGCATCTTGAATTTTTCTCGTTTCATGGCCTCGACAGAACCAGATACAGTTTCGCTCACAACCCTAGAATCCAAAACCTCATATCCTTTCTGACGAATGGCTATGATTTGGTTTTCGGTCGTTTGCTCTGTTGTTGAAACTCGGCAATAGGCAAATATGCGCATTAGCTACTCATTTTGAATTTTGGTATCAACTATTGAGGTATCATATACTTTTGGTATCACAAATCAACAACCTTAGTTTAATGATACCCTTTCAATCATAAAAAAACTGGTATCAATATACGAATGTTTATTGATACCAGTCAGACAAGGCTAATCTTCGGTAACTTACGCGCTTTTTTTCATTTGTTGAAATTGCATAAATTGCCTGAACTGTTCTTCCATATCTGATGAAGTTCCTTCCGCTGGTTCAGCCAATTTCCGCAATAACTCTGCTTGTTTGTAGTCAGGTACATCTCCGTAGCTGTAGAAGCTGGTGAGAACACTTTCATGCCCCAGGTTCTGACTCCACGCTTTAAATTCTTCTGGTGTACGACAAAGCTTTTCTCCGAGCCGCACCAACGTATTTCGGAAACTATGTGGATTAAAGTAAGGTAACCCTGCGGCCTCAAAAGCTTGCCCAAATATTTTGCGTATTGGGTTAGCATTACTCCAATGTTCCTCCAGCAAACCGACTGCTTCAAATTGCTGATTAGCATTGTGAGCTAGCTTTGTTTTCGGGAACAATGGTGAGTTTTGTTTGTATCCCAGCTCCAGTACTAAATAGTCCATCCAATCTTTCAGAATGTTTAACGCAAGCTCACCGACTGGAAAAAAGAAAGTTATAAACGTTTTGCTAAACTTGGTATTCACATCTCTCGCATCCTGATAAAAGCTCTGCTCCTCGATATCAATATGCTTTATCTTAGCTGATGCTACCGCACCGTCTCTTGCTCCCGTAAGAATAACAAAAGCCAGTAAAGCTCTGTCTCGCAGTTCAATGGCCGTAGAGCTGGGCATGCCTTCCAGAGCTTGCATAACTTGTTCTATCTTTGGAACGTTCCTTTTTCGTTTCGTGTTACCGATTCGGGTGTCTTTTTCAGACAAGTTGAAATACTCAATATCACTGTAGTTGATCTTAGCCCGATAACCTTTTTGCGTTACCAAGTATTGAAAGAACATCTTCATATGACGAGTCGCTGTGAGTACAGTTGCCTTGCTCAGCTTTTCGCCTGTAACAAGGGACTTTTTATTTAGTAAGTGTTTCTTAAAGCCGATAGCATGCTTAGCCCGAAACTTCCTAAAATCGATGTATCCAGTGAATTCCTCAAATCGATTAATCGATTTGAGTGCACCATCTATCGTCGAGTCATCCAGTCGCTTAGCTTCCTTCAGATACTTAGTAAATTCATAGATAATTCGAGCATTATTTGTACTATTATTTTTCATCACTGGAAACTCCGCTGAAAGGATAATTTGAGAGGTTCTGATCTCTTAGGATTATGTGTTTTTGTGCTATCGGTAATTTACCCTTGAGTTCTAGCCAGATTTCATGAACATCTCGCCAAGAGACATACTTATTCATTCGACATCCGCATTCATTACAGACACCTTTCATGAGAGCCATTCCTGCAGGCTGCTCAATAAACTGAACAGATTCAATGTTAGGTTTCATAGCACCCTGACATCGAAAGCAGCTCATTTCATGCTTAGCAACGTTGAATCTGATCGCACTACGCTTCTGCTTAAAATGAACTTTCAGATCTGCACCATTTATCAACAGTGGACGTTTTGAATCTACAACTGGCAGACCAACACGAATCCAATTGCGGACTGTCTTAGGATGAACGCCGAGCGTTTCACTGACATCAATAACCGTATAATTACGATTACTTTTTATTCGGCTGGGAGTGTTACGTCTAGACATGGTCAACCGCCTTGGATGCAACAACGCGAGCATCTAGCCATGCTTCAATATCGCTGAGTAGCCATCCGACTGCACGCTCACCAAGTGAAATGGTTTGAGGAAAGCTTCCCTTACCCATGCGTAAATAGATTGTGCTTCGCGATAAACCAGTCATCTGGATGACTTCTGGTAACCGCATGATTTTATGAGACATAAAAAAACCTCTTGGTTCGTTAAAAGATGTCCAAGAGGTTATGAGTAAAGGCGGGGGCAAAAACGCAATTGCGGAAAGCAAAAACGCAATTGCGTTTTCGCTAACAGCTAGGCATTGTCGATTTAGGCAGAAATATCCACAATTTCTTTTAAAACTTTTCGGATAGTATTGTCAGTTATATCTACTCCCATGAGTTGGTACATATGGAGTATCGAGGACGAAACGCCTCGTTGTGCAGGGTCGATTTTCAACTCATTTAGTAAAACTCTAATCATATTAAGATGGGTTCTTTTCTCTATAGGATAAAGTTTAGTGTCACCGCTCTCGCCTGACTGGGACGGTTTTTCCAACTCGGTTACAAACCGATCTAGTTCCTCACGTCTAACAACAAATTGATGATTGGTATCTTCTAATGAAAGCAGATAAGTACCATCCTGCTCGACTTCGAAAGGATTGAGAAGTCCCATAACTTGTTCAATCTCTTCACTATCGAATTGCTCAAATATAGCACTAGGATTGTCGAGCAAACTTTGAACAGAAGTTCCCTTAGATATCAGCAGGGCCTCAAGTTCTGTCTCAACAGCATTTTGCATCTCCTCGCTTTTAGATACAGGAAGAGAATCTAGTAATTGATATACGTTACCTTCGTCTTTGATAAAGTAACCGTTCATTTCAGCTAGCGTTGGAACTGGGCCATCGGTTTCCCGCTGGTGAAGCTTCCTGATTTCATACTTCTCTAACCCAAGCATCGCTAGGTCATAGGTTCCACTGATGTAGTGAATCCGTTTTTCAGTGTTAGTCGGTAGAACAGTCTCCGCCTTAGTTTGTCTGGCTTCTGAATCTTTATCTGAAACCAGATTTGTTTCCGTAGCGAAAGTCTGCTCAGGAAAGCGAATTGAGATTGCCAAATGGCCATCTAATGCAAGCTCATATAAGTCTGCCAATGAAACCTGCTCCTCTAAGACGGTGGACAAATAATTAGTCGCATCAGTAAGAGGGAGATATTTTTTTAATTTTAATAATTTACTCATGAAAAACCTTATCGAAGGCTACTACACCGCCCGTCTGTAGCGAACTACGGCAATCGTAGCGTTAATGCTAGATACCAGGGCACGAGCGATAAACAGCCGAACTGCAGAGTGCGGAATTATGGCAGAAATAAATGGTAACTTAGAAAAAAATGCCGATAAGACCAAACAATGGGTACATCGAAGGGTACACAGACATAAATCAAGTTGATAATAAACGTTTAACAACAATTACTTAGCAAGTTAGTTCAACTTGCGCCAGCCCACCAATTCAAAGTTTAAAGACGTCCTAGGGCGCCTTTTTCTTTATCCTTAGAACAATAAAATCAATGACTTAGCGTATTTTAACGTTCATTTCACTCAATCGGTGGCAACTCAAACAACAGTGCAACTAAGGCATCGTTCACGTAGTAGCTTTCACGCCCGAGCCTATGCTTGCTCAGCGTTCCGTTACATAGAGCATCAAGGTAACGCGTTGCAGTCGCTCTCGATACACCCAAGGCTTCTTCTATAAAGGCCACTTTTGTATAAGGATGACTGAATAAGCTATTCATGAGATCCTGGCTATAAAACTTGTGGTTAGTGCGTATATGTTGCTTTTGCTCAATCAGCAAATCACCGATAGCTTCAACCACAGCCGTTGTATGTTTTGCCGTTACAGAAACGGCTTTTAGAATATATAAAATCCACGCTTCCCATTCATTTGTATCCCGAACAGTTTGCAGCAAGCTGTAATATTGATCTTTTGTATGATTGATATAGCGGCTGAGATATAAGATCGGCGTGTCCAATAAGCCACTGAGAACTAAATACAGGATATTAATAATCCGCCCTGTTCGACCATTCCCATCGTAAAACGGATGGATCGTTTCAAATTGATGATGAATTAGCGCCATACAGACAAGCGGATCAAGAGATTGCTCGTGATTAATAAACTGCTCAAGCCCTGTCATATACGCCAGCAGCCGATCAGGTGATGGTGGCTGAAAGACAACCTCCCCCGTCAGTTCATTCTTCAATATTGTGCCAGGTGTTTTACGCAAACCCGCGCGGTTCCCTTCCAGTACTTCCTGCATTTCAATAATGGTGTTCAGCGTCAGCGCTTCAACCTTCACGACCTCTTTATATCCCAGATGTAAGGCCTGAGCATAAAAAGCAACCTCTTTCGTAACGGGATCAACCTTGTCACTATGAAGTTGGTATTTATAAAGCTGATCCTGCGTCGTAATGATATTTTCAATTGCAGAGCTACTTTGCGCTTCTTGCAGTGCTAGCGTCGAAATGAGCATACCTTCATTCGGAATAGTTTTAGCAACGCCTTTTAGCTCTGCTAAGTGACGATGCGCAGCGATAAGTGCTTTCAGGACTGATGGTGTCTCTAGGTCTATTTGAGGAGGCAGAGGTGCGAGCAATTTTTCCATTGTTCAATATCTTTGGCTTTTGAGCATGACTTTACATTACTTCTCAAAAATTACACTTTTTGAGAAGATTGTCACTCACTTTCTCAAAAAACAATAATTCTGAGATGTAATAAGTTGGACTGGGCTCAACTCTTATCACTGAGCTGAACCCAAATACCACTTAAAGCTTCAATCATGGCTCTAAAACCTTACGCCATAGCGCCATCGCTTCGAAAACTTAATTAAAATCAACCTTAGATTGGTTCGAAGAAGAGCCGTCCCCGTCCACCAATACCAAAATAGAATACAACAGAGCCTTGTTTACTGCTTCCGCTCTGACTCTGCACTTTCCGTTTCTTTGTCGGCATCCCCTTTGTCTGAACCGTACACCACCATGTAATAAAGAATAAGCATGACAGTGACGAATACCACCACAATAATCATACCGATATAAGTCGTACCCGTGGCTGCAAAAGAAGGCGCAGCGATTAACATCAGTAAAATGAACAAAATATTATTTTTCATTACTACATCCAGTCGATTTAGTTTCGAACGTTACATACGTACCGAGATTTGATTATGCCCTAGCCTTTCGCCGCCTGATACAAGGCATCCCATTCTTCAGGCTGAACCGGCATAATGGACAGTCGATGCCCTTTTTTCACCACGCCGAGTTCGGTGATTTCGGGCATGGTTTTAATTTTTGCCAATGGCAGCACACGTTTAAATTTTTCCACAAAGGTGACGTTTACGCACACCCAACGCGGATTGTCGGGCGATGCCTTGGGGTCGAAATATTTACTTTCCGGATTAAACTGGCTGGGATCGGCGTAAGCAGCCTGGGTTATTTCAGCTACACCAGCAATGCCCACGTCTTTGCAACTCGAATGATAGAAAAATAACTTGTCGCCCACTTTCACGTCGTCACGCATGAAATTACGCGCCTGATAATTGCGTACCCCGTCCCAGGGTTCTGTCTGCTCTGGCCGGGCTGCAAGATCATCAATACCGAACGTGTCAGGCTCAGATTTAAATAGCCAATAAGCCATAATTTTTTCTCTCTCGTTTTTCTTGTCGCGATGTTACCACAGAAGCGCCATCTGCGGCTAAACCCTACGTCAATTAGGCCTTTGCAAAGATTTACGCAATGCTGACAGTAGCCGGAATGTGGGTTGCTACCTTTACGGTGTGTCAATAGAGACACGACAACCGGAGCAAAGCTATGGAAATCTCATCCTTTAACAGTGCAATGCAAAGCACTTCGATTAACAACCTGACGGGTACCAATGGCATTAACCGTCAACCGCCACCTCCGCCCCCTCAGGATGAACTGTCGGAATTCATGGGGGAATCCGGAGACAGCGAAGAAGTAAAAGCGTTTATGGAAAGCATTATGGAGATGGAAGCATCCGGCGAATTCGATGCAGCCACCCTCGCTGCGTCGGCGCCAGCTTCCATGCAAGCGTTTGCCGAAAAAAACGGTGTTGATTTGGCTGAATTTTTACAGCAGAAACATGAACAGTTTCAGTCGATGAAATCGAATACCTCACAGCCTCCGATGCGTCCCGCTGAAGCCCCCGCCGATACCTACGCCAATACGGAAAAAATGGGCGCAGCAAGCAGCCAGTTGTCCGATCAGCTCACCGCGAGCATTGGCATTAACACTCAGGCATAAGCGTTTTGCCGTCGTATGCTATTCTCGCCGATGTTGCCCACCACCGACAGTGTTTGCCGCTTTTACGGCAATAGCGTGCCCAATCGCGGCACGCTTTTTTAGTTTTAACTATCCGCGCCCCCGTTGGAACTGTTATAATTCCCCTTTTTACGTCGTCATCGGTTGATTGTCATGCAAGCTACCATTAAGGCTGATCGGGGCCTTTTCTCTTATCCAAAATATTGGGCGCAATGTTACGGCACTGCGCCTTTTTTACCCATGTCCAGGGAGGAGATGGATGAGCTTGGCTGGGACAGCTGCGATGTCATACTGGTGACCGGCGATGCCTATGTGGATCACCCAAGTTTTGGCATGGCGGTCATAGGCCGGGTTTTAGAAGCCCACGGTTTCCGTGTAGGCATTATTTCTCAGCCTGATTGGACCAACAAAAACGACTTCATGAAGCTGGGCAAACCGAATCTTTATTTCGGTGTGACGGCCGGTAACATGGACTCCATGATTAACCGTTATACGGCGGATAAAAAGTTACGTCACGACGATGCGTACACACCGGGCAATGTGGGCGGCAAGCGCCCTGACCGCGCGGTAACCGTGTATTCTCAGCGCTGTCGTGAAGCCTTTAAAGGCGTGCCGGTTATTGTAGGTGGCATTGAAGCTAGCCTGCGCCGTATTGCTCACTACGACTACTGGTCGGAAAAGGTACGCCGTTCGGTGCTGTTCGACTCCAAAGCCGACATGCTGTTTTTCGGTAATGCCGAACGTCCACTGGTTGAAGTGACCCACCGTTTGGCAGCAGGTGAAGACATTGCCGACATCCGTGATGTTCGCGGCACCGCGATTATTGTGAAAGAAGCCTTACCTGAATGGCAAGGTGTGGATTCCACGTCGCTAGATCGCCCAGGCAAAATCGATCCCATTCACTCGCCCTATCAGGAATTACCTGAGTGTGACAAAGAAGATAAAACGTCTTCTGAAGCACCTGAGGCGAAACCCATTGTTATTCAGCCGGTAGAACGCAGAAAGCCGTGGGAACACGTGTATGTCAAACTGCCTGCCTATGAAGTGGTAAAGGACAACAAGGTACTTTACGCCCACACTTCGCGCATTTTGCACCAGGAAGTAAACCCGGGCTGTGCCCGCGCGTTAATGCAGCGTCACGGCGATCGCCATATTTGGATAAACCCACCGGCCATGCCGCTGGAAACCGATGAAATGGATGCGGTATTCGATTTATCGTATCAGCGTGTGCCTCACCCGGTTTACGGTGACGCTAAAATTCCGGCTTACGACATGATTCGTTTCTCGATAAATATCATGCGTGGCTGTTATGGCGGCTGTACGTTCTGTTCGATTACCGAGCACGAAGGCCGCATCATTCAGAGCCGTTCCGAAGATTCAATCATTCGTGAAATTGAAGAAATCCGCGATAAAGTCCCCGGATTTACGGGTGTGATTTCCGACCTTGGTGGCCCTACGGCAAACATGTATCGTTTGCGCTGTAAAAGCGCGAAAGCGGAAGCGACCTGTCGCCGCCCTTCCTGTGTGTACCCTTCAATTTGTGCGCACATGGATACCGATCACAAACCCACTATCGATTTATATCGTCGCGCCCGGGAATTGCCTGGCGTGAAGAAAGTGCTGATAGCCTCTGGTGTACGTTACGATTTGGCAGTGGAAGATCCGGAATACGTAAAAGAACTGGCACTGCACCACGTTGGCGGCTACCTGAAGATTGCCCCTGAGCATACTGAAGATGGCCCGCTGAGTAAGATGATGAAACCGGGCATGGGCAGCTACTATCGCTTTAAAGAGTTATTCGATAAGTACTCAGAAGAAGCCGGTAAGAAGCAGTATCTGATCCCGTATTTTATTGCGTCTCATCCGGGTACCACCGACGAAGACATGTTAAATCTGGCGATTTGGCTGAAAGAGAACCGCTTTAAGTTAGATCAGGTGCAGAACTTCTATCCGTCGCCAATGGCTACCGCCACCACCATGTATCATTCGGGTGTGAACTCGCTGCGTAAGGTGAACAAAGACAGCGAAGACGTGCCATCGGCCAAAGGTGAAATTCATCGCCGTCTGCACAAGGCGATGCTGCGTTATCATGATCCAAAAAACTTTGCGCAGATCCGCGAAGCCTTGCGCAAAATGGGCCGCGAAGACTTGATTGGTCGTGGGCCACAGCATCTGGTTCCGCCTGAAACGGCAGATGAGAAACGCCAGAAAGTGAAGAAAGGGCGTGGCGGTGAACGGGCACTGACAAAGCATACTGGCCTGCCGCCGAAAGGTTTCCGCGACAGCAAAGGAAAAGGTAAAAAGCCTTCCTCCAGCAGTAACGGAACACGGGCAAACGGCAACGGCGAAGGTCGCCAGAACCATAACGGCAACCATAACGGCAACCGCAATGGAAACAGCAACGGTAACAAGGTGACCGCTGGTGGCGGAAAACCGGGGAAATCACGTTCCCGCCAGCAGTAAAACTGCACTACAAACGTTAAGAAACGGCCGTGATGATTAACTTCATCACGGCCGTTTTTTATGCCCTTGTTTCTGCCGATTCAGACTGACTACTGAAAAACAATTCGTACAGAACAGGTACCGCCACCAGCGTCAGTAAGGTGGCAAAAGTCAGTCCCGCCATAATCGTCACCGCCATACTGGCGAAGAATGCATCCCACAGCAGCGGGATCATACCGAGTACGGTAGTTAACACGGCAAGCATAACCGGTCGCACACGACTGAGGCTTGCGCCTACGATCACCTCACGAATAGATCCGCCCTGTTTTCTGCGTAAATCGGCTTCATCCACCAGCACGATGGCATTTTTTATCAGCATACCAGACAGACTCAGCAAACCGAGCAGTGCAGTAAAGCTAAAGGGTAATCCGGTAAGAATAAGGCCCGCGCTTACGCCACAAATGGCCATGGGCACAATGAACCAAATAAGCAGCGCCTGACGAACCGCGTTAAACAGCAGCACGGTGATCAAAATCATACACAGAAAGCTTACCGGCAATTGTTGCCCCAGTGCAGCTTGTGCATCTCTGGAACTTTCGTACTCACCGCCCCACTCCAGTTCATATCCCGCGGGCATATCCAGTTCAGCAAGCGTCTGCGCCAATTGTTTGCGACCTTCTTCCGCAGTAAAGCCATCAGCAGGTTCGGCCAATACAGATAAGGTTCGCACTCGGTTTCGACGTTTAATAACGCCGTTGTGGGCTTCTACATCAAACGACTTAATCACCTGCGTGATGGGAATAAAATCTTGCTGCACCTCGCTCCAAATCAAACGGTCTTTCAGCCATTGCATACTTTGACGCTCTGACACGGGCGGACGAATAACCACGGGAATTTGTTGCTCATCTTCACGATACACACCAACGGTTTTACCCACGGTGGCGAACTCAGTCGCATCAGCGATATCAGTGCGAGACAAACCGACAATTTTGGCTTTTTGTTCATCCACAACCGGGTAAACCGTAAATTCGCGCTGACGCCAGTCCTGACGAATATCAGTGACCGATGGGGTCGAACGCATGATGTCTTCTGCTTTGGCAGCTAAATCGCGTAAGACTTCATCGTCGCTACCTTTAAAGCGTGCTTCGATTTTCGCGCCCGTTGCAGGCCCGAAGAACAACCGTTGAGTGAAAACTTCAGCCTGCGGATGCTGTTTGCGAATGTCTTCGTTTAACCGCTGCATTACAGCCGGAATTTCGTCTCTATTATGAGTACGTACAATGAGCTGACCAAACGCAGGATTGGGTAATTCCGGCGAATAAGTCAACATGAAGCGACTTGCTCCCATCCCAATAAAGCTCGATACGTTCACGACCTCGTCTTGCGCCAGTACTTGCTTTTCAATGGCGGCGATATCGGCTTCTGTTGCCCGAATATCACTGCCTTGAGGTAAAGTATAATTGATATAAAAGATAGGCGTATTCGATGGTGGGAAGAACGACTGCTTCACTAGCCCGAAGCCAACAACACTAAGCCCTGTCAGCATAACCAGCAACAGAACGGTGAATTTGGGGAACCGCAGTGCCGAGCCTAACAGGCCACGATAAAAACGGTAGCCGGTTGAGTTATACAGCTCACCATTGTCACCGTTTGTTGTTTGCTTAAAGAAATAGTGGCCTAACAGCGGCGTGACGGTAACGGCCAGAATCCAACTCAACAACAATGAAATACAAATAACGGCAAATAACGAGAACATGAAATCGCCGGTTGTATCTTGCGACAACCCAATGCCTGCGAAGGCAAGGATACCAATGACCGTCGCCGCCAGCAGTGGATACTGTGTTTGCTGCGCGGCATCTTCTGCCGCTTCCGTAGACGCCTGGCCTTTTTGCATATTCAGCAGCATGGATTCGGCAATCACGATGGCGTTATCTACCAGCATGCCCATGGCAATTATTAATGCGCCTAAGGATATCCGCTCCATTTGAATTTCAAAAATCCACATGAGAAGCACAGTGCCGAGCACCGTTAGCAACAAGGTACTGCCTACCACTACGCCTACGCGCCAGCCCATCACTAAAAGCAAAACTGCGACAACTATGGCAACAGACGCTGCAAGGTTCACCAAAAAGTCGCTAATTGCGGTATCGACCACAATATGCTGCTCGTAAATGGGCAGAATATCCACGCCCAACGGCAGCGTTTCACGAAGTTCATTCAGGTGTTCTTCTACTTCATGACCAATATCCACAATGTTTTGATCGCTTCGTCCGGCAATGGCCAGCGTGAACGCCTCTTGGCCATTGTGGCGCACTACCTGTGAGGGCCTTTCAGACTCTACCCGGTACACCCGGGCAATATCGCCAACATGCAGCTGTTCTGTGGTGCCAGGCACGCCAAATTTCAGTTTACGGATCGTTTCCTCAGAATCGTCACCGGCGGGAATGACCAAACGCACCCGACGCTCTCCCAGACGCATGCTCCCCGCATTGGCAATGGCGCTTTCGGTTTGAAAAACCTGCGCAATGCTCGACATGGAAATGCCCAGACTCGCCAGTTTTTCCTGCGACACTTCCACATAAATGGTTTCTTCCGGCACACCAGCAAGCTGGGCCTGCGTGACACCAGGCACAGTCAGAATTTCTCTGCGCAATCGCGTTGCCAATTGCTGCTTCTCGCGGTTGCTGTAGCCTTCAGCCACCACCGCATAGAACATGCCGTACACATCACCGAAGTCGTCGTTCACCACCGGCGAGTTAGCGCCCGAAGGCAACCGCATGGCAGCAGCACTGACTTTACGGCGCAATTCGTCCCAGGCTTGCGGCAAGTTGTCAGAGTTAAAATCGTCGCGGATTTCTACCGTTATCTGAGATTGGCCGGGCAACGAGCGCGACGTAATATCGCCCAGCGTCGCCAACTGCTGAATCGTTGATTCCAGCGGTTCTGTCACCTCCTGTTCAACTTCCTCTGCGGTGGCCCCGGGGTAGTTTGTGGTAACAATGGCGGTTTTCACCGCAAATGCCGGATCTTCCAGTTTGCCAATATTAATCACGCCAAGTACACCGCCAACCAGGCAGATGACCATCAGCAACCAGACGGTTACGGGGTTGTTTATTGAGTAGGTGGCAATTCTCATAGCGCGTTGTTCCGGTTAGTAAACTTACGCACCGACATACCGTCTTTCAAACTGCCAACACCCGCTGCTACCAGTTTGGTTTGCGGCTGAAGGCCACTGACGATTTGCACCTGATCATCACGCATGATGCCCACTTCAACAGGTTGGTAATGAACAGTGTCATTTTCTATTAGCCAAACCGCAAAAGGCGCATTCCCCGAAGAATCGACTGCCGACAATGGTACCCAGAAACCTGCTGGCCCAACCGGATTGGCAACCACAATACGTGCGGTGAGTGCCATACCCGGCAGTAAATCCATGGAGTCCAGTCGAGGGAGTTTAAATGTCACCTGATAGGTTTGGGTGGCGGCATTGATTTCCGTTTTGTGTTCCAGGTAACTTAAAGAAACTGGCTTGCCGTTTTCATTGGTGATCAGCTCGCCGTTCTCATCTTCGAGGAAAGCCTGGTATACCGGGTTTTCTTCAACGGCATAACGCATCAATTGTTCCGGTACATTCACATGAACCCGCAAATAATTAATATTCTGTACCCGCAACACCGACTGGTTAGGCTGCACATAGGAAAACTTCTCAACCAGACGATTGGTGATCAACGCATCAAAAGGGGCATGTAACTCGGTGTACTCGATGTTCAATCGGGCATTTTCCACCGCCAACTCGGCATTTTCATAGGCGGTTTCCAGCCCATCAAAATCGCTCTGACTAATATATTTGTCTTGCTGCAGTTGCTTGCCACGCTCAAAATCAGACTTTGCCTTGCGGAAGCTGGCTTCAGCCTGTTTAAGCGATAATTCGTAATCCTGCGGTTCCAGTGCGGCCAGCAAATCTCCTTTCGGGATCACAACGCCCTGACGCTCAGCCAAGCGGTTGATGCGGCCAGCAACCTGAAAAGATAAATCAACCGTGCTCAATGCATCTACCCGGGCAACAAAATGGCGTACAACGGTTTGATCGTTTGCACTTACTGTAAATGTTTGCACCAGGGGTGGCTGCTTTTGCTGCTCGCCTTGCTTATCATCGCTGCAAGCGCTTAGCGCAACAAGTGCTGTAAGCATCACTGCCATTAAACGATTAATGCTGATCCGGTTTTTCATTGTTTTGCTTCCTCTAAGGCAACCGCTTTTGCTATCAGTTTTTGACGAATGGCATTTCGCTCTGTTTCATCAAACGGACTGATTTCCATTAATTCTTGAAAGCTTAGACCATCTGCTGCCAGCCAAAGTAAGGTGCTCTCATCAATGGCATCCTGGCTTTCAATTTCTTGTTTCTTACACTTCATCAGTTCCTGCATGGGTTTTAGCAGTTCTGGATTTTCTACCGCAGCAACCAGCAGAATTTTTGCCTGATACATGGCAATTTTTTCGTGATGGAGCTGCCTGCTACGCAATAATGTGGTGATGGCTAACCCGTCATCATGCTGTTGCTGTGTTTCTTCAGTGTCTGTCATCAACAGTGAAATCATAGCTTCGACCATGCCCGCTAAAAGCGCATCTTTATTTTTAAAATGATGCATCAAGCCACCTTTGCTCATACCACACTGCTTAGCCACGTTATCTAACGTCAGTTGTTTCGGGCCTCGCTCTAAAGCAATTTGTGTTGCAGCATCGAGAATTCGCTTTCTTGATGAATCTGATTTTGATTGCGACATGCGCACTCCACTAAAATTACAAACCAACCGGTCGGTTTTTAGATTAAATTGCTGCCGCTGTCAAATAGAGATCTGCATTTAACGGTACCGATCAGTAAATTTGAGATTACAAACAGGTGTAATTCACAAATCAGGGCGGATTCGTGTATTCTTGCTGTTTACTGTTTTACCTGAATTTCTTCGCGGCTATGATTGCAACCACGCAACGGCAATTAGTTAATATAGACATTCTGCTCTCAGACATCGAAATGCTTGAGCATGATGCCTATGCCTCACCTGAGCACATTCGGCTTTTAAGTAGTCTTGAGAAAGCACTGGCTGTGTTAAACGAAAAAGCGGAATACGAAACCGTTGCCTCTTTTCACAACGCGGTGAAAAGCGCCGGGCTAGAACACACGTTTAAAGACAAAATTCTGATCGGTATTTATCAGCGTTTAATTAGCTATGTGCTGGAATACTGGGATGCGCAAACCAAAATTCACGGCATTCTGGATGATTATTTTGATACCCATTCTGAGAAGCGCTTACATTTACTGCAAACCAAATCTACCCGGGCAAAAACACAGTTCAAAACGGTGGCAATGGCCATGGGACAAAAAGACTACGAGCACTTTATTGCGTTACTGGGTTTGCATCATGAAGACTGGGTATGGCGGCGTTAAGCGCGGGAAAAGCGTGAGACTGACCACTTCATTGGTAACCAACGAAAAAACCCGGTGCACCGTGAAAAACGTATTGCCACCGGGTTGCCAAAAACTTATCCGTTAATTACAGCGTGTATCTTGCGCCTAAGAAGAACTGTCGGCCTGTGTGATTGTATTCACGCATGAGATTCAGCGAACCGTCACCAGTTGTGAATAAACGCTCATATTCATCGGTCAGGTTAATAACCTCAAAGGTTAACGTCAGTTCATCATTCACGTTATAGAATGAAGAGAAATCTACCTGGGTTGGGCCCGTGGTACCATGCTCCGCATTACCGTTGCTGCCGGTGAAGTCGGTCAGATAATCATCGCGCTTGTTCACTGATACACGTGCACCATAGACGTCTGTCTCGTAGTAAAGCGTAAAGTTATAAGACGTTTCACTCATCCCTTCTACGTTATCCGCATTCACATGGGTGTAGTTTGAAACCACCCCCATATTTTTCAGTAGGCCAGGCAGGAAATTAAATGGCTGCTGGTAAATTAACTCGAAACCACTGATGCTGCGATCTTCCGCGTTAATTGGGCTACTGTGCTCGTACGGAATAGTACGAGGGTCTAGCGCGATGACCGGGTCGAACTGCGGGTCGTTATCGATAAATCCATAATAGGCGCTATCAACCAGACGCTCTTCTGATGAGCGAACAATCCAGTTCTCGATATCTTTATAGAACACAGTTGCTGCGAACAGCGCTTCGTCATCGAAGTACCATTCCACACCAAAGTCTACGTTGCTTGACGTGAACGGGTCGAGGAATGGGTTACCTACGCTTACTGAACCGTTAGTGTAATCGAATGAAGGATTACCTGGGTTCAGCGAGTTCAGGCCTGGTCTGGTCATTGACTGAGTAAGACCAAGACGAACAATCAGCTCATCATTCACTTCCAGCGCCAGGTTAACGGCTGGCAGGAAGTTATTGTACTCGTTTTCAATTTCTACCGTTTCGCCCTGAATGAAGCCTTCGGAAGTCGTGGTTGTTTTCACATAGCGAACACCATAATTGGTGCGCAGGTACATATCAGCGATGTCGTAGCCAGCGTTCATTTCAACATAAGCGGCGGTGGTCTGTTCTCCCACCTGCCAGCTTTGCGCAGTACGTGGCGACCAGTTAACAGTGAGCAATTGGTCGCTGATTGCGCCAAAGTCGGCAACCAGGAACGGCTCAAGCGGGCCATCGAAACCACTGCCGTAGTCATCAACAGGCATCATGTGAGCAAAGCCAACGGCTGAGTCTTGATCAGGGAAACCATTAATTTGTTCTTCGCTGTAAGACACAACTCGGTCGTTATAGGCCAAGCCGGCTTTAACGGTTACGTCGTCAGCAAGGAAAGTTGCATCAAGTTTAACGGTGTCGTTTTCACGCAGTACATCTGTAGCACGTAAACGTCCGTCGCTTAAGTTGTAGTTTGCCGGGTCGTTGATATCGTAACCGTAGGTGACGGTTGGCGCATTCGCATTGTTGCTGAAGTCGAAACCAAAACTGGTGTCTTCAAGCAGAGTCATGTTGTAACGATACTGTTCTGAGCGAGCGTCCGACTCAGCCGTACCTGCCATCATATCCAATTGAATGTTATCGCTCACAAACCATTTACCAGACAATACAAACTGGCTGAACTCGGTGGATGATTCTTGCAGACGGCTTTCTATACGAGAGCGGATGCCGTCGTAGCTTCCGGCTACCACTTGTTGTCCATTTGGATGTACAGTAATCGCGGTTGGAGTAATTTCACTGAAGGTACTACGGAACATGTGGAAGAAGTTATACATTGTCCGCGTGTTTTCCAGTTTGGAAACCAAGCCATCGAGGGTAAGCGTTAGATCATCGTTTGGTGCCCACTGCAGTGAGCCCGTGAAACCTGTACGCTCTTGATCGTTACCGAAATAATCCGGGCGCGGAAGACGTGGCGTCCATAAACAGTTTACGGGAT
This sequence comes from Alteromonas confluentis, assembly GCF_001757105.1. Classification (GTDB taxonomy): domain Bacteria; phylum Pseudomonadota; class Gammaproteobacteria; order Enterobacterales; family Alteromonadaceae; genus Alteromonas; species Alteromonas confluentis. Next base: position 24,409 of record NZ_MDHN01000021.1, read on the forward strand.
CAACCGCCTCATCATTATATTGACAATCGCCCACATCCGGTGAGCCTGTCACTACGGTATTAGAGGTGTCTGCAAAAATACCGCCGCCATCGCGAACCGGTGTGGTCCAGCGCACAGTACCGTAACCTTCCTGTCTCACTGTTCGCTCAGAAAATGCAGCTGAAAACAGCACGCCCACTTTATCGTCTGCAAAGCGATTGCTCACCATAAATGCAGCACGAGGGTCAACTTCATCAGCAATATTGTTGTAGCCACCTTGCAGCGACGACACAAACTTGAAGCCATCGTAATCAAACGGTTTCGCAGAATACATATCTACTGTACCTGCAATACCGCCCTCTTCCATGGAAGCAGTGGGAGACTTTTGGATGTCTACTCGGTTAAACAATTCAGATGCGAAGATATTAAAGTCGAAGCCACGACCGCCATTAACACCACCACCGGAATCGGTACCGTCTGTACTTGCAGGTACTTCCATGCCATTTAATGTGGTGCGGGTAAATGATGGGCTCAGGCCACGTAAGGTGATTTGGCGACCTTCCCCTCCTTCACGGGAAATAGCAACACCGGGAACACGTTGCAGAGACTCGGCAATGTTCAGATCAGGAAATTTACCAATATCCTGAGCAACGATAGATTCTTTACTGTTAACCGACGTGCGCTTTTCCATCAGAGATTTGTTCAGTGAGCCTCTGAAGCCGGAAACCTCTATCACTTCCATATCATCTGCACCAGTGGTCTGGTTTTCTGACACCTCTTGGGCGTGAAGTTGAGCGCCGGAAAGCGCGAGTGTTACAAGTGCTGCGAGTTGCTTTTTCTTAGGGTACATTGTTGTTTCTCCGTTTTTATCCGGAAAAGCCTGTTTGTAGAAGGTCGGAGATATGTCAATTTGATATCTTCTTCTCACCTTGTGCTTTTCCAAGGTTCTGACGTCGCTTCTCTGGCTACTGATTAACGATAAAGGGCGTACGTTAACCAGCTGCTATGTTAAAAAGCGATTCAGTAGGCTGTGCTTCGCCTGTTTATTATTACTCTGACCAGCGACCTATTTATCGCCGGCACTTTTCAGAACATGCTTCGTTGTTACAGCTTGCTGATGAAGTAACAAATCACACCTTCTTCAACGCCAACCACTACAAACATTTAGTTAACATTGAGTTTACACATTACCCAAAATGTCCATCGGTGGCAAACAATTTTTTCGTTATTTTAACAATTAAATTAAGGAAAAAATTAAGCGAACTCGGGGTGTAAAAATCCCTACCCAGGCCGCAAACGGCAGGTATTCCGTGAATTCACTGTTTTATTATTGGCGGCGAGTCTTATCGTTTGAATGTGGTTAAAGCACATTCAAAACGAAAAACTGCCACCGGTAGCAAAGCTAACTAAATTTATTTAGTCAGTACCACATATCAGCGTGGAGATTTCGCCATTAAGGCCGTCCAACGGATGCTGACTCTCGGGTAAGCTGGCGCATCTTAGGCGTTAGGCTGAAGCCCAATCCCGGACGATCTGGCACCCACATACGGCCATCGCGAATTTCTGGTTGTTCTTCAAATAGAGGAGACAGCCATTCAAAATGCTCAACCCATGGCTCTGTTGGGTACGCCGCTGCTAAATGTAAGTGAATTTCCATGGCGAAGTGCGGTGCGAGTGCCAGTCCAGCATGATTTGCCAGAGTCGCGAAGCGTAAGAAAGGCGTGATACCACCAATGCGAGGGGCATCTGGTTGCACAATACCTTGATAGCCGGCATTGACCAGCGCCATATGTTCGCTAACGGACGTCAGCATTTCGCCGGTGGCGATAGGCGTGTCGAATGTGGTCGACAACTGCGCATGGCCCACGGCATCCCAGGCATCTAGCGGCTCTTCGATCCATACCAGATCAAACTGTTCCAGCTCGCGGCACATTCTTTTTGCCCGGGCTCTGTCCCACTGTTGATTGGCATCAACCATTAAAGGCACGTCTCCGAGGTGCTCACGAATGGCAGCAACCCGCTTTAAATCGAGTCGCCAATCTGGTTGCCCGACTTTAATTTTAATGGCACCAATACCGGCTTCTAATGATGCCGTGGATTTGTCTTTAATTTCATCCACTGAGGCTTGTAAGAAACCACCTGAAGTATTGTAAACGCGACAAGAATCACGGTGTGCGCCAAGTAGCTTTGCCAGCGGCAGCCCTGCCCTGCGGGCTTTCAGGTCCCACAGTGCAACATCCAGTGCTGCAATGGCTTGCGTTGCAACACCTGAACGGCCAACGGACGCACCGGCCCATAACAACGTATCGTAAATTTTGGCGATATCAGAAGGGTCTTGACCGATAGCGACTTCAGCAATTTCTTTAAGATGACGAAACTGGGCAGGTCCACCCGCGCGCTTCGAATAGCTGAATCCCATGCCGCGGAAACCATCTTCAGTCAGCACTTCCACAAACAACATCACCATTTCGCTCAGTGGCTTTTGTTTGCCGGTAAGTACCTTGGCATCGCTCACCGGGTTATCAATAGGTAACACTACATGTGACAAATTAATATGTCGTATTGCATCTGGCATGATTGCATTCCTTTAAGTCTTGGTTTTAACGAGCACTCGCAAGGCGCAGTCTCTGTTGAATACAGGCTTACTGCGTTGCGGCACCGGTTACTTCTGTTTCAATTTAATCAGTTCGATACCCGCCAAAATGTACGGGCCAATACCGTGGGCGTCATCGGTCACTTTTGCTTCATTGACGTAATACTCAAAACTGCCTGAACGATAAGGGTTCCCGCCCAGTCCTGCGCTGCCGCAAATATTGGTAAGATGCACTTGGCCGGTGTCGCTATCTGTAACGATGAGTTCTTCAGTCAGACCATCGAACGCCTTTTGCGCAATAGATGTCCAATCTTTGGTGAGATACCCAAGCCGTACGCCCTTCGCGATGGCATAGGCGAACATGGCGGTACCAGAGGCTTCTTCATAGTTGCCTTCCCGACCCACCTGATCGGTCACTTGTAACCAGATACCCGATGCTTGTTGCCAAGGTTTAAGGGCGTTCATCAGTTGCTTGAAACTATCGAGTAATTGTTGTCTTTTACCGTGATCAGCAGGCATCACTTCCAGTGTGTCTACCAGCGCCATGGCATACCATCCCATGGCTCGGGACCAGAATTGCTGTGACAACCCGGTTTCCTGATCGGCCCACTGTTGCAGGCGACTTTCGTCCCAGCCATGAAACAACAAGCCGGTTTTTTCATCTCTGGTTTTGCTTTCGATTAAGGTGAACTGCAACGCGATATCATCAAACACAGCACTGTCTTCGCCGAAAGTGTGGGCGTATTGAGCAAGGTATGCACTGCCCATGTACAGTCCGTCTAGCCACATTTGCCAGGGGTAAATGCGCTTGTGCCAAAATCCACCTTCGCGGGTTCGCGGCTGCCAATCGAGTTGCTGACGCAATTGCTGCATGGCTTTTAAATAGCGGGGATCTTGCGTTTGCTCGTAGAACATAAACAGCAATTTACCGGCATTGATATCATCGATATTAAATTCGTAAATCACGTAGTCTTTAATATTGCCATTCTCGTCAATGAGCGAGTCTACCCAGGTTTTGGCATAATTGAGGTAGGCCTCATTTCCGGTTTCCTGATACAAACGCTGAAAGCCGAGTAACACCAAACCATAGGTATAAGACCAATCTGGCTCTGTTAGCCCTTTGTGTGGGCGCATCGCCCAAGCCTCAGGACTACGCGCCATGGTGGTATTGGCGACTTTTTCTATCCACGTCAATTCGTCTGCAGTACTGTGTATTGCCACGCATGCCGTTAAAAGTGATGTGCAGGTGAGCGTAGTAATGATTTTTCTAAATAATTTCATTTTTGCGTCCAACAATTTTTATCTGGTTACCGTAACTTCACTTGTGCCAGTCGAGAGCGCCGTTAATGCGCTGGCCATTCACACTGACGTTGTCGAAAACCAGGTTTTTCACATTTTCCAATGTCATCTGATGTTCTGCCTTGGTCACCGTTACGTTTCGAAACACTAGGTCTTCAACGGGAATTTCATCGGGCCCGTGAACTTCCAAAAACATCCCTGCTTTTTCCACCGTCACATTGTCGAACACGATATCGCGGTATCTGGAAGGGTGTTTACCGTCTAACTCGCCGGGATAATTCAGTTGAAACCAGAACAGGCTGTCGAAGGCTTCAACCTGAAGATCGCTCACCCGAATGTGTTCCACTACACCGCCCCTATCCATATTGGCTTTAAAGCGCACCGCAGACACACCTGAACGAAGGATATTATTGGTAAACCAGACATACCGAATGTCACCCGACATCTCACTACCTAGTGCAATGCCGTCTTCACCGCCCATATCATTATTGCGCACCACAATGTACTCAGAGGGCACACCCACGTCTCTGCCATCACGGTCTCTTCCCGACTTAACCACTATAGAATCATCGCCAGTCCGAAATACATTACCTTCAATTAATACCCACGAACTTGAATCTACATCCACGCCATCATTGTTCGCGTGATGACTGTTCACCTTAAGATCACGCACGGTGGCATGGGTGGTGTACACCAAATGATTAACCCAGAATGGGGAGTTGTGGGTTTCATACCCTTCGAGCAGTACGCGCTCTGCACCGATTATCTGAATAAGACTGGGGCGTAAGAGGTGCCCTTCACCAAACTGACGTTGCGAAACCGGCACACCGTTAATGCCCATTTTTCTTAATGCCAGTTGGTCTGGCTTTTCTTGCGGGTGCCAGGAGAAAAATTCACTGTTCTCGTTGCCGTCGATAATGCCTGTACCGGTAATCGCAATATCATGAACATTGTGAGCATAGATAAATGGCGAGTAGCCGAACATTTCTGTTCCTTCCCAGCGCGTTTTTACCACTGGCAGGTAATGTTCGGGTTTGGCGCTAAAGAGCAGATGGGCGCCTTCACTAATATGCAGATCAATATTACTTTTTAAGTGTAGAGGTCCATTCACCAACCACTTTCCTTGCGGCACAATAACCCGGCCGCCACCGGCATCAGCAGCGTCGTTGATTGCTTTGATGACTGCATCACGAATGTCGATAGGCGCTTTGGCCATATCGTGGTTAATGTAATCACTTACATTAAAATCGTTAGCGGGAATTTGTGGTGCTTTTATTTCTCTAACAATACTCTCTACCGACGGCATAACGTCACTATCAGCCATTGCCTGAAAACCACAGCCTAGCACTGCCAAACTAAAAAAGAGCCGTGTTACCTTTTTCATTCCCATGAAGAATCCTTTTTGATTACCAAGTTGACCTTGCATGACAAACGCTTACTAACCGCCTGTAAGTGGCATGGGCGAATTCACTGCTTAGCCTTCTCTTGCGATACAATTGCTTTATACTGGTGCCTGAATATCGGCAAAAAATACAATGTACAAGCGCCAGGTTGTATGTCATCGTACAACTATGTTAACAAAAGTTTAAAGTTAAGCAACAAATTATTCGCTTATGATTTCGTCTTCAAAAAAACGCACCACCAGTCTGACTCAGGAATTAGTCGACCAACTAACCGCCCTCATAGCCCAGGGTTCACTGAAGCCAGGCGATAAATTGCCTACGGAATCTTCTTTAATGAAGCAATACGGTGTGAGTCGTACTGTCGTTAGAGAAGCTATCTCCCGTTTACAAGCTGCAGGTTTAGCTGAAACCCGTCACGGCGTAGGCACCTTCATTTTAGCGAGTTCCAGCGGCGCCCCACTCATTCTGGATGCAGCAGAATTAAACACATTAGAAGACGTTATTGAGATACTCGAACTGCGCATAAGCCTTGAGGTAGAAAGTGCGGCATTAGCGGCAGAAAGGCGTACTGAAGCGCAACTCGCAGAGCTCAAAGCAACGCTGGACGCCCTGACAGCACTGGATCCGAGGGAGGATGAAGGTTCCAAACTGGACTTCAGATTCCATTCTCAAATCGCGAAAGCGTCAGGCAATCGTTACTTTATTGATATTTTGAATCAGTTCGGCAATGTGATCATTCCCCGCAACCGGATCAAAGGCACAGCGATTTCTGAAGCTAATCAACAGGCCTATCTCAACCGGGTAAATATGGAGCATGAGGACATTTACCTCGCCATCGCCAGACAAGATTCGTCGTCGGCTCGGGCGGCAATGAGAATGCATTTGACCAACAGTAAAGAACGCCACCGCACCCTTTACATGGCTGCACAAGCCAGTGAAAAACGCCCGCATTAATCATTCGCCAGCTTAGTAAAACAAGCTGGCCACCCTCGCAAAACATCAAACACTTTACATACAATTAACTTTTAATCTTGACTCTCCTTATTTTTGAGTTGTACGATGTCCTACAACTTAAATCAAAAAAATTGGAGTTTCCCATGTCCCCTGACGCACTCAAACAAACCATAGGATCAGGCTTACTGTCATTCCCAGTGACGGATTTTAACAATGATGGCAGTTTCAATGCAGACAGTTATTCGAGCCGACTTGAATGGCTCGCGCCGTTTGGTGCCAGCGCATTGTTTGCAGCCGGTGGAACCGGTGAATTTTTCTCTCTCGACTTTAATGATTACAGTCAGGTAGTAAAAACGGCGGTAGACACCTGTCGAGGCGAAGTCCCCATTATTGCTGGTGCTGGCGGTTCCCTGCCCTGTGCCATTGCTCAGGCACAGGAAGCACAGCGTGTTGGCGCTCAGGGCATTTTATTGCTTCCGCACTATCTCACTGAAGCGAGCCAGCAAGGTCTTATCAACTATGTCAGTAGCGTTTGTGATGCTATCGACATCGGCGTTATTGTTTACAACCGTAATGTGTGTCAGCTCACCGCCACCAGTTTGGAAATACTGGCTGAGCGCTGCCCTAACCTTATCGGATTTAAAGACGGCCTTGGTCAAATAGAGCCCATGGTTACCATTCGTCGACGCCTTGGTGATCGCCTGTCGTATTTGGGTGGCCTGCCAACGGCTGAAGTCTATGCGGCCGCCTATAAAGCCATTGGCGTACCGGTTTATTCCTCTGCAGTATTTAATTTTATTCCCGCAACTGCCATGAAGTTTTATAACGCATTGGCCAGTGGTGATACCGCCACTACCGAACATTTAATCGATACCTTCTTCCTTCCACTGCTCGAAATCAGAAATCAGTGCCCGGGATACGCCGTGAGTATTGTTAAAGCCGGTGCGAAAATCATCGGTCGCGACGCTGGCCCGGTAAGAGCCCCACTTACCGACTTGAAAAACGATGAAATGGACAAGCTCGCTGCACTTATCGATAAACTGGAAGCATAAATTCTCACTGATAACAGATTATAACGGAGCGTCAAATGGACGATTACAAAAAGCATTTTATCAACGGCAGCTGGGTTGAAAGTACTTCCACTAGCGAAAATATAAACCCATCCGATCTTAGCGACATTATCGGCAACTATGCTAGCGGCGATGAGCATACTATTAATCAGGCTGTCGAAGCGGCAAAACAGGCCTTTCCTTCATGGTCACAAAGTAATATTCAGGCACGTTCAAATGCACTGGATTTCATCGGCAATGAAATTCTCACCCGGGCCTCAGAGCTCGGCGAACTACTAGCCAGAGAAGAAGGGAAAACCCTTGGCGAAGCCACCGGAGAAGTGAACCGGGCTGGTCAGATATTTAAATTTTTCGCTGGCGAGTGTTTGCGTCTGAGTGGTGAAATATTGCCTTCGGTACGCCCCGCCATAGATATCAACGTGACCCGGGAACCGCTTGGTGTGGTGGGCCTCATCACGCCATGGAATTTTCCCATCGCCATTCCGGCATGGAAAGTTGCGCCCGCATTAGCCTACGGCAACTGTGTGGTACTGAAACCGGCTGAGCTGGTTTCAGGCAGTGCCTGGGCGCTGGCAGAAATCATTTCCCGTTCAGGCATACCTGATGGCGTGTTTAATATGGTAATGGGTAAAGGCAGCGTATTGGGTAACGCACTGGTAGAGCACCCCGATGTGGCCGCAATTAGTTTTACCGGCAGTGTAAAAACCGGCCGCCATATTGCGTCGCGATGCGTTGCTCGTCAGGCGAAAGTGCAACTTGAGATGGGCGGCAAGAACCCGCAAATTATTCTCGACGATGCCGATTTAGACAAAGCGGTTGAGCTCTCAGTACAAAGCGCCTATTACTCCACTGGTCAACGTTGTACGGCCTCAAGCCGCCTTATCGTTACCGATAAAATTTATCCTCAGTTCATTGAAAAAATGCAACAGCGATTAAGTAAGATTCGAGTCGGTCATGCATTAGACAGCGCAACGGATATCGGACCTGTGGTTTCTCAGAGTCAGTTAGATCAGAACCAGTCTTATCTAAAAATAGCTCAGGATGAGGGAGCGACGCTGGCACTTGGCGGTGAGTTATTGAAACGAGAGTCCGATGGCTATTTTATGGCGCCGGCGTTATTCACCGACACCACATCAGAAATGCGGATAAATCGCGAAGAGGTGTTTGGGCCAGTAGCCAGTGTATTACGGGCGTCAGACTATGAACACGCCTTGGCACTAGCCAACGACACAGAGTTTGGCTTATCTGCCGGTATTGCTACCCAGTCATTAAAATATGCCCGTCATTTTCAACGTAACGCACGCGCAGGCATGGTGATGGTAAACCTGCCTACGGCAGGGGTGGATTATCATGTGCCGTTTGGCGGCTGCAAGTCCTCATCTTACGGTTCCCGTGAACAAGGTAAATATGCGCAGGAATTCTATACCACAGTGAAAACCAGTTATCTGGGATTGTAAGTCACTGCATGTAACACGGGTACAGCAAGCCGTTTTGCAGTACCCGTGTTGTCCGGTAAGATGCTGTTGCCCGGTATTTTACGTTCACTGAATAGAAAAGAGAGAATAATGAATTCAGCAAAGCCTACACGGGTTCGATATCAGATCCTGTTAATGATTTTTCTGGTCACCACGATCAACTATGCCGACAGAGCTACACTGTCTATAGCCGGCTCTAGTATTCAAGATGATCTGGGAATTAACGCCGTAAGCCTGGGCTATATTTTCTCCGCATTTGGTTGGGCTTATGTGATAGGTCAGATCCCAGGTGGCTGGCTACTCGATAAATTTGGCTCAAAGAAAGTGTATGCGGCCAGTATTTTCACCTGGTCCTTATTTACCCTACTGCAATCCTTCGTGGGTTATTTCAGCTTTATCAATGTTGTTGTTTTGCTGTTCATTCTGCGCGCCATGGTGGGTATTGCCGAAGCGCCCTCTTTTCCGGGCAATGCCAGAATTGTTTCAGCCTGGTTTCCGACTGCCGAGCGAGGCACGGCATCGGCGGTGTTTAACTCTGCGCAATATTTTGCCACCGTGCTGTTTGCCCCGTTGATGGGTTGGATAACCTACACCGCCGGTTGGCAATATGTATTTTTTGTGATGGGTGCATGTGGCATTGTTTTTTCAGCAATTTGGCTGAAGGTCATTTACAGCCCAAGAAACCACCCCAACATTAATGCTGCCGAGCTCGATTACATTGGCAATAACGGGGGCCTTATTAATATGGATTCCCCAAATGTTGAAAAAACCAAACCCACATTTTCTCACGTACGATATTTGCTCAGTAGCAGAATGCTGCTTGGCGTTTATTTTGGCCAATACTGCATTAATGCTATTACTTATTTTTTCCTCACTTGGTTTCCGGTCTATCTGGTACAAGAACACAATATGACCATTCTTAAAGCGGGCATTGTGGCTTCATTACCGGCTATTTGCGGATTCATCGGCGGTATTTTGGGTGGTGTGATTTCCGATACTTTCTTACGTAAGGGCTACTCTTTAAGCGTTGCCAGAAAAACCCCTATCGTAGTGGGTTTGTTACTTTCCACCAGTATTCTGGTTTGTAACTACATCGATACTCAATGGATGGTAATCGCCTTTATGGCATTAGCATTCTTTGGTAAAGGATTAGGCGCCCTCGGCTGGGCGGTCGTGTCTGATACATCGCCGAAACAAATCGCCGGTTTGTCTGGTGGGCTGTTCAACACCTTCGGTAATGTTGCATCTATCACCACGCCCATCATTATTGGCTACATTGTCACCGCGACCGGTTCATTTGAGTGGGCGCTGGTATACGTAGCGGCAAATGCGGCGCTGGCGGTGTTCTCGTATTTGTTCATTGTTGGCAAAATAGAGCGCGTCGAGTTGCCGGCAACGGCGACGAACCCGTGATGTTCACACATCAATTTGTATACAAAAACGGCACCCGATGGGTGCCGTTTGCTATTTCGTTTTACACTAAATGGTTATGCCGTCTTTTCAGACTCTGGCACTTCGTGCTGTAACAGATATTCAAAGGCAGACAGCGATGCTTTCGCCCCCTCACCCATTGAAATCACAATCTGTTTGTACGGTACTGTCGTTACGTCACCGGCAGCGAAAATACCTTTTTCAGATGTCACGCACTTGTTATCAACGATGATTTCACCATGCTTGGTCATATCGACCACGCCTTGCATGAACTGGCTGTTTGGCACTAAACCGATTTGTACAAACACACCTGCGAGTGGCAACGTTGTAACTTCTTCGGTTTCACGGTTCTTGTACTCAATACCCGTTACTTTACCGTTTTCAGCAACAATTTGGTTAGTTGCCACGTTGCGCAGAATCGTCACGTTGTCGCGTTTCTCTGCCTGTTTAACCAGTACTTCATCAGCCTTTAGCGTCGGCATAAATTCAAATACCGTCACCGATTTCACGATACCCGCCAGGTCAAGTGCAGCCTCAATTCCCGAGTTACCACCACCGATTACCGCTACATCTTTGCCTTTAAAGAAAGGACCGTCGCAATGCGGGCAATATGCCACACCATTACCTACGTTTTCTTTCTCGCCTGGAACGCCGAGTTCTCTCCAACGTGCACCGGTGGCAACGATGATGGTACGAGTGCGAATTTCTTCACCCGACGACAGGGCAACTACCTTGATATCGCCGCGCTCGATGTTTTCGACTTTCACGTGCTCTTTAAGCGTGATTTCGTAATCCTTCATGTGTGTCAGAAGGTTACCCACAAGCTCAGGGCCAGTAGTTTTGGAAACAGAAATTAAGTTCTCAATGCCCATCGTATCTTTAACCTGACCACCAAAACGGTCAGCAACGATAGTCACTTTTAAGCCTTTACGTGCGCTGTAAATCGCGGCACTTACGCCAGCCGGACCGCCACCAATAACGGTAACGTCTTGCAATGGCATACTCTTACCCTTATTCGCCTCTTTCAGGCTAGGGTCACGCTCTAATAGCTTGTCGATTAATGTAGACGCGTCTACTTTACCGTTAGCAAACAACTCGCCATTCAGGTACACACTAGGTACACCTTGAATATCACGTTCTTCAATCAACTTCGGATATACACCACCATCAATCATTTCTGACGTGATGTTAGGATTCAGCAACGCAAACTGGTTGAGCGCCTGAACCACGTCCGGACAGTTGTGACAACTCAAGCTAATGAACACTTCAAAGTGCAAGGGTTCATTTACACCCTTCACAATGTTTTGAACATTTTCATCGACTTTTAATGCAGTCCCAGATGAGTGAAGCAGTGCCAGGATAAGCGAGTTGAACTCATGACCACCTGGAACACCAGAGAAACGGATCCCCGTATCTTCACCATCAGCTTCAATCAGGAAGCTTACTGGACTACGAAGAACGCCGTCGGTGTCTCGTCCTTCTAATGTAATTTTATCGCTAACACTTGCTACGCCAGACAGAAATTCAACCAGTTCGTTACGCTTGCTGTGCTCGCCAGTTTGGACAACGAATGTTACATCTTTCTGCATTGACGCGGTGTAGCCTTTCAATGCTTGCAAAATTTCTTTAGTTAACACGGTATATCTGCCTTTTGTATCAGTGTTAAGAAGGTGCAGGCAGTGGCCTGCACCCAATCAGGAACGCTAAGTAAGCTTAGATTTTGCCTACCAGGTCCAGTGAAGGTGCTAATGTTGCTTCACCTTCTTTCCATTTAGCTGGGCAAACTTCACCTGGGTGAGAAGCTACGTATTGCGCCGCTTTAACTTTACGTACTACGTCATCTGCTTCACGGCCAATGCCTTCTGCAGTGATTTCCATCGCTTGAACGATACCGTCTGGGTCGATTACGAACGTACCACGGTCAGCCAGACCCATGTTTTCACGCATACAATCGAAGTTACGCGTGATTTCACCAGTAGGGTCGCCAATCATTGCAAACTTGATTTTGCCGATGGTGTCTGAAGATGCGTGCCATGCTGCGTGAGTAAAGTGAGTATCAGTAGATACTGAGAATACTTCTACACCACGTGCTTGCAGCTCTTCGTATTTGTCAGCCATGTCGCCAAGTTCAGTAGGACATACAAAAGTGAAGTCAGCTGGGTAAAAGATAAATACCGCCCACTTTCCTTTGATGTCTTCGCTGCTTACTTCTACAAATTCACCATCTTTAAATGCGTTTGCTTTAAAAGGTTTGATAGCAGTGTTAATAATTGCCATTGTTAATCTCCATTAATGTAGTTTATTTTGTGTCTTTCGCGCCGGTTAAACCGGCTGACAAAGTGACACGGTATTTACGTAATAATTTAGAACTTGGTTTGCCCTGTGTTGAGTAACAAACCCTGTTCTGTTGACTTGAGACAAGATTAAACTCACTGAGTTTAAAAAGATAATTAGTAATGTTGAACGGCCTAATCAGTTTTTGCGATTATCAAGCCAATGTTTGAGCGAAAAAACTCAATGGTCGATTCTGACAAACTCAAATAATAAGTTCAAGTGACGTTATGATGACAGAAAATAGCTTTACCGGACTGAGTCCGCGACACCAATTTGTCGATACACACATTCTTCGAATCGATGGGCGATCTCCCGATCCTTTGCTTATCAAGCACGCTAAAATGGCACAGTCGCCTTTTACGTTCTATCGTGGAAGTGCCCAGCTTTTTTACGCCGACTGGAAGGCTGGAAATGTACAAGTTGACGCTGCCCTGCTCTCCTTGCCGTTAACGTGCGTGGTAGGCGACTGTCACATGAGTAACTTTGGCTTTATGACCGAAGAAGGCTCTCATGGCGATATTATTATTTTTTCTCCCAATGATTTTGACGATGCCTGCGTAGGTCACGCCGGATGGGATATTGTTCGCTTTCTTGTGTCACTTGAGCTTGCCAGAGAACATTGTGAAGGCGTCCGCAGCGGTAAATATGAATCGGCTAAGCAGGCTACGAATAAAGCCGTTATCGATAGTGAACACGTTGAGCTCGCCATGGACGCATTCCTCGATGGCTACCTCACAGTATGCGAACGGGTTGCTGACGACCCCACGGCACTCTATGATGCCGTAGAAGACATCATGCCCGGCACCCGTTTGCATAAGTTTTACAATAAGGCTTGCGCCAGAGCCGCAGGCGGTGAGGAATTTTTAACGAAAAGTGCGCTGGCAAAGGCCGTACAAATGCGGGATGACGGTTTGGCGTTTCGCAAAAATAGTGACAAATTCACCCCATTAGCTCCGCATTATTATACTGCGGTTAAACAAGCCTTTGCCCCGTATATGGATGACGATGTCATTGATATTGTTCAGCGCAATCATGCTGGTACCGGTTCGAACAATCTCGATCGCTTTTATTTTCTCGTCGGCCCAGCCAAGCCCCATAATGAAGCCACCTTTTCCCGTTGCCATATTGTCGAAGTAAAGCAGCAGCGGGAAGCAGCACCCCTGTTTTATTATCCAGACTTATCACCGGTAAACCGATTAAACCCCGCCCATTTAACCGCGCGCTGTCAGCGTAAAATGAAGCGACGGCCAGATCTCTTACTCGATGAAGCAGAATGGTCGGATAAACACTGGCTTATTCGTTCAAGACACCACGCGAGAGTGGGTATAAATCCAGAAGATATCTGTATGGGTAACCGTAGTATTGACGGGGGATTTGTCGATTTTGCACAAGTTTGCGGAGAAGCGCTGGCATTTGCACATTGTCGCGGTGACCGCCGCTCTGTGGAATTTGAATTGGCGGCATTATCGGTATTGGAAACAACCCGGGATGCGCTGCGCAGGATCAGTTTGGAGTATGCAGAACAAGTGAAGTCAGACCATGCCGATTGGGTAGCTTACTTTCGAGGACAACGCTCAGCAACATGCTGAGCGATTGTTGAAAGCCGGAGTAGTTAACTCAACAGGTTCTCTGAAACCGTCATTTTCTCCTGGATTTGCGCGGCGATATTCATCTGCGCAACGTACTCATCTCGCTTCGCCGCTTGGGCAGGCCCCAGGTAATCGTCACTCAGTAACACTGCCGCTTTCACCGCGGTTTCGATTTGCGCGTCGTTAAGCGGTTCTTTCTTATTAAGCTGTACCATGATTTTCAACAAACTGAGCGCAATCTGCTTGTTGTCGGGAGAAAGCGTCAGCGCTTGTTTAAGATTTTGATAAGCCGGGCCAAAACGGTTTTCTTTGTAGTTCACCGCCGCCATTTCTTTCAGTTCGCGGGTAGTAAAGTTGATTTCTTTTCTCTCAATAGATTCCTGTTTGAGATATTCATCAACCACCTGACTGGTAAAGGTATCACCTGCAATCTGACGATGTAATTTCTCTAACATCGATAAGCAATGTTCGCGCATGCCGAGCTCATGAAACGCTTTCATTTTGTCGAGGTTGTCCTCCATCGATAATCCGTCGGTATCCGGACGCTTCGTCTTCATGATGGCTTCAGCTGACTTTTTGTCATTTTTCAAGCACAGCAGTCTTGCTTGTAACACTGCGCGTTGATCGGCGAGTTCTTTGTCTAGCCCTTGTTGACGCTCGAATTCAATAAGGTCGGTTTCAACTTTTTTAACTAACTTCTCCGCTTCAGCCCCATTAGCCGATGTCGCCACATCGACCGTCGTTCGCAGTACATTGAGTGTCAGCTCGGGAGAATCATGGATAGAATTTTTTGCATATTTCGCCATATTTTGAACGGCGAGCAGTTGCCCTAACTTGTCATGATTCAACCTTGCCAGGTCCCAAACCCGTTTATTTCGCTCAATATTCCTGGGAGCTAGCTTACTTGCCTCGCGCATTTGCTCATACGCTTTATCAAACTGTTCTTTCTCGATGTAATATTGCGCCAGCAAGTCGTAGGTCATAAAACGGGTATCATCCCGCGCCAGTAAGTCTTCCAGCAAACTTTCGGCTTCTTCCATCTTATGTTGCCGTAGCAGCGCCCGAGCAAGACCAATGTGTATCCAGGCATGATCGTACTGTTTCAACAGGTCGTGAAAATAAGCCTCTGCTTTGTTGTAGTCTCGCAGTGCAAGGTAACTTTCACCAATAATGCGTTTCAACCGTGGATGAAATTCACTCACGGTTTTATCCGTTAGTTGGCGCTCTGCATAATAAATTGCCGAGGAGTAGTCGTGATTTTGTAGACAGCAGAGTAGCTTATGTAACTTTCTACGAATATTGAGTAGATATTGAAATCGCTGAGTGACGCGCTTTTTATCTAGCGGTTTAACCCAAAAATCGTCCGGTTGTAGCTCAACAATACAATTGACCAGTGCCTGGCTCGTTTCTGCACTAAGAAACACAACCGTCGTTTTATCAGTAATATGCTGATAATGCTTGAGTTCTTCAAACAGATGGAAGCCGTCTTTATCGCTGCTGACATTGAATGCGATCATGACGATGTCGTACACGTTTTCATCACACAACCGAATGGCATGAAAAGCATTAAATGCACTGTCGACGCGAAGAATGCCCGCATCTTTCAGCGCATTACTTACCACATCATGGACTAACCCCTGATTATCAATAATAAGTGCTTTTAAATCATCAACAGGCGTGACGGGGGGAAACTTTTCCAATGTTCTGTCCAATTTTACTGCAATCTGAGGAATAGCAGACGCAATCGTTGAACTTAATCCATCGGTGCGTCTTGAGTATCACTTACAATAAACGGATACCCGGTATCTGGCAATCCCTGGTATTCAGGGTAAGCGCGGCTAACTGATCTTCTTAACCATAGGAAAATTAAGAGGGGTGAATTCAACTCTGTTGCGACCCATGGATTTCGCTCGATAAAGGGCTTCATCCGCTTTATCGACCAACTCCCTACCCTCAACGCGATTTCTCAGCGCGCTTCTTAAATCCATCACAGACACGCCAATACTGACTGTAAGATAAGGATGGCTACTAGCACTGACGTGTTCTATTTGCAGGTCGCGAAATTTCGAAATAATGCTTTCACCTAATGACATGGCGCCCACACGGTCTGTTTCACCGAGAATAATGGCAAACTCTTCACCACCAAGTCGACAGCATAAGTCGGTACCCCGTCTGGCACTATTTTTCAAAACATTGGCCACGGTTACCAAGCAGTCATCGCCTTTTCCATGACCATAGGTATCGTTGTAGGCTTTAAAATCATCGATATCAATCATTATCAAGGCGAGTTCGCTTTGACTTCGCTGACAGCGCTCAATTTCGTGGGTAAGGCTCTCGTCAAATTTGCGTCGGTTAGATAACCCGGTCAGTGAATCCGTTGCGGCCAGAGATTCTAATTGCAGGTTTTGTAAATACAGTCGGATATGGGCTTTTACCCGGGCCCGTAATAGGGGCACCTCTATGGGTTTGGTGATGTAATCGACGGCGC
Source organism: Alteromonas confluentis (assembly GCF_001757105.1). Classification (GTDB taxonomy): domain Bacteria; phylum Pseudomonadota; class Gammaproteobacteria; order Enterobacterales; family Alteromonadaceae; genus Alteromonas; species Alteromonas confluentis. The sequence goes on from NZ_MDHN01000021.1 coordinate 41,024, forward strand.
CGATTTCGAATCCTCTGGCTTGATCACTCACTTCCGCCAGACCCGTAACAAAAACGACGGGGATTTTACGTGTTTGCTCATCAGACTTTAATTTGCGGCACAACGCAAAGCCGTTAATTTGGGGCATCAGCACGTCCAGCAAGATCAATTGCGGCTCAGTGCATTTGGCTTGCTCCAATCCCTCTTCAGCATTGGTAGCAATAATAACTTCGTAGTCTGGCGCTAATGCTTCCGCGATAAGTCTGATAGTCGCAACGTCGTCATCGACAATTAAAATCCGCGAGCGTGGTGTAGACATTTTTTGAAATCCTGTTTCATTTATTCAACAACAATTAGCAGTTCAACAAAAACCTTTCTATTATGAGACACATGGCAAACAAAAATTAATTTTATGTCTTCATCCCTGGAAAACTTGCTCAGAACCGATTACATGCCTCATGGCGTTTGTTATCAGTGGATCCCGGAAGTCCTTTGGTTAAACGTTCTAGCTGACTTACTTATTGCCACTTCCTATTTTTCGATTCCCCTAGCACTTTACTACTTCGTTAGGCGAAGAACCGATCTTAAATTCAAAGGCTTGTTTCTGCTTTTTTCCCTATTTATCGCCCTCTGCGGCATTACACACTTTGTCAGCATATTTATCATTTGGAACGGAGCTTATGGGCTCCATGGCATGCTAAAACTCCTTACGGCAATCGTTTCATGCTTTACTGCTTATAAGGTTTATAGTTCTATTCCGGCCGCTCTGCAATTACCTACCGTCGATCAGTTGAAAAAAAGTGTTGAAGAAGCGAATCAAACCAAGATTAAACTGCTCCAACAGGAAAATAAAAACCGACAAGAACGAGTATTACGCGACAGCACAGACAGTGCACATGTCGGTATTTTGGTGATCACCGGCGACGGCATCATCTCAGTTGCCAACAAAGCTGTTTGCCAGATATTTGGTTATGAAAAATCAGAATTGGAAAATCAGCACGTCAACCTGCTTGTTTCACCAGAATTTAAAGCGATTCACACATCGCTTATGGCGCAGTTCATCAACAGTGATGAAACAACCCGTGATATGGCCAGAAACCGCATTGTAAATGGGGTAACTAAAAGTGGAAAGTCGGTCCCTCTGGAAATACGTTTAACCCGAGCACAACATGATCCCGAGATAATTTACGTTTCGCTTTTGGATATCAGTGAACGTATTCAGCACCAGGAAGCATTAGCCAGCAGCGTCGCTACAACGGAAAATCTGCTCGCCCACATTCCGCTTGGCGTGTGTATTTATCAACAAAACGGTGATGCGTTTCACCTGGTGCATCAAAACCCGGTGGCAGACACACTGCTTTCGGCACATGCGGATGACCCTTTCCTGGCCGACACGCAACTAAAAGAGAAGATGACACTTTTTTGCGCAGAAAGTAGCCAAACGTTAAAAATGCCCTTCACAACGTCGGGAATATCTCACAGCGAATTTCAACTTTATTTGTTCTATGTCTCTGCTGGCAAGCTGGCCATCATGTTTGAAGATATTACCGAGCAAAAACAGTTTGAAGACAGCTTGATTGAGCGCGAAAACATTATTCATAGAGCAATCAATGCGTCTATTGCTGGCGTTTATATTTTTGATATTGCAACCAGAAAGAACCGTTTTGTTAATGACCGTTTTGAAACGATTACTGGCTACAACCTGAACGATATTAATAATCTGGATACCGGCATCAATTCAATTATTCATCAGGATGACCAGTTAAAGGTAATCAATCATTTTTCTCACCTGATGAAAGGAGAAGATGGAAACAGCGCATTCACGCTTTTCTATCGTGTCCGCCATGCGAACGGCCATTGGCTTTGGCTAATGGCGCAGGATCTAGTTTTCGAGCGTGACAATAAAGGCAAGCCAACCCAACTCATAGGCTCTTTTCTAGATATTACCCCGCAAAAAAGGATGCAGGAGAACCTGGTTTCTCTGAAAGACAAAGCGGAGAACGCTAACCATTCCAAGAGTGAGTTTCTGGCAAACATGAGTCATGAAATTCGCACGCCAATGAATGCAGTCATCGCATTAACGGATATGGTGTTAAAAATGGAAATGGGCAACAAGCAGCGTGAATATTTGAAGAAAGTGCAGTCTTCGTCACGCTCATTGCTGCAAATTCTGAACGATATCCTCGACTATTCGAAACTCGAAGCGGGTAAATTTGAAATCGTTAATGAGCCTTTCGACCTTTATAAAATGCTCTCAAATTGCATTCATTTATTTTCAACTACGGCCAACCAGAAAGGCCTGAAAACTGAATGCCATATTGATAGTGAGGTACCACGCTTCGTTGTAGGCGACGCCCCACGTATAGCACAAATACTGAATAACTTATTAGGTAATGCAATCAAGTTTACTGAAAAAGGCACCGTTTCGCTGACGGTCTCCAGCCAACAAAGTACTATTTCTGGCACGCACAAAGTGGCTTTCACTGTCGCTGATACTGGTATTGGTATTGAAGAAGCTAAATTGGATTCATTGTTTCAATCTTTTTCTCAGGCAGATGGTTCCATCGGCCGCCGTTTCGGTGGCACAGGCTTGGGCCTTGCCATATCGCAGCACTTGTCAAAGCTATTAAATGGCTCGATAACCGTTGATAGCGTTGTGGATCAAGGAAGCCAATTTAATCTCGTATTGCCCCTCACTACAGATAAAACACTTAAATCCCCTGTCGATGGCAAATTGGATGATCAAGATATTTTATTGATAGGCAGTATGTCGCCCGAAATCGAACTGATGATGCAATTTTTTGAATCTATGCGAGCCACAGTGACATTGGATAATAACCTGCATCGCCTCGAGCCCAGTGGGGTTGAAACCTGGGATATCGTGATTGTCGACACCACCATACTCACCGACGCCGATAAAACCCGCCTGGTAGAAACACTACTCACCCACTCCACTGCTAACATCAGGTGCGGCATCATATTTTTGAGTACAGAGGGCTATTACCACCAAAACGCCAGTGAGATTATACTTAACACGGCTTCTGCCTGGCTGCTAACGCCATTTTTCTTATCTGATCTTGAGGCTTCCGTCATTAGCCTGCAAGAAAGACAACAAACGTTAAATTCTACCCATACCAAATCGACCACGCCCATTTTCAACAACGCGTCGGTGTTAGTTGTTGAAGATCACCCGACAAATCAATTCGTTGCCATTGAGTTACTCAGTGCAGTCGGCCTGGATGTGAAGGTGGCCGAAGATGGTTACGAAGCCATCACCGTGTTTCAAAAACACCCATTCGATCTTGTGCTGATGGACTTACAGATGCCGAATATGGATGGCTTTACCGCGGCAGAAAAAATTCGCCAATTGGCTGTAGGTAAGACGGTACCAATTTATGCCATGTCCGCCGCCGTTATGGATGCAGACAGAGAAAAAGTGACGGCTGTTGGCATGGACGGACATATCGCTAAACCCGTTGTGCGTGAAGATTTATATGCCTTGCTCGAACGCGTACTGGGTAAGAAAAGATCGCCTTTACCCATTCAAAAACCACATGATGAAGAGCAAGCCGCCGATGATGAAGCGCTTCTTCGTGGGCTGGCAACAACACTTATTGGTTTCGACCTTGATGTCGCAATCGGACGATTGGGCAACGACGTACATACCTACCTAGGTTTGCTCAAAAACTTTCATCTGCATTTTAGTGATTTTGAACGTGAAATTTCTGCTCCCGACGACACAGAAACCCTAGCTCGCCGCCTGCACACAATGAAAGGCATGTCGATGTCGATAGGAGCCGTTCGCTTAGAAACATTGGTAAAAGAGGCTGAACACTTACTAGTTGCCGGCAATTTACCTTCAACCCGGGAACTGGAGGACGAGTTTAGTCTGGTCTATCGCCATATTGGAAAGGCCTTAAAAACCTGCGAGCGCCATTTGAAAACGGAGCCGGTGCAGCAAAACGTAAGCTTGCCTGATCTGGTTGAAAAAATTGATAGCCACCAGTACCTGCGACTCAGTGATATCGAACCCTATCGAGGCTTGCTGGAAGCCATTTATGGACAAGAAAACAGCACCCTCATAATTAATGCGGTGATGAATCTCGACTATAAAACAGCCACCAAATTGATGGCTATTGAGGGGGATCTATAATATCGCCAATAGTACCGTTTACCCGAAACCAGCCGGCAATCGAATTTCTACAACGGCTGGCGGGCAACACTTCGTGGGGAAATTCCTCACTTAGAAACACAACCACAGTGCCAAACCGCGGTAGCACTTTAATGCCGGTGGTGTCATTCTCATTCATGTACATCACCAATTGGCCGCCATCGGTTTCCTGCCAGTCACGGTTAAGGTACGTGACCAATGAAAGTACGCGGTTTGCCTGGCCCTTAAATGCATCAAAATGCCGCTTGTAGAATGCGCCCTCCTGATACATCGCGAAATGGCTTTCAAAAGAGTACAAGCCTAGTAGCAATCTTCGATTCAAAAACGTTTTCATCTCGCTGGTCCAGTGCAACCAGTCAGCCCCGGCTTTGCTGGTACCGTCAATCCAGCAAATTTCGTCTCGACGCACAAAATCATTTTCCTGAAAATCGTCTTTACGACCAATGCCAGCCTGCTGAAACTGCTTCTCTGTCATGGCCCGATTATATTCCCACAGGCCATTGGCAAGGCTTTCAGGTAAGGCATATTCCTGAACACTGAATCCTTGCTGATAAATGTCGTCTGCGATGCGAGCAAACAAGCTCGTGTCGGTGGGAAGATGGCTTGCTAAAAGTGCACTCATTGATGAATTGTTGGTGTGAAAAAACTGGCCGCTTTATACGCCCAAACCGCCATCTGCGCAATCACTATTCGCATCATTTTTGACCGTCGTCGACAGGTCGCTGGAAAGGATCTTTTCTTTCTGTCATTGTGTATACACTGTCAGAAGTAAAACCCCGTTATATAGGCACATTAATGAGTCACGACCCAAATCATATTGAAGAAACAGAACACCACCTTGAACTACGCAACTTAACCCTCGACGACTACAACGACGTTAAAGAGTTGATGGATAAGGTTTATGCGAATGTAGGTGGCGCCTGGCCGTTTAAAAACTACAAGGCGCAAGTTACCACCTTCCCTGACGGACAGATTTGTATCGAGGATAAAGGTAAGGTAGTGGCTTTTGCTATTTCTGTTATCGTCGATTACGACCAGTTTGATGACAAACACACCTACGATGAAATTACCGGTGATGCCTATCTGACAACCCACGATCCAAATGGTGATGTTCTTTACGGTGTTGAAGTGATTGTTTGCCCTGAGTACCGCGGTTTGCGCCTTGGACGACGCCTGTATGAAGCGCGGAAAGAACTGTGCAGAAATCTCAATCTGCAGTCCATTATGGCCGGCGGCCGGATACCTAACTACGGCAAGCATAGTCATGAAATGACCCCGTACGAATATATCGAAGCGGTAAAGTCTAAAGACATTTATGACCCTATTCTCACCTTCCAGTTGTCTAATGGCTTCGAAGTAAAACAGATCCTCAAAGCGTACTTACCCGAGGATGAAGCGTCTCGCGGCTACGCCACCCTTTTACAGTGGCACAACATTTACTACGAACCTGGCAATCCGCGCTTGTTCGGCGGCAAGAAATCCAGTGCCCGTATCGGCTGTATTCAATGGCAGATGCGTTATTTTGAAAATGTTGAAGAACTGCTGCAACAAGTAGAATACTTCGTTGATGCCCTATCCGACTACGGCTGTGATGTGGCGTTGTTCCCTGAATTTTTCAACGCACCGCTCATGGGATTGAGTGAATCTCAGGAATCAATCGATGCTATCTGGCACCTTGCCAGCTATACCGATGAAATTCTTAATGCCATTTCGAACCTGGCGTTGAGCTACAACATTACCATCATTGCGGGTTCTATGCCGGTAGTAGAAGATGAAGAACTGTATAACGTGAGCTACATGTGTCGTCGCGACGGTACTATCGACAGCCAATACAAAATCCACCCGACACCTCATGAGAAAAAAGATTGGATCATGAAAGGAGGTAACGACCTCAATGTGTTCGATACTGACTTCGGCAAAATCGGTATTTTGATTTGTTACGATGTGGAATTCCCGGAACTGGCCCGTTTGCAATCTGAACAAGAAATGCAAATTTTGTTTGTGCCGTTCTGGACCGATACCAAAAATGGCTACCTGCGTGTGCGTCGATGCGCACAAGCCCGCGCCATTGAGAACGAATGCTACGTGGCCATTGCCGGTAGTGTGGGAAATCTTCCGAAAGTGGATAACGTTGATATCCAATATGGGCAAACTGCGGTGTTCTCACCGTCAGATTTTTCGTTCCCACACGATGCCATTGTGTCTGAGACCACGCCAAATACAGAAATGACCCTGATTGTCGATCTTGACCTCGATAAGCTTACCAAACTGCAAAATGAAGGTTCGGTACGAAACTATCTGGATCGACGCAGAGATTTGTATCGGGTACAGTGGCTCGGAGATAAATAACCCCTGTTAACAACAAAAAGAGCGGAAAAGACAATGTCTGGCCCGCTCTATGCAGTTGTTTATTGTTATTTGAGCCAGAGAATGGTATTGGTATGAGGTAAAGAGTACCATTCTTTGAATAAGTACCTGAGTCCTGTAGTTTAGTTATCTAAAAGAGTAAGTATGTCCAACGATTCCAGAAACGATGATTTCCCGACTATCCGATTAGACGAGGAAGATCGTCGCGACTACCAGCATAAAAAACAGCCTTCCAGCCATACTATTAAAGCGCCAACGAGCGATTCAACGAGTACTTCAGGCAAATCTACGTCAGCGCCAGCGAAGACGAGCGGTGGCAATAACGGTTTATGGATTGCCCTGGTCGCTGTCGTTGCACTAGCAGGTATCGGTGGTTGTTATTATTTATTCCAACAACTTCAACTACAAAAAGAAGTCGCTGCCGATGCTGAATCGCGTATTGCACAACTTGAGCGTAAGTTATCTGCGACAGGCGAAGAAATGGGTGAATCAACCGTTGCGCTGCAGGTAAAAGTAAGTGAGCTTACCGATAAATCTGAAGAGTTGTGGGATCAAATGGACAAACTTTGGGCGTCAGCCTGGCGTCGTAATCAGAAGGAAATTACTGATTTGGGCGACAAACTCAACGCCACTGAAAACAGCCTAAAGAAATCAATTACCACGGTGACTGAAGATGTCACCGCCGATCAGACCAAACTTGCGTCGCTGAACAATCAATTGAGCGGCATTGCAGATGAAATTCTTGCACTGAATTTGCAGCTTGAACAAGCCACCAGTGATAAATCATCTCAACAGCAAACAGTGAAAAATCTGACCGAAAAAATCTCCGTGTTGGAAAATCGTAACGCCAGCTTGGCCAGCCGATTAACCAGTATGGAAAATGAAATTCGCGATATTGCGACCAAGGTGGTGGTGAGCCAACCAGGTGCCACAACACCAAATGTGCCTCAGGGTCAGTAGAAACCGTAATATTGCAAGGCTTATCAGGCAACCTTCGGGTTGCCTTTTTATTCTTTGCTGCATGATAAATGTTGCTAGCCAATCAGCAGACACAAAAAAAGCGCCCTGAGGCGCTTTTTTCGTTTGAAACTTTGTCTTAGCGACGCAGGCCCAAACGCTTGATCAGATCAAGATAACGTTCTGCGTTCTTACCTTTCAGGTAGTCAAGCAGTTTACGACGCTGGCTAACCATGCGCAGCAGACCACGACGTGAGTGGTGATCTTTCTTATGACCAGAGAAGTGACCTTGCAGTTTGTTGATGTTGTGAGTCAACAGAGCTACTTGTACTTCAGGTGAACCAGTATCACCTTCTTTAACGCCATAATCAGCAACGATTTGTGCAGTTTCTTCTTTAGTTAGTGACATAATATTCTCCTGATTGGATTAAATTTCGCCGATCACTAATTCAGCGAAATTATGAGAGCGCGTATTATAACGATGGCGCTATAATTCGCAAGTAAATTCCGACTCAGACCGCCTCGTAGACCACACGGCGTCGGGGAGACACAAAAACCTCACCGGCGTTAGCTCTGGGCTGATCTTTAGGCGCTAATACCCCTTCACCGACGCCTAAGAACAGGTTTCCGTCGGCATTTTCCACGTAAACGCGATATTGCACACCAGCCTCTAACGCACTTTCCGTTTTACCGCATACACTTTGACCATGCTCGAACCGTTGATACTGCTCGTTATCCAGATAAATAGCTGGTAGCGACAATACCGCTGTATCCATTGGCAATAGCAGGCAGTCCAGCTTATCAAATTTGCCTTCTTCCAGGCTTTCCTGAATGGCGATGACGTCATCAAGGCTAACCATTCTGTCGGTGGGATAATCGGCGACTTCGGTGCGATGCAAGCGCGTTACGTAACCACCACACGCAAGCTGCTGACCAATATCATCAACCAGTGAACGGATATACGTCCCTTTGGAGCAGCGTACACGCATATCCACTTCTGGCAACGCCATACGGGTAATTTCCAGCTCAAAGATGGTGATATCACGGGCTTCACGCTCTACGGTTATTCCCTGACGAGCATAGTGATACAGCGGCTTACCCTGATGCTTCAATGCAGAGAACATAGAAGGGATTTGCTTGCTTTGACCAAGAAAACTCAGACAGGCATCGCGTACCTGCTGTTCAGACACATTCACAGGCTTCTCTTCCACCACTTCGCCATCGGCATCAGAGGTAGTCGTTCGCACACCAAGCTGCATGGTCACTTCATAGGTTTTATCGGCATCCAGCAGGAACTGGGAAAACTTGGTGGCTTCGCCCAGACAAATGGGCAACATACCGCTGGCAAGAGGATCTAATGCGCCTGTGTGGCCGGCTTTCGCCGCTTTGTAACACCAGCGCACCTTTTGCAAGATCTGATTAGATGAACCGCCCAATGGCTTATTCAACAGCAATACGCCATTGATACTGCGGCCTTTACGACGTCTGCCCATTAATCCTGCTCTTCATCCCGCTGTTTATTTTTCGCTTCATCTTTAGCAATGGTTTCAGAAACCAGATTAGAGATACGAATACCTTCGGTTAGCGATTCATCGCGGAAGAAATGCAGATGCGGCACGCTGCGCATACGCAGGCGTTTGGCCAGCAGCGAACGGACAAAGCCCTTCTGTTCTTCCAGCTGTTTGGTGTGCGCTTTCGCCTCATCTTCTTCAGCACCATAAATGGAAATAAAGATTTTTGCGTGCGCCAGATCGCGGGATACTTCAACATCTGCCACAGTAATCATTGGCATGTCGCCCACGCGATGCTTATATTCATTCTGCAGAATGCTGGCAACTTCTTTGTGAACCTGTTGCGCCACTCTGTCTGTACGAGAAAATTCCCGTGCCATATTCGACTCCTCATGCCTGAAAATACGATACGGACAAAAACGGGGGCTGCTGCCCCCGCTTTAATCAATATGCCTTAACAGGACTAAATTTGACGGGCAACCTCGATGACTTCGAAGACCTCGATTTGGTCGCCAACTTTCACGTCATTATAGTTCTTAACGCCGATACCACATTCCATGCCGTTACGAACTTCTTGTACGTCGTCTTTAAAGCGACGCAGTGATTCAAGTTCACCTTCATAAATAACAACGTTATCACGAAGTACACGGATTGGGTTGCTGCGCTTCACGTTACCTTCGGTAACCATACAACCAGCGATCGCGCCCAGTTTCGGTGACTTAAACACGTCACGAACTTCAGCCAGACCAATGATTTCTTGACGGAATTCAGGGGCAAGCATACCGCTCATTGCCGCTTTCACTTCGTCGATCAGGTTATAGATAACGCTGTAGTAACGCAGGTCAATTTCTTCACCTTCAATCACGCGGCGTGCAGTTGCATCGGCACGTACGTTGAAGCCAAGAATAATCGCGCCTGACGCTGCCGCCAGGGTAGCGTCAGTTTCAGTGATACCACCTACACCACTACCCACAATGTTTACTTTTACTTCAGCAGTTGACAGTTTCAGCAGTGATTCAGAAATCGCTTCAACAGAACCTTGTACGTCTGCTTTCAGAACAATGTTCAGTTCGCTAACGTCACCGGCTTCCATGTTTGCAAACATGTTTTCCAGTTTCGCTTTCTGCTGACGGGCCAGTTTCAGTTCACGTTTCTTCTGATGACGCTTACCAGCAACTTCACGGGCTTTACGCTCGTCTTGTACCACTACGGCATCTTCACCGGCTACCGGTACACCTGACAGACCCAGAACCTCTACAGGTGTAGAAGGACCAGCCACTTTCAGCTCGATACCGTTTTCGTCACGCATGGCACGAACACGACCGTATTCTTCACCACACAGCAGAATGTCACCAGACTTAACTTCACCTTCCTGAACCAGTACAGAAGCAATCGGACCACGACCTTTATCCAGACGGGATTCGATAACCAGACCACGTCCTGGGCCATTTGGCACCGCTTTCAGGTCAAGTACTTCAGCCTGCAGGCTGATGGCTTCCAGCAGGTCGTCAACGCCCATACCGGTTTTCGCCGATACGTTAACGAACTGGTGCTCACCACCCCACTCTTCTGAAATAACTTCCAGTTGAGACAGTTCCGTTTTAACACGGTCTGGATCAGCGGCTTCTTTATCCATTTTGTTTACAGCAACAATCAGAGGTACGCCTGCCGCTTTCGCGTGCTGTACCGCTTCTTTTGTTTGCGGCATAACGCCATCGTCTGCTGCAACCACCAGGATAACGATATCTGTTGCGGTAGCACCACGAGCACGCATTGCGGTAAACGCGGCGTGTCCAGGCGTATCCAGGAAACAAATCTCACCGTTATCGGTTTCGACTTTATAAGCACCAATGTGCTGGGTAATACCTCCGGCTTCACCCGCGGCCACTTTGGCACGACGAATGTAATCAAGCAGTGAGGTTTTACCGTGGTCAACGTGACCCATGATGGTGACAACTGGTGCACGGGTGATTTTCTCACCGTGGCTCGATTCTGCCATCAATTCATCTTCAAGGGCATTATCGTTAACCAACTCATACTTGTGACCCATTTCTTCAATCACAAGTGTGGCTGTGTCTTGATCAAGAACCTGGTTGATGGTGGCCATTTCGCCCATCTTCATCATGGCTTTGATAACTTCGTTAGATTTAACTGCCAGACGGTTTGCCAGTTCACCAACGGTGATAGTGGCGCCCAGTTTAACAACTCGCTCTACAGGCTGTGCTGGTTTATTGAAACCTTGCTTCAAATGCTCTCCCGCGTTTCTCTTGGACTTCTTGCGACGTCGCGAAGAACGCTCTACCTGCATATCTTCTTCGTCTTCAGCTTCCTGTGCATAACGGTTAGAGTGCATGTGAACTTCGGCAGCTTCATCGCGCTTACGACGTTCTTCCTCTTCCTTCCAGCGACGCTCGTTTTCTTCAGCCAGCTTACGCGCTTCTTCAGCGGCACGCTTGGCTTCTTCTTCAAGCTTCTTCTTAGCTTCTTCTTCCTGCTGTTTACGCAGACGCTCTTCTTCTTTACGGGCTTCGTCCTGAGCCGCCCTTTCTTCCGGCGTCAGTTCAGGTTCGTCCTGTGCAGATTCTTTGCGCGCTTTCTCTTCAGCAGCCTTACGAGCACGCTCTTCTTCCGCTTTTTTCTTCGCTTCAGCTTCTACACGTGCTTTTTCTTCAGCAACCTTGCGGGCCGCTTCTGCTGCAGCTTCTTCAGCCGCTTTCTGTTCTGCTTCCAGACGAGCACGTTCAGCTTCTAAACGTGCCTCTTCTTCCGCGGCTTTCTGCTCGTCAACTTCACTACGTTTCACGTAGGTGCGCTTTTTACGCACTTCAACTTTTACAGATTTAGATTTACCAACACTCAGAGTGCTCGTGGTTTTACGCTGCAATGTCATGCGCGTTGGCTCACCCGCTGCTGCATTACCGTGCTGCTTACTCAGGTGATCAAGAAGCTGACGCTTCTCGTCTTCTGTTACTGAGTCGTTTACAGCTTTAGTGATACCGGCATCTTTAAACTGGGTTACCAGTCGGTCAACGGTTGTTCCAATGTCGCTGGCGAGCTTTTCAATAGATACTTCTGCCATCTTTGTATTTTTCCCCTTATTGACCTTCTTCTTCACCAAACCAGACGATATTCCGTGCCGCCATAATCAATTTTCCGGCGTCTTCTTCGGTCAGTCCTTCGATATCACTGATATCATCTGTTCCCTGCTCAGCCAGCTCTTCAAGGTCAGTAATTCCACGGCTAGCAAGGATATAGGCAATGTTTTTGTTCATACCGTCAAGGTTCAACAACGCTTCTGTTGGCTCGGCGCCTTCCAGTGTCTCTTCATTAGCAAGAGCACGGGTAGTCAACGCGGCACGTGCGCGGTTTCGCAGTTCTTCAACGGTGTCTTCATCGAGGCCATCAACGGCCAGTAATTCGCTAACAGGTACATACGCCACTTCTTCCAGTGTGCTGAAACCTTCGCTAGCCAGTAATTCTGCAAAATCTTCGTCGATGTCGAGACCTTCAACGAAAACCTGAAGCACTTTTGCAGTTTCTTCTTCGTGCTTCTTGTTCAGATCTGCCACTGTCATTACGTTCAGATCCCAGCCGGTAAGTTGACTGGCTAATCGTACGTTCTGACCGCTACGGCCAATCGCTTGTGCTAAGTTGTCCTGTTCAACGGCAACGTCCATCATGTGGCTGTCTTCGTCAACAACAATAGAGGCAACTTCAGCCGGTGCCATTGCATTGATAACGAACTGTGCAGGGTTTTCATCCCACAACACGATATCAACACGCTCGCCACCCAGTTCACCCGATACCGCCTGTACACGTGAACCACGCATACCTACACACGCACCAACAGGGTCAAGACGCTTGTCATTTGTCTTCACGGCGATTTTCGCACGTGAACCCGGATCGCGAGCCGCAGATTTAATTTCCAGTGTCTCTTCCGCAATTTCCGGAACTTCCAGACGGAACAGCTCAACCAGCATGTCAGGGTGCGTGCGGCTAATAAACAGCTGTGCGCCACGTGCTTCTGGACGAATCACATAAAGCAGGCCGCGAACACGGTCGCCCGGACGGAAAGTTTCGCGAGGCAGCATGTCATCACGGTAAATAACACCTTCGGCGTTGTTTCCTAAGTCGATGATGATGTTGTCACGGTTTACTTTCTTAACGGTACCGGTTACCAGTTCACCAACTTTGTCTTCGTATTCAGCAACCATTTGCGCACGCTCAGCTTCACGTACTTTCTGTACGATGACCTGTTTTGCGGTTTGCGTAGTAATACGGTCGAATTTAATAGATTCAATCTGTTCTTCTACGTAATCGCCCAGCTGTGCGTCAGGATCGTCAACCTGTGCGGCAGACAGCGACATTTCCGCGTAAGGATTTTCCTGCTCGTGGTCATCAGCAACAACCAACCAACGGCGGAAGGTATCGAAATCACCGCTAGTACGGTTGATACTGACGCGCACTTCGATCTCGCCTTCATTTTTCTTTTTGGTCGCGCTAGCGATTGCGTATTCCAGTGCTTCAAAGATCTTTTCTCTAGGCACTTGTTTTTCATTTGAAACGGCTTCTGCCACTAACAAAATTTCTTTATTCATTTTCGCCTCACTGATGCTTTCTTACGCCGAAAGCGGCTGCTGTTCCATTAGTCAAATGTGGGAACAATGTTTGCTTTTTCGATATTCGCCACAGCTAACTGGAACTGCTGGCCATCCACTTCTACGTTGATCATGCCATTCTCACATGACAACAACTTTCCTTTGAAATTACGTCGGTCGTTCATGGGTACCGTTAAACGTACCTGAACAACTTCACCGAGAGACTGTTCATAATGCTTTTCTTTGAACAGCGGGCGATCCATACCCGGAGAAGAAATTTCCAGGTTGTATTCCGTATTGATGGGGTCTTCAACATCAAGAATTGCACTTGCCTGGTAACTGACTTCGGCACAATCGTCTACAGTTATGCCATTTTCGTGATCAATGAAAACGCGCAGAATAGAATGTTTTCCGGCACGTACAAATTCAACGCCCACTAATTCATAACCCAGTGCTTCTACACCCGGCTCAAGCATCTCGGTCAGTTTATCTTCAAGCTTTGCCAATCCTTACCTCCAAAAACGAAAAAAGGGCATAAAGCCCAACTACCTGATTTGCTTAAAAATGACGCGCAAATCAGTTTAAAAACAACAAAAAGCCCCGGACCAGCGGGGCTATTTGCATGAATCTGAACCCTGTCTGCCAACGGCAGTTGCAAACATTACAGGTTTAACTACGTAATAATCGTAGAAAAGTTTGCAAATTTAGTTAGGCGTATACCGCTAAACTGCGTTTCCGGTAAGCCCGCTGACTAACTAATCGTGGCGCAGTATACTGGTACTCTGACCAGATATCAACTCAGTAACGGCATTGGATCGTCATCTTTCCAGCGTTCGCGAATTTCCAGGATTTGGTCGAGGCATTGTTCGAGTAACGGAACCAGCGCCGGGTCGAAATGAATACCGCTTTGCGATCGGATAAAATCCAGGGTTTTATCTACGGGCCATGCTTCTTTGTAAGGTCGACGACTGGTTAACGCATCGAATACATCCGCGATGGCAACTATTCGTCCTTCAATTGGAATATCCTCGCCCGCCAGACCACCAGGATAACCGCTGCCATCCCATTTTTCATGATGCGTAAGCGCCACATCACGTGCCAGCTTCAATAATTCAGTGTCGGCATCACCAAGAATTTCAGCACCTATTTGCGGGTGTGTCTTCATAATTTCGAACTCGGAATCGGTCAGCTTACCTGGTTTAAGCATGATGCTGTCTGGAATGCCTATTTTACCAATATCATGCATGGGCGCGGCATGTAATAGCATATCCGCACGGGCTTCGGAAAACCCATACGCCCGTGCAATCACCTTAGAATAGTGGCTCATGCGCATCACATGCATGCCTGTTTCGTTATCTTTATATTCCGCAGCTCGACCTAAACGCTGAATTACTTGCAACCGGGTACGTCTTAGTACATCGGCCTGAACAAGAGAAAGGTGGGTCTTCACCCGCGCAAGTACCACAGGTGGTGAGATTGGCTTGGTGATGTAATCTACGCCGCCCACAGCAAAGCCTTCTGCTTCGTCAGTCGCCTCACTCAATGCAGTAACAAAAATAACCGGGATAGATTTAAGCACAGGATGTTTTTTTAAATGGGTACATGCCTGGAAACCTGTCATTTCCGGCATCATCACATCCATCAAAATAAGATCGGGTTGTTGTTTTTCAGCCAATTTAATGGCTTCGTCACCGCTTTTAGCAAAGTAAAGCGTGTAATCTTTCGATAGCAACTGCTTTAGCACCCTTAGATTAACCGGTTCATCATCCACAAGCAGTAAGCGTGGTTTATCTGTACCGTTAGTCATAGTCTGTTCCTGTTTCTTCAAGCTTCTCAATGAGCTCGTTTATACGCACAACTGCGCGTTCGAATTCAAAGTCGTCCATATCCTGCAAAATGCACTGTACCTGTACATTGTAGCTGCCAAAATAATGCCCTTCACAGTAAGTAACAATGGTTTCGTCAAACTGATTTTGCTTAGCCGAATCAAGTAAAGAGGCTAAAATTCGCTTTAATGCCCCTTTATCGACTTCTTCTAAAGCCTCTTCTTGAGTGGAGGCAGTCTGTTGCGCTAATTGATTTTCCACTTCTCGTAGGGCTGCCTTTAAGGTGGGAATATCTTCAGCTGATAAATGGTCGTTACGGGCATTGCGCTCAAATTCACCTGCCACGTTCATCACTCTGACCAACCCAAGGTTACCACTCACTCCTTTCATGCCGTGTAAATGACTGATCACTTGCTCCATGTCTTCTACCACCAGGCACTGTACCAACTGAGTGAGCATTTCTGACGCGGTAGACAAGAAACGACGGATTTCTCGCTCTAATGTGGCTTTATCGCCCCAAAGCTGCGTTCCCCGTCTAAAATCAATCACGCTATTTGGGTCGCTGTCTGTCGCGTCAGTGGCTTCTGCAACCGTTGTGTATTCGAACCCGAGTACCCGGGCAATTTCAGCAATAAGTGTCGGAAAATCGATGGGCTTGTTGGCAAAACCTTCCATGCCCGCGTTTTGCGCATCCAGTTTATCTTGCACCAACACACTTGCAGTAAGGGCAATAATGGGAAGTTGTTTTAAACCTTTCGCCTGCTCCCACTCCCGTCGGTTAGCTGCAGCTGTCAACCCATCCATCACTGGCATTTGGAGGTCCATGAGCACCACATCAAAATTGCCGGTTTTCATTTTTTCAAATGCCAATTTGCCATTTTCAGCAAAATCCACACTGTGACCAGCGCGGTTAAGCAACAAGCTAATCAGATCAACGTTTTGTGATATGTCGTCGACCACCAGAACATGCAGCGGCGGAAGGTCAATAGACGCAACCTGAGTCACCTGTTCCTGCTCGCTAACCGGGGTAATTGGCAATCGAAAAGTAAAGTTCGTTCCTCTGCCCTGTTCACTGGATACTTGAATATCTCCACCCATGAGTTCTACCAGTTGTTTACAGATGGTAGTGCCCAAACCGGTGCCGCCGTATTTTCTGCTCATCGATGCATCAGCCTGAGCAAATGCATCAAATACACGACTCAGTTGTTCTTCGGTCATGCCGATACCGCTATCAGACACAGAGAACTCAACCCCGTTTTCTTGGGGATGAACACTCAGCGTAATTTCACCATGTGCGGTAAATTTCACAGCATTACTGATTAGATTATTCAATACTTGGCGGAGTCTTTCCGGCACACCATAATAGTAATCACTCAGCAAAGGCGAAACGCTGACTTGCAGGTCCAACCCTTTACGTTTCGCATCTAACCAATAAGTTGAAATTACCGTGTCGATTTCCTCAGAAATGGCAAAATTTCTGTAATCCAGCTCTAGCTTTCCTTTATCAAGCTTGGCACTGTCGAGAATATCATTCAGTAAATGAAGCAACGAACGGGCTGAACGGTTTATCGTAGTCAGGTGTTTGTGCTGACCATCTGTTAGCTTTTCATCCAGCAAAATATCACTGAAACCAATGATGGCATTCATGGGAGTACGAATTTCATGACTCATATTCGCCAGGAAACTTGCCCGAGACGCCGCGGCTTCTTCAGCTTCATTTTTGGCATCACGTAGTGCGACTTCCATTTCCTTACGGGAAGTTATATCCATAATAAAGCCGTCAACCCAACTCACTTCATTATCAGCGATGTCGACAATAGACCCATATTCGCGCATCCATTTTGTTTCACCATTACGGTCTATAAGCCGGTATTCCACATAAAATTCGCTATCAGTTTGGCGGGCAGCCTGATATGCCGCTTTATCGTCAGGATGTACTAGATCAAAAAGGTTGATGCGTTCATCTTCACGGGTAAAGGCATCTGCGGTGTAGCCCGTTATTTCCTGGATCGCATTGTTCACAAATACCAGAGGCATACCTTCGGAATTCAAACTGCGATAAGCAATGCCAGGAATATTGTTGAAGAACGAACGGAAACGCGCCTCATTGTCGCGAATGGTTTTTTCCATCTGCATTCGCTCGCGATTATCCGACATATTAATCACGAATAAATGTTGTTCACCCAATTGGGTGTGTCCGATCCCGACTCTTACCGGAACCGGTTGAGAATGGTTATCCAGGGCATACAGATCTTTACTAAAACGGGATGACTGCTTTTGCTGCGAAGATTGGATTTTTGCGAAAAAGTGGGAATCGAAGGTTTGCTCTTGAGATTTTTCCATGAGTGAGGCAAAGGGTTGACCAATAAGCATCGACTCGTCCCATCCCAATATTCTGCTCACCGCTTTGTTCATATTAAGGATAGTACCCAGACTGTTTACCGTAATAATGCCGTCGATTGCGGTATCCATAAGCGCAACCTGGGTGCGTCGGCTATTTTCCGCTTTTTGCGAAATATCCATGTAGCGAAACAAGGAAGTAACACCAATAACTACGCCAATGATGACTAAGGTGAAGAAACTCACATAACCTGCCAGCACATAGGAAATACTCTGATCCTGCATACTGGATTCAAACCCTGGTGGTGCGACAAAACGGGCTGCGGCCATGCCGGTATAATGCATGGCAGTAATCGCACACCCCATCACCACACTGGCAATAACCCGGGTGCCTTTGAACCCCTTTGCCATAGCGATGCGTTTGAGCCCGAATTTAATCCACAGAGCTAACATAGCCAGTGAAACGGCCACGACAATTGAAAGGCTAAACATGGGCAAGTTGTAACGAAGAAGTGGTGCCATTTCCATTGCAGCCATGCCTGAATAATGCATGGCGCCAATACCACTACCAACAAGCACACCACCCACCAACACTTGGACAAAACGAACCTGCCGGCGAGTCAGGCTTCGCAACGCGACGTACGCCGCCAACATGCCAGGGATGAAAGACAAAAACGTGGTTTTGGTATCGTAGGAAATTGGCGTACACAATTCGAAAGCAAGCATGCCAATAAAATGCATCGCCCAAATGCCCCCGCCCAGTGCAAGACTACCTAACGCAAGTAAGATTGCCTTGCGTTTACGGTTCACTGATTGCGCAGCCTGCCCTGCCACAAGAAAAGCCATATAAGACGCAAATATTGAGATGCTTATAGAAAGCACCATTAATGAAGGGGAGTATTCGCCAGTGAGTAATAGTGAAGATTCAGGAATGACGAAAAACGACATCAGCCATTCGAGCATAGGACGCCCTATTATTGTTATTTATCTATGGTAAGACTAGCAGGTATTTATTCTGTCTCAAATCATTGATTATACAAAAGAGACGGATGCGGCAACTGAAGCGATTATTATTCAGATGTGAATTCAATAATTCCACATAAATAGTCGTTAAATTATTTTTAATGGGTTAGCATTGAATAACTTTGAATCGTTACTCTGTTATAAGATGCTGTCTGATTAACTCGATGTTTTCACTTGTAACTCGGTATTTTTTCGCTAAGTCAGTCCATAGCATTAAACTAGACTGAGTACTTTCTATTACCTCTAACGCTTTTGCTTCTGAAATATTGGCTTCTTTAGCAAGCTTAATTAAATGCGGTATTCCCGGCTTCCTGCCTTCACCGATAACCGTGGTGCTTTGCTCCCCGCCAGGACCTGAAGAAAACGTCAAATCGTATGCTGGAGCGACTCGCCATTGACCCATTTCATCCATAAGAAAACTAAAATTCTTGGAATGATCATCGCGATTATGTGCTAACACATTAAAAACCGCCAGTCTGAACATTTTCTCAATTTCACGAAAATCGCGCGTCAGAATTGCAGTTAGATTTAGCAGGTCTTCATAGTCCAGCGACGGCGCTCTAAAATCTGAATGAAGCAACCCGCAGGCAGTATGCATG
Source organism: Alteromonas confluentis (assembly GCF_001757105.1). Taxonomy (GTDB): domain Bacteria; phylum Pseudomonadota; class Gammaproteobacteria; order Enterobacterales; family Alteromonadaceae; genus Alteromonas; species Alteromonas confluentis. The sequence goes on from NZ_MDHN01000021.1 coordinate 60,395, forward strand.
TGATAGCGCCTTAGGCCATCACGATCAAAGCGCTTGATTGCAAAATATCCGGGGCCTACTTCCGCAGGAAAAAGGTAAACATCCGGTATATCAATACCGGATTTCTTTGCAAGCAAGGCATAGACATATTCAATTGCCCCGGCATCCGAGCCGTCTTGCATGTTGGGGAATTTTACCATCCATGGTTCAAAGTCTCCCGGAAGCTCGCTCGCACCATGAATAATATGGTCGTGGCTTTTGTTTACGCCAATAAGAGCTTTAGGCCGCGCACCAGCAGAAGACCCATTAAGTGCGATAAGCTCTTGCAAAACATCAACACTCTCACCTCTGAGCACGTCTTGCGCTTCCATGGCCAGTCTATCAAGGCTCACAATATCGCTTTGATCGTGCGAGCTAAAGTCAGGCTCAAATACCAAAGCCCCCAATCCATTAGTGCCAATATAACTAAGCCTGTCCAGCGGCGTGATAGCTGAGGATGGAATATTTATACTGCGTGCGAGACGGTCAAATAACAATCGCCCCCACCCATCAGGCAAACTGTCATTGAATACACCGGGTAAACCCTCAAACAATCTATGCTCGAATGTCTGTAAACCAGGCTGCAGGGGTAGCTTGAACGGCGATATTTCAATGTGGCGGTCGATAAAGTCGAGAGCATACTCAAAATATATCTTACGGTTATTAATAGCGAGGCGGCCGACAGCTATCTGCTTTGTTCCGAAGTCTAAAGCAACTTTTATTTCATCAACTGACTTAACGAAAGTCATTTACGCGTCCCCCGCTTGCGTACTGATTTACTTGACGCATTCAATACGTCATCAATTGATGAAAATGAAGTTTCTTTGGGAGCAGTGGCATTAACAATGTCGTCCAAATCCCCAAGAACCATGTAGATTTTCAAAAATGATTCCAACGAAATAGCGCCCTCTTGCTCAAACTTACGCAATGTTCGAAGAGGCACGCCCGAGCGATTTGCCAATCCCTCTTGCGTTAACGCCAAAGTCAGACGCTTAGCTCTCGCATTCGCCGCAAGTTTTTTTTGCGCTTTGTAAGAAGTTAAAAATGACATCATTATGTTACTTAACCAGTCATATTCACGATTAATGACACTATAATGTCACTAAGCAAATATGTCACGAACAAAACTTAAAACACAAGTGGAAAATAAAATTGAGTAATAGCGTGAAGAAATGGATTATTAATCTAAGAGTCACAGATTTAGTAAAAAAACTAATCTCTGAAAAAGAAACTGTTATTACTTGGAGTAATATTAAATTACAGAGAAAGGGTTTTGGTTGCGGGAGCAGGATTTGAACCTACGACCTTCGGGTTATGAGCCCGACGAGCTACCAGACTGCTCCATCCCGCGTCCGAAAAGGGGGTCTTATCTATAATTACGAATTGGTTGCGGGAGCAGGATTTGAACCTACGACCTTCGGGTTATGAGCCCGACGAGCTACCAGACTGCTCCATCCCGCGTCCGTAAAAGATAAGTCTCAACAAGTAATTAGGAATTGGTTGCGGGAGCAGGATTTGAACCTACGACCTTCGGGTTATGAGCCCGACGAGCTACCAGACTGCTCCATCCCGCGTCCGAATTACTACATTAGCTTGGCTGGATATTTCCGCCTCGCCGTTGAGTGGTGCGTATTATACATACGCACGATACCTTGGCAAGGGATCGCATCATTTATATTTCATTTTATTGACTAAATGGACAATAAACCAGCATAGCGCTCAAACTTACGCCAATTCAAGCAAGCAGACTCTCCATTTTTGCTGCCAATTTGAAGTCGAGTTCCGAGATTCCACCTGCATCGTGGGTGGTTAACGCCACATCAACCCGGTTATATACATTAAACCACTCCGGATGGTGTTTAAGCTTCTCTGCCCAAATGGCCACTTCCGTCATCCAACCAAATGCTCTGATAAAATTACGAAAGGTGAAGGATTTTGTTAGTTTGCCATCTTGCAGGATCCACTTTTTATCTTCAGATAAACACGAATTTAAATCTTTAAGCGCGTTATTTGCTTCATCAATATTCAATTTTGCCGTCATTCTGACCTCCGTTATCAATGCTTCTACTTTCCTCTCTACGCCCCGTAGATTCAAGCCTTGAAGATAATTAATCTAATCCATTCAGTGGATTAGCTTGTTTACACTGCCCTATTTTTGGTTATAACTCCTAATACCTATGTGTCGCTCGAATGCTTTTCTCGTCACCGGAAAATCGGTTTACTAGATAGCGAACAAACAACACCACTTTATTTTAATAACAATTACTAACGAGTACTTAACCATGTTGAAAACTGTTAAAACTTCTCTGATCGTAGCTTCAATGGCATTTGGTTTTTCTGGCACTGCGCAAGCAGATATAAATGAAGCACTAGCAAATATCTGCACTATCGTGCAAGCCGATGACAAAGGCGAATTGCGTAAGAAAATGCGCCTGGTGGAATCAGATTACCGTTTGAAGCTTCGCGACTACTATTCAGGCGTAACCTGCAGCGGCAACAGCCTGATCAGAACAGCATTTGCAAACAACGCCATTGAAGCAGGTACGCTGCTCGTGAAAAAAATGCCTAAAAGCGACTTGTCTGCGCCAGAAGCCGACGGCAAGACGCTGCAAGCCTGGGTGAATGAATCAGGCTATCAAGCCAGCCCTATCGCTGAAGAGTTAACTAAGCGCCTGTAACAAAAATGCTATTTATATAACCATTTCAACATGGTTGCAGGCTTGAGCCTGCACTCAAAAAGCGGCCCCTGGCCGCTTTTTTTCATTGTCCTGGCGAATTAGGTTTTACACCTTATACCTAAGTATTAGCGCACTTCTTTTACCAATGACGGTTCTGGTGTTTACTTATTAGCGAACAAACAACACCCTTTTTAAACCATTATTCTCTGAGGAATTAACCATGTTGAAAATTGTTAAGACTTCCTTTCTGATCGCTGCTACGGGCCTGGGGTTTGCAGGTACAGCGCATGCAGATATTAACGATGCACTTGCAAACATTTGTACCATTGTACAGGCCGACGACAAGGGCGAGCTGCGTAAGAAAATTCGTTTAGTCGAGTCCGACTACCGCTTAAAGCTCCGTGATTACTATTCAGGCGTAAGCTGCGGTGGCAACAGCCTGATTCGTACCGCGATTATGAATAACGCGGTTGAAACCGGCACCTTACTGGTTAAGAAAATGCCAAAGAGTGATTTAGGGTCGCCGGAAACTGACGGTAAGACGCTTCAGGCATGGGTGAGTGAAACAGGTAATCAAGGCAGTCCCATAGCTGCCGAACTGGCAAAGCGTCTCTAATCGTTAAGCGCAACGCCACTACCATTTCAACATGGTAACAGGTTTAACACCTGTACTTTGAAAGCGGCGATAACGCCGCTTTCTTTTTTGGAATGAACATAAAATAAAGATAACTTACTGAATTTTAGTTAATTAATGCCGTAACAGTATATTCCTACATACCTTGGTATTAGCTTTAGCCTTTATTTGCGTTGTTAACTAATCTTTAATTACAGCCGAACAAACAACATCTTACTCAGGCGTCCGAAACGCTTTTTAAAAAAGGTGAGTCAATGAATAAACTAACTAAAATTGTTTTACTAAACGCATTGCTCCTGGCCTGTGCAACCGCCTCTGCAAATATGGGAACATCTGCTGACGCGGCAACAACCACTGCCGACCCGATTGAGAAAAAAGCCCGCTCAGGACTAGACATTAATTTTCAACGCGTACTTTCGGCTAAATCGCTGCCAAATGAAAATTCGCTAAGTGCTGCAGACGCATTACAAAGCAGCGAAAAATCCCGCCTGTTTAAGAAACTACCAGACCATCTTGTTGCGGCAAATCCGTAGCAAGTTCACCAGGGAGGGTGACACCTTCAACATGGTACGCAGAGTAAAATCTGCATCTCCGCGGCCCACTTGTTGGGCCGCATCTTATTTGGCCTCTTGCGCTCCTATCATTCGCTAATCTCGTATACTCTTGTCATCCAAGCACCGCTCTCTCTGAGCATTATTCTTCGTAGTCCATTTACATTTATATACAACTTTAGCTTTGTATGACTTTTATCGGTCACAAAACCCGATTACAATTCGTCGCGAATTTTCCACGCTTCGTCATGGATGTAAGACGACTCGGCATTTTCAATGGAATGAGCGACATAAAATAAAAACACTCGAAAGGATACGCTCATGTCATCAGTGACATACTCAATCCCTTTTTCATTTTCAACTGTTGCTCTTGCCCTATGCATGCATTCCGGTATCGCTGTAGCGGCAACAACAGAAGTCGACGACAAGAAAAAAGAACATCCGTTAGAACGGATTGAGGTTACCGCACAGAAGAGGACGCAGGATCTTCAGGATGTGCCTGTTGCACTTACGGTGGTATCTGGCACCGATATCGCAGAGAGCGTGTCGCTGGATATCTATGATCTACAAGGCTACGTTCCCGCTTTTCAGGCCTTCCAAAGCCAAAGTGCAACAAACTCCAGTTTTTCTGTGCGTGGCATAGGCACATCATCGCAAAATTTTGGCTTTGAATCTTCTGTCGGGCTTTATGTTGATGGTGTCTACCGTTCACGTCAGAATGCGGTCATTAACGATTTGGTAGATATCGACGCAGTAGAAATTCTGCGTGGTCCTCAAGGCACATTGTTTGGTAAAAATACACCGGCGGGTGCCGTGGTATTCCGCAGCAAAGCGCCGACCTTTGAAAATGGCGATGGCTTTGTCAGTGGAACACTGGGCAGTGACAACCTGTACCGCCTAAGTGGTGCCACCTCTATTAGCCTCGTTGACGATAGACTTGCTGCTCGCGTATCAGGTTTCACCACCCAGCGGGATGGCTGGATTGACGATGTAAATCTTGGCAAAAATACGATTAATAACAGAGACCGCTCAGGTGTGCGGTTGCAAGCCCTCTATACGCCGAATGAAGATGTAAGCATTCGCGTTATCGCCGATTATGCAGAGCTTGATGAGCATTGTTGCGGGGCACTAACACTGCAAAGCAATGCTATCGCAAATGATATCGCTGGCAAATTTGGTTCTGATGCGCTGCTTATGATGCCGCCCGTCAGTGCCACTTTATTCGGTGGCGAGTCTTTTTACGACTACACCACAGCCCTTTCGGCCCTACCCGTTTCAGCAATGACCGACAAAGGACTTTCTGCCGAAGTAAACTGGCAAATATCCGACACGCTACTTGTCACATCAGTCAGTGGCTGGCGCAGCTTTGACAGTCTCGACACTACCGATACCGACTTTACCGATGCAGATATGCTCAGCACCACAAACGATGCGGGTCAGCAAGCGTTTTCCCAAGAACTCCGGGCAACGTACAGTCGAGATTCAATAACCGTAATAGGTGGACTCTATTATTTCAGTCAGAATCTCGGACTAAATTTTGACATCACCACGGGCGAGGAATTTCCGTTATTTTTTGCAGCCTCCGCAGCAGAACTCACGCCGCTTATAGAGGGGATCAATGGTCTTAGCGCTGCTACTGGCGGCTTGATAGCGCCTGCAGCTGCAGCTACCCCGGCCAACACCCAGTTCGCCCACACTGCTTATCAAGAGCAAGACAGCATTGCCGTATTTGGCCAAAGTGACTGGCAATTTGCCGAGCATTTCACCCTTACCACAGGATTACGCTACACACGCGAAGAGAAAACTCTGGTGGGTCGCTACTCTGAACAAGGGCCGGGTATCAATGGTTTACCACAAGACCCTGCGCTGCTCCCCAACCCAATACTGGCCGGCGCAGCCCTTGGTGGGATTGCGCAGGCGTTGGCAAGCGGGAATCAACCGGAACTGTCACAATTAGCCGCCCTCACGCCCTTTCAACAAGCTGGATGGGGTTACTTTTTCCTTGGCACTGCCTCCGTGCTGCCGCGGACGGCATTAGATGAAAGCCGTAAAGACAACCAAATCACGGGCACGGTAAAACTGAGCTGGCAGCCCGACAATGACCGCCTGTACTACGCCAGTGTCGGCACCGGGTTTAAATCTGGCGGTATGAATACCGACCGTATTGCCGAAGGTCTGGACCCGCAGTTTAATGCCGAAAAAGCCACCGCGTTTGAAGTGGGCTTGAAACAAGATATCGATGCACTGAATTTACGTATCAATGCCGCTGCTCATCACACCCGCGTTGATGACTTCCAGGCATCTACCTTTACCGGATTTGGCTTCAACCTGCAAAATGCCGGCGACCTGAGTACTAAAGGTTTTGAACTGGAAATGATTTGGTTTCCTACCACAGACACCCGGCTAGGCGTAAATATGGCCAGAACCTTAGCCACATTCGACAAGTTTGAAAAAGGCACATGCTGGGTTGCCTATAGTTGGCACACGGGCATCGATGATCCCGGTCGCCCCTCAACTGATGCCCCCTACTGTTCTCGTACGGGAGACAGACTGGGTTTTGAACCTGAAACAACCCTTGGCGTTAATCTTGAGCACACTATCAACATCGGCGCCTATTCATTCCTGCTGGCGTTAGATTATCAGTATACAGGCGATTTGTACCTCGACGACTCCAACGATCCTTACAAACATGTGGACAGCTTCGATATCGTTAACGCCCGTATAAGCATGAACATACCGCAATGGGATATGGACGTGACTTTGTGGGGCCGCAACGTGTTAGACGAAGAGTACATCGCCCGCAATGGCTTCGATGTACCCGTGCAAGCCGGTAAGCTAATGGCTTATCCAGGTCAGCCAGCGTCTTACGGAATTACCCTACGAAAAGCCTTTTAATTACAGATTCATTGAGCGTTGTTAATGCGCACTGCTAGCCCCGCTGGCAGTGCTTTTTTTGTGCGCCAATATTCGAACTGCTAATTCCTTTCAACATTCTGCAAAATATTGAATCAGATCAATTTTTGCCTGCTAGCCGGTGGGTATACTTTCCAGGTATTAAAAGACAAACCGGAAAAAGCATGGCTATCAGCGAACTCTTCGACCCCGCACGTATGCAGAAATACAATATCAACGGGCCTCGATACACCTCTTACCCTACAGCCCTTGAATTCGGTGAAATCACGCATTTGTCACCGGTTGAGCATGCATTATCGCAGTCAAAGGCGCGAAGCGTTTCGCTTTATTTGCACATTCCGTTTTGTCATAGCCTTTGCTATTACTGTGGCTGTAATAAAGTGGTTACCCGACATAGTGAAAAAGCTGACCGCTACTTAGATTATCTTGCCAAGGAAATGGCAATCCGCTCTGTAGCTTTTGCCGGTAGAAAAGTAGAACAAATTCACTTAGGCGGCGGCACACCGAGCTTTCTCAGTGAACGCCAACAAACGCGATTAATGACACTGATAAAAGCCAATTTTGATGTGATCGATGATGCCGAAATCGGAATTGAAATAGATCCCCGCCGGGTAACGCCCCAATACCTCAAACATTTAGCCAACCTGGGATTCAACCGGCTGAGCATCGGCGTACAAGATACCGACTACAAAGTACAAGATGCCATCAACCGGGTACAAAGTACTTCTCATATTGCCCATTTGGTGGACTACGCCAGAGCCATGAATTTTAAATCAGTGAACCTCGATTTGATTTATGGCTTGCCCCACCAGACACCTGATACCTTTGCCACCACACTGGCTGCAGTTAAAGCCATGCAACCAGAGCGAATTAGCTTGTTCAGCTATGCCCATTTGCCCACACGCTTTGCGGCTCAACGTAAAATTAAAGATGAATGGCTGCCCAAGCCTGCGGAAAAAACAGCGCTAATGAAGCAAGCTGTAGAAAGCCTTACCCGAATAGGCTATGAACTGATTGGCATGGATCACTTTGCCCTGCCCGACGACGAACTCGCCGTTGCCCAGCGCAATGGTGAACTGCACCGCAATTTCCAAGGCTACACCACCCGTGGTGATTTAGATTTACTGGGTTTGGGCGTATCTTCCATTAGTGCCATTGGTAATGCGTATCTGCAAAACCCAAAAACCTTAAACGACTATTATGGTCAGCTAGATAGTCAACAGGAGCTCGCCCATCGCGGGTTATTTCTGTCGGCATCTGACATGTTGCGGGGCTATGTGATTCAGCAGCTCATGTGCAACCTGTCTTTGCGTTTTGACGAGGTGGAAAAGCGTTTCGCCATTGATTTCACCCATCACTTTGCCGCTGAGTTGGAGGCATTGAGAGAATTTGCTGAGGACGGATTGCTAAAGATAACCGCTGACGGGATCACGGTACTCCCATCAGCCAGACTGTTCATACGTATTATCTGTATGACCTTTGACGCTTACCTGAAAGACACGGCGCATCAGCACCGTTATTCACGAGTGATTTAGTTTGCCTATCGAAGTTTAAAGCGAGCGGTGACGGTTTCCCCAACTTTAAAGTGCAGCCGCTCCTGAGATAGCTGACTAATAAGTGCAAATATCTGCGTCTGTCCGGTTTTAAGTGTGAGCATTAATTGCCCGTCCTGGCTGTCAGAAATACCTTCAATGATGCTTTCCAAGCCGTTCACAATAGAGGAAGCATTGGCTGCTTCGCGGTCGACGCTGATATCTCTGGCGTCGATGGTGAGCATGGCTTCATTGCCATCAATAACCGGGAAGCGACCGTAAATCAGCTGCCCTTCACAGCGTATGGCATAGCAATTTTGCTCTTCCAGATGCGCTTCGAGCTTTCCCGTAAATACAGAGAAGCGTTGTTCAAAGCCGGGTAATTGTGAAGTCAGTTCAGCCAGCACATTGTCGCTTGGCCCTTGATGAACCATGGTTCCCGCATCCATCCAGGCCATGTAATCGGTATACAACGCCAGTTCTCGTAGATCGTGAGAAACCATCAAAATCTTCAATCCACCACGGCTCAGTGTGGCAAGATATTTCAGTACTTCATGTTTCAGACTGTCATCGAGTGCACTCACCGGTTCATCTAACAATAAAATAGCCGGTGAATTGAGGATGGCGCGCGCAATAGCCACCCGTTGGGCTTCTCCTCCGGATAACGTCTCTGGCATACGCGTCATGAGATGATGACATTTGCAACCCAACACCACCTCATCGAAATGATGGGTTTGCTGTTTAGCAAAGTCTGCAGCCAGTAAGAGGTTTTGGCCTACCGATAAATGGGGAAATAACAAGCTGTCCTGAAAAACCAGTCCAGTACGAACCCGGGCAATGCGCAGCGCGTCCCACTGTCCGTTCACCTTAGCAGCACGACTAAGTCCAGCAAGGCAGCGCAAAAGCGTAGACTTGCCCGCCCCCGACGGACCGCTTAGCCCAACAAATCTGGCACTGGCAGGGAAATCTAACCGAACATTCAGGCTAAGGTTGTCGCCGGTTGTATTAACTACGACTTCCATGCTGTCACCCCGTTGCGGTTATAGCGGTACAACAGCGCCATCAATAGGAATGAAAACACCAATAAGCCAAACGCTAACGCGTGCGCCTTACCGTACTCCATGGCTTCCACGTGCTCGAACAGCGCGATAGACAATACCTGCGTTTCGCCAGGAATGTTGCCACCAATCATGAGAACTACACCAAATTCGCCCACTGTATGAGCAAAGCTCAAGCCCAGCGCCACCATAAAGGCTGGCTTACAAATTGGCATAATGATGCGGCGGAAGCGGGACCATTTCGACATGCCCATGGTGCGCGCCACATCAATGTATCGGTTATCCAGTTGAAGGAAACTCGCGTAAAGCGGTTGTACTGCAAACGGCAAAGAATATATTAGTGAGCCGATCACTAGCCCGGCAAATGAAAACGCCAATTGCTCACCAGTAATAAGCTGCCAAAGTTCTCCTGCGACGGCATTCGGAGAAAAAACCACCAGCAGATAAAATCCCAGAACGGTGGGCGGTAATACAAGCGGTAACGCGACGACAGCAAGCACCAGGTTTTTCGCTTTGTGTTGCCAACGCGACAACTTCCAGGCCAGCGGCGTGGCAATAAGCATCAATAACACACTGGTGAAAAGCGCCAATTTCAGCGTTAACCAGATAGCGTCAATATCGCTTTGCATTTATCGGCACCTACCTTTTACCGGCTGATTGGTATCCCCAATCCATGAGGCTTTTTTGCACCTTTGCAGAAAGGAGATATTGCATAAAGCGACGGGCGGCATACGGATGCGCGCTGTCTTTGATGATCACCATTTTTTGAACGATTGGCGCATGATAATCATCAGGAATGAGCAGATAAGAATAATTGCTGCGCTTAACCAGCGACCAAGCGACAAACGCATCATCCACATTTCCCGAAGTAAAATACTGATACGTCTGCAGTATATTTTTGCCCTGTACTTGTCTGAACGGTAGCGCAGTGTCAGCTGGTAGTGTGCCCAATGCCTGAGAGGCGGCCAGCCCATATGGAGCTAATTTGGGGTTGGCAATGGCCACAGGCTTGTCGAATTTTCGGGAAACAAAAGCGTTAAGTGAATCCGGCGCACCGCTGCGAGAAACTAATGCCAGGCGGCCAGTAGCATATGAGCGAAGGGTTTGTTTTTCTGCCAATCCTTCCGCCACCAGCTTTTCAGGACGCAAAGCATCAGCAGAAAGGAATACGTCAAACGGCGCGCCGTGCTGAATTTGCGCATACAGCGTGCCACTCGAACTTACTGTAATAATGGGTTTAATACCGGTTTTCTTTTCAAACGCTTCAGCAAAATGCTTAACAGGTTGGGCGAAATTAGCAGCAACAGCAATATTCACCTGCTGCTCGTCGGCATGGGCAAAAACATTGAACATCACAACAAGGACACACAACGCTTTTACTATCCATCTGTTCATAATGATCCTGATAAATTTTATTTTTGATTCAGCCACTTCATGGCCGCTTCTTCATCGCTAGCTTTTGCTGCAACCCAGGTTGCGTCGCCGTCTTGATGCTCTTTCTTCCATAGGGGCACCGATTTTTTCAGCATATCCATAACAAATTCAGCCGCTTCAAATGCGGCCTTACGATGACTAGCGGCACAACCCACCCACACAATAGGCTCGTGATTACCCACAAACCCATATCGATGCACAATACCGGCACTGCGAAGATCAAACTGCATTTTCGCCTGTTCGAGTAATTTCATCATCGCGGCTTCAGTCATTCCTGGATAATGCTCCAGGCTAATGCCGTCTATGCCGCCTTCATTGTTGTAATCCCGCACCAAGCCGGTGAAGGTAACAATGGCACCTGCATTCGTCGCCTTTGCTTTCAATCGTGTGTTGTATGCCTGTTCATCAAGGGCGGCATCGGTGACTTCTGCAAACATTTAGCCTCCGGTTACGGGCGGGAAAAAAGCCACTTCGTCGTTGTCTTTGATCTGACTATCGTCGTCACCCAACTCCTGATTTACCGCACACAGTACGCCGTCTGCCAGTACCTGCTGCCAATTCGCTGAACGCGCTGCGAGCATCGATTTAAGCTGAGAAACCGTACTGCATCCATCAGGCAATGGTAAAGCCAGGCTGTCTTCACCCGTGATCTCCCGGACCTGAGCAAAGGTCTTTATATTAATCATGCACCTTACTCCGCCAGCCACTCGCCAGTTTTACCGCCGCGCTTCTCGAGAACGCGCACACCTTCCAGGCGCATACCAGGGTCGATGGCTTTACACATATCAAATAAGGTCAGAAGTGCAACATTTACCCCCGTTAACGCTTCCATCTCCACGCCGGTTTTACCGCTAACTTTACAAAAGCAGGTGGTGCGAATGCGTTTTAAATCGGTCTGCAATTCAAAGTCAATATCGACTTTATTCAGCGCCAGCGGATGGCATAATGGAATAAGGTCGGCACAGCGTTTCGCGCCCTGAATACCCGCCACCCGGGCCACAGCGAACACGTCGCCTTTCATCACCTTGTGATCAGATATTGCTGTAATCACTTCATCAGAAACATGCAGAAACCCTTCTGCCATCGCTTCTCTTCGTGTTTCCTGTTTGTCAGATACGTCCACCATGTTGGCTTCGCCACTAGCATTTAAATGACTAAACCCCGCCATTACAGCTCTCCGGTGAGATGTTTCACAAAGTTACAAGGGCGGTATTCTGAATCTAGTTGGCTTTTAATGATGCCATCCCAAGCAGTGCGGCAAGCGCCTGTGCTGCCTGGTAAGCAGAAAATCACCGTGCGGTTAGCAAAACCCGCAATGGCCCGTGACTGCACAGTAGATGTGCCAATTTCCTGAAAACTTAAATGACGAAACAGTTCACCGAAACCATCAACGGTTTTATCAAACAGTACCGACAAGGCTTCAGGGGTAGAATCGCGGTGTGTAAATCCCGTTCCGCCCGTTACCAGAATGCCGTGAATATCAGCATCGGCAATCCAGGCCGATACAATGGCGCGCTGGGCGTAGATATCATCTTTCACCAGGTCGCGGGCGGTTAGTGTATGGCCAGCGGCTTCCAGGGCTTCAACCAGGTACGCACCAGAGGTGTCGCTTTCCAGTGTTCGTGTGTCTGAGATAGTAAGAACGGCAAGATTCAGTGATACTGCTGATGACATGAAAATTCCTGATAAATTTCATCCAGGTTGTGACAAATCGTCGTTTCCAATACGATATCTGAAAATCGACCAACCTGGTCGGTGACTGAGATTAATAAATTACTATGCCAGATACTTTAACGCATACTCAAGCTATGCGATACAACCGCCACATTGTATTGCCCCAATTTGATATAGATGGACAGGAAAAACTGCTGAACGCCCGTATTCTGCTCATTGGAATGGGCGGCCTGGGCAATGCTGTAGCACAAAGCCTGGCTGCTGGCGGCGTGGGTGCACTCACGTTGATAGACGACGACAAGGTAGAGCAACATAATTTACCCCGCCAAATTTTGTTCACCGATGCTGACTGCGGCCAATTTAAAGTCGACGCGGCCCGCTCCCGGCTCGGCGCACTGGCACCGGACTGCCGCATTACGCCCCTGCGTGCCCGCTTAAGTGATGAAGCATTGCTGGAGCAAGCCAGTCAGCATGACATCATCGTCGATTGCACAGACAACCTTGCCAGTCGGCGACAAATTAATCAGGTGAGCGTTCAAGCGGGTATTCCCCTGATAAGCGGGGCAGCAATCCGTTTTGAGGGACAGCTATTTGTTAGCGTACCGGGTGACGGTAAGGCCTGCTACGGCTGTGTAGAAAAGCGCTTTCACATGGCAGAACTAAGCTGCAATGAAGCCGGCATTCTTTCACCGGTGGTAAGTATGATTGGTATTGCACAAGCACACCTGGTAATGCAATGCCTCAGCGGATTTGGCACACTACCCACGGGTGAACTGCAATTATTCGATGGCCTCAATTTTCAGTGGCAAAAATTTAAAGTATCGCCTCATCCAGCATGCGACATCTGTAACAATACGGCAGAATAAATAATGACAACAATGACCAAGTCCCACATGGTGGTGGCACAAAATGCCTCTGGCAGAAGTATGAATGTGCCGATTTACCGGTTCAAAGGCGCGGTGCCAGGGCCAACGGTGTACATTCAAAGCTCTATTCACGGTGCAGAGGTACAGGGAAATGTGGTGATTTATCAGCTAATCCAGGCTTTAAAAGAGCAGGATGTGGCCGGTGAAATCATTCTGGTGCCGAACTGTAATCCTATTGGCACAAATATAAAAGCTGGCGAGTACACGTTAGGCCGCTTCGACCCGGTTAACGGTACCAACTGGAACCGAGGGTATTTCTTCGATGAAGAAAAGGTGTATGCATTCGCCGATACGGTAAACGAGAACGACGATATTAGTACCATTCGTGATGACTTTCTTACCTATTGGGCAGAATGTATCGCGGAAAAACTGGCTTCTCCCTGGGGATTAGGCTTAGCCCAACAGCTAAACCTGAAACTACAACAACTGGCGGTGAACGCAGACTTTGTGCTCGATTTGCACAATGGGCCAGTGTCTACCCGCCACGTTTATATTCCTGAATATGCGAAAGATTCAGCCACGCTGTTTAACTTTCCACATTGTATTTTTATTCCTAACAAATTTGCCGGCGCACTAGACGAGGCCACCTTTTGCCCGTGGTGGACGTTGCAAGACGCACTTTCAGCCCGATTTGGTCGTAGCATTCAATTTGGTATCGAGGCGTTCACCCTGGAAATGGGCAGTCAGGAAGTCATTCAATTCTCTGAAGGGAAAGTGGATGCAAAGAGTATTCTTACCTATCTGACGGCCAAAAATGCTTTACCCCACTCCTCCCTTGCGCCTGCGGCCATGAAAAGAGTGGGCGTTATGCTCAAGGACTACAAAACCCTGTTTACCCAATGGGGTGGCATGGTGGAATACTGCGTGAAGCCCGGGGATTGGGTTAAGCGTGGCGAGACAATTGCCAGGGTGCTGAACATCGACGAACTGGACACCGAAGCTGGCTGTTTTGCGGTAGAAGCCCCCTGCGACCTAATACCAATGCTGCATTTTCCGTCGGCGTCAGTGCTCAGCGGCACACAATTATTTAAGGTATTCACGAACTACTTCACACTCACGGAGTAAACGTAGCGCAAAAATATGGCGCATAATCACACAATAAAAAAGCCCGATTTTCTCACAGAGATCGGGCTTTTTGATGTGTAAAGGAGCGTATTTTTTAAATTGGCGAGCCCGGTGGAAGCGGCTTCACGTCGAATGCCCCTGGCCACTTGCCTGTGTCGAAGTATACGCCAAGCTGATCATGTAGCACCTCAGAGCCGGCGAACTTGCTGTCGTCGTCTAGCCAGTCGGCAAATTTCAGTACCGCATCATCGATTACCAGCTTCACTTCCGGTGCCAGATCATCAGACATCGCGGTTTTCATTACCGCATTAAGTGCAACTAAACGAAGACGGGCGTTGAGTCCGTAGTCGGCTTGTTTGTTGTCGTACCAATGCAGCTTGAAAATCCGCTCCACGATTTGCTCAACGCTGGGAATACCCCGACTCTGACTGGCCTGCCAGGAAAGACGGTTTAGCCGCTCTGGCGCAAGCAACAAGGTTAAACTGTAGTTTGCTGCGGCTTCAGCGGCAGAGACCGGATCAAAAGCCAAGCCCATACGACTATTAAATTGCTCACGGGTAATATCATCGCCAAAGGCGGTCGGAGGAATAAGTGATAGCAGCTCAGTAGGCAGCTCGAGGAACGCTGGGGATGTCGCTTCCAAAAGTTGCTTAAGCGCTTGCTTCTGACGCTCTGCCGCCACAAACGTCACCCCTTTCGGTTTGTCATAATCGCCCTTGCGCTCGTACTCATAATTCAATCCGCCAATTTGCTTCGCCACGGATTCAAGCTGATAGCGATGCGAGAGATACACGGGCACCAACGCATCTTCAATAGACGATAAGCTCGCATTGTCAGCAATGGTATTCAGCCCCATATTTGCCAAGGCCAGCTTCCGTATTTTTACCATCTCGTCGAACGCTTTAAGTGGGTCACTGCCGTTATCCCACATATGACCATTGCTTGATGGATGCGAGGAGGAACGGGTATCCCAGTCGGTTTTAAACGCCAGTCCCTGCGCTCTCGATTGCGATAATAATGCAGCCAGGCCCGCTTGTTCGGCTTCTGCCGTGGCGTAATCCTGATAACCATAGGCAATCGTATGCAGATCCCATTTGCCCATACCGGTTGCATAGGCGTTATCCAGTACAATTTTATCGTTTTTCACCGACAACATGGGGTGAGGATAATCCATCACCGATTCACGGCCGTTCTCACTGGCGGCGAAGTTATGGGCAATACCAAGAGTGTGGCCAACTTCGTGTGCCGCCAACTGACGGATGCGGGCCAACGCCATTTCCTTTTGCGCTTCTGTGGTTTGTTCACCATCAAATGGGCTGGTCAGGCCCAGTGCGATGAGAAAATCCTGACGAACACGTAATGAGCCCAGGGTAACATTTCCTTTCAGAATTTCACCGGTGCGGGGATCACGCACAGAATAACCGTAAGACCAGCCCCGGGTAGCACGGTGTACCCAGTGAATCATGTTATAGCGCAGATCCATGGGGTCGGCGCCCTCAGGCAACACTTTCACCTGAAACGCATCTTTGTAACCTATGGCCTCAAACGCTTGATTCCACCAACTCGTTCCCTCACGAAGTGCACTCATGACAGGTTCAGGGATACCTGGGTCGAGATAATACACAATCGGTTCGACGGCTTCGCTGACATCGGCATCCACATCTTTTTTGTGTAACCGGTGACGAGAAATATACTTCACTTCTGTGGGTTCGGTGATATCCGTGGCGTAATCAAAGTAACCCTGTTTCCAGAAGCCCGAATAAGGGTTATACGCGCGAGGAGAATAGCCCTCTTCAGGTAATTCAACGAAGGAATGATGCAGATGCACTGTTAGGCTTTCTGCTGATGGCGTAACCTGGCTCACGTAGTCCCCAGGATTGCTTCCCGCAAAGGTAACAATGGCTTCCAGTTCAGTATTTTTTGGAAACGCTTTGCTGCGAGGCATAAATACGGCACTTCGGGCGGCATCAACGTTATAGCTGCCTTGCTTAGCTCTCGATAACCGTTTAGCCACGCCATGCACATCACTAAGCAGGTACTGGGTGTAATCCACCAGCACGCCGTTGCTGCTTGCCGCAACGGCAGTAAAACCAGCCAACACGGAATCGGCAAAAGCTTCATCGATACTTGCCAGTTCAGCGGCATTTTCAGACACCGAGCGATAGCGGGTATTAAGCTCTTTCATCAACAACTTATTACCGTGTCGTTCAAAAGCCACCAGATGGGCTTCCCCTAACTGACCGCGATCCAAACCAATATCGTTGGAACCTACACCTTGAGGCAGACTGGTCTGCAGTAACATCTGTTCATCGAGTTTGTTCACGTGCAGGTATATTTTGTCGCTGCTCGCATCGTAATAGAACGGCAAATAGCCATCCTTGCGAATCATGTCTTTGGTGAATTCTGTCACCGACGGCAACGCGGCCCACAGTGGCGTGCTAACCATCAATAACAGAAACGTCAGGGATTTGCGCAAAGTGAGTTCTCCATGTTAATGCTGCATTTGTTGTTATTTATTTTCTACTGGCTGACTGGTGGCGAAGCATCGAAGGCACCTTGTTAAATTATTAAGTCAGCTGAAAACGGCTATTCGCTGCCATTTACTATCCTACCCTACCCTGAAAATTCAAACGCTGGCAACCGCTCTCGATCAATATGGGCGGTTTTGCGATTAAGGTGCATGGCCAGTAGATAGCCAAGATGACCTGTCCCGTTGATCTGCGTCAACGCACAAAAAACCGCAGTGACTATGCTCTCAATGAATGCTAAACGATAAGCGAATACAGGATGAATTATGACCGCAGCGTTTCGGGACTACAGTATCGAACAGAATGGTGTGTACCATTTTTATGATCTCAATCCCGGGATCTTGCCTCAAACACCTTCAGAAGTAATTCAACAATTACCCGGCCCATCCGTGCTGCACATTAACGGCCGAACTGATGGCTGTCGTGTTATCACCGCGCTGATCCACGGCGACAGTGCGAACAGTTTGCGTGCCCTGTTAGCAACGCTGAAAGACGGAGGCGCACCGGCAACCAACGTGAAGGTGATTATTGTCTCTGTCGAAGCGGCAAAATTAACACCGGTGTTTAGCCATTCATATTTACCCGGCCAGCGAGATTTAAATCGTTGTTTTCGCGAGCCCTTTCTCTATCAATCTGATCACCTTGCCAATCGGCTGTTAAATTATCTTGAAACATGGCGTCCGGAATCCGTGGTCGATATTCACGATACCCTGGCCATGACGCACGCCTTTGCAATATCAGTATGTGAAAATCATGCACATAAAGTGCTTGCGTCTTACTTCACCGATTTACTGATTTTTTCGCCCATCAGTATTGGCGCCTTAACCGATTTAAACATTGGGTGTCCGATCATTTCAGTGCATGCGCCCAGTGATTATGCAGGTATTCAGCAGTGCAACCTGTATAAAAACCTCATGCGATTCTGGCAGACCGATGTGTTGCAGCAACAACAAGAAGTGAGCGTGCTTTCACAACCCAGAAGATTGGAACTACGACGCAGTGCGGCGCTGACGTTTTCTGATAAACCGGTTTTCGGTGTGAATTGTACTCTACGGCAGGATATTGAAAATTGCAGCTTTACCGTTCAGCACCCCGGCGATGTACTGGGCTGGGTTGATCATAACAAGCTCGCGCATTTTCGTGTGGTGGGTCGAGCGCCGAGAGAGAAAGTGTCTGACTTTTTCTGTGCCGATGATAACAGTCTCACGGTAGCCCAACCGATGAAACTGTTTGTGTTAGGTAAAAGTACCGACCTGGCCAAATCGAATTGCCTGTTTTACTTCAGTACCGGTAGCTAGCGCTTCAAACAAGGCCGGTGTCATGCACCGGCCCATTTCTCATCAATGCGCTCAGCCAACCCCGAATGACGCACCGCTCGGGTTTGTATAACGGCACTCACCCGTTCCGACGCAGCGAGAATGACACAGCCCTTTTTGGCCCGGGTCAATCCGGTGTAGATAAGCTCCCGAGTCACCATAGACGCGGCTTTCCCCTGAGCGGGTGGTAACCACATCACCACATTGCGAAATTCAGAGCCCTGAGATTTGTGAATCGTCATGGCGTACACAGTTTGCACCGCCGGTAACCGCGAAAGGCTTACCGCCCGTAACTCGCCGTGGCGGTCGTAAAACCACGCTTTTAACTGTTGCGAATCATCTGGCCATATCACCCCGGTATCGCCATTAAAGAGGCGTTGCGTGTAGTCGTTCTCCAGCACCATAATGGGACGACCGATATAATGACCATTGTTGCCTGCCATCCGATTGGGTTGCAACACCCGTTCTATTTCCTCATTGAGCGTATTCACGCCCCCTTCACCATTGCGTACGGGCGTTAACCAGCGGCAGTGATTCATAGCCTCAAGTGCAGAGGCCGGGCTATTCGCCTGTGACAGCGCCGCGAAACTGTCTTTAATTAATTTGCGTAACCCGTTGCCCTGCTGAACAGGCATGAGCACAACGTCCTCAAGTTCCATCAACCCCGGTACCGGCTCACTGGTTCTGGTCAGTAAATTTAGCACCCTGTCACTGTCGCCATCGCGCATGGCTACGGCAACTTCAGCCAGTTTTCCACTGTAGCGTTGACTGACCTTCAACGGAAAAACCGTGGTCAGGCTGTGTTCGTCCACCGCAATGCCAGGTAAATGCGGACACAACCGATGAACGTGTTTAGCAAGTGCGTCAGTCACCTTCAAATCATGGCTGTCGTCATCCGGCGTAAGTGCTTCAAGCACATTACCCGACTCCACCGACGGCAATTGATTAGCATCCCCCACCAGATAAACACTGGTACTTGCAGGTAATGCCCGAAACACACGGGTCATTAGCGCTAAGTCCACCATGGAGGCTTCATCGATAATTAACACATCACAATGAATCAGGTTATCAGTGTGGTGCTTAGGTTTTATTGAAAAAGGCCGCATGCCTAACAATCGATGCAGTGTGCTTGCTTCGGTAACAATGCGTTGCTTTATACCTTCAATACTGTCACCAGAAATGGCATGTAAACTGTTACTGACGGATTCGGTCAGCCGCTGCGCGGCCTTACCCGTGGGTGCCGCCAGTTTTATGGTGAGCGGTTTATCTGAAGCGGCCTGTAGCGCCAGTAGTAAGCGGGCAACGGTATAGGTTTTGCCGGTACCAGGGCCGCCGTTAATCACCGCAAAATCACGGGTGAGCGCACAGGCGGTAGCGACTTGTTGCCAGTCTTGCTCTAACATTGGCATGGTGGGGAAAAGCTGCGGCCACACCTGGTGCAAGCGGTCATAGTCGTCATCGCTAAACGCCCGCTGGCGCGTTCGACTCACCACGCCTTCTGCCACAGTGAGCTCAAATTGCCAATATCGCGCCGTATAAAGTTTTCCGCGGTGGTAAATCAACTGCTGTGGTTCGCCGAATTGCTCACTGAGTTCCCTGGCCGCTTTCACCAGTGTCGTCAGGTCATCAAACTGCACACCTTCACAGTTCTGTTCGGCGTCATCGAACAGTCGCTTGCCAGCAATATCGGCCAGTGACAAACAGGTATGGCCCTGACGAAGATGCCATGATAACGCGACCAATAGATAAAACGGTGTTGCGTCCGTTACTTCAGCAAACTGACAGGCAAAGTAATAATCGATGGCTTCGATATCGGCCAAATGACTCAAACGTTTATCTGACTGCGTGCGCAGCGCTGTACTCATGATAACTCCTCCACCGCTTCACCATTAAAGGCATTATCCAGCGCTTCTAGCGTTGCCATATCCACCGGTGTATAGAACACCCCTTCAGAGTGCGCATTGTCTGGATGCATCCCTCGTAGATACAGATAAAATACGCCACCAAAATGCTGTTGAGGCTGATAGCCCTGCAATCCGTTTTTCAGATAACGGTGCAGCGCCAATGCATAAAGTAAATATTGCAGGTCGTACAGGTGATGCTGATTATTGCGGGCCAATTGAGCAAACTGATAATGCGCCATGTCATTACCAAGATGGGTAGATTTATAGTCGGCTACATAATACTTGCCATCGTGTTCAAAAATTAAATCGATAAAACCGTGCATCATGCCTTCCAGCATAGGGCGGGATATTTTCGGCACAGGCTGCGCATTGTCGCCGTTAACCTGCTGACGATGAGCCGTTAAAATTCGGCTTAGTGCCCACCAGTTTGCCTGTTTCACGGGAAAATAAAACTCGGCTTCCCGCAAGGTATGCTCAAGCGGTAAATCATGCATACAAACCTCGGTTGCACCATTATTCAGCGGCGTTGATAGTACCTCATTCATCCAGTCACAAAGCTGCGTGTAGTCTTCGTCTGTCAGGGCAAGCCGGTTTGCCAGGGAGCGGGACTCACTCCAGTCCGGTGCCGAAAAGTCAGTGACTTCCAGCATATCATGAAGAAGATTACCCGCTGATGCGCCCTTCTCCAGCGTGAACCTGAACGGTAGCGTGTCGTTAACTGCGACGGTCTCGACGACCACGTCGGCGATTTCTTCATCACGTTGGGTGTGCTTTACCGCCACCTGCTGACGGGTTAAAGCGGTAAATGAATATAACCGCCATGCGTCTTCTACCGTACCGGTAAACTGCGACAGCTTCAGCGCTGGCGGCGCCCCATCGATACTTCGCTCGCCGGTCGCTTCAGGCGTGATGTGCCCAGGCAGGAAAAGGGTGTGCTCTCCCTCCTGTTCCACTTTACTGATAGCCCCATGCCAGTTAACCGCGTCAGTTAAACCCAGTGCGGCGGCAATGGATGATTTTCTCGCATTATCAAATTCGGCGATGCCTAAATAACAACGATGGGCAGCCCGGGTTATCGCCACATACAGCAAGCGCATGGCTTCCGCCTCGCCTTCTTTGCGAACCAGTGCTTCGGCTTCCTCGGAATGGCCAAGCTGCAACACCTGCTGTCGAGTGGCGGGATCGTTAAACTGATAAAAATCCATCAGGGATTTATTGGCACGGCCGGGATCTTTATAAATGCTGGCGAAAGGTACGAAGACGATGGGATATTCCAACCCTTTAGAACCGTGTTGGGTGATCAACTGAATAAGTCTGGCATCACTTTCCAGACGCTGAATATGCTCTTCGTTATCACCCGCATTTTCCAGCTGACGATGCAACCAGATAAGCAATTGCTCCGGCTGCGGTGTGGCAGAAGCCTGCTTTTCCAACACTTCGGCCAGGTGCATGTAATTGGTAAGATGGCGCTCGGTGTTGTCGTCGGTTACCGCGAAATGCTGGCGTAGCAATGTTAACACCACTGCCATACATCCCTGCTTAACCCACATGGCACGTAAGGCAGAGACTTCTGCCATGCAAGCTTCCCAGAGCACGTCATCTTCGTCGTGCAGCATGGCCACCAGCTTCTCATGCTCATAGCCCAGCAGCGGACTGGCCAACGCCGCCGATAACCGGGCTAATTGCTCACTGTGCCAAATTCCATCGAGCACACGGTATAAGTCACTGGCTTCTTCAGACGCGAAAAGCGATGTCTTGGTACTGAGGAACACCGCGCCAAGATCGTTTCGCTTCAGGCTGCGCTGAACGATATCCGCCTCAGCCCCTGAACGTACCAGAATCGCGATATCAGCGGGCTCTACCGGCTTTCCGTTGAATCTGGCATCACTGAGTAAACGCAAAATTTCGTCGCTCATCCAGTCGGCTAACTTGCGACTAAGGTACGGTTTAGTGGAGGGCTCGCCTTCTTCCTGCTCCAGCACCACGTAATTCATGGCACGTCGTTCTGCAGGGTCTTCGAACACCTCTTTTGCCGCTTTTGCATGGGCCGTTGAATTGACTTTCTCGTAGCGAATGCCGTAGCCGAACACATCTTCAGGCGCTTCATTTAGCGGCGCGCCATGAAATACCCGATTGTAAGCGGTGACCATATTCGCGGTAGAACGCCAGTTTGTGTCCATCACCCAACGAAAATCGGCACCTTCACCCGCTTGCAGGTAAGTAAAGATGTCGCCCCCACGAAAGCCGTAAATTGCCTGTTTAGGATCGCCAATCATCATCAGCGTGAGTGCGTCGCTCGACCGGGGATACACCGCGGATAATATTCGGTACTGACATGCATCGGTGTCCTGAAACTCGTCCACCAGCGCAACAGGATAAAGCTGTCTGAGCACAGTGCGCAGCGTGCTGTCTTCACTGTCGAGTTTATCGGCCAATAAACGAATGAGATCATCGAAGTCGACAATGCCCAGCTTGCGCTTCGCTTCGGCAACATGACGCCGAATGTACTGGAAACCATCGGCAATGAGGGTATGGATAGGCAGCAGTGTTTCGTTTTTTTCTTTCAGCGCGTCGACTTTTTTCAGTTCATCGCTTAAGCCGGTTACAAACGTTTTTACCGCCACCAGCACGGGTTTCGCGGTGGCATCTTTCATGTAACCGCGGCTGCCATTTAAGGCATCGGTGACTGACTTTTCCGCAACCAGTAATTCCCCCTGTGAGAGGTACGCCATCATCGCCTGCCATTCTTCGCGCCACTGCGCTTCATTTTTATGGCCAGCGATTTTACCCATCACTATCGGTTCCACCTCTTGTGCCGCCTGGACGTGATGGGGAAAACCAGGTAGAAACTGATGTCGCAGCAGTGTGATGGCACTCTCGTAATTATCGGCTATCGATGCCGCGTCAGCATATTTCGGCGTGAGATCGCCCCGTAGTGGTTTACCAAAAGCACCAATAAAGTTGCCAGGCACATGCCAGCCTTTTTCAGTCAGTAATGCGTATTTTTCCGGTACGACCACCAGCGTTCTTATCCAGTCTGCGGCTGCTTGCTCCCACAATTCGCTGGTATCGGTTTCCAGCGACAACGACATGGGAGAACCACTGGCAAATGCCTGCTGAGACAAGACATGGTTACAAAAGCCGTGAATGGTAAACACCGACGCTTCGTCGAGCTCTAGCATGGCGGCTTCAAGTATTTGTAATCCCTCTTCGGCGGGCGCAATGCGGTAAAGGCCGCTAAAAAACGCATCAACATCGTCGAGGGCTGACGGGTCAGCACTGACCTTGTGCCACAACTTCACAGCATCGCGTAACGTCTCACCAATACGGCCACGGATCTCCTCCGTCGCCGCTTTCGTAAATGTCATTACCAGGATTTGTTGAATGGTGAGTTTTTTCTCTAGCAAAAGGCGCAAATAGATACGGGTAATATTGAATGTTTTCCCGGTGCCTGCACTAGCCTCGATTAAATGCCGACCTCGCAGTGGCATGGCGGCCACGTCCAGTGTCTGAAACGCCTGATTCATATCACTCATAGGGCTTCTCCTTTGCTGCCAAGACGCAGCGGCACATAAAAGTCGAGAACCAGTCCTAAATCGCATTGAGACTGCTGGATACCGAGTGGGAAAAACCAGCGGCTGTAAGGGTCTTCGCTGATGCTTTTACGAAATTCACTGCCGTTGTCGAGTACAGCATCCCAGGCCATTACGCCTCGGGCACTCATCAGCCACTCGTCAAAGCCGATATCGGGTATTTTGCACTGCCGACCAGATGGGCCGCCGGTGTATTTCTGCGCAAGCCCAGCGCCGATATCGGCGAAGTCAGGTACCGGACTTTGCAAGATTTTCAGGTAAGCCGACATCATCATATCCAGCCGTCTTTTCGCCAACTCTGCGGGTACAGGTTGATAGACTTGCTTGTAAATCTTGGCTTCACCTTTCTCTCGCTTGATGAAATGAACGTTTAACGGCAGTGCATTGCCATTGGCGTTAAAACATAACAGGGTGAGATATTGCTCGACGCTGCGTTTGGTATTCTGACTGCCGTAATGCAACATCTGTAAACCATCACCGCCCTGCCAGGCTCTGGCTTCGATGATATGTTGCTGACTTTCTACCTGCATCACGTTTTGTTCTACTACATGCAGGCCGAGGCTCTGAAACAACGCAGATGCTTCCTGCTGCCAATCGTCAAGCAAGCCTGGCGTAAGCGGCGTATCAGGAAAATCCCCACTGTGTTGCAGAACGCGGGCGATCTCAGTTTTGTCTTGTTGTTTAAAATCGGCTTCGACAAAAGCGCGAATACTGTTGAACCGTAGCAAGCTGTTCTCTTCGAAAGGCTCTTCATCGTTCAACAGTGGTGACGATTCTTCCAGATAAACGCCCAGTCGCTTGTTAGCAAAGGTTTTTAGCGGGTTATCGAAAGCGCGAGCCAACTCATCAACACTCAAATTGTCTGTGCGTTCTGGTGTGGCTGTCGCGCTGAATGCCCCTTGTGTGAGCGCTTGTTTGTTTTGTAGCGCACTTGCCAAACGGAACCAGCCGCTTTCGAACCCAGGCGATTCGCCGGTGAAGTTAGCGGGACTAAATGGATGCAGCGGTAATTGCTTTATGTTCTGAGGCGTAAATCCATACCCTTGTTCCAGTAGTGCCAGCAACTCTGCCAGTACTAACGAGGGTTGTCGTTCGGTATTATCTTTGCCCCGCCGCCCCTGATAACTGAGATACAGATAGTCACGGGCGGAAATCAACGCTTCGAGAAACAAATAGCGATCTTCTAATCGACGAGAGCGGTCGCCCTGCTTACGTGGCCCCCGGGACATCAAATCAATGCTTAAAGGATTGGATTGACGGGGGAACTCACCGTCATTGAGGCCCAGAATACAGACGGTCTTGAATGGGATACTTCGCATGGGCAACATGGAGCAAAAAGTTACCTGACCGGTAAGGAAATGGTTCGCGGCATCGGGCGTTGTAAACTTTTTCACCAGCACAGTGCGGATTTGCAACAGTGTTAATGTATCTTCAAAGCCCGCTTGCTCACAATGGGTGACCAAATCCGCGGTGGCGCGACTCAGCGCCTCCCAGCTGTACAAATCGTCATTTGAGACTTCAAAGCACGTTTGCTTCATCTCTTCCAGGTACTGATGCCACTCTTGCGCGGTGCGAGGATGCGCCAATTCCTGGGCAAACCCCTGAAGCTGTTCTAATAACTGAATGAGCTTCCCAAGCAATACACTGTACTGGCCTTCTACTTCCGGCACCGTGAGCAGGTCGTTCACAAACTGTGGCGAATCTGCCATGGTCATACCAAGGAGCAACCGTTTTAACCCCCACGCCCAACTGAACGTTTCACTCACTTCGGCATTTAACAGCCGGGATTTATGGGTTTTGTCCCGCCCCCAATGCACGTGCGCCTGGTGTAACCACTGACTCATCAATTCAATATCATCGCCATTCAGTCGGAATTTGCGCTGTACGGGTTCCAAGCGCAGGTAATCGATGATCTGACTCACCTCGAAGCGACTATCGGGCAGCGACAACAATTGCATGAATGCAGCGATCATGGGTTCAGCGTCAAGTGGCGCCCTGTCAGCTATGGAACAGGGAATACGGGGAGGCGCCTGATCATGGGATTCCGGCGCACCAACGCGATGAAAAACGGCTTCGATAAAAGGCGCATACTCTTCAATGGCAGGACACATCACCACCACATCGGAGGGCTTCAAGACGTCGCTGGTGTCGCTGGTATCGTCGCCTGCCTGCATTAATCCCAACAGGTAATCGTGCAACGCTTCAACTTCGCGCAACGTGGTGTGCGCACTACACACTGAAACACTGGTATCGGCCGTGTCGTATTGAAAACCGCCATCTGGAGCAATGGCGTTGAAAATATCCTGCTGCAGCGCATGCAACAGGCTTTGCTGTGCATCGCCCTCGCCTGGCGCGTCGAGTTCGAACGCACTGACTTCGTAACTCTCCAGCGGTGTAAGCAAATTGAAAAGGTCCCGCCCCTGCTGCCCTAAGTTTCCAAGCAGGGGATTATCCTGACGGCTTTCTTGCCATTGCGTCAGCCCTTCCTCCCGCAACAGCCTGGCTTGCTCTTTGTTACTTTTTACATCGCCCCAGTAGTTTACGCTGGGGTTCAGGTGGAATACATGAATGTCGATATGACGACCCAATGCATCAAGAAACTGAATAAGCTGTGGAGCCATGGTATTAATTGCGAACACAATAATGTTATCCGGCAACGTGTTGACGGCTTCACCGTTACACAATGCCTCTACGGCATCGGCATGCAAGCGTGCGGGATGATCCGCTTCTTCTGCGACCAGCATGCGCCAAATAGACGCCTGCCATGCTTCATCGTCAGATCCCGTTTCTGCTAACTCGCCATTTTCCCAGGCGAACAGCCACTGCGGACGAAACAGCAAGTACTGCTCGTAAACGTCTGCTAGCGCGGTAGCCAGTTGCAAACGTTGCAGACTGGCTTCATCTTCATTGTCGATATCTTGCCAATAGCGGTTAACTGTCTTCGCCTCAGCACTGGCAGAAAACGCATCGCTACGGATAATGGCATCTATACGCCACACTAACACTTCCCGGCGATAGGCTGACTGTTTAGGTACCCTGTGTTCACCCAGGATCTGACGTGCGGTATCCCACATGAACCTTACCGGCAATGGAAACGATAAATTCATCGCCACGGTATGCTCTTCAGCCAGGGCCATATTCAGCCAGTGCTGCATGCCCGGGCTTTCAACCAAGATTGTTTGCGGCCTGAACAAGGATACCGGGCCATCACTGATACCCTGATGCTTTAGTAACGAGGAAAGAAGGTAACTAAGGTGTTCGAGTTTATTGGAGGGGTAAAGGGCTAACAAACATCACCTATATCAACACGTTTTTTGTCATGTTACGGGATAAAACGGTTGTCGACCAGTGGCAGGAATAGACAAAAGTTCAATGAAGAAATGATTGGCGAAAAAATGGGCTTAAGATAGAATAGCGGACAGAAAAAAACCCATACAGACCTCAGGACACGAAAAATCTGTATGGGCAAGGTTACGGGCTTGCTCATGACAACCGAATCACGGCGTTGCCTGGCACCGGATAAGGTTAGCGCCAAGAACAAGCGCAGATAACACAAATTATAAAGGCACTATGCGTGCCAAAAATAAAAAACTCGTAAAGTCAAAAACTTAGATGTTAACGATGCTTCTGCCAAGGCATCCCAGTATTTAGTTTTGGTGCGCTTGCACCAAATAAATGCATTACCATCTCCTTCTCCAGCGCACTGCAAGCGTGCCGCTATGCTTTTCTGTCTGCATCAGTTCCGTTACAATTCCTGCTTCTGAATTACATTGTGAACACGACCATGCTAAGCCAACAACAACTTGCCACCATGCTTTCTCTGCAAAATAAAATGAACACTAAAGTGAATCCGCAGTGGCTCACCGCCGGATACGGCTATCTGCGTGCAGCAATGGTGGAATCAGTGGAAGCCATCGAGCACCACGGCTGGAAATGGTGGAAGGCACAGGAAAAAGATTTACCACAGTTACAAATGGAATTGGTGGATATCTGGCACTTTGCCCTTTCAGCTAGCATTATCGATTATCAAGGTGACGTATTGGCAACGGCCAATGCTTTATCGGCCCAATTGGCGCAAGCATCTGCGCATGTGCAGTTTGATAACCAGGATTACGAACCAGAACACCTCTCACTTCTGGACAATCTGGAACTGATGGCAGGACTGTGTGCCGCCAAACGATTTAGCGTACCGTTATTCATGCACATTGTCGGTCAGTGTGAAATGACGAGTGATGAGCTATTCCGCCAGTACGTAGGGAAAAATATTCTCAACTTCTTCCGCCAGAACAATGGCTACAAAGCAGGTACCTACATCAAAGTATGGAATGGCCGCGAGGATAACGAACATCTGGTTGAGGTTTTAGCCGCACTCGACAGTAACCACGCTGATTATAGTGACCAGGTTTACGCAGGCCTCACGGCTCGCTACCCGCAGCAGGCATAGTACACCTACGAAAAACGGGCTTTTAAAGCCCGTTTTTTATCAACATCGATAAGATAACTACTCTACTAAACCCGCCTTTTTCGCCATGCTTTCCATTTCCTTGCAGGAAGCCGGCGTAGTACCAGATTCAAAGTCACTACACGACACACTTTGCATTTCGGTGAGACACTGTGTGCCTTTTTCAATTAAGTCATCGTGCTCGCTGAACTTTTCCTCAAACATCTGAGGCACATACTGCGCGCACATTTGCGAAGACATGTTGTCGACCATCTTTTGCATTTGCGGTGGCACATTACCGCCCATTTCCTTTTCCATTTTCTCGCTGATGCACATTTTCATTTTGTCGCAGAAACCTGCTGCCGCAGCTTTATATTCTTCAACACCCGCAATGGCATTAGATGCCAGTAATAACGTAGTAACAACCAGAAGTTTTCTCATACCTCTTTCCCTGTAAGTGGTTCGCTAGATGATGCTTTCTAATCTTTGGCACAGCTTTACTTAGCCCAGCTTAGCTGTTCAAGTTATCTGAACAAAAAACAACCTTCAATAATACTTAACTATTATTTTACCCATACTACAGAATCGGTATAGCTACCCATAATCACATCCCGGAATTTGTCTTCGAGAATATGGCGCTTCACTTTCAGTGTGGGCGTAAGCAATCCATTCTCTATAGTCCATTCCTCTGGCATCACTACAATGCGGTCTAATTTCTGGTGGCTCTCAAGGGTGCTATTAAGGGCGGTGAGCGTGCTTTGCAGGCGGGTTTCCTGCGTAAGTTTCGGCTGTAACGCGCCTTTTTCACCCAGCACAACCAAGGCAATGGGTTGTGGCAGCCCGGTGCCCACCACACACACCTGCTCGACAAGATCATTTTCCATGATCCTCGCTTCAATGGGCGCAGGCGTAACATATTTGCCCTTTTCCGTTTTAAAGATATCTTTCAGTCGCCCGGTAATGCGCACAAAGCCGTCGTTATCTATGGCGCCTTTGTCACCGGTTTTAAGGAAGCCATCCGGGGTAAGCACTTCTGCCGTTTTTACCGGGTCCAGGTAATACTCCACCATGTTACAAGGCGACTTCACCTGAATTTCGCCGTCTTCGCCAATACGGATATTCACGCCACGGTAAGCAGAACCGATACACCCAATTTTGTCACTTCGAAAGGGGACGCAAGCAGTGCCGTAGGCGCTGTTCTCTGTCATGCCCCAACCTTCGCTGATAGGAATACCAATTTTGTTAAACCATGAGATGATCGCGGGTGCAAGAGGCGCAGAGCCACTGGCAAATAACCGGGCCTGCGACAATCCAAGCCCCTGCTGAATTTTGTTTTTCACCATGCTGCTAATAAACGGAATTTTCAGCAACAACGACAATTTTTTCTGTGGTATTTTCGCCAGAATGCCTTGTTGGAACTTTGTCCACAGGCGAGGTACAGAAATAAATAACGTGGGCTGACAATGCACGACATCACGTTGGAACGTATCGAGAGATTCCACAAAATAAATTTTGCCACCAGAATAAAAGCTCGCCAGCTCCACCAGTACTCGCTCAGTAATATGCGCCAACGGCAAATAACTCATCATTCGGTCGCTGGCACAAAATGTAAGTGCTTCCAACGAATTGGCTGCCGCCCAACACACCGACCTGAAGCTATGCACCACTCCCTTGGGTTCACCCGTACTGCCTGAGGTATAAATAATGGTCATAACATCGTCCAGACCGCGGTCTGGCGAATCTGTCATAGGCGCACAGTCGATGAATTCCTCCCACTGTTGCCCTGCTGGTATATCAGGGTATGGAAACGCCACCGTGCGAAGGTTTGCAGGGATCGTCGGATGCTGCAAGACAGGCTTATCAAGCTTGCCTACAAACAACAATTTGATGTCGGCATGACGGATAACAAAATTGAGAGTCTCACCGCCAGCGGAAGCAAAAATTGGCACGGAGATGTGCCCTGCCATCATGATGCCCAAATCTGTGATAAACCACTCAACACAATTCTTAGCAAAGATCCCAATACGGGAGCCCGCTGGTAGGGCTAAGTCATCCAACCGCGTTGCGACACGACGGGCTAGGTCCATAATGCGAGAAAAGGAATAAGACTGGTAAAGCGCGTCTACCGGCTGCACCAGATACGTTTCGTCAGGGCGTTCACGCTCCCAACGATACATCATGGCAAGTGGCGTCAGTAAAACTTGTTGATCTTCAGCAATGAAATCAGCACACATAGGCAGTACATCCGTTTTTATAGGTATTGTGTCGACAGGTTAACATCAAACTTACAAAGCAGTGATAAAAATAGTGAGTGCATTCAACAGCACCTTGATTAATTATAGAACAATACACCACGCTTACCTGACTAACTTGCTACGCTTTTAGTCAGCAATCAGGCAACCATGCCTATCCTGGGAACACACCGGCGAAGGCATTCAGACAAGGCAAGACTATGCAAATCACCATCAATGGCAAGCAACATGATTACGACGGCGATCCCGCAATGCCGTTACTCTGGTTTATCCGTGACGACCTGAAAATGAAAGGGACGAAATACGGTTGTGGTATGGCACTATGCGGTGCCTGTACGGTGCATGTGGAAGGCAATGCTGTTCGCGCCTGCCAGTTCCCCATGTCTGGGGCTGCCGGTAAATCTGTCACCACCATTGAAGGGCTGGATAAAGACCACGCTCACCCGCTGCAAATCGCTTGGGCAGAAGAAAACGTGCCGCAATGTGGCTACTGCCAAAGCGGGCAGATCATGCAAGCCGCATCCTTGCTGTCTGCGAACCCGTCGCCTACCGATGAAGATATTGAGCGTGGCATGTCAGGCAATATTTGCCGTTGTGGCACCTACCCTCGCATTCGCTGTGCAATTAAGAAAGTCGCGGAGGCCGGAAAATGAGTATGCCTGAAATCATGAGCCGTCGGGATTTTCTTAAAAAGACCACAGCCACCGCTGGACTTACTTTGTCAGTGTCGATGCTGTCTGCCCAGCACGCGTTTGCAGCACAAGGCGCAGCCAGCGAAGCACTCGCGCCAAATGTATTTATCAATATTGCAGAAGATGGCATCGTGAACATCACTTGCCATCGCTCTGAAATGGGCCAGCAAATTCGCACCGCCATTGCACAGATTATTGCTGACGAGCTGGATGCTGACTGGGATAAAATCAATGTCATTCAGGCCCTCGGCGACCCTAAATATGGCGATCAGAACACCGATGGTTCCCGCAGTATTCGTCGTAATCTTGATCGCTTGCAGCTTGCCAGCGCGACAGCCGCGACGATGTTGAAACAAGCCGCCGCTAAAGGCTGGGGAGTTGATGCAGCTAGCTGTCATTGCGAGAACCATCAGGTCGTGCATACCCCGAGTGGCCGTAAAGCCGACTTCGCCACACTGGTTGCGGTTGCCGCTTCTTTGCCGGTACCGGAAGAAGCGACGGTGACGGTGAAGGAAAAGTCGAAATATAAATATGTGGGTAAACCGGTTGCCAGTATTGACCTTCCCGCTGTTGTTAGCGGTAACACCACCTATGGCCAGGATGTGGAACTCGATGGCATGTTGGTCGCCGTCATTGTACGCCCACCGGTTATGTTTACATCGCCTAAATCGGTAGACGACACTAAAGCCAAGCAAGTTAAAGGGGTAAAACACATTATTACTCTGCCAGCAGCGAAAGCACCGGCTGTGTTTAATCCTTTAGGCGGTGTCGCGGTAATTGCCGAGTCTACCTGGGCAGCCATGCAAGGCGCGAATGCGCTGGACATTGAATGGACATCAAACGAACACAGCGATTACAACCATGATGATGAGAAAGCCGCTCTGATCGCGTCGGCGCAAAAAGGCGGTGAAGTTGTTCGCACCAAAGGCGATGCGAAAAAAGCCCTGTCTGAAGCTGAAACCTTAATGGAAGCCACTTACTTTGTCCCCATGCTGGCTCAAGCTCCCATGGAACCGCCTGCTGCCACTGCCGTAGTGAATGGCGATAAAGTAGAAATATGGGCATGTACTCAGCATCCTCAAGCTGCTCGAAGCAACGTGGCCGGCGCCCTTGGCGTTGCCGAAGAAAATGTAACGGTGAATGTAACGTTACTCGGTGGTGGCTTTGGTCGTAAATCGAAGCCAGATTATGTGGCAGAGGCCGCGATTCTGGCCAAACAGGTTGGCGCCCCAGTGAAACTTGTCTGGCGTCGCGAGGACGATATTCAGCATGGCTACTACCACGCTGTGAGTGCTCAGCATATTAAAGCCGTACAAGATGAAAATGGAAACACCACTACCTGGCATCATTGCACAGCGTTTCCTTCTATTTCCAGCACCTTTGCCCCCGGCGTTGATATGCCTAGCGGTGGCGAACTAGACCTCGGCTTTATCGACAACCCGTTCAATGTAGCCAACATGCAACTGGAAAAAGGCAAAGCGGTAAACCATGTGCGCATCGGTTGGTTGCGAAGTGTGTGCAACGTTTTTCATGCCTTCGCCATCCAGAGTTTTGCTGATGAACTTGCCCATGCGGCAGGCAAAGACAGCAAGGCTCACTTGTTACAGCTTATTGGCCCAGGACGCATTATCGACCTTACAGCGGAAAAGGCAGAACCCGGGAACTATGGTGAATCCTTAGAGAAATATCCGGTAGACACCACTCGCTTAATTAATGTTATTGAGCGGGTAACGAAAATGGCGAAATGGGATGACCGTAAAAAAGAGGGACGTTTTCTCGGTTTAGCGGCCCACCGTTCTTTTGTTAGCTATACGGCCACCGTGGTTGAAGTGGTTGTGAACGAAGATGGCACCTGGTCGATTCCGAAAACCTATATCAGTATCGACCCAGGCACGATAGTTAACCCCGAGCACGTGAGAGCACAGTGTGAAGGTGGTTCCATTTTCGGTCTTAGCTGTGCCATGGGGCAAATCACGGCAACCGATGGTGCAGTAGAACAGTCTAATTTCCATAATTACACCGTGGCGCGTATGCAACATGCGCCGAAAGAAATTGAAGTGGATATTGTTGAAAGTGATGCGCCACCAGCGGGTGTTGGTGAACCGCCCACGCCACCATTCGCACCAGCACTGGCAAATGCGCTTTTTGCTGCCACTGGCCAGCGAATTCGTGAACTGCCAATTCCAATGCGGCTGAAGAAAAACAGCTAACGTAACTTGTCACAAAAAAGCCCGGCTTACTTGACGTACGCCGGGCTTTTTAATGTTCTGGGCCTGTTACCATTGTCTCATTAACAAAGACGGTATCATCACAGCATCGACAGGGCGGGAATAATAGTAACCCTGATGTAACAAGCACCCTTTATCTAGCAAATACTCAACCTGCTCACGGTTTTCCACGCCTTCAGCGACACACCCCATGTTCAGACTTGTCGCCATGTTGATGGTGGCTACCACGAGCGTATCGCCGTCGCTTCCCATTTGAATATCGTCAACAAAGCTCTTATCTATTTTTAGCACCTGCAACGGGAATTTTTTCAAGTAACTCAAAGAAGAGTAGCCTGTTCCAAAGTCATCCAGCGCAAGCACAAAGCCAGCTTCAATAAAGCGGTTAACCTGACGCAGCGCACCTTCGGCATCATCCATCAAGATACCTTCGGTGAGCTCAAACCGTAATGCTTTACTGGGTAACCCGGCCTTTTCCAGCATGTCGACAACGCCATCCACATCAAAGTCGGTTTTAAAGTGCAGCGCTGATAGATTTATCGCAACGTAACCGTCGAACCCATCGGCATACCAGTCACGTAAATCGCTAATAGCGCGTTTCATCGCCATGCGGGTCACGTCGATGATGTACCTGAGTTCTTCCAGCACAGGAATGAATTCCGACGGATAAAGGGGAGGATCAGACAACGAGCATCGTAATAACAGCTCTACACCCACCGTTTTACCCGTTTTTGCGTTTACAATGGGCTGATACTGATTGTAGAAACCGTCTTCCTGATAAGCCTTTTTGACGCGATTTTCCAAAACGAGACGCTCTCTCACCCGGGCGTTCATCTCTTCGGTGAAATAACTAAATCCCGTCAGCGCATCTTTTTTCGCTGAGTACATGGCGACATCAGCATGTTTTAGCAATTCGGCTGGCTCTCGGGCATCATTAGGATAAAAAGATATGCCCACACTGGCAGAAACCCGCACGATTTCATCACCCAATGCGATAGGTGTTTCCACCGATTCGATCAATTGTCTGACAAACGCGCCAACAGCAACTTTGTCACTGACATTTTCCATCACGATGACGAATTCATCTCCGCCTAACCGGGCCACAGTGTCGGTTTCACTGGAGAGGTTCAGCATGCGATTCGCCACCACACGCAACAGCTTATCGCCATAATCGTGACCCAACGAATCGTTAATCCCTTTAAACCGATCTAGGTCGACAAATAAGATACCGACTTCCTGGCGCTGCTTACCCGCACGTTCAATTGCCTCTTCGAGCTTTTCGAGTAAGAGGGTTCGATTCACCAGTCCGGTGAGGCCATCGTAGTTAGCAATTTTAATCAGTTTGCGCTCTGCATTTTTTTGCTCGGTAATATCTGACATGATGATCAGGTAGTGGTCTACATGGCTGTTCTGAGCATCACCAAAACCGGTTACCGAGACTTCGACGAGCACGTCGTAATGCCGGCCATCAGCGCCGGTTAGCCTTTCTTCGCTTTTCCAGAACTCGCCCGCATTCAGTGAGGTGACCTTCTCTTTTAACTTGTCCCCTAAGCGCGGGGAATTTTCGAACATGCGACCAAGTTGACGCTCAAGACCTTTATTTCGCTCTATACCAAACGCCGCGCAACAGGAGGGGTTCACAGCCACGGGAACAAATTGACTGTCGAAAATCATTACCCAATCGCGGGTATGTTGAAATGCGTCGCCAAACAGCTTTACCTGGTGCTGAACATCTTGCAAGCGTCGTAGCTGGCGCTGCCGGTGAAACAGATACGCACTGAGTAACACCAAGACTAAACAGGTATAAACGCCAAACGCTACCGGCGACCTTAATGGCGGATATGGCAAACTGAAAGACAATGACGCGGGAAGCAGCAACATATCGGTATTCTGCTTAAGCGGGGCGACTTCGAAATGGTATTCACCCGGTGCGAGGAAGGCAAAGTTCACACTGCCATTTTCGATAATCGATTCGTTGACCACCGTATTCCCTCTCACCAGTTTATAGCGAAATTTTGTGTCTGACATATAGCTAGACGAAAGTGCAGAAAATTGTATGGTTAACCCAAAATCACTGTGTTCAAAATTGATGTGCTCACCGCTGAAATTACGCAGCGGCTGGGTAATGGTGCGGGAGTCGAGTGAAACACCACTGATCACCATTTTTCTGATATTTATCGTTTTCGTGGTTGTTTCTGCACTTAACTTCGCTGGCTCGAAGAGGATAAAACCGGTTGTAGAGCCCAGTGCTATGCGGCCGTCCCGCAATCGAATGCCAGCACCTTCGTTAAATTCTGACACCCTCACCTGTTCGCCGTAGCGGAAACGTTCCAAGGTGTCACTTAGCGGCTGATAGCGGGCGAAATAGCCATGGGATGCAAACCAGATGTCGCCGGCATCGTCGGTAATAAGGCTGTAAACAATATCGGAGTAGAGTTTATTTTTCGAGGATAAAGCCTGTTTAACCTTAAAGGTTTTAGCATCGAGCCCTATTAATCCTTTATTGAGAAACCCTAACCACAACATGCCATGGGTGTCGACAACATAGGTAGACACAAAATTGAGTGTTTTCTGCATATCGTCAGACAGTGCGAACACCGTTTCAATGGACAGCGTCTGCGTATCGAGTTGATAGATCCCGTCGTTTAACGACAGTAATACTTTTCCGGGATACCCCGCACTTTCATCCAGAAACATGCCACCGTGCAGCGCGGATAATCCCTCTTCTTCAAGGGGAATTTCTTCAACGCGTTTTGTCGCAGGATCATAACGGTAGAAACCATGGGTCAGAAAATAAATCCGGCCTTGTTTGTCTCTGGCGCTACCAAAACACCAATCGCTGAATACCTTTTCTGCAAGCGGCGTGGTGAGCGGCATGTCAGTTAATTCGCCTGTATCTATAGAAAATTGTTTCAGGCTATTATTAATTTCGAGAATAAGTTTATTGGGGCCAGCGGGATGAATATCATTGATTGACTGCATGGGAGATAAATAATCATCTTCATCAACCTGAAGAAAATGCTGGCTTTGCTGTGTTTTCAGGTTAAATCGCGTAAGACCGTTTTCGGTCCCCACCCACAAATCATCCCCTAGTTCCAAAAACGACCAGACAATATTGCTGGCAAGCGCAGGCTTACTATCACGGATGGTGTTTTGAAATGTCTCGATACTGAGTGGTTTGGCATACCAGAACAATAAGCCACCAAAGTTACTGCCTAACCAAAGGTTACCTAATTCATCGGGCAAAATAGCATGAATCGTTTTATCGGCCAGTTCTAATGACCCGGAGACCGGATTGAGAATATGTTCTGATTGCCATTCGTTTTCGATTTTTTCGAGCCTGTGCAGCCCTCGGTCTGTACCCAACCAGAATTCGCCATGGATCCCTGGCACCACTGTCCAGATATTGCGGTTGTTCAATACCAGCTGGGTGTTTACATTAATTTCATCGTCAGTTGCCGTCAAAAAATCATCGACATCGATGCTGAATAATCCCCCCACGGTACCCACAAATAGTTTATCTGCGGCGTATTGATACAGTACTTTGGCATTTTGCGTAGCCCGTGTTCGCGTTTGCTCATTCAGGTAATGAAGTTGTTTTACCGTTTGACCGTTGTCGTGTAACGAAGTTACATACAGCCGCGACGTGGTCGCAACGAAAAGCTGGTTGCCTATACTCTTGATATCTCTGATGGCTTCGTTAGCCGATAGCTCTTGTTCACTTAGGCGGAAAATATCAGTCGAAGTTTGTTTGTCTGGTGAGTAGCGAACCACCACTTGATCTAAAGCGATGGCCATATCGCCGTTTGCCAGGTATTCGAAGGCATCTGCACTCTGCACCCAGTCGGGCTCTAGAAAATCAGCGACTTTCAATACTTTCTGATAATTATCGGTTTTAAGATCAATGTAGAAAACGCCTTGATTGTCGGTGGAAATCCATAATCGATTCATGTCGTCGACAAACAGGTTACTGATCAGATTATTCACGAAAGCGCCTTCCGGTCCCTCAACAGTCACGAACCGATAACCATCCCAGCGACTCAAGCCCCCTTCGGTGGCTACCCAAATGAACCCGTCTTTGTCACGCACAATATCGCGGACGCTATCCTGCGCCAGACCTTGTGCAGTCCCAAACTGTCTCAGAGCAGGATCTTTAATAACCGGAACAGCTTTAACTGATGTTGTAATCAAACACAGTTGCAGAAAGGAAAACAAACAGATTAAGTGTAGTTTTGCAGGTAGAAAGGAATGCCAGAGATTTTTCATTGTTATCAATAAGCGTCGCAGAACTTCAGAATGTCATCTGATTTAATTTATTCAGCTCTTTTGTTAACGCTGAAGCTAAAGAACCCTGCGTTAGTTTCTTTATTAATGAGCTACTGTCGTGGTGGTATTTTACTCATAAATTCATGAAATGTAATCAAATCACAAAAAATACATCGACTTTCAATTAATAAAAAAAAAAGTCAGTTAGTTTTTCTGCCGGATTGGAATTCGCCCTGTTTTTACTAGACCACGGCGAATGCCTGCTTGGGGCGCTAAACGATACAAATCGCCATTTTGACCAACATAGGTTTTTCTCACTCCGCAAGATTTTGCAATTTGCGCATGGGCTTCAAGGTGCTGATGCTCTCCATGAACAGGCACAGCAATTTCCGGCTTTACCCAGTGATACATCAATTTTAGTTCTTCACTACACGGATGACCGCTGGCATGCACTGGCAGTTGGCTGTCCTCACTTAGCAAAGTACTTATACCCCGTGCATTAAAGCGAGAAACCAGTTTTTCAACTTCTTTCTCGTTACCCGGTATGACAATACTGGAAAAAATAACATGGTCACCTTTACTCAATTCCAGCAACGGGTGATTATCCAATGCAAGACGCGACAATGCAGCCCGGGGCTCCCCCTGACTTCCGGTAGCAACAACCAGCACTTCTTCGGGTGGGAGGTATCCTATGTGACTGGCATCGGCCAGGGTAGCCTCTTCAGGCCAAATGCCCTGTGCACGGGCAATACCAACCATATTAACCAGGGAATATCCCAGCAATGCCATGTATCGTCCCGTATTCGCTGCCACTTTGGCTAATGAAATTAAACGGGCAATATTACTGGCGAAGCACGCTACTACTACCCGTCCAGTCAACGGCTTGATAGTGGAAAGCAAACCGTCATAACAGGTACGCTCAGACAACGACATGCCAGGTTTTAATGCATTGGTTGAATCGCCCACCAAGGCAAGAATATTTTCCTCGGCAAGCGATTGATACAAACTGTGCTTAAACGGTTTCCCGCTAATAGGATTAGCATCAATTTTCCAGTCGGCGGTATGCAGTACGGTGCCCGCTTGCGTGGCAATTTTAACCGCATAGGGTTCTGGAATTGAGTGAGTGATAGCGAGCCAGGACACCACAAACGGCCCTATGGTGTGCGTTGATTCTCCAGACACCTCAATGATGGGAATTTGACCGCCTAAATTCTCCCTTGCCAGTTTTCGTCTTAATAATTCAGCAGTAAAAGGGGTGGTATAAACCGGGCAGCGAAACCGCTTCCACAAATACGGTACGGCGCCAACGTGATCTTCATGACCATGAGTAATAACCAGGCCAGCCAGAGCGTCTTTGTTTTCAGCAATAAAGGTGGGATCAGGCGCAACAACGGCGAACGTGTCGGCCAGGGCGCTATCTGGCGCTTTAGTTGCTGGGACGAGGGGTTCATTGAAGGATACGCCACAATCAACCATCAACCATTTACCCTGGTGCCCATAAAGGTTTAAATTCATCCCAATTTCACCGGTTCCGCCAAGTGGCAGAAACCAAAGATCATCCGCTCCGGGATTAAGATTACTGATAGTATTCTCCTGATTCGTAAACAAAAAACGGCCTGACACAAAGTATGCAGGCCGCTTTATTCATGACTTAACAGTATTATTTCACTATTGTCATTTCTTCAATGAGATTCGTCGCACCATCGACATACTCCATCACCCATAGCATGTACCGCGTATCAACGTGAATGGTACGGGTAGTACGAGGATCGAAGTCCCAGTCAGAGTTAACACTTTCGAACGTACCGTCAAACAAAAGGCCAACCAGTTCCGCTTTGCTGTTAAGGGTAGCAGAACCCGAGTTTCCACCGGTAGAATCTAAATCGGTGAGGAAATTCACTGGCACGCTACCTATGCTGTCCAGCTTATAAGCACCATAGTGTTTATCCCTGATTTGTTGTAACAATTTCTCGGGGGCATCAAACGGTGATTCACCTGTGTCTTTCTCTAAAATACCTTCCAGACGGGTAAACGGTTCATAGATTAAGCCATCTTTAGGTGAACCTCCCAACACATTGCCGTAGGTAACGCGAAGCGTACTGTTTGCATCAGGATATGCCAGACTACCCTGTGATTTCTGCCACTCGATGATTGCCTGCATGTATTGGGGTTGCAGTGCAGCTGACTGCCCTTCCAGCGCTTTGTTTTTATCTTCAATCTGCATTTCCGTGTCGTTCAGGGCAACGGCAAGCTGAATGAACGGGTCTTTGCTGTTCTCAAAATCAGCGGGTTTAGCCGTTAACCAGCTAAGGCGAATATCCGTATCCGTGAGTTTGGTCTCGCGATAGAAATTTGCCAGAATGCCTTCAAGTTGCTCGGCAGTTGTTTCGCTTGTAATGCCCAATGCATCATCGAATGCCGCTACCCGGGCAGATTCCGGCTGGTCCAGGTAAAGCGAAATCATTTTCTTCCATACCGCTTTATCGACGGTTACGTCAAAACGACGATCAATCCGCGATAAGCCTTCTTTAAGACGAGACTGATCCCGTTGCTGGAAACCTCGATCCCGTTCTGCGTCTGGTTTTTCTTGCTCGATAGCATTGCGATAAAGCTGCTGGGCGACAGAGAAGAGTTGCGCCCGTGACAAGTTGTTGTACCAGAAATTCTGTTTACTGTTTTTAATTCGCTCGTCAGTAACCTCATCCAAGCGCTCGATGTTATCCACCAGTTGCGTTTTACCCTGCCCGTTCAACCAAGCTTTTAAGGCATTCTCACGATCCTGGCGTCGTTTAACCAATCCGACACGCTTTGCACCTTCCAGTTGGCCTTTTGTATTCTTAAGGAAGTTGTTCAAACCGGCCAACAGCGCCTCGTACTTAATGCGCGCATCGCTGCCTTCTTCAGAAGCCTGGTTAATGGTGTCAATCCACTGACCAATCAAATCCACGTAGGTAGGGTACATCCAGTCAAAGGTATAAGACACGACGCCCAGTCGTGCGTAGCGATCTGTCGCCCCTGGGTAACCCGCAGCCATGACGAAATCGCCATCTTCTAAACCAGCAGCTGAAACTTTAATAATATGCTCTGGTTGATAAGGCACATTTTCTTCACTGAAATCTGCAGGTTTGCCGTCTTTGCCTACGTATGCGCGATAAAAAGAGAAATCGCCGGTATGACGAGGCCACATCCAGTTATCAATGTCTCCACCGTATTTGCCCACAGAATCCGCAGGCGCATAGGCAATACGCACATCGCGAATTTCCATTTGCTTAATCAGCTTATATTCCAATCCCTGAAAGAAAGCCGGTACAGAACAACGAAACCCTTCTTCCGCTTCACATTCAGCAATGATAGCTTTTTTATTGTTCTCAATGGCATCGTAACGCTCACGACCTTGCACATCACTGCTGATTGAGCCAATAACGCGGTCGGTAACATCAGCAAAATCAACGGTAACAAACATTTTGGTGCCTGGCGCAGCAGGTAATTCGTCTTGTTTAGTTTTAGCCAGGAAACCGTCTTTTAAATAGTTATGATCAGGCGAGCTGTTGTATTGCACTGAACCACGGGCACAATGGTGATTGGTAACAGCGAGGCCTTCTTCAGACACAAATGACGCGGAACAGCCGCCTAATGACACGATGGCTCCCATAGGAAAGCCGGTCAGATCTTTGAGCGTTTGGGGGGATATTTCCAACCCGGTTTTCTTCAAATCTCCAGCAATATCAGGTAATTGTTCAGGTGTGAACATACCTTCTTTGGCCTGCACAGCGGCACTGGCAAAAATAATCGCGAGGGAAGCACTAAGTAAGTGTTTTCGAGACATAACTG
Source organism: Alteromonas confluentis (assembly GCF_001757105.1). Classification (GTDB taxonomy): domain Bacteria; phylum Pseudomonadota; class Gammaproteobacteria; order Enterobacterales; family Alteromonadaceae; genus Alteromonas; species Alteromonas confluentis. Next base: position 101,926 of record NZ_MDHN01000021.1, read on the forward strand.
TTCCTTTCTTATTGTAAGTCAAACCTGTTATCGACACGCCGTTGATGTGGCAGGTTTTATCCGTCGGTAATTGCAGTGCGGTAGTGTAGCTTTGTCATGGAGGAAATGTGAATCATATTCCGGCGAAACGCCGCTGAAAAGAGAGAAGAAGTGTTAATAAATATTTCTGTATGAAGGCGTTAGCCAACTGGATAACGCCTTAGATAGCCGGTGAAGACGAGGGTGCTATTATTTCTTTGCAGCCAGGATCTTCTCTGCCAGTACATCTGGCTCAATGATTTCGCCCTCTTCAGCAGGAACCGGACACACCATAATGACCAATCCATCTTTAAGCAAACCAGGCGTCCACTTCTGCATCCAATCCTGCAAAGAAATGCTCAGCGGTTCGCAGTGGTCCCATTCGTCAGTGGCCCACAACGTTGCCAGTGATTTGTCAGGCCAGACTGGAACGCCATCCTCTTCATCTGACGTAAGCATAACGCATCCGTCTTCATCTTTAAGGATCCAAACCTGCTCATTACTGATGATGCTGTCGATTGTCGCGCTTAGGCGTTTTTCGGCGTTAACTTCCAGAAGTGGGTGGGAAAGTGACATAGTAGTCCTCTGTATAAGTGACGCACCAGCGCAATCAGGTAAACATTTGCGCGAGTACTAAATAGAATGGTGTCGATACTACCAATAGACCTGAAAATAGTTAACTGTTAATGCAGGCGATGCCATATTGAAAATTATCGCGGTAACAATCAAAAACACCGTCAGGCGTTCTGATGTTATATGCCGTTCGGGAGGGGAAGAGTTCGCGGCCATTTTGCCAGCTACTGATCAACCCGGTATCCACCGGGTTGCAGAAAAAATTCGTGCAGCGGTTTGCGAACTAGACTTAACAGATATCATTGACGACTACCCGCTGTCAGTAACTATAGGCGTATCTGACCTTGGCGACCATGACATGACAAACGCAATGAAACGGGCCGACAAGGCCCTGTATCAAGCAAAAGAAAAAGGGCGAAACCGCGTTGACTCACTGTTTAGTCAAAACGATACGGTAGACAATGCATTGCTGATTTAACGCAGCTTAGCCGGCTTTACTCAGTGACCGACTTTTACTCAGTAAGTAGTGTGATCAATTCTGATAAGCCCGGACGTTTCACGGCTTTCATTGTATTTAGGTATACGGTAGCCATCATGTCGTCACAGGTTTTAATGTGACGACGAGAAGCGGCTGGCAAAATAGAATCTGCCACTGAAGTGGGCAAATAAGCAAATCCGCCTTCTTCAATCAGGCTGCGGGCAGCAAGCCCAAGTGAATTAGTACTCAGCCTGGCATCCCGTAACTGTGGAGACTGATGAAAAAGCTTCTCCCGGACTTTACTGCCCCACTCTACAGACACAAAACTGGATGAAGTTGGTTCAGTGTCGTCAGTATTGCAAGCGAACAACGACAGCGGCTCGCAAAGCAATTCCTTGCTTACAATTTCTTCCGATTTTAGCGGTTCACAAGACAGGGCAATATCGATACTTCTTTCATGTAATTGTCGCGATAAACTGTCCAGGGTTAGCACTTCGGCTTTTACTGACCACTCTGGAAAGGTTTGATGCACCTTACCCAACACCGAAGAAAAGCCCATTTCACTCGCCAGTTGCGTTGCCGCGCAAACCACATATTCGCCCGACTCCAATTGCAGTTCTCGTTTGGCTTCTTTAAGTGTATCGGTTAATTGATGGGCAAAAGGTAACAGCTTCTCACCTGCTTGGGTGAGCTGTATACTGTTACGGTGCCTGATAAACAACGTGGTTTGAAAATATTCTTCAAGCAGTTTTATTCGTGCACTGACAGCGGATTGTGTCAAATAGAGATTTTCAGCAGCTTTGCCGAAATGACGGGTCTTTACGACCTCGAGAAAAGTAGATAAAAAACGGATATCCATAGAAGCTACGCAGCTGATTACGTTAACGGATATACGTTCTCACAGGTTGTAGGTGATGTAAAACAAAACATAGCAAACGCACCAGAAATCTGGTGCGTTGCGCAGATAACAGCTTGTGGGTGTTATCAGAAACTTTCCTGGTGAAGCCTTCGCTGCTTTTCACGACGTTGTTCGTCGCGCTTTTGCTTAGTTTTCACCTGATGCCGACGATCCTGGCCTTTTTTACCCTGAAGGTCACCATCTTCTACCGAGTCCCATTCTTCACGGTGGTAACGATAGTCTTTACTCATTGCAGTCTCATAGTTGTTGCGTTAAGGACACATCTTCATTATCAGGCTCGTACAGAAAATAGGAAACAAAAATTATTCATCGTCACGATGATAAATTTAACTGGATAAAATATGCTCAGGGACTATCCAGAATCCATGTCCGTTCGCTATGCTGTTTGTGTTTGGCTGTGCATGCAAACGACAGGAAAAAGCTTCCTTTCGACAACTTCGGTAGGTCTAAACAGTTCAAAAAAATTATTTGTCCTAACGGTAAAAATTTTTTGTTTCCCATGATGGTTTTATTGATTTAAAAGTCTGCTGAGTTCACTCCTTATCGAGACTTCGCCATGAAAACGTTTGATATTCGCCCTGCTCCAAAACCTTTTATCGATCGCGCTAAATTTCCTTACGGATTTAAAAAATCTGGAGACTTTAGTATTTCCGAAGCTGACCTGCTAAGCAGACACGGAAAAATTCTTTCTGAATTAGAAACCGGTTCACTGCAAGCCGAAACCGAAGACGAAAAACACTTTGTTGCTTTCGTATCAGGTAGCGTGCCTGCAGAAAATGCACTGGAAAAGGCCTGGCAAAAATACGTGCACCTTGCCCGAGGCAAAAAGCATTTTTACACCTTGCACAGCTCTGCCAGCAATGCGTCAGAATTTGATGACGACTATTCCGACGAGGAATTTGATGTAGCCTGATTTCGCACTCGCGTTTTCAGCAAGCTTCCTTTTACATTAAACCGCCAGAGCAACGCTGTGGCGGTTTACTTTGATTGCTCACCCACCTAAATCTCTTCCCTACCTGTTATCTCTCACAAAAATTGTGATCTGTTCTGATGCCCCTTACGAAACAGCATAAAGGCTTGCAGTAAAAGCTGACATCGTGATTCAAGAACTATAAGGACAACAGGAATGATTGCATTTTCCTCATTAAAACATTTCGGTATTCATGCTAGAGACGGTGATATCGGGCAATGCAAGGACGTGTTTTTTGACGATCAGGATTATGTTACCCGCTATTTTGTTGCAGATACCCATAAATGGCTGCCACTCGGCCGTAAGGTGGTACTGTCTCCTATCTCGCTTTTGGAAGTTAATACCACGGAAGAGAAACTGCATGTAAACATGACGAAGCAGGCGCTCAAAGACAGCCCTTCAATTGATGAGCATAAGCCACTGTCACGGGAGTATGAAGAAATCCTGTTTAAATACTTCGGTTATGGCTATTACTGGATTGGTCCGGGTGCATGGGGCGACTTTTCACATCCCACCGAACTCGCTCACCAACAAAATATGCAGGAAGATATCGAAGAAATTGAACGTCCTGGCGCCAACCACCTGCGCTCATGTGACGAAATTGATGGCTACACAGTAAGTACAAATGACGAAGACAGCGGCCACATCTGTGACTTCATTATTGATAAGCACAACTGGCAGGTCACACTCTTTATCGTTGATAGTCGTGATTGGTTACCTGGAGGTAAGAAAGTAGCGCTATCAACGGCAATGATAAAGGACATAGACTGGTCGGCACATAAGGTGAATATCACCCTATCTCATGAAGTATTGAAGGCGTTACCAGAAGTGGATGATGAAAGGTTGGATGATTCCGATTACCTGACAAGTTTGGTGAATCAGGCTCAAATTTCGGGCTAACAAAGAATATGAAAAATGAAAAAAGGCGGAGTAGATCCGCCTTTACTGATTATTCTGCACAGAAAAACTGATAAAGCATCCCGATGGTTTGTTTTACACGCTCATCAGCCAAACTGTAATAAATAGTTTGACCGTCTCTGCGCGTTGCAACCATTTTTGCTTCACGTAAAAGCGCAAGGTGTTGAGATAACACAGGTTGGGTAACAGGAATTCGGGTAAGTAAATCAGACACTGAATATTCAGTTTTTAACAAAGAACAAAGCACCATAAGGCGCGTTTTATTGGATAATTGTTTTAGGAATCGCTCGGCATCAGCTGCGTGGGCCAACAATTTTTCGGTATTAATTTCTTCTTTAATTGCTGTCATGGTAGTTCTACTTCTTATTCTAGGAAACCACGGTCAATTAAACGCGAATGGTTCTCAATCATCAAGAGGATTCATCGCGAATTATAACCCACTGAAAGTAACCCGCTGTCTATTTATGGCAACATATATAAGATTAACTTTACGTTTTATGTAGCTAGAGTTAATCCGGTGACTATTGTTCATACACATCTCGCCCCTTCAGTTAAACAAGCAGAAATATGATATGGTCAGCAATTGAGCTATAGACAAATATCAATATTTCGCTTTCCAAATTTACCGGGAACGTCGAACTCCATGATGCTATTAGCATAAAGACAGCACTTGCGCTGTTTTTTCTCTTGGCATTGTCGGGTAAACTTTAGTTTTTAATAAATCTGAAAAAGTTATGTTGAAAGCAACCTTAGAGCAGTGGCGAATGTTTCAGGCTGTCGTAGAAGCTGGCGGCTTCAATCAGGCAGCACAACAAGTGCATAAAAGTCAGTCTAGCGTTCACCATGCGGTTCACAAACTTGAAACCGCCCTCGGTATCCCGTTGTTTGAGAATGACGGTCGTCGGGTAAGGCTGACAGAAGCCGGTGAACTTATGCTGCGCCGAGCTAACTTTCTACTTGATGAAGCACACAAATTGGAAGCGGTGGCTGCCAATCTGCAATGCGGAACAGAAACACAGCTTCGGATTGCCGTTGATATTATTTTTCCTCCTACTCTGCTCTATAAGGTGTTGAACAAAGTTTCCCAGGAATATCCGCTTTTACGTATTGAACTGATGGAAACAGTACTCAATGGAGCCAACTCACTGCTAAAATCTGCTGAAGTGGATATTGCCATATCTCCCTTTGCCATTAAGAATGGCTTCAGCGAAGATTTGTGCGAAATAGAGTTTGTTGCCGTAGCGCACCCCGATCACCCGCTACACCAGCTGAACCGTCCTCTCACTATTGAAGATCTTAAATCACATCGTCAAATTGTGGTACGCGACTCTTCTGCGGAAAGAAAAGCAGAATCAGGCTGGCTCGGTGCCGACCAGCGCTGGACAGTCAGTCATGTTAGAACCTCGGTAGACATCATTTGTCAGGGGCTCGGTTTTGCCTGGCTTCCATTAGCAATTATAAAGCCCCAGTTAAACCAGGGATTGCTGAAACCTTTACCGTTGGATAAAAGTGGTGTGCGCAAAGGGCTGTTATATCTGTGCTTCGAAGACGGAGACCGACTCGGGCCTGCGGCCAGGGCCTTTATTGGTGAATTACGCTATCAGTCGATGACCCTTCCCACTGCAGAGGCAGAAGGTTTTCTGAGTCTCTAGCGCCGGTGTACAGTTTTTCAGCTTCATTTGCCTGACGCCTTATTACAGGGTATAAAAGCTAAACTTCCCTATAATAAAAACAACAGGAAATAGATGTCATTCCTTAATGCCCTGCCTTTTAGTCTCATAGCGCAAAGTCTGTGCGAAGAAACACGACCTAAATAAATACTCAACATGGCAAATATCGTCGAGATTCAACACAACAAAGCCAGCTTGCGTAAGCGACTATTAATGGGCTCGATTGGATTGTCGACGTTGCTCATAGGCATCATTACCTACCTTGGGCACGGTATTCTGATGGATTTGGAGCGAGACTTTGAAACCGAATACTTCAACCAACAAGGGCCCCTAATTGCCAAAGCAATTACGTTAGAAACCGAACCGCAAACCATCATTCCAGACAGTGTAGTTGCCGTATTTAACAACACGACATTGTTGTTCCAACGGGCCGACATAGACAGCAGCACCGTTTCCCAGCTTAACAGCACACCCGACAAATTTCGTGAAATCAATAATCAGCGCTACTACCGTCAATATTTTCCTTCATCCGAAAATAATGACCCGTTAACTATCATCTGGCGCACAAAAGATCAGACCGTTGTCTCATCAGAAATTATTAATACCCTTTCCATCGCGGCATTCATTACCTTCTGGATTGCGGTATGGATAGCCCTGTTGATGTCGGCATTTATCGCCAAACGTTTTGAGACTGCAAACGATAAGCTCGCACAACTTGCACTGGAAGATCCGCTGACCAAACTCGCTAACAGGAATGCTCTGCTTGCGAACACGGTGTTTAACGAAGGTAATGGGGCGTTGTTTTTTATCGATTTGGACCGTTTCCGTGAAATTAACAATGCATTAGGGCACAGTATGGGCGATAGAATGCTTTTTGCGTTTGCCCAGCGTTTGTCTGGCCTTGTTGAAGAAACCGCCACGGTTTATCATTATCGCAGTGATGAGTTTATTATCTGTCTGCCAGACGTTGCATCAGACGAAATTTTAAACCGCGCATTTACCCTTCTTTACCAGTGCAGAGAGCCACTTTTTATTGGCAACAGCGCATTCGAGATCAGTTGCAGTATTGGTGCTGCTCGCTATCCGGATCATGGTCATCACCCGGAAATGCTAATACGCAATGCTGAAAATGCCATGCACCGCGCCAAGAGACTCCGTTTAGGTGTGCAGATTTACAATGACCGGTTAGCGTACAACAGCACAATAAAAGTGACGCTTCGCGGGCAACTGCGCTCTGCCCTAACGAATAATGAATTTGTTCTTTATTACCAGCCTAAGGTAGATATCCGCCAAAAACGTTTAGCCGGTGTTGAGGCCATTGTTCGCTGGAATCACCCTGACGAGGGCTTATTGCAGCCGGGGCTTTTCATTGATTTAGTTGAGCAAAGCGGCATTATCCACGCCTTCACCCGCTACACCCTCGAACTTGCAGTTAAACAAATCAAGGCGTGGTCTGCACTAGGTTATGAATTGCCCGTATCGGTTAATCTCTCGGCCTACAACCTGCTGGATAGCGCTTTTATCCCTTTCGTGCGGGAATTGTTAGATAAGTCGAACATAAAGCCTGAGCTACTAGAATTTGAACTTACAGAAAGCGCCACAATGGTTGATATTGCAGTAAGTCGCAGAGTGCTGGCCAACTTCCGGGAGATGGGCATTAAAACCTCTATCGATGATTTTGGTACCGGCATGAGCTCGTTTGCTTATCTTCGCGAACTCGATATCAATACCGTGAAGTTAGACCAATCATTTATCGCTGGCATTACCCACGAACCTCGCGACGCAAAAATTGTGGAAGGCATTGTTTCACTGTGCCGTAATCTTAATATTGAAATCGTCGCAGAAGGCGTTGAATCTCAAGAACAAGCAGACGTACTCGAACAACTACATTGTTATATTGTACAAGGCTATTTCTATGGTCGACCTGTACCAGCCAGTGAAATCACCATCAATCTGAACGGTCACGAACGGCTTACTCAGTGAAAAAAGCTTATATAACCTGCTGATTTTAATCACTTGAAAGCGAATCCAGCGCTTAGACCTGATTTATTTACGTTTTGCCTTCAAAATCTGTGCCGCAGAAGTTGATCTTAAACTTCTGTGAAGTTGTAATACATATATTGCGAGAAAAATTAATAAAGGACTAGCGCGTGCTAACTGTTTTACTTGTGGATGACGACCCGGAATTTACAGAGGTTGCCTGCACCATTATCGAATTCCTGGGACATGATATCCTCACCGCAGCCAATTTGGCTGAAGCCCGGGAATGGCTCACGAAAGAAACCTTCGACCATATCCTGCTCGATTTTATGTTACCTGACGGCAGTGGCGTACATCTTTTTGACGAGCTCGACGCGCTACCCAAACGCCCGAAAGTGACACTTATTACTGGTCACCCTTCCGTACGCGGCATTATTAAAGGATTATGCGGCCCGAATATCGATTACCTGGTTAAGCCCATTCAACGTGAAGACATTGAAGCTGCCTTAACAGGTAAGAAAGAGAAGCCGAACTCCGGCGGCCCCCGTATTAAGAAGTACTTTGGTCACTTGATTGGCGAATCTGCCCCAATGAAAGAGCTTTATAAGCTTATTGAGCGAGTAAGCCGAACCAGTGCAAACGTGATGCTTCTTGGTGAAAGTGGTGTGGGTAAAGAAGTCGTCGCAGAATCGATTCATGCGGCTTCTGACGTCACCGGCCCGTATATCGCAACTAACTGCGGCGCGTTTTCTAAAGAATTGATCGGCAGTGAATTATTTGGTCATGAAAAAGGCGCGTTTACCGGTGCCGTTAACCGTAAGGAAGGTGTATTCGAGCAAGCTGAAAGCGGGACCCTTTTCTTAGACGAAATTACGGAAATGCCAATCGATATGCAGCCTAACTTGTTGCGGGTGTTGGAAAATAAAGTAGTCATTCGTGTCGGTGGTACAAAAACCATTCCGGTTAATTGTCGCGTAGTATCTGCCACCAACCGTAAAATGGAAGAAATCGCAGAGAGCAAGGTGCTTCGGGAAGATATCTATTTCCGTCTTGCGGTATTCCCCATTACGATTCCCCCTCTTAGAGAGCGCAAAGAAGACATTCCATTACTGGCGTCTCAGTTCATTACCGATTTTAACCAAGAAAATGGTACCCGGTTTGAATGGGAAGAGACGCAATTAGACAACCTGATGACCTATGACTGGCCTGGTAATGTCCGTGAGTTACGCCATTTTGTGCATCGTGCGGGCATTATGAGCGATCCGGACAAAACCGATATCGAACTACCAAAAACCATCGAATCTCCGTTTGCGAAGAAGCAATCGACCTCGCCAGCGTTGGAAGCCGGACGAACCATTGAAGATGTGGAAAAAGAATTGATTTATGCCACGTTGGAAAAAGTGAATGGCAACAAAACATTGGCTGCTGAAATGCTCGGGATCAGCACAAAGACACTGTACAACCGCCTGCACGCTTACGGCGACTTAAGTAAAGACGAATCGTAAGGTTACGCAGATGAAAGACGAAGAAATTGGTGCAATTGCGCGTTGGGTCCACGATGCTCGTAAACCGTTAAATAGAATATCCATGCAGGCCGAGCTAGTAAAGATGGCCTTGAACGGCGACATACCGGCAGAAAAAGCACAGGATGCATTGGATAAAATTATTGCAAGCACCAAAGATTGCAGTCATGCACTGGCTGAAATGATGGAAGAGCTCGCAAATGGCAAAACGGAATAATTAGTTCATGCTGAATAAAGTAGTTCAGTCGGCATATAGCTGGATTTCTCTGGTGACGATAATCATCATTATCATCACCGGAAATGCATTTTACGTGATAAGCACACTAGATGAGCTGGCCTCCTTAGAGCGCCAACTTTTTAGTACGAACCGCGTCATCAATGCTATTAATAAGTTGCATGTTGCGGTACTCCGTGCAGAATCAGGTCAGCGTGGTTTCTTGCTAACCAAAGATGAGTCTTACCTCAACGACTATACCGTCACGTTAAACAACCTCACCGAATTACTCAACGAAGTAGAAAATGCCTCGCTGGATAGTAATCTCCCCGAGCAAGAAGAGAATATCCACGATCTGATTACGCTGACGAAATCCAAACTGAATGAGTTAATCGAGACAGTTGAGCTCACCCGTCAGGGAGAATACGAAGCTGCAATAAAAATGTTAAATACTGATCTTGGGCTTAAGTTATATGATGAGTTCGATAGACGCTATGTATTTATTGATTCGTCGGAGAGGGATGCGCAAGAGCAACACTTAGCCAGTTTGATGAAACTTCGTGCCGACTCTGTGAATACCTTGATTATTTCGGGTGTCACCACAGGCTTACTCATCATCGCCATTCTGATCTTACTGCGGCTAAACATGCGAGATAATCTCAAACATCAGCTTGAGTTGCAGGAATACAATGAAGAACTGGAAGATAAAATTGAGCAACGCACCCAGGAATTAAAGCTGTTTGCAGACGAACTCTCTCGAAGTAACCGTGAACTCGAAGATTTTGCGTTTGTCGCTTCTCATGATTTACAGGAACCACTGCGAAAAATTCGCGCGTTTGGTAATCGTCTCGAGGCAGGTTACGTTGAAGTCATGGATGAACGTGGCCGCGACTTTCTTCAGCGCATGCTTAATGCAGCAGAACGAATGTCCATGTTGATAAGCGATCTACTGGCATTTTCGAGGGTAACGACCCGAGGCAAAGAGTTTAGCAGTGCAGATTTAAATGCCATCGTTGATGATGTTACCAGTGATCTCGAAATCGCCATTGAAGAATGTAATGCAACAATAAATGTCAGTGCTTTACCTACTATCGAATGCGATAAATCACAGATTGAACAACTTATTCTGAATCTGCTCTCGAATGCCCTCAAATTTCGTTCTGAAGCAATACCACCGCTCATTACCATTACGGCCGCTCCTTCTACGGAAGATGAACTGGCAAACAACCTGATGAAAGACGAATATGAGTGGGTTACCCTTACTTTCGAAGACAACGGTATTGGTTTCGAACAGTCATTTGCAGAAAAAATATTCGCTCCGTTCCAGCGTCTGCACGGCCGCAGCGCCTACAAGGGAACGGGGATAGGGCTCGCCGTATGCCGTCGCATTGTTGAACGTCATAATGGCACCATTAAAGCATTTAGCGAACCGGGCAAAGGCGCTCGGTTTGTCATCATTATCCCTATTGACGGTGAACCTTTCGCCGCTGGCAGTGAAGGAGTTTTAAGCAATGTCTCTTAAACATTCAACACCCATAAATATTCTCATGGCAGACGATGACGAAGATGATCGTTTGTTAACGTTAGACGCACTGAAAGAAAGCCGCGTACTCAATAACCTCTTTTGCGTAGAAGACGGTGTAGAGTTGCTAGAATTTCTACGCCGCGAGGGCAAGTACAGCGATCCGAAAGACTCGCCCCGTCCCAGTCTGATTTTGCTTGATTTAAACATGCCTCGTAAGGATGGCCGCGAAGCGTTACAAGAAATTAAAGCAGATCCGTCACTGCGCGGCATTCCCGTTGTGATCCTAACTACCTCAAAAGAAGAAGAAGACATGCTGAAAGGTTACGACCTTGGTTGTGCTTCTTATATTACCAAACCGGTAAACTTTGAAGGATTGGTCGACCTGATGCGCGCGTTAGGCCGCTACTGGATTGAGTTTGTTGAGTTACCCCATGATTAAATAAACAGGAATTAATCGTGTCTGAAGTTATACGGGTTTTGCTGGTAGAAGATGATGAGGACGACTACTTCCTCACCGCCGACTACATGTCACAGTGTGATGAACCCCGCTTTCACATTACGTGGGTGACAAACGGCAAAGCCGCAATTGATGCGTTCCAGAAACGCACCTTTGATATTTGCTTGCTGGATTACATTCTTGGTGCAGAAAACGCACTGGATGTTATGGCCACCTTTAAAGCTGCAGGTATTACGGTTCCTGTGGTCATACTTACTGGCCAGACTGACAGTCAGGTTGATGATATGGTCATGCGCGCAGGTGCCGCAGACTATTTGAATAAAAGCGAAATCGAGTCGCCCCGCTTCATGCGAACCATGCGTTATGCCATGGTTCGCCGGGAAATGGAAAATGAGCGAATAGAGCGTCACAAAGTTGAGCAGCAGAATAAAGCGAAAGACAAATTCCTCGCCCACTTAGGACACGAACTTCGTACGCCATTAACGTCTATTCTCGGCTACACCGAATTGCTATTGGATGACAAGGCAAATGCCGACATGAGCCAGGAGCTATCGATCATTCATACCAACGGCAAGCACTTGCTTAGTCTATTGAATGACTTGCTCGATATGTCGCGAATTATGGCCAACAAGCTCGAGTTAGCCCGTCGCGAAGTGAACCTTAATGGCTTTCTCACCGACGTTCATTCGTTAATGAACCTGGCAGCGAAAGACAAGGGCCTGACGATGGAAGTATCGTCTCGTAATGATATACCTGACTTCATTTCTGCTGACCCCACGCGACTTCGACAGATCTTAATCAATCTAATCAGTAACGCAGTTAAATTCACAGACACCGGTACCATTCAGGTTACCGTTGAAACCTTGCCGCCACGCCGCGAAGACAATAAAGAGATGCTACTTTTCCGGGTAATCGACTCTGGAATTGGTATGCCGCCGAATAAACTGGATGACATATTCAGGCCCTTCGAGCAAATTGAAGATGTCATGAGAGCTAATCATGGCGGTGCAGGTCTTGGTTTGGCTATCTGTCGCGAACTCGTGAACACAATGGGCGGCGAAATCAGCGTTGAGTCTGTCTTTGGCCGCGGAAGTACGTTCTCTTTTACCATCGATCCGGGTGATATCAGTAACCAACATTTTGACATGTTCAAACTCACTGCCCCAACGGTTGATGAACAGAACAAGAACAAATTACATGTGACAGGTCGTGTACTTATCGTCGACGACTTGCGGGAGCTACGTAAACTTACCGGTCACATGGTCAGCCAGTGCCACGCCACCGTATCCTATGCTGAGAACGGTGTTAAAGCCTTAGAAGCGGTATTACAGGCAGAGCAATCTGGCAAGCCTTATCACCTGGTGTTGATGGACATTCATATGCCAGTGATGAATGGTATCGATGCACTAAAGGCCATGCGTAAACACCAGTGCAACGTGGCGGTAGTGGCCATTACTGCAGCGAGCCGCAAGGGTTTGAGGCAATCGTTACTTGATGAAGGTTTCGATGATGTATTAGGTAAGCCCATTGAAAAAACTGAATTGTTTGCCATTTTAGATCGCTACCTCATTAGCACACCAGGCATTTCAGGTCACTCCGTAGAAGAAGAGCCTAACTACCAAAAAGCGATGCAATCTATTTCCTATTCGGGAACAAAAGATGCCTTTAATGAGAGTGCACCTGATGGAGAAGCAGCTTCTACTCCACCTACTCCACAACAAGAACAAGCCAGTGCAACGAAAGAAGAAGTGACAGACCCGTCTCTCAAGCAGGTTCTGTTGGTGGAAGATGATCATGATGCTGCTGAGCTGATGAAGCTTCTGCTGAGTCATCTTGGTCATAACGTGGACGTTGCCTATTGCGCGAAAGATGCCCTTGATAAGGTTAAACATCGCCCTTACGACGCCGCCCTTCTCGACCTTACACTGCCGGATGATGACGGTATCAGCTTGGCAAGAAATATTCGCACCGTTAGTGATGCAATGGAAATTTATATTGTTAGCGGCCGTGAGCCAGACAATACAGAACTCGAAGAGCTCAACATCTCCGGTACACTTCTTAAACCAGTAAGCAGAAGCGATCTCGCAGCATTGTTTTAGTATACCTGTAATAAGATGTCCACATTTGAGTGGGCATCTTATTACATCAACATTGCAATAATTACATTAACCTTGTAACAACGCTTCTCTCACAAACTCAACCTTTATCCCGATTTAAGTTTAAACCATTAAAATCAACAACTTAATTAATATTAAAATCTGGTATTCCGATTGCAACCCTCCTTATTGAATATACCCACAAGGAGATTTTAAAATGGCTACCGCAGCAACCCCAAACACTACTGCGACTAACGGTGCAGCGAAAAAAGCAACAAACGGTGTAGACGAATCTACTCATCCTTTTACTGATAAAGCACAAACAACTCTGCAAAATTCAGTAGACCGTTTAGCGCAATCAGCTGCTCGCGCTGAAGAGAATTTACGCGCCACTGCCTCTGATTCTGCCGACAACATGGCTGCTCGCAAAGCTCAAATGGATGCCAAATGGAAATCGTCAGGCGTACGTAAATATGCTGTCGATAATCCGGTAGCAGCAGCAGGTATCGCATTCGCCGCAGGTATGTTAGTTACGTCATTACTGCGTAAGAAGTAATATGACGGAAAAGAGCAACGACAGCGCCAGTGAAGAGATGGTCACTGGCAATGCTTGCAAACAGGACCCGGTCAGTTTTACTGATCGGGCTTCTTTCGATCCTGAGCAGGCCAAGGAAATTGATGACAATCCGCCTGATGACGAGTCCGACCCGTCGCTGGATGATCTGATCACGAACGCACAATGGGTGATATTCCAAAAACAACAGGAACTCACAGCCCTTGCCGATTTGTCAGCAGCAGAAGTAAACATTGCAAAGCGGTCGATTATCGTGACGGGAATCGCCACCCTTGCAGCTTTTGTCTTCGCCTGTTTTTGTTGGTTAATTGCCAACATAGGTATCGCATTAACCCTGCATCATTTCGACGTACATAACGGCGTTACCGCGCTAATTGTGTTCTTGATTAATCTTGGACTTGCAGCTGGTGCATTCCTGATTGCTAAGCAGTCATACGCGTACATTACGTTAATGCCAGCAATTCATACTTTCCTTCGTGGCATTGGCGTTGAGAACAAACCTCAAAAGGATGAGTAAAATGCCCGTTTTTATTAACTCTGCAATTAAGGCAAGAAATAAGGCGCAAGATAACTACGCTATATCGCAACAGGAAAGTGCCATTGCCGTTAATCATGCTAAAGTCACGTTGAAGTTGTTCGCAGCTCGTCCAGAAACCTTGCTGGCGTGCTTTGGTGCCGGCGCTTACAAGGGCGCAACCACGGATAACCCGCCTAGCCGCAAACGTCAGGCTATGATGACGTTCGCAAGGACAGCACTTTTCAATTTTTTAGGATAACAATAATGAGTTTTACCGCATCAGTGATAAAAAAAGGCATGTGCTATGTTGTACTGGGAGCGGGTTTACTTGCCGCTACAGCTTGTAGCAGTGTATCGAGCCTTACACCCACTCCTTATCAGGCTGCGAAGTCGGATAAACAATACGGTTACTCATCAACGCAATTATCAGACAATGAATACCGCATTATGTTTCGGGCAACGGAAGTCACCGATGCGTCACTAGTACAAGAATATTCACTTTATCGTGCGGCTGAAATTGCCAAGAAAAACGATTTTCAATATCTCACTATTGTTAAAACTGACATCGAGCGAAAAAATACCGTCGCCAAACGCATTGTTAAAGAAACGCCTGAAATTTCGCAAAATCCCATTTTGACAGATCCGCAATGCACAATGTCTGGCTGTAACGAGGTGGGACAAACAATGCCAAACCAGAGCGGTGAGCTGCGTGTGCAAACAGAAAACACAGAAGACGTGTATTATTCCATTCTTGTTCGCATGGCTGAGTCTCAAACGGCCTTAGGCAGCAAGTCTTTTGAAGTTGCAAAGCTGTTAGCCCGTAAACCCATGTAAAAGCAGGTTTTAAAAAATAGCGTTACATATTAAAGCAAATACTTATTCAAAGCCCGGCATAACCGTTCCGGGCTTTTTGCTATTGGTCTTCCGCCACCAGTGAACTATCCTGCCATTGTCTTTTACAACAAACCGATACCATGATGAAAAATATGAATGACAATGCAGGCTTTACGCTTATCGAACTCGTAATTGTTATCGTCATCCTTGGCGTTCTGGCCGTTACCGCAGCACCTCGCTTCATCGATTTATCTGACGATGCCAATGATTCTGTCACGCTGGCTCAGATGGGCGCATTTAAATCAGGTGTCAATCTATTACATGCGAAATGGCAGATCCGTCGCCAGAGCAGTATTTCGATTTCTGGTCAAACAGTTGAATTTACCGATGATGGATGGCCGAAAGGCTCCACCGATGACAGTGTCGGTTGTGCAGAGCTGTGGAGTGAGGTTTTTGCTGACGCAGAGCCCGTGACCGTGCTGAACAATTACACTGACACATTATCTGCAGGATGGAACGCTTTTTATTATGGCGAAGTGTGCGGCTACATTAAAAGCCAGAGTGGTGGCGGTACGGTTTACCCCAGCAATACGCCACACTTTGCTTATTACATGACGAATTTTAGCGAACCAAGTGCAGGCTATACAGGTAGCCCGGGTGAAGTGAAGATCTACAACCTTTAATTTTGGTCTGTAAAATACGTACCGTGTAATAACACGTCCTTAATACAAAAATTTAACCGTAAAACACTTACCGTAAAACTCGCGGTGTAGTGCAAAAAATCGACCTTGCGCTGCGCCACAAATTTGCCATTTTTTACATACTAGCCTGTAAAGATTTTCACTCCGCACAATTCAGCGCTTTTAATCCTTTCAAAGAGTCGGTAATTATGCTGTTAAATCAATAAATTAATTAAAATCAATTCATTTTTGCAATGGCCCAATTTGTGCAACTTATTATTGTATTTGGTTAATTATTACGTCAGGAGTTTACAGTGTCATCAGTCGCCATTCCCTCTGAAAAATTAGCTGACCTTATTAAGGTATTGCAGAGTGGGATACGTTTTTATAAAGCAGGTATTAAAGCGGTTAAATGCGACGATACAAAAGAAATGTTTACACGTATTCTGACAGAAAAAGAACAGGCTTGTACTGAGTTACGCCGCCATTGCTCTGGCGTGAAAGACACAGGTTCCAACTTTATCGTCGATGCAAGAAATGTATATACTCGACTCATTAGCCGTGTGACATCACACAGCGACCAGATGTTTACCGAGCAACTGGCGTCGATGGAACGTAAAGTACTGCATTATTTTGATGATGTTTTAAAAGAGCAACTGCCACAACATATCGCACAGTTGCTTCGTAAAATCCGCACCCGGTTGTTGCAGTGTTATGACGAGCTTCAGCTAATTAAATCGGCGCGAAAAAGGTTTATTCACAATCAAGCTTAATTGATTCAATGCTGCCCGACGACGCGCCCTTCTTTACTCTTTGATATTGATGGTGTTTGCCCGTTCTACCCAATCTAAATCGCGGGTTTGTTCATCTAACGTTCCCTTTGCATCCTCCAGGAATACCTGGCAGAAATAGTCGACACTTTTGAAAGTTTCACGATACTTTTTTAATTGAATTTCCATTTCGTGCATTGCATTAGAAAACTCCGAGTTTGACTTCGACAATTCATAATCACATTTGAGATATGCACACAAGACGTCTGCCGCTTTTGCCAGTGCAACATGGATATCTTTTTTGTCTTGTTCGATTAAGGGCTGATACCTTTCTCTGAGCGGTTCAGGTAAGGTTTGCAGTAGCATCGCCTCAAAACGTCGTTCTAGTTTCTTTATCGCTGCTGTCGTTTCCGGATCGTGATATTTCACAGGGCTTGGAATATCACTCATGCCGGCTATTTCACTGCCTTCGTGGAAAATTGCCATACTGGCAACGCGATCTGGTTCTACGGCTTCGTTAAACACATCTTTCGCTATGGCGCCAAGCATATGCGCCACCACTGCCGCTTCATAGATGTGCGTAGAGAGCATCTCTTCCTGAAATTGTGCCATTAACGGCCATCGCTTCACGTTTCTTGCTCGCTGCATAAGGCCAATAAATGCTGAATGATGTTTTGTCATGTTGCTCTACTTTAATGAATGCCATTGAATAAATGTATTTTGTTACTTCAGCTAGTTTATCAAGCTTACCCAGTGATGCTAGTCGCTTTGGGAATTGATGTGTAAAAAATGCAGATTAGTTGTAACTCTTTGCCAACAGCTTCATGAATGAACGAGCAGGAACAAACTAAAGCACTGATTAATAACAACTTTCATGATTGGCACAATACCAGCATTAAACAATACGAACTTAACGAAAGTTAAACGAACTTTACGAAGAGCAATATGAGGAAATTATTATGCTAGGTTGGGCAGTTACATTTTTCATTATCGCCATTATTGCAGCAGTTTTTGGCTTCGGTGGCATTGCTGGTGCAGCATCAGGCATTGCTCAATTTTTATTCTTTGTATTTGTCGCGCTGCTGGTGATTTCACTTATCGCCAATGCATTACGCGGTAAATCACCTAGAGTATAATTTAATTGGAACAAGGAGAAAGGACGATGAAATACTATAAGTTATTTTTAAAAGCGATGTTGGTAGCAGGTTTTGCATTTACTCTGGCCGCTTGTGGCGACGGTGAAGCAGAAAACGCAGGCGAAGAACTGGACGAAGTGATGACTGACGCTGGTAACGCTGTTGAAGACGCCTGTGAAGACGTGAAAGAAGGCGCTGACGCTAAAGATACCGATTGCTAATACCAATCGATACAATGAAACCAGGCTCTACGCCTGGTTTTTTTGTGCCCGAATTACTGTGTAAAAAAGCTATACCAGAAGAAATCCACTAACACTTTTTATTTCCCAAAACCTGTAGCCAACTCCCCTCCTGCCGCGTAGCACTTTCGTCGAGCAGTTGGCTACGGATCAAATAATTCAGAAAGCCGATTTTCTCGTTAGTGAGTTGCCGATAATCGAAATAGGGCGTCACGATGAGGTTTCGTTGTCGACAAACGGCAAAATCAGCGCTTACCCAGTTTACGCGCTGAGTCAGTTCAAGCTGGCCCGCATAGGTTTTGCCCATCACGATGTTTAGATTTTTCGGATTAAATGCTGCTGGCGGTGCGAACCATAAAGCCGTATCGCCCTGGGCCGTAAGTAACTGTTCGTCTCGATACGTTTGCCATGTACTCGTTTTTGAAATAGCTAAGCCTTCACGCAAACTAAATATCCATTTGGCATAGACGTTAAATACCTTTCGCCAACCGTTTCCACATTCTGCGTTAATACTATTAATAATGTGAATATCGATGGGAGTAACGACACCTGCTTCACCGGGTAGGTCAAACGCGGGGCGATTTGCCATATAAACTTGCACCGGCCCATGAACATTACCAACACCATCAGGTCCGCATATCTGCATTTAACACTCCAAAATAAAAAAAGGCACACCGGGAAAGGTGTGCCTATTATTGCATAGCATTATTGTTGAGGTGCCAGCTATTCAGCCTTGGCGGATTTACGATTGCCAACGAAGCGATTTAGCAAAGCCGGTAATAAGGTTAAATCGGTGAACAAAGCAAACAGCATGGCCAGTGCAGTGAGCAGTCCAAAATACACACTAGGCAGAAAATCGGAAAACCCGAAGAGTGAAAATCCCGTGGCAATGATCACTGAAGTGAACAGAATTGCTAATCCTGAATGTCCAAATGCGGACTCACTGCCCGCGGTTGCGGTCTTGCCATCAGACGATTTCATTCCCTGCAGATAGCTGTGCAAGAAATGGATGGTATCGTCTACCGCTATGCCCATCGCAATAGCTGCTATGGTAATGGTCATAATATCAAGCGAAATGCCTGCCCAACCAACCACCCCAAGGATGCCCAACGTTGTTAGCACATTTGGCAATAATGCGATAAACGTTACTTTTATCGAACGGAAAATCGCAAACAGCACCACCGCCAAAACGGCATACACTATACCCAGTGTTTTTATCTGCGAATCAAATAAACGACTGAGGATATCTTGATAAAGCACGAACAAGCTGGTGAGTTGATATTGGTCTTTTTCCAGTCCGACAGCTTGTAAGTCGCTATTTAACTGATCCATAAATTGCTGGCGATTCAGGCCTTCCGTGGTGTCCTGAATGCGCGTGGAAATACGAAATGTATTGTCCGCTTCAGAAAAATACGCACCCACTAACTGATTCACCACTTTTTCGTCCAACAAGACATAGATGGTATTTAGCTCGTACTCTGTTAACGGTCGTCCGCCGTTTAGTTGCTTTGCTAATTCAGTAAAATTCACAACCGAGGTAACGCTTCCGGTCGCTTCAAACGCTTTTATCGCCGCTTGCGCTAATTGCAATTGCGCTACCGTGTTCGCATTCAGCACCACTTCTCCGTCAGCATTCTCGTCATCAAGCTTTAACACAATATCGAGTGCTGTTGAGCCACCGAATTCACGATCAATAAATGCCAGTTCCTGGTGAATTTGCGTGTCGGTGTCGAAATAGTTAATGAAAGAATTTTCAACGTTAAGGCGACTGATCCCCAGAGCCGCAACAACAAACAACGCCAGCACAGCTGCACTTACCGCCAACGGTGCTTTTAATGACAACTTACGGGTAGCAGCAAGAAAACCGGTAATAAAACGGTACTCGGTAGTCTCTTTACTGGCAGGCAGGAAAGACAGTAACGCCGGGAACAATAATAAGCTCACCGCCATGGTAATGAGCATCGACATCAGCATCATCCAACCAAATGCGACCACAGGTTGCAGGCCGGAAAAGATCAGCGAGCCGAAACCCACAGACGTTGTCAGGGTTGCGTAAAAACAAGGTGATAGTTTGTCCTCAAGGGTGGCAATAATACGCTGGCGCTGACTGAAGTCAGGGTTATCACGACTGATTTCTCGGTAGCTCCCGATGATATGAATCATGACGGCCAAAGTAAGAATAAGCTGCAACGCAACAAAGTTGGCTGATATCACCGTTGTGCGCATGTCCAGAAACCCGAACAGGCTCATAGTAAGGAACACGCTCACGGAGCAAGATAACAGCGGGAAAAACACCCACTTAAAAGAGCGATACAACAATGCCAGCAACAAAATAATCACCGCAGCGATGGCACTACCAAACGTCATGAGATCAGATTTGATGATATCAATGAGATGCTGCCCTACCACGTAAGCGCCACCTAAATACGTGTTCGCTCTGGTAGCAACCGATTGGGTAATTTCCTCTATCTGTGCGATTTCTTGCTTTCGGGTTTCGGTAAGCTGTTGGCGGATGGGATCGGCCTGTTGCTGCAGCGATGCGATGCGGGCGTTATCTTCTTCACTGAGCGCTTCGCCTTTTAGCACCTTCTTCTGAATATTGGTAATCTCGTTGTTAATACGCACTAATTCAGGATTATCTTTGAACACGATTTGCATGCCCGTGGCGGTGCCCTGACGATTAACCAGCAAATCGGTAAAGATGGGATGACCCACAATCAACTGCTTCATTTGCGCCGGAGAATAGCGTTGATTTTCCCAGGTAAGGGAATCCACACTAGTGTCGCCGGTTAATGCGCTCGTATCGTTGATCAGTGGCACATTGATAATCGATGTCACCGCTTCCACGCGGTCAATTTGTTTGATTCGCGCTGACAACATTTCAATGTCATCAAAAGTCTGACGGCTGAAGAGTTCATGCCCTTTGGGCTGATAAGCCAATAATATGAACTCTTGAGGATTAAACGTTTGGTCTGCCACCTGCGTTTGAATGTATAGCTTATTGTCTTTTACCAGTAAGGTATCGGCAGATGCATCAATACGGAACTGATTAATGTAAAAACCAAGTCCCGTTAGCGCAATGACAAATGCAACAAGAATAAACCAGCGTGCACTGATGATTCCACGTGCGAGTTTACTCGTTATTTTGTTGTTCGCTGTCGCTGAGTTCGAAGAGTTCATCGCGTCGCTGTCCCTGAATATATTGATTACGGAAGTAGATGTAAGGATCGTCAGCCTGGTCGTAGAGCTGCTGATAGATATCAGACTGCTCAGAAAAATCGTCCAGACCATCGAACATTCTCAGTTGATAACGCTCGGGGGGATCCGCAATGTAATTAACAGGATGAACAAACCCTTCAGTAAGGGTAGAGAATGCGCCTCGGGTATCACTGGGGCCAAGGATCGGGATAACTAAATACGGCCCGGATGTGATGTCGTAGTCTTGCAAAGTATTGGCAATAGTTTGTTTTTGTGGCGCGATATCGAACCACGCTTCAGCGGGGTCGAACAATCCTAATAACCCAATGGTGGAATTAATCAGAAAACGACCAAGATTAGAACCAGCGTGGCTAAACTCGCCAGAAACGGTATTGTTTACCAGGTTAAGGGGCTCTCGTAGATTATCAAAAGCATTGCCTATTTTGTCTCGGACAACACCCGGCACAACAAATTTGTAGCCATCGGAAAGGGGAATAAGGACGTAACGATAAGAGACATTATTAAAGCTGAACATGGCACGGTTGAACCCTTCCCACGGGTCGTTATAAACCGGCTCACCGCCCTGCTCCGTGCCTGGCTGGCCGCCATCTCCAATCGCAACCACCGTGGGCTCGATTTCGATCGGTCCCTGGCTTGTCTGTACTGTAACCTTCTCACCTCGCGCCAGTTCAGATGCAAGTTCAGGCTCCTTTGGAGCCTGAACTGAATTGACTTCTGCGGTCGATTTTGCAGTATTTTGTGGCGCTGAAGCACAGCCCCCTAGTATTAAAAAACAGAGAGCTAACGCGCTCGACTTAGATACTTGCATAGGTACCACTTTCCTTCCTCTCGTGGTGTATCATTATATTTTGGGCACGTTCCAGAGCTTCATCCCTGTTGTAATCCCAATCATTCTCTTCATAACTACGTGCTTGCTGAAGATAATGCTCAATTCTTGATTTTCGAATTTGATGAATTCGATTTTGCGGATCAAATTCAAGTTCGTCATAGAGTGCTTCAACGTGCGTTAAATCGCCTGAAGGCTTGGACATGGGCTGCGTTTCGCCGAGCCAGGAAGAAATTTGCTTTCCTGAGCCCAGTGCAACAAGGCTGGTTGTAAGTAACACTGTCATTACTGCAATTTTTAAGTAATTCATGTTTATCACCATCTTGGTTAAGCGGAACGCTGTCGAGAACGTTATAAAATTGATTACTTACCAACTACCTGCGCTTCTGCTCCGAAAACAGGGCTCACTCGTCCCACTTTTTTATCGGCTTTGTTGTAACGATCGAACCAGTTAAAAACAGGCTGCGAATGGATAAACCGCTCAAAAGACGTTTCTGGAAGTGGGCGATGCTTGGTTTTTAAAAATTTCATACAAATCCTTTTAGAAGGGTATTAGTAAACTTACACACCTTTCATACTTCCAATTTTCAGGCCAGATTAGAGTGAATGGGTTAGAAAGGCTTTAGCCGGACTTGGAAAATGGTTTAATTAGTCGAAAAAACTCAATTAAAATCTATTTAATCAATAACTTAAAAGAATCGCAATGAATAGCACTTTTTTATTAGAAAAAGCTAATATCGGGTAGTTCAGCTCTGTAAAAGAATGCCAACTTTAGACTTATGGATAGTTTTTACCTGAGGCAGGAAAGATTTTCACAGCATGCTATTTACCTACACAAAGCGCTGAAAGCCAAGATCGAAAACGCCCGGTGCGGATCACCGGGCGTTTGTTACGGAGTAACGACTCCGATTAGCTTATCAAATTGGCTAGTTATTCAGATGCCATTGCCTTTTGAGGCTCAACCACTTTCAGGTTGTCTTCCACATCTGTTACATCAGACGCATTTTTAGCAATCTCAACCGCCAAGTCGCGCTCAGCGTCCGAATCGACCGTACCTGTAAGCGTAACATTACCAGCCTTCACATCTACGTCGATATCGAATCCTGAAATGTCTGTGTCCATTAGCAGACGGGTTTTAATCACTGTCGCTATTTTTGCGTCGGTGAGTTTATCCATGGCTGCTTCACCATCCATATCGTTATTATCGACATCAGCATCATCGTGGTCCGCTAGAATGGTCAACTGGTTGTCGACATCGGTCACGCCATCAATGTTAGCGACAAGTTCTTCCGCAAGCTTTTTATCTACCGAATTTTCCACCTTACCGGTAAGCACAACTTTGCCGTTCTGCACGTCGGTATTAATGTCAAAAGAATTCAGATTTCCGTTAAACAACAACGTTGCTTCAGCTTTGCCATCAATCCAGGCATCTTTAGCACCTTCTTCCCACTTATTCGAAGAGTCCATAGTGCCTGCAAAAGCAGATGTCGTTAATGTACCAGCAACTAACAGTGAAAGAATTGTACGTTTCATAATTTTGCTCTCCTTAATTATCAAGCACATTAGCTGATGCCAACTTCATACCAATTAAATAAAACGCTGATTTAAATAACTTTTTTAGAATATAAACACATTTTGGCGTGCCACACCTTGCAATTTTTTCGCAACTTAAGGAATGTTTTACTTTATGTTTACAAATTAACCATATTGATCGAATCAACGCGGATTTCACTATAGATAACGAACTTTTTTCTATCTCTGAGTGAATGGACTTGCCATGACTACTGTGATGATCATCCTGTCAGTGCTGTTTATACTTACAACCCTCATTCCCCATCTTCCAGGGCAACACTGGTTAATTCGGGTTTGGGAGTTTCCTCGTTTACAACAGGCATTTGTTCTGGCCGTACTGAGTCTCTTTTGGTGCTTTTGGTATGTCGATGAACCGGTCTTGGCTGCTTGGATGCAAGCTGGTTGTGTCATTGCGTTTGCTTATCAACTTATCTGGGTCATCCCCTATACTCCTTTGTGGCCTACAGAAGTTAACCAATATCGCGGTAACGACGACTCACAGACCATTTCTATTCTTACCAGCAACGTGCTGATGCCAAACGATAACTATCAAGCGCTCATTGATTTAGTGGAACAGCATCAACCCGACATTCTGGTCACACTAGAAAGTAACGCTGCCTGGGAAGCAGCACTGGAAGTTTTGCATGATGACTACCCTCACCGGCTTTTCTGTCCATTGGAAAACCTCTACGGGATGCATTTATACAGCCGCAAACCATTTAGTAATGAGAAAATCCGATTCATCATCGAGGGCGACGTGCCGTCTATGGAAATTTGGACAACAATCAATCAACAAGATGTGAAAATTCATTTTGTTCATCCCAAGCCACCCAGCCCGACGGAAAACAAATCGGCGGAGCCACGGGATAGAGAACTGACTGTGGTAGGTAAAGAAATGGCAAAGCTAGATGCCCCCGCCATTGTTACCGGCGATCTTAATGATGTTGCTTGGTCTCCGACTACGCGAGACTTCCGTAAAATCAGCGGGATGTCTGACCCTCGCCGTGGCCGCGGATTTTTCAATACCTTCCATGCCGATTATCCGCCTCTGCGCTGGCCGCTTGATCACGTTTTTCATTCGTCCCATTTTGAGCTCGTACACATAAAACGCATGCCAAGCATAGGTTCGGACCATTTTCCGCTTTTAACCACGTTAAGATTAAAGCCGTGAGTATGCGTGCGAACCATCGGCTCACGATTTAGATATAAAAAAACCCGCGAGCAAGTCGCGGGTTTTGTTTGAAGATATGAATATTAGGCTGTGATAGCCATAGCGGAAGCTTCTGCGAACCGCTGACAGCGAGACACAATATCTCGGTAATTTGCCGGATCGGGTACAATGTCATCTGCGTCGGTAAATCGGGTAGAGATATCACTGTTTTCACTGGCGCTCATCAACAGAACCGGTGCATTACAGCAACTCTTGATATGCTGCAAGATAGCCGTACCACTCAAGTCTGGCATTACCACATCAAGCAAAACAGCGTCGTATTGATTGCTCTTGCATAATCTAACTGCCATTCGTCCGCTGGCAGCAAAATCAACGTTCCAACCCAGGCCAGTAAGAAAGCTGGTTAAGTGGCTTGCTAAGGTTGGATCATCTTCAACAACGAGAATATTTAAAATAGTATTCGGGGTCATGTTGCCTCCTTGCGGTTTATTCGCACTCATCTCGCCCACACACCTTGCGACTGGTTCATCAGGACCTAAAACTTAAGGAAACTTACCCAACGACACGTTGCACTACCAGTGCGTGCATCGCCGTAAAAATTGAATTGCAGATTTCACGCCATTTACTGCATGGTGATTAAAAAAGCGTAAGCTTTACTATCAACTTGCAAAAGCCATGTAAATTAGGCAAACAAATTCAATATGTTAGCTTAATTTGCGTAAATTCTTACATTTAATGGTAAGACAACATTACCATTTAGACATGCTTAAGAACAGCAATCAGACGGGAATAATTAACGGAATGTCGGAAAAAAATGCACAACAACCGACGCACTGTGCATTTTTTGTGCAACCAAACTGCGCGCATCAACCACTATGATGCCAGGTGTGGAAAAGATTTACGCAGCCTGGTGCAAGCTTTGTCTCGTGAAATGAATTGAGCCAATGCCAGCAGCCGGTCGTCTCTAGGCCAAACGGCTTGGTTCAGTGTGTCTAAATCCGTGGCAGTGAGCCTCTCGGTGTTCAGCTTTAGGGCAATAGCTTTTTTGTTTGGTTTGATTAATGTGGGTTCGGCCGCAGTTACTAACGACGATGGAACACAAACAAACTCGCGCATCTGCGGGTCTCTCACCACACAAATTTGGTCTTCACACGACAGCATCGCCGGCCAACCTTCAGCAATACGGCTTTGGGCGAACATCGCCACTGAAAACGCAATGAGCACACCGAAAACGGTAAGTTGAAACACCTGACTCAAGTCGGGCGCCATTACCACAATAATTGCTACGACTACACAGAACACGCACCATGCCGCAAAAACGCGACGCATGGCTTTAGGGCTAATGCCGGAAAAAATAACCGCGTGTTTCAATTCTTCTTTACTGAACGTCTTTACAGAAACTTGATTCTCAGACACAACGAATTCCTACAGAATAAGTATATACAAAAAAGGTATATCCTATGTGTCATGATGACAACTAAACATTAGTATGACAATGAGAAATGACTCGATCATGACACTTCTTTCATACTTAGCAGCGTAATTGTCCAATTTTCATTCACTTCTTGCTTAAGCACTTCATTTTGAGCGAAAAACATACGGGGTGCGACAATATGTCGCATCGCTTTTTCATACCTAGTCGATACACTTCGGTCCAACTAAACCGGCACTCAATTTAAAGATTCACCATCGCCGGCGCTTCATCACAATTTAATCGTTCCCAAGTTAAAAGCAGGACTTGCCGTGAAATTATTGCCTTTTGCTGTGCTTTCCAGTGCCGGATTATTGAGTGTGTTAGCTCACGCCACTCCAGACGCTGTTGAAATTATTGAAGTCTCTTCTCATCCACTAAAACTGTATAACGATAAAACCCTCGCTGAACGCTTAGCCGATGCCGGTTTACAATTTTCCGCAGCAGGAGGAGTTTCCGCATTACCTGTCATGAATGGCATGATGGGAGATCGTATTCAATTACTCACAGATGGCGCCCCCATTACTGCAGCCTGTGGTAATCAGATGAATCCGCCGCTGTCTTATGTTTCAGCCAATCAGGTACACAACATCAGCGTTTTTCCCGGGGTGTCGTTAGTCAGTGAAGGCGGTGACAACATTGCCGGTGTTATCAACATTAGCACCTTCGAACCGGCCTTTTCAAACACAAGTAACTTTCAAGTTCAGGAAGCGGAACTTGGCTATTTCTTCCAAAGCAACGACAACGCACGTACCGTGTCAGCCAGCGCATTAGTTGCCAATGACACCTGGTACATACGCTACGCCGGCACCCGGGTATCGGCAGACAGCTACGAAGATGGCCGCGGAAATAAGGTTATCGATACACTTTACAAGTCTACCAACCATATCATTAATACCGGTTATCAGGATGATGAGCAACGACTACAAGTTAGTCTGACTCATCAGTCTATCCCTTATCAGGGCTTTCCTAATCAATACATGGATATGACAGATAACAGTAGTACCGGTTTTACTGCTTTATACCAACATCAGTTCAGCAATATTGCTCTGGACAGTACGCTGAGTCTGCGTCGAACTACCCATGAGATGGGTTTCTTCACGCCAGAGAAAACCGGCATGATGCCCATGAACACAGAAAGTGAAGACCTCACATTAAAGTTAAAATGGCTGCTCCCCGCATCAATGCAAGGTCAATGGGTATTCGGTCAAGAATGGTATCGCAATAATCTGGACGATTGGTGGCCCGCTGTTGAGAATTCTATGATGATGGGGCCGAACGATTACGTAAATATCAATGACGGTGAGCGAGAGCGACTGGCAGCCTTTGCTGAGTGGTCGTCTGCACATGAAAGCGATTGGCATTTGAGCGCTGGCGCACGGCTAGAATATGTCACCACCGATACCGGCGATGTACAGGCATACAACGACGGCAACATGATGGGAATGGGCTCCATGGGTGGAATGGGCGGTATGACTGCCATGCAGAGCCCAGATGCGGAAGCGGCGATGATGTTTAATATGTCTGACCGCGGACAATCTGACACCCTGATTGACGGGACTATTCAGGCAATGCGCGAATTAGAGAGCAATGGTCAACTGATATTCGGATTGGCGCGCAAAAATCGCGCGCCCAACCTTTACGAGCGATATACCTGGGGCCGCGGCGCAATGGCAACATCGATGATCGGTTGGTTTGGCGATGGCAATGGTTATGTAGGCGATATCGACCTAAACCCGGAAACGGCCCATACTGCTTCGATCACCTATTCTGTTCTCAACGGTGACTGGGCTGCTGAAATCAGCACCTGGTATAGCGATGTCAGCGATTATATTGATGTCGAAGTCATTGGCACCTTCAACCGCTCGGGCCTTACCTCCGGAGCACGTAATATTCTGCAGTTTAGCAATACCGATGCCCAACTCTACGGCGCCAGCGTAAAAGCGTCTCGGGTTTTAATAGACAGCACAAGTGGAAAACTCACGCTGAAAAACGCATTCCAGTGGCAGCGGGGAGAACGTGATGACGGCGGCGATTTATACCAAATTTTGCCAATGCAAAACACGCTCTCAGTAGAATATGTGCGCGATGCATTCTCATCATCGGTAAGCTGGCAGTGGGTTGGCAATAAAAACGATGTGGACTTAAGTCGTTTTGAAAACAGCACAGATGCCTATTCCGTTGTCGATGTGAACACCGCGTATACCTGGCAGTCATTCACCCTGCACTTTAATATCACTAATCTTTTCGACGAGTACTACCAAGCGCCGCTGGGTGGCGTGAACGTGGCGGAGTTCAGGCAAGACAACACCAATGGCTTTAATCAAATTGCTGGCCGAGGCCGTTCGTTTGATGCAGGCATTAGCTACAGCTTCTGATATTGTCAGTATTTGCCATTGTCGTGCAGCATTTCCTCGCCGCTGCACGTACAATGGCGCAACACCATTCGACAAATAACCCACTATGTTACTGCTATTATTCACACTGCTGGCTGGGAAAAAGCGGTTGCCTGTCTTGCCCGCTTTATTTTCAGTTCTGGCTGAAATTGGGCTGGGAAACTGGGTAATCGCCCTCCATGGTGGTGCTAGTAACCCTTATGCCATCCTTTTGCTGGTTCCCCTGGTCATTGGGCTTATTCAGCTACCCTTCCCTGCAGCATTCGTTGTATTAGTAGTCAGTATTGGCGGTCAGTTAAGCCAACTCTATCCAGAGAGCAGCCTGCATCACGGCGGCATGTTACAGCATGCCCGAAATATGATTTTTAGCTTTGTTGGCACCAGTTTATTCATCGCCGCCATTATCAGCTACTATCGATGGCAATTACGTGAGCGCAATGCTGCTATTTTGCAGTTAAGAGAAACCCAACTTCGCAATGAGCAATTACTTGCCATTGGTACTGCCGCAGCGCAATTAACCCACGATGCAGCCACGCCTGTGCAAACCATTAACCTGCTACTGGAGGAATGGCAAGAAGAACGTAATGATGCGTTAATTGACGAAATGAGCGGCCAAATCACGCGGCTGAATCAATTGCTGAGCAACTGGCGACAGGTTGCCGATGAAGTCAGAGAAGCGAAAATCACCGTGTATAGAACCGATGAGCTTATTAAGTCGCTGCGATACAGTTTGCAACTCGCGAGGCCCGAAGCCAGTATTGAATGGCAAAACGAAGTCGCCCAGGGGGTGCTTCGTGCAGACCGCACGCTACTACCAGCGCTGACGAATATCATTATTAACGCGTGGGAAGAAATTGCAGATGACGATACCCAACAAGCCTTGGTTCGCACTTCTGTAACAGATAAAACCTGGACCTTAGAAATTACCAATCCGGTTAAAAATCTGTCATCCGATTCTGTGCAACATTTAGGTCGTAAACTGGTTTTCAGCGACAAAGGGAATGGTGTGGCTAGTGTGATCACCAATGCAACGATTGAAAAATTCAATGGCCATGTGAATTGGGAAATTATGCACACAAAAGCTAACGCTGTGCTTAAAACGACTGTATTTTTACCGGTTCAATAATGAAGAAAACTGTTCTGATTATCGACGACGACGTGAGGCTGTCAGAAGTGTTGTCGCGCCGTTTTAAAGCCAAAACCGACTACCTTGTACACTGTTATTCGTCCGCGTCGGAAGCCTTGGCCCATGAACCCCAATCTGTGTTTGCGGTGTTTCTTGATATGATGCTGGAAGATGAAATTGGGCTCGACTTCATCACCCAATTGAAAACGCACTTTTCACCAGAGCACCTCATCATAATGACGGGATACGCCAGTATTCCCACTACTGTTCAGGCCATTAAAAAAGGGGCGACTGACTACCTTTCTAAACCCGTGACGTTTCAGGCGTTGCTTCAGCGCCTCGAAGGTGCACAGCCTAACCACGAGCAAACGGAACCCCACTTACCCATGACCCCTGCGCAAGCTGAATGGGAGCACATACAGCGGGCATTGCACGACAATAACAACAATATTTCGGCTACCGCGAAAGCACTAGGTATGCACAGGCGCACATTGCAACGAAAGTTACAGAAGTTGTCGCCTTCTTAACTTAACCGCCCTCTGCAAATACGAGCACCTAATCACGGTGCGTTATCCACTGATTTAGCACTCGAATCATCTCTTCCTGTCGAAACGGCTTACTTAAGTGATCATTCATGCCACAAGCCTTCGCTTTTCGCATATCTTCTACCATGGCTGCAGCGGTTAACGCCACAATGGGTGTGGTTATACCCGCATCGCGGATATGTCGTGTCGCCTCATAGCCATCCATTACTGGCATTTGAATATCCATTAGAATGAGATCGTAGGTGTTTTCTCGTACCGCAGAAACAGCCAACGCACCGTTGTCGGCGTAGCTTACCTGCAAGCCAATTTGACGTAATTGCTCACCAACAACCTCCTGATTGATTTGGTTGTCTTCTACCACCAAGATATGCCCGCTGGTAACGGCTTGTCCCTTGGCTGTTGCCGATTTTGATTGTTCCCGGTATTGCGCAACGTCTTGCTCTGAAGGTATGCCAAACGGCAACGAAACGGTAAAACAGGTGCCTTGGTTTTCTTCACTACTGACTTCAATTTTACCTTCCATAGCCGTCACCAGTCGGTGTGAGATAGCCATACCCAGCCCCGTGCCGCCATATTTACGACTGGTTGATGAATCCGCTTGCGTGAACGCATCAAACACCACTGACAACTGCGATGCTGACATACCAATGCCGGTATCTTCGACGGTAATGATTAACTCACTGGCAGATTCGCTTATCTTCTCTGCTCGGCATGTCATGGTGACACTGCCATGACGGGTAAATTTAATGGCATTGCTCAGCAGGTTCACTAGTACCTGACGCAGCCTGAGTGAATCACCCAGCATCCATGGTGTGAGCTTACCTTCAAAGCGGAAATTCAGCGCAATCCCTTTCGCTTTTGCTTGCTCTTCAAAGAGATCACGCAGTTGGCTGACAATATCTTTCAGCGAGAATACCCGATGTTCAAGTTGGAGTTTTTGGGCTTCAATTTTGGAGAAATCAAGAATGTCATTGATGATGGCGAGCAACAGTTCGCCTGAATGGCTTATCTTGGAAAATTTATCGCCGAAACTGGCTGGCGGATTTTGTGCTAGCCCAAGTCGGCTTAGCCCTAAAATGGCGTTCAGGGGCGTGCGGATTTCGTGGCTCATATTCGCTAAGAATTCACTTTTAGCGCGATTAGAACGCTGTGCTTCTTTCACAGCTTCTGCCTGCGCTTTTTCAGATTCGCGTAAGCGACTATTGGCCTCCGTTAAATCAAGAGTTCGACGCTCTACCTGAAATTCAATTTCATCCGTATGGCCCGCAACAATAATGATAAACCACCCTAATAAACCTGCGAAAAGCACGGTACCTGCAAGCAACAGGTGAACGCCCCAGGGCTGATAAAGAAACTGACTTTCACTGAGTTGCAGTAAAACCCACTGCCTCGCGCCAACCTGAATAATACGTTTTTCGAACAACGGATACTTTTCGGTTATCTGCTGGTCTACACCATCGCGAATTGCCGCCCACTGGCTAATCACCGCATTGGCTTCTTTCTCGCCGATATTATTTCGAAAAAGCGTCGCATTACCTTCTGTCACGTCGGGGTCGAAAACCAACACCGCACCATGTTCGAGAAGCGCACCCTCGAAAGCCGTTGCAATCATCGACTGCGCTTTTAGTACCCCTGTGGCGTAACCACCATGTTCAGATTCGGAGATTTGGCCAGCAGGCAAAAACAGCAAGACACCGGGCTCGGCGTAATCTCCCTGCACCAGATTAATTGGCACAGTAGGATAAAGAGAATCTGTGCGCCACGCGGCATTCAGCGCCTCACGTCGAGAAGCGTTTGAATACACGTCCAGACCAAGCGCTTCCACGTTAGTGGCAAGCGGCTCGATATACGACACAACAACATGGATACCATTGGCGCCGTCTTGAGTAGACGCAGCTAAGCTTTTAACGGCAAAATGGATGTCAGGGTCAAATGCGGAATACTGTTTCTGCATGGCTGATTCAAACGCAGCCAGCTCGCGTTCGCTTAAACGTTCATTCCAGGACAAGCCGTGTATAGCAGGGTTTCTTTTTAATAATTCGGTGACGAAGGTTCTGAATTCGGCGGGAGTCACTTGCTCCTGAATTCTTACAAAGCCTGCAATAGCCTGTAAAATATCGGACACACGAGCCAATTGCCCTGTTAGTGAACGTTCCAGCACATTCGCATTTACACCAAACTCAATACTGTGTTTCTGCTTTTCAGTGTTGGTGACTAAGTACCCCAACAGCGCAGAACATAACGTGACAGATATCAGTGAATAGAGAACGAAACGTGCCTTCGACACTCTGGCTGACAGTGTTTTTGGCAAGAATACGAGCAGCCAGGGCACAATAAAGATAATGCCGATGGCATCCCCCATGTACCAGCTAACCCAATTTTTGAAAAAGTCAGCATCGGAAATAATGCCCTGCGTCCAAAGAAAAATATTGCTGATCGTTGCATTGAAAAGTGGACTAATGATGCCGCCAAGCAAGATGAACTTAGCCACCGCACTGGCCCGATTAAAGTTAACCGAACGCGGGATGATTGCGCGAATAAGAAACCGGCCAACAAACGCCTGCAGTACAGCAAACGCCCCCATCGTTGATGACATAAGTATTGAGGGCTCTGCTTCGCTGTAATTCGTGGAAATACCGAAATTAAGCAGCGAAGCACCAATGAAGATACCTAAATAAGCGGGTGCCCCGAGCAATAAAGCGGCCAATAAGGCCACGCCGGCCGCAGGCCATACCGCCGTTGCATAGCCAGGCGGTATGGCGACCAACATGCTGATAGTGCCGAAAAGCAGATAGCCTGCCATCACAATTAAAACGGCAAATATTCGCTGTAAAAGAGGCGAAGTCTGAAACATCAAGGCTTCCATTCCTAAATGGAGTTATTTATCTCAATATAGCTTAGGTGACAATTAGTTATATGCATACTAACGACAGCGAAGATTACACGTAAGCCATGCAAGAATCATTAAAACTTCAAAAATCCATTCTTCATTACACAAACTTCATATAAAATACGCTAACCATTATTTAGCTAATTTAAATTATTAGTAACGTTTTTCTTAAAGGAATGTATGGATTATCCGCTGTTGCCCCATGAAGCAGAAAGATTGCGCGCGCTTGAAGAGCTAAATATTTTAGATACTGAGCCAGACGAACATTTAGATGCCATCACCAAATCCGCACAGGATTATTTTAACTGCAAAATATGCCTGATTAGTCTGGTAGCCGAAGATCGTCAATGGTTTAAATCCCGACAATGCTTAGACGCAACAGAAACACCGCGAAATGTATCGTTTTGTACATACGCGATTGCGGAAGAAGAATATCTTATCATTCCTGATGCGACTAAGGATTATCGGTTTGCGGGTAGCCCCCTGGTAAAAGGCGAACCATTTATACGCGCTTATGCAGGCATGATCCTCAAGTCTGTGCAAGGATATGAACTCGGCACACTGTGTGTCATTCATGACGAACCCAGAGAGTTTTCATCGCAGGATGTTGAAGTATTACGTGAGCTCGGTAAAAAAATCGAACTCGTGTTAAACAATCAGCGGCGCTAAACAGTTAGCGCCCGCTTTCATCAAATAAACATAACATTGTTTTCTATGCTCAAAAGCACCACGAGCGCCACGGCACAAAGATAAAGAATAGCGTCGGCATGTTCATGCTGCATGTCATGTCTACAAAGGCTTAATCTGTTTTTCATTTCTCTGTCCTACCAACCCATTGCCACCAAGCTATTTATCGCTCGGCGTTTGTTTTAAAAAAACAATTCAAAGGCAATAGTTCCTTGCTATACACACCCAACAAATTAACCAATATTTAACAAAAAATCACACACCGAAGCGAATTTAACTGCAATTCATTGTGTAAACTCAACGAAACATCTTGATACGCTTGCACTGCAAAAACTTTTCAAGGTACGCTAGCGCCTGAATCTTGATATATCGCTTTTGGAATTTTTTGCAGATATGAAAGCCTTGGCTGTTTACCTATTAATTGGCGTGATTGCTGTGCTGGTACAAAGCACGGTTTATGCTATGCCAATGCAGGCAAACATGATGAATCATAGCCATTCATCTGCAAGTGCCAATATGTCTGCGAGCGCGCACATGTCTGTGAGCGCCAATAGCGACGCGGGTGTAACTGCGATGACTATGTCGGCCCACGGCATGTCCGAAGAGTGCTGCCAACAAGATTGTCACTGTGATATGTCGCTTTGCCATGCCGGACTGGTGCTACCTGCGAGATTGGCTATCACCTTTAGCGTCGGTTTTACCGGGCAGACCATAGCGTCAACCTCACCGGCACTGGCAGCCTTCTCCAGCCCACCCTACAGACCCCCAATTCACATCTGATACAAACCTACGATTCAATACCGGATAAACGAAATGTCCGGAGAATGTTCTGTATCTGAAATGTGGATAAAATAATGAGTGAAACTAATTCTTCACGACGCCGTTTTCTGTGTGGCGCCGTGACTTCGCTGTCAGCCATGTCGCTGTACCAAGCTGCACCACGTTGGGCCCATGCCCAAGGAACCACAGGCGGTGTTGTGTCTAACCAACCCGTCGCGTTGCGTATTGATCAACGTCCGTTTAGCTTTAATGGAAGCAGTGCAAAAAGTATAACCATTAACGGGCAGATGCCTGGGCCGTTGTTACGCTTCACTGAGGGTCAACGGGCGGTGATAGACGTAACCAACAACCTGCAGGAAGACACCTCCATTCACTGGCACGGTATCATTCTTCCTGCCAATATGGATGGGGTACCGGGTTTATCCTTTGCAGGTATTCGTCCAGGTCAAACTTTCCGCTATGAATTTGATATCAACCAAAGT
This sequence comes from Alteromonas confluentis, assembly GCF_001757105.1. Classification (GTDB taxonomy): domain Bacteria; phylum Pseudomonadota; class Gammaproteobacteria; order Enterobacterales; family Alteromonadaceae; genus Alteromonas; species Alteromonas confluentis. Next base: position 137,182 of record NZ_MDHN01000021.1, read on the forward strand.
GGCACTTACTGGTATCACAGCCATTCCGGCTTACAGGAGCAAATTGGTCACTTAGGGCCACTGGTTATCACACCAGCTGACGGAGATATTGGTGCCGACCGCGAACATACGATTTTGTTATCTGACTGGTCGTTTGAAGATCCACACGATATTTTCCGCAACCTGAAGGTATCAGAAGGCTACTTTAACTATCAAAAACGAACTATTTTCGACACCTTGAAAGACGTGGAAGAAAAGGGCTTGATGGACACCTGGCAAGTGCGCAAGATGTGGAACGACATGCGCATGGACCCACGTGACATCGCTGATGTGTCCGCCAGCGTGTATACCTATCTGATGAACGGCCGTGACTCCGTGATGAACTGGGAAGCGTTATTTAAGCCAGGCGAAAAAATCAGGCTCCGATTGGTGAATGGCTCTGCCATGACGTATTTCGACTTCCGCATTCCGGGTCTAACCATGACCGTGGTTGCCGCCGATGGCCAACCCGTAAAACCCGTTGCCGTTGAAGAACTACGTATCGCTATTGCCGAAAGTTACGACGTTATCGTTGAACCGGTTGGAAACCAAGCCTACACCCTGTTCGCCGAAAGTATGGACCGAAGTGGCTTTGTACGCGGAACCTTAACACCCAAAGCGGGGCTGACTGCCGCAATTCCGCCGCGACGCACCATCACCGAACGGGGAATGGATGCGATGAGCATGGATCATGAAGGCATGGACCATGGCAGTAAAGATCATAGCAAAATGAATCATGACATGCCGGCTATGGATCACAGCAAAATGAATCATGACATGCCGTCCGTGGATCACAGCAAAATGAATCACGATATGCCCTCAATGGCGCATAGCGGACATATGCCACTAAAAGTACCGGTAAACGATATTCCCATTCATCACGACGAAGATGGCCATGGGCCTGGCGCAGCCATGATTGCGGCTAATCCCCGGTCGCGTTTAGATGAACCTGGGTTAGGATTGGAAAACAATGGTCGCCGGGTATTGGTTTATCAGGATTTAGTGGGGGCACAGAGTTGGGGCGACGAACGTGAGCCCACACGCAATCTCGAATTACATCTTACCGGTAATATGCAGCGCTATATGTGGTCTTTCGATGGCGTGAAATTCAGTGAAGTTGATGGGCCAATTCACTTTACCCACGGCGAGCGTCTGCGGCTTATTTTGGTGAATGACACGATGATGGACCACCCCATTCATTTGCATGGCATGTGGATGGAACTGGAAAATGGCCAGTCACCGCGACCACGAAAACATACCATCAGCGTCAAACCTGCGGAAAAAGTGTCACTTCTGATCACCGCCGATGCCATGGGTGAATGGGCTTTCCACTGCCACCTGCTCTACCATATGGATGCAGGCATGTTTCGTGTCGTGAAAGTCAGTCACGGAGGGCATCATCATGAATAAACTGATGAAGATGTCACTGTTCGCCGCTGCCGTTTCTTCATCGTTAGCGGCTTACGCCGAAACAGACAAGTCTGACTGGCCCTCTCCTATGAGCGAAATGTTTTTCGGCCAGGTTATGTTCGATAGACTGGAAGTCACGCGGAACGATAACCAGGAAAATGTTTTTACCTGGGATACCACAGCCTGGTACGGCGGCGATTATCATCGCATTGTGCTGAGAACCGAAGGTGAAAATCAACAAAACGACGGCGCGCCTACCGATTTGGAGCGAACTGATGTTAGCTATAGCTATTTACTTTCAACATTCTGGTCGGTACAGGCGGGTTTAGGAGTCAAAGGTGAACTGTCGTCTGACAATGACTTAGAGCATTATGCGGTGTTCAGTCTTACCGGACTCGCGCCTTATTATTTTGAAGTTGATTCTTCATTATTAATTAATGAGCAAGGTGATGTGCAGTGGCTGAATGAAGTGGAATACGACTTCCTGCTCACACAAACCAGTTACCTTCAGCCTCGCCTTAGCGTGAATACCAACATCACAGATTCAACCCGTTTTGGACGCGAAGCAGGCGTGGAATCGATTCGGGTAGGCTTACGCTATCGACAAGAAATTGTGCGAGAGTTTGCCCCGTACCTGGGTGTTTACTGGCAAAAGCAACTGGGACAAACGGCGAACAGTGCGCAAAGACTGGGTGAAGACACTTCGGAATTTGGTGTAATTGCCGGCGTCAGAATGTGGTTCTGAATTTGACATAAAAGAAACGGGGCGCACTTTTTCACCGTTACGTGAAAATAGTGCGCCCCGTTTTGTTTTGTTGTTAGCGCAATACTCAGAAGCGAGTGTTGATCTGCACGCTCAGGATATGGGCTTTAGCATGCTCTGTCGCGGTTAAATTGGTCACTACGGGGCCGATAGCGCGCTGTTGCTCCACATTGGCCTCGCGACCTTTAATGTATACATACGCAGCATCAATGCTTGTGTCTTTGGTGAGAGAATAGGTTGCACCTGCACTTACCCAGTGACGGTCGGTGTCAGGGATACTTAATGAACGGTGTGCACGACTTACCGCACCATCATCGTAGGCATAACCCGCTCGCAGTGTCAGTTCATCATTCATGATATACGTTACCCCGGCACTCAAGCGCCAGGTATCTTCAAAATCTTCCTGCTTCAGCAATAAATCGTAGCCGCTGTCCAGATTCGCTTCGAGTTTGTCAAACGTACTCCAGTCAGTGTAATTCACACTTGCCTGTACAGACCATTTCTCATCCAGCTTTTGATCAACGGCTAATTCAGTGATCGCGGCAAAATTCAAATCAAGACTACCACCTTGATTGTACAGGGTACCAAGGTCAGGATTTAACACGCCAAGATCAGAGTAGATATTCCCTTCAAGCGTTAACTGAGTTTCAGCGCGATAGCTCAGCGCGACAGAAGTTGCCTCAGACGGCGTCCAGAACGCGCCCACGTTCCAACCAAAACCTACGTCGTCACCCGACATTTCTACCATGGTGAGGTTACCCAGCGCAGGGTTACCCAAGTAAGGCGCCACGCCTTGAGGAATAGACGTGCTTATCTTGGCATCTGCATAGGTAATGTTAAGGCCAAGGCCTAAACTCAGCGTATCAGAAAGCTTATAGGCAACCGCAGGGTTCACGGTAATAGAAGTGATTTCTGCTTCGTCAGCAAAGTTCAGCGCGTTGTAGCTATCGCTATAATCTGTCGCCAGACCATAGTTGGAAAAGAGACCTAAGCCCCACGACCACTGTTCATTAACCGGGCTGGTATAAAATAATGACGGAATAACTGCTGATTTAGCCACATCTTCTTCGCTTGCGTCTAACGTAACCGGTCCTACTGCGGTGGTAGCGGTAGACTCACCACGAATATCAACTTCTGGGTTTAAATAGCTGATTTGAGCACTGAATTCAGATTTATCAAATGCAGTAATTGCCGCAGGGTTAGTAGCCAGAATGCTGGCATTTTCGGGCTTGGCGGCTTGTCCGGCCATGGCGCGACCCAGACCGTTAGCACTGTGCTCATTTACCTGAAAACCCGCAGCCAGTGCCGAAGAAGAAAATAGACCGGCCAAGGTAAGCGCGAGAGAAGAACGTACAAAATAACGATGTGTCATGAATGTCTCACGGTTGTTAAAAAAATGGGTCGGCATCCTACTGGTTCGACCTGCAGGCTTCAACTTAAATTATGACAAGTGCGCATTTTTACGACGAATAACAGTAATTTGAATGCGATAAAGCTTCGATATGGGGTGATTAGCGAATTGTTGAGCTGATTTATTCCTTGCTAAACTGGCTCTACCATAAGAAAAAAGACACACACTATGACAATTAAAAAACTCTTTACTGTATCAGCGTTGGCCACCGCGCTAATGCTAGCGCCCGCGACCATGGCTGCGCCTTATTCTGATACGCCCGACACACAACGACAGATGTGGCCGGGCGCAACCTATAAGCAATCTATCCCCTCGGTAAAAGACGTATTGGGTTATAACACCGGCGACCGCATTACGTCGCACCCTGATATGTTGCGTTATTTCGAAGCCTTGGCTGAGGCGGCCCCTAACCAGGTAAAACTGGTTAAATATGCGCAAACCTGGGAAGGCCGCGACTTAATTTATGTGGCCATTGGCTCGCCTGAGCACATTGCCAATCTAGACGCCTTTTCAGAGAACATGAACCGTTTGGCTGACCCACGTGAAACGTCTAAAGCGGACGCGAAAAAGCTGATTCAGTCTACCCCGTCTTCAGTATGGTTAGAGCACAGCGTACACGGTAATGAAATTAGCAGTACCGATGCTGCCATGATGACAGCCTACCACTTACTTGCCGCCCAGAATGATCCCTTAGTAAACAAGGTCATGGACAACACCCTGGTGTTCATCGATCCGCTGCAAAACCCGGATGGTCGCAGCCGCTTCATTGCTAATTACTATTCCATGGTGGGTTTAGAAGACAGTGCAGATCGACTGAGTGTTGATCAGAACGAGCCCTGGCCTCGTGGTCGAAGCAATCACTATTTGTTTGATATGAACCGCGACTGGCTTGCCATTACCCAGCCAGAAACCGCTGGCCGTATCGACGCACTGAATCACTACAAACCTACCATCGTAATTGACTTACATGAAATGGGCGGCGATTCGAGCTATTTCTTCGTACCTTCTGCCAGCCCTATTAACCCGCACATGCAGAAGGCGCAGTTAGATAACAATGATTTAATTGGCAGAAACAACGCCAAGCACTTCGATCGTTTTGGTTTCGACTATTTTACCCGTGAAGTCTACGACGCTTTCTATCCAGGCTATGGGGACAGCTGGCCAACGTTTTATGGTGCATCAGCGGCAACTTATGAAGTTGCCTCCACCCGCGGCATGGCCTATCGCACCACCGATGGCCATGTTGCCTTATTCCGCGAGCCGGTTCAGAAACACTTTGTCGCCTCTATGGCTACTCTGGAGACCGCGGCAGATAACCGGGAAAAGATCCTTGGCGATTTTTACCAGTATTCGGTGAATGCCATCGACATGGGTAAAAAAGATGACGAGCGCACCTTTATTATTCCCGCTACCACCGACCGTGCAGGCAGTCACCGTCTTGCAACATTGATGGCACAACATGGCGTAGAAGTGACGCAGGCATCTGAAGCATTTAAAGCCTGTGGTAATCGCTACAGCGAAGGTGCCTACATTATCGATACTGCGCAGCCACGTGGCCGCTTTGTGAAAACCACCTTCACTCAGCAGGTTGATATGTCTGCAGACTTCATCAAAGAGCAAGAGCGTCGTCGTGGTCGCAAGCTTCGTGACCAGATATATGATGTCACCGCCTGGTCATTGCCGCTGTTGTTCAATATCGAAACCGTCAGTTGTGACGATGGCTTATCGGTAAAAGGTTCGCTGGTTGCAGCCGACGACAAATTAAAAGGCAACGTTGAAAACGCGGATGCGTCTGTTGCTTATATTGTACCCTGGGGCGATGCCGCCGCTGGACGCTTCCTAACAGCAGCGTTGCGTGAAGGTATTCACCTGAAAAGCGCTGACGAAGCGTTTACCCTGGATGACAAGCGCGCATTTCCTGCCGGGTCACTGATTATTGAAGTGAAAGCCAACGATGGCGATATTCAGCAGCGTATAGAAGGCATTGCTGCGGATACCGGTGCACTGGTGACCGGCGTCGACACAAGCTGGGTAGTCGATGGCCCGAGCTTTGGCAGCCGCGGCACGCCGCGCATGGTGGCACCGAAAATAGCAATGGCGTGGGATAGCCCCACCAGTTCGTTGAGTGCGGGTAGCACCCGTTTTATTCTCGAACGCCAGTTTAACTACCCGGTTACCGCTATTCGCAGCGACATGCTGGCCAGCCGCAACCTGAACCATTATCAAGTCATTATTCTGCCTTCCGGTTTTTATCAAGGCGCGCTGGGCGAACGAGGCGCCGCAAATCTGAAATCCTGGGTTAATCAAGGCGGTGTACTCATTACCCTTGGTTCAGCTACCGCTTTCGTGGCGGGTTCTGAAGCGGGTTTACTGGATGCCAGTATGGAATATGCGCTGAATCAGGATGGCATGAGCCCGGACGAAACCGCAGACCATCGCGGTCACGTGGACGGTTCTCTCATTAAGGATAAATCTCACCTTATTCAGCGCATTGAAAATGAAAAGCGATCACCAGACTATGTAGCCGGTGCATTAGCCAATGTGGAAGTTGATCAAGAGCACTGGCTAACAGCGGGTGTGAACCCCAATGTAGTGAGCATGGTGGTGGGTAACGACATCTATGCACCTATTAAATTAGATGCAGGCAAAAACCTGGCCTGGTTTAAAGGAGGCGATGAGTTACTGGCATCGGGTTACTTGTGGAAAGAAAATCAAAAGCAGATGGCCTACAAGCCCTACCTGATGTATCAACCTTCAGGCAATGGCATGGTTATCAGCTTTACCCAAGACCCATCCAGCCGGGCATTTATGGACGGCCTGAATGTGATGATGCTAAATGCGGTATTCCGTGGCGCGGCACACGCAACACCTTACCGTTAATCCCGAAGCACTGTGATGATTGGGAAGACTACCCAAAACCGGAGAACGAACCGTGACGGAAAACGGCAGTGCAAAATGGAGCAAGACTGACACTCGTCGGGTTTTCCGTTTCACTCAACCCGGTTTAATGTAAACGTCACAGACGACTGTTAATTAAAGAGGTATTGTTACAATATAACAATATCTCTTTTTTATTTTGTTCTGCTTTTTGAAGCGGATTAATCACCACAAAGAAAAACAATATGATTTCACGTCGACAATTTACCTTTGGAATGGTTGCTTTGTCAGCCGGAAGTACCGCTTTCAGTGGTCTTGCAAATGCCACCGGGGCTTATGGAAAAGGCAGCCTTAAGACCGCCGCAGGGTTTGGTAAACTTATGCCAGATCCAAAAGGCTTACTAGACCTGCCCGAAGGATTTAGCTACCAAATTATCTCTGAGCTGGGTGACCCCATGAACGACGGGCTGCATGTGCCAGATAAAGCTGATGGAATGGGCTGTTTCCGGGTTGATGACCATCGCGTTGTGCTGGTACGTAACCATGAGCTCAAACCCGGCGATCTCGCCAAGCAGCATACAAGCATTGCCTCGCACAAAACCACCCAGGCCTTTGATACCAACGCTGCGGGAACTGCCCTACCTGGTGGCACCAGTAACATTGTGTACAACATGGTTAGCGGTGAAGTTGAAAATCAGTTTATTAGCCTTTGTGGCACCATTCGAAACTGTTCTGGTGGTATTACGCCATGGAATACCTGGTTAACCTGCGAAGAAAGTGTGGCTGTACCCTCCGTAGAAAACAGCAAGTCACATGGTTGGGTATTTGAAGTCCCGGCTTCTGCAGAGCAGTTGGTTGCGCCAGAGCCGCTTAAAGCCATGGGCCGCTTTAATCACGAAGCGGCAGCAGTTGACCCGAAATCCGGCATTGTCTATATGACGGAAGACCGTGGCGACAGCTTGTTCTACCGCTTCATCCCAACTGTGGCAGGTAAACTCGCTGAAGGTGGACGCTTACAAGCGTTGGTCATTAAGGGGAGTAAGCAGTTTGATAGCCGAAACTGGGCCGATGTCAAAATGCCTGCAGCCCAATGGTTTGATGCCGAATGGATTGATTTGGAAAATCCGGAAAGCCCGGAAGATGATTTGCGTCAACGGGGCTACGCGGATGGCGCTGCATTATTTGCCCGGGGCGAAGGTATTCACTGGGGCGATGGTGAACTTTATTTTTGCTGTACCAATGGTGGCAATAAACAGCTTGGTCAGATCATGCGTTATCAACCCTCAACGGTTGAAGGCACGGAAGGTGAAAAAGCCAATCCGGGCCGGATTCAGCTATTTTTAGAAAGCACAGATAAAGCCCTGTTCAATTTTGGTGACAACCTAACCGTGGCCCCGTTTGGCGACCTCATTGTGTGTGAAGATCAATACACCGATATCGTCGACAATCATCTTCGGGGCGTCACACCTGAAGGCAGGGTGTACAACTTCGCTAAATTACGGGCCCAAACGGAACTGGCAGGGGCTTGTTTCTCCCCTGATGGCAGCACCTTATTCGTTAATTTGTATGCCCCGGCGAAAACCCTCGCAATAACCGGCCCTTGGTCGGTGAGAAGCTAAAATTCCCCCCTATCCCGCCAATGTCGGCAGGTGTTTTTGAATAAAAATAACACCTGTCGACAACGACATGCGCCGCAAACAGATTAATTTTCAAACAAATTACTACTCCAATTCCGATTTCCTTCGTATAGTTACAATGAAAATGCTGCAAAGCAGCAAAAATTTGACGAGGGAAGCCAAATGAAACCACTTACCATCAACTTGGCATTGCAAGGTGGCGGCGCGCATGGTGCATTTACCTGGGGTGTATTATCTCGACTTCTCGATGAGCAGTGGCTGAGCTTCGAGGGAGTGAGCGGCACCAGCGCAGGTGCAATGAATGCGGTAATGCTGGCGGAAGGCTGGCGGAAAGGCGGGCGTCAGGGTGCAAAAGACCAATTGCGCGATTTCTGGCATGCCATTGCAGAAAAAGGCATTAAAATGCCAGTGCCTAATTTTATTGAGCAGTCAGTCAACAAGCTCTTTATGAGCATGTTTGAACAATTTTCCCCGTATGACATTAACGTGCTTGATATTAATCCGCTAAAAGATGTGCTCGTCGACCTGGTCGATTTTAAAGCGCTGCAGCTTGCCTGCCCGCACTCGCTGTTTATTGCTGCTACTGAAGTAACCACCGGAAAACTGGAATTATTTCGCGAACAAGAGTTAACCGTTGAACATGTATTGGCCTCCGCGTGTTTACCGAATCTCTATAAAGCCGTAGAAATTCACAATAAACACTACTGGGATGGTGGCTATTCTGGTAATCCTGCGGTATATCCGCTAATTCACGATTGTGAAGCAGAAGACGTGTTAATTGTGCTGCTGCAGCCCTTGCAGCGCACCGTTTTGCCACAAAAAACCGCGCAAATTAAAGATCGGGTGAACGAACTTACCTTTCATTGTGCGTTTCTGCGAGAAATGCGAGGTATCCTCGATGTGAAAATGTCATCACAACGCTGGGGCTTGGTATCTGGCGAGTTCGAGAAAAAAATACGTCAGATGCATACGCACCTTATCGAAAACGAAGAACTTATGAATTCGCTTGACCAATTTAGTAAGTACAATAGCTCAAGTGAGTTTCTTCAATGTTTATATGACGAAGGCGTTGCCACAGCTGAACATTGGCTTGAGACCAATAGCGGCGATCTCGGCAAGCGAGACAGTTGCGATGTCGTGGGTTTGTTTAGTTAGTATAGAAAACGAAAAGACTACCCTCACCCGCCGTTGATGATTACAATATCAGCTCAGATTTTTCAGATAGTACCCGGCAGGAGTAGTCCATGGACACGGTCAAACGTGAATTTCAGCAAGCTTTTCAACGCTTTGATCGCTGGCTCTCGCAGGAGCTCTTGCCAAAATGGACAACACTCGGTTTTGCCGATAGTGGTGCTGCATTAGAGCGTTTTAACGCGCAAGGCCAGCCAGACTGGCAGGCAGATAAACGTTTGCGGGTACAAGCCAGACAGCTATTTACGTTGTCGTACAGCTACAAAAATGGTCTGATACCTGAGGCAAAAGCGTTAGCCGCTGGGGTAAATCGTTTTATAGACACAGTGTGTCAAGACAGCCTACCCGGCTATTACCCTATGTCGTTAGATGCATCTGACAACATCAAAAACGCGCACGCCGACCTCTATGACATCGCCTTTTTCTTTCTCGCCTTTGCCTGGCAAAAATCTGCTTTTAATGACGACAGCGCACTTGAAAAAGCCCGCGCTCTGGCCTTGCACATTAACGATGTATTAGCCAGTGAACATGGGGGCTGGTTAGAAGGCACTTACATTCATGACGTGCGTTGTCAAAATCCGCACATGCACTTGTTCGAAGCATTTCTGGAACTGTACGCGGCAAGTCGAGATACGTTTTGGCTAGACATGTCTGCGAGCATTTACACGTTATTTGAAAAACACTTTTACGACGCCCAACATGGCGTGTTGCTCGAATTTTTCACCGTGGACTGGCAACCCTGCCCAGATAAAGGCACCGTTGTGGAACCGGGTCATATGATGGAATGGGTGTGGTTATTAAATCAGTATCAACGCCACAGTGGCATCAGCACGCAGCATTATCAGCAAACGCTTTACACCAACGCCCGTCAAATGGGTCTACCAGACGGTTATCGCTGGCTGGCAGATACTGTAACCCCTCAGGGAGAAGTGGTTTCTGAAACTTTTAAAAGTTGGCCGATGACAGAATGGATTAAAGCTGCTCTGGTCATGCGGGATCACGCCGACGCCTCCACCAGCAATCACTACATTTCTGATGCCACATTTGCCATTAACCAACTTATAGACGGCTTTTCCCACCCAACGCTACCGGCTCATTATACGTATGTGATTGCCGCCGACGGCACGCCGGTGGAAGCAATGATGCCAGCAAGTACCTTGTATCACTTATGTATGGCACACCAAGAAGCCCGCTCACTTTACAGTGAGCTGGTCTGACACCGAGAGCCAGAAAAGCAAATTTAACAATGACGCACTGTTTAGTCTCGATGGCTTTATCGCAGCAAAACAAGGCCATATGCCACATGCGAGTAAGCGCTTTCATAAAAATTTATTCTTAACCGCCCTCTTTATACAAATTATTAATGACATCGATGACATTAATACATTATAGTGTTATTAAATTTACTTTTTGTTAACTCCGTTGATTGAAATTCCGGACGATCCGGTTAAGGTCAATCCACCATTCGGCTCACCACAACTCTTTGAGAGACGGCCGGAAAACAAAAACAGCAACAGGGGCGAAAATGTCTAAGAATACCTACGATGCTATCGTTATAGGCTCTGGGATCAGTGGCGGCTGGGCCGCCAAAGAGCTCACCGAAAAAGGTCTGAAAGTATTGATGCTTGAACGTGGTCAAAATGTTGAGCACGTTAAAGACTACACCAACATGACCAAAAACCTATGGGACTACCCTCACCACGGTCGTCCAAGTCTGGAACAGTTAGCTGCTGAACCCAACATGGCCCGCGGTAAAGGTTATCCTTTCAATGAACCGACTATGGGGGCATGGGCCAGCGCGAGTACTTCTCCTTACGTTGAAAAAGAGCCGTTCCAATGGTTCCGTGCTTATCAGGTAGGTGGCCGTTCATTGCTGTGGGGTCGTCAGTCTTACCGCCTTAACCCTGAAGATTTTATGGCTAATGGCAAAGAAGGCGTTGGTGTAGATTGGCCAATTCGTTATGAAGACGTGGCCCCCTGGTATTCTTATGTTGAAAAGTTTGCTGGTATTTCAGGAAGTCGTGACGGTCTGGACGTATTACCAGACGGCGAGTTCCTACCTGCTTTCGCATTCAACGCCGTAGAAAAAGACTTACAAGCACGCCTGAAAAAGCAATACAAAGGCGAGCGTCACATTATCATGGGCCGTACTGCGCATATTACCGAACAGCGCCCAGAACAAGGTCGAGTAAAATGTCAGCACCGTGATAAGTGCTGGACGGGTTGTCCATTCGGCGGTTACTTCAGTACTCAGTCGGCTACCCTGCCCGCAGCGCTGAAAACCGGTAACCTGACACTGCGCCCTCTGTCTATTGTAAAAGAACTGATTTACGACAAAGACACCAAACGCGTAACCGGCGTTGAAATTGTTGATTCAGAAACCGGCCTTACCGAAGTGTTCCACAGCAAAATTGTGTTCTTGAATGCATCAGCACTGAACTCAGCGTGGTTGCTAATGAACTCTGCACGCGACGTGTGGGACAACGGTTTGGGTTCAAGCTCTGGTGAACTGGGCCACAACGTGATGGATCACCATTACATGCTTGGCGGTATGGCTGAAGTACCAGGGCATCTCGACAAGTATATTTATGGTCGCCGCCCTACCGGTTTCTATATTCCTCGCTTTGCTAACTGGGGTAACGACAAACGTGACTTCCTGCGTGGCTTCGGCTTCCAGGGTAATGCCTCTCGTTCAGGCTTCAGTCGCGATGCCAGTGGAATGGGTATTGGTGCAGGTTTGAAAGACGGCCTGAGTGAGCCAGGTCCGTGGAGCGTGTCGACAGTAGGCTTCGGTGAAATTCTGCCAGATCACAGAAACAAAGTGAGCCTCAACCATGACGTGAAAGACGCGTGGGGACTGCCGGTACTGGAAATGGACGCGAAAATTCGCGACAACGAATTGAAAATGCGTAAGGCAATGAAAGAAGACATCGTTGAGATGTTCGACAGCATTGGTCTTAAGAACGCCACCGCCTGGGAAACCACTTACCATATGGGTAAAGGTATTCATGAAATGGGTACTGCTCGCATGGGCCGCGATCCGAAAACCTCTGTGCTCAACAAGCACAACCAGGTGTGGGATGCACCCAACGTATTTGTGACAGATGGCGCTTGTATGACATCGTCTTCATGCGTAAACCCATCACTGACTTACATGGCATTGACAGCCCGCGCCGCTGACTTTGCAGTAGAAGAACTGAAGCGGGGGAACCTATAATGGAACGTCGTGCACTATTAAAACTGATTGCTACCGCTACCGGTGCTGGGCTGGTTTGCTCTCCGGCCATGGCCGTATGGGAAGAACAAGCCCCGCTAACTACCGTTGCGCAATCCGGACTTTCTGATGCCACCGTGGCATTAATCACCGAACTGTGTGAAACCGTTCTGCCTCGCACTGACACGCCGGGAGCGAAAGATGCCGGGCTGCCTACTTTCTTCATTGGTATGATGCGTGAGGGCTACACTGCCGAACAGCAAAAACTGATGGAGGCTGGCTTTGCAGATGTCGATGCCCGCGCTAAAAATCAGTACGGAAAACTGTTTGTTAGCCTGAATAATAAGCAAAAAACCGAACTCGCTTCAGCGCTAGATACCGAAGCGCTTGCCTTTAACAATGGCGAGAGCACAGGTTGGGATGGCAGCGATTATGAAGGGTTACCACATTATTTCACGCTGTACAAACAGCTGATGATTTTCGGTTTCTTCACTTCAAAAGTCGGCGGTACGCAGGTACTGCGTCACGTGGATATTCCCGGTGACTACCGCGATATCGAATACAAAAAAGGCGATAAAGCCTGGATGACGGTGTGGCCACTTTAAGTCTTACCCGCCAAGGTTAACGCAGATAAAACGGGAGTTTTTCACTCCCGTTTTTTATTCTCTAAAAGTAAACCCACCAGCCCGAACGCTGACATCAGTCAGTTTTAAGGGTGACGCCTTTCTCTGGCAACGGTAAAGCCGTTTTGTAGCGAACTTGCTTCAGGGCAAAACTCGAACGAATACTCGATACACAAGGAATTTTGCTAATTCGGCGTGAGTGATACGAGCGTTGTCTTGCAATGCGCTCAAGATCTTTATATCTGTCTTATCGAGACTTACCATTATATTTTCTTCTAAAACCACAATTTAAAGAAAAATATTCTTTTATAGCGCCAATTTCAAGATTTTCAGGAAAAACTTTCTGGCCGAGCCAACGTAAACTTACCGCCCTAAAATGTTGGTTATCGAGGGTATATGAAATCTCCTGCAGCAACCGGACTTTCCAGTCAGGCTCCATCACTTTCTCTTTCTATCAGTGCTGCCCGTCAGGTCTGGGCGGTTATTCTTCTGGCACTGGCAATCATTGTGTTGGGTGGGAACTGGCCGGTAATGAAAACCGGTCTTCAATATGTTTCTCCGCTTTGGTTCTCTGCCCTGCGTTTTGCCACGGGTTGCGCCTGTTTGTTTGCGCTGCAATTGCTAACAGGAAAATGTCGACTACCCACAAAGCGGGATTTTCCTTTAATCGCCAGCGTCGGACTCGTTCAAATGATGATGTTCACGGCGTTGGGTTCCGTGGCCATGCAATCTGTCGATGCCGGCCGATCAGCCGTGTTGGGATATACCACGCCATTGTGGGTTATGCCTGTTGCGGTTTTCGTGCTTGGTGAACGATTAACCCGTCGACAAACCATTGGCACCCTTGTGGGTTTGGCTGGGGTTTTGGTAATGCTGAATCCGATGGCAATAGACTGGCAAGATAGCAATGTGGTTGCGGGCAATATGCTGTTGCTGTTCTGTTCACTTTGTTGGGCAATGACAATTTTACATGTTCGCCATTACAAGGGTGATTCTTCAGCCTATGAACTGGCACCCTGGCAAATGCTCACTGCGACATTACCGCTATTTTTCATGGCTAGGCATATAGAAGGCCCCTTTGACATGACGGTGTCGGCAAACTTCTGGAGCGTAATGGCTTATGTAGGCCCTCTGGCTACTGCTTTTTGTTTTGTCATTATAAACAGTGCAAGCCGGTGGATGTCATCTTCAGCTATGTCTAACGCGATGCTCGGTGTGCCTGTTTCCGGTTTACTGCTGTCGGTGATTTTTCTGGGTGAAACGCTGTCTGTGAGTCTGGCTGCTGGTGGCGCAATTATTCTTTGCGGTATTGCAATTGTTTCGGTAAGAGCCAGTAGAACCAAAACAAAAAAGGCCTGATAAACTCAGGCCCTTAAAAGGCAAGCGCTTTACAGTAAGGCTTTTCTGCGCGACAAGAACGGGTTAGTCACGCCACTGTTGATAAGCTTGCTCCAGCAGATTTAACTTGTTTTCCCTCACCTGCTTTTCAAGATGCGCTTTATCGTCGAATACCATCCAGTTTTGATTGTTATCAGAGACAGCTTGCCACAGCGGTAAACCCTTCCCATTGGGGTTACCGTTTAGAATAAAATTACGCCAATATGCCTGCATGGCCTTTACTGCAGGCTCGTTGCCGGCAAATAATGCGCCGGTTTCAGAGCCGTGGCCAGCGCCTGGTTTATCGGATGGTGCTACGTCGAAGAAATACCGATATCCCGGCTGCCCCACATTGGCCATGGCGCGGGTAGTAATAGAGCCAGCCATGACATAACGCATATCGCCAAACAAATGTTGAAATGGCAGTGCTGTCAAAGCAGGTTCGGCCAACCCGTAAGCAGCCGTTACTTTGTCCTTCACCGGCGTAATCATGGTTAGTAGTCGGCTTGGTGCGACACCAGCATAAGGGTAAACGCTACCGTCATAACTGTTACCGCCACTGATGTAAGGCACCGCGTGCTGCTTACCTTGTTCAAATAATCTGGCTGGCTCATCGGTAAGGGTCATTCCGTCTACCACGGGTAAATGAAAACCGTCTATGGCGTGTACAAACGCGTTTGCGGGTGTTGCGTATAATGTTTCCAGCGAGGGTTGTAATGAGCCCGTTGCTTTTGTGGCAATGGCGCGGGAAATGGCTTCCGCACTGGCACTGCCCTTCACTGTGGCGACATCAGCGGTGCGTGGTAACGGCCAGCTACCATAACCACTTTGCGATATTGCCCCGCGAAACTGCCCTGCACCTTTCGCTGTCACCATCATCATTTGAATGGCCATGCCGCCCGCAGAGTTGCCAGCGATGGTTACCTTATCTGCGTCACCACCAAAACTGTCGATGTTGGTCTGCACCCACGCCAGCGCGGCAGTCATGTCCATAATACTGAAATTTGCCCCTTCAGATTGTGCAAGTTGGCCATGTGAAAAAATGCCCAGCGCGCCCAGTCGATAATTAAACGACACAACCACCATGCCTTCTTTTACCCAGCGCGCAACCACCTCTTCTGGTAAATCTCCTGCACCACCGACATAACCACCGCCGTGGATCCACACGAAAACGGGTAGCTTGCTATCAGCACTGACGTCTTGCGGCGTAAAGACATTAATAAAAAGGCAATCTTCGCTGGTATCCGCCTTGTTCCGTTGCGGGCAGCTGCTGCCATATTCGGTAGCCTTTAATGGGGTTGATGTGACCTCTTTTGCCTGCGGTGGTTGCCAGCGCAGTTTACCAACCGGCGCCTTTGCATACGGTATCCCTTTGAAAGCGTTAACCCCGTTGACATTCGTTCCCACAATGTCACCCGCCGGCGTATGGCGTAATGGCTGTTCTTGTGCCGCGCTTTGTGAAGTAAAGGCGACGGATGCAACAAGCAATGCTGCCGCTGAAAGAAACTTCCGGGAAGAAACGCCCATAGATTATCCTTATTTACAGAGTTTTGTAGACGAGCTATCGATGATGCAGTTGAAAAATATGTTATCAAACTGCTGATTAGTAACAGTAAATTAACATCTTGGGCGTTGTATGTCTCGCCGAAATTGGTCCGATGCGTTTAATCTACCGAGGATGTGGACGAACAGAAAACCAACAGCCTCTTTGTCTGCGTATCAGTTTATACAGACCTCTTTTTCACACCTTCAACCCGGATGCGCATTCTCTGCTCCCGGGTTATTAAAGATATCAAGGACATCATCATGTCAAAAACGATTGCTGAGTATCTGGTAGACAGTTTGGCTAACGCGGGCATAACAAAGATTTGGGGCGTTACGGGTGACTCTCTCAATGGCATTAGCGACGCGCTGGAGAAACATAAATCGGTACAGTGGATTGGCACCCGACACGAAGAAGTCGCCGCTTTTGCTGCTGGCGCGGAAGGTCAGATCACAGGCAAGCTTGCTGTTTGTGCGGGTTCTTGCGGGCCCGGTAATATGCACCTTATTAACGGTGTGTACGACTGCCATCGTAGCCATGTTCCCACTTTGGTCATTGCCAGCCATATTCCCTCTCATCAAATCGGTTCAGGCTATTTCCAGGAAACCAATCCCAAAATGCTGTTTTCCGAGTGCAGTGCTTATTGCGAAATGATCACTTCGCCACAGCAGTTACCTTATGTCCTTGAAGTTGCCATGCGCACAGCCATTTTAGAGCAAGACGTAGCCGTTATCGTACTGCCTGGTGACGTCGCTTTGCTCGATGCGCCAACGGCTACAATGAATTGGCAAGCGCCGGCCTTGCCGACAATCACACCAAATGATGAAAGCATCGACGACATGGCGTTGCTGCTAAACAATGCAGATCAAATCACCATTCTTGCGGGCGCAGGTTGTAAACATGCCCACAAAGAGCTTATTCATCTTGCTGAAACCCTCAAAGCGCCTATTGTTCACGCGATGCGGGGCAAAGAGTTTGTAGAATACGATAACCCCTATGATGTTGGTATGACTGGTCTGATTGGCTTTTCGTCTGGCTATCACGCTATGGAAAATGCCGACACGCTCATTGTGCTTGGAAGCGCTTTTCCTTATCGCGAATTCTATCCGCAAGACGCTACCATCATTCAGGTAGATAAATCGCCACTGGCATTGGGTGCTCATGCTAACGTTGACCTTGCTATTCAAGGTAATGTTAAAGAAACCTTGAAAGCCTTGTTGCCAAAGCTACAACGCAATGATGACGCCAGTTTCCTTAATGCTGCCAGAGACCACTATCACAGTGCGCGAAAGTCACTGGACAAACTTGCCCGTCCTTCAGACAACAAAACGCTAATTCATCCACAGTACCTCACTAAACTCATCGATGAGCATGCCGATGAAGACACCATTTTCACCTGTGATGTGGGCACACCGACGGTTTGGTCTGCCCGCTATCTCACCATGAATGGACAACGCCGCTTGCTGGGTTCGTTTAATCATGGCTCGATGGCAAATGCCATGTCGCAAGCCATTGGGGCTCAGAGTATTGATAAGAATCGTCAGGTGGTTGCCCTGTGTGGCGACGGTGGTTTTTCGATGTTGATGGGCGATTTGCTTACGCTTAAACAGCATAAACTGCCGGTAAAATTGGTGGTGTTTGACAACCACTCACTCGGATTTGTCGCAATGGAAATGAAAGCCGCAGGTTTCTACTCACACGATACCGATTTGGATAACCCGGATTTTGCTGAGATAGCGAAAGGAGCCGGCATCGATGCGGCCTGTGTGGAAAACGGCAGCGAACTGGAACAGGCAGTAAAAACCATGCTTGCCAGTGAAGGGCCTTATCTGTTGTCAGTGAAAACGGCAAAACAAGAACTGGCTATGCCACCGAAAGTGAAACTTGAACAGGCTAAAGGCTTTAGCCTCTATATGTTGAAAGCCATTTTGAATGGCGATGGTAATGCCTTGGTAGAGCTGGGAAAAACAAACCTGTTGAGATAATGTTTAACCCGCATTGCATCGACAAATCGTTTTTCACCAACCCCTGTGAACTGAACAACATCGATACAAAAGCAATGCGGGTAAAACCATTACCATGCTAATTACTGAGCAGCGTTAAGGCTGGCTAAGTAATTTTCTTCTGAGTAGCGGCCACTAGTAATGAAATCGTTAACCGACTGCGGGTTCTCGCTGTACTGAGCAACGAAGCTGACAATAGGCATGTCGTTGCAGGTAATTTTGTTTTCAACATATTGCTTGGTTAGGCCCGCATCTTTAATGGCAGAACGCAGCGCGAATTTATCGCCGGTAGCAGCAGTAACACAAATTTTTGAAGACGCCGCATCATCAGCAACATACAGTTCAGGCGTTGCCATTGCCGCACCAGTCAAACCAGAAAATAAACCTACTACCGCCAGAGTTTTCGCTAATACTTTCATAATTTATATCCTTTGCAATTATTTAAAGAGTGGAGCCGTTTGCTCCCTCTTCCTATCGCAAGGCGGATGCCAAAATTATTAATTTAATATTTTCAACGACTTACTAAAAAATCCGTCATTCCCCGATTCAAGAATTAGCGATACTGACCAGCCTATTTTAAAAAACCACCATTTTTTAGTGTGATAGACATTTGACCAGCAGATTTTCAGTAAAAAAGAAAGAGCCGACAATGCCGGCTCTAAGTGGGGAAATTTACTGCGCAGTAATTTCTTTCACCTTCGGTGAAGGGTTAAGCGTTACCGAGACTTTGTCTGCAACCACTGGCGTAGCCAAATTTATTGTGGCAGTAGCACGAATATCCGCCGACGATGCACCTAGCATAAGCGTGTATTCACCTGCATCGGCCACCCACGCCCGTTGCGCGGGGTTAAACGAAGCCAGCAACTTAGGCGTAAGTGTAAACGTGACCGTTTCTGACTGCCCTGGGCGCAGCGCTGCGGTTTTTGTAAAGCCTTTCAATTCTTTAACAGGCTTCGCAAGACTCCCCTTCGGGGCTGAAACGTACAATTGAACCACTTCTTTACCCGCGGCATCCCCCTGATTAGAAATGGTGGCCGACAAGGTAACATTACCGTTACCGTCGTTGCTGGTTACCTGTAAATCGCTGTAATTAAAGCTGCTGTACGACAAGCCATAGCCAAACGGATATGCTGGCGCAATGTTAAATGCATCATAATAACGATACCCTACATAAACCCCATCTTCGTAATTTAGTTGGCTGTGATGACCCACGAACAATCCGATATAAGGGTCTGTTACCTCTTCATCGCTCACATTGAATCCTGGAAATGAGTCAGACGACGCTACATCGGAATAAGACATGGGGAACGTTGTTGCCAGTTTGCCCGACGGATTAACTTTCCCTGTGAGCACGTCGACCAATGCATTACCCGCCTCCTGGCCGCCCTGCCATGGCAGAACAATGGCATCGACTTTATCTCGCCAACTGGCCGTTTCAATCACGTTACCAATGTTCAATGCCACCACCACTTTTTTCCCTTTTGCATGGAAAGCTTTTGACACTTTGGTGATCAGCGACTGTTCAGCATCAGTCAGGTCAAAATCGCCTTCAACGCCGCGGTCCTGAAATTCACCGGCGTTGCGCCCTAAGGTTATCAAAGCGACGTCTGTGGAATTAGCGAGCTTTGCAACCATCGCCTCGCTGGGCTCAAATTCTGGCAGCGGCGGCAACAAATCAAAGAAGTTTTTCTTTTCAGGTTGTTTGGCTTTTTCAGCCGCCATAAAGGCATCGTAGGATTTCTGCAGCGAGCGCTCGACTTTCAACGGACTGTTTTCCAGCCCCTGCACCAAAGAAACCGTGTAGGCTTCGTTAACATCACCACTACCGGTACCACCAGCAATGAATTCATAAGATGTGTTGCCAAAAGCAGCAACCGTTTGCGAACCGGTTAACGGCAGCGCATCTCCTTTATTTTTCAACAATACAACACCTTCAGCTGCCGCCTGACGGGCAACCTCAGCATGGCCTTTTAAGTCCGGCTTGTCAGAGTAGTCATAATGATTGAAAGACGGTGATGCAAACATCACGGTGAAAATTTTGCGCAGATTACGATCAAGGGTACTTTCATCCAGAGTACCATTTTTCACCGCATCAATAATGGCCTGACGCTGATCTGGCATGCCCGGCATGATGAGATCGTTACCCGCCTGCATTTGCGCTGGTGCGCTGTCGCCTGCAAACCAGTCCGTCATCACCAAACCTTCAAAGCCCCACTCTCCGCGCAGCACGTCTGTCAGTAGCACTTCGTCTTGCGAGGTATAGGTACCGTTTACCTTATTGTATGACGTCATAATTGCCCAAGGCTGGGACTCTTTTACCGCAATCTCGAATCCGCGTAGATACAGTTCACGATAAGCACGCTCGTTCACATGCGCGTCCATCCACATGCGGCTGGTTTCCGCACTGTTAGTAACAAAGTGCTTAATGGTTGCGCCTACACCATTCGACTCAATACCGTTAACAATTGATGCTGCCAGGTTGCCGCTCAGATAAGGATCTTCAGAATAGTATTCGAAGTTTCGCCCACCTAATGGGTTGTAGTGAATATTCATGCCCGGTGCTAAGAAGATATCCGCACCATACTCTTTCACTTCTTCGCCCATGGCAGCTCCCACCTCGGCCACCAGCGTTTTGTCCCAACTGGACGCCAGCAAAGTGGCAATAGGAAAGGCTGTGGCATAGTAGGTAGCGTCGTCGTTTTCACGTTTTGGCTCAATACGCACGCCAGCAGGACCATCGGTTAATACCATTGCGGGAATGCCCAACTCAGGAATTTCGAAAGTAGAACCCGCCGCACCCGGCACTTTTTCAGAGCCGCCTACCCCACTTACAGAGAAACCGGTTCCAGTGACCATTTTTACTTTCTGCTCAAGGGTCAACCGACTGATAAGATCATCTGCTCTAGCCGTTACAGGCGCACTGGTATCTTCATAAATATCCAGCTTGTTGTTGTGGTTTCGATCGTTAAATGACAATGCGTTTGGTCCTGCCTGTGATGCTACCTGCTGAACATCAGCAGAACAGCCCACCACGCCGGCTAAAGCACAGGCAATTAAAGAAAATTGGAAACGGTTTCTCATAAGTTTACTCTTGTAATTAGAACGAAGATATCGATGTCATTTAACAATAGAAATTTGTATCAATTTAAAACGTAGCCCGCCAATTTCATTAGTTTACGGAAATATTAATCGGCAGAAATAATGACATCGATATCATTATTGCTTATTTCGGTTGTTATTGAAAAGAAAAAGTTGCGTAAAGGTTAACAGGCAGTCGATTGGAGATAAGCATTTAACCGCCGTTGAACACAGGCTAATGTCGGTCTAAAAAGCGTGGGCGACAGAACCATTCAAAGTAAATTCCTAGTGTGACCAGTTACCCCTAACTTGCAGAAACTAAATAACTTTTCCCGTCATAGCTTTCATTATTAAGCTAAACGAACAGCAATATTACGTTTTTAAGACAAAACAAATCTTGACCCTCTTTACACAATAGTGAAAGTTAGTCATTGGAAGGGAGTAGTTTCCAAATCTTTAATTCTTTAAAAGGTCATAATAATGAAACAGGGATTCACGCACACCACCAAAGCGTGTTTTGTCGGTGGGTATCTCAGCCGTGCTATAAACCACGCAATTCACACTCACTGGAAAAACCGTTCTTCCATCTCTTCAGCGCTTTTACTTACTGCCGGGGTTGCCACAACCATGATAGTGGCCCCCGCCCAGGCCCAACAAATTACTGGTAGCGTTAAAGGTACCGTAACCGCGCCGAGCGGCAGTGTTTCCGTTAGCGGCGTAACCGTAACGGCAACCAGTGATGTTATGCCAAAACCGCGTACCGCTACCACACGCCCGGATGGCTCGTACAGCCTGCTTTATTTATTGCCTGGCTATTACGAACTCACATTTACCTTTGCCGATGGCTCGGTAAGAAAAACCTCAACACAAGTACTTTTGGAACAAGCGTCGGTTGTCGATTTAGCCTATCAGCCAGCAGAAACCGAAGTTATCGAAATTTACGGTTCGGCCATTATTACTGAAGGCGATTCTTCGCTCTCTAACTCCTTCGGAGAAGATGTTATCTCTAACATGCCTGTCGGACAGTCCTATCGCGAGATGCTGAAAATACTGCCAGGTGTGGAGTACACAGAAAACGGTAAGCTAGGACCGTCGGCCGGTGGCTCTGGTGTAGATAATAGTTACGCCTTAGACGGCGTAGATTTGTCATTGCCCATGTTCGGTAACCTGTCCTCTGAACCTGCTACTCACGATATCGCTTATCTTTCTGTCGACCGTGGCGGTGCCAAGGCAATTGGCTTTAACCGTGCAGGTGGCTTCTCGGTGAACTCCACCTCAAAATCCGGTACCAATGAGTTCCACGGTAGCCTGGAATATCGACTCCAAAATGCTGATTTCACCGCAACGCCTGAAGATGGCGTGATCAGCGATGTAGACCAAAGCTGGATAATCGGCTCTCTGAGCGGCCCCATCATTGAAGATACCCTGTATTTTTACGGTTCTTACTACCGACCTGAAGAAACCGGCGAAGATAAAGTCACCGCTTATGGGCCGGCAAAATCGTATAAAAGTACCCGCGATGAATATTTCGGCAAGCTAACCTGGGCGCCCACCGAAGAAATTTTACTGAATGCCAGCCACCGTGTATCAGACAAAGAGATCACCGGCGCTTCCATTGGTGAATTTGAAACCGATGACCGCTCCCAGGGAAGTGAATCGAAAATCAACATTACCTCAATTGACGGCTCCTGGTTGGTTGGCGATGCCTCTTCATTCACTTTCAAGTATGCAAAATATAAAGAAGAAGGTGCGACCCTGCCGGATGTGATGCTTAACTTCACGCCCGTTATGGGCGATGCACTAGATTCAAGTGATTTAGCGAGTCAGGGCGCATTTGGCATTCAAAGTTTGCGCGACTACCCGGAGGGCGCTGATGCAGCGACAATGGCCCAATACGACCTGTTTAACAGCTATGCCCAACAATATATCAATCAGTACGGTTATGTGGGCGATGACGGAGAATTAAGCGGCGGTGGTGGTGTGGGCGTTTATCCTACCATCGACTCTGTGGAATATTCCCGCGAGTCGTTCCAGGTAGGCTTTGATACCGAACTTTACACCGGTAACCTCACCCATATGATTCACCTGGGAGCACGCTGGTCTGAACTCGGCGAAGATTTGCGCCGAGTTTCAAATGGCTGGGGGTCTATCGCCTATGTGGGTGGTTTAGGCTCTGATGGCGAAAATGATGTGTCGGATGTGTTCTATGAAGTCAGCATTGAAGCGGCCAGTTTTAATCCCGACGGTACCATTATTCCCTCGCTGAAATCGTCTTCAGAGTCGATTGATTTAGAGTTTAATGATGAAATTCAGCACGGTGATTTTACCTATAACATTGGTTTCTTGCTGAGTCAGGACACCCTTTACGGGCAAGGTTTAAGAGAGAACAGTAATAATCTTTCCGGCTACGAGTTAGCCCCGGGCGAAAAGTACGAAATGTACAAAACAGACTGGAAAGATATGTTTCAGCCTCGCCTGGGTGTGAAATGGGAATACCAGGACGGCGCCAACGTGTTCGCCAACTACGCCAGCTATAACCCGAACGCCAGTTCTCTGGCCCGCGCAGCCTCGTGGGATCGCAACATCCGCGGTACCTTGTTGGTTCACTTCGATGAAAACGGTGAATATCTCGCAGCCGGTGGTGCGCCAGGATCATCGGGCAAATTCTTTGCCGACAATTTACGCCCTCGCCGAATTGACGAGTGGACACTAGGTACCTCAAAACTGCTGACTAACCAATTCTTCGTGCGTTCCCATTTGCGTTATCGCTATGGTAGCCACTTCTGGGAAGACATGCCTAACGGCGCTCGTCTCTATGGCGAGTACGGCCCTGCTGGCGGCGTACCGGAAAACATTGCGGCGAAGGGTTTGTATATTCCTAACCTCGACGACATGCGTGCTGAAGTGGGCGGTTCCAGTTATGTCATTGCCGAAGTTGACGACGGTCAAACCAAATACTGGGAATGGAGTGTTGAAGGCGAATACAACAACGATAAAGTTTTTGTGAACGCCTCTTACGTGTGGAGCCACTACTACGGAAACTTCGATCAGGACAACACTTCAACCGGCAACGATGCCAACCTGTTCATTGGCTCATCGAACTATGGTGATGGCCCGGGTCGGATGCCTTGGGATTTCCGCTACGGTAATCTGGCAGGCGACAAGCCGCACAAGGTGAAAATTAACAGTACCTACACCACCGACTGGGATGGCGTACTGGGCGCGTTTTTCATCTTCCAGTCTGGCGGTGCCTGGACAGCATGGGATGGAACGCCTTACGGCTATTCTTCAAGCACAACCCGTTATGCCGAACCGGCGGGAACCCGCCGCGACGCCAGTCACTGGCAGCTCGATTTAAGTTATACCCAGTACTGGGAATTTGTGGAAGGCTACACGGCACGATTCCGTGCGGATTTGTTTAACGTGTTTGATAATCAAACCGGTTACAGTGCCAACCCGCTGATGACCAGTGAGTTATTCGGCCAACCACGTAACTTCTATAACCCTCGCCGTATCCAACTCGCCGTAGGTATCGAGTTCTAGTGTTTTGCGTGTGATAAATACAAAAACGGTCACTCAGCAGTGACCGTTTTTTTATTCAAGCGCAATAGCGACCTGCAGTGCCCGACGCTCCAACATCGTGAATCAAGTCAGTAATCGACGTGCCGTGTATTCATTGGTGATAAGGCCGTTTATCAAACCCGCACGCAGTGCGCCACGTATTGCGGCCACCTTCCCTTCCCCAGCGGCAATGCCGATGGTCGGCTTATACTCGAAGGTAGATAAGGAAGTGCTGGTTACGCGCGTATTCACGCAGCAGTCGAGAATGATGCCATCTTGGTTATAGATCCAACTGATAATTTCGCCTGCCGCCCCCTGCGTTTCCAACTCAGCAAGTTCTGATTCAATAATAAATCCATCATCGTGCAAAGGCGACTGCGTGCCCAATTGCCCAATGCCGACAAACACTACATCAGCTTGTGCAGCCAATGTTTGTACTTTCGCAACATTGGGCAGGTTGTGCCAGTTGGTTTTCTCGGCAGCACTACCGGCAATAACAGGTAGCGGCATGGGATAATGCACAGCACCAATTCTTTCTGCCACATGCACTGCAACCTCATAGCGGCTGGCTGAACCATCATCGGTAATGTTTCCCACCAACGAAACAATTTTGTGCTGTGGGCAATCCATGACAGACAACTCATCGGCGCAAGCTCGCAAAACTCGACCAGTGCCAAATGCCACCACTTGGGGGTCTGCGCCTTTAAGGTAGCGTTCCATCTCAGCAGCCCCCGCCTGAGCAAGTCCGGCGGTCGATGTTGGGCTATTTTCAGCACTGGGCACCACTTCACAGGTGCTTAAACCAAAGGTTTCCTGTAATTGCGCGGCGAGCGTCATGCAAGCGGCCAACGGATGCTCCAGGCGCATCTTAATCAGGCCCGCAGAAACCGAAAGCGCAACCAGGCGCTGTGCAGATTGCCGGGAGATACGCATTTGCCGTGCAATTTCGTCCTGGCTTTTACCCGCAACATAGTACAACCAGCCCGCTCGGGCGGCGTCTTCCAGTTTCTGTTGTTCACCTGCAGAAGTCGATTTCATCGGTTTATTCACTACTTCATAATTTCTGAGAATTGTACGGCAAAATCACGCCAATCTACTAATGTGTCTTCGCCCTGCTGCCCCACATGCGTCAGATGACTTCCACCCACGTAATGCCGGAAATGCATACCTGCCGCTTTTGCTGCCGCCAGGCCAGGGGCAGAATCTTCCAGTACCAAACAAGAAGACGGCGCAGTTTGATAACAGGATGCCGCGTGTAGAAACAGATCTGGGGCAGGCTTTCCTCGCGCCACCATAGAAGCGGTAAAGATCTGCGGTTTGGTAAAGTAACGGTTTAAGCCAGAAACCGACAACGCCATTTCTGTGCGCGCTGGGCTGCTGCTGGTTGCCAAAACATAAGGAACACGCAGTGATTCCAGCAATGCTGTGATGTGAGGAGTAACGGTGAGCTTCCTGGCGAATATCATTTGCAGTTCGTGGGCAAATTCATCCGTTAACGCGTCGGTCACTTCTAACTCAAAGTCGTGCAGAATTTTTGCTTTAACGTGCTCCATACTTCGACCAAGAAAATGGCTCGCAAAATACGCACTATCGATGCGGATCCCTCTGGCAGCGAGTAATTGAACCCACACCTGCAAACTCAACACTTCGCTATCAATCAGCACACCGTCGCAGTCGAAAATGACCAGTTCGATTTGTTCCATTTCACATCCTGTTCAGCTTGAAATCGTTTCAGACTTCAACGTTAAAACATAAAGCAGCCGAGCCGCAGTGTATCTAAAAACAATTTTTACATCAGCCCGAATTACTCGCCGTACTGTTAAAAGAGAAATAAAAACCAACGTAATCAGTTCAGTAACTGAAAATCGGCTCATATAAGCGTGGCAATTCAGTTGGGTATACTCGCTAGGTTTGTTAATGCACTGTTGACACATTAACACCATGCTGAGAATATGCCCACACAAATAGCATATGCTCAAACAGTCATATTGAAGACCTGAATTTGTGTCAGGTCGAGTTTTCACTATGGTTACTGAGTGCCAACGCTGAACAATAAGAGAACAACCAGTGGAAGTTAACAATGCATAATTCTCAAACCGATCTACATCAGATTGAAGAAGAACAACTCCCCGTTGCCCAACATAAGCTTAAAGGCTGGCGGCACTTTCTCGGGCTTTATGCCGGTGAACACGTCGCTGCCTCAGAATTTGTATTTGGCGCCACCTTTGTAGCGCTTGGTGCATCTATGACTGATATTTTATTGGGCTTGCTAATCGGCAATATACTTGCTGTGTTGAGTTGGACATTTATCACTACCCCAATCGCGGTTGAAACCCGTCTTAGCTTGTATACCTACCTGCAAAAAATTGCTGGCAGTTCTATGACGCGGCTCTATAACTGGGCCAATGTGATTATTTTCACCGTCATTTCAGCGGCAATGATTACCGTGTCCGCCACGGCGGTGCGCTTCGCACTGAATATTCCGGCGCAACTTAACTGGTACCCAACCAATGCCTGGTTTGTTTTAGTTGTTCTGGCTGTAGGCATTATCGTGGTACTGGTTGCCATGTATGGATTCAATGCGGTATCTAACTTTTCCGGCATTTGTGCGCCCTGGCTTTTCGTAATGTTTATTTGCGGGCCGTTAGTACTGATGCCTGAATTGGCCAACGCCGTTATCGGGCAAACAACCATTTCCGGTTGGTCTGACTTTATGCACATCGGCAGTGTTTCTGTGTGGACTGGCGTTGATGCCAGCGGCGAACCGGGCATTGGGCTCATGGAAGTGATCGGTTTTTCCTGGGCAGCGAACACCATCACCCATTTTGGCCTTATCGATATGGCTTTACTGCGCTACGCACGTAAACGTAGCTATGGTTTATGTACTTCTGCTGGCATGTTATTCGGCCACTATATTGCCTGGATTTCTGCCGGTATCATGGGCGCAGGGACCGCAATACTGGTGCAAAAATCCATTGTTGAACTCGACCCCGGTGACGTGGCGTTCCATGCGCTTGGCTTGTCGGGCCTGGTGATCGTAATCGTTGCAGGATGGACCACAGCGAATGCAAACCTGTATCGCGCGGGCCTGGCTGCACAAGCTATCTTCACTAATCATTCTCGTAACCGTACAACATTTATTGTTGGTCTGGTGACCGTTGTTATTGCTTGTTTTCCTTTTGTATTCACCAAGTTATTGCCACTGCTTACCTACGCAGGACTACTGGTGGTGCCCGTTGGCGCCATTGTATTTGCCGAGCACTTTTTGTTTCCTAAACTCGGTATGACACGCTACTGGGCCAGTTATAAAAAGCTCAATCACAGCACGCCAGCCGTTGCAGCGTGGGCGTTAGGACTGGTATTCGGATTCGGCTTGAATGTGCTGGATGTCATTTCGTTCTACTACCTGTTCCTGCCTACGTGGGTGTTCACCATTGGCGTGTATATCTTCCTAGCCAGAAAGCATGGCGCTAAAGAATCGTATCCAGCAGAACAAGCAGAAATGGAAGCTTTCGACCAACGTGTTGAAGTACATCAGGCAAAGCAAGGTGCTGCAGAACCCACACTCCAAGAAGATACGTCAGCGCTTACTCGTCTACTCAGCACAGTATCGGTAGGCAGTCTACTGGTTACCCTGGCGCTAGCCGTCAATACCATGTTTTTATCACCCGACATGCAGGACTATGCATCTAACCGCAGCCTCTTCTTCTCTATCGGCTTTGCTTGCACGGTAAGCTATTTTGTTACCGCTTATTGGGCGATGAAACGCAGACAGCAGCAGGCCACAGCTTCACAACAGGATTTCGTTAATGCCACTCACTCTGAATAACCAAAACCTTCATCAACTACCGGCACACATTAAAGTGCCGGAGTATAATCGTGAAACCCTTAAACCCGGTATCGTACATGTGGGCGTGGGCGGCTTTCACCGATCTCATGAAGCCTTTTATACCGACAACTACATGTCTGAAACTGGCGATACCCAGTGGGGCATTTGTGGCGTAGGTTTGCGGGAAGGAGACCGGAAACTCAAGCAATGTTTAGAACAACAAGATTACTTGTATTCGTTGCTTATTAAACATCCTGATGGACAAAGTGACGTTCAGGTTATTGGTTGTTTGACAGATTTTCTGATTGGACCAGACAACCCTGCTGCCGTTATCGAAACCATGGCCGCCTCTGACACTAAAATCGTGTCGCTTACCATCACCGAAGGTGGCTACAATTTTAATCCGGCTACAGGCGAATTTGATTTCTCAAACCCAGATGTCAAACATGACATTGCCCATCCAGAGTCACCGCGTCTTGTATTTGGCTATTTGGCCGCGGCATTGAAGCTCCGGCGCGATCGCAACCAGAAGCCATTCACCGTGCAATCTTGCGATAACATTCAGCATAACGGGCATGTTACCCAAAAAATGCTGACCAGCTACATCAGTGCTTTCGACGAAGAATTGGCCGATTGGGTTTCAACCAATGTATGTTTTCCTAATGCCATGGTTGATCGTATCACCCCCGCGACAACGCCCGCGGTAATCGATGAATTGCAGGAATGCGGCATTGATGATGCGTGGCCGGTAACCTGTGAGCCATTTCATCAATGGGTAATTGAAGACAGTTTTAGTACTGGGCGCCCTGGTTGGGAACGCTGCGGCGCGCAACTCGTCGATGATGTAACCCCATATGAAACCATGAAGATTCGCTTGCTTAATGCCGGCCACACAGTGCTTGGCATATCAGGCTCTTTGCACGGCTACAGCACCATAGATGAAACCGTAAGCGACCCGCTTTTTGCCCGCTTTCTGCGAATGTTTATGGATACTGAAGCCACACCGGTTCTTCAACCCGTTCCCGGCATCGATTTATCCGCGTACAAAGATACCCTGCTTACCCGATTCAGTAACCCGAACATCAAAGATCACCTGAGTCGCATTTGTTCTGAAAGCTCGTCGAAGTTTGCCACCTTTCTGGTACCAACGATTAAAGAAAATCTGGCATCAGGTGGCAGCGTGCACTGTGCCGCATTCATCGTTGCAGCCTGGTGTCGATATAGCTATTCAGGTAAAGATCAGCACGGAAATCCGCTTGAGATTATTGATGTTCAGGCCAGCAAACTGAAGCAGTTTGCAACGTTGAGTAAAGATGAACCGCTGATATTTCTACGTCAGAAAGAAATTTTTGGTGAGCTGGCAGAATACCCAGCCTTTGCAAAGTTGTACGCGGGCTTTCTCAGTCAGCTAAACAATGATGCATCGGTTGCCGCGATAATACAGGCCATAGCAACATCGTCGCAAGCTGCGCATGCTTAGCATCATATGACACACTAAAAAAAGGGCCACGTTGAAACGTGGCCCTTGGTGATTAGTCGTAGCCTGATATTACGCTACTTCGCACTCAGGCATTGTCGAATACTTCTGCCAATGCTTCAGCAACACGAATACCGTCGATACCTGCAGACCAGATCCCGCCTGCGTATCCAGCTCCCTCACCCGCAGGGAACAAACCTTTTACGTTAATACTTTGATAGTCTTTTCCGCGTTTGATACATACCGGGGAAGACGTACGCGTTTCAACACCGGTGAGCGTACCTTCCGCTTTGGCAAAACCTTTGATTTGACGGTCGAACGCGGGGATTGCTTCGCGAATGGCTGCGGTAACGTAGTCGGGTACCACTTTACTTAAATCGGTTAACGTTACACCCGGCGTATAAGATGGCGTTACCTCACCTAATTCAGAACTGGGTTTACCCGCCAGGAAATCACCAATTAATTGGCCTGGCGCGTTGTAATTTTCACCGCCCGCTTTATACGCTAATTCTTCCAAACTGCGCTGCAACGCAATGCCTGCAAGAGGGTGTCCTGGATAGTCTTCTTCCGGCGTGATCCCCACCACAATCGCACTATTGGCATTTCTTTCATGACGAGAGTATTGGCTCATACCGTTGGTAACCACTCTTCCCGGCTCTGAAGCCGCAGCAACCACGGTGCCGCCCGGACACATACAGAAGCTGTAAACCGTACGGCCATTTTTGCAATGATGTACCAGTTTATAATCGGCAGCACCAAGGATCGGGTTTCCGGCATTATCACCAAAGCGACACTGGTCAATCATGCTTTGCTCATGTTCGATTCGAAATCCGATTGAGAACGGTTTGGCTTCGATGTACACGCCCTGTTCATATAAATTTTCGAAGGTGTCGCGGGCACTGTGCCCCAGAGCCAGAATGACTTGTTTACACGCCAGATAGCCACCATCGTTTAAATGCAAACCTTTCACCGAAAGCTCACCGTCAGTTCCATCCATATCAAGCTTTTCAACCCGAGTGGAAAAACGGATCTCACCGCCTAAATCAATGATTTGCTGACGCATCTTTTCTACCATGCTCACCAGCTTAAAGGTACCAATGTGCGGTTTGCTCACATACAGGATTTCTTCCGGCGCCCCCGCATCAACAAACTCTTTTAATACCTTGCGGCCATAGTGCTTGCGGTCTTTAACCTGACTGTAGAGTTTTCCGTCGGAGAACGTACCCGCACCGCCCTCACCAAACTGTACATTGGATTCCGGATTCAAAGGCTGTTTACGCCAGAATCCGAAGGTATCTTTGGTGCGCTCACGCACGGCTTTGCCCCGTTCCAGCACAATAGGTTTATACCCCATTTGTGCAAGAATGAGGGCGGCAAAAATGCCGCACGGACCCAAGCCCACAACAACCGGTCTGTTATTCATATTTTCTGGTGCCTGAGCGACAAATTTGTAAGTCATATCCGGTGTTACGCGCACCTGAGGATCGCGGTCAAACTTCTCCAGCAGAATCGCTTCATTGTTTACCGCTACATCAACCGTATAAATAAGCTGTATGTCTTTGTTATTACGGGCATCGTAACCCCGCTTAAACACGCTGATTTCGGTGAGTTGATCGGCAGCAATACCGAGTTTCGCCAAAATAGCTTCACTCAGTGCAGATTCATCATGGTTTAGGGGAAGTTTTATATCGGTTAAACGTAACATGGGGGAAGATCCTAATTTGCCGGACAGCCTGTCTGTCAGAGCCCGCATAGTGTAATGCAGATGCCGTCGTTGGGATAGCCATTCAATGGCAATTGTCTTTCGATCCTGCGCCAGAACCCTTATAATTCGGCCAAATTGAGCTTTTTACTTATTTGATAATGACGTTTGTAGTGACTGACAACTGTGTGAAATGCAAATACACCGACTGTGTAGCAGTTTGCCCGGTTGATGCTTTCTTTGAGGGGCCAAATTTTCTGGCCATCGACCCGGCTATTTGTATTGATTGCGCATTATGCGTGCCTGAGTGCCCGGCAGAAGCGATTATTCAGGATACCCATTTAACCGATGAGCAAAAGCCTTACCTCGCCATTAACGCCGAGTTAAGTCAGCAGTGGCCGAATATCACCGAAGTGATCCCGCCCCCTGAAGACGCAGACAGTTGGAATGGTGTACCAGACAAACTGCCCTTGCTAGAAAAGTAAGGCGCGATTAACCCGAAAGCTAACCTTTAAAGCCTGTCGCCACCAAATACACCTCACGTGAACGTGGGCGGGAAGCCGCAGGTTTACGCACAATCACTTTATTGAAAGACGAGCGTACATCCTTCACATATTCGTCGTAGCCCACACCCTGGAAAACTTTGGCGCAAAAGCTACCACCCGGTTTCAATACGTTTCTCGCCATGTCTAAAGCCAGTTCGACCAAATACATAGACGCATATTGATCGGTGGTGTTCACGCCACTCATATTTGGCGCCATATCTGAAATAACCACATCAACGCGATCGTCGCCCAGGGTTTGTAAGATGTTGTCGTACACGGCTTCGTCGGTAAAATCACCCTGAATAAAATCGACACCAATAATGCTGTCCATGGGCAAAATGTCGGAGGCGATAACCCGGCCGTTATCTCCAACAATCGGGGCAACAATTTGTGACCAACCGCCTGGCGCTGAACCTAAATCCATTACCACGCTGCCCGCACGAAACAACTTATCTTTTTCGTTGATTTCGAGAAGTTTATAACTCGCTCTGGAACGGTACCCGTCTGCCTGTGCTTTTTTCACATAGGGATCGTTTACGTGTTCTTCCATCCATTTTTTACTGGTTTTTGAGCGGGCCATATTTACTCTGCGGTTATGGGTTTAAAATCGGCGTTTATTGTAATCATGCATGCCGGTTTTGCAAATGACACACAACAATAATCTTTCAGAGGCCGCCTGACTTAAGTGCTGGAACAGGCTACAATGCGCGCCATCTTTACTGCATTTATCACTGTTGCCCGGAATTACCTCCACTATGAAATTAGACGACGTCAAAAAACTGCATCAAAAAAAGTACCGCTCGCAGTTTGGATTTTACTTAGTGGAAGGGGAGCATCTGATTCAGGAACTGAAGCAATCACCGCTGAAACCTGCTGCGGTAACCCTGTATGCCACAGAAGCCTGGTTAAGCCGAGGGCAATCGCTGGCCGACGGGTTTGATGTAGTCACCATCACCGATCGCCAGATGGCAGCATTAAGCGACACGAAAACGCCCCAGGGCGTCATCGCCCGCGTCCCCCTGCCCGGTTCGTCTAATGCGCAAGGTAACGGCAATGAACGTTGCATTTACCTGCATGAGATTCAGGACCCCGGTAACCTTGGCACCATTCTTCGCTCATTAGCTTGGTTCGGTAACTTTCGTCTTCTACTAAGCCCCAACAGCGTCGACCCGTTTAACTCCAAGGCCGTGCGCGCCAGCATGGGAGCCATTTTCCATATGCCAGTGGAAATGGACATCACCCTGGCAGATCTGGAAGCCCGGTTTAGCCGCTTCGCTTATTTAGATTTGCAGGGAACGCCAATCAACGATGGTTCTTTCAAAGATTACCCCTGTTATTTATTCGGCAACGAAGCCCGCGGGGTGCCGCTAGAAGCGTTACAGCAAACCAATGCAGATGCCTTTACCATTGCAGGTAGCGGCAACATCGAATCGCTGAATTTAGGTAGTGCAGTAGGCATTTGTGCGTATCAACTGTCGAGCAATTAACCTGCACTAGCCGGTTTACCAGACAATTAAACCGGCTGGGATTGTGAATGTAGGTGTGGAAATGGATCTAACTTAGTTTTTCAGCGTCAGCGGAAATTGTTCGAAAGACACACCAGCATGACCTGTAACCATAAAATTACGGATATTGGCGTGGTCATCACCTTCAGGGTGCTGAAGTACATCGTCTCGATAGAACGCACCAAACAATGCCAGCGTCTGCGCTTCTGACAACTTCAAGTGCTGACCCAATGCCAGTAACTTGCAAGAACCGTTGTTAGTATTCGCCACATTCGTCACTTCACCATTGGTAAAGTTGGTCGGCGTGAAGATAAAGCTGCTGTCGACCAGCGCAATCACGTCAGCAAACTCAATGGTTTCCGGCGTACTTTCAACTTGAGCCACCAGCTCATCCAGACTGTTATAAGCCATTTCAAACTCCGCTATTTTCAAAAATCCGCGGCATTATGGCGGATTTGTTTGGGAGTTGCAGCTTTCTGGGTATCTATTTTAATGTGAATAAGATTAGCGTTACCCAGTATTCTCGGTGGCTGTACTGATGCAGTGTCGAATGGAAATGGACAGAAGCCGCCCGTCCATCTTGCCAGTAGTATATGGAACGTGGCTGATACTCGTCTTTTGCGCATGCCGCATCAGCGCCGATAAATGCATTCATTTACTTAGCTTATGTGGTTCGAATGCACTCTTTTCAGCCTCTGATTGATGTATGTTGTTATGATAGCAGTAATGGAAATCTAATCGTGTGTATTGAATGGCTGGTTTGTGCGTGAAATAGACATTTTATTTTATTTTATTTTATTTACTATGAAAACACAGTATATGGTTTTCCATGGGAAGCGGGTGTTACTATCAAGTAACAGTAAAATTCACAATATGATGGATCTATGAATGGGAAAGTACCATAACGACCAACCGATACAGGGGGGTCCCAATGACCCGGATTTACTAAATAGACTCGACTTTGCCAACCAATTAGCTAATGTACTTCTATTGAATCATGATGATGATTGTTTAACTGTTTCTTTGGAAGGGGAATGGGGTTATGGAAAAACGTCAGTAATTAACCTAGTCAAAGGCGCATTAAATGAAAAAGAATCTGTACCGATTATTATAGAATATAACCCATGGTTGGCTGGCAAACCCGAATCGTTAATTCAGGATTTCTTACTTCAATTTTCATCACAGCTAAATATTCAAGATAATTCTGATGCAGCTCTAAAAGCTGCCAAAGAATTAATAGCATATTCGAGCCTTTTTAGCGTCGCTAAGCTAGTTCCTGGTGCAGAGCCTTGGGCGTCAATTGTTGAAAAAGTATTTTCTGGGGTTGGAAATTCAACTAAAAAGATTGCAGAGTTGAAAAAACTAGATTTGCTCGGAAAAAAGAAGAAGGTTGTATCTGCAATAGATAAAATAAAAACACCAATAATTGTTGTTATAGATGATATTGATAGGTTGACCCCATCTGAAACATTTCAAGTCCTACGTCTCGTTAAGGCTGTAGCAGACTTTTCTGGAACATCTTTTCTATTGGCTTTTGACTCAAAGTACCTTATCTCTGTTTTGGATAAAAATGACATAGTTAATGCCTCCGAATACATCAATAAGGTAATACAGCTCAGGGTGCCTCTACCTGTAATTTCTGAACGAGGTATGAATGAGCTTGCTAATGTTGAGCTGGAAAACTTAAGCGATAGAAACCTAACTGATAGATTTGAAAGTGATCAAGAGAGGTTAAGCTGGATATACTATAATTATTTCAAACATCTAATCAAAAACCCCAGGGAGTTGAAAAGATCCTTTAATCACTTGAGATTTGTTTTGGAGCAGGTTGAAGGTCAGGTTTGTTTTTCAGATCTTTTCTCGTTATCTATAATTGCTACTAAAGCTAATTCTGTTTACGAGCACATCAAGAACTCGCCAGAAGCTTACATCGGTAAAAGATTGTCAAATGACGGTCTTATGATGGATAAGCCAGAAAAGGTGGTCGAGTCGTTTAAGGATGAACGAGACTCTCTCCTCAAAGTATTTAGTGAAGGAGATCGCAAATTACTTGAGGGACTTCTTGGTGACACCTTTCCACTTCTGGATTCGGGTGGTTATTCTCAATATGGAGTTTCCCATACAGATTCCGCCGGTCGAGTGTCAGCCCCTCAAAGACTTCATGTTGCATTTCACTACAAAACGCCAATAGGCTATCTTTCAGATCAAGAGATTCTTGACTTTATCTCTGGAGAAATTAACCGAGCAGATTTTCTTGAAAAAGTGAGTACTGAGGACGCCGAAGATCGATTCCTTGAGATGATGACGAACTATGCGAGAGAATGCGGCGACAATAGTTCTGATATTCTGGCCAGCATTTATGATGCATTTCTTAATTCTGACAAGCTTATATCCTCTTTAGAAAGTAATTATGGCTTTATGTCCAAGGATCTATATCGCCAAATGAATTGGCTGACAAATAAGGTTATATCTGAGAGTGGCAATAAATATACATTGATAAAATATTTGGTAGATAGGGAAAAAAGTGCCCCTATAGCAGCCGATGTTCTGTATAAAATTAGAGTTCAGGTGCACGGGAAGAACCATGATGAAGAATGGATCACCGAACAGCAGCTGGAAGAACTTGAAGGTGATTATCAAGAGATGGCGATGAAAGCACTTACTAATATGGCATTCATCAACAACCACCTTGAGTCACACATTTTCTACGAATTGAAAAGATCGTCAAAAGTAAAGACTTCTGTCTTCATTTCAGAAATTTTGAGCAATGATAATGGCGCAATTAGGGTGGCTGAAATAATTGGCAACTCGGGTTGTGATTCTACCAACGGACCTTACGTTCAGATTAATGAAAAAAGCTTCCGCGATGTCATTGATTTCGAGGCACTTAGAGATCAAGTCAAGGAAGTAGATATTGAAAATCAACCAATTCATATTCAGGCTACACTAAAAAGTATTCTTGACGGAAAAAAATACTACCTCAGAGATGGGGAGCTAGGTGAATTATGGTAGCCACAATCGCTAACAAAGTACTGCTGTTGCACAAATTTTCCGCAAAGATCAGCGTTAGGCACTTATGAAGATTTACCTTCAATGTTACAAATGTATTGATACGAAAAGATAACCTTTTCTGGTATCAGATAATGGTATCTATGAATTAAATTGTGATGCAGTTGCTTCGTATGAACGCTGCAATAGAAAGGTTTCAGGAATTTTATATCCAGCTTAGTATGTGTAAATAAGACCGATTAGAGATTTATTACTAAGCATGGAAAAAGTATCTCCTCAATCAGAAAGGCATTTAGGCGCATATATTTTTCTTTAGACAATAGAAAATAGTGAACTAGCCCCGATGCTATCAAAAAGCATAGTGTCCTTTCGAAATAGCGTTGGTCACAAAAGGGAATTCCCGTCATACGAAAAGACTATTGAATTTTTTAAAAATGCGTCTGACGTGATTTACCTTTTCTTTCAACTATGAAATAAGATTGGGATTATTACAGGGTAGTAAGAGTTAAAAATATGACTCAAAAATACGACTCAAACGAATTATCTGGAAATGTGCATCTTGTTTCACCTGCTTCATTATAAGAAGCTATGGAGTATGGTCGCAGTTTCGATAGGGCACTCACCCTTGTTGAAAATGCAAGAAATGCTTAACAAACCAAGCCGGCGGGACACTAACGCGCAGGCTCCCGTCACTTGGTTCCGTATTTTAACCTACGTATTATTGCCCTTGCTAGGAGCGTTGAGTGACCCATGGAATTTGAAACATGAGTGAAATATCTGAATTATTAAAAGCATTAGCAAGTCTCTTGTGGCCAATTTTTGCGTTCGTAGCGTTATTCTTGTTCAAAAGTCAGCTGGCAGAAGCTATCGGTAGATTTAAGAAAGGCAAATTGCTTGGTCAAGAAGTAGAGCTAAATGATTCTCTGGTTAGTCTCCAGCGTTCAGCGTCGCAATTGTCTGAAGAAGTTTCTGCTATTCCATCAAGTGAGGTTGATAGTTCAGACGAAAACAACAATGAGCTAAAAAGTGATGAATCGGGGGTAAAAACCATAATTCACGAGGCCTCAAAGTCTCCCAAAGCAGCTTTGATTTTGCTCGCTGCTGAGATTGAAAAAGAGGCGAAACAAACTCTAGCTAGCATAGGTAAGCTCAAGGGTCGAAAAAGTGTAAGCCTGAGGCAAGCAATCGATGAATTAGATAGCCATTATGGTTTGCCAAGGCACATATCTAGCAGCCTTCGGCTGTTTTGGGAAACCAGAAATAAAATAATTCACGGTGGTGAAACTGACGAACGCAACATTTTAAGTGCAATAGACTCGGGGGTTAGTATTCTAAAATCACTCCGAGCACTCCCTAGGCAGACAAATTGGGTACACGACCCTGGGGTGCTAATTTATTCCGATCCTGAATGCACAGTTCCAATTAAGAACGGAAAAGGAGTGATTTTGAAAAGTGCCTCTTTTAATGGTGAAAAAGTTTTTTACCGAGTTTTCCCAACTACTCGGACTCACTTCGAAAAGGGACGAAAAGTCACTTGGGAGTGGAGTCATGAGAATACTTGGTCTGATGCATGGTATAGAGATCCTGATTCGAATGAGATTAAGCTTGCATGGAATGGCTCAATGGAGTTCGTTGGTCGGCATTTGGATGAGGTTTAGCACAACTGCAACAGACAAATTTACGCTTCTCTCCCGAAGACAACAATCTTCACTGACGGAATAGTACACAGCACCTAGGAACAATAAAAATTAACTTTGTTAAGCTTTAAGAGAAGTAGGAATTATATTTTGGAGAAGTGCTTTAAATTTGGGTGTCCTGCCTGAAGAACCATTTGATAAATGGAATTAAGCATTTAATTTTAAAGCGGAGAAGTTGGTCGGTGTGAGAGGATTTGAACCTCCGACCCCTGACACCCCATGACAGTGCGCTACCAAGCTGCGCCACACACCGACCGAAAGAGCCGACAAGTCTACTCATTTTTGCCTACATTGCAACGACATTTATGACTAAACTTGTTCGAGCGATTATTTGATGAGCAATCCGTTGATTACCCTCACCTATTTACCATCATCATCAGAAGAAATCCGACTGGCATCTGCCCCGGCCTGACCTTTGTATTTCGCATCAGCACGGGCGTTGTACGGTTTTTCTGCTGGCGAGGAAAGTACTTCAAAACTCAGCGCGCCGATTTTCATCAGTGGGCGCAGGGCCAGCGGCAGCTTACCGGAGTTGTAGAATTCCAGTACGATGTTGCCAGACCAACCTGGATCGATACGATGCGCCGTTACGTGCACCATCAAGCCCAAGCGTGCCAACGAAGAGCGGCCATCCAGCCAGCCCACAATGTTGTCAGGCAAGGTGACAGATTCGTGGGTAATCGCCAGCGCAAGTTCCTTTGGGTGCAGGAAGAACGCTTTGCCCTCTTCCAGCTCAATCTCGTCACTCATTACTGAGTTCAGCGCTTCTTGCACTTCATGCTTAGGACCGGACAAATCAATGTAAGCGGCTTGGTGATCTTCAAATACACGGAATTTATTGCCCAACCGCATATCCACCGTTACGCCGCTAATGCGCTCGTATTCGGGAGTGGGATCAATCTTAATTTTGCCTGATTGCAGGTACTCGTATATATCGCGGTCTGATAAACGCATGAAACTTATCCAAGGGGGAGAATAAAACGGGGGGTATTATGCGTTGTCAGGGCTTGTCAGACAACGCATAAGGAAGAATTTATTCTTAAACAATGTTGATGCCGATGGTTTCACCACGAATGTACGATTCATTCTCTCGAGCAGGTAATGTCAGCCCCATTTGCATAGAAAGTGCCCGGGCAGCATCACGATAAATGGCGGCCAGCGGGCTATCTGGCTTATCTACCACCAGCGGCTTACCGATATCTGCCTGCTCGCGAATTGACACATCCAGTGGCAACGCCGCCAGAAGCGGTAAATTGTAACGTTCGGCCAATGCTTTTCCGCCGTCTTGCGCAAACAGGTAATCGGTGTGGCCACAGGCTGAACACTGGTAATAACTCATGTTTTCAATCAGTCCCACTACCGGCACGTTCACTTTCTCAAACATGGAAATGCCTTTTTGCGCATCGGCCACGGCGAGGTCCTGCGGCGTGGTCACTACCACGGCAGCGCTTAATGGCACTTGCTGCGCCATGGTTAATTGAATGTCGCCGGTTCCCGGCGGCATGTCCACAATCAAGTAATCCAGTACCGGCCACAAGGTTTCATCCAGCAGTTGTTTTAGCGCCCTGCTGGCCATAGGGCCACGCCACACCGCAGCATCTTCCTGGGGCACCAGATAACCAATGGAATTGGCGACCATGCCCCAGGCTTCAAGGGGTTTCATGTGTTTATTGTCGTCTGTAGACGGGTGCGCCAACGGGTTTCCCAACATAATGGGCACGGATGGGCCGTAAATATCAGCATCGAGAATACCGACTTTGGCACCTTCCTGCATAAGCGCAAATGCCAGATTCAGACTGGTGGTAGATTTCCCTACCCCGCCTTTGCCAGAGGCCACAGCCACCACATTGCGAATATTGGTTACCGGTGGTTGCGCGGTTTTCGCACCGACGATTTTTTGATTTATCGCGATGGCCGTATTAACGTGACCGGCTTTATCCAACGCCGCGGTGAGTACGTCGCGTAACGCACCATGCTGCGTTAAGGCACAAAACGGCAGTGTTATTGCGATACTGTTGCCGTCGATGTCGCACCATTTGCTGGTTTCCTCCACCGACAAAGAGTAATAATCGGCCAGAGTTTGTGCAGCGGTTTGCACTCGCTTGTCACCCTTACGGGAAAAGAACATAATTCACCTTTAAAATAAGCGTTCGTGCCATTTACGTAATGCAAAAGTGGCGCGATTCCGCTAGTATTTGCAGCCTTTTCTAACGCCTGAGAACAGAAACATAACACTATGTCTGAAAACACGTCGAATTCTGTTGCACCGGCCAATGCGCAACGTCGCATTCTGGTAACCAGTGCATTGCCGTACGCAAACGGCTCTATCCATCTCGGACACTTACTCGAGCATATCCAGACTGATATCTGGACCCGCTTCCAGCGCCTGCGCGGTAACGAATGTTACAGTGTTTGTGCTGACGATGCTCACGGTACTCCCGTCATGCTTAAAGCTCAGGAACTGGGGATCACGCCTGAAGAAATGGTAGCCCGCACCCGTGCGGAACACCACCAGGATTTACTGGACTTCCACGTTCAGTACGACAACTATTATGTGACTCACTCGCCGGAAAACAAGGCGCTGTGTGAAACCATTTATAACCGTCTGGATGAAGCAGGTTACATCAGCAAGCGTACCATTAATCAATTGTACGACCCGCAAAAAGAAATGTTTCTGCCAGACCGCTTCGTAAAAGGTACCTGCCCGAGCTGTAATGCGGAAGATCAAAACGGTGACAGCTGTGATGTGTGTGGTGCAACGTACAGCCCTACTGAAGTAAAGAATCCACGTAGTGTGGTTTCCGGTGCCACGCCAGTACTGAAAGAATCAGAGCATTTCTTCTTCGACCTGCCGCAATTTGAAGGCATGCTGAAAGAATGGATCCGCTCGGGTGCCCTGCAATCAGAAATGGCAAACAAGCTCCAGGAGTGGTTTGAAGAAGGCCTGCAACAGTGGGACATTAGCCGCGATGCACCTTACTTCGGTTTTGAAATTCCGGGCGCGCCAAATAAATTCTTCTACGTATGGGTTGATGCGCCAGTTGGCTATATGGCCAGCTTCCAGAACTTCTGTGACCAGAACGACGTGAATTTTGACGATTTCTGGAACCAGGGTACCGACACCGAGTTGTATCACTTCATCGGTAAAGACATCACCTATTTCCACTGTCTGTTCTGGCCAGCCATGCTGGAAGGTGCGGGTTTCCGTAAGCCTACCGGTGTGAACATTCACGGTTTCGTGACGGTTAACGGCGCTAAAATGTCGAAGTCTCGCGGTACTTTTATTAAAGGTCGTACCTACCTCGACCACCTGGACCCAGAATACCTGCGTTATTACTTCGCATCGAAACTGGGTGATGGTGTTACCGATATCGATCTGAACTTTGCTGACTTCGCCCAGAAAGTGAATTCTGACCTTGTTGGTAAAGTGGTGAACATCGCTAGCCGTTGTGCCAGCTTTATCACTAAGCGTTTCGACGGCAAGCTGTCAGACACCGTTCTTGACGAAGCGCTGATGGCAGAGTTCCACGCGGCAGCGGATACCATTGAGGCAAACTTCGAGAACCGTAAGTATCACCAGGCCATCCGCGAAATTATGGCGCTGGCAGATAAAGCCAACCAGTTCATCGATGCCAATGCCCCGTGGGTAACCATTAAAGATGAAACCAAGCAGCAATTTACCCACGATGTGTGCTCGCTGGGTATCAATATGTTCCGCATTCTGGTGACGTATCTGAAGCCGGTGCTGCCTGTTCTGGCCGAAAAAGCCGAAGCCTTCCTGAACGACACCCTCACCTGGGAAAGCAGTCAGGTAGTGCTGAAAGGTCACGCGATCAACAAATTTAAAGCAATGATGCAGCGCATCGAGATGGAGAAAATTGACGCCATGGTTGAAGATTCCAAAGAAAGTCTGGCAGCAGCAAACGCGCCTAAACTGGACCCTGAAAGCCCGCTGGCTAAAGATCCTATCAGTGAAGAAATCACTTTTGACGATTTTGCTAAAGTGGATTTCCGTATCGCCCGCATCGCCAATGCAGAACACGTAGAGAAAGCAGACAAACTGCTGCGTCTTGAACTGGACTTAGGCGGTGAAACCCGTCAGGTATTTGCTGGTATCAAGTCGGCCTACGCCCCTGAAGATCTGATTGGTAAGCACACCGTGATGGTGGCTAACCTGGCACCGCGTAAGATGCGCTTCGGTATGTCTGAAGGCATGGTGCTGGCAGCTGGCCCTGGCGGCAAGGATTTATACATCCTTGAGCCTCACGAAGGTGCTAAGCCTGGTATGCGCGTGAAGTAAACGCCGGTGAGTTAAACCTCTGCTATACGACAAAAAC
The DNA here is from genome assembly GCF_001757105.1 of Alteromonas confluentis. Lineage (GTDB taxonomy): Bacteria > Pseudomonadota > Gammaproteobacteria > Enterobacterales > Alteromonadaceae > Alteromonas > Alteromonas confluentis. The sequence goes on from NZ_MDHN01000021.1 coordinate 179,989, forward strand.
GGTGCTTCAGAGCACCGTTTTTTATGAATAAAATAAATAAACCAATGCACATCAATTAATTTCTTTCATCTGGATTATTCCCCAATAATAGTGATAACTCATTAAACCTGCTCCGGAGCTGCGCTTTGCAAACGTCCCAGAATCATGGCCTTTCGCATATTTCTTTATTACTCATTCTGAGTGCACTGATGGCATTTACGTCGCTGTCGACGGATGTATATTTGTCTGCCATGCCGGTGATGGAAGAGGAACTGAATGGCAACGTCGAATTAACGATTACCGGTTTCCTGATTGGCTTTGCGATTGCGCAGCTCGTTTGGGGACCAATAAGCGATCGCATTGGCAGAAAGAAACCGCTTTTCATTGGCATGGTGCTGTTCATTATAGGCTCAGCCGGTTGCGCCCTTTCTAACAGCATTACTGAAATCGTGTGCTGGCGGGTATTTCAGGCTATTGGTGCCTGTACTGCGCCCATGCTGGCTCGCGCCATAGTGCGAGACACCTTTGAGCGAACAGAAGCGGCGCATACCTTAACCACACTCATGATGATCATGGCGATTGCACCGATTGGTGGCCCTATTCTTGGTGGCTTCATTGTGCATTATGCCTCCTGGCATTGGATCTTTTGGTTACTGGTGGTACTGGGTGTGGCCATGTTTGCAGCGTTGTTTCTGCTTAACGAATCACACCCGCCTGAAAAACGCGTAACAGCGCCGCTTTCCCATGCATTCAGCCACTATGCAACCTTATTGAAAAACGGTCCTTTCATGCGCTTCACGCTAAGTCTGGCCAGTTTCTACGTGGCTGCGTACGCATTCATCACAGGCTCGTCTCATGTATATATCCGGCTTTATGGCGTATCGCCCGACATCTATGGTTGGCTGTTTGCGATTAACGTTGTTGGTATTGTTGGCGTGGGCTTTTTGAACAGAAAGCTGGTAAAAATATGGTCGCTGGAAAAATTATTGAAAATATCCACTACCGTGTCTGCCCTAGCGATGTTGGTATTGGTGGGCGGCGTAGTATTTTTTGACCCGCCCCTTCCCTTCGTAATGACTACCGTACTGGTGTTCTTTTCAATGAACGGCATTATTGCTGCTTGCGCCACAACGGCCGCACTGGATTTGGTACCGGAATTAGCCGGTTCTGGTTCTGCCCTGATAGGCTCGCTGCAATATGGCAGCGGCATTGTGTCGTCGTTATTGTTGGCCTGGCTTGGTAATGATTCAGTACTGCCGATGGCGGGCATCATGCTGGTCTTTACGCTGATTAGCGCATTACTTTTAGTACGCGTACACGTTAATGCGCAACATCCGCATACGGCATAATGGCTAAGCCAAATGGGCCAAACGGTTTGTTTAAAAGTCTGTTATTTACAAGACTGACGACGCTGGCCAAGTTGCTCGTTACAGGCACCATCAGAGAGGCGCATACTCGCGCCTACTGCTGAAAAACGTGGCTTGAGTTTCCATTGCGGTTTAATGGTGGTCATCGGCACCACCCGTTTGCGGGCGATGATCACGTACACCGAACTGCACCAGGGAAAATACCGGCTTACGCGGCTGTGCCACTTCGCGGAAATCGAAAACTGCTTCTTGAGAAACAGCATAGAAAACAAGATGTGACGGGTTTCAATCACTTCAAAACCCAGTAGTTGCAGCCAGTCTTTTACCCGGCCCGATGAAAAGAACCGGGCATCGTGTAGTAAATTCCCCCGTTTCAGCGGCAGATATTTACCAATACCGGTGAGACTAAAAGGATTAAACCCACTGATGATCACGTAGCCGTCTTGCGTTATACACCGGTCGACTTCGCGAAGGATTTGATGGGGGTCCTGACAGAAATCCAGTTCGTTGGCGAGTAGAAAACCGTCGATACTGTTTTCAACGTAAGGTAATTCAGAGGAAAGGCTAACAACAGACGCGTTATCTATCTTTTCTGGCGCCTGCCGAATGTGATGAGAAACACCGCATTTTGGTAATTCCACGGCACTGCTTAGCGCCCCTAATTTCACGAAGTGATAGCCAAAGACCCGCGACGACAGGCTGTTGCTGACGGATTGCACTGCGTCGTGAATTGCTTCACCCGCAGGAAGTTCTGACCACGACAGTGGGTATCTGGGCGGTTTCGCCCGGTAAGCCAATTTCATTAAATTTCAGGCTGATCCAATTAGTTGCGTCGCTGCTATCAAGTTCTTATAGTATCGCATTAATCCCTTTTCACAAGCAGGTATCCCATGAACCGGACGTCTTCGACTCTCCCTGACGGAATACACATCACTGCCATTCCCGCCTTCTCCGATAATTACATCTGGTGTCTGCATAACGATCACCATGCGGTAGTGGTTGACCCGGGTGACGCAGAGCCCGTTATGCAATTCTGCCAACAGCATGAACTGGAACTCGCGGCGGTGTTAATTACTCACCACCATCACGATCATACAGGCGGCATTCCGCGCCTGGTCTCAGCCAATCCTTCATTACCTGTCATTGGCCCCGCCAACGATCAAATTAGCGGTCTGACGAAACGGGTTGACGAAGGTGATGACGTGCACCTCAATGTGCTTGATTTAACGTTGGTGGTGGTTGAACTGCCTGGTCACACTCTCGATCATATTGGCTTTTATGGTCACGGCGTGCTGTTTTGTGGAGATACGTTATTTTCCGGCGGTTGCGGACGTTTATTTGAAGGTACACCTGAACAAATGTTGCACTCGCTGAATAAACTGAAGCGTCTGCCTGATGAGACTAAAGTGTATTGTGCACATGAGTACACCTTGTCTAATATGAAGTTTGCACTTGCCGTTGAACCCAACAACACGGTATTGCAGGAACATGCGAACCTTGTGCGCAAACTTAGGTCTGAAGAGTGCATTACACTGCCTTCAACCATGCAGAAAGAAAAAGCCATCAATCCGTTTATGCGCAGTAATCAGCCTGATGTTGCCCATTCAGCGGCATCATTTAAAGGTGAACAACCAGCCGATGAAGTGGCCGTTTTTGCTGCAATTCGTAAGTGGAAAGATGAGTTTTAATGCATTCGGGGGCAGACACCGATACAATATCACGTTTTGAAGTTTAATCGCGGGGCAGTAAATTAATGAAATCAGTAAAGAGCCTTCTCGCCAGCATTACCCTGGTCAGCCTGTTAAGTGGTTGCCAGACGACAGACGAGCAGGCTATTGCCGATGAGCAAGCGGCAGAAATGAATGCTGCCAGCGATACCGATACCTGCGAGATTGGCCAAACGCCAATCGAAGATGCGGAAGACTGCGAAATCGCCAAAGAAGGCGTTATCGAAGTGGTTCACCCGGTAGAAGATGTAGACGAGACACTGGAAGAAGCAGTAGAACCTGAGGCGCCGGCGGAAGTGGTCATAGACGACGTGTGGACCCGCGTCGCGGCGCAAATGGCGTTTACTATTCCTGACGACCGTCGTCTCACCAGTCAACGTAATTGGTATTTAAAGCACCCTGAGTATATGGCCCGTGTGGTGAATCGCGCGCGTCCGTTCTTATATTACATTACCGAAGAAATTGAAAAGCGCGATATGCCTCTGGAAATTGTGCTGTTGCCGATTGTCGAAAGTGCCTTTGATCCTTTTGCCTACTCTCACGGTCGCGCAGCGGGTATGTGGCAGTTTATTCCTGGCACAGCCAAACGCTTTGGTATTCGTCAGACCTGGTGGTATGACGGCCGCCGCGACGTAGTAGCGTCTACCGCAGGCGCATTAGATTACCTTACCTACTTAAATAAAATGTTCGACGGTGACTGGCTGCATGCCCTCGCCGCCTACAACTCGGGCGAGGGCCGTGTGCTTCGCGCTATTAAGCAAAATCGTAAAGCCGGCAAGCCAACCGATTTCTGGTCGCTGGATTTGCCCCGTGAAACTCGCGCTTATGTGCCCAAATTACTGGCCCTTGCCGACATCCTGAAAAACCGTGATGAGTACAGTTTTGCCTGGCCCACCATTGATAACGTGGAAGTGATTAAACTGGTCGATATCGGTTCCCAGGTCGACCTGGCATTCGCTGCCGAATTGGCAGACATGGATTTAGAAGATTTACATGCACTGAATCCTGGCTTCAACCGTTGGGCCACTGATCCTGATGGTCCGCATCAGCTCGTATTGCCAATAGAAAAAGCTGACAGTTTTGCACAAGAGTTGGCCGCCATCGACCGTCACGACCGTCTTAACTGGGCCCGTCATAAAGTAAAAAGTGGCGACAGCTTGTTGAAACTTGCCAAGCAATATCACACTACTGCCGACATCATCAAAAAAGTGAATGGTCTGTCGGGCAACATGATTCGCGTGGGTGATTTTGTGATGATCCCGGTGGCACTCAAAGAGCTTGATGCCTACTCACTCTCGAAAGATCAACGTCTGGCTTCACTGCAAAGCCGTGCCCAATCTTCGACGAAGGTAACGCACACAGTGAAATCCGGCGATACCTTCTGGGATTTGTCCCGTAAATATAAGGTGAGCACACGTGATTTGGCGAAGTGGAACGGCATGGCACCGGGTGACACGCTGCGTCCGGGTAAAACGTTAGTTATCTGGCAAGGTGGTGATAAACCGAAAGCGGATGCTTCTGCCATTATGCGTTCTCTGACTTACACGGTTAAACCGGGAGACAGTCTTTCCCGTATCGCTAGTAAGTTTAATGTAAAAGTGTCAGACATCACCACCTGGAATAGCCTGAGCAAGAAGCGATACCTTCAGCCGGGTCAGAAGCTGAAACTCCACGTGGATGTAACGAGACTCAAAAATGTAGGATAAACCAACCATGTTAAGAATTAACTGGGCAAACTTACGGAAAAGTCATGAAACACCCTGGTTAATTCTTGACCTTGTCATGCTGGGTTTATTATTGATAAATCTGGCCTGGCTGTTGTTCGATGCCATGTACGGTACCGGGCTGGTGCATGACCAGCTCGAGTCATGGTTTCCCGGTGTTACCGCCGCCTACGACCCCATTCACAAGAACTTTATTCTTGTCGACCTCACCTTCATTATCATTTTCTTTGTTGAATTCTGTTTTCGATGGGTCGTGTCAGTGGTGCGCAAAGAACATCTGCGCTGGTACTTTTTCCCGTTTCTGCACTGGTACGATATTGTCGGTTTGATCCCCCTGGGTGCGACGCGTATATTCCGTTTTCTGCGCATTTTCTCCATTTTGCATCGCATGCATAAACAGCACATCATCGATTTGAACCGAACCGCCGTTTTTCGATTCTTTCGCTTTTACTATGACGTGCTGGTAGAAGAATTGTCAGATCGCATTGTGGTGAAAATACTGAGCGATGCGCAAAAAGACATTTCAGCTGGCTCGCCGCTGGTTGATGATATAAGCCGACAAGTGCTGGCGCCATGCCGCCCTATTCTCACCCAATGGCTGGCCGGGGTGTTAAATCATTTCGGCGACGCCATCAGCCACGGCCACTACGGCGAAGTCATCCGCGAGCATGTACGTAAATCCGTAGGCAAAGCGGTGAAAAGCAACGATCAGGTTTCCACCCTCCACTATATTCCTGTGGTTGGAAAAACCATTGAAAATACGCTGGAATCTGCCGTTACTGATATTGTTACCGCCTCGGTAATCAACCTGCTTTCAGACCTCGATGCCAAACAAATCGACCATTTTGTTGATGCCGGTTTACACGACTACACGCCAGTGGCTGACGACCTCGATAAAGAAGTCTTAAATGTGATTAATGAATGTCTGGAACTGGTCAAAGCCCACGTGGCGCAGCAGCGCTGGAAAGACGAACTCGCTAATCAAAACAAACCCGTACCAGAAGCCGGCGTGAAAAACACGACTCCCGGTCCGTTGGAGTGAATCGTACGCTTAACTGGCAATGATCGCTGAAAACAAAAAGAGGTGCTGAACAGCACCTCTTTTTTAATTGCTAATAACTAAAGAAGGCTTAGCCTTTGCGCCAGGTTGTGCCGTTCGGGCCATCCTCAAGCACCACGTTCATGGCGGCCAGTGCATCACGGGCGGCATCCGCTGCAGGCCAGTCTTTGGCGGCGCGGGCATCGTTACGTTGCTTGATCAGCGCTTCAATTTCAGCACTTTCATCGTCGTTACTGCCACCTTGCAACCAGGCTTCCGGATCCGCCTGCAGAATACCGACAATGCCACCAATGCCTTTCAGTACTGCCGCCAGCTTACCGGCTTCCTCCGCATTGCCTTTCTGCTTGTTCAGCTCACGGGCAATGTCGAACAACACGGAAATCGCTTCCGGCACGTTCAAATCGTCATTCATGGCCGATTCAAAACGTTCCAGATAACCGCCGTGGGATAAATCCGTCGCAGAGTTTACATCTACGCCACGCAGTGACGTGTACAAACGCTCAAGACCGGCTTTCGCCTGGGTGATGTTATCCAGTGAATAGCTCAGCTGGCTACGATAGTGCGCTGACATCAGGAAGAAACGCAACGATTCTGCATCATGCTCCTTAAGCACGTCGCGCAGGGTAAAGAAGTTGCCCAGTGATTTGGACATCTTCTCGTTATCCACCTGCACCATGCCGGTGTGCATCCAGGTATTCACGTAGGTTGTATCGTACGCGCAGCAGGATTGCGCTACTTCGTTTTCGTGGTGCGGGAAGGTCAGGTCAGAACCGCCACCGTGAATGTCAAAGTGCGCGCCAAGGTGTTTATGGTTCATGGCCGAACATTCGATGTGCCAGCCAGGACGACCGTCACCCCACGGTGACTGCCAATAAGGTTCGCCGGCTTTCGCCTGCTTCCACAACACGAAGTCCAGCGGATCATCTTTGCCTGCTGCCACTTCCACCCGGGCACCGGCCTTCAACTGCTCCAGATTCTGGCGGCTGAGTTTGCCGTAATCACCAAACTTGCTCACATCGAACAGTACATCGCCGCTTTCTGCCACATAGGCGTAGCCTTTATCCAGCAGTTTTTCGATAATGTCGATAATTTCCGCCATATGCGTAGTCACGCGCGGCTCGATGTCCGGCTCCAGCAAATTAATAGCCGCGAAATCTTCGTGCATCATCGCGATTGTGCGAGCGGTCAGTTCGTCAGTGGTTTCACCGTTCTCATTGGCCCGGGCGATAATTTTGTCGTCTACGTCTGTGATATTTCGCACGTAGTTCACGTCGTAGCCCTTGTGACGCAGGTAACGCACCAGAATATCAAAACTCAGGTACGTACGGGCATGGCCCATGTGGCTGAGGTCGTACACCGTGATACCACACACATATAACCCCACGCATCCTTCCTTCAACGGAACAAATGGTGCTTTTTCCCGGGTCAGTGTGTTGTATAGGTGTAGCATAGGTATCCTCAATTTTTTACATGGAATCAATTCGGGGCGAAAGTGTAGCACTACCGATAGCGGTCGCACAGGTTTTGCCGCCTTTTATCAGTGAATAATTTATCTCCCGCAGGAAATCGGCTACCATTAGCCCACTTTAAATGCCTGGGACACAGATAAGGGGCGAATCATGGTTACTTTAAAAACCAATCACGGTGATATCACCATCGAATTATTTGCAGACAAAGCGCCTGCAACGGTAGAAAACTTCCTAAACTACGTGAAAGAAGGTTTCTATGACAACACGATTTTTCACCGCGTAATCAATGGTTTCATGATCCAGGGCGGCGGTTTTACGCCTGACATGGATCAAAAAGCCACTAACGCGCCAATCGCAAACGAAGCGAATAACGGTGTTGCCAACGAAAAAGGCACTATCGCCATGGCACGTACTAACGATCCGCATTCAGCGACAGGTCAGTTTTTCATTAACGTGAACGACAATGACTTCCTGAACCACACCAGCGAATCAGTAAACGGCTGGGGCTACTGCGCATTCGGTAAAGTAACCGACGGCATGGACGTGGTTGAAAAAATCAAAGCCGTTAAAACCGGCACCAATGGTTTCCACCAAGATGTACCGGTAGAGCCGGTCATCATCGAATCTGCTGTTATTACAGAGTAATCTCTCGCAGTTTTGAAAATCAGAGGCAGCGCCCTGCTGCCTCGTTTATTCTGATGTAGTCGCATGCCATTTACTTATTTCATTGCTGATATTCATTTAAGCGAAGACCGTCCTGATATTACCGACTGTCTGCTTGCCTTTCTTAAAGACGAAGCGCCACAGGCTGAAGCCCTCTACGTTCTAGGCGACCTTTTTGAATACTGGATTGGCGATGACAATAAAACGCCTTTTAACGACAAAATCGCTGCAGCGTTCAAAGCACTCAGTTTAAACACCCCCGTGTTCTTTATTCATGGTAACCGGGATTTCGCCATTCGTGATGGCTGGGCACAACAAGCCGGTATGACCTTGCTGCCAGAGCAGGCGGTTATCGACTTATATGGTAATCCAACATTAATCAGTCATGGCGACGAACTGTGCACCATGGATGTGGCGTATCAGAAATTTCGTAAGAAAAGCCGTGGTTGGTGGTGGCCCCGTTTAATGCTTGCCCTTCCCCTTTCTTACCGCCGTAAAGTGGCTGAGAACGGCCGTAAAAAAAGTAAAATGAACCAGAGCGGCCTGACGGCTGAAATCATGGACGTCACTCCGGAAGAAGTGGTAAAAGCCATGGAAAAATTCAACGTGCAGCGGTTCATTCATGGCCATACACACCGCCCCAACATTCATTCTCTGGAAGCGAATGGTAAACCCGCAACCCGCATCGTGTTGGGTGACTGGTATGATCAAGGCTCAGTTTTAAAGGTCAGTACTGACGAAATTAGCCTCGAAAATAGAAAGTTCAGTCAGTAACACTCCTCTAACATTTCGATAGCAGCTCCGACGAGAAAAACGGCTTCACCTCAATCACAGACTCGTTACGTTATAACATTTTCAACGACTTAGCTCACCGTTACCCGTCACAGAAACGTCACACATTGCCATAAATCCTTCATGGAGCATTAACGGTTACGTCATAAATCATCCCTAGGCTATCTTGCGACCCAGGATAGGGATGTCCTCCACTGACCAAGGGTGATCTCGGCTACACATCGTCGTCACACCCTTTCCCCTGTTCCTGATGGCAAACGGCCTACAGCGCCGATAACGAAAACATAAATTAGGAATGTCACAATGAAATTTAACTGGAAAGCTTCTGTCAGCGCGCTTGCACTGGCAGTGTCGTCTGGTTTGCAGGCCGACGTACTTCCAGCCTATCAGGCGGAAAGCGCATGGTTCACAGATGCACAGACAAAAATCGCAGAAAAGCTGGAAACCAATAATAATTTCCGTGCTAAAAACGTCATCCTGTTCGTTGGTGATGGCATGGGGGTCTCTACCCTCACTGCATCGCGCATTCGTAAAGGTCAGCTCGCCGGTGAAATGGGTGAAGAAGGATATCTGGCTTGGGAACGCTTTCCAGGAACTGCACTTGTAAAAACCTACAACGTAGACGCGCAAACACCTGATTCAGCCGGTACCATGACCGCTATGATGTCGGGCCTGAAAACCGATGTTGGGGTTATCGGTGTGGATGAAGACATTGTGCGCGGCGACTGCTCAACGGTTGTTGGCAACGAAGCCGTAACTGCACTGGAACTGGCAGAAATTAAAGGTCTGTCTACGGGTGTGGTTTCAACAGCACGCATCACTCACGCTACCCCAGCGGCCACGTACGCTAAATCTGCAGACCGTAACTGGGAAGATGATGGCGATATGCCAGAAGAAGCCCTTACTGCGGGCTGTACTGATATCGCTGACCAACTGGTTCACTTCGAAGAGAATCTGGAAAGCCGCTTCACCGGTATCGATGTAAACGGTATTGACGTGGTCATGGGTGGCGGTCGTCGTTCATTCCTGCCTAAAGATGCAGCATTTAACAGCACAGATGCAGTTAGCGAAGTGGAAGGTGACCGTAACGATTCACGGGATCTCACCGCGGAATGGCAAGAAATGTACAGCGATGGCGTTTACATCACTGACCAGGCAGGCTTCGATGGCGTCGATGCGGCTGCCACAACGCGCCTGTTCGGCTTGTTCAACGAATCTCACATGCAGTACGAAGCAGACCGCGCTAACGATGTTGCCGGTGAACCTTCTGTTGCCGAAATGACCACCAAAGCAATTGATATTCTGGACAATAACGACAAAGGTTTTTTCCTGATGGTTGAATCTGGTCGTATTGACCACGCGCACCATGCCGGTAACGCTTCAGGCGCACTGTCTGAAACACTGGCACTGGAAGCGGCTATCGAAGCTGCTGTTGCAAACACAGATCCATCTGAAACCCTGATCCTGGTTACGGCTGACCACGGTCACGTATTTACCATCGCTGGGTATCCGAAGCGCGGTAATCCAATTCTGGGCAAAGTAGTTAACGTGGGTGCTGACGAACCCGCCACCGCTGCCGACGATATGCCGTATACCACCGTTGGTTACATGAACGGCTACGGCTTTAACGACCTGGGCACTGAAACCGACTCTGATGCGATTTACAGCGAAGAAGTGAACGCAGGCCGTATGGACATCACCGCAGTAGACACCACCACGCCTGGCTATCACCAGGAAGCGCTGATCCCACTGACATCAGAAACCCACTCTGGTGAAGACATTTCACTGCACGGCACCGGCCCTGGCAGCCAGTTAATTCAGGGTGTTATTGAACAGTCTGTTGTTTTCCACCTGATTAACCAGTCTCTTGGTCTGCTTGAAGAATAAGAAGAGGACATCATGAAAGCATTTAAATATAGCGTATTAGCTTTGGCCATGGCTGGCCTGACCGCATGTTCTCTGGACGGCGACGATGGTGCTGACGGTACCGATGGCAACAACGGCCTGAACAGCCTGACAGTACAAACTGAACTGGCAACTGGCGATGCAAACTGCCCTAACAGTGGCGTGCGTTTCGACAGCGGTCTGGACAGCAATGCTGACGGCGCACTGGGTGAAGACGAAATCACAGACACCAGCTATGTATGTGTGCAGGCAAATACCCAGGTCGATAATTCTGAACTGCTGACCAGCCTGAACAACGACTACTTCGTTGCCGGTCAGGCAGAAGTAGAAGCAAACAAAAATGTGTGGCTGCAGGCTACCGGCACCTCTTCTACCGAAAGTACCCGTAACCTTACCAGCAACACCACGGTTACTAAGCACGAATCTCTGGAAGCCGCGGTTGCCCAGTTAAACGGTAAAGCGAAGAACGTGATTCTGTTCGTTGGCGACGGCATGGGTGTATCTACGGTGACTGCTGCACGTATTCTGGAAGGCCAGATGAACGGTGACAGCGGTGAAGAGAACCAATTGAGCTTTGACCGCTTCCCATTCGCTGGTTTGTCTAAAACCTATAACGTTGATGCGCAAACACCAGATTCTGCCGGCACCATGTCGGCAATGATGAGCGGTGTGAAAACTGACGTGGGTGTTATCGGGGTAAGCGAAGGTGTGGTGCGTGGCGATTGCAGCACGGTTGCCGGTACTGAACTGGTAACCGCATTGGAACTGGCTGAACTGGCCGGTAAATCTACCGGTATCGTGTCAACGGCACGTATTACCCACGCGACACCTGCAGCGACTTACGCCAAATCGGCTGATCGCAACTGGGAAGACGATGGCGATATGCCAGCAGAAGCCATTGAAGCAGGCTGTTCCGACATTGCTTCACAGCTGGTTGGTTTTGAAGCCGCTACGGAAGCCCGTTTCGGTGCAGACATCGACGGTATCGAAGTGGTAATGGGCGGTGGACGTCGTTCATTCCTGCCTCGTGACGAAGCGTTTAACAGCCCTGATGCAGTAAGTTCTGTGGAAGGTGATCGTACTGATGGCCGTGACTTAACGGCAGAATGGGCGACGCAATATCCAAACGGTGTGTACATTTACGATCAAGCTGGCTTCGATGGTCTTGATACTGAAACCACTGAGCGCGTGTTTGCCCTGTTCAATGAATCACACATGCAGTACGAAGCCGACCGCGCTAACGATGTAGCCGGTGAACCTTCAATTGCAGAAATGACCGAGACCGCCATTAACGTTCTGAACAACAACAATGACGGTTTCTTCCTGATGGTTGAGTCGGGCCGTATCGACCACGGTCACCACGCGGGCAGCGCCTACAATGCGCTGACTGATACTGTCGCGCTGGCCGACGCCGTAGCAGTTGCTGACGAGTTAACCAATGACGATGACACGCTGATCATCGTGACAGCCGACCACGGCCACGTGTTCACCATTGCCGGTTATCCGAAGCGTGGTAACCCAATTCTGGGCAAAGTGGTTAACGTGGGTGCGGAAGAAGCGGCCACAGCGGCTGACGGCATGCCATATACCACCGTGGGCTACATGAACGGTAATGGTTTCCGTAACCTCGGCGCAGAAACTGATGCTGATGAAGGCTACAACTATGATTTGGCTGCTGGTCGTCAAGACATCACCGATGTCGATACCACAACACCAGGTTACCACCAGGAAGCATTAGTGCCACTGTCGTCAGAAACTCACTCAGGTGAAGACGTTGGCATTTATGCAAAAGGTCCGGGTGCCTTCCTGATCAACAGCACCAACGAGCAAAGCGTTATCTTCCACGTGATGGACTTTGCCGCTGACCTAACCGAACAGGCTAATTCAGCCGTTGAGTAACGCGTTCGACACGTTTTTAAAGTAAAATTATGGGGTGCCTGCGGGCATCCCTTTTCAGGTTATAACTATGAAGAAAATTGTACTCACTTTAAGCAGCTTGCTACTCTCGGCTTCCGCTTTTGCTACCAGCGATTCCACCAGCGCCCAACAATGTGACGCACAGAAAAACTGGGCACACGCTGAATACACCTTCACTGAGAAACACGGTGAAAAACAAAGTCAAAAACACCTGGGCTTGTGGCGCAAACCCAACGTAGTGGCCCACGAATATCCGGCCAACAACATTACCCAAATGTGGGAACATGTGCATGAGCGAGTGAAAGCTACCCGCTTTTTCGATAGCCATGCCCGTGCCATTGAATATCAACCAGGCGAAGCCATTCACGGCCGGGTAGATAACGATTGGGAATACCGCAACCAACTGATCAAAGATGCCTTTATAAGCCAATTGACGAAAGTGAGCTCTCGCGGCGAAGGTTGTGCCCGGGAAGACCGTTATCATCTGGAAAAAGACAATGAAACCATAGATCTCGTCTGGATGCCTGCGCAGGATTTACTGGTCTCGTTTAGTGTAAAACGTGGTGATAAGGAAATACGCTGGCAGCAGGATTCCATCGATCACGATCAACAGGCCATCAAAGCGTTCTTTGCCAAACGATCAGAATTTCAGACCACGGATTTTGCCGACATCGGCGACGATCATACCGACCCATTTCTCACCAACATGGTTCACCAGGGCTTCATTGAAGCGGGTGCCAGCGGCTTCTATGATGCCAACGGTAATGCCATTGGTGAACATCATCATTGATCTCTGTCGCAAAATTCGCCTCAATGTAAAATTTTGTGCTATAAAAGAAGGGATTTAATTTTCATCAAGGATGGTGAAGAATGTCCACTTTCTTCTTTCACGATGCCAATTTTCTGTTTAGTGCAGCGGTTGGCATAGTCATACTTTTCTTTATTATTGAATGCCTTGGCATGTTGCTGGGCACCAGTTTGTTGGGTCTGTTCGACGACTTACCAGACATAGACGGCAGTACAGATACAGTAACCGGATTGTCCAGCATTACCAGCTGGCTCTCACTCGACCGTCTGCCCGTGATGATCTGGTTTATCCTGTTGTTAACGTTATTCGGATTAACCGGCTACCTGTTGAATCTGACCTATTCCAGCTTTTTCAGCGGACGCTATTTATCTGCACTTGTTGGCGTGCCCATTGCAATGTTCATCGCCCTGCCCCTTACCGGTCGATTCGGTGGCGCGCTGGCACGTTTGCTGCCGAAAAACGAATCATCCGCAATGGATACCGATTCCTTTGTTGGCACCGTGGCGGAAATTACCATTGGCGTTGCTCGCACAGGCAGCCCGGCAGAAGCCAAATTTCCTGACAGGTATGGTCAGGTCCACTATGTACTTGTTGAACCATTCGAAACAGAAGACACCTTCACCCGAGGAGAGAAAATCATTCTGGTGAAGAAAAATCCGCAAAGCTGGTTGGCGACAAGGTATCGCTAGCCCGGCTTTAAGGGAACATAAACGACGGAAACAGTAGTAACAAAGGAAGCAGTAAACATGGAAACATACTCATCGAATAATCTGCCGGAGATCCTGATCCTGGCATTGATTGTCATCATCGCCCTGCTCGCTATCGGGCTGATATTCGCCAAACTGTATAAACGTGCAACCAAAGAAACCGCTTTTGTGCGTACCGGTCTGGGTGGCGAAAAAGTGATTAAAGACGGTGGTGCTATCGTGCTGCCAGTGGTGCATGAAATCATTCCTGTGAACATGAACACGCTGCGCATTGAAGTGGAGAAAACCCAGAAAGATGCGCTTATCACCAAAGATCGCATGCGGGTTGACGTAAAAGCCGATTTCTATCTTCGCGTCGCCCCTAACGCCAGTGGTATTTCTATGGCTGCACAAACACTCGGCACACGTACCACCCGCGCCGAGGAAGTGAAAAAGCTCATGGAATCGAAGTTTGTTGATGTGCTGCGTGCAGTAGCCGCAGAAATGACGATGACAGAAATGCACGAACAGCGTGCAGACTTCGTGCAGAAAGTACAGCAGAGTGTGGCCAACGATCTGGAGAAAAACGGTCTCGAGCTGGAATCGGTGAGTCTGACTGGCTTCGACCAAACCGATTTAGACTTCTTCAACGAAAATAACGCTTTCGATGCGGAAGGTCGTGCCCGCCTTGCCAAAATCATTGAAGAAAAGCGCAAAGAAACCAACGACATTCAGCAGGAAAACCGGATTAAAATTGAAACCCGGAATCTGGAAGCTGAAAAAGAATCACTGAACATCAAACGAGAAGAAGAAGAAGCCCGTTTGACTCAGGAACAGGTACTGCAGTTTAAGCGCCAGGAGCAGAAAGCAGAAATTTCCAAGCAGCGTGAGCAAAAAGAGCGCGAAGAGCGCGAAGCGGCCATCGCCAAAGAAAAGGCCATTGAAGCGGCAGAAATCGATAAATCCCGCGAGCTCGAAACCCGTGAAATTGCCAAGCGAAAAGCATTGGAAGAAGCGCGTATTTCTCAGCAGCAAGATGTGGAAGTGGCCGAGCAGGTTAAACAGATTGCCGTTGCCACCAAGTCTGAAGAAGAATCTGCTGCCCGCGCAAAAGCCGCCGAAGCTGAAAAAGCCAAGGTAGAAAAAGAAGAAGCGGTTATTACTGCCCGTCAGGTTGCCGACGCCAAGCGTCGCATGGAAATCGAAGTTATCGATGCCCGTAAAGAGGCTGAGCGTGAGGCAGTAGGTATTACCGTTGAAGCACAGGCGAAGAAAGAAGCAGCAGAAAACGCAGCCCAGGCTATTCTCACCGAAGCCAAAGCCTCTGCCGATGCGAAAATGCTGCAAGCCGAAGCCGATGAGAAAGTACTGGCCGTTGAAGCGGCGGGTAAACAAGCATTGTACGATGCCGAAAACACCCTGAAGAACGAACAGATTGAGCTGCAAAAAGCGCTGGCTATTCTTAAAGTGCTGCCTGAAGTTATCGCCAGTGCGGTTAAGCCACTGGAGAATATTGAAGGCATTAAAATACTGCAGGGCTATGGTGTGGGCGCTTCCGGAAGCGGTCAGGAAGGCACGCTAAGTACAGGTAATGGCAGCATGGCCGACCAGGTTACGCAGGCTGCGCTCAACTATCGCGCCAATGCCCCGGTTGTAGATGCTCTGCTCCGTGAAGTGGGTTTGGTAGACAAGCAAGGCGGTTCACTGACGGATTTGCTGAAAGGCGACAGCACGCTACTGAACAGCATGACTACGCCAGCGCCAGTTGCTTCTCCGGTTGAAAAGCCAAAGTCAAACGGTGCAGCGCCAGCCGAGTAATTTAGCTTGTCGAAGCATCACCGCTGACTGGAAGTCAGGCCAGCAATTTTGTAAAAGCGGAGTACACCAGTACTCCGCTTTTTTATGAACGGCGAAGCAAACCCAAACGCCACCACTGTGATAACGCCGTAATGACCCACCGCTACCAAAGTACTATAAATGTTTGGCTAAAGTGGCAAAGCAACTTCTGTTAATACTGCATACTATGTAACCATGGTTAATAAAACGTAAACAGATGAAAGCTTCTCGCAAGATAGTTCTGTCTATATCTACAATCTACCTGCTTTTGGGCTGCCTGCTTGGGTTTGCTCTTTATAGTCAGGCCATTGAAGATGTGGAAACCGAAATTGATGCAGCCAATCAACTGGCCATTGCTTTGGTTGAGCAAGGCGTGAGTTTTCAGCAAATCGGTGCGGCATTGCAGCATAGTCGCCACATCACTGCGGTCATCACCGATACCCCGGAATTACGTTCACAGCTTCCCTACCCGCTCATTGACCAATTCACTTCCTCAGATAATGACGGCAGGCAGTTACTGATTTTTGCAAATCCCGCCGCTGAGCGCGCTGAAGTACTGACAACTGTTTACCAGGTCTTTGGCATTCTAACCCTGTCGTTAGTTGTTTCATTGTCGTTTCTTCACCTGGCAGTGCAGAGCCGCATGAAACCACTGCGCAAGCTCAGCAATGCTCTGCGCGAGGTGGGTCAGGGCAATTATCGAGTTGATGTTGCGCCAAGCGATATTGAAGAAATAGACAGCGTCATTGTGCATTCCAGAGACATGGCCAGCGCCCTGGAACAGCGCGAAGCGAAAGTACACCAGTTACGCGCACGTCTGGCATCGTTGCAGGAAAACGAGCGTCAAATTCTGGCCAGAGAGCTTCATGACAATCTTGGTCAGCTCGTTACTGGACTGCGGGTGCAAAGCTTTATGCTTAAGCAACAAAGTAACAGCCCTAAATTTATAGAGCGTACAGCTACCTTGCTGGAACAGCAGTGCGACGATATGCAGTCGGGCATTCGCCAGTTAGTCCAACAACTTTATCCGGTAACGTTGAGCCGAATGGGATTAGTGTCGGCATTACAGGAAATGCTGGAGCGCTGGGCAGAAATGAACACCATTGCCATTACCTATTCCCTGCCAGACACATCAGTGTCGGTAAGCTCAGACAGTGATATGCACATTTATAGAATTGTGCAGGAAGCGCTCAGTAATATTATTAAACACGCTCATGCAACCCGAGCGAACGTGACGCTCGAAGTTGAAAGTGACACCCAGGAAAATGCCGCGGGCGAAAATGTGAAATTGACTATCAGTGACAACGGCATAGGCATGGCACCCAATACGTTGGCAGAAAATGAAGGGCTTGGCTTGGAGTCTATGCGCGAACGAGCACGCCTTATTGCCGGTACGCTCAATATTACAGCGCTGGCCGGAACAACAATAACGCTAAAGGCACCCATGCAGCCTGCGCTGCAACCCCTTAGGGAGAAACAAAAAAATGCACATACTACTTGTTGATGATCACGCTGTAGTCAGACAAGGCTACAGCGCTTTGCTGGCAATGATGCTGCCGGACGCCACCATTCACGAAGCCGAAAATGCACGGGATGCCATGACGTGCCTGAAGCAACATGATGTGAATGTGATGATTTTGGACATTAACCTGGACCAGGCGAGTGGGCTGAATCTGGCACCGCGATTTCTTTCCCGCCATCCAGAATTAAAAATTATATTTTTCAGTATGTTCGAAGAAGCATCTATTGTGAACCGTGCCATGCACACCGGAGCATCGGGTTATATCAGCAAGCGCTGCCGCCCTGAAGTGATGCTGGATGCGGTAAAAACGGTTATGGCGGGGCGCACCTATATTGAACATGAATTGGCTATTAATCTGGCTTCTTATACCTACAGTGAAAAGCGCGATATTTTCGACCAACTCACACGCCGTGAATTTGATGTGTTTATGGGCGTGGCCAAAGGCCTGAAACGTAACCGCATTGCCATGGACTTAAATATTTCAGACAAAACGGTATCGAATGCCATTACCCAGTTGAAGAACAAGCTTCAGGTAAAAACCAGCACAGAACTGGTGCACTTAGCTATCGATAATGGTTATGTAAAGGTAGCAAATTAACATTCGGGAATTTCCCCAGCGTAAACCGGGAAGAGTTCCGTATCCATATTCACGCTGTTTTGACACACTCTATTCAGGTTAAGGGGAAAGCGTTCGACGCCCTTTGATTTAGTGAGGTTCAACAGCTCACACAATTGCATGCTAACCCTCAATGGGGGTTAGCATTTTTTTTGCTTCACACTTTTTATATCAACTATAAATTGCTTTTATATCAAGGCCTTATTCCCACCAAGATCGGGAATTTTGCCCTACTTTCTTTGGGTAAAAGTCTATATTTTTCTGCTTGTATTCAGTCGCATACTGTTAACACTTTATAAACAAAATGAAAGGTGCGATATGTCAGTAAGTAACACTCTGAAGAAAACAGGCCTGCTTAAATCGGCAGTGCTGATTGCCGCAGCGCTGGCCAGCCAAAACGCCCTCGCGAAAGGCGTAACCTGGGAAGACATTGAGAACGATGCAAATACGCCAGAAGACGTGCTCATGTACGGAATGGGTCCGCAGGCCCAGCGATTTAGCCCGCTGGATCAAATAAACAAAGACAACGTACATATGCTAACGCCCGCCTGGACGATGAGTTTTGGTGATGAGAAACAACGTGGTCAGGAGTCGCAGGCTCTGGTTTATGACGGTGTTGTTTATGTAACAGGCAGCTACTCGCGAATTTTTGCCTTCGACGCCAGAACAGGCGAAAAGAAATGGTCCTATTCGCATCGCTTGCCAGAAGGCATCCGCCCTTGTTGTGACGTAATTAACCGTGGTGCCGCGATCTTCGGCGATCTGGTTTACTTTGGTACGTTAGATGCCGGTATCGTTGCGCTTGACCGTCACACCGGTAAGGTCGCGTGGAAAAAACGCTTCGAAGATTACCGTGTGGGTTACACCATGACAGGTGCTCCTACCCTGGTTAAAGATCAAAAAAGCGGAAAAGTACTGCTAATTCACGGTTCATCCGGTGATGAATTCGGTGTTGTAGGTAAGCTATTCGCCCGCGATCCACTCACTGGTGAAGAAGTGTGGATGCGTCCTTTCGTCGAAGGACATATGGGCCGCTTGAATGGTGAAGAGAGTACACCAACCGGAGATAAAAATGCGCCAACTTGGCCCAGAGACGAAAATGGTGAGTTAGTTGAAGCTTGGCACCATGGCGGCGGCGCCCCGTGGCAAAGTGCAAGTTTTGACGTGGAAACCAATACCATCATCATTGGTGCGGGTAACCCGGCGCCGTGGAATACCTGGAAGCGCACAGCGAAAGGTGATGATCCGCGCAACTGGGATAACCTTTATACCTCAGGGCAAGTGGGCGTTGACCCAACCACCGGTGAAGTAAAATGGTTCTATCAACACACACCGAATGATGCCTGGGATTTCTCCGGCAACAACGAGTTGGTGCTGTTTGAATACGAAGATAATGGCAAAACAGTAAAAGCTACAGCCCATGCCGACCGTAACGGTTTCTTCTATGTTGTCGACCGCGAAAACGGCGACTTCATCAAAGGCTTCCCGTTCGTCGATAAAATCACCTGGGCGACCCACATCGACCCAGATACCGGTCGCCCTGTGGAAGTAGAAGGACAGCGTCCTCCACTGCCTGAGCCAGGCGAAGAGAAAGGTAAATCCATTGAAGTTTCACCTCCTTTCCTGGGTGGCAAAAACTGGAACCCTATGGCGTATAGCCAGAATACCGGCTGGTTCTATCTGGGTGCGAACCACTGGAAAGAAGACTACTGGACAGAAGAAGTTAACTACGTAAAAGGTAACGCTTACCTGGGTCAGGGTTTCAGAATCAAAACCCTATTTGATGACCATGTAGGCGTACTGCGGGCGGTTGATCCGGTTTCAGGCGAAATCAAGTGGACGCACAAAGAGAAATTACCACTTTGGGCTGGCGTACTGGCCACGAAAGGTGGATTGATCTTTACCGGTACCGGTGATGGTTTCATCAAAGCTTTCGATGAGAAAACCGGTGAAGAACTGTGGAAGTTCCAGACTGGCTCAGGCATTGTTTCCTGCCCAATCACCTGGGAAATGGATGGCGAACAGTACATCGGTTTCGCTTCAGGCTACGGCGGTGCTGTACCATTATGGGGTGGCGATATGGCCGAGTTAACCAAACCTGTTGCTCAGGGCGGTTCATTCTGGGTATTTAAAATCCCTAACTTCGACAAAAAGCTAGCAAGCCGATAATCACTCGCGGCGGGGCCTTGCCCCGCCTTCTCATGGAGTACAAACAATGAGACTGCTTTTACTACTCTTGCTTCCTGCTATTAGCCAAGCCGCCCCGCCCCCTTTTGAAGACGACATCAAGATGATTGATGGCTGCGCGCTGGCACCAAACACCCAATGCGCTAACGCCGATTTACGAGGTGCCGACCTGCGTAATATTGACCTTTCAGGTTCCACGTTTACCAATGTGAGATTTAATGGCGCCGATCTCCGTCACAGCAACCTCAGCTATGTCACCTTCAAAAAAAGTCATCTGGACAATGTGAATATGGCTATGGTGAACCTGAACCACAGCGATCTGAGAACTTCAACGGTGATCAACAGTAATCTGGAAGGTGCTACAGGATGGGCATTATTTGCTCAGGGTGTAAAGTTTGATAACTCGAACCTCAGTGGCATCAATTTCGATCAGGCCCGTCTTTCCGGCGCCAAAATGAACAGCGTAATACTGCGCAGTGCCAGAATGGAAAGGGCATGGATGAACAAAATACAGCTGAAAGGCGCAGACTTAACCAACGCCAATATTCAGGAAGCAAAATTGAATGACGCCAATTTATCACGGGCCGTTTTAACCGGTACACGCATTCACTTTGCAACGTTTCAGGGTACCTACATGGAAGGCTGTACAGACTGCCCCTTCGACTGGTAACACTTATTTTTCAGCGCCAGCGAAACTAGCAGAATTACGCTGGCGTACCGCTATGAAACTTAAAATCTTCATCTGGCGAAGCAATCAATTCGGCTTCAATTTCACCGAAAAAAGCAATACGCTCTGCAATATCAGCACCGGCGATTTCCTCTGCCAGGGTAAGATAATCCTGATAGTGACGGGCTTCTGAGCGCAGCAGGGATACATAGAAATCGCCCAGGCGCTTGTCCACATGTGGAGCCAATTTGGCAAAGCGCTCACAAGAGCGTGCTTCAATATATGCACCGCAGATGAGTTTGTCTGTTAACGCTGCCGGTTCATGGGTACGAACGTGACGCAGCATCCCCTTCGCATAACGGCTAGAGGCAATATTTTCATAGGGAATGTCGTACTCGTTCATGATTTCCAGCACCTGAAAGAAATGGTGTAGCTCTTCTTTGATCAGCAGCACCATTTTATCAATTAGCTCCTGCCCGTAAGGCGTGCCAGATTTGGGGATAATCGATTTCGACAGCTTGTTGTGTTTCAGCAGCGACTGCCAGTCACCTTCCTTGCGGTAGGCAAAATCTTCAAATGGTTTCAACCAGGCCAGCAACGCATCGCCACTTTCTTTATCTACCGCATAGCGACGGATCAGAAACATAGCGCTTTGCGCAGCTTTTAACTCGCAGATGAGATGATCGGTTAACACCACCGCCAGATTGTCTTTGTCTGCGGCTTTATCAACCCAGGCGTCCGGGGTTTCACATTGTAGAAATGAATGGATTGGCGCGAGTAATTCGTTCATCGGCTTTTAGCACTGCTTATCAGGTTTAATGGTATCGATTTAATACTTACAGGGTGAAGCAACACGCCCACCAGCGGGCGTGGGCGCGGATCCTATCATAAAACCGATAAGAGTTATTAGTCTATCCAGCGCTGCCAGTGCAGTTTGCCGTTTTTCCAGCCAAGCAACATACCACCGCAGTTATCAATGGTGCGCCCTTCGCCAAAGCTGTGCGCTATGCACGCCATGGCATCGCCGTGACTAACAATCATGAGCGACTCAGCCGACTCACTACTAACCAGCTTTTCAAACTCCTTGGTGAACCGTGCCACCACCATATTGGCGCTTTCACCGCCGTTCTCCGGCATCAGGTCGGGACGGGTGTAGCGATGGGCTTTAAACGCCTGATACGCCGCCAGGTTTGCCGTATGCTGCCCCTGCCATTCACCAAAATTACGCTCGCAAAAGCCTTCGTAGATTTTGTGCTCGGTACCCAGCGTGTTGGCGCATATCCCAGCGGTGTCTTTCGCTCTGCCGAGATGAGAACTCACCACCAGCTCGAGTGCCCAGTCTTTTGCTTTTTCAGCCAGCTGCGCTGCCTGTGCCCGCCCCTGCTCAGTCAGCGGACTGTCGAGCTGACCCTGTAGGCGTTTGTCACGATTCCATTCGGTCTGACCGTGACGGCAGAGATAAATGTGTTTTTCCATGAAGTTTCCTTGTGAATTCATTTCATATGCACTTTGCCGCCAATCATCTTGTAGGCTGGCGTGCCGCGGATCAGGGTTTCTCTGGCAAATTCCTGATCGCATCCCGGACAATGACAGGGCTTTACCGTCATGTCTTCCACAATGCGTTCAATGAAACATTTTACCAGCGCACCTTTGCCGCCTTTACGGTATTTAAAAATGGGGGATTTGCATTGCTGACAGGAAATGAGCACTGTGCGAACCGGCCCTTTCTTGTTGGGTTTTGCCATATGATACCTCGTGAGCAGCAATGTATCGCATTCACCGGGCTGGCTCAAATAATACCGGGGGGCAGATTAAACCTGTGTAACAGACTGTTTCAAGCTAAGTTGCTATGTTTGTTATCACGAAGTTTTTTCTTTCTGCATAGTCTGCTACGAGTCAGTATAATGAGAAACTACTTGTTAGTTTGTGAAACGGCACGGCTTAGCATCAATTGCTATTTCATACTATAAAACATCTAAGCTCATATGATTGCTTTGTGGGTCAGTCTCAAACATCACCGGCTCCCCCGGTAATTTGAACTCTCATAAATAAACTTCAATCTAGGATTGATGTCGCTAGAAAAATTGCTTATAACTCATGGTACTACTCAAATTGATATGCGAATTTAGAACACCACTAACAGACAGTTGTCCATCTCACCCTTTAACAATAAGTAGTGCAATTATTGTCTTAATTCGGGAAAATTTAGAATAGTAAAAGTTAGCCCCCAGAAAACAATGTTAAAAAATCATTTCACTCGGATGTTGCACTAATTTTAACTGAATCCTTAATTCTAAAACTCGGTGTATTATCAGTGAATAAGAAGAAAGCTACAGATATGGTGAGTAGTAGAAGTGAGATTATAGAAAGACGCCACTGATAGTTAACGTAACGAATCATTTTATTTCGCTCAACAACATTCAGATTCCTACCTCTCGATGTTGTTCCAGTTAAATGTTTTATGTCTTGGCTGGCATAGACATTAATAGGTATAGAGATAGCTCGGTAACTAAAGACAAGACCCAATATTGCTAGTGATAGAGAAATTAGAAAAATTGACTTGACGATGTAGCTATTAGTGCTTAGCAACGCTCCAGATGTAAATGCAAATATAGCGAAAATCGTTATAAGAAGACTTCCTGAAAATTTTTCTAGACTAAAAATTAGTTTGTCATTGTCCATAGGTTTTTATTACCTTTCTGAATCGACGCTTAGGTGTATTAAATATGAGTAAGTTAAGGATCGGATTCAAACCGTCCGACAGAGGTCTGTCATTTTCAATAAATTCAGTGGCAAGCTTTTCGAGTTCATCCAGAGCACCAGCACCTATTCGTCTCATATGTGAAACAAACTGTTTCTGATCTTCAACTTCAAACTTCTGATTAATTAAATTGTGTCTTTTCATGTAGCGAATAACAGAGATACGCATGTGCTTTTTTATGCGACTAGGCTTGCATACTTCAGAGTAGAACTGTTGGATACTCAAAATTCCTAAAAGATTATTATTCGTCCACAATGTTTGCGGTAAGCAGACATTTCTAGTCCCAATTCGAGTATTACATCCGAAATTTACAGCGACATCAGCGCTGAACTCGATAGCTGATTTTATGAAAGCTCGAGCGACCTCCTGACAAGCCGAAACTTGTGCTTTTGACAATGTTTGGCCTTGAGAATTCTTGAACAGGATGAGTGCAACATCTATCACATAATAGTTAAGTAGGATTTGTTCTACAAAACTATGATGGTAATTATAAGTTGATAAATCGAAGGTGGAATTCCCGATCGGTAATTGATAGGAGTTCACACCGTGATTTCTTTTTTCGACGAACGGATAGTGGTTTAATTTATATTTTTTTTTAACCTTTTTAGCGTACTCAGAATGGAAAATGTCGTAGAAATGTTGAATGTACTCAGCGTTATCCATTTTTTTGAACAGTGTTGCTTTCATCCTAGAGTACATTTACATGTCCTTAATGCATATAGATTCTTAGATTTGTTACTATCTTTTAATCACGAATTGTTAAAAAATGCAATCAATAATAGAAATTAGGAAGAAAATAGTTCTGGGAAACTCTATGACGTTAGTCTCCTACGAATTCAACTTCGAAGGACAATTTTTACAGATTTAGATAGCCTCGCGTGAGTAGGCCTCTAATTGGTCTCGATGTCCCCCGGTCCACTTTCCATTTCAATTACTATGACAGTTGGTCATACTCTAATTGTTTAGCGACCTTAGAATAACTCCAACACACAGTTGCCTTCCTAACACCTGTCAACCATAAATTGTACATTTATTATCTTATTTCGGGTTCAGCATTCGATCGTAACAGAATGAAAAATATCGGGTTAAGCTGTACCTTCAATGCTGACTTGCCGTATAACGGTGACCATCGTTTATAAATAATGTGTTCTGACCGGCCATGCTAAACCTGAAAAACCTGCAAAAATCTTTTGGTGACATTCAGATCTTGCGAGATTTATCTTTTGCGTTAGAAAGTGGAAGCTCGGCCAGCATTCGCGGCGCCTCAGGTTCAGGTAAATCCACATTGCTGTCGCTCATTGCCGGATTCGAACTCCCCGATGACGGCACCATTCATATTGACGATGTCACCCTGCCCTTTACCAGCGACAAAGCCGCTGATGCTTTTCGCCGGGACCATCTAGGCGTGGTATTCCAGAGTTTTAACCTGCTGGATTGCCTCAACGTGTGGGACAATATCGCCTTCACCGCCCGCCTGAAAGGCAATCACGATAAGGATTTTCAGCGTACGTTGATGAACGACATGGCGATTGCTCACCTGTCAGAAAAGCTCCCCCAACAGTTATCCGGCGGTGAACAACAGCGCGTGGCCATTGCCCGCGCGTTGGTTCACAAACCCTCGTTGGTATTAGCAGATGAGCCTACAGGAAACTTAGATGAAGAGACCAGCGAGCAGGTCGCAAACACCTTGTTTGCACAGTGCCAAACGCTCAATACCACCCTCATTGTTGTTACTCACAGTCACGAAGTGGCAGAAAAAGCCGACGTTCCTTTGTGGCTGCGTCATGGGCAACTGTATGTAAAGCAGCATCGTGAACAGCAGCGCCCCTCACAAACACATGCAGAACAGAAGAGCCTGGAACGCTAATATGGTAAATCGCTTGCTGTTGGTGTGTCGTGTTCTGCTGGCAATGGCCCGCAAACGCTTCTGGGAACCGCTGTTAATTATTGTAGCTATTGTTATAGCCACCGCGGGCCTTTCGTCGGTTACACTCATCAATCAAGGGGCCAGCGAGGGCGAACTGGCATCGTCGCAACCAGGCTGGTTCGCAGGCGGCAGCGTGACCACCCAAAGTACTGATACTCCCATCACTAGAGCCGACTATATTGCCCTTCGCACGGCGGGCTTTACCTATCTTGTTGCCATAACAGAAACGGAAGCACAGGTTAGCTGCCCGGCCAACGAACTCCATTCTCTACCAATCACGATAACTGGCGTGGATATCACGGCGGCCTTGAGTAACGCGGGCGCATTTGGTGGTATGTCGGGTATGCTAAATCGGCAAACGGCTAACAAACCCATCGCCAACCCCACTGATGCAACGTTAGCATCAAACCCAAATGCCTCGACTCAACGCACAACCGTAAGAGCAGCGGTATCTGAGCAAACTGCGCGTTACTTAAATTGCAATTCGCCACTGACAGGGTTTGGCAATCTCCTTTTTAGCACGCAGCAAGTAGTAACAGGCTTACCTGATGAACGCCTGGTACTGCCCATTGATGCCTTCTACACCGAAGGCCGCACGCCAGAAAACTTCCCATTAACGGCCTTGATCGTCGCAAGAGCACTCTCAAATAAGGAGCAGGCACAGCTTCTGCAGGCGTTGCCAGACCACCTTGAGTTGACTATTCCGCCAACATTCACCAGCAAGGGCACCTTAGCAGACAGTTTTCAGCTTAACCTTTGGGCAATGGGCGCGTTGATGGCGGTAGTGTCGATATTTATCATTCTTAACGCCCTCATGCTGATGTACCGTGCCCGACTCCCTGCGTTTATTCGTTTGCGACAAGCTGGCGTGGGTAGTCGGATGTTGCTGTCAGCACTGTTTACCGAGCTGACTTTCTACTGCCTCATAGCGAGCCCCGTTGGCGTGTTTGCCGGCGCGGCATTAACGCTTTCGCTAACACCCGTGCTTCAGGCGACTTTTAGCGGTCTGTTTGAATCCGCTTTTGTTGCGCCATCGCCGGTGCTGACGCAGTTAATCGCGGGGGCTTTTGTTGTTTCGCTGGCGGCATTAGCAATATTTTTTATTGCGCCAGCAAAGCAGCTCGCGGGGGCCCTCAGTCGCAACAGGGTGCAAACAGCGACGCTCCCGCCATTAAAAAGACTGCTTTGCTCCTTTGTTCTGTTGCTGCTTATCGCCCTGACACTCGTATTCGCGTCATCCACCGCCACGGCACTTTTAAGCGTTGCTGCGGTGTTACTGTGCGCCAGCGCACTTTTGATCTTGTGGTTGGCACCGCTTCTCGGCGTGGTAAGAAGACTGGTTCCGCCTACTCGCCCCCTCGCCAGCTATGTGGTTGCCAGCGCCCAAATGCTATCGGGAAAAAGTCGGTTTGCGGTATGTGCCTTTTTCATCGCGCTCAGCGCCAACATTGGTATGAACGTGATGACGGATAGCTTTCGTCAGGCCACCCTGGACTGGCTAGAACAACGACTTACTGCACCCGCTTACTTATATTCCATGCAGCCTATCAACGAAACATCCTTGCCGGACAGCCTTCGACTACTCCCTGTCTATCAAGGTGTCACCTCAGTAAGCGACGCCGGTATGAGTGATGCAGCTGGACTGAGTGATGTAGCCGCTATGAAAAATTCCAAAGTAACATTACGTACTTATCCGTCGCCGTCTCCCAACCAGATTAATCTACCCCTAGAACAAGAAACACCGAGTACGCCAGCGGATTTCTATGCCGGTGAAGCCGTGTATGTGAACCAGCAGTTGGCTTTCCGTTTAGGTGTGAGAACTGGAGACCGTTTAGAAACTGGACCGATTTTCACGCTGGGGCTGGAGCAACAACTCCTCGGCGGAAAACACGTATTCCGCGTTGCTGGCATTTATCCAGACTACGGCAACCCAGAGATGCAAATCATAGTGAGTAAAACCTTGATTGGCATGCCAGAGGCGCGCAGAAATGTGGCGGCGATTTACCCGGCGCTTGCCACGTCGTCTAGTTTAGCCGCGCAGGAATTATCATCACTGCAAGAAACGCTGCCAGACGATGCGAACCTGATTTCTTCAGCCTCGTTAATTGCCGTGTCTATGGAAACCTTCGACCGCACATTCGTAGTGACTGATGCCTTAAACGTTGCCACGCTGTTGGTTGCTGGACTGGCCTTTGCGGTATCCGTAACCCTGCTCACCATGGATTTAAAACCTCAACTCGCCATGCTTCGCACACTGGGGATCAGTCAACGCAGCATAAAAACCGCGCTAATTGCCCAGTACATGTTGTTATGCGCGGCCACAGCGGCTATTGCCGTGCCATTTGGTATTTTATTGGCGTGGATTTTTATTGAGTATGTGAATCGCTTCGCGTTTTACTGGGTTTATCCCTTGTCACTAAACTGGATTGTGCTGCTGAAAAGTGTAGCAGTGAGTTTGGCGGTGGTGCTGGTAGTCCTACTGTTACCGCTGGGGAGATTAAACAGCAAAATTGATCTGAGGCAGGAAGAGCGCTTATGAAAAACGTGAGCATCATTGTTTTAGCGCTCTTGTTGAGTGTACTGCTAATAAGCTGCACTGACCCACAACCCAACACCAGCCTATTTGCCGCTGATGCAGAAAAGCCTGTCGTTACTTTGGTGAGTCGTGACAAACCGGTGATACTGCCTAACGACCACAAAAGTCACCCTGCGTTCGACCTCGAATGGTGGTATCTCACTTTTGTGTTGGAAGATGCACAGCACCGTCCTTACGGTTTGCAATTCACCTTATTCCGTTTTTCTGGCGACCAGCAATATGTGAGTAATTGGTCTGATGGCCAGTTATGGATGGGTCACGCCTCGTTGCATTCCCCCACCGAGCATTTCTTTGAAGAACGTTTTGGTTCAGGCGGCGTGGGCAACGTGTTTGTGACAGATCCATCAACCGATACACAAACGTTTTCGGCACAAATAGATAACTGGCGTTGGCAAAGTGAATCGACGTCGCTAACGCCTTCCACGCTGGATTTTACCATCAACGATGTTGTCTCAGTGTCATTACAATTATCTGCCGATGGGCCGGTAATAAAGCAAGGTGATAACGGATACAGTATTAAAACCGCAGATGAAACCTATCGCTCTTACTATTACAGCCAACCTTTTATTCGAGCCAGCGGCAAAATTAAAATTGGCGAAAACAATCTGCAGGTAAACGGCAATGGTTGGTTCGACCATGAATGGACCAGCGAACTGGCAAACAACAATGCGCTAGGCTGGGATTGGTTTTCTCTGCATCTGGATAACGGCGATAAACTGATGGCGTTCCGCATGCATGTGAATGGGCAGCCGCCCTATGTTACCGGTACTTACATCACCGCGACCGGTGAGCAACAAACCCTGACAGACGAGACAATCCAGCTAACGCCCACCGGGAACGAGTCAATCGACGAACATGATTATCCCGTTAACTGGCGCTTGCAAATTCCCATGAAGTCACTGGATATTAATCTGCATCCGTTCAAACCCGGACAGCATAACAACGGCCGCTTCCCTTACTATGAAGGTAGAGTTGAGGTGGCCGGTTCCCATTCGGGTAATGGATTCATGGAATTGACCGGGTATTGAGATAGTTAAAGGACATCTTTCATAGTTTATTGCTGGCGCCCGTATCGGATAGTTGTTCCGGCAAAGCAATTTGTGTAGCGTATGGTTTTTATTTTTTCTGGAACGCCTTTTTGAACACGCTGAAATCTGCGGCATTGGCCGCTTTCACCCTTTTGTCTTTCAATTCGCTGGCAGCTTCCGTGTCAGTTAACGTATTCGCTATTCCCTCACAGAACATCGAGAACACCGTGGCAGACGTGAGTGCTGAACTCAACAACGAAGGCATGAAAACTTTTTATGAAAAAGGATTTCCAGTTCACGTTACGCTTTACCTCACACAGTTCGACGAGTCAGCGGTGCCATCCATACTAGAAAAGGTCGAGGCGTTAACCGCAACTCAAACTACTATTCCACTTACTGCCAACGGCTTTACTGTTACCGCTGGAAACTGGGTATTTGTAGATGCGGAAGTCAGCCATGAGTTACAACGTCTTGCCGACACCGTGACTCTGGCTTTGGAACCAATGCGTGATAACAAAGCGCCACTTCCGGGCTGGGTAAATGCTTATCCAGTGAAAAAGGCCGCATTCGAGCGCTACGGCAGCCCGAATGTATTTCAAAACTTCGAACCGCACATGACACTGCTAGCAGCCGAACAATCTGAAGCGTTGAAAGCGGTGGCAGAAAAAATGAAACTTAAACCGCCCTATACGAAAGGCAGTGTCACCGCTATTGGTGTGGGGCTTGCCGATGACAAGGGACAGGTTAGCAAAATACTGAAAGTCTACCCGTTGAAACCCTAGGTCTGTTTGTCAATTGTGAAACAGTACGAATTACCAGTTGCGTACAAATTATAAACCGCTACTCTTTACTTATTCCTTTAGAGTAAAGAAATGGTTATGGCTAAAGTCAGTACAAAAAGACAAATTACACTCCCAGTTGAGCAGTGCCTATTAGCACAGATTCAGCCCGGCGACAGCGTTGAAAGCTATGTTGACCGGCACGGTGTGATCTCCATTGTGAAGAAGCAGTCAGGCGCAGCAAAGGGCTTGCTCAGCAATCTGAGAACAGAAACACAGTTCAGTGAGCAAGAATCTTTAGAAAGTGCACTGGACCGATGATATCGATTGATACAAACGTACTGCTTCGCTATCTGCTGCAGGATGATGAAAAGCAAGCTGCAGCAGCCACTCAATTAATTTCGGGTTCCAACTCTGTACTCATTACCGACATCGTCCTAGCAGAGACCGTGTGGACCTTGAAAGGCAAACGCTACAATATATCAAAAAGCCAGATAATTGATGTCATTCACGGTTTATTTGCTGAGCCCAACATCGTTTTTGAGGATGGGTTATCCGTTTGGGGAGCGCTGAGAGACTACACAGATGCCGTACCAATCAAATCTGGTGGGAAAGTAAAGCAAGCCGATTTCCCTGATGCTTTAATTGTGAATAAAGCCATGCGACACAGCCTTTTCAATAATAACAGTGTAACTACGGTCTATACCTTCGACAAAGCAGCACTGCAAATACACGGCACAGCCCTGCCCTCATAAGTCTTTATAAAGTTAGCGAAAGCTGATAACACAGTCCGGCCAGACTGGCGCTCATTAGGTTTGAAAGAAAACCACCTAAAATCACTTTCGGGCACATTTTAGCGATATAGTCTTTCTTGTCTGGCAGCATCTGACTGAGTACGCCAAGCAAAACGGCCGGGGCTGACAAGTTCGCGAACCCGGCAAGTGCAATTACCGTTACTAGCTGCGAATGTGCGCTTAACGCGTCTTGAACGCCTGACAGGCTCACATAGGCAACAAACTCGTTCAGCACCATCTTTTGCCCAAGCAAGTTGGCAACGGTGAGCACTTCATCGCCCTGCACGCCTAACAGCCAGGCAAACGGTGCAAAAAGATAACCGAAGATCAGCTCCAACGTCACACCTTCGATGCCAAACCAACCCAGTACGCCGCTTAAAGCGCCGTTGATTAAAGCAATCAGACCAATGAACGCAAGCAGCATCGC
This sequence comes from Alteromonas confluentis, assembly GCF_001757105.1. GTDB lineage: Bacteria > Pseudomonadota > Gammaproteobacteria > Enterobacterales > Alteromonadaceae > Alteromonas > Alteromonas confluentis. The sequence continues at coordinate 211,226 of NZ_MDHN01000021.1, forward strand.
GCCTACGCCAAGTGCGAGCTGCAGACCGCTGGATGCACCTTCAGTGACAGCTTCAATCATGGTAGAGGGCTTCGATTCAGCGAGCTGCTTTTCAATATCTTCCGGCGGGCTGGTTTGCTCCGTTTCTGGATACAATAGTTTTGCCATTAACAAACCACCCGGTGCAGACATAAACGCCGCTGCCAGCAAATATTCAATGTTGATGCCCATACCGGCGTAACCCAGCAGTACGCCTCCGGCAATCGACGCGACACCGCCGGTCATCAAAGCGAAGAGTTCAGAGCGCGTCATGCTGCCCACGTAAGGACGCATCAACACAAACACGTCAGTATTGCCGACAAAGATATTCGCCGTGGCCGCCATAGATTCGGTTTTACTGGTACCCAGCAATTTTTGTAACGAACCGCCCACCAGGCGAACAATCCACTGCATTATGCCGAAGTAATACAGCAGCGACATCAGCGATGACATAAATACAATGACTGGCAGTACTTTAATGGCAAAGATAAAACCATACTCACTGCTGCCAAGATCACCGAAAATAAACGCAATACCTTCGTTGGCATACGCCAGAATGTTATTCACCCCGCCCGACAACGCCAGCAAAACCTTGTTGCCAAAAGGTACAAATAAGATAAAGGCGACGATGGCCAATTGCAGACCCAGCGCACCGAAAATAACTCGCGGCTTCACTGCCCGGCGATTTTCTGAACATAGCCATCCCACTGCGAGTAGCAACAAGACGCTGCCGAGTAATGTTATTATTGTTGTCATTGCTTATTTCTTATCTGCATCCATTATGCGGCGGAAGATATCTTTAAAGAGATGATCCCGTTCAATGTATCGAACAATGCGTATGTTATGACGTCTGTCGTCACGGCTCCAGGTTAGATTATCGTTAAGTACAGGCGACGATTCCAGCGAGCAGCGAAACCATGACGGTTCGAGTAAGTAGCCAATGTTGGCGATATCCCACATCACCTTTCTCGATGCAAAGGTGATCCAGTTAAAGGTAGGTGCCAGGTTGGCAAGATAATCACCAATTCGGCTGGTATTGAGCAAATAAAACTGCATTTCAGGAATGGAAGTCGCGAGGGTGTTCGTTACGCCCATACACGGAAATAGAGTGAGCGCCACGCCGCTGTCAAGTAAAACGCGGCTGGCGGGCATATCCTGCATTAAGTTAAATTCTTCCGTGTCGTACCAGTCCTGGCTATGACCACCAAGCCAAAGTACGTGTATGTTGATAGCGATATCTGGTGCTAACAGTAAAGCACAGGCAATGTTTGTTGGCGCGCCTATTGTGACTACATGCAGAGGTTTTTCAGCGTTGCGCGCTCGGTTTATAAGATCATTTACTGCTGGTGAATTTTCAATCTCCTGCATGTCTTTAAGATAATGTTCAGAGCCTTTAAGCACAGGTACAGTATTAGTGGCATCCATTAAAGACAGCACCCGCAAGATTTCATCGTAACTGCGTTTCATGCCTTCTGCCGCATGTTCTACACGAGTCGGCTCACCATCCTGATTTTCGAAAAAAGCATTGGTATAAGGAGCAGCATAAATGGCTTGAAGATCAAGACGATCCTGGCGAAGCAGAGACCAGGCAATGGCAAACTGATCGTCAATTTCATTACCCGCGTCACAGTCGATTACCACTGAAACCGGCGATTGCGTATCCACTGTCATTAACGCCGCTCTGCGCGTTTCTGTCAGTGATACCTGTAGATTATGATCTTTCACGTTACTACCTTGTGCTAATGATTAACGACAAATTAACCATTTTAATTAAACGTTTCACTTAAGAATATCAACGAAAAATTCGATTTACTACGGATTTATGTCATTTAATTGACAACCATGTGAATAATAAGGTTATATGTAGATGAAACGATTCACTTAACTTTTCACTGGTATCACACGAATGACTTTATCAAGCAAAATGAAATCAGCTCCATTGGTAAGTGCCCTCGCGCTTGCAGTGAGCTTTGGTCTACAGGCACAGGAAACGCCTGCTGCAGAAAAAAAAGGCAGTCTGGAAGTAATTAGCGTAACTGCACAAAAACGTGTTGAAAACGCTCAGGAAATTCCAATCACCATGAGTGTGGTTAACGCTGAAAAGGTTAACTCTTACGCCGTTTCTGGCGACGACATCAAGTTTCTTACCGCCCGCGTACCAAGCCTGGTAGCGGAATCTTCAATGGGCCGTAGTTTTCCTCGTTTCTACATTCGTGGTTTCGGTAACACCGATTTCAGCTTCAACGCATCCCAGCCTGTTGAATTGGTATACGACGATGTCATTCAATCTTCGCCAAACATGAAAGGCTTTCCAATTTTCGACGTCGAGCGTATTGAAGTACTGAAAGGTCCTCAGGGCACGCTGTTCGGTCGTAACACACCAGCCGGTGTAGTAAAAATCGATACTAAAAAACCAACGGCTGATGCAGATGGTTATGTGTCGGCGAGTTTTGGTCGCTTTGGTCAAACTAACCTGCAAGGCGCTGTTGGCGGCACCCTCATCGACGGCGTACTCACCGGCCGCGTTTCTGGTATTACCCAAAACCGTAGTGACTTCGTATCGAATGAATATACCGGTGAAGAGGATGCATTAGGCGGATACCACGACAATGCCGCCCGTGTTCAACTTGACTGGACACCGACAGACGATATCAGCGTACTGTTTAACTATCACCACCGCGATCTGAACGGTACTTCTACTATCTTCTACGCGAATGCCATTGAAGGCGGAACCAAAGGTTTCCGTGACGGCTGGAATCGTTACCTGGTTAACCAGGACGGTAACAATGCTTCTCGTATGAAACAAGATGGTGGTTCTATTCGTGCCACATTCGAGTTGGGCGAGTACACCTTAACCTCAATTAGTGCCTATGAAGACATGAGCTTCTACTCATTGGGCGACGTTGATGGTGGTTGTGCTAGCTGCGATCCTGCCTCTGCCCCGTTCTTCTCTGTAGAAACGGCTGGCGACAACGGTGCTAAGCAGTATTCTGAAGAACTGCGTCTTGCCAGCAACTTTGCCGGTCCGTTCAACTATCAAACCGGCCTTTTCTACTTCTATGAAAAAGCCACTAACGGCGATTTAGGCTACAGCACAGAAAACAACAATGCGCTGAATTCACTGAACGACCAGAAACAAACTAACCACACTGTCGGCGTATTCGTAAGCGGTTCTTACGATATTGCAGACGACTGGTCGGTATCTGGTGGTGTGCGCTGGACTAACGACACCAAAGAATTCAGCTCAATTGAAGTATTGGCAAACGGTGGCCAAACGGTAGCCGATCCGCAAAGTGCTTATGCTGAAACTGACGAGTCAGAAATCAGCTGGGACATCTCTTCCAACTACACCCTGTCTGACGATGTTATGGTTTACGGCCGTATTGCCCGTGGTTTCCGTGCACCTTCTATTGCTGGCACCCCCACCTACACCACTGCTGTGGACGCCGAGACGCTGATTTCTTATGAAGCCGGTGTGAAATCTACATTGCTGGACGGCGATGCTCGCCTGAACGTGGCAGTATTCCGCTACGAAGTAGATGGCCAGCAATTAACGGCTGTTGGTGGTGAAGATAACGACACCCGTCTGTTGAATGCTGATGAGTCTGTCGGTCAGGGTATTGAGGCCGAACTGGAATATGCGGTTACGCCAGACTTTATCATCACCGCTGCGGGTAGCTACAACGACACGGAAATCAAAGACGCTGACTTAGGTGTTGCTGCATGTGGTTCAGGTTGTACAGTACTTGATCCAATCAACGACAACGGCTTTGCACTTATCAACGGCAACAGCTTACCGCAAGCACCAGAATGGATTGGTAGTTTTACTGCCCGTTACACCATTCCAATGGAAAACGGCGATCTGTATTTCTTCACCGACTGGGCTTACAAAAGCGAAACCAACCTTTTCCTGTATGAATCAACCGAATTCACAGCTGAAGCCGCGTTGGAAGGTGGTCTGAGAGTGGGATACCAGACTTACGACGGATATGAAGTGGCGCTGTGGTCACGTAATATTACCGACGTAGAAACCGTCACCGGTGCAATCGACTTTAACAACTTTACAGCCATTGCTAACCAGCCTCGTACCTTCGGTATCGAACTGAAAGCAACGTTCTTCTAAGTTGTCACTGACTTTGCGTCAGAGCCGATAAACGGGGCAGCATTCGCTGCCCCGTTTTGTGTCTGCCAGTGGTTATTACTGGTTATTCGCGCTCATCTGTCGTAAATTCAAAATGTTAACTTAGTTTTTACTGATACTTATAATTGAAATCTATGCCCGGAAAACGAACAAGAACCGCCTCCTCAGCCCCAACACTAAAAGACGTTGCTAAGGAAGCGGGCGTATCCCTTGCCACAGCGTCTTATGCACTCAATGGTAAAGGTGCCATTAGTAAACAAGTTACCGAGCGCGTGCGGGAAGTGGTGAAGCAGTTAGGCTATCAACCCAATACCGCTGCTCGCACCATGAAAACCGGCAGCAGCGCCAGCATAGGTTTGCTTTTACCTGATTTTCGATACCCACTGTTTTCTGAGCTTGCTACAGAAATAGAACAAGTGTGCGCCCAGCAGCATTATTCGGTGTTCTTTGCGAACAGCTACGCTAAGGCAGAAACGGAAATTGCGCGCACACAGCGCTTTGCGCAAAGCGGTGCAGATGGTCTGATTTGGTTTCCTGGCAGTCAACAAAACACCATCAACAACGCCACCCATGGTATGCCGGTGGTGGTCATCGACCGTGATTTAACCGATTTCGATGTAGTAACGCCAGACCATTTCGACGGTGGCGTGCAACAGGCTACGCATCTATTGGATTTGGGTCATCAACAGATTGGATTAATTTCTGGCCCGCGTCATGTTGATAACATGCAACTTCGCATTAATGGCACCGTTAAAGTGGTAGAAGACAGCGACGCTGAAATCAAATGGATTTGCGAAACCGACTTTACTGATAAGTTATCGATTGAAGCAAAGACGTTGCTGAACAAGAAAAATGTCACCGCGATTATTGCAGGTAACGATACTATCGCCTTGAATATAATCCGCTACGCGGCAACGATTGGGCTGCGCGTGCCAGAGGATTTGTCAGTGGTAGGCTTTGATGATGTTGCTTGGTGTGAATTTATGACGCCGCAACTGACCAGCATAAAAATGCCTTTAGATGAAATGGCTGAAGAAGCAGTTTCCATGTTATTACGTCGCAAAGAAAACCCAATGGCTTCAAGAAAAAAATGCACGGTTGGGGTTAGCCTTTCTGTTCGCCATTCAACGGCTCCCCTGTCGTTTTAAGTAAAGCACCGCTAAAAATTAAGGTCTGAGCACCCGTTCAGGCCTCACTATTATTTCCTCCCTATAAACCTACTATTCAAAATTACTTAAAAATCAAACACCCCGCCAACCTGAACACTTTTTAAGCAAAAAAGGTTTGACGTTGTACAAAACCTGATCAACACTCAAATGTAAAATCAATGTTAATTATGTTAACTATTGATGATGACTAATAATTGAAAATAAGCGTAATGCTGCTTGCAGCCCTAATTACAAGGTGACAAACAATGATCCTTAATCATTTACTCGGCATCTACACCCATCCCCGTGAAGAATGGCAGGACATAGACAGACGACATGAAAGCAGTGTTTACGCATTGAGTCATATCGCCGTAATAGCACTTATTCCATCACTGGTAACCTACTACTCTGGCGCGCATTTGGGTTGGAGCATTGGGGCTGGTGATTTAATCAAACTGACCGAATCCAGTGCTGCAATGCTGGCGGTTGGCATGTATTTCGGATTGATCGTGGGCGTACTGATCCTCACTTACATGATTCACGAACTCGCCAATGCGTTTGACGCAAAACCTAACTATACAGAATCGTTAGATCTTGCTGCCTATACCGCCACGCCACTTTTTATGACAGGTTTTGCAGGCCTTTACCCTGAACTGTGGTTTGTAATGGCCGTTGGCCTGGTCGGATTATCATACTCTGTTTATCTCCTTTACTCGGGAACGCCCATCATGATGCACATCCCGGACGGTAAAGGATTCATATATGCCAGCTCCGTAGTGACTTGCGGCCTGGTGTTACTCGCCATTCTAATGGCAAGCACCGTGATCATGTGGAGTATGGGCTTCGGCCCGGTATACGTTCACTGATCACATTATTACATCCATATCCTTACGCAAAAGCCGCTCGAATGAGCGGCTTTTTATTGGTTCGGCGCGGATAACTTAACTCAGTTATCAGAATCCATATTGTGCATTTCAAGATTTGACAGCTCTGCCTGAACCACCGGGCTCTTCGACGCTTCACTACGCGCCATGTCGATACGTTCAAGGTAAGCCTGGTCAACGTCTCCGGTAATGTAGTTACCGTCGAATACCGAGGTTTCGAACTCTTCGATAGACGGGTTTTCTTCCCGAACGGCAGCAACGAGATCGCTGATATCCTGGAAAATCAAACCATCTGCCTGAATAAGGTCGGCGATCTGATCAATCTCACGGCCATACGCAACCAGTTCGTTCGCTGATGGCATATCAATACCATAAACGTTAGGGAAACGAATTTCCGGTGCTGCAGAAGCGAAGTACACTTTCTTCGCACCCGACTCACGGGCCATCTCAATGATTTGGCCTGAAGTGGTACCACGTACAATAGAATCGTCGACCAGCAGAACCGTTTTGTCTTTAAATTCTGAAGAGATCGCGTTGAGTTTACGACGTACAGACTGCTTTCGCATTGCCTGACCCGGCATGATAAACGTACGACCGATATAGCGGTTTTTCACGAAACCCTGACGATATGGCAAGTCCAGGGTGTTGGCGATTTGCAGCGCCACATCCATGGAAGTTTCGGGAATAGGAATAACCACGTCGATATCGAGGTCAGCCCACTCACGGGCAATTTTCTCACCCAATTTACGGCCCATGTTTACTCGCGACGCATACACGGAAATACCGTCGATAAAGGAATCAGGACGGGCGAAATATACGAATTCGAAAATACAAGGAACGGTAACCGGATTCTCGGCACATTGCTGTGTGAAAAGCTCACCCTTTTCAGTGATATAAACGGCTTCGCCAGGCGCAACGTCACGGATGAAGGTAAAACCAACAGCATCCAGGGCAACACTTTCAGAGGCAACCATGTATTCGTCACCCAGCTCGGTTACGCGCTTACCCAATGCAAGCGGGCGAATACCGTGGGGGTCGCGGAAAGCCACAACGCCCTGACCGATAATCGCTGCAACAACCGCATAGGCGCCGCGAATTTTCTTATGTACGTTGGTTACCACTTTAAACACATCTTTCGGCGACACGGTTAGGTCTGTGCACTGCTGCAGCTCATGGGCCATGATGTTCAGCAACAGTTCCGAGTCGGATGAGGTGTTTATATGACGGCGGGCAATACGAAATACTTCGTCTTGCAGCTCGTGGGCGTTGGTCAGGTTGCCGTTATGCGCAAACGCAATACCAAACGGCGAGTTAACGTAAAACGGCTGCGCCTCTGCTGAGCTGGAAGTACCGGCGGTTGGATAGCGAACATGGCCAATACCCATGTTGCCCGTTAGGCGTTTCATATGACGGGTATGGAAAACATCCCGCACCAGACCGTTGGCCTTTCTCAGATTGAACCGACTCTGGTCAATCGTAATGATACCAGCAGCATCCTGTCCGCGGTGCTGTAACACTGTTAAGCCATCATACAGTGACTGAGCAACAGGTGTTTTACCAACAATTCCGACAATACCACACATGAGCGTTACCTATATCAAGCGGTTTTTAGAAAACTGGAGCCGTCTTTCACAAAGGTGAAAAACCACTCAATAATGACACCGAATTCCGGAATGAGCAGTGATTGTCCCCACCACCCGGTATTCACCGCATCAGTAAATGTATCCATAAAGAACAATAGTGCGCTTACCATCAGTGCGCCACGTAAAGCGCCAAAAATCGCACCTAGCGCACGGTCGGTGCCGGATAATCCCGACGCCTGAACGAGTTGTCCGACGACATGATTGAACATGCCACCAAGCACCAGGATTACGATAAACAACACCACTATCGCCGCGCCATTGCGCAGCGTTGGATCTTCAATTTGCGAAAAATAGACAGCAAGATCGGCATGAAATTCACTGGCAATAAACAGTGCACCGAACCAGACTACTAGGGAGATGGCTTCTTTCACGAAGCCACGCATCACACTTATCAGGGCAGAAACCACGATAATACCGAGAATGGAAAAGTCGACCCAATTCATGAAGCGTTATGTTATCCGTCTGTCGTTGAACACGCAGTAAATCAGCCTCGCTGCGAGATGGCGCGCATTCTAACAGAAGCCTAAAAGATTACCAATGCGAAATCTGCCCGATAATTTTTATAAGCTGCCGTTATGGTAAGAAAAGTTTCCGCCCATAGAGGGTATTGCCAAAGCCAGAACGTCGACATTCAACGCAATGCGGGATCAGTCCACCTTAAACGGTGCGACCTTACCTTTGAGGCCCGTGATATCCTGAAGATGCGGCAATGCCTTTTGTAACTTGTCTTTGTTTATATCTGGCCCGACAAATACTTTCGTAAGCGGGCCAGAACGTGTTTCGATTGGGCGGCTGAACGCGCGGTAACCCGCTTTCTCAAGTTTTTCCAGCAGTTGCCCTACGTTCTTTTGATGTCTGAAACTACCCAGTTGAACAACCCAACTGCCATCTTGTGGTTCAGCCGAAGGCTTTTCTACCACGGTCTGGCTTGCGAGCTTATCTTCAACCTGATTTTTGGCGGCTTCAGCCGGCGCCGCGGTTTGCGTTTGCGAATCGTCGACTGCGGGTTCGTCTACCACTTCAAGCGGCCGCTGGGTTACACCAGCAACACGCTCAGTTGGAAAAGGTTCCGGATTCACAATAGGCTTCTTCGCTGGAGTTGCCGGCACGCTCACGAATGCATCGTTATTGGTTTCTTTTTTTCTATCAAGAAAATCCGGCAAAAAAATGACTGCCAGAGCAACTACAATCACTGTGCCGACCAGCCGGTTAGATAGCGCCGAGGTCACGATTAACTCCTATTGGATACTTCTGTCCCTGTGAAACGTTAATACATCCGCAACGGTAAGAAAAGAACCGAACACCAGGATGCGATCATTCTGCCCGGCCTGCTCTCTGGCTGCGTTATAAGCGTCAGTAACGGAACCGAAAGCGGCGGCATATTGTTTTTGGTGTGGCTGCAGATGAGACATCAGGATGTCGCCGCTGAGTCCCCGGGGGCCACTGGTATTACCAAGGTACCATTTGGCCTTCACAGTTGCCAGTTCATCAAGTGTCGCGGCTAAAGATTTGTCCGCTAACATACCCACTACAATATGCAATTCACCGTTTAACCCTTTGTCAGCCCAATCGCGCATGAGGGCGCAAGCCTGAGGATTGTGCGCCACATCAACCAGTACATCCGGTTGACTGGCGATTTGCTGTCGTCGGCCCGGTACATTTACCGTTTCGACCAACTGTTTGAGTTGTTCAGCAGTGGGGAACCAATTCAATCGCTTGAGTGCAGCCAGTGCCGTTGCGGTATTTTGCAGCGGAATGCGTGGCATAGGCAGCCAGTCGGTGATGACATCGTCACACTGCCAACGCCAGTTTTCGACGTTGGTTTCCACACAAAAGTTCCGCTTTGCCCACCAGGTATCCACCTTGTGCTGCGTTACATATTCATCGAGGGTTGCCGGCGGATCGAGTTCGCCTACCACTGCAATGCCGTTATCGCGCATGATACCGGCTTTCTCCACGGCAATAAGTTCACGGGTATCGCCCAGCCAATCCATGTGATCGAGGCCAATGGTAGTAATAACCGCTAAGTCCGGCTCGATGATATTGGTGGCATCAAGACGCCCCCCCAAGCCCACTTCAAGTATCACCACGTCCACGTTTGCTTTGCGCATCATTAACATAGCGGCGAGTGTGCCGAACTCAAAATAGGTTAGCGTAATGTCGCCACGAGCTCGTTCTATTTCCGCAAAAGCGATGCAGTAGGCTGATTCAGCTTCGACATCACCATTAATGCGCGCGCGCTCGCGATAATCTAACAAATGCGGTGAGGAATAGACACCGGTGGTTTTTCCCTGCATTAGACAGGCTTGCTCGATAAAACGACACGTGGTGCCCTTGCCATTGGTACCAGCAACGGTGATAACAGTTTGATCGGGAAATTGAAGGGAAAGGTTGTCAGCGACTTGTTTAACCCGGGTCAGCCCCATGTCAATGGATGACGGGTGAATTGACTCGAGATGAGTGAGCCACTGCGTCAGAGAATCATGCTCTGACGCAGTAAAAGGAGAAGATTGATTGTTCACTTAGTTTGGACGATGCATCTTTTCTAACAGGCCGTGTAATTTATCACGCATTTTACGACGGTCAACAATCATGTCGATGGCCCCCTTTTCCAGCAGGAATTCACTGCGCTGGAAGCCCTCCGGCAGGGTTTCACGTACTGTTTGCTCGATAACGCGAGGACCCGCAAAACCGATAAGTGCTTTTGGCTCAGCGACATTGATGTCGCCCAGCATGGCCAAACTGGCTGATACACCACCCATGGTCGGGTCGGTGAGTACCGAAATGTAAGGCAGACCTTTTTCGCTCATTTTCGCTAACGCAGCAGACGTCTTTGCCATTTGCATCAGTGACATCAGCGCTTCTTGCATGCGGGCACCGCCAGATGCAGAGAAACAAATCAATGGCATGTTGTGCTCAAGACAGGCATTAACCGCAGCAACAAAACGTGCGCCTACCACAGAGGCCATAGAGCCACCCATAAATGCGAATTCAAAAGACGCAACCACGACAGGCATGCCTTTCAGCTTGCCCTGCATCACGATTAACGCGTCTTTTTCGTTAGTGCTCTTTTGCGCCGCAGTGATGCGATCTTTATAACGCTTGGAGTCTTTAAACTTCAGCAAATCTTGCGGTTCTAAATCACCCCCTAATTCTTTACGGTCGCCCGCGTCGAGGAAAGAATCGATACGCTTACGGGCGTTAATGCGCATGTGGTTGTCACACTTAGGACATACCTCTAGCAGCTTTTCCAGTTCCTGTTTATAAAGCACAGCCTGGCAGCTGGTACATTTTGTCCAGACACCTTCAGGTACGTTACCTTTGGTTGATGTCTGAGTCTTAGGCAGAATTTTTTGAATCCAGCTCATAGTAAGGAAAATCCTTTGTTATCTGTAACCATGCTTAGTTGGTGGTTAACTGTTGTCTGTAACCGTGTTTATTTATTGGAGCACAGTATTTGAAAAAATCGATATAGCCGCCTATTAGACCACATATCGGTAAACAGTAAAAAGTAAAACTGGTCTAAGAAGTCAGCCTGTTCACCGACAGTTTACACGGCTTTCAGCTTTCTGGCAGAAACAGCGGTCCTAACGGCTTGCGCGGCAAGTCGAAGGTTTCCGGATAGGTCACATCCACCAGGTATAGGCCGTTCGGTTTCGCGGTAGCTGCCGCCTTGGTGCGATCCTTCACTGCCAGTAATTCAGCTATCCAACTAACCGGTTGCTCGCCGCAGCCCACTTTAATTAGCGAGCCCACAATATTGCGCACCATATGATGCAAGAATGCATTCGCTCGAATATCGACAATGACATAAGCCCCCTGCCGATACACAGAAACATCCGTTACGTTTCGAAATGGAGTTTTTGACTGACAATGAGACGCGCGGAAGGACGTAAAATCCTGTTCACCGATAACAGCCTGAGCAGCCTCATGCATGAGCGCGGCATCTAATGGCTGATATTCATGGGTAACGCCGTTTAGCAAGATGGCCGGGCGTAACGTGGCATTGTAAATGACATAACGATAACGGCGGTGTGAGGCGGAAAAACGCGCGTGAAAATCGTCGCTGACGTTCTTTACCCAACGCACAGCAATCGAATCTGGCAGATTGGTGTTCACGCCCATGGTCCAGGCGCGATCAGGACGCTCACCATCGAAATCAAAATGCACCACCTGCCCGGTAGCATGCACGCCGGCATCGGTGCGACCGGCACACTGCACATCAATGGTAGTATTGGCGACAGCGGAGAGCGCTTTCTCCAGATATCCCTGCACACTCGGTAATTTCTGCTGACGCTGCCAGCCGAAGTGTGCGGCGCCATCGTACTCGACGCCCAGGGCTATTCTTGCCATGTAACTCTGCCTCTTGTAAAAAATCGGCTAAGTGTAGTCAGGCGCCCTGCCAGATGCAAGACGCGCGGGAGATTTTAACCCAGTGCAGAGAGAATGCCTTGCGCTTCTTCTTTCTGTTCATCACTGCCCTTCTCAACTACTTCCTGAAGCAGTTCTTTGGCTGCCTGAACATCGTCCATTTCGACATACACCCGTGCCAAATCCAGGTTCGCACTCTGGCCGGCATCTTTATCGATGTCGATAACGTCGTCGTCATCACTCACACCGGTAAAATCAGACAGGCTGACATCTAAGTCCAGTGGCGCGTTGTCATCAATGGTGTCCTCGTCGAAACCATCGTTGATCAGCGAGTCCACATCGAGGAAACCTTCTTCATCGTTGCCGCCAAGCGTCTCAATGTCACCTTCAGCAATCGGGGTTTCTTCTATTGAAGATGTTTGCGGAGAGCTGTCAACGGCTTCCGTTTCAGGTTCAGCAGTGTCTGCGACTGAGTCAGGGTCGTTGAGTAATGCTGCTAAATCCAAATCAGGATTACCCAGCGACATATCCGGTTTGTCGATTGCAATGTCGTCTTCAGCAGCAGGCTCACTGTCTGCGTCAGCGCCGATGCCGCCAAGCAATTCGTCAAAATCAGCCTGATCCAGTTCGTCTAACAGTTTATGATCTTCACTGTTGTCTTGCGTTAACCAGTCATCAAGGCCCGGTAAGTCTTCCAGCTCGTTAAATTCGGTTGCGGTTTTAACGGGTGGAATTTCGCCATCAACTTCCTGTTCTAATTCATAGTCGTCAACGTTTTCGAGAATGCTGTCGTCAAAGTCTGATTCAGACGCAGGCGCAGACGGCGTGTCGGCATCCATGCTGGCGAAAGAAGGAATATCGTCCATCATTTGACGGTCAAATTCTGCTAACGCCTCGTCCAGCGGATCGGCCGCTGAAGCTTCAACTTCTGGCTCTGGCTCTGGCTCTGGCTCTGGCTCTGGCTCTGGCTCTGGCTCTGGCTCTGGCTCTGGCTCTGGCTCTGGCTCTGGCTCTGGCTCTGCAGCAGTGTCATCGGCGTCTGCTACAGGCTCAAGTAAATCTTCCAGTGAGCTGGGTTGTGAGACGGGTTCGGGTTCGGCTTGTGCCGTATCATCCGTTTCAGGTTCGCCGCGCCCTTCGAGTTCGGCCAACAACTCATCGGCCAGCGCATCCACTTCTTCGGGCTGATAATGTTCATATTCACTATCGGCGGCTTGAGACGCGTCTGCCGATGGCGGCGCAACATCATCACTTTGCTCAGTGTCTTCTGCACCTTCCGTGTCAGCTGGTTCTGGCGTTAGCTCTGCATCTGTCTCAGGTGCTAGCTCTAGCTCTGGTTCTAGCTCTGGTTCTAGCTCAGGCTCTGGTGCAAGCTCTGCCTCTGGCTCTGCTTGCTCTTCCACTTCGGTAAACGCTTCATCTTCTTCAAGCGCTGGAGCGGCGTCGAAACGGTCTTCGGCTTCGGCTTCGGCTTCGGCTTCGGTTTCGGTTTCGGCTTCGGCTTCGGCTTCGGCTTCGGCTTCGGCTTCGGCTTCGGCTTCGGCTTCGGCTTCGGCTTCGGCTTCGGCTTCGGCTTCGGCTTCGGCTTCGGCTTCGGCTTCGGCTTCGGCTTCGGCTTCGGCTTCGGCTTCGGCTTCGGCTTCGGCTTCGGCTTCGTAGTCAGTATTCTCCTCGGTTACCGGCGAATCAACCTCTTCGGCTACCCGTTCATCTTCTTCCTCATCAGGTGCTTCAGTTGCCAGTGCGTCGAGCTCATCCTCTGGTTCAACGTCATTATCTGGTGCCGCGGCAGGCTCTTCCGCTGCGGCTTCAATATCCGCCATCAATGCATCTGCATCTAATGATGTGTCTTCGGCTAGCGCTTCATCTTCATCGGAATCCGCCACAGAATCACTTTCAGATTCATTCGTTTCTTCAGCGAGCGCTTCGGTATCACTACCAAGTTCATCTTCATCGAACGCGACTTCATCAGTTTCATCGATGTCTAAATCGTCTGTATCGCCTTCGAGCTCTGCCAATAGTTCGTTAGTGAGATCATCGTCAAGCTCAGCGCTGAAATCTTCTTCATCGTCGCTGGCTTCCAGCGCATCCGTGTCGGCATTGATGTCATCATCAGCCGATTCTTCGGCTTCAAGTTCAGCGAGCAGTTCGTCAGACAACGAGTCCATTTCGTCATCTTCTAATTCAGCTAATAGCTCGTCTGAAAGATCGTTTGAGAGGTCGTCTGAAAGGTCGTTAGTAAGATCGTCAGAGGCATCGAGGTCAGTTGACCCGTCATCTTCTGCGGTCTCACCTTGTAATTCCGAGATTAATTCATCTGAAAGCGGATCGGTGAACTCATCCGCATTTTCCATGTCCTCAACATCGATTTCGTCCAAATCTTCGCTAAAGGCGTCTAAGTCCTGGATGGCCTGAGGCGACGGTGTGGTCTGCGTTTCGATTTCCTCTTCGGCAGTCTCATCGTCACCTAACATGTCAGCCATCTGGTCGAGCTGATCCATCTCGTTGATAATGTTGTCTGTGAGACGGTCGAGCTCCTGGTTCTGATCGTTGATTTCGCGATCAAGCTTTTCCAGCATTTCCTCATCTACGCTGCCGTCGGATGAGGTAATGTCTTGACCTGGCTGGTTATCCTCTAGCAGATCATCGATGTCTATTTCAGGTTTTTCGTCTTCATCGGCAGTCGCGGCACTGAATTCAGAGAGAATATCGTCAGGGTCAACCATCTGATCTTCTTCAACAACGGCATCCGCCTGAGCGCTTTCTCCGGCTTCATTTTCACCATCACCCAAATCAGCTGCATTGGCGTCTAGCAACGCATCTACGTCGAAATCATCGTCGTCCGCACTTGCAGCAGGTTCATCAGACGCTGGCGTGTTTCCTGCCAGCAATGCATCGATGTCGTCATCACTGACAACATCAGACGTCGCTTCGGGTTCAGGGGCTTCGGTTTGCGTTTCTTCAGTTTGCGGTTCGGATGATTCGTCATCGCCGGATAAGTCGATGCCATCCATTTCATCGGTTTCTGGCACCAACGAATCATCGGCTAACAAATCATCGTCAAACAGGCTGTCGAGTTCGTCCTGCCCTAATTCGGAATTTCCGTCTTCAAACGCAAAGTCTTCTTCAGGCACCAGCATGTCATCGTCAAGATCGGCAAAACTCTCTAAATCGTCATCGAGCGACTCTTCTAATTCGTTAGAGAGCACGTCATCGAGGAGTTCATCATCATTGAAAAGCTCATCGTCGGACAATTCTGGCGTGTCATCCAGATCAGGAATGATGGCAGCTGAAGCGGCTGCAGCGGCAACAGGTGCGGTATCCGCAGGCGAAACCTGGGCAACAGGTTGCACCGGTTCCACATCGTTGTTTTTCTTGCCACGCTTTAAGAACCAGGCAACTAAACCGCCCACCAGCAACAAGGTAAGTACGCCTGAACCAATGATCAACGACATGGGTTGCATCAGGGTATTCATGAACGAAGCATCTTTTTCAGCCTGTCTTTCGGCTTGTTCCTGCTTCATCATGTCCAGCACTTGCATCAATTGGCTGGTTTGCGTATCCATTTTACTCTGAACGTCGCCTTCGACCTGATTCCGCAAAGAGGCCAGATCTTCATTCACTTGTTCGACGCGATCGTACAGCTTGCGGTTTTCATCCAGAATCGCCTGCACACTGTCGAGGGAGGCTGCAAATTGTTGACGAAGCTCATCAAACTGCTCAGTTTGCTGACTATCAAGGCGGGTAATTTTATCTTCAATCGCACTGCGGGTGGTGGTTAGGTCTTCTTGATTAACCAGTGGTACCGGCGGTTTGATGTTGTTCGTACTGCTGCCCGGGCGATTTTCCATACGGGCAAAATTGTCGTCATCTTGCTCGGCACGCATTTTCGCGCGCTCAGGGTCGATGCGGGCAATATAACGCTCTGATGGTAATTGCAGCATGGCGCCATTCACCAGCAGATTGAGATTTTGCTGTTCGAAGGCATCGGGATTAAGTTCATAAATCCCAATCATTACCTGGTATACAGAGAGGTTCTTGTTTTGTTTGTAGCGATTGGCAATACGCCACAGCGTATCGTTATCGTCGATGGGGCCATACACATTGCCGGAATACTGACTGGTGGCATTTTTTGGCCCACGGATCGGCATTTGCCGTTCCTGCGCGTCACTGAATCCCGGCGCGGCTGCCAGTAGCAATAAAAAAATTAGCAAGCCCGTAACATGCGATTTCATAGCGTTCCTATATGCCCTCAAGCGTACACCGGAAGAGATATTCCAGTTGGCCAGGCCAGGTGGTGTAACCGGTACACGGACAAGCCGGCACACCGCTGCCTGTTATTCTTATAATGTCAGAGCTTGTTTGCTCGTAACGTGCCAGTCCGACTGGCGAGTCAGAAAACCGTCACTATCAGAAATATTCCTGTAGATTCACGGTTTTACGCAAACTTCAATCCATGATGATAATTTGCACTTAACCGTTACCAAAACTATAAACCAGTTAACGGTAACTATCTAGAAAAACGCAAATTTCGGTGCAGGCACGTTAATTTGCTTTAGAAAGGTTATCGGCAGGCCGGCGCAGAAGTTTACCCCTGCGCCGGTTTGACTTACAGGTAGTCTTTTATAAGGGTTTCAGCAATTTGCACGCTGTTAGTGGCAGCACCTTTGCGCACATTGTCCGATACCACCCACAGGTTCAGTCCGTTGGGGTGAGAAATATCGTCGCGAATGCGCCCTACGTGCACCCAGTCGTTGCCGCTGGCACTGCTTACCTGAGTCGGAAATTCTTCACGGGCATCGTACACTTTCACGCCTGGCGCATCGGCAAGCAACTGCTTCACCTGCAGCGCATCTACCGGCATACGTGTTTCTAAATGAATGGCTTCTCCGTGGCCATAAAATACCGGCACGCGCACTGCCGTGGCATTAACCAATACGTCACTGTCGCCAAGGATTTTCTGGGTTTCCCACACCATTTTCATTTCTTCTTTGGTGTAGTCGTTGTCCATGAAAGCATCGATTTGCGGAATGGCGTTAAATGCGATCTGACGGCTGAAAGCTTCCGGCGTGATAGGACGGGTATTCAGCAAGTTGGCCGTTTGAAGCGCCAGTTCTTCCATGGCCTTCTTGCCACCACCCGATACCGACTGATAAGTACACACGTTAATGCGCTCAATACCAGCCACATCATGAATTGGCTTTAGTGCCACCATCATCTGAATGGTTGAGCAGTTTGGGTTAGCAATGATGTTGCGATTACGAAAATCAGCCAGCGCCTGCGGGTTCACTTCGGGTACGACTAGCGGTACATCGGGTTCGTAGCGGAAGTGAGATGTATTGTCGATAACAATACATCCCGCTTCAGCCGCTATTGGCGCGATACGGGCAGAGACATCCCCTCCGGCTGAGAAGAAACCAAACTGCACCAACGTCCAGTCGAAGTCATCCACGTTTTGCACTTCAATTTCTTCGCCTTTGAAATTAATCGTGCTGCCGGCAGAACGTTCACTGGCCAGCGCGTACAGCGTGCCTATGGGGAATTTTCGCTCTTCGAGCATTTCAATCATCGCCTGGCCAACTAACCCCGTTGCGCCCAGTACGGCTACATCAAAAACCTGTGACATGTTCTGTCCTCTTACTTACTCTGTTGTCACTGAAAGTGGCAATCGCCATTTCAGCGTACAAAATTAAATTGAAATCCTAAACCCGACAACTGCTCAACAATACCTTCGGATACCGGTGCTGGGATACGAAGAAAATGGGAGCCGCATTCCCGTCTTACCGGGTAGTGCTTGCGCATATGCAGAAAACCGTCTCGGGAGGTATCCTGCCTGAACAGTTGATCATCTTTTCTGATGTCGTAAATACTTAACAATAATGTTGCCAAACTGTCCCAATCCAACGCTTCTGCAGTGCGGTCTGATGGCGCAAAAGGCATTGCTTCCGGCACAGCGAGAAAGTTGTCCATGGTCAGAGATGAAGATACATTCATTGCTTCACACACGTGTTCATAAGCCATCTGCGTACCGCGCAGTTTACCTTCCACAGAATGCCCGGCAATGTGCGGTGTAGTTAGCCACACCAACGGTAACAGCGCCTGGTTTATTTCCGGCTCACTGAAAAACACGTCGAGCACCACCGTGGGTGCGTCAGGTTGCCCCAAACGATGAAGCAAAGCGGCTTCATCTACCACTTCACCACGGCAGGCGTTAATCAACAACTGGTTTGGCTTAAGCGCGGCAATACGTTTTGCATCTAACAAATGACCAGTCGCATGCTCACCCGCTTTCACAAATGGGACATGCAGCGTAATCACATCACACGCCATGATTTCATCCATAGCGACAAAATGGCGGTGATCGCCGGCTTGTTGCAATGGCGGATCGCAAAGTTTAAAGGCAATATTCAGTGCATGCAGACGCTCGGCCAATGCCGTTCCCACGTGACCCGCGCCGACAATGCCTACGGTTATGCGACTGAGGTTGAGCTGCTTATCCTGATAGGCGCTCATAAGTACGCTCACCACGTACTCAGCCACAGCCACGGCATTACAGCCACCCGCTGAACGCCATGCAATACCGGCAACATCCAATGCAGGTTTATCCATATGATTGGTACCGGCCGTGGCGGTGGTAACCAGCTTCAGCTTGTCGGCTTTTGCCAGCAGAGACGGGGTTACCGCCGTTGTTGAACGCACCGCCAGATAATCCACATCACCGAGTTGCTCTGGCGCTAACGAAGGACCATTAAATGACGTGGCGTCGCCAAGCGTAGAAAAATACGCTTCGCCTTGAGGGATACTTTCTTCAAAAAAGATGCGGGTCATGTGTCAGTGTTCAGCCGTTTTGTCCGGGGGCGGTATGATACTGGAATCGAAGTGATTAAACAAAACGAAACGCCCGTGCCGACAGAGCCGGAACGGGCGTTCAATCAAGGCTGCATCACAGCCACAGCAATTGCGTATTAGCCGTTGTGGCGCTGCATTACCAGTGTTGCATTGGTACCGCCAAAGCCGAAGCTGTTTGACATTACCGTATTCAGTACCGCTTCGCGGGTAGACGTCACAATATCCAGGCCAGCAGCGGCGTCGTCCAGCTGCTCTACGTTGATGGATGGTGCAATGAAGTTATGCTTCATCATCAGCAGACTGTAAATCGCTTCGTTTACACCAGCGGCACCCAGCGCGTGACCGGTCAGAGACTTAGTCGCACTGATAGGCACACCTGACTGACCAAATACTTCCTGGATTGCAGCCAGTTCTTTTACATCACCTACTGGTGTTGATGTACCGTGGGTGTTGAGGTAGTCGATTCCGCCTTCCACGTTCTGCATGGCCATCTTCATACAGCGCACAGCGCCTTCACCAGATGGCGCTACCATGTCGTAACCGTCTGAGGTTGCACCGTAACCGACAACTTCACCGTAGATCGTTGCGCCACGTGCCAGAGCATGTTCCAGCTCTTCAACCACAACCATACCGCCACCACCAGAGCTAACAAAGCCGTCACGATTGGCATCGTAGGTACGAGAAGCAACAGAAGGATTGTCGTTAAACTTAGAAGACAACGCGCCCATGGCGTCGAACTGGCTCGACAGCGACCAGTGCAGTTCTTCACCGCCACCAGCAAATACCACGTCCTGCTTGCCTAACTGAATAAGCTCTAACGCATTGCCGATGCAGTGTGCGCTGGTCGCACAGGCAGAAGCGATTGAGTAGTTTACGCCTTTAATTTTGAACGGCGTTGCCAGACAGGCTGAAACCGTTGACGCCATACAACGTGGCACCATGTAAGGCCCGACGCGCTTTACGCCTTTTTCACGCAGAATATCTGCCGACAACACTTGGTTCAGTGACGATGCACCGCCCGAGCCAGCAATGATACCGGTACGTTCATTTGAAATATCTTTCTCTTCCAGACCTGAGTCTGCAATAGCCTGCTGCATTGCGACATAGGCGAATGCAGCGGCGTCACCCATAAAGCGCATTGCTTTACGGTCAATATGTTCGGACAGCTCGATATCCGGCTTACCCCAGACCTGGCTACGCAGGCCCATTTCGGCAAACTGTTCAGAAAAAGTGATACCAGACTTGCCCGCTTTCAGCGATGCCAGTACTTCATCCTGATTTACACCGATGCTGGATACGATGCCCAGACCGGTAATAACTGCTCTTCTCATAACTAACCCTTTATTTTGATGGGGCATATGGTAACGATTTTCGTCGGTAAACTGGTCTGCTCTTTTTAGTTAACCATTATTATGAGCAGAACCAAATCTGTTCCCGGCCATACCGGGAACGCATATTCACAGGCTTCGAGTGCTGAATGTGGCAAACGTTCAGCTTTTAATCGAGGAACTTAGCGAAACCTTTTTTCAATGTAGCATGCAAGGTATCATCGCCCCAACGTTTGTATGCATGAATTTTGTTTGATGAAATCCCAGTCAGCTCAGGTCCATTTCAATGATAGCGGCACCCCAGTCGCCGATCACTTTGATGATGTTTATTTTTCTAACGACAGCGGTATCGACGAAACCCTGCATGTCTTTATTGGGGGTAATGATCTGAGTGAGCGCTGGCATTCACATAATCGCCGGGACTTTGTCATTGCAGAAACCGGATTTGGCACCGGTTTGAATTGTCTGGTTGCCATGCAGGCTTTCAAGCAGTTCCGCGACGCCAACCCCGCGCACCCGCTAAAACACCTTTTTATACTCACCACCGAAAAATTCCCACTGAAAAAAGCAGACCTGCGGCAGGCATTAAACGCCTTCCCAGCATTGAATCAGGCAGCCGATGCATTAGCCGAGCAGTACCCCGTTGCTTTGCAAGGGTGTCACCGCATGCATTTTACTGACTTTTCCTGCACGCTGGATTTGTGGATGGGCGACGTACATGAACTGCTCCCCCAATGGCATTGTCCTCGTAGTGGTTTGATTGATGCGTGGTTCCTCGACGGGTTTGCGCCAAGTAAGAATCCGGAGATGTGGACAGATGCCCTGTTTTTGCAAATGGCGAGATTAACCCGCCAAGGTGGCACGTTTGGCACTTTTACCGCAGCAGGCATTGTTAAACGAGGCCTGAGAGATGCTGGCTTCGTGGTGGAAAAGCGAAAAGGTTTCGGCCGTAAGCGAGACATGCTAGCCGGCTATTTTGACAGTGAAAAAGGCAAACAACCTGCGCCTCCCTACTCCCGCTATAACAATGCGCCACTAGGAGATGGTGAACGAATCGCGATTGTGGGCGGTGGTTTGGCCGCAGCCACGTTTGCCCATGCCCTGGCAGAGCAAGGCGTGGCCTCGACCGTTTTTTGCGCCGATGAAACTCTAGCTACCGGAGCCTCGGGAAATCGTCAGGGCGGATTTTATCCGCAGCTTCATAGTGAAGCCAGTATTGCCAGTCAAATTCAGGCACACAGTTTTCTGTACGCCAGACGCTATTACAATGCCTTACCTTCTGACGATTATCGTCATCAATGGTGCGGTGTACTACAACTGGGATTCAGTGATGCCGTAATAGACCGTCAACAAAAACTGGCCGATGGTGGAGTATGGCCTGATGAACTTGTTCGCCCCGTAAGTGCCGAAGAAGCCACTTCTATTTCTGGGTTACCCTTGTCTGACAACGGCTTATTCATTCCCCTCGGCGGTTGGCTAAGCCCGCCGGATTTGGTACACGCCTTGATTAATGCATGCGGTGATAAAGTGACACTGCACCTGAATGCGAAGGTCCACAACATCAGCGAATCATCCACAGACGTCACGTTTTCTGTAAATAACGAAAGCTACACCTTCGACCGCATCATTATGGCGACTGGCGCCGATAGCGTATTGATTGACACGATGAATGCGTTGCCTTTACGCCCTGTGCGCGGGCAGGTGGAAGCAATAGCAACCCAAGCGCCCATTGATCAACTCAATACTGTACTTTGCCACAAAGGCTACATGACCCCTCAAATGGATAGTCGTCATGCGCTGGGCTCTACGTATGGCAAAGGCGATACCGCAACGGATGTACGTGAAGTCGACACCCAGACAAATTTGGCAACCCACCAGAAGGCGCTTAGTAACGAAAGCTGGATAAGAGAACTGGAACATGATGGCGACGCCCGCGCATCTGTACGCCTGTCGCTACCAGATCATCAACCTGCCAGTGGTCAGCTCACGAAAGTAAACGTGCTTTGGGAACGTTATCAGGAGCTCACCGTGGGCAAACCCATTGACGGACAGGCTGAATTGCCTGAAGGCAGAATTTTTACGTTAACCGGATTAGGTTCAAGAGGATTAACCACGGCACCACTGATGGCGCAGGTTTTAGCATCGCAATTACTGCATCAGCCGATGCCAATGCCGGAGAAATTACTTCAAGCTGTGGCGCCGCAACGCTTTATGATTAGAAACTGCATTCGAGGGGAAGCGCCCTGAACCATCAATAGCATTATGGAGATGGTATAACACAATGCCATCCAGGCCCAGGGCAGCAAGCGTTATACAGGATATCCCTTATCCTGAATTTATCAAATAATATAATGCATTTGGGTTGATTTACTTGTCAAAATCAACCATTTCGCTCAAAAATCATACTAACCGATTGCGCTCACGCGGTCAAAGATCTTATTTACCCTTGGTGATTGTTCAGTCTGGCTACCATAAACGCTGGCACAACTAATGTTGAACTGCCCACTACGCGACCGGTTTTTACCGACACAACTCGCGCATTAACACGCACGCCACGGGGCTCTTCAATTAACGTTCCCGTGAGAATATGGTCCATTTCCAATTGTCTTGAAAGGGCTTCACCACTGCGAGTCATTGCCAAATCGCCATGAGGGGTAACAGTCAGTCCGCCGGCAATTTTAAAGTCGACGATACTCATACCCGCGCCTTGCAGTTCTGCAATCAACAGTTCCGACAGTTGATTTCCCATTATAGTGGTTTCTTGCAGGCTGGTATTTAATCTCACAAAACTGGCTACGCCGATTAAATCATTAGTGCTCAGCGTTTTTGCAGAACGCATTAATTTCATAGCCAGTTGAGCGGCGTAATCGTTCAACGCTTTGTGTGTACTATCGGGTTGATAACCGGTAATGAGCGGGTCTTGCCACACCCGGCCGGTGGTGGTTTCTGTGGAAGCCTCTTGCGCAGCCAGGTATTCGTCACGAGAATCGGGATGATACTCCCAGCCCCCCGTTTTAGCTGGCGTTGATGTGTTAATCGCCTGACTTGTGGTTGCTTTAAGCGCTATGCCGTCTACGGGAGCGGATTTAACAGGTTCGCGCTGGGTTTCTGTCTGCTCATCCTGCGCTACAAGCCCAGCCTCAGGCATGTCTTCACCTTGAGTGGCATCATCAGCCTTCATGAGTTCGGGATCATGCTCATGTTTGTCGGTAAACGCATGATACTGGTTATCCAAGGCAGTACAGCCAGACATCACCAAAACAGTCACGAGACAAGCCAGCGAAAGAGATTGCGAACAAATCGAACGAGACACGGCTTATCCTCGGGTTAGTTTAACGCCATCTCGAATACCACTTTTCCCGTTGCTATCGCTCGGGATAAGGGCATCCACTACATAGAATGGAATTAGTAACTGGGCAGAAGCCACTACCGCGCGACTTTCAATTCCAAGAATACGCGCATTAACCAGCACGCCCCCCTGGTGTTTGGCCATGGTGCCAGTTAACACATAGTCCACTGGCAGGCTGCTGCTTAAATCAAGGTAATCCCGACTCAGCAGAAAATCGCCGTCGTCAGTCACGCGAATGTAGTCTGTGGCTTTGAAATCCACGACTGGAATGCGGTATTTATGCAGTTCGTGCATAAACGATTCCGCCATCTGGTGACCCAGTAAATTGGTGTGCTGCAAGTCTGAATCCAGCAGTGCAAAGTTAGTCACTGCAACGGGGGTTTTATTGCTGACGTACTCCATATTAGACACCAGATCCTGGGCCATATTGCGTACGTAATCCCCGACATGATGGGTGAGCGGCCGGCCCTGATAGGCGCCCTGCACACTGCTATAAAGCTGAGGCTGACCTACCGCGCCGAAGCTGTCTGTGCTGTCAGCGTCGGCTTCATTGGCCGCGGGAGAAGGCGCGCGATCTTCGGCGCGCACATCAATGACATTCATCACCGGCAGTGACGGAGTATTTTCTGCAGTTTCGGTTTGTTCATCGCTTAGCAACGAACAACCTGACAAACAGGAAAGCAGCACCGCAGTGGCGGTGAGGTTACGGCGGAAAGTCATTGGTGTTACCCCTTATCTTCGTTTCTGTACAGCCGCCCATTTCGGGTGGTCACCTTTTCTTCATCCCAGAATAGACCTTCCGGGAAAAAACGGGTGGCAGCTGCAACAACATCTTTGGTGCGCGCGTTGATAACCCGGGCATTTACCATGGCGCCTGATTGTTGGCGGATCACCGTGCCGGTGATATAAAAATCGACCCGCTCTATGCCTGGCAATAAATCAACATCACGGGTTAGCACGCGGTCTGCACGCTCTCCCATTATTATATCGTCCGTGAGTTTGAACTCTTGAGTGGTATAGCCCCGTTTTGTGGCTTCTGTGATTAACCCCTCTTCCAGTTGATGACTTAGCATCATCAGCGGGTCTTGATTATTCGGGTTGTATTCCATTGAATCAGCAGGCACGAAACCCACAACGGCGTACTTGGCCTGCCGCGATGGACGGAGGTTAGCAAACAGTTCATTTGCCAGTACGTAGGTGTGGTATTCCATGTTGCCCAGTGCCGGCACGGCCATATTTTCTTCCTGCAGCACGGTGGCACTGTTTTCACTGGCGCAACCACCTAGCAATAGGGCTGATAATGCTGCCAGCATGGTAAGCCGGCGGGCATGAGGGATTACCTTCATAGTCAAATACCTGTCAGAGACGACGTTCTTATCCGACTATTCGCAATATTCGTACCATAAAGCCATGTCAGAGACATGACGCCGGAAACACGCAGAAAAAGGCGTGTTGCCAATATTTGATGAAGGAAATACAGGTCAGAAAAAGATAGTGAAAGCGGCAAGGCCCTGCCGCTTTCGGGTGATTGAAGACGTTAGTTGGCCGATTGAGATTGGTGTAGCAGGCGTTGCCATAAGGCTAAGACTTTTTGCTGATCGCCATCGTCCAGTTCCTTATTATCAAACGCTGCCTGAAGGCTACCTTGCATGGCATCGTCTAACGATGACAAGGTTGCGTCTGATTCCATTTCCTGCTGACGGGCGATAACAGCAAAATGCCCTTGCAAATAACTGGCAATGAACAGTTCATCATCGTCACCGTGGTCAACCACACCGTCTAGTGCTTCTTCAATTTGTCCGATTTGTTCAATAAACGCGGTGGAAGCCGCTGCCGGATACTGCATTTCTGCTCCTGTTATAAAATTCGCTGGTAAGTCATTCTGCCGGATAAAGTACTTTGTCTCGGTAACCGGTGATCACAGAGAAATATCCTGCAAGACTGCTGTCGAGTTCACCGTCGCCGGTATCAAGCCGCAGCGGGCGCCCTTCCAATGACTGTAGTTTCGTTTTTGTGGCACAAATCAGCATATTTTCTTTGCTAATTTTGCGCAGGAATGCCGGTGATAGCTGCTGATTGCCGCGGCCAAATATGTGGCCTTGCCCGCCAATCACGGTGATCACAAGTTTTACCGGCTTACCTTCAGTGAGGGAAAGAAGTTGCGAAGCCGTAACATCCGAAGCCACAAGCGCGCCGCCTTTGACGATATCCACCCCTAGCAACGTGTTATTCAGACCGAGTCTTTCCATGATGTAGGCAACGGTGGAACCTGAACCCATGACGAAGTAAGTTTCTGGCTCGTCATCCATCATTTCACTGACTTCTGCGGCAATATCTTCGAGGACTAACTCATCGCTTTCTTTGCCGCCCATTTTCACCGCCTGTACGTAGGTCAGTGCATCTGGCACCCGCATTTCACCAAAATGTTTGGCCAATACTTTGCCGTTTCGAAAGGCATCTTCATCGATGTCGCGGACTTCTGCGTCGGTTTCGCTCACCAGTTCACCACGAACCATCATCGCCACCACTTCCCCCGCCGCCACTGGGGTAACCGCATAAACGCCGGAATGGATTTTACAGCCTGCTGGCACACCAAGCACTGGTACTCGCTGCTGCGCAATACCACACACATTGCGAGCGGTGCCATCACCACCGGCAAACAACAGCAGGTCGATACCCGATGCCAGCATCGCATTCACCGCAGCTTCTGTGTCTTCGGCTTCTGTTTGTGGGTTTTCTGGTGTGAACACCACTGTGGTGTGAAGTCCGGCCTGCTGACAAATATCTTCGCCCATTTCACCTGCTGCCGTTACCACTTGCACGTGTTCGGCAAGTGGCTCCACAAGCTTCAGCGCACGGGCCATTTTAGCGCCAGCAAGTTTTTCTGCACCGGCTGACAACGCTTGTTCACGGATTTCCTTACCGTCGCTTCCTTTAAGTGCCAATGCACCGCCAATACCGGCGTAAGGATTTATCAAAACGCCAAGGCGAAAGTGTTTACTCATCGTAAATTCCTCACCAATTCTGCGTTAACGGGGGCGGTGTTAAAGTGCAATTGTAACGCTTTCATCAAAGTCATTGCCCGTGGCGGGAAACCGGTTTCGGCGTACTGACAAAGCTGCGCATAGACCGCCTCGGTAAACCCTTCACGATCAGGCTCTGCGCCATTCAGGTTGTCGGTACTCACGCGAAAACAGCGCCCTGCACTTAACGTTAACGCCCACTCCACAGCCTGG
Source organism: Alteromonas confluentis (assembly GCF_001757105.1). Lineage (GTDB taxonomy): Bacteria > Pseudomonadota > Gammaproteobacteria > Enterobacterales > Alteromonadaceae > Alteromonas > Alteromonas confluentis. The sequence goes on from NZ_MDHN01000021.1 coordinate 238,193, forward strand.
GGTTTAATTTCCACCTGTTCAAAGGCTTTCTGCTGAGATTCGTCCCGTCCATCGGGACAGTACCAGTAACCGTAATCTTCGAGTAATCGGCGCTTTTTCCCCGCGATACACCAGTGGGAGATTTCGTGCAGGGCACTGGAAAAAAAACCATGGGCAAATACGATTCGGTGGTAAGGCGTGTCTTTATCTGCAGGCAGATATATCGGCTCATCTTCGCCGCGGATCAGGCGAGTATTGAAAGTGTCGGCGAAGGTATTGTCGAACAACGCAATGAGTTCATCGACCTGTGGGTCGAAATCTTCATCAAGCGTGGAAACCGTGTTGTTCACTTGAGCATTGGCGACAAATATCTGCTGCATATATCCTGATACTAACCGGGTGACTGAAAGGTGGCGAATAGTACCAAAAGCCACACGTTCCGCCAAATGGTGAGACAATTCACTGTTCCCCACGTATGGTATGCTTATTCACATTGAGTGAAACTTACAGGGGACTATTTTGGCGGCCACTCAAGACATTGTCGGGCACATACATCGGGTAAACGCACTTAAAAATCTCGCTGAAAAAATGGGCCAGATGCCTGCAATTCATCAACTGCAACAGTGGCAGTGCGAACGATTGCTGGTAACCCACAGCGACCTGGCGCAGCAACCCGCCTATCAACAAGCGATGGCATTTTTCGTAGAAGAATTGTATGGCCCCAAAGATTTTAGCCAGCGGGATGCCGATATCGCCAGAGTGGTGCCTAAGCTTGCAAAGGTACTCCCCAATACCGCCATGAATGCGCTGAACGATGCCTTAGCACTCAATGCGTTATCCTTCGAGCTAGACCAAAAAATGGTTAGCGCGCTGGAGGGGAAGTCACTTCATGATGAGCCGCGTAATAATGACATTTATGCCATGGCATACCGGCAAGTGGGTGAACAGGAAGCCAGAGAACGGCAGATAGCCATCATTCGCGACCTGGGTCACCAATTGGCAGACGTAATTAATATTCGCGGTATCGGCATGCTGATACCCCTCTCTCGTCGGCCAGCAAAACTAGCAGGGTTATTGTCGCTACATGAGTTTTTGCAACGTGGCTACGAGACGTTTAAGAAACTGGGAGACGTGAACAGCTTTATCGACCCGGTTATTGCCCGGGAAGAGCAAATAATGCTACAACTGTTCCAAACCAACTTCGACTTAGAAACCGAAAACCCGATCCCTCATGTCCCAACCTTGTGAAACTACCGTCAGCTGGTTGCTGCCCTCGCCCTTCGTGCAAACCTGGAAGATAGAGCCGCAACACATCGATCACTATAATCACGTCAATAATGTGGCGTATCTTAGTCGGTTAGAATCCCTCGCCTGGGCCCACTCTAATCACTTAGGCCTTAAGTTTGCCGACTATCAGGATGTGGGCAAAGGGATGGTTATTCGCCGCCATGAACTGGATTATCTACAACCCAGTCATTTGAATGACGAGCTCTTGTGCGCCACCTGGATCAAACAATGCGATGGCAAAATTACCCTGACCCGACAGTTTCAGTTTGTTTGCCCACGCCGCAATAAAACGGTATTCCAGGCGAGAACACAGTTTGTGTGCGTTAACATGCAAACCGGCGCCCCCGCTCGCATGCCCGCTTTATTTCGCGATATCTATACCACTGCCGCGGTAAACGCATGAAGAAATGGCTGGCAGGTGCGTTATTTGTTTCTCTGTCATTGAATGCCGCGCTGTTGTGGTTTATCACTCAGACTCGTCCCTCCGCCGAACTCACCGAATTAACGTTTACGCCGTCGGCAAAGAAGCCAACAGCAGTGCCTGTTGCAAGCGCCCCTTCATCAGCGGCAGTGTATTCCCAACCCACTTCGGCATCTGTTAGCCCAATTCCCCATCTGAGACAATTGTTTGCCGACAACGACCCGGATTTTTATCCTGCGCTAAGTGCTGCATTACGGGCAGAGCCTGAAAACTGGGAATTGCTGATGCTGGAAGCGGAATGGATAAAACAAGAAAAGCCACTAAGCGATGCCATTATTCACTATTACAGCTTACTGGAACGCAATCCACCAGCGCAATTGGCAAAAGAAATTCGCGGTATTATTCCCCCTCTAATTGATAACGCCCTGGACAAACTGCGCCTTGCCGGTGAGTGGGATACCCTGGCTCAATTTATCGAGCCACTTTTTCAGTACGCGCCGCAGAACCGCACATTTATTATGCAACTGGCTGAATCCTATGGCCGGCAAAATAAAATGACGCTAATGGAAAATGTGCTGGCGTCGGTGCAACCTGATGACCCTCAGGCGGAGGCTATTCGTGCGTCGGTATATAAAAATCTGGCCTCGCAACAGCCAAACAATGATGATGCGCTGTCCCGAAGGGCTGCGGTTTCACAGCACGCATTCGTGATGGATCTCGAACAGACCGGTGATCATTTCCTTGCCCCAATTAGGCTTAACGGCCGCTATTCACGCTTACTCGTCGACACTGGTGCATCCATAACCACGATTACTGCTGATGTCTTTGCGCAGTTAAGACAACGGGGGAATTACCGCGACCTTGGCAAGTTTACGTTGAATACCGCCGGAGGGCAGGTTGAAGCCCGCATGATTACTTTGGAAAAAGTCGAGTTCGGGCCTTTCACTCTGAGTGACCTTGCTCTGATGGTATTACCCGAAGATACGTTAATCGGTGCAGAAGGATTGCTAGGCATGAATATTCTGAAGCGTTTCGATTTTCGCATTGATCAATATCAAAGCGCCTTACTGCTCGACCCCATTCACTGATATCTCGGATATCAGTCACTTCATATTAATTCAATACGCCGTAAAAACTGAAAATTCATGGATTGCGTATCTACGCCATGAAATCCAAAAACGAGGACTACGCCATGAGCCATCGTCCAACCAATGAAACCCAGCTCAGAAAGCTCATCACCAGCACGCCGGTAGAAGGCTCACCGGAAGCCATGCGTAAAGCGTTTGCACACATTGCCGGATTACACGACACCAGCGACGTGGAAGAAATTGACCGCGGCGGTGTTCGATGTCTTGCAATTGGAGTAGGCCCAGAACTTATCTGGTTCCATGGAGGCGGCTATGTATTTGGCAGCCCGGAAACCCACCTGACTCTGGCTCGTGATCTGGCAAGTTATGGATTAAGGATTATATTACCCGCCTACAGAATGGCGCCCGAATACCACTGGCCAGCGCCGCTGGAGGATGCCGTTGCTGTTACAGAAGACACTCTTGCCACCACAGGCTCGCTCAACTTAGGTGGCGACAGCGCCGGCGGACACTTGGCGATTTGTGTTGCACTCAGACAGCAGGCTGACTGTCTTGCCCTCGTGGCGCCAAACACCGACCGGTCGGGAAAAAGCACTACCCGTAGACGGACTACCGACATCATGAACGAAGACAGTGCCGATGCTGCGCTGGCATCGATGATCATGCCGAATGTTAACCCGACTCACCCAGACGCATCACCGTTGCTGGGCGACCTTAGCAAGCTGCCGGCTATGCACCTTGAAGTCGCTGCCACTGAAGTGCTACTGGATGACAGTTTACTGCTGGCGCGGCAAGCAGCCCTTGCAGGCGTGGAAACATCGTTGCATGTCACACCAGGGTTATTTCACATGTTTCCACTTTGGCCAGATTGCCTGCCCGAAGGCGCAGAAGCGCTGCAGAGAATTGCCCGTTTTGTATTGGCAAAAAATGAGGGGCTTGATGCGGGTTAGTCAAACTCTCCTGCCGCCGCCCTTGCGACCAGTTCATCCACTACATAGCGAATTTTTGGCAAAAGCTGGCGGCTTTTCGGCCACAGCGCGTTGATGGGCATTTCACCACCGGCATAGTTATCCAGCACGGTGACAAGCTCGCCGCTGGCGATATGCTCACCCACCAGCCACAGCGGTAACTGAGACAAACCAGCGTCGTTGAGTACAGCGGTTAACATGGCATCACCGTCAGCAAACTCATGGGTGGCTGGCGGCGTGATTCGGCTCAGTACACCTGCAGTATTTTTCAGGAGCCACGACACCGGCTGATTACGACGAAAGCCGACCACGGTCCGGTGGTGACTCAGCTCATCCGGTGTTTCGGGTATACCATGATAATTCAGGTAGCTTTTTGAGGCGACAACCACCAGCTTTTGTGTAGTGAGTTTACGGGCAACCAACGTACTGCTGTCATCCAGTTCTCCGATGCGCACCACCAAATCGATGCCTTCATCAATCAGGTCAACAAAGCGCTCGCTGAACGACAATGTCAGAGTGAGTTCCGGATAGCGTCTGGCGATTTCCAGCAGAACCGGCAGCAACCTTTTACGACCGAATGCGGCGGGTAAATCAACCCGCAGACGACCCGACGGGCGGGCTATACGGGACGTTAATTCCTGCTCGGCATGCTGCAGAATATCCAATGCATTCTGACAGCTTTCAAAATACCGTTCGCCTTCCGGCGTCAGGCTCAGCCGTCTGGTGGTACGGTGAAAAAGCGTGATACCGAGGTGCTCTTCTAACCTTGCTACCGATTTCCCCACAGCTGATTTTGTCAGTCCCAGTAATTCACCTGCCGCGGTGAAACTGCCGCTTTTTGCTGTGGTTACAAAGGCGGTAATACTGCCGATATTATTTATATTCTGCATTGCATACCTGCTTATAAAGAGTTCTGGTAACAGCTAATCGACGGGCACGACTTTCTCTATCAACGGATACCATCCATTTCTATTCAGTGTCACCAGCGTGTAGTAACGAATAATGGCGCCGGCATGTGCTGCCCGGCATGAACCAGTTGAATATCGTTCTCAAAAATGTCCAGCTGCCTCGAGGCGGGCACCGTCAATCCTTCGAAAAAGGCAAACCAGAGATGGATGATTTCCTTAATGGCTGGGTGGACGATTGCACCAGAAAACGTTCGGCTCATATTTACTCTCACTATTTTTATTCAGGGAAAGTAAGATAGCAATTCAATTGTAGAATTTTTTTCTACATAATGAATACATCAAGCCTGTTTATCGAATTTATCTTTGCAACCAGAATAGTCTCCGCTAATCAATGAACGATTCCGGAGAAACTTGTGCAAAGTAAAAATATTCCTCTTTCCGTGCTTGACCTTATACCTATCGGCGAAGGTTTCTCAATCAGCGAGGCAATTGCTAACAGTGCCCGTCTTGCGCAGGCGGTTGAAGCGGCCGGCTTTAACCGTTACTGGGTGGCCGAACACCATAACCTGAAAGATATCGCAAGCGCGGCTACCTCTGTCATTCTGAGTCACATTGGCGCGAAGACATCGAAAATCAGACTGGGTTCGGGCGGCATTATGCTACCTAACCATGCGCCACTGGTGGTTGCAGAACAGTTCGCTACGCTGGATGCACTGTATCCGGGCCGCATCGATCTCGGCCTCGGCAGAGCCCCCGGCACGGATATGGAAACGGCCCGCGCACTGCGCCGGGATCTAAAAACCAAAGGCACAGACTTCCCCGAAATGCTGGAAGAGCTGCAATATTTCTTTTCTGCAGAAAGCGCCAATAAGCGCATTAAGGCGGTGCCCGGAGCTGGCTCGTCGGTGCCTGTCTGGTTGCTGGGCTCCAGCACATTTAGCGCACAGTTAGCGGCGAAAAAAGGCTTACCTATGGCTTTTGCTGCCCACTTCGCTCCGGATGCCATGCAGGCAGCCATCAACCATTATCGTGAAAACTATCAACCGTCGCAGCAGTTCCCTGAGCCGTATGTGATTGTCTGTATTAACGCTTTGGGGGCAGACACGCAGGAACAGGCTGATTACCTGGCCACTACTGAATTGCAGAAATTCCTGTCACTGGGGCGCGGTACAGAACAATACCTGCCGAAGCCGGTTGATGACATGAATGCAATCTGGAGCCCGTCTGAAGCGATGCGCGTTAAGAGCCAGCTTAGAGAATCTGTCTGGGGTACGCGCGAGGTAATTCGTGATCGTCTTACCGATCTGGTGAACCGCTCCGGCGCCGATGAAGTGATGGTGAACTCCTGGATCCACGATCCTGAAGCACGAATTTACTCGCATCAGGTCATTGCTGACGCATGGGTTTAAGGAGGTAATTATGCATTTACTTGATGAATTAAATACGCCGTCACTCGCGCTGAATAACCGTGTCGCTATGGCGGATCGGCGGTGGTAAACCGGGCCCGGTTATTACTGGAAACCGTCGATGCCGTCATTGACGAAATCGGGGCGCAAAAAACAGGTGTTCGCCTGTCACCGTTCCACCGCAACCTCGATATGCCATTTCAGGCGGATACCGAAGAAACCTATCTTTACGTTGCGAAAGCACTGAATGAGAAAGGCTGTGTATACCTTTATATCAGTCTTGAAAATGACACTATCCCATCCGGCCTGCTGAACAAAATCCGCCAGGTTTATCATGGCGTGCTCATTGCTGCGGGCGGACTAACCAGGGACAGCGCAGAATACTTACTGGGGGATAACCTCATAGATGTCGCCGCTTTTGGTACCCCTTACATTGCCAATCCGGACCTTGTAGAACGCATTCGTCACGACTGGCCACTCACCCAGGTCACCCGTGAAGCCTTTTATGGCGGTGGCGCTGAAGGCTACATCGATTTCCCCCCTTTTCAGCCTGAATAAAGGAACCTGATTATGACAACAGAACATCAGCAGCAACAAATCGACGCATTGCTCGATAAAGAAGAAATCCGTGCACTACGCCACCACTACAGCGAATTACTTGATAGTGGTGAAGCAGACAGAATGAGCGAAGTCTTCACCCGGGATGCGGAAGTAAAAGTCACCGTTGGCAGCATGAAGGGCCTGGCGGAAATCAGCCACAGCCTGAAAGAAGCTTATCGCTCATTCGATACTCAGGCACGGGAACATTTTCCGTTTATGCATGCAGTAACCAATCATCACATTACGCTGACCGGCAAAGACACAGCAACCGGTAGTTGCTATCTGCTCGACTTTGTTACCGACCGTCCTCAGCAATCCCATCCGGTACTGCTGCTGGGACGATACCTCGACAGTTACGTGAGAGTTGAGGGTGAATGGCGAATTGAAAAAACCGAGCTGGATGTTGTCTGGCCCGTTGAAAATGCGTAGCACGGGGGTTATGACAATGAAATCATTACCGCAAACCAACGCATGGAAACGGGTATTCAGTCCCGGCAAACTGTCTGTAAGATTATTAACGCCCATTGAAGCCTACCCTGATTCGCCGTTTCCCTTGCCAAACAGGCGGTGACAACCGATGTACTCACCGGCAGACGCTTTATGCTGGGGCTCTCTACCGGTGACCGTCCGGTTGAATATCCGGCGTTCGGCGTTGATTTTGAAACCCGCGGAGCACGGTACCGGGAATCTGTTGCGCTGATTAACGAACTGCATCAGAAACGCTTTCCCCGGGTGCAGAGTGGCTGGCAAATGGGATTCGACGCCCCTGCCATGGTCAGTGAGTTGCATGCCCCCTGGGTGGTCCTGCCGGATGTTCCTCCACCTGATAATTTGCAGGAGGCTTTGGAAGAACTTTACTGCCGCTATGCATTCTCCGTCGATCAGAACGATATGATGTTGCTGAAGTCTTCATACAGCGAAGATATCGCCGGTGGCTTTGCGCCCGTGGGGAATCTCTCAGGGCGTGAGCAGGTGATTGGCACGCTGAAAAATTTCCGTCATCTGGCACCTTACTGGCAGCATTTTGCCGAGGTTGTGCGCTTCGAGGAAGAACCTGATGGTCAGCATGTGAAACTGATTGTTGCGAGAATCATTCCCGAGCGCCCGGTGGACGAAGCTGGAAATACCGTTTACGGCGCCCACTATCAGCTGCGGGCGCGTAAAACGTCAACCGGCCAGTGGCAGTTTTGCTGGACCGATTACCGTCCCGGCTGGTTCACTGAACACAGCCTGCCGGAATTTGATATCGGTAATGCAACTGCCTGAATGGCAAAACAACGTAACCGTCGGCGCGTCATAGCGACGCCGCCACCTTCGTGCCTTGTTCAATAGCCCGCTTCGCATCAAGCTCCCGGGCTTCATCGGCACCACCAATCAAGTGACAAGGCTTTTTCAGGCCTTCCTGAAGTGCGCGCAGCGGCTCCTGACCGGCACAAACAATCACGTTGTCCACCGCTAACACGGTGGATTCACCATCGATGATGCAGTGAATACCGTTGTCGTCAATGCGTTGGTATTGCACACCGGGGATCATTTTCACCCCTTTCATCATCAAATTAGCCCGGTGAGACCACCCTGTGGATTTGCCAAGGCCAGCTCCAATTTTTGATGATTTACGTTGAAGCAGAAAAATCTGTCGCGGCGACGGCTCTGGCTGGGGTTTTACACCTTCAACACCGGCCCGTGCAGTTAAGGTCATATCAATGCCCCACTCTTTCATGAACTGGGGAATATTCAGACTTGGAGAATCCTTGCCATGAGACAGGTACTCAGCCACATCGAAACCAATACCACCCGCACCAATGATCGCGACCCGTTTACCCACGGGCTTTTTCGCTTTTATCACATCGAGATAGGTCATCACGCTGGGATGATCGACGCCTGCGATATCCGGTACCCGTGGCTCAATACCTGTAGCAAGCAGTACGCTGTCGGCTGACGAGTCGTTCAGCATTTCAGCCGTCACTTCAACACCCAGTTTTACTTCTACACCGTAAATCTCAAGCTGCTTGCTGAAGTAGCGTAGCGTTTCACTGAATTCTTCTTTACCCGGGATCTGACGCGCAATATTGAACTGACCGCCAATCTCGCTGGCTTTGTCGTACAGGGTGACACGATGCCCACGGCGGGCTGCCGTTACTGCTGCGGCTAATCCGGCTGGCCCTGCGCCGACGATGGCAATATGTTGCGGCGCGTCTGTGGGGGCAATTTGCAATTGCAGCTCGTGGCATGCTCTGGGGTTGACTAAACAACTGGTGAGTTTGCCGTTGAAAATGTTATCTAAACAAGCCTGATTGCAGCCAATACAGGTATTGATTTCGTCACTGCGATTCTGTTCCGCCTTAGTGACAAACTCCGCATCGGCGAGAAACGGTCTCGCCATGGACACCATATCGGCATCGCCCCGGGCGAGCACAGCTTCCGCCACTTCTGGCGTATTGATGCGATTGGACGTGATAAGAGGCACATTGAGTGCGGCTTTAAATTTAGCCGTAACCCAGGTGAATGCCGCTCTGGGGACACGGGTGGAGATTGTGGGAATACGGGCTTCATGCCAGCCGATCCCGGTATTAATAATGGTGGCACCGGCTTTTTCGATTTCTAACCCTAGTGTAACCACTTCATCATAGGTAGAACCGCCTTCGACCAAATCCAGCATGGACAGGCGGAATATAATAATGAAAGCTTCTCCCACCGCCTCACGAACACGGCGAACCACTTCCACAGGCAAGCGAATACGGTTTTCATAACTGCCGCCCCAGTCATCGGTACGCTGATTGGTTCGTACGGCGATAAACTGATTCAGAAAATACCCTTCAGAGCCCATGATCTCCACGCCGTCGTAACCCGCTTTTTGCGCCTGTGTGGCGGCAAATACGAAATCATTGATCTGCGATTCTATTTCGTCTTCTGTAAGCGCTTTTGGCTTGTACGGATTAATGGGTGCCTGGATAGCGGAAGGAGCCACCAGCTTTTCAGAATACGCGTAGCGACCAGTATGCAGGATCTGCATACAAATTTTCCCACCCTCGGCATGCACCGCATCGGTGACTTCTTTATGGTGTGCAACTGCTTTATCGGAATCTAAGCGTCGGGTCATCGGGTGAGTAGAGCCTTCTTCATTCGGCCCAATGCCCCCGGTCACGATTAGCCCCACGCCACCGCGCGCACGTTCTGCGTAGAAGGCGGCCATGTGTTTGTGTCCGCCGGGCATTTCTTCCAACCCAGTATGCATAGACCCCATAATGATACGGTTTTTTAACTGAGTGAAGCCCAGTTCCAGTGGACGGAAAAGATGGGGGTAATGTGTGGTGCTCATGACTTGCCCTCTGTATATCCAAACGTTGATATTAGTTTAACAAATTGTTTACTGCACAAACTTGACAGCGTCAAGATAACATCAAAGTTGACAGTGTCAAGATTAAAAAGGACACTTCCCTCACTTTAGCAGCGATACGGTGACTTATGGCTAACAGCTCAAAATATCATCATGGAGATTTGCGTACAGCACTGCTTAATGCCGCCAACGCGATTATTGAGGAGCATGGCATAGACGCCCTTTCACTGCGCAAGCTCGCAGAGGTAGTGGGCGTTTCACGTACTGCCCCTTATCATCATTTCAAAGATAAAAACGCCTTGTTATGCGCTATTGCCGCGAAGGGTTTTGACGATTGGCACACATCAGCAAAAACCATATTTGAGCAGCAGGATAAAGCGCCTGGATTGCGCTTTAGGGAATTCATTCACCAGTATGTGGGCTATGCTGCCCGCCACCCGCAAGTGTATGAACTGATGTTTGGTCGAACACTGTGGCATAGTCATCAAGCCACCGACCAATTAAAAGAAGTGGCCTATCCGTGTTTTCAATATCAACTTACGATGACCCGCACCTGGCAGGAATTCGGTTTACTGCCTGACGATCAAGATGCGTTGCGCTTGGCCCAGGTTACCTGGAGCACCCTGCACGGTATTGCCCGGCTATTGATTGACGGTATCTATGCCGATGCCAGCCATGTGGCAGAAATGTGTGACTGTGCTGCAGAGGTCTTTATGCGTTCTGCCACAAGCCGCGAAGAATAAGATCAGCCATCCGCTCAGCAATCATGACAGTAGGAGCATTGGTATTGCCGCCCACCAGTGTTGGCATTACCGAGGCATCAATGACCCGAAGTCCGTTAACCCCCCGTACCCGACACTGATTGTCTACCACCGCCATAGGGTCATCGTTCTGGCCCATTTTGCAGGTACCCACCGGGTGGTAAATACTTTCAGCATGATCACGAATAAACTGCGCAATCTCTTCGTCTGTAGACGAATGTGAAACCGGCGACACGGATTTTCCTCTCACCGAATCGAATGCAGAACAGGACACAATTTTCTGCGCTTGTCGCACGCCGTCTATTAATACTGTGAGATCATCGGGATGAGCGAGGTAGTTCGGATCGATTAGATGATGGTCATCAGGATGACTACTTTGTAGCAGCAGTCGTCCTCTGGATTTTGGGTACAGTGCACATACATGTACGCCAAAACCATAGCCATGCACCATGCGTCGTCCGTGGTCAGCGAGGATGGCAGGCAAAAAGTGAAACTGTAAATCTGGTAAACCATTTGAAGCAAGTGACGAACAAGAGAAGCCTCCCGCCTCGGCAATGTTTGAAGAAAACGCCCCTCGACGTCCGGTTAAATATCGCCAGGTGGCACCGGCATACTTTGGTACTGCCGATAGCGCCACACCATAACCGTGATGTCCTTTCGCCCGATACTGCACAATGGCATCCAGGTGATCTTGCAGGTTACAGCCCACGCCAGGTAAATCCACCTGTACGTGAACTCCTTTGTCGGCCAACATTTCCCCGGGGCCGATACCAGAAAGCATCAGCAAGTGGGGAGAGTTGATTGCACCGCCGCATAACAGCACTTCCCGGGTAGTTAGAATTCTGCGACTTTTGCGCTTAAACCGCACTTGCACACCCGTCGCGGTGCCGTGATTAAACAAGACTTTTTCTGCACTGGTTTTGGTGTAAACCGTAAGATTCGGTCGGTTCAGCACCGGTTTAAGGTAAGCCTGTGCAGTAGACCACCGACGCCCATTTTTTTGAGTAACATGGTAGTAGCCAAGGCCACAACGCTGCTCGCGATTAAAATCATCTCTCTGCGAATGCCCAGCTTCTTCAGCGGCGGCGATAAATCTATCGGAAAGCGGATCGGTATGCTTTAACGCTTCAACTCGCAGCGGGCCGCCGGCACCATGATAAGCATCTGCGCCCCGGAAGAAATCTTCAGCCTTGCGAAACCATGGCAATACATCATGATAGGCCCATCCATGTGCCCCTTCCTGATGCCAGCGGTCGTAATCCTCTCGCTGCCCTCGAATGTAGCACATGGCGTTAACCGAACTGCTGCCGCCTAATGTTTTCCCCCTCGGCCAGAACAACTCGCGATGGGATAAAGCCTGCTGCTCTGCAGTAAAATAGCCCCAGCCGATGTTGTCGAAGCGGCTGAGCAAAGCAAGGCCAAAAGGAATATGAATAAGCGGATTAGTGTCGGCGCCTCCCGCTTCAATCAAACACACTGACAGGGATGGATTTGCTGACAAACGGGCAGCCATGACGGCCCCGGCCGAACCACCACCTACAATTACGTAATCGAATTTCTCTTCATTCATTGTTCAATCCGTCAGCGCCAACTGCTCGTACCAGTTTAACAAATTTAACGTCGTTGTCTGTTTTATTTGTGTTACTGTTGAGCGGTTAATTCGAAACGCGTCATAAATACACGTCACAGCTAAAGGACAGTCGACACCATGAGCTGGCAGGAGCGAAGCAAAATATGGGTATGTGGTATGCTGATAAAAATCGGCCGACTCACCCATGATGATTGCAGCCGCGACGAACTCAACGCGTTAATTCAGCCCCATTTCCCCCGCCTGTTTCACATTGATGTGCCCGCCGGCGCCGGTTCAGTGCACGTTACTGAAGCCCGGGTACAATTTAACGCGCAACAACAGCGTTTAGCGTTGGAATGCTTTGCCGAATTGGAACTGAACGTTCTCGATGCAAAAATCTACCGCGCCCATGTCATATTGGTGGTAAGTGCAGTGCCGGTTTACGTTCCTGCTGAGGGCATTGTGCGATTAACCAATGTGGATGTTGATGTGATTCAATTGGTTAACGATAATTTTAGTTTTATCAAAGACACACAAGATCTCATTTCACAAATTTTGCCTGGCCTCACGTTAGGGAAAAGTCTTAGTAATCTGCTTACGCAACCCTTGATCAGCGTTGCCAGTGTGGCAACTACGGGGCGCAGCGATAAAATCGTGAATTACCTGCAACTTTTTCTCAGTGCCGATAAGCAGAAAATTCTCGACCACCATAAACCGGATATCACCCGTCGGTTACTTTCCCTGCTTGATGAAGATACCTTGTACTATAAACTTAGCGAAGGGTGGCGTGAGCTTACCTTTTTACGTTGGGGGAAACAGGTATCAGTAGAAAAAGACAGCCTACGATTTAGCTTTTAGCCGTTAACCGCTGATACTTTCTTTTCGCTGATTTTTTCTAATCGGTGACACTCTCTATTCACTGACGATAGAGGGCGGATAACGGTGAATTTGTTCACCAATATCATCAATACCCACAGTAGGATCATCTACAGACTGCTCAAGCTTATTCAGCGCTTCCTGGGCATATTTTGCCAGTGGGTTTAAATCTTTCACATGACGATTACAGCACACCAGACCAATATTTGCTTTGCCGCTGTATGTCATCACGGTAATGTTCACACCCCCGCCCGGCGTCATGGTCGATACCGGATAACAGGCTAGCAACTTGCTGTCTTTTAAGTACCTGTGTTCCACAGGGCCAGGCAGATTTGAAATAAGAATGTTGGCGATGGGTTTTACCCAGTCGGACAGACGTAACCACTCAAAAACCAGTGATACCGCTTGAATAGCGATTGTGTAACCGCTGAAGGCCCTCGGTGTGGCCGACTGAGCAGCATTTTTGACAATTCTGTGGTTCACAATAATCTGCCGTAAACGAAGATACGGATCTCGCTCGCCGTGAGCCAGTTCAATGGGCACAATGGCAATTTTGTTGCCGGTGGTTTTTTCTCCCGGCTTGCGAAGATTAATGGGAATGTTGGTGTAAAGTGGTCGGCTAAAGGTTTGCCCGTAATCATGCAGAAATCGATGAACGGCAATATCAAAAATACAGAGCAATATTTCATTGGCCGAAGACCGGGTTCGTTTGGCCAATCCGCGCACACGAATAAAATCAATATCCATGGTCGTTACCGCCCTACCCGGCTTTAACTGACCGGTTAGTGGGGTTTTCGTACCGGTAAATGGCACAGGCATATAGTGGGTGTTGATGCGCATGATTTTCATCAACAGCCGCACAACGATGCAGCAACATTCCCACGCCGCCTTTAAAAACTGTAGGCTGGCATAAGCGCGGTCGCGCCAACGCACCAGGCTTTTACGTTTATGCCGCAACCGTTTAAGCGCCCACACTGGCACGAAGTCATCGTGATTTGGCTTCGCCATATAGCCGGCCTGAAACCAACGTACCAAGGTGGCGCCATCGCCGTACATATGGTGAACCCGGGCGTAAATCACAAATTTTCGACTCTTGCCGTCATGCATGAATACGAACTGCCATAATGGCTTGTTTGGATCTAACCGCGAAGCATGCAGGGTTTCAATTAGCGCATCCAGCTTCTGTCTGTCGTGCACATCTTCAATATGATGGCACTGCACATGGTAGTCCATGTCCATCTGTTTAACCGGCTGTAATCCCAGCGGATACGATAGCCACGTTTTCACCCGGCAATTAAACGGCGGCGTAACTTTATCATGCGCTTTCACTTCCCGATAAAGTGCATCCACATAGGTCGTCGGGTCTGCGTCGTCTGGCATTGCAAGAATTTGCAGACAACCCACATGCTTGGGGCTGGCGTCAGATTCCGCCAACCAAAAGGATTTATCAAGAAATGACAGGGATCGGGACATCAGTCTGACTCGCTCGGTGGCGCGCTTTGCCAGTGAGGGCGTCGAAGATTGGCCAAACTATGGCTGTCGATGCCCTTTTGCAGAGACCACAACTCTTCTTCCGGTAAACGTAGACGAGGTAACAGACTGGTAAGCACCAACGATAAACAATGATAGCGCTGCGCATCTTCGTCGAGCGGGCGGCTCAGCTGATCATATTGGAATGATTGGGTAAGAATGAGTGACAGCAGTTCTGTAAGCAGAGGCAGTTCACTTTTACTGACCAGTAATTCATTTCGCACCGTCATTTGTTGCAGCAGTCTATGCAGCTGTGACTCCAATGCATCTATTACGTTGTTTCTTATTTTGTGACTATGCGGGTATTTCTCTGCCAAATCCCCCGGGCTGCGATAAAAAAAACGGAAAACATGCATTTTTTCGATAATCAGGTACAGGTAGTAAAAGGCCTCAGCACCTTCCACTTTGTCGAGCAAATCACGCCGTAATACCTGCAACATCTGGCTTTTGTGCAACGCGATTAACTTTTCTACCATCACTTCTTTGCCTTTGTAATGGTAGTATAAATTCCCCGGACTGATATCGAGCTCCAAGGCGATATCAACACTGGTTACACTGTTTTCACCGTGTTCATTGAACAAGCTCAATGCCGTATACAAAATGCGCTCAGCGGTTTTCATAATCAGAATGGCGCTCCGAAAATGAATGTTAGCTGAGCAATACCGGCAGCCAACCCTAACAATGCCCCGGTAACAATGAGCTTCCACTCATCCTGCTTATAAGCCGGCCGCAACACCCCTTCAAATTCTTCGGGAGACAGCGCCTGCATGCGCAAACATAAATCATCGCCCACCCGTAGTGCGCCATGGGCGTAATCGTAGGCATAGAACAAGTACTTATCGGAATTTTCAAAGATGCGCTTCACCGCGAGTGACTTCATGCGGAAATAGTTATCTGACCCCACGCCTAATGCGAAATACGGCTGGGCAACGGCGACATAGCGTTCAATAGCATCATTCACATGCAGCTCTATAAGCTCTAGCAACTGCGCCGAACCTGAACCATGCAAGATCACATGCGTGATATTTTGTGGCGTGATCAGTTTTCGCTCTATGATATCGGCATAAACCTTCGACACTTCCTGCTGCCGTTTCAGGAACATGCCCTGCAACGTAAAGGGGCCAATTTTGATAGGACGCTTGGGCTGAAAAATAATTTTGATGGCAATCCAGTTGGTGATATATCCCACCAGCAACCCGCCCAGAGGAAGCAGCCACCAGGCCTGAAAGTAGTGCCACAACAACATGGTAGGTAAGCCAAACAGAAAGCCGAAATAGAACCCAGAACGAACAATGAAGGGGAATTCTTTTTCACCAGCAGTAAGAAAGATTTCATTAATGAGTTCAGGAGATTTCACCAGTTGCTCTACCACCAGCTCCTTAATATCTAAGATTTCGTTGATATTGAGCTGAAAATCGGTGACCAGTTTTTTCACCACGTGAGGCATGTCGTTTTCGATGCGACGATAAACCAGATTTTTGCCTTGCACAGGAATGGCCGCCCATAAATCCGGTGCAGACTCTTCCATGACCTCGTTAACCACGGCGCGTAACACCTGTTTGAGCCTGCGCTCGATAGACAGCGCCAGCACGTCGCCCTCTAAGCGCCCCGCCAATTCCTCAACACTAAGCAGCTTACCGAGCACCAGCTCGACTTCAATTTCAGCCATTTCCCTGCGCTTGGCCGGGATCAGGCCCTGCCAACCAAAGCAAGGACGGTAACCCACGTACTCGATAGGATAAAACATCATCCTAACGGCAAGGTAGTTTGTTAACCAACCAACTATCGCACTGATCAGCGGGATAGACAGCAAGCTCAGCGTTTCAGCGTTCCATTCCATGCAAGCTATTGTGTTCTGGTTATTTTATCAACATAGGTTCAGGCTAAAGGCAGAACCGCGAATTAGCAAACATTTATCAGCATAACATGATCTGGATAGCGCAGCGGATAAATCCAGGGGACGAAATTAGGGTGTAATTTCAAATCAGGCTTCCTACACTCTTAATAATCCTGCTATCAGGCTTGTACTCGTTGCTTGCAAACCGTTACGAAAGTGGCATAGAGGAAGATCATGCGTGTGAGCACAGGCGGGCTTGGGTAGCATCGTTAAAGAGGTAAAGTATGGCCATTTTCACCCCCGGACTATCTGCAATTGAAAAAGAGATAGCGAATGCTGCGGATTACCCCACTTACCGTGAAGCTAGTCTCGCTCACGATGCGCTATCTGGCGCCGATGCGTGGAAAAACGAAGTCGTGAGTCAGCATTATGATTACCGCCTCATTCGTAAACGGGTAGAAAGAATGCAGGCAGCAAGAAAGCTGCAGGATGTATACGGCCTGATGTCCATTATTCATGAGGGGCTGCATGGTAATCTTGGGAATATCGCCAATCCCGCTCTGCTCGGCCACTGCCGAATAGGGACAAAGAATCTTATCCAGACTTTTATCGATGAAGTCGTCACCGCCCTTAACACCATTTATGAAGCCGACGAATCATTAGTAGATTTCTATGAGAAAAAACGCTTTTTTGAAGAGACAACGTACGCATTTGGTCAATCGTGTCTGATGCTGTCTGGCGGTGCCGGACTCGGTATTTTTCATGCTGGAGTCGTGAAATCACTGAACCAGCAAAACCTGCTGCCCGGCGTGATTTCCGGTGCCAGCGCAGGTGCAATTATCGCCGCCCTTATTGGCACACGAGAACAATCAGAATTAGAGGCGTGTTTAGCCCCGGAATTTATTCTGGAAAAATTCAGATACTGGCGGCACTGGTCGGGATTCGGTAAAAAATCACTGTTCGACAGTCGGGCGCTGGAAAACACGTTAATTGAATTGTTCGACATTATGACCTTTGACGAAGCTTTTGCGCTTTCCGGTAAGCACATAAACGTAAGCGTATCTCCAGCAGATTTACATCAGCAGTCAAGAGTGCTCAATGCAAAAACCTCGCCCAGAGCAGTTATTACACAAGCGGTTCGGGCATCAACCGCCGTGCCGGTGTTTTTCAGCCCTGTGCAATTAAAAGCGAAAAATCTTCTGGGCGATATTGTGCCCTACATTCCAAATCGCCGCTTTGTCGACGGTTCGATGATGGCCGATTTGCCCTATAAACAATTATCACGCCTTTACGGCGTTAACCACAGCATTGTCAGCCAAACAAATCCCCTTGCGATCCCTTTCGTGCCCGCCAACCGAAGCGAAGAAACCAGCATTACCGGCCTGACTTTCCGACATGTAAGGCAACTGGCGAAAAGTAACAGTGTGTTTGCGTTTGATGTTCTGGAGAAGTGGGTCAATCACCGCGGTACCAAACTCGCAATCCACAAGGTGCGGTCTATAATCGATCAACAGTATGTGGGAAATATCAACATTCTCCCGCAACGGCAGTTGCGAAGTCTGACGCAAATTATGGCGAACCCAACTTTGGAAAGCGTTACCAACCTTATTTCAGACGGTGAGCGAGCCACGTGGGAACACATTGATAATATTGAGAGAAATACAAAAATTAGTGAGACTTTAAGGCGTTTATTAGCTAAGCTGAAAGAACGTGAAGCCAGGGTATCGGGTCACGCAACATCATCAGCCAGAACGGAATCTACTTAGATGGAACGTCATTCAGAAGGTTGTTGTGAATAGCAAACTTGAACAAGCTGATAGTCCGTTAGTCGTTAGAATTAAAAATCTGACAGAGCTTGTCGATGCTAACGGGAAAACCAAACCTACCTTAGTCTCCCTTGCTCAACATTACTTCGAGACAGCGCCGGCACTCACTGCTGAGATCAATACCCTTGCGCTGGAAATAAACGAAGTAAAAACCCATCGTGCTAATCAAAAGCTGCTTGATGAACTGACTGAAAAGTACAATCAAAAAGTCGCGTTACACGATAAAGCGCTGCTTGAACGCAACCAGCATTTGCAGCGGGTAGTTCGCATCATTTTAGACCTCTGTGAGGGTGAAACTTACTTCGAAACGCAGAATTCCACGGCACGTGTACTCGGAACCTTATTCCTTCTTACAAGGGAAAATAATCCTGGTTATGCCCGCCAACATCAGCGCCTAAGACCCCTTTACAAAGCGATTCTTGCACTGCGTTTGGTTGATAAAATACTGGCCGACGATGCCCTAAAGCACCCTTACCTGCTAAAGCATAGAGGGTTACTAGGACGATTTGATGACCACGAGAAGATGTATGAGTGGACGCAGTACATTGCGGTTCCTGTTATTACGGCTGCGCTTCTGCAAGATATTGGCCTCAACCATAAAGCCGCGCAGGATATCCTGGTTGGCAAACAAGGTAAGCTTGATCCCTTCAGGGAAATCAGCGATGCCGAAAGAAAACAACTGCTGCAATTAAATTATCAATACACGGTGACCTACCTGAAGGATGCCCTCACCCCAGAAGAGGCTTTTGGCAGCAAGGAAGGTCACGCTTTCGCCCTCGAAATCATTCAAAACACCTTTATTGGTAAAATCGGCATTGGCGACATCATCAAAATACCGCAAGTGTATGCCTCCTTTGTGCTATCAACAAAAGCGGCTTACAGCCGAGCCTCTATTCCGAAAAGCTATATTCTCATCGAGCAATTATCTAAGCAGCAAAATGTGAGTCGACGCCTTACTGAATATTTCATATCCATGGTGGGACATTTCCCCATTGGATTTGGGGTGTGTTTTATTCCTGTGGGTGACGATGGTAAAGAGAAAGATCATTATGAATATGCCATCGTAACAAGACTGAATCCGGAAAAACCGGATGAACCTATCTGTAAGGTCGTTTCCAGACAGCAGCAGTTTTGTTCACCCACAACAGAGGTGCGCATTCCTGCCGAACGCAACCTCTATTACGACAAAAGCAAACAAAAGCTGATGACCATGGACCGGGAGAGAATGGCGGAGATCATGAGCTTGCTTCGCAAGAACTTCACCATGGACGATGTGGATAATCATATTCCGGCATATTGGGAAGCCCATGAGTTCTATGCTGATAAGAAGAACCAAATCATTTGGCGTTAGATATGTTGAAAACGCCGACATCTAGCCGGCGTTAACTTAACTTCTTGTTGGTGGTTTTGCCGTCGACACTGAGCGTGTTTTCACTTTCGGCGTCGTCGCTACCGTCTTCTTGCGGGTAGAAGGTCGACGAGTGGGTTTCTCTGGCGTAGCGAGTTTATCGTCGTCAGGTTTTACAACCGTCTCTGTGGATGCTGATGATACAGCTTCTGCCTCAGCTTGTTTTAGCTTTTCGGCGGCCAACTTTTCTGCTTTGACTTTAGCTTCTTTCGCAGCAAGCAGAGCCACTTGCTCGACCAACAAATCCACTTTGGCAGATAGTGCATCAAGCTGCTCAGCCCTCTTTGCACCCTTGTTATTAAACGTAGGCACCAACGACCAAAGCGGATTCGCTTTAACCATTTGTTCAACGTTGTCCAAAACGGTTGCGGGTGAAAGCGCTTGCTTTATTTTTGCATCCAGCACCGCGCCTCTAGCTTGAAGCTCATCGATGGTGCGCTGCTGATTTTCAATGTGCGCATTAACCTGTTTGGTCACACCGGCTAGTTGCTCTGCCACAAGCTCACTACCCGCTTCTAACCAACCCGTTAATGGACCATTGGGTTTATTTCTCGCTGTCATGATAATGCCCTTTGTCAGTAAATTACGCCTCGAGTGCGCTGATAACGGCGTGTTACCAGCGCCAAATCGACTTACTTACTGGCAGCCAGCTTTGCTACCGCCTCGGTGAGGGCGTCGATCTTCGCAGACAATTCTTCGATGCGCTGATCGGTGTTGTCAACATCGAGGCCAAGCTTTTTACGCACATCGCTAACACGGTTTTCTACATCGTCGGATGTTTCTTTGAACTTGGTACGGGCATCGTCTTCTAACGATTCACCTTTTTTCACTAAGTCATCGAATACTTTCGACGCTTCCGTGCTTAGCTTCTCGTAACGGCCCTGCGCTTCTTCCACGCTTTTACCATAGGCGCCTAAGCCAGCAAGCCAAACTTTACGGGCAAAATCTTCAGCGTCATTCAGTTTACTTTTGATGGTATCTGATTTGGACATCACTCTGTCTCCTTTAATAAGCTATTTAACTACTCGTTAAACTAAGACATAAAGTTAGAAATCACATACTAAACTGCAAAAATAAAAAAAGAGGCATTCGCCTCTTTCTTTTAAATCAATCAACCAAATCTTTTGGCATGTCTTCGCGGATCTGCGACCACACCTTGCCAGATGCGATACCGTACTGACGGATAAGATTCGGTACACTCTCATGTTCACCGGATTTTGCCGTTTCTAGTAACTTGCTGTAAAAGTCTTTCGCCACATCACGGGCAGTTTGGTGTGAGAAGAAGTATCCACCAATACGGGAATACAATCCTCTGAAACCATTCATCATCAGCACGAAGACTTTATTCCCCGATGCCAACGCTAGATCGTGGTTGAGCTGGTAATCGAAGTGCGCAAAGGCTTTACCGTCTTCTTCCACTTCCAGATAACGAGCAATGATTTCTGCCGAGTCTTCAGGGTTGTTCCGAATAGCCATGCGGATGAACACCGCACTTAAGTTAGTGCGTGCTGCTAACAGGTTATCAACCAACTCGGGAATACCGTCTTGATCCAGGCGAGCCAGCGTTTCAAGAATATTCAGGCCGCAAGTTTCCCAGAAATTATTTACCTTAGTCGGCTTGCCGTGCTGAATAGTCAGCCAGCCATCTCTGGCTAAACGTTGTAGTACTTCGCGCAATGTGGTGCGAGTGACGCCAATCAGTTCGGACAGTTCTCGTTCTGCCGGAAGAATCGTTCCCGGTGGAAAGCGGCCGCTCCAAATTGACTCAACAATGTACTCCTCAGCAAAACCTGCCGGGCTCTGGGCTTTGTATATCATCGGTGTCTCGTCTGAATATCTCTTATTATCGAACTGATTGTACCAGAGGAATTTTCCTTAAGACAATTATATAGATAGTGATATGCGGTGATTGCTATCTAAATTAGCAATAAGTGCGAGGCAAGAACACTTGCCAAAGGCACTAATTGACAAAGAAATCATAAACTTGACGCGTTGGCTATCAGAAAAGAAAGTACTTTAGCATATCGAAAAAAACTTAAGTTGCGCACCAACACCCACTCTAAAAGATCAAAAAACAACCAACCCAGAAGAGCCGTAAGCCCTCTATTCTAGTATTTAATGATTCCTCAACGCATCAATAAGCTCATCTTTCGACATGCTCGAACGCCCATCAATATCAATTTCCTGCGCACGCTCATAAAGTTCATCTTTGGTCCACTCTTCGTATTTCTTGGCTTTACCGCCCTTCTCAGACGGGTGCTAATTAGGGTTCGCCTGCGCATTTGAAATCCGCGCGGCTTTTTCCTTGCTGTAGCCTTTGTCTCTTAGTGCTTCGTAACGATCATCGTTTTTAATCTGATTTCCATGGTCAGTGGACATTACCGTCTCCTCAAACTTGAACTAAAAAACCTTGAATTCAAATTTGTTACGCAAGATAAGCAGCTAAAGATTAGATAAATTAGAGGGGATTTATGACCTGCTCAAAGTACTTGAGCAGGCAAAATGCAGGAAGAACGAATTGAAAATTTGAGGGTATCTTACTTTCCGCTAGCAACCCGGTTGGCGTCGAAAATTTCAATCCAATAACCATCGGGATCTTTAATGAAAGCAATATTGTTCATTTTGCCGTCGGCTAAACGCTTCTGAAATGCCACACCGAGTTCTTCGAAACGAGCACATGCGCCTTCGAGATCGGGGACATGAAAACCGATATGGCCGAAGCCCCGAGGTTCAGTGTTTCCATTGTGGTACGTTTTATTCTCTGCGGTATCGCCCCAGTTGTGGGTGAGCTCTAACATGGCAGGACGTCCAAAGGTTTGCGCCGTGCGCTCAGCTTCATCGCTGCTGATATCAGAAAAGTCTTCTCCGTGCGTCAAAAAATACAAACTGAACGCCATGTCTGGAAAATCCAACTTTTTCAATAACGTCATGCCCATCACCCGAGTGTAAAAGTCCAGTGACCGTTCGGGATCAGCAATACGCAGCATGGTTTGGTTAAATACGAAGCCGTTCGTTGCCGGATCTTTGTGTTCACATAAACCGTCTGCTTTTTCGAAATGGCGAGTCATTCATTTACCTTTGTAATAACGAGTTGAATTAATCGAATTGGGGGCAAAATATGCCAACGCAACCTTTTTACTTACTGCGCTTTATTTGTTGCCGGATAAGGCTCGAGAAGCTCACGGACTAAATCTGACAGTGCACGCTGTACACTAATATTGTCGCTGGCATCCAGTTCTGCACTACCGGCCGCACTATAAATAAAGCTGCCATTTTTTATGACATCAATCTGCAAGTTTTGATATTCAGAGACCTGCTCACCCACAGGCACACTGAAGATACTCCCTAGCGAAATACCGGTGGTACGGCCAAATACGCCGGTGCCCAATCCCAAGCTTACCGATTTACCATCTTGCTTTCGCGCTGTTGTCGGCAAAAATGCGACTTCTATGTCGGCATCAGCCTGAGCAACTGGGCTTAAACCTTTACCCCGCATGATGGAAGTAATGGCGGATTCGAGTTGATTTTCAAGAGTGACGTTAACGGAATTCAACGGAGGCTTCACATAGAAGGTTTTAATAGCAGCAAAGTTTTGTTGCTCATCCATATTAATTTGGGGCTTATTAGAGGCACAGCCTGATAACAACATGAGAGACATAACGGCGAACAGAAAAAATCGCACCGGCGCTGAAGACATAATCGCTTCCACCACTTAAAAGTATTGATGATATGAGTTAAACGAAGTGAGACAGGAAAAAGGATCGCTTTAGTTCACTGCTGTTTGAAAACGCATTTCCACTCGCAACCCACCCTTGTCGGCTCGGCGGAACAAGAGTTTACCGCTGTTCAGTCTCACTGCCTCTGCAGTAATGGCCAAACCGAGTCCAAGACCACCAGTCTCGCTGCTTCTCGCACTATCTGTTCGATAGAATGCGTCGGTAAGTCGCGCTAAATCAGATTCTTCCACTCCGGGGCCGTCATCATCGATCACAATGATGACTTCGTTATTCTCAAGAGCACAACGTAATGATACCGATGATGCTGCATATTTGAACGCATTGCGCACCACATTCTCAATCGCGGTGATAAACGGCTCTTCATACACGGTAAGAGTGGCATCACATAACGTATGCTGCCACTGCATGTCCAGCCCTTCGGCTTCAAATGCCGCGTCTTCACAGAGCGCATCGAGCAACGAGGAAACACTCAAGGTTACCATGCCCTGCTGAATCGCCCTCGCCTCCATGGTGGTTAGGTCGGATAGCCGTTGAATATGTAAATTAAGTAGTTCATTTTCCCGCTCAGCACGCTCTAGCAAAGAGAATAATGCCGGATCTTCACATTTGCGGCGTACCAACGCTAAGGTCATTTGCAGTCGGGTTAACGGCGTTCTAAGCTCATGTGAAATATCGGCACTCTGACGTTTTTGATTTTGAATAAGAGCAGCAATTTTCGCTGTCATTTCATTAAACTGGGCAAAAAGCCGGGTGAAAGGCGCAGAAGATGCGTACTCACTGTCTTTACTGCTGGCAATATCGAACTCAATACGATGAGACAAGCCGCCATTTCCCACGGTTGAGAAGGCTGTGCCTAGCCGGTTTAACGGGCGAGCGATTGAGCGCACCAATAGCCAACTCATTACAGAAGTCACAAGTACAAAGATTGACGCCATTAACCACCAAGGCATTGCCTGAAAAATGTCTTCTGGGCGTGGCCGCTCAGGACGCCATAAGATGAGCTTCCAATCGGGGCGAGAACTCAGTGTCGCGGGCCCAATCATGCGTGTCCATTCCATGTTGATGTCGCGTGGATGTTCACCGCGGGCAAATAACCAGAAACGTCGGCTATCAAAACGGCTCTTTAACGAATCTCTTACTGGCGCACTGCTGGCAACGATCTCAAGCTCTTCATTAATGATAAACCATTGGAATGGCATTCTTTCATCCAGATCTCGATAACGTGAGCGGATTGCCCGGCGGTTATCCCCTGTTTCTGCAACCACAGCATTCATTTTTTTAGCAAAATTTTCCAGCAGGTGGTTTTCACGGGAAGTGAGATGAGAGTTATCTGAAAGCTCCTGCATGATGTAGGCAGGGATGGCAATAGAAAGTAAGCAAACCAGAATAGTCAGCCAAAACCAACTCAACACCTTGAGATTAAAATTACGAATGGAGCGCATATCAGACGAAAATTCCGTAACCACGGCCGCGTTGGCTCTTTATATCCACCGAGGAGTTCACTGCATTGAGCTTTTTGCGCAGGTTACTGATGTGCGTATCGATACTGCGATCAAACGCTTGCAGCCTGCGGCCAAGACAAGTTTCTGATAACACATCTTTGCTGATAAGTTCGCCGGCCTTGCTTCCTAAATACTTAAGTAAGGCGTATTCGCTGCCTGTTAGCTCCATCTCGCTACCATGACAACTGACTGACATTTTTTGTGTATCAATTTCAATGTCACCGACTTGAAGTAACATTTTTTTGTTTTCGCGCGCAGCATCTGAGGATGATGATGGCTTATCGCCGGTCCGTCGAATAATGGCCCGAATTCTTGCCAACAGTTCACGGTCGTTGAACGGTTTTGCCAGATAATCATCTGCCCCCAACTCCAGGCCAAGTACTTTATCTAAGTCATCCCCTCTTGCCGTGAGCATAAGAACCGGCAACTCACTTTGCTGGCGAATGCCTTTGAGCACATCCAGTCCATTCATTTTCGGCAGCATTACATCTAACAGCACCAAGTCGATGTCGGTTTGGGTAAGCGCGGCCTGCAAACCAGCTTCACCATCGGCACAATGGACAACATCGTAACCAGACATACTGAGAAACTCAGTAAGTAATTCAGCAAGACCTTTATCATCTTCAATTAATAGAATGCTCATTGGCGCCCTGTTTTTACTCTAACATGGGTAATAATGCCTGACTTTTCATATGTTCACACCAGATTTGCACTTCTTAACGTTTCGTGACATTCAGCGCGCTAGTATGAAGCTGTCCTCAATAAGAGGCTGAACAAATTTCCAGGAGAACATTATGAAACGTTCACTTAAAAAGATTGGTCTGGTCAGCATCGCAGCAGTGTTCATGGGCGCAAGCATCAATGGGCTGGCGCTGGCTGCAAATAGTGACGACGACAAAGCGGATCGTATGGAACAAACCGTGCCGCCGATGATGCACAAAATGATGAAAGACATTGAGCTAACCGACGCGCAAAAGCAAAAACTTGAGACACTTAAAGAGAAGCAAAAGGCGCTACGCGACGAATTCTGGACGGTATTCACTGACGAACAGAAAACGGCCATGTTACAAAAAATGATGTCTCGTGAACAAAGAGATATGCGCGGCGGTCCACGTGGTGAAGGTCGTCATGACAAAGGCCCACGCGATAAGGGCGAGCGTAAGCGTTGGCGTGATGCGGCGCCAGAAGACACGCCAAAAACAGATGCAGAGCAGTAAGCTCAGCCCTCATTAAAAGTGAGATGAAACTAGCGGGTCACCTTGGGTGGCCCGTTTTCGTTTGTAAACAGCATTTTAAGTTTCTTCATGCCAGTACTGGAAATCTTCAACTGAAACACCATATCCCTGTTTGATTACAATTACACCAAGGGAGCTGAAATGGAAATCAGTTTACGGGAAGTAACGCTGGACAATTGGGTCGATGTGATTGAACTGGAAATCTCCAAAGAGCAGGAAGCCTATGTGGCGCTCAATGCAGAGTCGATTGCCGAATCAAGTTTCTACGATCATTATGTAAATCGCGCCATTTATCGGGGCGAAGAAGTTGTTGGATTCCTGCAATATTATCAGGAGTTGGAAGAAGGCTTGCCGGATGAGTTTTATATCGCTCAGTTTATGGTAGACCTAAAACTTCAGGGTCAAGGCATTGGTAAAAAAGCCACAGAACTGGCTATTAAGGAAATCAGTGCTATTCCGGAATGTAAAATTATCTCAATCCTCTACATGCCGGGCCATCATGTAATGAGAAATTTCTACGCCGATTTCGGCTTTGTGGTCACCCGGGAAGATGAGGAAGATGGCGTTGAGATGCAACTGAGAGTCAGATAAACACAGTGTTTGTGCTTCTAGTTCCAACTAAATTCAACCGTCAACGCTAACAGAGTAATTCGATTTACGTTGTAATTCGGGAAAATAACAAACCCTCGCACTGTATTTTTTTTGTTCTACACTAAAAAGAATTCTCCTTCTATAACCGGACAATTCTGAAAATGGATTTGGCACCTATCGATATCCTTTGGGTTCTTATTTCTGCTGGACTAGTGATGTTTATGCAAGCAGGTTTCACCATGTTGGAATCAGGCTTTGTACGAGCAAAAAACAGTTACAACGTCGCAATAAAAAATGTCAGTGATTTCATCGTAGCGGTCATTGCCTTCTGGAGCGTGGGTTATGCTCTCATGTTCGGCAGCGACGGGGGGAAATTTGTGGCGTTTTCCGGTTTTATGGGCAGCGAAGTCACCACCCCTTCCACGATTGCGTTTTTTATTTTCCAGGCTACTTTCGCCGGAACGGCCGCCACCATCGTTGCCGGCGCGGTAGCAGAGCGAGCGAAATTCAATGCCTATCTTATTGTTACCATTGTGATAAGTGCCATTATTTACCCAGTGTCTGGTCACTGGGCTTGGGGCAGTATTGCCGGTGCTGAGCATGTTGGCTGGTTGGAAGCCCGTGGCTTTGTTGATTTCGCTGGTTCTACTGTTGTGCATTCAGTAGGCGCATGGGTAGCCCTGGCAGGTGTTATTGTACTTGGAGCACGAAAAGGCCGGTTCAACGAGAAAAAAGAACCGCAACCTATTGCCGGACACAATTTGCTTCTTTCCACCTTAGGTGTCTTTATTTTGTTTTTTGGCTGGTTCGGTTTCAATGGCGGCAGTCAATTAGCAGCCGACGATGCTGTTCCTGGTATTATTCTCAATACAATGCTCTCTGCTGCCGGCGGTGGCCTTGCTTGTATTGTGATGGCGGCGGCCTTGGGTAAGGGTAAAATTGCCGTCGAGAAAACACTAAATGGGGTATTAGGAGGCCTGGTTAGCATAACCGCTGGCTGCGCGCTTATCTCACCAAATTATGCACTAATTGTGGGTGCGCTAGGTGGCATCATCGTATATTTCGCTGAAGACTGGCTCATCTATCAATTTAAGCTCGATGATCCTGTCGGAGCCATTGCAGTTCATGGATTTGGTGGCGTATGGGGCACACTGGCACTCGCATTCTTCGCCGATCCCTCAGTTTTGCCTGCAGGCAGCACCCTCTCTCAAGCTGCAACGCAAGTCACCGGTATTGTCGCTTATTTTGTCTGGGCTTTCGGACTCGGATACCTGGTATTTTTCATTCTTAACAAACTTCATGATTTGCGTGTTTCAGGTGGTGATGAAGATTTAGGTCTGAATGTGGTAGAACATGGCGCCCGCACCGTGTGGCTAGACACAATGCAAACCATGGACAAAATTGTAAAAGAAAAGGATTTATCACTTCGTGCCCCAGTAGAATACGGCACTGAAGCCGGAGAAACCGCGCTGGCATTTAATCAGTTACTCGGCGATTTTGAACAAAGTATTCGCATGATGTCTGCCACGGCCAGTGACATTCTCAGTCATGTTGAAAAGGTAAAACCTGAAGTCGATCATGCGGAAACGACCAGTTCGGAACAAAAACACAGTACGACTTCTGTGAGTGCTATGACCAGCAGTATCCTGGAAAAAGCCAATCAAATTCATGAACTTGTCAATCAGGGGGTAGCAAACACCCGTAACAGTCATCAGCAAGCCTCTTCAAATATTACGCGAATTCAATCATTTATCGATGAGTTTCATACCCTACACAACGAACTAATGGCATCTAGCAAGAGTGCACAAGCCTTGTCAGAACATATTGTATCAATCGGTAGCGTGGTTGAATTGATCCAATCAATTGCTGAGCAAACGAATCTGTTGGCGTTGAATGCAGCCATAGAATCCGCCCGTGCGGGCGAAAATGGCCGGGGGTTTGCGGTCGTTTCCGATGAAGTGCGAGAGTTGGCAATGAAAACCCACGACGCGACTGAAAAAATTCAAATGGAAATTGAACAACTTCAACGAGAAAGTTTGAATAATGCACAACAATTGTCCAGTTGCGCAGCCATTGCCACCCGCTCATCAGATGATGCTAGCACCATGATTCACTCTTTTCGCCAGCTGGCGGAAGACATTGATGCGATAACCTTACTCAACCAAAAAATTGTTGAATCGACGCATTCGCAATTGGCATCAGTTGAAAATGCTGAGCAATTATTACGCTCTATTTCAAACGGTAGTGATGAGAACCACCATCATTGCCTGGCGATTAAACAGGAAGCAGAGGCGCTATCAAGGGCTGCGGTAACTTTTGGTAAGGTATCTGGCCAATATCGCTTTGCCTAACATCGACATGACTAACACCTCATACAAATGTTCACAAAATTAGCGCGGACAACATAATCCGCAACATTAAGTTAAGTGTCGATATTAGCTGCACGCTTGTAACGCACCCCGTTACAAAAAGTGAGAGCTGGCGGGGTCTGCGCCCGTTTTACGGCTACATTTTCGCCAGTAAATGAATTGTTATTAAAGTTATCCGAATTTCTTTTTAATTTTACATATCTAGCAGTCTGCCTGTTCGTTAACCAATTGGCTTTTATTAATTTTTTTGTAACTTATTGATGTTTAAATAATCTTACGATTACTAGGTGCATTTTGGTCAACCCACCACTTTCTCTGCTGCACCGCAGCATGCCGACATCGATATCTGGCCCGACTTTCTCAGGGTCAAAATTTGATGTAGAGTCAGATGTCAGATAAGGCATTGGTCACAAAAAACCACTAAAAACCATAACTTGTCTTTTAAAACGGCTACACTGAATAATTATCAATATAGGGCCAGGCACACCGCCAACTTGTTGTTAAAGGAAAATTAACTATGCAAACATCGCTACCAATGGCGCTTTATAAGAACTTTCTGGGACATGCGCCGGACTGGTACAAAAAAACGATTGTAGCGTTTCTGATCATCAATCCCTTCCTTTTCATGGTGGATCCATACGCCGCTGGTTGGGTGCTGGTAATCCAGTTTATCTTCACATTGGCGATGGCGCTGAAATGCTATCCTTTGCAGCCGGGTGGTCTGTTGCTCATTGAAGCCATGTTTATAGGCATGACTTCGCCGGAACACATGATGCACGAAATCGAGGTTAATCTTGAGGTTCTGTTGCTGCTAGTGTTCATGGTTGCCGGTATTCACTTCATGAAAGACCTGCTGCTGTTCCTGTTTACCAAACTGGTTATCAGGGTAAAAAACAAGCTGGTCTTATCGCTTTCTTTCATTATTGCTTCTGCTTTCTTATCGGCGTTCTTAGACGCGCTCACCGTGGTAGCGGTAATCATTGCAGTAGGTTTAGGCTTTTACACGATTTACCACAAAGTGGCATCGGGCAAAGAGTTCCACCACGACCACGATCACACCGACGACGGCAACGTTCAACTCGGTAGCGATGACCTTGAGAATTTCCGCGCATTTTTGCGTAACCTGATGATGCACTCGGCAGTAGGTACTGCACTCGGTGGTGTAATGACCATGGTAGGTGAACCGCAAAACCTGATCATTGCCGACAAAGCCAGTTGGGGCTTTGGCGAGTTCTTTGTTCGTATGTCTCCAATCACTGTTCCTGTGTTTATTTGTGGATTGCTCACAACCGTGTTTCTGGAGAAGGCAAAATTGTTCTCCTACGGCGCGAAGTTACCTGAAGCTGTACGTGACATTCTGGTGTCTTACGACAAACACATGGACCAAGGCCGCACGAATCGCGACAAAGCGCGCCTGGCGGTACAAGCATTAATTGGTGTGTGGCTGGTTGTTGGGCTTGCCGGTCACTTCGCGTCTGTGGGTCTCATCGGCCTGTCGGTTATTGTTCTGGCTACCTCTGCCAGCGGCATCATTGAAGAACATGCTTTGGGTAAAGCCTTCGAAGAAGCGTTGCCGTTCACTGCATTACTTTGCGTTTTCTTTGGTGTGGTTGCCGTTATTATCGACCAGGGCCTGTTCCAACCAGTTATCCATTGGGTACTGTCATTCGAAGGCGAAATGCAGCTTGTTATGTTCTACCTGGCCAATGGTGCACTGTCTATGGTGAGTGATAACGTATTCGTAGGTTCTGTTTACATAACAGAAGTCATGGCTGCGCTTCAGGAAGGCCAAATCACCCGTGACGAGTTTGATTTGCTAGCGGTTGCTATTAACACCGGTACAAACCTGCCATCGGTTGCGACGCCTAATGGTCAGGCGGCATTTCTGTTCTTGCTCACCTCTGCCATTGCCCCACTCCTTCGCCTGTCATATGGCAAAATGGTGATGATGGCGCTGCCTTATACCATTGTACTCACCTTAGTAGGACTAGCAGCCACCTATTTTGGATTGGCAGACTCGACCCAGTGGCTTTATGATATGCACCTTATTGAGCATCATACTGCGTCACCGATGATGGGTGGCGAATCGCACTAAGGTCATTATCGGACAATGAAAGTCATTCAATGGATTAGCAGCCAGGCGGAGCACAAACCCGCCTGGCTGTTGTTGTTTCTCTCTGCCCTCGGGCTCTTTTCTACCGCATTATATTTCCAGCACGTAAACGGCTTACAACCCTGTATTATGTGTATCTATCAGCGCACCGCTGTGATTAGTATTATGCTGTCGGCGTTACTGGTATTAATCGTGAACAACGGCGTAACCCGCATGCTCGCATTTGCTGGCTGGATCGTAGCCTCAGTATGGGGTTTTATGATTGCCCAGGAGCAATACGAAATCATCCATAGTTTTTCCCTTTTTTCCCGCTGCGGTATTGTGCCTAACTTCCCGGAATTTATGCCTCTGCACGAATGGCTACCGCCTATTTTTGAAGCGAAAGGCGATTGTCTTGATGATGGCTGGCGCATGTTCGGT
This sequence comes from Alteromonas confluentis, assembly GCF_001757105.1. Taxonomy (GTDB): domain Bacteria; phylum Pseudomonadota; class Gammaproteobacteria; order Enterobacterales; family Alteromonadaceae; genus Alteromonas; species Alteromonas confluentis. The sequence continues at coordinate 269,962 of NZ_MDHN01000021.1, forward strand.
TTGGGTATGCCTGAATGGATGATGGTGATCTTCGGGGTTTACACCACCGTATTCGTAATCGTGTTTGGCAGCCGTATTCTGGACAAGAAACCCTTTTGATCGACTTATCAACCCTCCCTTCCCGGCTTCCTGCTATTGCTACCACTGCCAGCCCAATTAGTATTGAGCGGATCAGTGAAAAGCATGCTGAGATGCTTTGTGAAGCCGCACAGTTATCTATTAATCACGTACGTCCGTGGATGGGTACTGCGCTGTGCCCGGTTACCCTACCGCAGGCCCGTCAATGCATCGCGACGTTAAAAGCGCAACGCGATAGCGGCTATGGCATTACCTACCTGCTTGTGATGGACGGAAAGTGTCTTGGCATGGGCTTTATTAACTATATCCACCCGCTGCATGGCAATGCTAACCTTGGCTTCTGGATCCGCCCTGAGGCGTGCGGACAAGGCGTTGCGGTACAATTAAGTCAGGCACTGAAAAAGCTGGCATTTACTCAGATGAACCTGCACAGACTGGAACTTCTGATCGAACCTAACAACAAGGCAAGCCTTCGGGTGGCAGAAAAGTTGGGGGCAGAAAAAGAGGGTTTTTTACGCAAACGGGTGAGTGGAAGAAATGCACTGCTTTATGCAGTCACAACGGAATAGCATGATTGAATAAAGCGAGCAGTTAAATAAACTGCTCGCTATTGCTCTGCCTCGAAAGAAGCCAGCGCTGTAATTAATCGATATCTTTTAATGGCCAGCTGGCGATGTAATCTTCGAAGGCATCCAAATCGACATCGGTTTCAAACACCGTTTTACCTCTTACCGACATCCCCTGCTGATGCATCTTTGCTTTCTTGCCTTTATGCAGCAACGGATGCCAGGACGGCAAACCACGTCCTTCATGCAGGCGACGATAAGCACAGCTTGGCGGCATAAAGAAGATGTCTTTCAGGTTTGCTTTCGTTAGCTTTACACAATCAGGCACCAACTGAGTTCGCTCGGCATAGCGGGTACAGGCACAGGTTTTGGTGTTCAACAGTGAGCACGCGATATTGGTGTAATGAATTTCCTCGCCTTCACTGATAACGTCTGTTGGGGCAGCTTCTTCGGCCTCATCGTCCTCAATGAACTTGTGCAAACAACACTTTGCGCAGCCGTCACATAACGATTCCCACTCGCTGTTACTCATTTCTTCCAGCGATTTGGTTTCCCAGAAACGTTCCATTACGCTTCCACCCGGCTTGTAACCGTTAAGCCACCCTCAAGAATAGCTTCAATCTTGTCACCGGCCACTAAAGGACCCACGCCTTTTGGCGTGCCAGTAAGAATCACATCGCCCGGTGTCAGCGTAAATACACGCGACATTTCGGCAATGAGCGCTAATAAAGGTCGAATCATTTTAGCGGTATGCCCCTGCTGCTTCATCTCACCATTAATATGAAGGGTAAAATGAATATCTGCAGGATCAGAAAACGTAGACGCCGGAACAAAGCCTGATAAAGGACAGCTACCATCGAACGCTTTCGCACGTTCCCACGGGTAACCCTGCGACTTGAGTTTACTTTGTACGTCTCTCAAGGTGAGATCCAACGCTAAACCGTAACCTTCAATTGCAGCCAACACGTCCTCTTCAGACGCATTCTTCAGCGGTTTATTCAACAAAACCGCGAGTTCCAGTTCGTTGTGACATTCGCCTAAATCGTCAGGAATTGTTACCGGCTGCGACATATCGCACAGTGCGGGAGCCGGCTTCATGAAAAACAACGCTTCATCGGGAACAGCATTGTTTAATTCTGCAATGTGATCGAGATAATTACGGCCTATACATACCGCACGTGTAACTGGCAAATCAATGACTTGTCCATCTGAAGTTTTATGCTGGTACATGCTATTGCCCTTTTTTAATGCGATCGGCAAGATAACTCACAGAAATGCCGAAATAGGAAGACCGGTTCCACTTCATCAGTGTATGGAAGTTATTGTAAACCAGATACAGTCGCCCATCGATGCCATCAGGCATAATTAACGACGCGTTAATATCGGCATCTGGTAAATTGGATAGGTCAAATTTACGCACACCACGTTGTTGCCAAGTTGCAAGCGGGACAAAATCCGCTTTCCCTAAGCCAACATTTTCACCCTTATAGCCATCAACAAATTTCACCTGACGCCCCCAGGTAAAATCGTCATTCCACCCTTCACTAGACAAAAAATTGGCAATTGACGCAAACACGTCCGCAGGGGTCTGCCAGATATCTTTTTTGCCATCGCCGTCATAGTCCACAGCATAAGTTAGAAACGATGTGGGCATGAATTGGCTTTGTCCCATTGCGCCGGCCCACGAGCCTTTTAAATCATCAACGTGAATGTGACCATCTTGAATAATTTCCAATGCGGCATAAAACTGCTTTTTGAAGAGAGTTTCTCGGCGGCCTTCATAAGCCAGCGACAACAGTGCGGAAAACACCGGATAGCGACCCTGTATTTTGCCGAAGTTAGACTCATTCCCCCACAGAGCTAGGATAAAGCGCGGCTGTACACCGTATTGCTCACCGATTTCATCCAGTAACACTTTGTGCTGGTTATACAAATCCAGTGCTTGCTTCACTTTCCAGTCTGGTACCCGGGTGGCGAGGTAATCATCCAGGGTAATTTTCTTTTCCGGCTGATTTTTGTCTGCTTTCACCACTGTGGGTCTGAACGTTGCGGTATCCAGCGCACTGTCGACCAACGCGGCGTCAAAGCCTTTATTTACGGCTTCGGTTTTGATGTCGGCTAAATAAGCATTGAAACCCGCTTCTGTTTTTTCTTCGGCGCGCACGCTGGGTATGGCTAGCGAAAGCATCATACCTGCCACCATCAGGCAGTGTTTAGTCTGATTGAACAACATTAGCGCTTGTTATCCACATCAGGGGTTAACCCCTGCTCTACGCGATGGGTCGCAAGCATGTCTTCTTCCTTTGGCGGCATTTGTAGATAAAAACCTTTATCCTTTAACGCGGCTTCGAGATCGGCTTTGCTCACACCGGCTAATTGAGGCCGTTTATCAAGGGGAATGAGCATCACTAATTCAGGAGTGCCGAATTTTTGCATTAGAATTTCTGGCACGTCGTCAAAGGCATTTTTGCCCGGCACATACAAATACATGCCTTCTTTGCGACGAGTTTTATACACTGCACACAACATAAAATTTCCTGGGTTTATTCGGTATTTTCGAAAGCCGTAAGCCTAGTTGTCAAAGGCCAATGGGCCCAACAGGGAGGTCAGTTTTTCCTCCAGCAGCGGCCGGCGCCATCCGGAGAGAAGATCTGGTAACAAACCTTGCGATCGAGTTTCATCTAAGTCGAACCACTGCCATTTCAGTAATTGATTGATTTGTTTTTTCGACGCTATGACTTCTTCGGTTACGGATTGTGTTTGCGCCACTTCCGCACAGATCCGTTTTACTGCCGCCAGGTTTTTCTTGTATTCAGGAAAATCGATAAGTCGGCGTATAGGTACAAGCTTACGGTCAGCCGGCGTATCCTCGAATAACTCCCGGGCTTCAGCCACCAGGTTGATAAGTATGTCACCATAGCGGCGCAGCGTTTGGGGCTGCAAGCCCTCGGTGCGACTCAGCGCGCTTCGACTTACTGGCATTCTGACAGCAATATCAAACATCTGGCCTTCTCGAATCACAAAATTCAATGCCAGATTCTTCTGCCGCGCCACTTTTAGCCGCCATGCTGCAAGATGACGAAATACCGTGAGTTGTTCAGGTGTTAAACGCCACAGATTTTTCAGATGCAGATATGCCTGCTCTAAAGGCACCTGGGCTTTCTTTTTCTCTGCCAGTGCAGCAATTTCCTGCGTTACCCACTCGTATTTACCAACCTGAGCAATTTTCTCAGCCAACTGACGGTAAACGGGTAATAGGTAAAGCACATCGTTGGCGGCATAGCTAAGTTGCGCTTCGCGCAATGGACGTGCCAGCCAGTCTGTACGAGACTCACCTTTATCCAGCACCACGTTGCTCATCAATTCCACCAACCTGGCGTAGCCCAACGTGGGCCCCATGTCTAATACACTGGCGGCAAACTGGGTATCGAAAATGGGAGCAGGCACCATGCTGAAGGCAGCCAGAAACGTTTCAAGATCTTCAGAACAAGAGTGCAGCACCTTAACCACATTCGGGTTGGCCATCAGTTCGACAAATGGAGACAGATCGTCAATCGCCAGCGGATCGATGAGTACCAGGTTTTCGCCATCGAACATCTGCAACAAACCTAGCAGAGGCGTCAATGTGCGGGTTCGCACGAACTCGGTATCAATGGCTACCGCATCAGCTTCCGCCGCTTTTTCGCACACGCTTCTCAGCGCTTTTTCATCGGTTATTAGTTTATATTTCATCATATAAAACAGCCGGCAAAGTAGCCGGCTGTCCCAAGTGTTTATTCGAGCAGGAGCGATTAATCCCGTAATTCCCGTCGCAGGATTTTACCTACATTTGTTTTCGGCAGGTCATCTTTAAATACCACTTTCTTCGGTACTTTATAACCTGTGAGATGCGTGCGGCAGTGGGCAATAACCTGCTCGGCAGTCAGACTCTTGTCTTTGGCCACGACGAACAGTTTCACCACTTCCCCACTCACATCGTGAGGCATGCCTACCGCAGCTGCTTCCACAACACCTTCGTGCATGGCTGCCACTTCTTCAATCTCGTTCGGGAACACGTTGAATCCGGAAACCAGAATCATATCTTTTTTACGGTCAACAATATAGAAATAACCTTCGTCATCCGACTTCGCAATGTCACCCGTTGACAGCCAGCCGTCTTTTAAAATTTCCGCGGTGTCTTCAGGACGATTCAAATATCCCTTCATCACCTGAGGGCCTTTTACCAGCATTTCTCCCGCCTCCCCCGGCGCCACATCGTTACCTTCATCGTCTACCAGACGAATGTCTGTTGACGGAATAGGCATGCCGATGGCCCCTTTGTACGCCTTAATTTTAGGCGAGTTCACCGCAACCACTGGGGAACATTCCGTCAGACCGTAACCTTCCAACAAAACCGTTCCCGTAACAGCTTGCCAGCGCTCCGCCACCGGACGCTGAACGGCCATACCGCCGCCAAGACCAAATTTGAAATGGGAGAAATCTAATTCTTTGAAACCTGGTGTGTTCAGCAAACCGTTAAACAGGGTGTTTACACCAGGCAGTATCGCGAATTGATGTTTAGACAGCTCTTTGACAAAACCTGGCATATCCCGTGGATTAGTAATAAGCAGATTAGGACAGCCAAACTTCAAGAACAGCAGACAGTTCGCCAACAGTGCGAAGATGTGATAAAGCGGCAGCGCGGTAACCACTAAATCTTTACCGGGCTCAATAACGATTTCGAGAATACCGGAAACTTGCTCAAGATTCGCAATCATGTTCCGGTGAGTCAGCATGGCCCCTTTAGACACGCCTGTGGTTCCGCCGGTGTACTGCAGAAAGGCTAAATCGTCACCGTTAATGTCAGGACGTTGATAGCTTAGCTTTTCTCCCGCTTTTACTGCCGACATAAAAGATTCGGCAGTAGGCAGTGAGAAGTCAGGTACCAGTTTTTTGATATATTTAACGCCCAGGTTGACCACCCAACGCTTTGGCGCAGGCAACATATCACCCAGGGCAGTGCGATAAATATGTTTAAGGTTTGTTTTGCCGACCACTTGCTGCAACGTGGCAGCAAAGTTATCAACAATCACTATCGCCTGAGCATTGGCATCATTCAGTTGATGTTCCAACTCCCGAGCAGTGTACAAAGGGTTTACGTTTATAACGGTTAAACCGGCGCGGAGAACGCCAAACATGGCAACAGGATACTGCAGCACGTTGGGCATCATAATAGCAACGGCAGCGCCTCGCTTCAGGCCACTGTGTTGCAAATAGGCTGCAAACTGGGCTGATAATTCATCAAGTTCTCTGAACGTGATGCTGTGCCCCATGTTCATGTAAGCAACCTGATCGCCATAGGTTGTTACAGACTGCTCGAAGATATCGACAATAGAGGCATAGCGGTCAGGGTCAATGTCTGCCGAAACACTTGGGTCGTAATGCTCTAACCAAATTTTTTCCACACACCCTCCGGTTACGTTTATTTTTATAGTTGATTTACAGATACTGCTTAACCAATATTTTACAACTGGTCTGATTAGTTGCGTATCTTATAGGATGACAACAAAAAGATAAACGTTCCTGTTTACAATTGTTCAACAAACTGTCGAATTGCCCTCCCCACTTCGTCAGTTTTTTCCATATGAATATGGTGACCCCCTTCAAACACTTCACATTGGCTAGAAACAAACCAATCTTTACGCACGCTATAAACATCCGGCATTTTCTTAAAGCTGTTGCTCGCAGCAGCAAACCACACCGGGCAACGCACATTTCGCATGAGCGCTTCGGCCTGCTCTTCAGTAAAGCGCAGGGTAGACTTGGTTCGCAGTTTGGGATCGCTCGACCAGAAACAATGACCCGATGCATCTTGCGTGAGATTGCGGGAAAGAATCACTCTGGCGTTGTCTTTATCAATATCTGATACCGCACATCGTGCTTTAACCGCACCCTCTAAATCAACGATATTTAGCCGGTTTTTGCGCTTCTTAAAACGACTTTGAATCGATTCTCGCAATTGTTCTGCACTGCTGTCCGCTGATTTTGTGAGTGGTCCACAGGCATCAATGCTAATAACAGCTTTAATTTGGTCGGGAAAAGCAGCGGCATACAGTGTTGCCAAAATCCCTCCCAGGGAATGGCCTAATAGAATAACGTCTGAAAACGCATTTTCTGTGATCAGCGCATACAAATCTTGCAGGAAATCAGCTTGATGGTAATGCGCGCCAGCAGGACGATGGGAAGAATGCCCGTGGCCAGCTAAATCCAGCGCGATAAACCGGCTGTTCTGTAAATACGGGGCAAGTGGTGCAAGAGAAGCCGCATTATCCAGAAAGCCGTGAAGTCCTATCACCACCGTGCCCGCCCCCTGGTTATCCAAGGCTGATAGTTTGATGTCACCCAGTTGAAATTCTGTTTCTTTCATCGCCATTCTCTCCAGCTATGCGGCAATAAATAACATCGAGTAGGGTGAGGCATCACCGCCTCATCCCTCTCACAGAACCGTACGTACGGGCCTCGTATACGGCTCCTGTACAGTTTATCCAGCGTAATTGCTGGGCACATTTCCCGTTCTAACGTCTTCCAGATTCACCAGTCCAAGTTCGTTAAACCAGCTGTTTGGCATCGCGTAGCTTGCCAGTGGGCTTCTTGCGCTGCGCCAACTCGTCATGCTCATGGACGCGAACTTGCCTTTGTAGCCCCGCTGTCGTAGCCAGCGATGCAGGCGGCTCGCCTTTTTCCATAACTTCAGTTGAACACTGCGCAGTCTGCGTCTCAGCCAACTCGCGATTTGCTTGAATGCCCTGCTGGCATTGGCAATCCTGAAGTACTGGCTGAACCCTCTTAGCAGTGGATTCAGTCTGTTGATGACATGTGACAACGGTTTTCCCCCGTTGCGTTTTGTCATCTCCTTTAGCTTCATTTTGAACAATGCCAGTTTCTTCGCTTGGATTCGGGTATATTTCGTCCCGATTTCCACACCAAGGAACCTGACACCCGCATCACTGTGTGTGATGTGGGTTTTCTCTGTGTTCACGGTCAGCTTCAGTTTACCTTCAAGGATTTGGGTCGCTTGTCGTTGCGCATTCTCTGCCGCTGAACGACTGCGACACAAGATAAGAATATCATCAGCGTAGCGCACTATGCGGTGGCCACGTTGCATCATCTCCTTATCAAACGCATCCAGATAGATGTTCGCTATCAAGGGGCTGATTACCCCACCTTGCGGACTCCCTGTGTCTGTCTGCTGCCAATGGCCTTCAACCATCACCCCACTTGTTAAGAACTGGCTGATTAAGCGCAGCACGCTACCATCACGCACCCGCCGTTTAATGCTTTCTATGAT
>NZ_MDHN01000022.1 GCF_001757105.1 Alteromonas confluentis
TATAGAACGTCAACTATCTTGACCGGTCTGGCGTCAATTAACTTGACCGGTTGTCGCTGAGTTATTCTTCCTGTTTTATTGCTGCTTTTCTGCGGTAGCTTTCTCCCTCTAATTGAATGATGTGTGAGTGATGCACGAGCCTGTCGATGGCTGCGACTGTCATGGTGGTATCAGTAAACAGTGCATCCCAGTCTTCGAACGATTGATTGGAGGTGATGATGAGGCTGAACCTTTCATACCGGTGAGCAATGAGTTCGAACAGCACACTGGTTTCTTGCTCTGTCTTTTTCACGTAGCCGATATCGTCAATGATAAGCACCTGGTATTTATCCAGTTTGTTCAGTGCGTCCTGGAGTTTGAGGTGCTGTTTTGCCTCCTGCAGATGTTGCACTAACGCGGTGGCCGCATAGAACTTTACGCGGGTTCCGGCTTCTATCAGGCTGTAGCCCAATGCACTGGCCAGATGGGTTTTACCGACACCGCTTGCGCCGAACAGCAGCAGATTGGTGGCGTGTTTTACCCACTCATGGTTATCCGCCAGTTCATGGAGGCGGGCTTTGGTGAGACCTTCAATGACATTAAAATCGAACCCACCAACATGCTTGCCTGATGGCAGATTGGATTCTTTCAGATAACGTAATTGACGCTTGTCTGTCCGGCTCGACAACTCCATGTGGCACAACTCACTTAAGTAGTGCTCTGGCCGCCATTGTTCATGCAATGCCTTTTCAGCCAGGCTCTCCCAGTGGAGCCTGAACTCACTCAGTCGCAGGCTCTTGAGCATGAGTGGCAGGGATGCTGTATTAGTCATGTCTGCCTCCCTCCCTGTAATAACAGGCTATACAGCTTTAACGGGTGTTGCCCCACCTGAAGCTGGGGGATGTGGCGAGGTTGCTGTTGGAAGCGTTCCTGACAGTCGAACAAGCTGGGTAACCGGCCGCTATTCAGTTGCTGCATAATGAAGCGACCCAGCCTGACTTCATTATCCCCCTTGCTCGCGAGGTGAAGTACTCTGACGATATAGCGACAGGCATCATCAGCCTTCATATTGCCATTAGCGTACTGCCAGATACTCCGGTAATCCTCATTAGGTAATAACTCATCCCGCCACTGTGAACACCGGAAGGCCTGAGGCTTTTTTACTAACGCATCAATAACGTGTTTGTAATTGACGCTGCGTTTACGCGCGGTGCCCGTGGTATATACCCGCTCTAAGGTGTAGGTCAGCTCATGACCGAGATATAGAGCTAAGCGGTCATCATACACTTGCACCCGCAGGCGACTGCCTACCAGACGCGAAGGCACGGTATAAGTGACGCGTTTAATGCTGATGGTACTGGTGCGCGAGACGCGCACATATTCGGTTGAGTAATTGACGCTGCCCGCCGGCGGCAGTGGCTGTAATTGTCGCTGCTCTTTAATAAATGCCGTATTAATGCGTTTGTTTCGTCTCGCCACTAATTGCCGGATAAAGTCTTCATAATCGTCGCGACAATTAAAGTCATACGAGCCACGAATGCGCAGCGCCTGCTCAAGCTGCGCTTTAATATGGCGATTACTGGACTCGATGACGCCATTTTCATGCGCGACACCGGTGTTATTGCGTGTGCCGGTAAAACCATAATGTGCCATCAGTGAAGCATACCGTTCTGTAAATTTACCGGCATCATCATGATTCCGGTACGCTGCACTCAAGCTGTCGGTGCGGACTTCCTTGGGGACGCCGCCACTGGCTCTGAAGGCATTCTGTAACCCATCAGAGAAGGCAGCGAAGCTCTCACCACCATAAATTACATGACTGTAGTGCCAGCCACTGGCGGCCAGGCGATAGTTGAACAACATGTGCTTACACGGCTCATGCCCGATAGTGACCGGAGACTTAACATGCGTGAAGTCGCAAATACCCAATAAACCTGACTCGTGGTGCTGTAAGAACATTACGTCCTGAGCACCACCGTGTAATTGTCGCCACTTCTTAATTCTGCGCTCAAGTGTACGTCGCGCTGAGGTAGGAAACTGATCGCTATGCGAATCACACAAATAATCAAATACGCCCACTGGCGTAATTAGCTTATCTTGCTTCAGAAGGGGGATAACAATACTCTCCCAGACTGCCTCAAGGGGATCGGGCCGGGTGCGCCAATGACGGTGGGCTTTTTTAGGTTGGTGACGGCCGTTCTCTATGCGTCTGGCGGAACTGACAGAAATGTTCGCTTTGCTGGCGGCAACTTCCTGCGTGAAATCCTTTCGAAACTTCATATATAACCTGACTTGTTTTTCTGTGATGTGAGTTCCCGACACGCCATTCTCCTCGAATTGTCGTGTCGAACCTTAACAGAACAACCGGTCAAGATAGTTGTCGCTCAACCGTTCAAGTTAATTGTCGCTCTATATTCTGTGCTTTTGTAGGACAGAATATGAAATGACCGCTTCCCGTACAAAGCAGCCTGTAAGGTCTGATAAGGCTCTATTTTAAATAGGCTCCGATTAAGTTGATCCTAATCCATTTAATTGAAATAATTTATCTAATGCGTTTGCGCCATATTCAACACAAGCTATTGTATTAAGGACTTTATTAAAAATTCCCGCTTTGTTCCGGTCACTGTTTTTACGCACTCAGTAAAGCTTTTGTCTTCACAGATGTGCTGTCTTATGTTCTGCCTCACTTTTTTCCCGAACTCAGGGTATGTAGCGAGGATCTCCATGAATTTGTGAGGTTCTCTAAGGCACTCATCAATAACATGCTTTATATGACTGCGAAGCCAAACTGAAGATGAACTGAGCGACTTCAGAAGATACTCGGGATAATAGGATAGTTGCAGGTTCGTCAGGCATTTTACTAAGAATTCCGGAACAGGTCGTTTTTCATAAACGGGGTGATTAAATTCCACGGTCAGAACCTCGAACGTACAGTGATGTAAGAGTATGAGTTTGTCCAGATCTTCAGCAAAAATGAGTATATCAATAAAAGAGTCGAATCGCTCAAAATCACCGGAGTTGTTCATTGCTCGTATGAGTCTGAAATTACAGCTATCGAGATGGTTTTTCAGAAACTCTTTATCAGACTGAGATGTAGGGTCAAGGCGGCTGTAAAAATTTTCCCAATAGGAATGAAACACCTCAGACGGCAGTTCATTTCTTGAGTTACAGCAAGCCAGAAGAAGAAGTAAATGCTGTTTTATATCGTGTTCTGTACGGGCGAAAATAAGCTTCTCTATAATGATTGGCTCATCATCAAATACTGACAGAGACAGGGCTGGTTCATATTTATAACTGGCGATAGTGGTCTTAACTAAGTTATCTAAATCTAATGTCATATCATCACTCTCTTATCTATCAATGTATTAAAATTTCCTCCTTTATTATTGTTATTGTCGGTTTCGCTAAAACGGTAAACTGCTAATCAGATAGTGCTATCACATTATCCTGCCATTGCCGGTAGCATGCCTCTTTAAACGCTTCCTCAAAGTTCGTGAACGTGAAATCGTATTGTTTGAAGTGCAGGGCATTGGCGAACAACCACTTTTTCAGCCCGGTCGAAATGCTATCGAATTCGAACCATAGGGTATTTGGCATGCCGTATCTCTTGTATGTGAAAGCCGCAAAAGCATGATATTGCTCAAGCTTCTCCTCATCAAAAAGTGTATCCAGCGACATAAAGTAGTCTTCCCGCTTATAAAGCTGCAATTCCGCAAAGAAAGGGGCCTGTTCTATGCGGTAGCAGAATCTCATATACTCCGTATCGCTGACGGATAAATTTACATCTAACTTGTATTTTATAGTGTTTGTGAGTTCTTTCTCTCTCAGGTCGTTAAATCTTGTGAAATTGCCGATTAGTGTGCTTTCTGCTCTATACATATAATGCTCCTTGAAGATATTTTTCATTATGCAGTAATGATCTAATTTGTCATTTTTTTAACCATTTATTTTACCTTTAAATTATATTTATTTTTAAGTGTATGTATTATATGTATTTTATTTTAATTGACTGAATTTGACTACTCTGGGCAGTTAAAGGTTTACTGTCATTTACACGGGACCTTATGACTAAAGCAAGGTCATGAACTTTACTTGCCTGTGGAAAAGCTAAATCTTTATTTTTGCCTTTTGGAGTATTTTTAATAGAGTTTTCGTATCTTTTTTTGTAGTTAATTGTGTAAGTTGTTGATGTTTTTGTTTTTTATGTAATTGCTTCAAAAAAAGATAATTAAATCAGTGTGTTGTGTTTTTTATTTCTGTGTTTTTTGCTTGCTTTGTTTGTAGTCTTGCGCTAATTCTATAAATAAGAAACGTCAAGAGCGAAGCAGTCAGATGAAAGATATTTACATAGCAGAGGTCACGAACCAGCGAATTATAGCCTTCAATAAAGCGAGAGCGAGAGGAGAGCATATGCCTTTCCTTTCACCGGCAATGATGTCAGCAGGCACAAAATCCGTCAGGTGGTGTCCCAAGCAACAGCGGAATATATTTCTGCTCTCGGACGGTGAACGTCGTTTTTATCTTTCTAAAATATTTCAACCGAACGTAACAAGCATCAAAGAGCAATATCCGCTTGATTACACCAGAACAAAGGAAATAGCAGACAAGCTGAAAGTAATTCATCCACGTGATCACGTAACCGGAAAATTGCAGGTTATGACCACAGATCTTGTTATTGAGTACTCTGATTCAGACGGTTCAATTTACCGAGAGGCTTGCTGGTTTAAACCCACTTTGCAGGACAAAAATTGGACCAGAACTAAACAAAAGTGTGATATTGAAAAAGAGTACTGGAAGTCCTTCGGCGTCTCATACCGGCAGGTTATCGGTAAGAGAAGCGTAAGCCGGACACAAGCTGACAATATTGAGATGCTAAGTGAATATTATGATACTCATGCTGATAACGGTGAGTTATTGAAGTTTACTTCAGCATTTCTCAGTAGTATTACTGAACATCCCGCATATTCGCTAAGAGACACACTGTTCGATACCGCTGATCGTTTGTGTGTAGATACCCGAAGAGCGTATCGAATTTTCGCAAATGCGACGCTTCGTCAGCTTTTGCCGATAGATATGTACCTCCCGCTCGAGTTTACCGAGCCGGTGTGTCTGAAGGCGTAAGGAAAAGCGATGTTCGTAGAAAATGATCTGCTTACCCTCACCGAACTAGGTGTCAGAAAGTACGAGCATCGATTCGGCAAAGATGACAGTTTCCTTGTTTCAATGCATTTCGAAGAAGACTGTCAGCTTCCGGAATTCTTCATCGTCGCAAATTTGACAACCTTTGAAGCCAGCCCGGAGCCCGTCAAGCCGTTGAAGCTTACTCTGAATGCAATAATGGAGTGTTTTACTCATAAAGTGGATAGTGACGGCTGTGCTCTTACATATTTCCCTGATGAACGCAGATGTTTAAGCGATAAGGAACTAACCGAGAGGCACCCGAAATGGTTACTTAACCGAGATAAGTCCTATAATTATATTGCACCTTTTACAACCAGAATAAATATCTGGCGATATCTGTCCGGAGAATTAAGTACCGATATATCAACGCGATGTAGGACTCTGGGAATAAATGAGAAGGCGATTCGCAGACCTCTGAATCGATACCTGTCTCTCGGCTCCAAAGCAGCATTGCTCCCTATAAAGTTCGCTAACGTGGGGCAGGGACCGCGTGTATATACTAAGAAAACCGGTCCCAAAAAAGATCGGAATGGTTATCCAGTCAGGTCAATAACGAGACCATGCCACGAAAGTGATCTTGATAAAGTCAGAAAGCTGGTTTGGGCGAATCGTATTGACGTTACGCACGGCAACGTCGTCATCAGAAAGCTTCGAACGCTGTTTCTGAAACAGTACTGTTCCACACCGGGTTTTGTAACCAAAAACAACATCAGCGTACCCGAGCTGATATTGGATGAAACCCGTTCTCTTTCGGAGGGACAGTTTTTGCGGCTGGTCAAAAAAGCATTTTCAACGCAGGAGCTGAAGCAGGTTCGATTGGGTAACAAGTCATACAATAATAAGCGCAGAGATAAAACACAAAGTGCCCGGGATGGTCTTCACGTCAGCGCTTTCTGCTTCGAAATCGACAGCACACCTTTGCCAGTATATCTGGCATATCCTCATAATTGCGAGAAGCGGGAGACCGCGGGAAAAGTTCATCTGTGCCTTGTTGGCTGCGTCTCAACACATCTGATTGTCGGTTTCAGTTTAGCATTCGCCACGCCAAACTGGGAAAACGTGATGGAAGCTTTGTTGAACTGTATGCAGAACAAAGTGGAGTTTGCAAAGGAATACGGGATGGTTATTGACGAGGAGGACTGGCCTTCTCAGCATCCGGCTAAAACTATACGCGTTGACAACGGCCCGGAAAATCCAGTTGAGGTAATAGAAAAAGTAGTAGGCAGCGGAGTTGGTATAAAGGAGAGCAAGTGGTGCCCCCCCGGCGAGCCAGCGTTAAAAGGAACTATTGAAAACCTTCTTTACATTATTCAGACCTTCCTTGGGAATCTGGAAGGTACTGTGAATAAAAATGCAGATGGAAGTTGTCAGCATGCCTCACAGCGAGCAGTTTTACAGAAAGACGATATTGTACGACTGATAATAAAGACGATTACGATTCATAACACCACAGCGATAAGACCAAAGCTGTTAAATAAAGAAATGGCTCTCGATAATGTCGACATTACACCCTCTGCAATGTGGCGATATGTAGTAGATCATCCTCTGTACGGACGCCCAAAAATCTCTCAGAAAGATCTGCCCAGATACCTCTGGAATATGCTCAAAAAACATACCGTAAGTGTGACGCCTGAACACGTTAATTTTGAAGGCTTTCATTATCACAGCAACTGGGCTGAAAGGAATCACTGGTTTGTCCGAGCGGACATGGAAGGCAGTTATAAAGTTGAGATGGTGATGCTATCCGGAATGATAGATACACTGTATTTCAAAGACGAAAAAAACGAGTTACAGCCCTTCAGACTAAACAGAGATTTTGAGATTTACAGCGGAATGACATTCGCGCAGGCAAAGGCCCGCAAAATTCAAATCAGCGCTCGTGCTCATGAACTCAAAGTCAAACGTGATCAGGACCTTATCAACATGCAGCATATGATCCAGTCAATAACCGTCCAGGGTCATCGCTTCTACGAAAACGCGCCACTCAATCACGCCAAATCTATTCAGTCAGACATTGAAAAGCGCAATGCCGTAATGGTCGCTGAAGAGCAGAGAAACCGGGCGTTCGCGTATCAGCAGGTATTAGATGTTGATAATCAGTCCTCAACTTTCAATTATTCCTTCACCGATAGGTATGCTCAAAGTGACTCGGAAGAGGATGACTTCGGAGATGTCAGTTAATGCACCAAAGCAGCCCAAAAATCCATAACGCAATCTATCGAGCCGAGCGTAGCAGATACTACTGCAATAATCCTCTAGTAGAAGCGATGCCTGAGTTTCTAAGTGAGGAAGAATTTCGTAAATGTATCCAGAATGATCGGAGCGTTCCTGATGATTTGTTTTCTCTTCCCAGTATTGATGCGCTTGATGAAATTGACCGCCTTAAAGGTGTTTTCTATCCCCTGCCACTTACATACCAGCTATATGAGCATGTCTATACTCAGCTGCGTCGTGGGTATGAATTCCGGAACCCCATGCTGGCGGAACATCGTCGGATAATGAACCAGCTGTCCCAGGAATTAAAGCAGTCTTCTGAAAGCGAGTCTGAGGGGGACAGCGAAGAGCAGACTATTTGTCCGACAATTTTAGTTTCTGGCGAAGCTGGTGCGGGTAAATCCGGTTCTATTCGACGTACATTACGCTTGTTCAGGCAGGTGATAAAACATAGTTCATATCATGGGCAGATTTTAAACTCCCTGCAGGTTACCTGGTTGTCTTTTGATATGCATGCGTCAGAATCAAAAAAGGACTTCGCATACAACTTTTTCATGGCGTTGGACAAAGCAACTGGTCTGAACACAGGAAAGGAGTTTCTGAAATCAGGAAGT
Source organism: Alteromonas confluentis (assembly GCF_001757105.1). Taxonomy (GTDB): domain Bacteria; phylum Pseudomonadota; class Gammaproteobacteria; order Enterobacterales; family Alteromonadaceae; genus Alteromonas; species Alteromonas confluentis. The sequence continues at coordinate 7,989 of NZ_MDHN01000022.1, forward strand.
ACCGTTGAACAGACGCGTAATGCGATCCCTCTCGCAGTCTTAAAATATAATATTGGCATTATTCATATTGATGAAGTTCAGTTTGCACTTAATCGTAAAAAAAGTGACAAGAATACGCCGAGCTTTCCTGAGCTGGAGTCTTTTTTTAATAAACTCGGCATTCCTCTTATTCTTTCAACGACACAGGACGCGTTAAACAGATTTGAGAAGTTACCTCAGGAATCTGAAAATCAGCAAAGCGCAGGGCAGACTTCACGACGATTAGCTTCTGTCGCGCATATAAAGTTCAGACAGTGGACATTGTCAGACCGATACACTCACCTATTTTTCGATAGTTATTTTCCTGAATCTTTTTTTAAAGAGAACGCAGTGAAGAACCGGGAGTTTTTAACGGCGCTAATGATTCTCTGTGCTGGTGTGCCTGACGCTCTCTCACAACTTTCGATTGCATTTCTGCGCAACTGGTACAAACAGTCCCGGAAAGGGAGTGAAGCAGACTGGATGAAGCTTTTGAACAAGGTTTACGAATCGAAAATGTCTATATGGCACGCGCCCCTAAGTAAATTGAGGAGAGAATATAAAGTTGGCAACTGGCCGGCTTCAGAATGGGAGAATGAAAGTGCTGTGGCTAATCTGGAGGAAACCAACGATGTAAACTGGGAAGAAGTCAATAATAAACATCAATCTTTTCGGCGAAAACCGCGCACCACTAAGCATCAGCACAAAGCTGCAAACAGCGTTGAGCGTATTGATGAGGGAAAAGAGGTTATCGATGCTGAAAGTATCATAATGTCCTTCGGACAGGGAGAATGTGATGTTTAATTATCCTCCCGCACCTCTGCCGGGCGAGCACGCTGCGAGTGTAATATACAGGACGTTTCAGCAAAATTGTCATCAGCGAATTGAGACTTGGTTTAACACGCATCTGAAGACCCCTTTTTTTGAGATGCCGCAGCGTATATGGGTACCGGTTTATGAACATCTGGCAGAAGCGCTTCAGGTATATTTCTCAAAAGCTTCTTTTATTAAACAGTTCACAAACCTAACCGACTATACACTTTTTCTGTCCCCTCAGAACTTCGATAGTGGTTATCCCAGTTGTATTTTTCATGATCTCGCGAAGCGAAAGTTTGAACATGGCTTGCAAGTTATAACAGATCGAGTGTGGCGTTATTGTCCAGATTGCGCAGTGGAGGATGAGCGCCGTTTCGGTACGGCGTATTTTCATACTGAACATCAGCAGTATCACAGATTATCATGCCTCAGACATGGCTGTTATCTGAAAGCTACGCAAACGCAAAAGTTTTCACTTCCCCCTCTCGATCGTGAACGTGAAGATATTATTGCTGAAGTGAGTATTCTGGAGCGTCAGCTTCAAAAGCTTATAAATATCATAAAGCAGGTGCCCAGTCCGGAGCGAAAGCCAAGACTATTGAGTTTACTTAAGCAAAAGTTGGGCGTGTCCCGTCTTCATCGGCTCAGAGACCATAATCTGAAAGGCATGCGTGAAGCGCACGTCTATCTTGCAGAAGCTTTTAATAACACTCCAATGAGGCATTTTTTCCGGTGGGGGGCGCTCTGCGCCGATCGCTATCCGTTGAACGCTCCTCACGGACTGCTGACCATGCTACAGCCAGATCGTTTCTATCATCCAATGATTTATCTGATGATAGCGGTGACATTTTTAGATGAGCAGGAGCAAAATCTTTTAGTTGAGCTTCCTTTTAGAGGGGAGAACCCAAGAGAGCCGTTACCACTGGTAATTATACCTGAGTCCTTTAAGGCTCCGAGCTGTTTCGGGGGGGTATAAAGTGAGGCTTTTGCAGATATCGCCGAGGATCTACCAGGATGAAACGATCTACAGTATCGCTGCGAGATTAATTTTAAATGATCTGTCAGCTTCAGTATGTAGCGGTATGACAAATGTTCTGGGAAGCCGCAATTACCAAATCGACTCGGGTTTGCCATCCTTTCTGCCAAGGCTGGCCGAAGTTACAGGCTGTGAAACTGAAACGCTGCTCAATAATCATTCTCTTTTTAATTTCTATTCTATGTTTTCAGTATCTACAGCGAGAGAAGCCGCGAAAGAAATGTTACTGAACGGTAATAGCAGTGGCGCTTTCAAGGCACTGGGGATGCTTGCAAATCGAATTAATGATGAGCGTTTTCTGAAGTTCTGTCCTCAGTGCATGAGAGAGTGGGAGTTTGCGTATGGGGATCTTGTCTGGTTGCGGGATCATCAGTTACCTCTGGTCAGTGTTTGTGCACACCACAGAATTAAACTGGTTCAGGTGGAGCGACGACGTTATAAACTGATGTTCCCACGTCTCAACTGCGAGTCCGAAATAAACGAAAGTGTAGTAGACTTCAAGATTGCCGACTTCAGTCGAATTCTTCCGACTCTCGGTAGTTTTGAGCCACAGAAACTCCGTCTGACTTACTTACAGCGTCTTGCTGAGCGAGGACTGGCGACAGATAAGACAATTCATCTCAGCAAATGGCGCCCGGAGTTACGGAAATACTACTCGCATTTGCTTATAGATGAACGGGTAGCTCAGCTTCTTAACGACAACCGTGAGCATGGCTTTCCGGCAAATATCTTCTACAACAAATTCGGCAGTCATCATCCCCTGAAGCATATGCTCATTATCTGTTTTTTGTTCGAGCATGTTGGCGACTTTGTTGTGAGTTATTCTGCGGCGGATAAAAAAGCGCTAGCAGAGTTTAAGTTATCTCAACCCACCCCCCAGTTGGAAATCGATCACGGTCGTCGGGAAAAAATTATGTATGCCGTTAAAAATAAAATGTCATTACGCAGAGCAATGAAATACGCAAACGTCAGTGCTGCAACGGTTCGTAATATTGCCTCAGGCTCTGGTCTGTCTCTTGAGCGCAGAAACCAAAAACTAACACATGATGTTGTTCGAAGTATAACTCTCAGGTTACTGGTCGGCTATAAAACTCAGGAGATAGCTGAACTGACTGGAGTTCTGGTAGGCGATGTTGAGCAGATACTGACAGGTCAACCGGAGATAAAACAACTGAGAAAGAGAATTAGATTTTACTCCAGGCGACAGGCAGCGCGGTCAGTCATTAAATCAGAGATGGCGTGCTGTGATAAATTTCGCGTCAAAGATGCAAAGGAGCGATGCTACAGCGACTACATGTGGTTGTACAAGCATGACAGAGAATGGCTAAAGCAGAGTATAAATAATGCTTGAGAGGAAAATGATGGGCAAAGTAAAAAAGGTAAGCATTCCAGAGGCACTGACAGATGCAGCTCGTGAAGTTGTTGAAAGTCGGCCTTCATCGATAGAGCAGCAGATTGAACTCTGGGTACGCGTCGGTAAGCGCACATGTGAATGTTTAACAGAAGAAGAGGTTACGAAGTTACTTTTTGGTGTAGCTAAAGTCAGGTGTGTTCAGAAGGTGGATGTTACTCGACCTGCGACTTCGACTGAGAATGTGGATTCAGGTGCGGTGACATTGGATGCTTTACAGCTCGAACTTCTGGCGTTTTTTGACGGTGATGATGAACTGATGCTTGAATGGCTGAACACTCCGCTTCCAGCTCTTGCTGGACAAAGGCCTTTTAAACTGATTTGGAGCGATTCGGATAGGGCGGAGATTCGGAATTTGTTACAGGCCATGCGTTTTGGCGAAATGACTTGACTGATGAGGGGGATATCGCCGGGGCGAGATAGCCCCGGCAGCTCCCCGCTTCGGCGCAAACGATACTTGGCTCTTATCGCCAGACGTCGTTTAAGCGTGCATCGCGGACCCGTATACTTTGTACACATCATCTTTAGAGACCATGGGGCAATTACATGGTCTCGTGTATGTTAGAGCAATGCGTGTAGTTATAAAAGTGTTCCGGAGAAGAGTTCTGAAATCCGTTAATGAGCGAGATAACTGACGCACGCACTAATATCACACAATGCGAAATAATTACTATGCTAGCAATTTGCTACCATCGAGGATGAGCTCTCCAACTGGATACTTTGGAGAAAAAATGCATATACAATCTGTAGGTTATTGCCCGGAACGGATTTATCGAAAGGCTAGAAGTCTTCTTATGACTCCGCTATCAGAACGGCGTCAGTGTAGAAAATTAAGGGCTGTCGGTGCTTGCAGAAGCTATCGGCTTCCGAACGGTTTTCGTCTTTTATGTCAGAGAGACGGAAATGCTCTGATTCTGAGTCATGATAACTATATAAAAATGATAAAAAATTCAAGAAATCATAAGGATATGAAATGAAACACTTCGATAATATTCCAACCGCTGTTCTTCTTGAAAAACTGGGTTTTGCTGATCCAAAAAAGTTAGCCAAAGACGTTAATGTTATTCTTAAAGAAAAAGAAGATTATAAAAAGTATATTGTTACTCCCAGTGAAGAGTTCAGTATTGCTAACACTAGACCCGAAAAAATCACGATCGTCAGAGAAGCTGAAACTCTTGTTAGAAATATCGCGATACTTCATCCATACAAGAGACTTTTTGGCCGGAGTGGCGATGCTTCTAAATATGTCGCACAAGCAAAACTTTCCCTTAAGAAAAACCGTCAGCCGCTACGCGATGCAGCGCTTCAAATGAAAAGAGATTTAGAGCGAGATATACAGCGGTCGCAAGACGCGCTGGAAGGACTGGGCGAAATCACTGCTGTGATAACAGATAATCTACCCATTAACCTCGAAAAGGACTCAATTAACGAATTACTACAGAGCGGAAGGCATACATCCTTATCCGACATTTCTCACAGCTATTTAACTGGTAACTGGAATGACATTGTCGTTTATCGCAATCGAATAAGCGATGGGGAAGTGAGTAGTGAACTTTTTCGCTTGCTGGGCGAAAAGCTCTATTTAACTGGAGATATGAATGAAGCTGAAGAGATTCTACTTTCGGCTGTAGAGCTGGATGCTGAAAATGGTATCGCTCACTCTATTCTGGCAATGATTTATCAACGAAAGTTAGCTGAAAACAGTGAGGAGAAAATTCATTTTCTGGCAAAAACTGACTTTTCCGGACACATTAGTAACCCGGTTACAAGCGAGGAGCAATGGATTAATGATGGACTGGAGTTCGTGAGTGGATCACGCGAGAAGATAAAAGCGAATTTTATCTATCATGCAGTTCATTCGCTTGAGTTCTGGCCTCAGCATGGATACCGCCCTGACGGTAAAAAGAATTACATGATGAATTTATCTGGTGCACCTGATGTATCAGTAACGTTATCCCGATGGGGGCTTTTTAAGGCACTAATTGCCCAGATTGGTACCAAGGAGTGGAACCAATACAAATCATTCTTAGAGCGAGCCGTCGTCTCGCTGCTTAGCTTCAGTGAATACGGTTTTCATCATCATTATTCTTTTTCAGGCGAAACACTGAAAGATAAAATTAATCTTCTACATCTGGTCAATCTATATTCGCCCGATATCGCATCCAAACATCTGAAATGGAAGTCAGAGTCATTTAGAAGCGAAGAATCTTTATACCTAGAAGGATATTATGAATATTTTCGCTCTCCGCCGGTTGCCGCTATGTTTTCTGAATATTTTGGTGTTGATACCTATGATCAGCTGATGGCAGATATTCTGGAGGCCAGGTACGAGAATGAAAAGACGGAGATGCTTTCTGAACGAGCTGAACGCATACTCTGGAATACTGAGAAGTTCCTTCAAAAGCTATGCTCCGCACTGAATCACCGCGCTCTCATTCCAGAGTTAAGTGTACTTGCGAATCAGTATGATATAGAACAAGCCTCAGATGAGACTGATAAGCAACTGGCTTTACTCATTAACGCGATTGAGGGCTGGGAAGTTTTTCAGCAAGATAAAACATGGCTGAAATACCGAGGCTCTAACTTTGAAAGCTGGCAGGTACGGAAGCTTTTGCTTACAGCTTGTCTCGTAGAGTTGGCCGCAAATAAAAACACTGCACATAATGCTGAGCTTTTGTCTGAACTAGTTGCTGAAGACCGTGCTTTTACTGGCATTCTGACATCCTTTTCTCCTTGGTTGATGAATTGGCTGACGGAGCGAGTTTTAGCTCAAAACCCTGATGTGGGTGGGCTTAACGAAGATCTGGCATGGCTGGTAGCGAAGACTGAAGATGTATATGAGCAGTTCTCCGACGATTTTTAAGGCGCATCTGAGATCAGAATCGACAAATTTCAAATCTGTTTCATATAATGGCCAGTTGGGCATACATATTGAACGAGACGTTAATTAAAAAGTTGTGCATACGATTCTCAGGCTAATCTTGCCTAAATGACTCTCTGATGCTACCTTGAGCACAGGTAACAAGGGGACTAAGTCGGATTGAAAAATCCCCCTGGCCCGCTGATTAGCAAGGTGATGTGAGCGAGTAACGTCGGTCAGATCATACATCAGCGTTTACGCAAGTCGTAAGTTAAATAGGTGATCCGGAAGTAATATTCGAAGCGAGCTTGTGTTTCTGCAATGCTCGCTTTTATTTTCTTCGAAATAGAAACCTCTAGTCTGCACCATACTAACAATTATAGTTAACGAATCTTAGCGTTTTCTTGATAAAGAACCTGAGTGCTGTGTACGCGTGGGGTGCCCTCGTCTGTTCTAGTCTATGTGTCAGATTAAGTAGGAGCAATTCACTTGAAACTGAGACCCAACTCAAATCAAGGACAGTAAATTTTTTACCACTTATCGTTATCTGCTCGCTGACAGCACGAGATTGTTCAATTCAGGTAGTATTTCTGTTTACAATCGGCCGGTTTGCCCTAAATAGGTACTATTCCGGCGGCTGACAGCGTGAGATTGTCCAATCTAGGTAGTATTTCT
>NZ_MDHN01000023.1 GCF_001757105.1 Alteromonas confluentis
GAAGCTATTTAGGGTTGTATGGTTAAGTGACTAAGCGTATACGGTGGATGCCTTGGCAGTAAGAGGCGATGAAGGACGTGTAAGTCTGCGAAAAGCGGTGGCGAGTTGACAAAACGCATTTGAGCCATCGATGTCCGAATGGGGAAACCCACCCGCTTGCGGGTATCGTTAACTGAATACATAGGTTAACGAGGCAAACCCGGGGAACTGAAACATCTAAGTACCCGGAGGAAAAGAAATCAACCGAGATTCCCTGAGTAGCGGCGAGCGAAAGGGGACTAGCCGATATCTGTTGTGATAGTGGAATATTCTGGAAAGTTTAACGGTACAGGGTGATAGTCCCGTACACGAAGTTGCAACAGGTACATATTAAGTAGGTCGGGACACGTGTTATCTTGACTGAAGATGGGGGGACCATCCTCCAAGGCTAAATACTCCTTACTGACCGATAGTGAACCAGTACCGTGAGGGAAAGGCGAAAAGAACCCCTGTGAGGGGAGTGAAATAGAACCTGAAACCGTATACGTACAAGCAGTGGGAGCCCTTCGGGGTGACTGCGTACCTTTTGTATAATGGGTCAGCGACTTATATTTAGTAGCAAGGTTAAGCGAATAGCGGAGCCGTAGCGAAAGCGAGTGTTAACTGCGCGTTGAGTTGCTAGGTATAGACCCGAAACCCGGTGATCTAGCCATGGGCAGGTTGAAGGTTGAGTAACATCAACTGGAGGACCGAACCCACGCCTGTTGAAAAAGGCGGGGATGACTTGTGGCTGGGGGTGAAAGGCCAATCAAACCGGGAGATAGCTGGTTCTCCCCGAAATCTATTTAGGTAGAGCCTCGGACGAATTCCTTTGGGGGTAGAGCACTGTTAAGGCTAGGGGGTCATCCCGACTTACCAACCCTTTGCAAACTCCGAATACCAAAGAGAACTATCCGGGAGACACACGGCGGGTGCTAACGTCCGTCGTGAAGAGGGAAACAACCCAGACCGCCAGCTAAGGTCCCAAAATATTGCTAAGTGGGAAACGATGTGGGAAGGCTAAGACAGCTAGGAGGTTGGCTTAGAAGCAGCCACCCTTTAAAGAAAGCGTAATAGCTCACTAGTCGAGTCGGCCTGCGCGGAAGATGTAACGGGGCTAAGCAATATACCGAAGCTGCGGCAATGCGATTTATCGTATTGGGTAGGGGAGCGTTCTGTAAGCCGCTGAAGGTGAACTGTGAGGTTTGCTGGAGGTATCAGAAGTGCGAATGCTGACATGAGTAACGATAATGCGGGTGAAAAACCCGCACGCCGGAAGACCAAGGTTTCCTGTCCCATGCTAATCAGGGCAGGGTAAGTCGGCCCCTAAGGCGAGGCAGAAATGCGTAGTCGATGGGAAACGGGTTAATATTCCCGTACTTATATAATCAGTGATGGAGGGACGGAGAAGGCTAGACAAGCTTGGCGTTGGTTGTCCAAGTGAAAGTGAGTAGGCTGAGTGCTTAGGTAAATCCGGGTACTTAAGGCCGAGACACGAGACGAGCCACCACGGTGGTGAAGTTGTTGATGCCCTGCTTCCAGGAAAAGCTTCTAAACTTATGATTATGTGAACCGTACCCCAAACCGACACAGGTGGTCAGGTAGAGAATACTAAGGCGCTTGAGAGAACTCGGGTGAAGGAACTCGGCAAAATTGTACCGTAACTTCGGGAGAAGGTACGCCCCTGCGTGTGATAAGACTTGCTCTTTGAGCACACGGGGGCCGCAGTGACCAGGTGGCTGGGACTGTTTATTAAAAACACAGCACTCTGCTAAATCGAAAGATGACGTATAGGGTGTGACACCTGCCCGGTGCCGGAAGGTTAATTGATGGGGTTAGCGTAAGCGAAGCTCTTGATCGAAGCCCCGGTAAACGGCGGCCGTAACTATAACGGTCCTAAGGTAGCGAAATTCCTTGTCGGGTAAGTTCCGACCTGCACGAATGGTGTAACCATGGCCACGCTGTCTCCACCCGAGACTCAGTGAAATTGAAATCGCAGTGAAGATGCTGTGTACCCGCACCTAGACGGAAAGACCCCGTGAACCTTTACTACAGCTTGGCACTGAACATTGAACCTACTTGTGTAGGATAGGTGGGAGGCTTTGAAATATGGACGCCAGTTCATATGGAGCCGTCCTTGAAATACCACCCTGGTATGTTTGATGTTCTAACGTTGGTCCCTAATCGGGATTGCGGACAGTGTCTGGTGGGTAGTTTGACTGGGGCGGTCTCCTCCCAAATAGTAACGGAGGAGCACGAAGGTTAGCTAATCACGGTCGGACATCGTGAGGTTAGTGCAATGGCATAAGCTAGCTTAACTGCGAGACAGACACGTCGAGCAGGTACGAAAGTAGGTCATAGTGATCCGGTGGTTCTGTATGGAAGGGCCATCGCTCAACGGATAAAAGGTACTCCGGGGATAACAGGCTGATACCGCCCAAGAGTTCATATCGACGGCGGTGTTTGGCACCTCGATGTCGGCTCATCACATCCTGGGGCTGAAGTCGGTCCCAAGGGTATGGCTGTTCGCCATTTAAAGTGGTACGCGAGCTGGGTTTAGAACGTCGTGAGACAGTTCGGTCCCTATCTGGTGTGGGCGTTGGATGATTGAGGGGAGCTGCTCCTAGTACGAGAGGACCGGAGTGGACGAACCGCTGGTGTTCGGGTTGTTTTGCCAAAGGCATTGCCCGGTAGCTACGTTCGGAATCGATAACCGCTGAAAGCATCTAAGCGGGAAGCGAGCCCCAAGATGAGTCATCCCTGAACTTTAAGTTCTCTGAAGGGTTGTTGAAGACGACAACGTTGATAGGCAGGATGTGGAAGTGTTGCAAGGCATTAAGCTAACCTGTACTAATTGCCCGTGAGGCTTAACCATACAACGCCTAAATGGCTTTATCATTTAGAAGTTGATGGTCATGACTGACTAATTAAGAAGTTAGAGTAGCGTTACTTAAGATTGATGAAAATATCGTTTTCCAGAATTGTTAATTCATTGATGACTACATCAGTGAAATTAAGATTCAGCTTAAAAGTTTATAAAGGCTGATAGACATACTCCGGAGAGTACTGTTTGTCCTCCTTGCGCAAAAGCCGAGAAAAAGCATTCGGTTTTGCACGACTTTGCCTGACGGCAATAGCGACGTGGTCCCACCTGATCCCATTCCGAACTCAGAAGTGAAACGC
>NZ_MDHN01000024.1 GCF_001757105.1 Alteromonas confluentis
AGGGTGATTCAGGTTTCTTTCAACCTGACGGGTTTGCCAGCTTCGCTGGGCAAACAAAAAAGGAGGCTTTACGCCTCCTTCAGATAAGATTACCAAAGTGTTTTTATCCACTTTTCTGTACTGATAAAGTTCCAGCTCCAACTGTCCCACTGGCTACCCAGGCCTTTCTCAATTGCCTGCTCCTGAGTGAGTCCATCCGCTTTCATTTTCTCTACCGTGCTGCGGGTTTCTTCAATCATTGCGAGAAAGTTTTCGTAGTCAGCTTTGTCTGCCAACGGGCCATGACCGGGAATAATAATGGTATCGTCATCAATTTTACCCAGTAAGGTTTTCACCGCCGCCACGTATCCATCAACGCTGCCACCGGAACTTAAATCAATAAACGGAAATCGTTTATTGAAGAACAGATCACCGGTGTGCATGACATTGGGCTCTTTAAACCACACCACACTATCGCCATCGGTATGACCGTGTTCGAGGTGAAAAACGTTGAGGGTTTCGTTATTAAAATGAATGGTAATGCCATCCGCGAACGTCACCACGGGCAACGCGCCCGGAGCGACTTTTTCATCTGACGCCAGACGAACACGCACATTTTCGTGGGCGAAAATTGTGCTGTCTTTATGGTCGTGGAAGAATGCGTTGGCGCCAGTGTGGTCACCGTGGAAATGGGTGTTTACCAGATATTTTGGTGCATCGTTACCCAATTCTTTCAGCGCGGCCGCAATCTTTTCAGCCAGCGGCGCAAACTGATCATCAATAATGAGAATACCGTCTTCACCGGCAGATACGCCGATATTGCCACCGGCGCCTTCAAACATATGCACTGAACCGCGCAGCGGCGTATCTTTTATTTTAACGTTATCAAAATCCTGAGCGATTGCGCCACCTGTGCAGCCAATAAGCGTGGCTGCCGCTATCAGCGAATTAATTTTTTGTTTAACTGGAAATATCATCTTCTTTCCCTGTTTATGTGTGTTGTGACAGATACGCAGCTTACAAACGAACAGTGCATTTGCAGTTCAGGTTTACCTGATGTCGCTTCAACGGTATCCGTTAGTCCGGATTATGCTCGTCAATATAACGAAATCTCGGTACAGCGTCGCCATCAACCTCTACATTCTCAACAAACATCTCCAGTGGTCTTACCCACAACGCTCTGTCGCCGTATTCGGGGCGATAGACGACCAATTTGGTTTCGTCTTCAGAATGGGTAGCCACACCAATTACAGTATAAAAGTTGCCTTTATAATGCTGATAAGTTCCGGGTTTAATGCTGTTTGGCACCTTAGTCATCCTCCAAAGGTAGCTTTAATTGTTCAACAGATGTTCCGTCAGCCAGACCAATATGAATACCCACCAGCCTCACACCTCTTCCCCTCGAACGCTGCCAGGCTTCGTCGAGCAGTTCATAAAAGAAAGGCGCTTCGATATCGTGATGCCGGTGCTCTACTGTGGTCTGTTGAAAATCCTGGAATTTTAGCTTAACACCCTGCGAGCGTATGAGGCAGCGTTTTGCGCCAGATTTCTGTAAATGTGACGCTATTCGTTGCTGCATTTTCTCCCACAACGCAGGGATAACGTCTCGGCACTCCTCCAGCGAGTGTAAATCTGTGCTAAAGGTACGTTCAACACCAATGGATTTGCGCTCCCGAGTGGTATTAACATCACGATCATCAATGCCGTGAGCACGATTCCACAACACGGTACCAAATTTTCCCAGCTCCTTTTGCAAACGCTCGAAGGGGTATTCCCGCACGTCAGCACAATTATGCAAACCCAAGCGCTGCAACTTTTGTTGCGTCACCTTGCCTACCCCGGGAATTTTAGCTAATGGCATGGCACGAACGAAACTGTCGAGTTTGTCCGGCGTAATCACACACAGACCATCGGGCTTGTTTTCATCACTGGCCACTTTGGCTACAAATTTACAGGGAGCGACACCAGCGGACGCGGTTAGATTCAACTCCTGCTTGATTCGCCGGCGAATATCTTCAGCGATTAACGTGGCGCTGCCATTAAACAGCCGCGTGTGTGTGACATCAAGGTAGGCTTCATCGAGTGATAAGGGTTCGATGAGATCGGTGTAATCGTTGAATATTTCGCGGATTTTCTGGCTTTCTCTAACGTAAACATCCATGCGGCCAGGTACGAGAATGAGATCAGGGCACAAACGTTTCGCATAAGCGGTAGCCATAGCCGAACGTACACCGTATTTACGCGCAGGGTAGTTACAGGTAGAAATAACTCCACGGCGATCAGAGCTGCCGCCAATAGCTATTGGCTTATGGGTTAACGACGGATTATCACGCATCTCAACTGCCGCGTAGAAGCAATCCATATCAACGTGAATGATTTTCCGCACATCGCCACCATACTGTATACATACACAGCATTTTAACGAAAATTGCCAGCAATGAAAGTGTTTAATTGGTCTGCTCTAATACTCCTCTTCTCTTTGCTGAATAAAGCAGATTTTTTGCAAAGTATTATTCCGCCCTTGCTAAAAAATTTCTGAAAATTTATCCACGCCACCTATAAATCTGTTTTTATTTCATTTTTATGAATTTAAATATTAAGTGACGCCTATCTGCCTGTACCGCCCTGTTGCTGTATCTCGCAGCAAAATACTCACCCGCGCATTACGTGTCTATTCCGATACGAGATTATGCGAGGTTATACGTTACAGCCCCCACCTATCCGTAGTATAGATTTCGTGCTGCTTAGCAAAAGTAGCTTTTACAACGCTTGCGTATCGCCGTTTCATTTAGCCGATTTTTTAGTCGACGGAACGGCAAAGGAAAAACAATAAAGCCATCTGAAATGGCGTGCACAGGCCGGTTAAACACCCCGAAGTAGCGCTCCGCAGAGAGCGAGTGGGAAAAAATAACGACAAGACAGGAAAATAAATGTCCAAATCATACACATTTCCAACCAAAACCCTTATTGCAACGTCATTAAGCTTAATTGCTCTGTCGGCGAATGCGATCACGGAAACCAGCGACGCAGGTCCGATCAAGGTAGCGTCATCGCCCCTAACACCATTAGATTTGAAAGAACTTCGGGGGCTCCAGCGTAATGCAAGGGGTGGCGCGGAAGAGCGCTATATTGTGACCTTCAAGGCAGGTATTGCTGAAGAAACAGAATCTGGCTTAGAGACTACCAGCAAAGCCAATCCGCGGGCGATGTCAGTAGCATCAGTGAAATCGGCTATTCAGCGTGTAGGTGGTAAAACGCATAAAGTGATGTCACGCCATGGTATGGCGTCGGTAACGCTTAACAAGAAAGCACTCAATGCACTTATGAAAAACAAAGACATTGAGGTTGCTCCCGATCCAAAACGTCACCTGATGGCGCAGACCACGCCTTACGGTTACAACATGGTTCAGGCAAACCAACTGTTCCAGTCTGATACCAGTGCCCGTAAAGTGTGTATTATCGACACAGGCTACAATCTTGGGCATCCCGATCTTCCCGGTCAAAATGACGGTGTTACCGGCCAGGGGAATAACAGTGCGGTTGGCAACTGGTATAACGACGGTAATGGTCATGGCACACACGTGGCAGGCACCATTGCTGCCTACGACAACACAGAGGGCGTGATTGGTGTTTATCCCGGCGTAAACTTACACATTGTGAAGATTTTTGATGATAGCGGCAGTTGGACTTACGCTTCAGATATCATCACCGCCATCGACCAATGTCAGGATGCTGGCGCCGACGTGGTAAACATGAGTTTAGGCGGAGCGGGTTCATCGTCAGCAGAAGCCAACGCGATGCAGGGTTTTGTTGATGACAACATGCTGCTGGTTGCTGCTGCCGGTAATGACGGTAACAGTTCACTCTCCTATCCCGCGTCTTATGATGCAGTTGTCTCTGTTGCAGCCGTTGATTCAGGAAAGAACCGCGCAAGCTATTCGCAATACAATCCTCAAGTGGAGATTTCTGGGCCAGGAAGCTCAGTCTATTCAACCTATCCTTCAAGCAGTTATGCTACATTAAGCGGCACCTCAATGGCGACGCCCCATGTGGCTGGCGCCGCTGCGCTGGTATGGAGTTTTCATCCTCAATGTAGTGCAAGTCAAATCCGTAATGCATTAAATGCAACAGCAGAAGATCGTGGCAGCGCAGGTCGTGATAATTATTATGGCTATGGTCTGGTTCGTGTGGGAGAAGCCAACAGCTACCTGAACAATAATGGTTGTGATGGCAGTGGTGGTGGCGGTGGTACGCCAACTGAACCTGGTGTAGAACCGGTATCGGGTCAGCTTACTGGTCTTTCTGGTTCACGTTCAGCCTGGGATCGATACACCTGGACCATCCCTGCTGGCGTTTCCACCATGACCATTCAGATTGCCGGTGGCAGTGGTGATGCAGACCTCTACGTTCGTTACGGTTCTCAGCCAACGACCAGTGCGTATAATTGTCGCCCATATAAGAGTGGCAACAACGAAGTATGTACTTTCACTGTACCTGAAGCAGGAACATGGCATATCGGACTGCGCGCATATAGCACCTATAGCAATGTAACCATGAGCTATTCTTACGAGTAATCCCAACCTCTCGTAGAATAAAAAAGGCCGGTACAAGATCTACCGGCCTTTCTTTACACTGTTAATTCAGCGTACTCATTACAGGATCTGGTTGTCTTTCCATTCCGAAATTTTCTTCTGACGGGCTTCTTCTCTTTCCATGCGCGCTTTTTTCCGGTCGCAAGGCTCCGGGCAATCACAGGCCTTTTCAATACCCAGCGCACCTAACCCGCCGCAACTACCGGCGATTGACTTCTTTTGCACCATGTATCCAACACCCATGGCCATCACCATGGCGAGAAAGAATACGAATGCGAGAATAAAGGTGGACATAGTTAACGACTCCTAATTTTTCACTTCAACGATTTCATCGAACTGTGGCGAAGCATATTCTTCAAATCCGTCTTTCGTTCGTTTGATCAGAAATACGGCTAAATCCTCTTTCTCCGCAAGCGCTTTTGCTTCATCCCAACCCATCACGTTAAATGCCGTAGCTAAACCATCGGCTGTCATCGATGACGGATGCACCACGGTAACCGACACTAGATTGTGCGTGATCGGCGCTCCGGTGCGCGGGTCAATCAAATGCGAATAGCGTTTGCCATCCATCTCATAGTAATTGCGATAGTCACCCGACGTTGCAATTGCATTGGTACCCACTGAGACAATTTTCTGTACAGAGCGTTCCGTTGACACGGGTTTCTCAATGGCTATTAACCATTCCTCACCATTGCCCCGTTCGCCCTTCACGCGCATTTCGCCGCCGATTTCTACCAGATAATCATGTAAGTTATTCTTCTCCATGATTTCCGCAACCTGGTCAACACCATAGCCTTTAGCAATGGTCGACAAGTCCACGTAAACCATTGGGTGCAACTTACGCAATCCATCCGGCGTCATATTTATTTTATCAAGACCCACATAGGCGCGCACTTCTGCAATTTGCTCTTCGCTAGGTACTTTTTCAGGGCGCTTATTCGGACCAAAACCCCACAGGTTTACCAACGGGCCTACCGTTACATCCAATACACCGTGACTGAGCTCGCCGAGTCTCAGCGCTTCATTCACTACTTTCGTTGTTTCAGCACTCAGAGCTACAGGCGTTGTGTAACGATTCTGATTGAAGCGAGATAATTCTGACGTTGGGTCGTAGGTAGACATCAGCTTATTGATTTCTACCAATCGTGCGTCGATCTCATCCTGCAGACCCTCAACTTGTCCGCGTTCATCAATCACATACTTTACATTGTAGGTTGTCCCCATGGTGTTGCCATGAAGATGAACAACCTGTTTTGCTTCCTGAGCACAGGCGCTCAGAAGCAGACCAGCAAGAAAAACGATACCAATCCGCAAATACTGACTAATCACTTGTTATCCTTTATCGACTAAAAAAGGGGGCCAAGCCCCCTTTTCAATTATACCGTTTGCTGATTAACCACCAAAGTCATCAAGCATGATATTTTCGTCTTCTACCCCAAGATCTTTCAGCATGTTAATAACAGCTGCGTTCATCACAGGAGGACCACACATGTAGAATTCACAGTCTTCCGGTGCTGGGTGGTCTTTCAGGTAGTTTTCCAACAATACGTTGTGGATGAACCCTGTTGCACCAGTCCAGTTATCTTCAGGCTGCGCATCAGACAGTGCGACGTGCCAATCGAAGTTATCATTCTCTTTGGCCAGCTCATCGAAATCTTCTACGTAGAACATTTCGCGCAGTGAACGGGCACCGTACCAGAATGAAATCTTACGGGTTGATTTCAGTCGACGAAGCTGGTCGAAGATATGCGAACGCATTGGCGCCATACCTGCACCACCACCGATGAATACCATTTCTGCGTCAGTCTCTTTCGCGAAGAATTCACCGAACGGACCAGAGATAGTCGCTTTATCACCTTCTTTCAGGCTCCAGATGTAAGAAGACATCTTACCCGCAGGCAGAGACAGATTATTAGGCGGCGGCGTAGCGATACGCACGTTCAGCATAATAATACCTTCTTCTTCCGGGTAGTTCGCCATTGAGTAAGCACGGATGGTCTCGTCATCAACTTTAGAT
Organism: Alteromonas confluentis; assembly: GCF_001757105.1. Lineage (GTDB taxonomy): Bacteria > Pseudomonadota > Gammaproteobacteria > Enterobacterales > Alteromonadaceae > Alteromonas > Alteromonas confluentis. The sequence continues at coordinate 6,589 of NZ_MDHN01000024.1, forward strand.
TCGATGTCGAAGAAACCAAAACGCTCCCAGTCGGCACGATACTCTTCAGGAATATCGTAATCCTTGTATTTCACGTGGTGAGCAGGTGCTTCAATCTGGATGTAACCACCAGCTCGGAAAGGTACGCTTTCACCGTTAGGGATCTTAAGCTTAAGCTCTTTGATGAAGGTTGCTTTGTTGTCGTTAGAGATAACTTCACAATCCCACTTCTTAACACCAAAGATTTCTTCTTCAAGCTCAATCTTCATGTCTTGCTTAATCGCAACCTGACATGACAGACGGCAACCTTCACGGGCTTCACGCTTAGTGATGTGATCAAGTTCGGTAGGCAGAATCTCACCACCACCTTCTTTGATGTCTACACGACACTGGCCACAAGAACCACCGCCACCACAAGCAGATGATACGAAGATACCCGCTTCTGCCAGCGCGCCTAACAGCTTGCCGCCAGGCTGAGTAGTAATCGCTTTCTCAGGATCGTCGTTGATCATGATAGTTACGTCACCGCTTGGTACCAACTTAGATTTGGCAAACATGATAATAAATACCAGTGCCAGAACGATGACAATAAACATGCCAACGCCAAGTAACATTTCAATACTCATTTATATGCTCCTTTGCGTTATTACAGCGCGATACCAGTGAAAGACTGGAAGCCTAACGCCATCAGACCCGCGATCATGAACACAGAGCCCAGACCACGAATACCATCAGGCATATCAGCGTACTTCAGTTTTTCGCGAACAGCCGCCAGCAACACAATTGCCAACGCCCAGCCCATACCGCTACCAACACCATACACGAAGCTCTCACCCAGGCTGTATTCACGTTGAACCGCGAATGCAACACCACCGAAGATTGCACAGTTAACTGTGATCAGAGGCAGGAAGATACCCAGTGCGTTGTAAAGTGCAGGGAAGAACTTATCCAGCGCCATTTCCAGAATCTGAACCAATGCAGCGATAACGCCGATGAAGGTCAGGAAGTTCAGGAAGCTCAGGTCAGCATCAGGGAAGCCAGCCCATTTCAGTGCGCCAGGAGCCAGGATGTTTACATAGATGATCTGGTTAACCGGTACAGAAATACCCAGTACCACGATAACCGCTACACCCAGACCCATCGCTGTTTTAACTTTCTTGGATACGGCCAGAAACGTACACATACCCAAGAACAATGACAGCGCCATATTTTCGATAAAAATCGAACGAACAAATAAAGACAGATAATGTTCCATGACTATTACTCCTTAGGCTCAACCTGTTCAGGACGCAGGGTGCGCAGAATCCACACCATACCGCCGATCAGGAAGAATGAGCTGAAAGGCAGGATAAGCAGGCCGTTTGCCTGATACCAGCCACCGTTTTGTACCAGAGGCAGAATTTCGAAACCTAAGATGGTGCCGAAGCCGAACAGTTCTTTCACTGTACCGATACAAATCAGAATGAAGGAGTAACCCAGACCATTACCAATACCGTCTAAGAAGCTCATCAACGGTGGACTCTTCATCGCATACGCTTCTGCACGACCCATTACGATACAGTTGGTAATAATCAGACCTACGAACACCGAAAGCTGCTTAGATATCTCATAAGAGTAAGCTTTCAGAATCTGGTCAACCACGATTACCAGAGACGCAATGATGGTCATCTGGATAATAATCCGCACACTTGAAGGAATTTGATTCCGGATGGCGGAAATAAACAAGTTAGAGAACGCCGTTACGCTGGTTAGAGCCAGAGCCATAACCAGAGCCGTTTCCAGCTTGGTAGTAATCGCCAGTGCTGAACAGATACCAAGTACCTGCAGGGCGATTGGGTTGTTGTCGAGAATCGGTCCAAAGAGGACCTTTTTCATTTCTTTAGTGTCAGCCACGATAAGTATCCTTTATGAACGCCATGCTTGTTTCTTAAGGAAAGGACCGAAGCCCTGCTCACCTACCCAGTATTGGATGGTGTTTTCAACACCGTTACTGGTCAGGGTCGCGCCGGAAAGTGCGTCAACAGAGTATGGGTTTTCAGGGTTAGCGTTTTTCTTAACCTCAATAGCCACATCGCCGTCTTTATACAGCTTCTTACCATCCCACTTCGCTTGCCAGGATGGATTCTGCACTTCACCGCCAAGTCCTGGCGTTTCTTTTTGCTGATAATAAATAAGCTCTTTCACAGTCTGGCCATCAGCTTTAACAGCCAGGAAACCGTACATCAGATCCCACAGACCACTACCGTGAACAGGCAGGATCACGCGGGAAACATCACCAGCTTCGTCTTCAACCAGGTAGACACTCGCTACTTTCGCACGTCGCTGGAAGCCAACATTGCTGCCTTCAACCTTGATGCTGGTTTCGTCTTCTTTCGCCGCTTTGTACATGTCGTAGTCTTCAGACGGCTTTTCAGTGAATTCACCAGTGCTTAAATCAACATAGCGCGTTTGCACGAACTCTTTAAACGTTGCATCGATTTCGTCACTGCTCATGCCCATTTTGTAAAGGCCAGCAGCAGTCAGAATGTTAGTTTGCTTATCGAGCTTAGCGTTAGCTTGCTGCTGAGAGCGCAGACCTACCGCAGCACCTGATACGATAATGGAACAAACCAGACAGACGGCAACAACAACGCCAACTGTTTTACCTAAAGTTTCTTTCTTAGCCGACACGAGCTACCCTCCGCTTAATATTGCTTTGCGCGACGAAATAGTCGAACAGTGGTGCCCACAGGTTGGCGAACAGAATTGCCAACATTACACCTTCTGGGAAGGCCGGGTTAAGCACACGAACAAGTACGGTCATGAAACCGATGAAGATACCGTAAGCCCACTTACCTTGATTGGTAAATGATGCAGATACCGGATCAGTCGCCATGAAGAACATTGCGAAAGCCAGACCGCCGACAACAAAGTGCCAGTGCGCAGGCATTGCAAACATTGGGTTGGTGTCGCTGCCGATCATGTTCAGTAAGGTTGCGAAGAACGCTACACCCACCGCTACACCCGCAACAATTCGCCAGCTGGCAATGCGCATGTAGATGATAAACAGGCCACCCAGCATAATTGCTAAGGTTGACGTTTCACCTGAAGAGCCTTGAATGAAACCAAAGAAGTGATCCCACCATGCCGCTGTATCAGAGAAGTCGTAGCCAGTCGTTGCCGCTTGACCCAGGGTAGTTGCACCTGAGTAACCGTCAGCCGCTACCCATACTTTGTCACCAGACATTGCTGCTGGATATGCGAAGTAAAGGAATGCACGACCTGCCAGAGCAGGATTAAGGAAGTTACGACCTGTACCACCAAAGACTTCTTTAGCGATAACCACACCGAAGGTAATACCCAGTGCAACCTGCCACAGAGGCACAGTAGCTGGCATTGTCAGTGCGAACAGTACAGATGTTACGAAGAAGCCTTCGTTTACTTCGTGCTTACGTACAGAAGCAAACAGTACTTCCCAGAAACCACCTACCGCGAACGTTACCGCGTAGATAGGCAACCAGAAGCAGGCACCGTAGAAGAACAGACCCAGGCCACTGGCGTTAGCGATATCGCCGCCCAGCGCAGTGAACAGGCCAGCCTGCCATGAATCTGGCAGAGATGCACCGCCAGCAATAGCGTCTTGCGCTTGCAGGCCGATGTTATACATACCGAAGAACATTGCCGGGAAAGTCGCGATCCACACCATAATCATGATGCGTTTCAGATCGATACTGTCACGTACGTGTGTACCGGCTTTGTTAACCATACCAGGAGTGTAGAAGATGGTTGCAGCTGCTTCGTACAGGGCATACCACTTTTCGTACTTTCCACCTGGCTCGAAATTTGGTTCGATTTTTTCCAGATAGGCTTTTAAACCCATGACTTAACCCTCTTTCTCAATAGTGGTCAGACAGTTACGCAGAATTGGACCGTAGCTGTATTTGCCAGGGCACACATAGGTACACAGCGCTAAATCTTCTTCGTCCAACTCCAAACAACCCATAGCCTGAGCACTGTCGGTGTCGCCTGCAATCAGGTCACGCAGTAACAGTGTTGGAAGAATATCCAGAGGCATAACACGCTCGTAGTTACCGATTGGTACCATAGAACGTTCTGAACCGTTGGTAGTGGTAGTCATGTCGAAATCTTTGCTACCCAGGTGACCCAGATAAGCACGGGTAACTGAGTGCTTGTCTGAACCAGGAGTGATCCAGCCAAGGAATTTCTTCTCACGACCTTCCATCAGTGCAGACACCTGTAGGTGATAGCGACCAAGGAAACCATGAACACCGCGTGCAGTGGTACCGTTCAATACAGAACCAGAAACCGTGCGCACTTCACCATCGTTAAGCTCGCCGGCAGTCAGTTCAGCGATATCTGCACCCAGTAACGTACGTACCAGGCGAGGATTTTTCGCTGCAGGACCAGCCAGAGAAACAACGCGACGGTTATCAACTTCACCCGTAGTAACAAATGCGCCGAAAGCTAATACGTCCTGGTAGTTAATTGACCAGACGATTTTCTTCGCACCTGCCGAATCTAAGTAATGAATGTGCGTACCAGCGAGGCCTGCCGGGTGTGGACCACCGAACTCTTCAACTTCAACGGCTGCGTCGCCGGTAGATACTGAAGCACCTGCTGCTTTACACACGTATACCTTGCCGCCTGACAGTTGCTTAAGCACTTTTAAGCCAGCAACAAAATCGTCGCTACGCTCAGCGATGATTACTGCAGGATCTGCAGCCAGTGGGTTGGTATCCATTGCGTTAACAAAGATGGATGAAGGAGTAGAACCTACCGCTGGCACTTTACTGAATGGACGGGTGCGTAAAGCAGTCCACAGACCGGAGTCTACCAGTGAAGTTTGCAGTTGTTCCTTGGAAGCGTTAGCGATCTGGTCTGCAGCAATTTTATCGAAAGTAACAGCTTCGCTGCCTTCGATTTTAACTACAACAGATTGAAGAACACGTTTGGCGCCGCGGTTTACTTCTACCACTTCGCCCGCAGCCGGTGCAGTGAACTTCACGCCTGGATTCTTTTTATCTTCAAAAAGAATCTGGCCTTTAGCTACTTTGTCACCAACTTGGACATGCATGGTAGGACGCATGCCAACATATTCTTCTCCCAGAACGGCAACGCGCGTGACAGCAGCTCCATCGGAGATTTGCTGTTGCGGCGCTCCCTTGATAGGGAGGTCGAGACCTTTCTTGATTTTTATCATACGTAATCGCACTACTCTAATAGAAGAACCCTTATGCATAACTGCAGCCTGAGCTGCCTGCATGCAGAAGCGCACTTCTTAATCAGGTATCCGTCACCCAAAGTTTTATTGAATTTCCGTTGCAGCGTTCTCACCAACCAGTTTCTGGTGGTAAATCTCGATACGTGCCGAGAATATCTTATTATTAGGGCCGTTGTTTTTACTGAAACCAGCCCCATAGCTACTACTGAAGCGGTGTTGAAGTAAAAACCGGAAGCAGAGAATAAAACGCCCTCTACTTAACTACGGGATTTTAGCATCATCGCAACGCGTTACGCTATGCAAATAATGGATAATCCACAATATTTGTTAATTTTTAATATAACTGCAGGTTAATTTTGCAATACACAGGTAACAACCTGCGATGTCAGGCGCTTTTCTAGTGTAGACCATCTCGGCCTGACTGCTCAGAAAGTGAGCGCGCTATTCACTGGCAGATGCCAATACTTCGGAATGGCTGAAAATACTACCACATTGAATGTGATTTAAATCTAAGACTTAACGCCTATATTCTGACGTAAAACGCAAAAAAGCCGTCTATCGACGGCTTTATTATAATTTTGTCAGATTACCATTTAACCGCGGTATCAACGTCGGCTTCGTAATCGACGCCTGGAATATCAAATCCAAATAACTTCAGGAACTCATGATGATATCCGGCGTAATCGCTTAATTCATGGAAGTTATCTTGTGTTACCTGATCCCACAGCGCCTTGATTTTCGCCTGGGTGGCATCGTTGGTTTCCTTGCCATCCATACGATAACGATTCGCCTCGTCTACCGCACCGGTTTCACCGTAAAGGCACTCTGTGTACAAACCAAAGATTTGTTCAATACAACCTTCATGGGTGCCTTCTTCTTTCATCACTTTGTAAATCAGTGAAATGTAAAGCGGCATAACCGGAATCGCTGAACTCGCCTGGGTAACCAGTGCTTTTAATGAAGACACGTTTGCTTCAACCAGCTTATCAGTGTGCTTTCCGATAATGGCAGCGGCGGCACGGTCGAGATCTTCTTTCGCCTTACCGATAGTCGCCTGGCCATAGATAGGCCAAGTCAATTCTTTACCGATATACGTATAAGCCGTGGTCTTACAACCTTCAGCCAGCACCCCGGCATCGCCGAGGAAATCCATCCAGCGTTCCCAGTCTTCACCGCCCATCACCTTGATGGTGTTGTGAATTTCTTCATCGTTGGCAGGTTCCAGGGTGACATCGTGCACTTTATCTTTGTCGGTGTCGTAAGTTTTAGTGGTATAGGCCTGGCCTACCGGCTTCAAAGTCGACTTGAAGGTATCGCCACTTACCGGGTCGGTACGACGTGGAGAAGCCAGTGAATAAATCACCAGATCAACAGAACCCAAGTCAGTTTTAATTTGTTCAATCACCTGCGCTTTCATTTCATCTGAAAAGGCATCGCCATTTAAGGTTTTTGCGTACAGACCATTCTGTGCAGCCTGCTGATGAAATGCTGCAGTGTTATACCAGCCCGCTGTCGCTGTTTTGCGCTCAGTCGGTTCTTTTTCGAAACAAACACCTAAGGTTTTCGCACCATAGCCAAAAGCGGAAGTGATACGTGACGCCAGGCCGTAACCGGTAGAACAACCGATAACCAACACATTTTTAGGGCCGTCACCAAGGTCGCCCTGCTGACGAACATAATCAATTTGCTCTGCTACTGAAGCAGCACAACCCGCTGGGTGTGCGTTAGTACAGATAAAGCCTCTGACTTTAGGCTTGATAACCATAGTAGTTTTTCCTTTGATAATTGTGCGCGTATTGTAATCGCGTCTGTGGCATTTACAACTCTGAGCAGATGTCGTGTGAAGATGCCATACAGGCAGGAAGGAAGGAAGCGACAGTGTGTACACACTGCCGCCATGGGGATTAACCCAGGATGTCGAGTAACTCAACATCGAATACCAGCGTAGAGTAAGGGGCGATCGCGCCGCCTGCACCCTGTTCGCCGTATGCCAGATCGTAAGGAATGTACAGTTTCCATTTTGCACCTACTGGCATTAACTGCAGTGCTTCAGTCCAGCCGCGGATCACACCGTTTACTGGGAATTCTGCAGGCTGACCGCGCTTGTAAGAGCTGTCAAATACGCTACCATCAATCAGTGTACCGTGATAATGAACGCGAACCGTGCTGTCTGCAGCAGGCTTGCCACCTTCACCAGCTTCAATAATTTCATATTGCAAACCGCTTTCGGTTACCGTAACTTCATCACGTTCTGCATTTTTTGCAAGGTAAGCGTTACCTTCTTCAATTACCGCTTTGCTTTGCTCAGCTTTAGCAGCCTGCATGCGTTGGTGAATTTCACCAAATGCGTTGCGCAGCGTGTCGGTATCAACCTGTGAGGCTTGACCATTGAACGCATCGCTCAGACCATCGAGTACTGCATCTAGAGACAGGCCTTCGAACGGATTGGATTTAAGCTGCTCTCCCATTTGGAAACCAACACCATAGCTTGCTTGCGTTTCAACGCTGGTATATTTATCGGTCACATTGACTCCTGAAAGTAAATTACAAGATTTGTTCATTATTTAGCCGCATTTCGTTACTCAAAGTGCATGCTAAATAACCTGGCACGGAGTGTATCATATCAGCCTGCAACATGCTTGGGGCTTGGGATTTGTTAAATGAACTTTTCATTAAGGTTTAATTTATAACGGAATGACGTTAGACAAGTTTAACAATTTTGAAGTATGGTTATGGGCATATACAGTAGGAGGATGCTATGCAATCACACTATGATGCTGAACTTAAAGACACAGTTCGGTACCTGGGGAAAGTCCTTGGCGAAACCATTCAAGCTGAATTAGGTCAGGAATGGTTAGACCGCATTGAGACCATCAGAAAAGATGGTCGTTCTTCATATCAGGGCGACGCAACCTGTAGCGAAAACCTGAAAGAAATTTTCAAAAAACTTTCAGATTCTGATCTTTTGACGGTTGGCCGGGCATTTGCTCAATTCCTGACATTGGGCAATATTGCTGAGCAGGAATACAACAGTGCGATGAGCGTAGATGCGTCGTTAGATGCGCTGTTTGAACACCTGGATAAAGCTGATCTCAATGTTGAAAACGTACAGAAAGCGGTTTCAAAACTCAAAATTGATCTGGTACTCACGGCGCACCCTACCGAGGTGACTCGCCGTACACTCATTCATAAACAGAAAGAGTTAGCACAGTGCCTGAAGCATATTCACCAAGACACCCTCGAAGATCGTGAGCGCGACCGCGTTGAAACCCGTATTGCAGATTTAATCAGCCAAGCGTGGCATACCGAAGAAATTCGTTCTGTTCGCCCTACCCCGGTTGATGAAGCGCGTTGGGGCTTCTCCGTTATCGAAAACTCGCTGTGGGAAGCCGTACCTGACTTCCTCCGTGACCTCGACGAGCGTTTGCAGTCAGACTACAAAGTCAATCTGCCTCTGGATGCCGCACCGGTTCAGTTTAGCTCCTGGATGGGCGGCGACCGTGATGGTAACCCGTTTGTAACGTCAAAAGTGACTGAACAGGTATTACTGCTGGCCCGTAAGCGCGCTGCAAAACTGTTTGCATCAGATCTAGACCGTCTACAAGTAGAACTGTCGATGTTCGATTGTAGCGATGCCCTGCGTGAAGCTGTTGGCGCTGATGCCAACGAACCTTATCGCGCGCTGCTGCGCCCACTGGTTCGCCGCTGTGGTGAAACCCGCGACGGTATCGCCGATTACCTGGCAGGCAAGAAAGTTGACCAAAGTACCTGGGTTCAGCATAACGATGAGCTGCTTGAGCCTCTGATGCTGTGCTACGACTCATTAATTGAGTGCGGTATGCCAGTGACAGCCAATGGCTTGCTGCTCGACACTATCCGCCGGGTACAGTGTTTTGGTGTTCACCTGCTGCGTTTGGACGTACGTCAGGACTCAGAGCGCCATGCAGATGTATTCAGCGAGATTACCCGCTATCTTGGCCTAGGTGACTATGCGCAATGGAGTGAAGCAGACAAACAGGCTTTCCTGCTGCGTGAACTTAGCTCTAAGCGCCCACTATTCCCTGCACAGTGGGAAGCGTCTGACGACGTAAAAGAAGTACTCGATACCTGTAAAGTTATCTCTCAGCACAGTAAAGAAGGTTTCGGTATTTACATCATTTCAATGGCCAGTGAGCCATCTGATGTCATGGCGGTTCAATTACTGTTGAAAGAGTCAGGTGTAGACTGGCCAATGCCGGTAGCACCTTTATTCGAAACCCTGGATGACCTGAATAACTCGCCTTCAGTTATGCGTAAGCTGCTGTCTATCGACTGGTATCGTGGTTACATTAAAGGCCGTCAGTATGTGATGATTGGTTACTCAGACTCTGCTAAAGATGCCGGTGCACTGGCTGCAGGCTGGGCACAGTACGAATCTCAGGAAGCACTGGTACAAGTTGCCGATGAATTTGAAACCACACTGACACTGTTCCACGGTCGCGGTGGTACGATTGGTCGTGGTGGTCTGCCTGCACATGCAGCTATTCATTCACAGCCTCCAGGCTCACTGGAAGGTGGCTTCCGTGTTACCGAACAGGGTGAAACCATCCGCTATAAATTCGGTATGCCAAAACTGGCGAAGCAAAGCTTAGGTATTTACGCGTCTGCGATTATTGAAGCCATGCTGTTCCCGCCACCGGAGCCGAAGCCAGAGTGGCGTGAACTTATCATCAAGATGGCCGCTAATGGTCGTGACAACTACCGCGGCACCGTGCGCGAAGATAAAGACTTCGTACCTTATTTCCGTGTAGCCACGCCAGAGCAAGAGCTGGGCAAACTGCCGTTAGGTAGCCGTCCTTCTAAGCGTAAACCTCAGGGCGGTATTGAAAGTTTGCGTGCTATCCCGTGGATTTTCGCTTGGGCACAAACCCGTCTGGTACTGCCCTCCTGGCTTGGCGTAATGCGCGCTATCGATTCTGTGAAGGCAGAGAGCGACGCAACAATCGTGGAAGAAATGTTTGCTGAATGGCCATTCTACCGTTCACGTCTGTCTATGCTGGACATGGTGTTTAACAAAGCAGATCCACGAATCAGTGAAGCTTATGACGAGCGCTTGGTACCGGATGAGCTGAAGCACTTTGGTCAGGCGCTGCGTGACGAGCTGAAAGAAAGTGTGGAATCTCTGCTGGCACTCACCGGTCAGGAAAGCATCATGGACAAAGACCCAATGGGTAAAGAGTCGATGAATATCCGTGCCGGTTACTTGCAGCCTCTGCATTATCTGCAAATAGAACTGCTGGAACGTATCCGCGCAGCCGGTGACGACGCGCAGAATGCGGTACTAGAACGCGCGATGATGGTGACCATTGCCGGTATTGCAATCGGTATGCGCAACACCGGTTAATCCGGTCTTCGCCATAATGAACAAAGCCGTCGTGAAAACGACGGCTTTTTTGTATGTTTACATTTAAGGCATTGTCAGCAAGTGCACTAGCTTCTTCCGCTTTTGCTACAAAGAGACGGACACTTCACCAATTTCCCCCTTCCCCACCGCATGTAAAGGCTGTTTCATCAACGCCTCTAAATCGAGCGGGATTTTTTGGTAATTCCGACCACCGTCTTCCCGCGCGACTTCCACGTTCAGTACAAGTTTAGTCTGTTTTACCGGTTGTCCTTTTTCGTCATACCCGTCCCATAGCACATGCAGCGGCTTATTCTTGCGTGTTGCACCGGCGAATCCATCAATGAAGTCTTCATGGGTTCTACCTATTTTTCGCCACCACACTCTCAATTCGGTGAGCCAGCGTTGGCTATCACCACGAATTGACAGGCTTTTAATCAACTGCGCATTCTCGTCGGTTAACCACACAGAAACATAAGGGCCGTGATATTCCGGCACGTTAAAGCGCGGCAAAGTCACATCAATGGTTAATGGTTTAACGGCCGTATCGTGCTGATTTTGCCAAAATGCAAAGTAACCCTCAGTAGTGTTCACCCTTCCCTTTTGATCGGTGGTCTTAACCAGCACCTCAGGCTTATCAACCAGAAAATCGTTAAGTTGCGTGGTAGAACTGACCACGGCCAGTTGCGACACTATCGCGGCATCAAACACATTGGGTGCAACCACGTGGGAGGTTAAGCCCGACGCAGGCCAGCCATCACTGCTATCCAATACCCCACTTTCTGCGGCCCCTATTACCACCTTGCGGTTAGCAGTGTCTATGATGGCACCGGAAAACACGTCGTGATGTTCCATTACTGGTTTATCAAACAGCGTCCAGCCAGATGGTGACTTGCCTTCATGGGTTATGGACGTCTTGTTTACCGTAATAGAAAATGCGCCGTCTTCGCCTACGATTTGCTTAAGATATTTAGTGATTCGGTTAGCGAGTAACGCATCCCCGATAATATCTAAATCCCAGAACGGAGCATCTGGCATACTCTGCGACATAACCTGCGGCATGATCTGCGGCATTAGCAATTGCGATGGCGCACTTAATGTTACCTTGGTCACTCTGGATGCTCTTGCCAGCTTCCGCGCTTCTCGACGTTCCAGCGTGCCTTCTCCAGCCACGTACTGATGCCAATACTGATAAAGCGCACCGTTCCGGCAACTCACTTTGCCTTCGGTAAGATGAAACCAATCCTCGCACTTGGCAAAACCCTCAAAAAGCCATGCAGGCACATCGTGAGCGCCAGGCCGTGATAAGTCGGCTACCAGTTTACTTTGTGGTGCCAATACTTCCGCGGTGTTTTGCACCAGCTCAACCAACGGCTGTTGCTTAACCTTTTCATGGCCGTTAACCAATTTTATGACAACGTCATAATCTGCTTGCTGAATATGAAGAGTGTGTGCTGAGTTTGCGAGTGTTGCTGAAGGGATATTTTCTGAAGTGGAGTGAGCGGCCGAGCTTGCCGCCTGTGCAGCAAAAGCTGCACAGGCACTCCAAACGAATACAATGAAGCTGCGTTTCATTAATTATTCACGCTCGCAGTTTGCGTTGCCTTATCGTCACTTTCTGTGCTTTCACGTTTAAAAACAGGCGCGGGATCATCTAATGTGATGAAGCCATCACCGGTGGTGTCGTAGCGACTGAAAGAGCGGAAACCAGACTGCATGTACTCGTTAAAAGTCATGTGACCGTTTTCATCTTTATCCAGCACGCCAAAACGTACGTAGGTTTGCTTTACCTGGCCGTCGTAAGTCTTTTCATACTGTGCATCCAGACGATCTTCAAACTCGAGCACGTATTCCTGTTCTGTCAGTACGCCATCGCCGTTCTCATCGGTTCGGGCGAATTGCTCATCTCTGACAGCCTGAAATTCTGCTTTATCGACTTTTTCATCACCGTTTGTATCGTACAAGCCCATAAAGCCTTCGATGTTGTGCGTCGTCGGCATGCGTAACATAGGGCGTTGTTCCAATTTCGGCTTATCATCGCTGTTATCAGCTCGGCCTTCACGTACCGGGTCAGGATCAGAGGCTAGAATAACCCCGTCTTTATTTTGATCCATAAAATCAAAACCACGCTCGCCAACAGCATCCATTTCCGCTTTGGTGATCTGCTTATTGTCATCCTTATCGATAGCGTTAAAGCGAATATGCGTTTGTTTTACCGAAGCTTTTCGGTCGGCCTGCATGCGTGTGGTCATTTTCCCTTCCCACTCGTACACATACTCATCTTCTTCTAGCGTACCATTGTGGTTGGTGTCGGTCGCGGCGAAACGTTGACGGCGGGCATCAACAAACTCTTCTAGCGACAGCTTTTCATTTCCGTCTAAATCGTAAGTGAGAATAATGCCGCTGGCACTGTGCGGAGCGGCCATAGCCAGCGGAGAAAGCAGCGCAGTAGCGATAAGTACAGAGTTAATTTTCATTGTTCGTCCTCAGAATGCTTCTAACGTAAGCGTTGTGGTGTAACTGTATACCGGCACGTCGGCCCCCTTTGGTGCAGGCGCTTTTACCCGGGCCTGAAGCAGGTACAACCCTTGCGAATTCAATGATACCGACGCTTCCCCTTTGGCATTTGTAGTAAGCGTTTGGAAATCAGACTCTTCACTAAACTGGTCGTTAGCCAAATACAGCGTGACTTTTTCATCAGCTACCGGTTCGCCTTCGTAAGTTAAGGTGAATGCAAACGTGTCGCCGCTAAACAAGCCATTTGGGTGAGTGCGAGGTACCAACTCAAGCCCTTGTCCGCTGGCTGCCAACACCGTATCAGTAGGGCCTTTTTTCGTTACATAAGTCACCGCACTGGTTACCGACTGAAAGTGCTCAGTTAATGTAGCGCCTTCTGGCAACGGCTTCTCATTGCCTCTCATGGAACCACGCTCACCATTGAGGTCGTAAACTCTGAAAATTGCTCCCATGCGCTTCCCGGTGGAGAAGCGATAAGTGCCTTCCTGCTCCATTGCCTGCTCAAGCACATTTCGCGTTTTTAAATCCACTACTGTCTCAACAGGTGACAGTTTGCCGTCTGGCGTTTCAACATCGAATTTTGCATTGCTGATTGCCACTTCTGGAACGAAAAATTGCTCGGCGAATGAAGCATCCAAGGTAACGGTGTCGCGGCTAACCGGTTCAAAACTCAAAGGTTTTAAATACGGCGTATGCGCTTGAGAGGCTGGGATAAAAAGCAGGCCCGCACAGACCAGCGCCAGGGAGGTTTTATGCATTTTTGTGTTTCCTGGTTGTAAAAAGTGAAGGGATCTTATTGCAAATACGAATTATTATCAATATTATCCTCATCAACTTTGGCTGACCCGTTCGGTTGTCCGTAACGTGACGTCGACTACTCACCCTTTATTTGAAGCAGTCAAAGCAAACATAAAAATCTACGAAAACAACACTACCGCATGGAGCCAATCATGACTTTCCAACGCACTGCATTATGTTTTGCAGTTACGGCGATCCTGTCAGGCAACGTTTTTGCCCAAGAAAAAGAACAACTTGCTGTTACCAAAGTAAAAAGCGAAGACGCCATTGAGTACAACAAAAATGAAACTACACTCGATGCGCAAGCTATAGCACTGGATTCCATCACAAACATCGAAGATACAGCGCGCTACATTCCCGGTGTTCAGATAAACGACACCGGCAACCGATTTGGTGATGATGGATTTAATATCCGGGGATTAGGCGGTGATGCGGTTGCAGTACTGGTTGATGGTGTCGCTCAGGGTGAAACTCTTAACCCGTCAACATTTGCCGCTTACGGTATGTTTGGCTCGAGTCGCGGCCAGGTTGAACTAGAGCACGTTAAAACAGTGACCATTTCAAAGGGGCCGGGCTCTGTGGCTATCGGTTCTGGCGCGTTAGCGGGTGCAGTGTCTTATGTCACTAACGACGCCGCGGATTTTCTGCCATTAACGGGTGATGCCACGGGCGGAAAAGTAAAAACAGGTTTCGACTCTCGTTCAAACGAGTGGCTGATGCACGGTACCGTGGCCAATCGTACTGGCAATTTTGAGAGCCTGCTGCAATATACTCGCCGTCAGAGCGATGAAACTGAAGCTCACAGCAATGGCGAAGATATTCTGGGTGCTGCTCGAGGCCAGGCTGATCCGATGGATAATACCAGCGATGCTGTGATGTTGAAGCTTGCTTACAACCTCGATGAAAATAGCCGCTTCGGTGTTGTTGTTGAAAAAACCGACCGTTCAACCGATGGGTTGCCGCTGTCGAGAGAACCGGCGGAAGGTACAACGGCAAGTTACTTCGATTTTTCCAGTTACGATGAAAACAATCGTGAACGCTACGGTGCATTTTACGAACAGGAAAATGCCAATAACCCGTTCTTCGACACAATAAAGCTTCAGGCAAACTATCAGGAATTGTATACGTCGGGTCTGACATCCTTCCTGTACAACAGTCAGGGTTCCGTAATACTGCGTCAGGAAGACCGCGAATTTGAGCAACAGTCGACAAATTTCAATGTCGATCTCACCAAACTCATCGAAGGTGATATCAGCCACAATATTGCGTACGGCCTGACTTATCAGAAAACCGAGTCAAACAATATTATGTACGATCGCCGCTACGACGGTGAAACCACCAGCGCAGCTTTACTCGACGGTTACCCTGTTCTCGATCAGGCATTTGTGCCTAAATCAGATAAAACGCTGCTCTCTTTTTATGCCACCGATACCATGGCTTTGAACGATGCCGTTAACCTGCACGTTGGCGCGCGCTATGATAGAACCGAGTATGAGCCGGAAGTGTCTGAAAACTTCTCAGATCCTACCGGGCAAAGTGTTCAGGATGCCAGCTTCAATGCGCTGGTTGGTGAATTGGCACTGAGCTATACCGTTGCCGAGGGACATGAAATTCTGGCTAAAGTGAGCCAGGGCTACAAAGCCCCGACGCTACAGGAACTTTATTTCGGCACCAATTCTGGTGATGAAATCACTGACATTGTCACCGGCGACGTTTATCAGGATCTCGATGAGGTAGCGAATCCCGAACTAGACGCTGAACGCTCGACAAACTATGAAGTGAGCTATCAGGCAAACTTTGAACGTGGATATGTCAATATTACGGCTTTTAAAACCAATTACACCAACCGTATTCAGAGTGAAACTTTCTCCAACGCTTATGGCACTGACGTAACAACGCAGTCCTGCAGCCCTTGGACTGGCGAATGTACGACGTCAGTCGTGAGTGAAGATACTTACACTCAACCGCGTAACAGTGGCGAAATTGCCATTAAAGGTCTTGAGTTCAGTACTTTCTATATGTTGACCGACAACATTACTGCACAGTTCGCGTACTCCACCATATCCGGTGAGTACAAATCTGAATATGTGCCGCTCAGTGAAGACAGCTTTGACTTCTACGACAGAGGCAACGACCTGGAGACACTGGCACCGGATGCAGCAACGTTATCGCTAGGTTATCTGTCAACAGATCACAACTGGGGTGTGAAACTACACGGCATGTATTCCGCCAAAATGGACAACAATGCCGACCAAAACAGTTTTGCATCGCTTAACAATGGCAGTGGCCCGTTCTTTTATCCTGGTAGTCTGACAACATTCGACCTCACCGCATTTTATCAAATCACAGATAATCTGAGACTGACGGCGGCGTTGTATAACCTAACAGATAAAGAATATTACCGTTGGGGCGTAGTGAGAAACCTGCGTTCAGGTAACGGCGGATTCTTCTCAGGCGTTTCAGGTAATGGCTTCCAGCGTTTCTCTGAGCCTGGCAGAAATGGCAGCGTGTATCTTACCTACGTATTCTGATAAAAAGGGTTAAACGCCCAACGACAGAGACTACTGGCCCACTTTGTGGGCCAGCTTTGCTTCAAAAAATAATAATTCGTATTATCATAACCAGATTATTCTGGTCATCCCCAGACTCCGTTTGTTCAAGTTGAGTAACATTATGCGATTTTCTTTAGGCAGCGCCCGCCAGTGGCACTGGATTTCTGCCGCAATCTGTATGGTCGGTATGCTTATGTTTGCCATCACCGGTATCACATTAAATCATGCAGCCGATATCGATGCTGTTCCGCAGCTAACTAACATTGAGAAAACGGTACCCGACGATCAACTCGCCCTACTCGATTCGATGGAGGAAGGTCCTGTGACGCTGCCCCGCTCGCTGCGTAACTGGTTATCAGACAACGGCATAGCGCCCCCCTCAGATAAAGAAGGCGAATGGGATGGCGTGGAGCTTTACGTTTCCTGGCCCGGTCCCGGGCAAGATCATTGGCTGTCTATCGATGCAGAAATGGGCGAACTGGTTTATGAAGGCACTGACAGAGGATGGATTGCCTATTTCAACGACTTACATAAAGGCCGCAATACCGGCGGTGTGTGGTCGTGGTTCATCGACATATTCTCCGCGGTGGTGATTATCTTTACCATTACCGGTTTACAACTTTTGCTTAAGCAAGCCCCACACAAAGCCTCAACTTGGCCAGTCACCGCAATGGGGTTGCTTATTCCGGTATTCATCATGCTCGTTTTCATTCACTAGTAGATCCACCGACAGGGAGTTTCCATTGTGACTGAATCACAACGTTTAATACTGGCTCTCGTGCTGGTTGCACTTTATCTGGTGTGGGTGGGATATTTATTCTGGCGCCATAAAGGCCGCTATTTATTTACTCACATCAGCGACAGTGAACTACTAGTTGCCTACGCCAGCCAAACCGGCACTGCACAAGGTGTTGCTGAGGAACTGGCGAACGATTACCACACACAAGCCCGCCCGCTTTCCGCTATCACAATAGAGAAGCTAGCTGAATATCAAAGGGCTATATTCGTAGTAAGTACTTACGGTCATGGAGAACCACCGGATAACGGCCGTTCATTTCTAAGACGATTAAACCAGGCTAACGCTAGCTCAACCGATTTGTCGCACCTTAATTTTAATGTCATTGCATTGGGCGATAGCAAATATCCTCACTTTTGCGCGTTTGGAGAACAAATCGAAAAAGGGTTAAAAGCGCTGGGGGCGGTGGCATCAACGGCACTGGAAAAAAGGGACAGAAGTGACAGTGCACTTACGCAAGATACGAGCGTGCAGGCCGAATCTGAATTCGAGCAATTTACCCTGGTGAATCGCAGGCAGCTTAATAACGATAGTACCCGACCATTATTCGAAATCGATTTACGCCCGGCTAGTGACGCGTTTTCGTGGCACCCTGGCGACATTCTGGACATCCTTCCCGGCATTAACTCCGGCGTTCAAGAGCAAGCCGCAGCCCGTAGCTACACCATCGCCTCGCTTCCTGAGGAAGGTATTATTAAGCTGATTATCAGGCTGGTGATTAAACCGGATGGTGAATTGGGTAAAGCGTCTGGCTGGGTTTCCCGTCAACTCGACATTGGATGCCCGGTTCGCGGTAAACTTCATCGGAATCCGTCTTGCTACCTTACTGAAGATGCAAAGCCTATTCTGCTGATTGGCGCTGGCAGTGGGCTCGCCGGCATTCGCTCTCAGTGGCTTCACGCGACTAAACAGGCGTCCCGTCGCCTTTACGTCATTTATGGAGAACGCGAGCCCGACAACGACGACGTACTTCCGAAAGTGATCGAGCCTTCAATTCAGCATGCCCCCACAACAGCGGTAAATCGCGTTTTCTCACGCTGTCAGGAACACCCATCTTACGTGCAGCAAAGCCTGAGCCTACAAATGGCAAATCTGCAAGACGTGGTTGATAACGGTGGGCAGATTTATGTTTGCGGAAGCTACGCCGGAATGGGCGAAGGCATACATCACACGCTTAGCACTATGTTAGGTGAAGATACCGTCACCCAGCTTATTGATGCCCGCCGCTATCATCGCGATGTGTATTAACTATTCCCTCCATGACAGCGGCGTATTGGCGCGGCTAACAAAAGCGCCACTACGACAACGTTATCAGAAAACTATCAGCCTTAAAATTAACAATTAATTTACTTTCCATCTTGATAATTCCTTCCCCCTTGTGAGATAAAAACCTTTCACGACATATCTCACTGGGGTTTTACGCGCCTGGCGCCGTTTTCGTTACTCAAAAAAACAATGAAGGTGTCTCTCATCTCGCGCAATTTTTCCAGTGCGCGAGAGTGACATCGATGGACATTACGCCATATCAATCTGGTCAACGTTTAAAAGGAACTACATCACTATGAAAAGTCTCATCACCCGTTTAAGCCAGGCGCTGCTACTCGGCAGCTTGTCTATTACAACAGCGGGGGCCGCTGTACCCGCTGACCTCGAGCAGGACGCGATCTGGTACGGCGTGGCCTATTATGATGAGTACATGCCCTACGACAGGCTTGATAAAGACATTGCCATGATGAAGGCGGCAGGTATTAACGTAGTGCGCATTGGGGAGTCCACCTGGGGCACCATGGAACCCCGGGAAGGCGAGTTTGATTTCTCCCATCTGGATCGCGTACTCGATGCCATGCATAAAGCCGGAATTCGCGTAATAATCGGAACACCTACTTACGCCATCCCGGCCTGGATGGCGAAACGTTATCCTGACGTACTGGCTACTACCGCTGCCGGGCAAAATAAATACGGTACAAGGCAGAATATGGACATCACCAATCCTGACTTCAGACGCTTAGCCGAACGCATGATACGCGCCATGTTAGCCCATGTGAGTGATCACCCTGCCATCATCGGTTATCAGGTTGATAACGAAACCAAACATTACAACACCAGTGGCAAGCAGGTACAGCAAGGTTTCGTGAATTACCTGAAAGAAAAATTCTCTTCTCTGGATGCCATGAACGACGCCTATGGATTGAATTACTGGAGTAACCGGATTAACAGTTGGGAGGAGTTTCCTGAAGTCCATGAATCCGTTTATACCTCCCCCGTCACTTCCATTAACGGCAGCGTGACGGCAGCGTTCGCAGCTTATCAACGTTCGCTGGTCACAGAATATCTGGCCTGGCAGGCAGACATCGTTAACGAATACAAAAAGACGGGCCAGTTTGTTACGCAGAACTTTGATTTAGACTGGCGTGGCTATTCCTACGGCATACAGTCTTCGGTTGACCATTTTGAAGCAGCACAGGCCATGGATATCGCCGGCGTGGATATTTATCATCCGGGACAAAATCAGCTTACTGGAGCTGAAATCGCATTAGGTGGCGACCTGTCACGCAGTATGAAGAACGGGCAGAATTATTTTGTTATTGAAACACAAGCACAGGGGTTCCCGCAATGGACACCCTACCCCGGCCAACTCACACTGCAGGCTTTGAGTCATGTAGCCAGTGGCGCAAATATGGTGGCCTATTGGCATTGGGCCTCAACGCACAACGCCATTGAAACATACTGGAAAGGTTTGTTAAGCCAGGACTATGCTGAAAACCCCACCTACCTTGAAGCAAAACAAATTGGCAATAAGCTGGCTTCGTTAGGCGACAACATCACTTCGCTGGATAAACAGAACGACGTAGCCATATTGTTCAGCAATGAAGCCCTGACGGCTTTTAATGAGTTTTCTTTTGGTTGGGGTGCGCAGCAAAAATATAATGATGTGCTCCGCCCGTTCTACGACAGTCTGTACCGGGCCAACATCGAAACCGACTTCCTCGACCCGTCTAATTTCGCCGACAAAGCCGAAAACTATAAACTCATCATCATTCCCGCGCTCTATTCTGCTGACGACAACGTACTTAATGCGATTGCCGATTATGTTGAAAATGGCGGTCATATCGTAACGACATTCAAAACCGGATTCACTGATGAGAACGTGAAAGTGCGTCACAGCACCCAACCCGGCGGACTTTCAGAAGTTCTAGGCGTAACCTATTCACAGTTCGTGCACCCAGAGCGTGCTAGCCTCAAAACCGAAATGATGAACCAGGAAACCGCTGACGAGCCACTGAAATGGTGGATGGAACTGGTGACAGCGCAGCAAGCTGATGTGCTGGCTACCTACTCGCACCCGGTTTGGAAAGACTATGCCGCCGTTACCCGCAATCAGTTTGGCAAAGGCAGCGCAACCTATGTGGCAACCATGCCCACCGACGCGCAAATTGATGCCATTCTAAGTAGTGCCGCAGCGACCGCAGGATTAACTCGCTCTGAAAATCGTTTCCCTGTAGTAGAAAAAAACGCAGTGAACCAAAAAGGTAAGGCATTACGCTTTCTATTTAATTACTCCGAAAATACGGTGTCAGCCACAATATCTGGGATAGAAGGGAAAGAGTTACTCAGCGGTGAAGCGATTGCCAATCAAAAAACACTCTCGCTCGCCCCGTGGGGTGTGGCCATTATCGAAGTGACTAACTAAAAGAAGTGCTAACACCAAAAACCAAAAAGGCCGACTTAAAAGTCGGCCTTTAACAGATTTGCAATTCGTTTCGGTATTAGCCGTTTACGAATTCAACACCAATTTTGATGTCGCCACGCAGACCTTCCAGCATGTCATCTTTCGCTTTTTGTTCGAAAGCGCTCAGCTCGCCGTAAGGCAGGATTTCTTCAACACCGTTTGCACCTAAACGTACAGGGTGTGAGAAGAATGCTGCGTCGTCGCTGTCGTCAGTTTGAACGTAGGTGTATTCAACCACGTTTTCACCTTGCATAGCAGCAACCAGAGACAGACAGAAGCGTGCTGCAGCTTGACCCATAGACAGAGTCGCAGAACCGCCGCCAGCTTTGGCTTCAACAACCTCAGTACCCGCATTCTGGATACGTGTAGTCAGGCTTGCAACTTCTTCATCATTGAAAGAAACACCTTCAACCTGGCTCAGCAGAGGCAGGATAGTAGTACCAGAGTGACCACCGATTACAGGAACGTGTACGCTTGATACGTCCAGGCCTTTCAGTTCAGCAACGAAAGTTTCTGCACGGATCACGTCCAGAGTAGTAACACCGAACAGTTTGTTCTTGTCGTAAACGCCTTTTGCTTTCAGCGTCTCAGCAGCGATAGCAACAGTGGTGTTTACTGGGTTAGTAATAATACCAACACAAGCAGAAGGACAGTGATCAGCAACGCCTTCGATCAGGTTCTTAACGATACCAGCATTGATGTTGAACAGGTCAGAACGGTCCATACCAGGCTTACGAGGAACACCAGCTGGAATAAGAACAACGTCACAACCGCTAAGCGCATCGCCCAGATCATCTTTACCATGACCGGTAACTTTCACCGCGGTGGGGATGTGGCTCAGGTCAACTGCAACACCAGGAACAACTGGCGCAACGTCATATAACGCTAATTCAGAACCTGCTGGCAATTGTGTTTTCAACAACAATGACAGCGCTTGACCAATACCACCGGCAGCACCTAACACGGCTACTTTCATACCATTTCTCCTATGGAATAGTTACTCGTCAAAAAAACGGAGCGTCACAGTAAATCAACGCGCGTAAAAACTCAATCACCCAATGGTCTTATGCATGCATATTGGGTATAAGCGGCAAGATTATGCATGATTTTGAATGAATATGCACAAATATTGCTTAAATGGAAAGACTACGGCACAATAATAGCGGTTTGTACCCTTAAACACCAAATATGACAGGTAAATATGGCTAATATAAAACAAGAAAAGATGATCAAAGCCTTCAAAGAAATCCTGAAAGACGAAAGTTTCGGCTCTCAGGGAGAAATCGTTGAAGCCCTGAAATCACAGGGGTTTGATAACATCAGCCAATCGAAAGTGTCACGTATGCTGAGTAAGTTTGGCGCGGTAAGAACGCGAAATGCCCGTGGTGATATGGTGTATTGTTTACCACCCGAACTTGGCATGCCTACAGCGAAAAGCCCGCTAAAACAGCTCGTGCTCGATATTGTACACAATAACGTGATGGTCATCATTCGAACCAGCCCGGGAGCGGCTCAGCTTATCGCAAGACTGCTGGACTCACTCAGCCAGAAAGACGGTGTGCTGGGCACCATTGCTGGTGATGACACCATTTTCATCGCGCCAGCCGATGTTACCCAAATTGAAGATCTCAGACAGCGAGTAGAAAACCTGTTCGATAACGTCTGATAAGCCTCGCTACGTTAGTGTAATGACAAAAAGCACCATATCAGGTGCTTTTTTGTTGCCCACCGTTTGTTATCCGTGAAGACGCTGGGCATTTATTAGATT
This sequence comes from Alteromonas confluentis, assembly GCF_001757105.1. Taxonomy (GTDB): domain Bacteria; phylum Pseudomonadota; class Gammaproteobacteria; order Enterobacterales; family Alteromonadaceae; genus Alteromonas; species Alteromonas confluentis. The sequence goes on from NZ_MDHN01000024.1 coordinate 29,330, forward strand.
CATCCTATTTTATCGACGTTTTGACTGCTGCAAAACCGACGTTAACCCAGCCTTAACCCACCTTGTCGATACACTCGGCTCCATCAGACTGACGAAACCCCAAGATGTCGTCGGTCCCGGATTTAGACAAGGAACCCGCCATGAAGATCGCCACCACCCTCTGTGTTCTCACCAGCCTGCTTACCCTTTCAGCCTGCAGTGACACAACACAAAATCAAAGCTCTGCGCCTCGCGCCACCGCCGTCAGTGCAATTACCATAGCCACACAAACATTCCCGATTACCCGCACACTACAAGGCCGTGTTGTGGCGCAGCAAACCGCTCAGGTCAGGCCACAGGTGGGCGGTGTACTTGAACAGCGATTGTTTGAAGAAGGCAGTTTTGTTGAGAAAGGACAACTCCTTTACCAGATTGAAGATTCAACCTATCGCGCCAGCGTAAACGAAGCAAAAGCCGATCTGGTGAGCGCGAAAGCGTCTGTGGAGTCAACCCGGCTTATTGATGAGCGCTACCAGAATTTATTAAAGATAGAAGGCATTTCCCAGCAGGATGCCGATAACGCCCATGCAGACTATCTGGTTGCCCAGGCCTCACTGGCAAAAGCACAGGCAGCTCTGGATTCTGCCAATGTGAATCTTGCTTTCACCCGCATTACTGCCCCCATCAGCGGCCGTACGGGCATTTCTAATGTGACCGAAGGCGCATTACTGACTCAGGGTCAGGACACAGCGTTAACCACCATTCGCAAGCTCGACCCGATTTATATTGATATGACAGAAACCAGTGAAGGCGTGCTTGCCCGCCGCGCCATGATGCGGCGGGATGGCGTAACTTCGGGCTCCCGGGACGTTGTCGCCATGCTGGAGAACGATACCGAATATGACGAAACCGGTTCTTTTACCATGCATGAAGTGGCTGTTGATGAAGCCACCGGCTCTATTACCTTACGGGCGACTTTTCCTAATCCGGACGGCATACTCATGCCCGGCATGTTTATCCGCACAAAAGTCACCATAGCGGTAGATGAAAACGCGATTCTTGTACCCCAGCAAGCCGTGCAGTTTGACAATAAAGGTAATGCTTTCGCCTGGGTAGCATCCGGGAATAAAGCAGTGAAAAGGCCGCTGACGTTGCAGGAAGCCACCGGGAATAAGTGGCTGACTGAGTCCGGCATCAAGGCCGGTGAGAAAGTGATAGTAGAAGGCATCGACGGTTTGCAGGACGGCGCAGACATCACCGTTACCGAAGTCACGCTGAACGAAGATGGCAGAGTGGCAGCGCCGAAAGCGAAAAATCATGGAGGAAATGAGTAATGTTCGCCCGATTCTTCATAGATAAGCCCGTATTCTCCTGGGTTGTCGCCATTATTATTATGCTGGCGGGAACCGCATCCATACTCTCTTTACCCATTGCCCAATACCCTGATATTGCGCCGCCTACCGTGAGCATCAGTGCCAACTATTCCGGTGCCGACGCCCAGACCGTGGAGAACAGCGTCACGCAGGTATTGGAACAGCAGCTCACGGGTCTGGATGGACTATTATATTTTTCATCCTCCAGCTCATCTGCGGGTAGCGCCAGTATCTCGCTGACATTTGAGCAAGGAACGGATGCCGATTACGCGCAGGTCCAGGTGCAGAATAAAGTGCAACAGGTGAACTCCCGCTTGCCCTCTGCCGTGCAGTCTGAAGGGGTGACAGTAACCAAATCGCAAAGCGACATGCTGCTTATTGCTGCCGTTTACGATGAAACTAACGCTGACTCTGAGTTTGATATTTCTGATTACATCGCCTCAAACATGCAGGACACCATTGCCCGAACTGAAGGTGTGGGTGATATCAACGTATTCGGTTCGCAGTATGCCATGCGCATATGGCTCGACCCGGCAAAGCTGGCGGCATACGAATTGATGCCATCAGATATTACTTCTGCGCTGAGCGCCCAGAACGTGCAGGTACCCGCCGGTAAAATCGGTGACATGCCTTCACCGGACACGCAGGAGCTAAATGCGACCGTAACGGCTCAGTCCATGCTGCAAAGTGTTTCCGATTTTAAAAACATCATTGTGAAGTCTGACCGCCAGGGCACCGATGTACGGTTATCTCAGGTTGCCCGTGTTGAAATGGGCAGTGAATCGTACACAGCTGTTCCCCGTCTCGACGGTCATCCCGCATCCGGTATTGCCATTATGCTGGCTCCCGGCGCCAATGCCCTGGATACATCAGAACGGGTTAAAGCGGTATTGAGTGATCTGGAAAAGAATTTCCCGGACAACTACAAAATGGCGTTTCCGAAAGACGCTACCCCGTTTATCAAGTTATCGATTCTGGAAGTCGTGGAAACCCTGATCATTGCCATCGTTCTGGTGGTACTGATCATGTGGTTGTTCCTGCAAAACTGGCGGGCTACGATTATCCCTACCATTTCCGTGCCCGTGGTGCTTTTGGGTACATTCGGCATCATGGCCGCAATGGGCTACTCCATTAATACCCTTACTATGTTTGGCCTGGTGCTGTCCATCGGCTTACTGGTAGATGACTCCATCGTAGTGATTGAAAACGTGGAACGGTTGATGTCAGAGGAAAAGATGTCACCCCGGGATGCCACGATCCTGTCTATGAAAGAGATCACCTCTGCCCTTATCGGTACCTCCATTGTGATCTGCGCCGTGTTCCTGCCTATGGCTTTTTTCAGTGGTTCAACCGGCGTTATCTACCGTCAGTTTTCGGTAACCGTGATTTCGTCCATGCTGTTATCGGTATTTGTAGCGTTAACGCTAACCCCCATGCTGTGTGCATCACTGCTAAAAGATACCGGCGCAAGCCGTCAGACAGGGGGCTTTTTCGGCTGGTTTAACCGTATGTTCGATAAGTTTGCCGACAAATATAACCTGCGTGCGGTATCGGCGATTAAGCGCCCTAAATTCTGGCTGGCCGGTTATGTGGTAATTATTGCTGTGATGGGTCTGCTGATGGTGAAACTCCCTTCCAGCTTTTTGCCAGAAGAAGATCAGGGCGATGTGATGGTAATGTTTAACTTACCTGCCGGTGCATCGATTACCCGTACCACCGCCATTGCTGATGAAATTCAGACCTATATTCAGGAAGAAGAATCTGATCTGGTTGATCACTTCTTTACGGTTTCCGGCTTCAGCTTTTCCGGCAGCGGCCAGAACGCGGGTATGGGCTTCTTATCACTGAAAGACTGGGACGAAAGAATCGGCGACGGTGAGTCGGCATCAGACATTGCTGGTCGCCTGATGATGAAGATGAGCGAAATCCGCGATGGCAGTGTGATAGCCATGCTACCACCGGTGATTCAGGGTCTCGGTCAAAGTAACGGCTTTACCTTCGAGTTGCAGGCAGCGGCGGGCACGACCCGTGACGAACTGACAGAAATAAAGAATGCTATTTTACAACAAGCCCGCACCAATCCGCTGCTGAGCGGTGTGCGTGAAGGTACGCTAAGTGAAACCCCGCAACTGGATATCGATATTGATAACGAGAAAGCCGTTGCCATGGGGTTAAGTTTGTCAGATGTGGCCGACACCTTGTCTACGGCCTGGGCCGGTTCCTATGTGAACGATTTCCTGGACCGAGGTCGAGTTAAAAAAGTCTACATTGAAGGCGACAGTAACTACAGCTCCAAACCGGAAGATTTACGCCAGTGGCACGTGCGCGGTACTGACAGTGACGGCAACACCACCATGACCCCGTTCAGTGCCTTTTCCAGCGTCTCCTGGTCGCAGATGCCGCAAACCTTAAGCCGCTTTAACGGTCTGGCTTCCTACGAAATTCAGGGCAGCGCAGCATCGGGCGTCAGTTCTGGCGAAGCGATGGCGGAAATGGAACGTCTTGCCGATGAAGTAGGTAGCGGTAAGGTCACCTATGCATGGTCCGGATTGTCCTATCAGGAAAATCTGTCCGGCGGGCAATCTGTTTACCTGTATGCCATTTCTATTCTCGTGGTGTTCCTGGCATTGGCCGCACTTTACGAGAGCTGGTCTATTCCTTTCTCTGTGATGCTGGTTATTCCGCTGGGATTAATTGGTGCTGCGCTGGCGGCGACTTTCCGTGGCCTGGAAAACGATGTTTACTTTCAGGTAGCGCTGCTCACCACCATCGGGTTATCCGCTAAAAACGCTATCCTGATTGTTGAATTTGCCGAAGCAGCATATGAAAAAGGGCAAAGCGCCGTCGATGCCGCCATTCACGCAGCGGCACAACGTCTGCGCCCAATCATAATGACCTCTCTTACCTTTGTCTTTGGTATTTTCCCTCTTGTCATCGCATCAGGTGCAGGGGCAAACAGCCGGATATCCATCGGAACAGGTATTTTGGGCGGCACGCTTACCGCAACCTTGCTGGCCATATTCTTCATTCCTATGTTTTTCGTGCTGGTAAGAACTGCGTTTCCGGCCAGAAAGCCCGTTTATGACAATGCTGCGGATAAGGAGTAATCAATGCAATCTACCCGTCATTTTACCAAGCTATCTCTGTGTGCTGTCGTTGTCGCACTGTCGCTGAGCGGCTGTGCAACCCTGGCGCCGGATTATGAGCGCCCTGCCTCACCGGTGCCCTCTGAGTGGCCAACAGGCGAGGCTTACACAGATACAACGAAGGTTGAGCAACCTTCGCTGCAGGACGTTAACACCAAAGAAGACAACGCCATTTTGCAGCTTCCCTGGCAGTCCTTCATTACCGACAGCAGAATGCAGAAAGTGATTCAGACGGCACTGGAGAACAACCGGGACCTTCGACAAACCCTTTCGGATGTAGAGGCGGCAAGAGCCACCTACCGCATTCAGCGGGCTGAATTATTTCCTACGGTGAATGCGAGTGTAACCGGTACGCGGGCGAAATCGTCAGACGGCTCCGTAAGCACCAGTTATGAAGCTGATGCCGGCCTGAGCGGATACGAAATCGATCTGTTCGGTAAAAACCAGAGTGCAACAGAAGCCGATAAGCAAAGCTGGCTTTATTCTGTGGAGACAGCCAGAGCGGCGAAGATCACGCTGATTGCCGAAACCGCCAATGCGTGGCTAACGTTAGCGTCGGATCAGAGTTTGCTGAAACTGGCAGAAGAAACCGCAGAAAACGCGCAGAAAGCCATGGAGATCACCCGCCGCCGTAATGAGCTGGGCGTGGACTCAAAAGTCGATGTGCTGGATGCGCAAACCACCTACCACACCGCAATGGCAGATATTGCCAGCTACACCACGCAGGTCGCACAGGATATTAATGCGCTTATGTTGCTCGCAGGCAGTGGCGTAGACAAGCAATGGTTACCTGATGGTCTGCCGGAAAACGATGATTTCATCAGCGTGATCCCGGCAGGGCTGACGTCCGACGTACTGCTCAACAGGCCTGATATACTTGCCGCTGAGCACAATCTTAAATCAGCCAATGCAGATATTGGTGCCGCCAGAGCAAACTACTTCCCATCGGTTACGCTAACCGCAACCGGCGGACTGGCCAGTAATGTACTGGCAGACATTTTTACCGGTGGCGCGTCCACTATCTGGAGCCTCATTCCTTCTGTGTCTGTGCCTATTTTTACCGGTGGTGCCAACGATGCGCAACTTGATTACGCCAAGGCAAATCGGGACAAAATGGTTGCCGCTTATGAGTACAGCATTCAAACCGCATTTTCTGACGTGGCAGATGCACTGGCAAGACGGGGCACCATAGCCCGTCAGCTTGGGGCGCAGCAGGATTTAGTGAATGTAGCATCAGACAGTTACCGCCTGTCGCTGGCCCGCTACGAAAATGGCGTGAACAGCTTTCAGGATGCCCTCACCTCACAACGTACCCTGTACAGTGCACAGCAGTCACTGATTTCTACGCAGCTAATTGATTTAAGCAACCGCATTACCCTTTACCGGGTGATGGGCGGAGGTTTAGGTAACGTTGATAATGGCAATGCAGAAACTGCCGATGAGTAAATGCTGAGGCAGGTTGTTTTACACGTATAAAAAAACCGCCGTAGAAACGGCGGTTTTGTGTTTTATCTAAGTCAACTTAGAAGGTGTAGCGAACACCAATACGCATGAACCACAGTGAAGAATCCTGGTTGATACGCTGACCTTGGTCACCATCGAAGTTGGTGTACAGGTAAGTGCCATCGTCAAGCAGTGATGCATCAACAACTGGGTTGTTGTATTCGAAGTTAACCTGACGGTATACGCCCCACTCATCATTCAACAGGTTGCCCAGGTTTCTGATGTTGAAGAAGATTTCGCCTTTGTGACCATCCATCAGCCCAGGAACTTCCTGAGTGAATTTAAAGTCAACGCGAGACCACCAGTCAGAGTTTTGCTCGTTACGTTCTTGGATACGACCACGCTCTAAGCCATTCTCAGCAACGAATGCGTTGAATGCTTCCAGGTCGAAACCTTCACCGTAAGATACGATTGGATCGTTTTCCAGCGGAACGTACAGCAGGCTGCGGTCTTCCCAAGGCGTTTGGTCACCAAAACCTGGATCGTAATCGAAGTTATAGCTGTAAGGCTTACCTGCTACGCGTTGAGCGAAGATGGTGAAACGAGAAGCATAACCTTCAAACAACTCAGTAGAGTAAGTCAGGTTCAATACGAAACGGTGCTTAGTTTCGTAGTTACTGGTTGCTACGCCTGGTTCGTTGTAATCAACAACAGACTGGTTACCGTAGTTAGAAGAAGCTGTTGAACTGGTCATTGGGCTACCTTCTTCTGCATCAGTGTATGCATACGAGAAGTTAGTGCTCAGACCAAACTCGAAGTCTTTCTTCACGAAGAATGAACCAACAAAGCTATCGCCATCTTCATCTGAGTTAGTCAGCAGGAAGTCTGTTGCAGAACGGCTGCTACAATCAGCAGAATTTACGTCAGCAATACATGCTGGGTCCAGCATGTCGGCATTGGTGTAGATGATACGACCATCAGCACTACGCTCACCGGTATCGATAGCGTTAAGCGCGATAGTTTTCGCAGTGTTCTTCAGCTTAGAGTAGATCACGTCAGCACCAACAAGTACTTCATAACCCAGTTCTTTTTGAATACCTACGTTAAATTTCCAAACGCTTGGTACTTCGAAATCAGGGTCTAATGCATTTACAGCACCGTCACCACCTACCAGTTGCGTTTCTAAGTAGCCAGGGACTTCGTAACCGAAGTTAGCAGTGTTAGAAGCGTCAAGAGCAGCCAATTCCGCCGCAGTATTACCTTCACCACGAGTTACGGTAGTAGACAGAATGCGCATACCATCGTTTGAATAGTTGTTAGACAACCAAACATTTGGGTTACCGCCAGCGAACAGACCTACACCACCGTATACGAAGGTAGAGTCGTCAACGTTATAGTTGAAGTTGAAACGCGGTTGCAACAGGTCGAAATCAGGCTTGGTACCGTTAGTGAAACCGTAGCGCTGTTCAAAACGGCTGTTAGCGTCTGGCGCATCATCACTAGACCAGCTGTCGTAACGCAAACCAAAGGTAACAGACAGATCAGGTGTTACGTACCACTTGTCTTGTAAGTAAACAGCCATGTTCTCGAATGTGAAAGACGCAGCTGCATCGTTCGTATCCAGTGAACCAGGGATGCTCCACTCGATTTCTTGAGCCAGGCCAGCTTCAAAGTCTTCAAGAGTAGCAAATGTGAACAGACCTTCTGAACCAGGGTTAAACAGGTTGAATACGTCTGTTGAGCCGTATTCGATACCACCAAGAATGGTGTGATCGCCAGTGTAGTAAGTACCTGCAAATTTCGCGCTGGTTGTGTCGTAGTTCAGAACGTTAGACTGACGATATTCGTCCGCACCGAAGTGAACTTCGTAACCGTTTACGTCTTCAATCAGGAATTCACCGAAATCAGGGTTGTCAGTGAATGAACGCTGACCATTTTTAATCTTCAGGTGACCTAAACGCATTTCAGTTTCGAAATCGTTAGTCCAAGTAGAGAATAACTGTGCAGACCAAGTAGTCAGTTCGTTACCGCGCTGATAGAAGTGGTCAGTAAATGCGTAACCATCAGAATCAGAGTCAGTAGTAGAAACGGTATTACCGTCTGTGTTCTGGTAAGTCAGTGATGCTCGGTGGTCATCGTTGATGATCCAGTCCAGTTTCAGAAGTACTTTTTCTTCCTTCTCAGCACCAGAGCTAGCGATTGGACCTACAGTGTAACCATATTGGTTCTGAGCAGTAGAAGCGATTTGCTCCAGAGTTGCGGTAGTCAGGCCGTTTAGAGGGTTAGCGAAATTACCGTCTTCAGGACCATACTCGAAAATTTCAGTTGGGTCGTGTTTTTCGTAAGCACCGAAGAAGAACAGTTGATCTTTAAGAATAGGTAGACCAAGCGTTACGCCGTAACGGCTTTCGTCATAATCAGGAACGTCGATGTCACTACCGTCGACGCTGTCGCCTTGCATGCTGTCGCTGGTGTAATCGTAGAACACACTACCGTGAATTTCGTTGGTACCAGAACGGGTAACAGCGTTGATTGCACAACCTGTGAAACCACCGTATTCAACGTCAAACGGAGCAAGCTCAACAGAAACCTGATCGATTGCATCGAATGGGAAAGGCAGACGCTCAGTAGGGTAACCGTTGCTGTTCAGACCGAAGTTATCGTTCTGTTGAACACCATCAACACTCAGGCTGTTGAAGCGGTTGTTTGCACCACCACACTGAATAGCGTTGGAGTTTGTTTGATCGATAGTAATACGCGGGTCAAGTGCCACGATATCTTTAATATCACGGTCAACCGTTGGTTGTGCTTGCAAGTCTTCAGCAGAGAAGAAAGAAGCAGGACCGCTGGTTTCAGTCATCATGGCAGAAGCACGGCCAGTAACTGTGATTTGCTCAACGTCTGTAGAGTTTTCTAATTTAACTGTAAGGTTCAGAGGCTCACCCAGGTTCAGGAAAACATCTTCAATGATGCGCGAACCTTGTGCATCTTCAACTTTCAGAATGTAAGGACCACCAACACGAAGACCACGAGTGTTAAATACACCGTCGGAATTACTAGTTAGTGTTTTTACAGATCCCGTACGGGTATCAAATAAAGTAATCGTTGCGCCGCTTACAGATTGACCTGAAGCTGATACAACCGTACCGCTGATACCAGATGATGTTTCCTGAGCCATTGCTGCTGTGGATAAACCAACAGACATCGCCACGGCTAAAGCTACACGATTTAGCTTAGACTTGTTAAACATGTGTGTGTTTCCCTATCGTAATAAAAATGTACCTGAACGTTGGCTAATTATTGTTGTCCAACATTACGAGATAACTTCTCCCCGCAATTTTGAGCATTCATAATGTCAGAAATGTGACATTGTTTGGTAATTTTTTGCCCAAAATTCACGCAATCCTCTTTAAATCAGAACATATCCCCAGGCTGACTGCCTCTTTTCTATGCGTCTGATTTTAGAAATTCTATCTAGTCCTAGTTTTGCAGATACTTGCCAATTCCAAAGATAAGGAAAGTGACCAGCCATCCTTGCGAATGGCTGGACTAAGTTTCTGACGCCAGGTGACCATAATTCTGACCACTTTGGCTGCTACGGGTCAGCTTCTTTTAGTAGTAGTGTGCGCCCGCATTGTGACTATGACCCAGGAAAAGTCATGCACTTTGGATAATTGACTTTTCCTGAGGTCAGAATCAACAAACGGTAACAACATCAAAACAGAAAAAAATGTTATTACCGGCATAGACTGATAACCGGCAGCAATTCTTATCGAGTTTTATTTCAGCTTTATGACAGTGGAGAAAAGATATTCAATTCTAACGCACTGACTATACTGATTTTTTTATTATTTTTCCGAACACTTGGTCTGGAAAATTTACGCAAAAGCCCGAGAACTAACTGCATGCTGTCAGCTAGGCTTATTCAACGATTAAATTGGTTAGATAAACACCGTTTATTGGAATTCAGCTTCATTGATTAAAAAAACAATTAAATCAACACTTTACTTAACTAAAATAAACTTACCTATTGCATTAAATAAGCTTAACTGGTGAAATCCCCTCATTAAATAAGGCTACGTAACTAAAATCCGTTGAGCAGTTTTTCATTTCTACGCCAATTTCGCACGTCACTAACATTACTCATTGCAGTTTGTTGCGTTGTGGTGGGATTTTTTCAAAGATATGAAGAATTACCTGAGATTTCGCCGCAAACTGGTGAAATTGTACGCTGCAATGAACGCCTTTCTATCAATGGCGATGACTTCGACGTGTATCTCACTGAGCAAACATTCTCGGAGAGTGTATTAACAGCCCTATGCACAAACTCAGTGATAAAACGACAGTTCGGCGATGTGAAAATCACCGTTGGGCAAAATGACTATGACACCTTTCGCTATATAAATCATGGCGTTAGTGATTTAGCGCTGGTTAAGAACAATGTGGTGAATGCGTTCGGCGCAAGCGAAATATACGGTTACCAGGAGTTAGCCTCCCATCCCGACTATACGGCTTACTTCATTGCGCTACGAGAAAAGCCCGAGCTTTCCAAAGAATATCTGTTAGGGAAACGTATCGGTATTCTCGATTATCCCAGCAGCCGCTCCGGGCATATCGTTCCTAAAACCGTACTCAAATCACTCGATTTAAACGACAACAACGTCAGTCTTCACTATTACAGCTCGCACAAAGAATTACGCCGTGGTTTGTTATCTGGTGAAGTCGATATCATTTCTTCCTATTGGGATAAGAATGATGCTGAGACGCTGTCGAAAAGCTACATTACTGCGCTTGAAAACAGTGTAAGTGGGATGCGCTGGTACCTTAAAATGCAAACCCGCAATACCGATTTAAAATGTGCCGTTCAGAATATTATTAAGGAAGTGGCTGCGACACAAACTAAGAAGTACTACCAACAGGTAGATATAAAGGAGCCATGTGCTGATGCAAACGCTCAGTGAAATGACCGCATCCCAATGGAGTAAAGCGGCTGCGGTTGCTTTATTACTGTTTGCACTGTTTCAAAGTTTTATAATGATGGGCCAGACCGTTGGCGCCTATACTGAGCGTCACAATGCCCTTGATCGGATTGAGCGTCGGGTAAGCCTCGACCTCGGCTACCTGGATGTGGGCAATCAAACACTCAACACGCCGGTAAACGATGCCGCTGTTCTTCGCTATTTATCAAGAATTAACGGTTATCTCTACGAACAAGACTATCCCCTTTATCTAAATCAGATTCAGCATGTCAGTATAGATAATCAAACGGCTCACGAATGGTCATCGACCATGTTGATGAAACTGCAGACAGCCGAGCAGCAAATCATAATTGGTCTCACTATGAAGCCTTTATATGCTTCGTTAAGCCTGCATCCATTAGCGATTCTTGCGGCGTTAATAATGGCCCCCATACTCGTGGGCGTTAAGCCAAGAACGCGAAGCAAAAAAGCGGCCCTGAAAGATATTCCTCCGCCGCCGGAGCCGAAGTTATTTATTGATTTAAATACAAAATCAATTGGCAATGGTGTGGATGGCCGGGCCATTCTTATGCAGAACAAGCCGTTTTGCTTCTACACCGCTTTAGTGCGCTACTGCATTGAAAATCCCGATGCCAATCTGCCTCAGAACAAAGATGTTCCTCAGGAACTGATCAATCTCGCTAATCGCGTTTTCTTACGTCTGATCGAGTTGGGGCATACCAAACGTAAAAAGCCCGACTTTAATGCCAATCTCGATAAAACCTTAAGTGAGATACGAGCAGCATTAGACGAAACCTTCGAGCCGTTCCTTGCTGAGAAGGAAAAGTATTATCCGCCTAGAGCACAGGGCGAAGGCTCTCGCTCTAAGCAGCATTCTTTTGCATTACCGCCGATTACTGAAGAGGACATTGTTGTTATCGGAAAATAGTTAACGAACACATAACCACACCTAAATACAGCAAAAATAAGCGTTCAGACTCTCTTCACTGACACGCAAAGTTAGCTGTTCTTCCACCTTATCGTGAATTTTACATTGATTCGCGAGGGTCAAATGCGTATCTTTGCAAGAGATAAATTTTCCCTCTTGAGTTATGCAGTCACCATTAATTATTGCTATTTCCGGCGCTTCGGGCTCTGGTAAGTCACTTTTTACAGAAAATCTGTTAAATGCATTTAGCGCGCAAGGCCGCCCTGTACAGGTACTTCGCGAAGATCATTACTATCGCGCGCAAGATCACTTGCCCATGGAAGCCCGCGAGAAAAATAACTACGATCACCCAAATGCATTTGAGCACGAACTACTCAAAGCGCATTTACAAGCGTTGCGTAAAGGCGAACCCATTCATTATCCGCATTACTGCTTTAAAACGCATACCCGGTTACCCGATACTGAAAGGCTTAACCCTGCTCCAGTAATAATACTTGAAGGTATTATGCTACTAGCAAGACCTGAATTACTGCCGCTTTACGACGTCAAGATTTTTGTCGACACACCACTCGATATTTGCTTAATGCGCAGAATGATGCGAGATGTGAAAGAAAGAGGCAGAACCATGGAATCCATCGCCAAGCAGTATGAAGCGACCGTGAAGCCCATGTATCATCAGTTTATTGAACCCAGCCGATTCACTGCGGATGTGGTTGTCACCCAAGGTGGCAAAAACCAAATAGCCCTGGATGTGATCAAGTCACACATACAACAGGCATTACAATAACAAAGGAAAATCAATATGGTGAGTTTACTGGGCATCGTGCTTTTGCTCGGCATTGCGTTCCTGCTGTCCTCTAATCGTAATAAGATTAACTGGCGCACGGTAGGCGGAGCATTTGCAATTCAGGCGTTAATTGGCGCCTTCATTCTTTACTTCGAGCCTGGTATACAGATGCTACTGGCGATGACTGAGTTCGTCGGTGACATAATCGGTTACAGTCAACAAGGTATCGACTTCGTTTTCGGTGCTGTGGGCAATAAATCTCTCGGCTTTATTTTTGCCTTCAATGTGCTGCCAGTCATCATCTTTTTCTCCTCCTTGATTGCCGTACTTTACTACCTCGGCATTATGAACTGGGTTATTCGCCTTATTGGTGGCTTTTTACAAAAAGTACTCAATACCAGCCGTCCAGAATCGATGTCTGCCGCGGCCAATATTTTTGTTGGCCAGACGGAAGCGCCGCTGGTTGTTCGCCCCTTTATTCCACACATGACGCGCTCTGAATTGTTCGCCGTCATGGTAGGCGGACTCGCGTCTATCGCCGGGTCGGTTATGGCGGGTTATGCCGGTATGGGCGTAGAGTTAAAGTACCTGCTTGCTGCTAGCTTCATGGCTGCGCCGGGTGGACTGTTAATGGCAAAAATTATGTTGCCAGAAACAGAAAGTGCTAAAGACGACCTTAAAGATATTGATGCGTCTGAAACCAGTTATGCGAACGTTTTCGATGCAGCCGCCAGTGGCGCGGCTTCAGGCTTACAGCTGGCTTTAAACGTGGGGGCTATGCTGCTAGCTTTCGTCGCGCTGATCGCCATGCTAAACGGCTTGATTGGCTGGGCCGGCGCATTATTTGGTTATGAAGATGTCACGTTCCAGGGCATTCTCGGTTATGTGCTTCAGCCGCTTGCATGGGCAATTGGTGTACCGTGGAACGAAGCACAGCTTGCTGGAAGTTTTATCGGTCAAAAGTTCGTGGTAAATGAGTTCGTTGCCTACCTGGATTTCCTTCAGCATCAACAAGAGCTCTCTGAAGTATCACAAGCTATTATTACTTTTGCGCTGTGTGGCTTCGCTAACTTTTCATCTATCGCTATTTTGATGGGTGGCATTGGCGCCATGGCGCCAACAAGACGAAAAGAAATTGCGCAATTGGGACTGAAGGCCATCTTTGCCGCCACTCTGTCCAATTTGCTGAGCGCCTCGCTGGCCGGTTTCTACCTTTCACTAGGCTAATACGACAGAAAATCTGAAGAAGTGAGCTGTGCTCACTTTTTTAGCACTATAAATCAGACTAACTGGTCAGCTTTTGTAACAAAAACTGGCCATAGATAAGGGCCGGAATTGACTTATGTCAACGGCATAACCTTTTCGAAAAGGCCGGTATTACCTATAATTCGGCATTCATTTTTTGAGGGTATCGTAATGCAATTAGAAGCTGTTGATTATCAGGCTCCCAATGCCCAGGAAGCGTTTGTGGAATCACTACGCGAAACCGGATTTGGTGTACTGAAAAACCACCCAATCAGCCAGGCAATGGTTACCGGAATTTACCAAAACTGGCAGACATTCTTCGATAGTGAAGACAAGAATAATTATGTTTATAACAAAGGGACGCAGGATGGCTTTTTTCCGCAAAGCGTCTCTGAAGTGGCCAAGGGCTTCACTAAAAAAGACATAAAAGAATATTACCACTTCTACCCGTGGGGTCAGTGCCCAGAAGCGCTGCGTCCACAACTGGCTGAGTACTATGACAAAGCCAACGATCTGGCCCGCGAGTTGTTAGGCTGGATTGAGGATCATTCTCCGGAAGATGTCAGCAAGCTCTACAGTCAGCCACTGTCGAATATGATAAAAGACAGCGATCAAACGCTACTGCGTGTGCTGCACTATCCACCGCTGCAAGGCGATGAAGAGCCTGATGCGATTCGTGCTGCCGCCCATGAAGATATTAACCTTATTACCATTCTGCCGGCAGCGAACGAGCCTGGCCTGCAGGTAAAAGGGAAAGACGGCAATTGGATCGACGTGCCCTGCGACTTCGGTAACCTCATCGTTAACATTGGAGATATGTTGCAGGAGGCTTCTGGTCATTACTTCCCGTCAACCACGCACCGGGTAATTAACCCTGCGGGCACCGATGTGACCAAATCACGGATCTCACTGCCGCTGTTCCTGCATCCACGACCTGATGTTGTGTTGTCAGAACGTCACACGGCGAAATCCTACCTGCATGAGCGCCTGAAAGAACTGGGCGTGATCTAAAGCGCACTTTGCAAACTGGGCAATTTGCTCAAATAACGCTTTTCATCGTGGCGGCCAGGTGCAAACCGGGCTGCCAACTTTATATACGTTGCCGCCTTATCAATTTCACCCAACTCGAAATACGTTTTACCCAAGCCAAAAAGTATTTCATGACGCTGCCGATTTAAACGCATAGCGCGGGAATAATGCTTTAACGCCAATTCCGACTCCCCCAACTCATACGCTTCTTCGCCAAGCATAAAATGATAAAACGGATTGTTATCGCGTTTGGCTTTCAGCGTTGTCATTATTTCTTCAGCATCGCTATTTTTGCCTTGCAGTTCGTAAAGCAGCGCCAGGTTTTCCCACGCCGTAAAATTCTCTTCGTCTAAGGCAATGGCCTGCTGATAACTCGCTTCAGCAGCCCGATAAGCGCCTGCACGTCGATAAAGCACACCGAGATTAGCCCAGGTTCCACCGAACCCCGGATACATTGCAGCCGCCTCAGAAAAATAACGATAAGCCAATGATTCATCACCAACCAGAAGCGCATCTGCTCCCTTGTTGTTATAGAACATCGCAAGAATCTTTTGCTTACTGAACTGAATGCGAGGGAAACGCTGTCGAATCGTTTGTGGATCGAAATCTACATCGACATAATTTTTAGAAGGTACTGTTTTACGGATCCCTGTAGGCACTGTAATGCGTAAATTGACATGACCATTAAGTAAGCTGGTGCCTTCCCTTCGAACCCAATATTCCGGAATTTTGACTTCATATAAAGTGGGATAGAAACCTGCAAACTCGGCCATGGCAAACGCCATAATAGTCAGCGACAGACAATTGGCCTCACGGTTTGCAAAGGTATCTGCAGCAACCGTATTGGCATTGGTGAGATAGCGTATGCCCGCCTGCTCTTCATCAAAAAAGGCCTGTACTAGCCCGCGAATATTCTCCAGTTGTTTTTTATTCGCATTTTGTGAGTTTATAACAAATTGCTGTGCTTCCGGACTGAGTGAAAACACCTCCTCTGCAGTTTCAATTGCATGATTCTGAGCGTACGGGAAATACCCGTCTTTCAAGAGGGCCTGTTGGTCAACGGTAGATAAGCGCCCTGCTGTGCAGCCGCTAATTAAAAGTAAAAGGCCGGTCACGAAAATAGCTTTTAATACTAAGAACATAATTGCTACCTTTATTCTCGAGCACTTAGTAAGTATAACCAGCCAGAAAATAATTAACATATTTATTACAATATGCATAAAAAACTGCTTATAACAGGCCATAA
Source organism: Alteromonas confluentis (assembly GCF_001757105.1). GTDB lineage: Bacteria > Pseudomonadota > Gammaproteobacteria > Enterobacterales > Alteromonadaceae > Alteromonas > Alteromonas confluentis. Next base: position 45,485 of record NZ_MDHN01000024.1, read on the forward strand.
CCTGACTTTTTTCATCTGGATCTAACTCGCTACCTTTACAACCACCGCCAAAGCTGTGCATATTTTAAACTTGGAACTCACATTCTCACCGAGGGAAGAGATGAAGCGCGTAGTGTTTAATCAAAAAGGGGGCGTGGGTAAATCCACCATCAGTACGAATTTAGCAGCTGAAAGCGCTCGCAATGGCCTTCGCACATTATTGGTAGACCTGGATGCGCAAGGAAACAGCACCCATTATTGTGGAATAGATATTAACGATGATGGCGTGACAGTGGCCGATATGTTCAAACAGGTTGTTGGCTGGTTTTCTAAACCTCAACCTCCATCGGCATTTGTGCGTCCAACCGCGTTCGATAACTTATACGTTCTGCCGGCACATCCAAGCTTGACAGAGCTAGAGCGGGAACTTGAAACCCGCTATAAAATGTTCAAGTTGAAAGAGACCTTACAGGCACTCGAAGAAGACTTTGACCGGGTTTACATTGATACCCCGCCAAATTTTAATTTTTATTCAAAGGCTGCGTTGATTGCAGCAGACAGTTTCGTTATCCCATTCGACTGTGACGATTTTTCCGTACAAGCGATAGACCGCTTACTCGATAATGTGCTTGAACTCCGCTCTGACCACAACCCGGAGTTGCAGTTAGAAGGCATTATCATCAATCAATTCAACCCACAGGCAAAACTTCCCGCTACCTTGATCGACTTGTTAAAAGAGAAATCCCTGCCTGTGATGGAAAGTAAAATAAATAGCACGGTGAAGGTGAAAGAATCGCACTCAAAACGCGTGCCGCTACCCTTTTATGCACCGTCTCACAAAGTTAGTCAGCAACTCGCTGCACTGTGGAAGGAGCTTGAAGACGTAGATTGAACTACGTATTGGTTCAGGCCGCCGTAGATCCGAGGCGTTAGGCAAACTTTTCAGGCAAACTATCGTAGATAATGTTAGCGCTGCCTTCCTAGCTTTAAATATGCGCACCATTTCAACACAACAATATTCTGGAGATATTATGCCAACCCTACATCAGTATCTACACTGTCCATTCTGTGTTCGCGCCGATATGGCAGCCAATTACTTTGGTATTGAGCATAAGAAAAACTACCTGCTTAATGACGATGCGGAGACATGCGACAAACTTATTGGCGCGAAAATGGTGCCGATCCTAGAATTCGATGACGGTACCGCCATGGGTGAGAGTTTAGATATCGTTGCCAAACTTGAAGCTATGGCACCAGAAGGTAAAAAGTTGCTGCCGAAGGTCGAACCGGAAAAATATACCTGTCATTTCGATAATGTCAGTGGCGAAATCAATGGCTTACTGTTTCCTCGCAATGTTATGATTGAGCAGCCCGAATTTGCCACTGAATCAGCAAAAGATTATTTCCGAACCAAAAAAGAAAAGACGCTCGGCATGTCTTTTGATGAAGCATTCTCAAATTCCACCAGCTACAAAGAGCGTGTTGAAGCTGCACTTGCTGAAATGCCTGTGCCGCCACTCCCTGCGCAGCAAATGAATCAGCTAGGCTGGAACGACATCATGGTATTTCCAATTTTGCGTAACCTGACTATGGTTAAAGACATCAACTTCCCGGATGCACTAGATCAATACGTTCATGCTGTAGCGGATTTAACAAAAATTCAGCTCTACACAGACGTCGCGGTTTAAACGGCGACAGTAGTTAAACACTCAGTTCAGGCAGAGTAGATTCTGCCTTTCATGAGAAGAGGAGGTACGTGTTTGTACAATAAGAAGACTTCCCGAACCCTGCAAGACTGCAATGTTCTCATTGTCGACGACCAGACGGCCAGCAGACTCATCATGACGACGCTGTTGGAGCCGCTGTTTACTTGTCACTCGGTAGATAGTGCGTCGAAGGCTATAGAATTTTGCCGAGAGACACCGCCTGATCTGGTGCTCATGGATGTTTATATGCCCGATATGGATGGCCATGAAGCCTGCATTATACTTAGCAACGATTCCCGCACCGAGGATATTCCGGTAGTATTCGTTACGGCATCAGTATCTGATGAAGAGCAAGAAAAATGCTGGAATGCTGGCGGCGCGGATTTTGTGCAAAAACCGGTTAACGGCACCACGCTGATTAACCGCGTGAAGTTTCACTTAAGCAGCAAGCTCAAAACTGATTTACTTGAACAGCTTATTTATACCGACAGACTTACAGGTTGTTTTAACCGTCACTACCTAGAAGAGCATCTTCCACAAATGGTGAAGGATGCAGAGCGGGAAAATCAGGCACTTTCTGTCGCAATCTTCGATGCGGATCTGTTCAAGCAATTTAATGATCATTATGGGCATATCAAAGGTGACTCCTGCTTGTGGAAAATTGCTAAATCGCTACAAGAATCCCTATTACGGCCTCGTGATAAACTCATTCGCGTAGGCGGTGAAGAATTCCTCATCCTTCTTCCTCACACCAGCGAACATGGTGCGCGTACGGTATGCGAGCGCATACTGCAAACCATTTCACACCAGTATATTGAACACTCTGCATCACCCACCGGTTACCTTACTGTCAGCGCTGGCGCAGCCACCTACCACCCCAACACCGATACCAGTATTGATAAAGCGCTCATGGACGCCGACAAGTGCCTGTATCACGCTAAAGCAAATGGGCGAAATTCTTATGCTTTCATTGATGAACATGGCGACATGCTAGTAGGCGCAGGATAGGATGACAGAATTAGCGGTTCTCGATGCAGAGCAAGCGTTATATCGATTAGGGAATCATCACGTATTGTATTCACGTTTGCTGGCGTTGTTTGAACAACAAGCCGGAGACCTGCTGGCACAGCTTGAGAATAATCAGCCTATTACTGTGTTAAGCGCCCACACGCTGAAGGGCTCAGCAGCAGAGATTGGTGCTGAGAATTTACGTAACGTCATGCAACACACTGAACAAGACTTAAAGGCGAACAAGACTTTAAGTTCGCAGCAGCTTGCGCAAATTAAAGAGGCGATCTCTTTGACTCAGCAAGCTGTTATTACCTATCAACACAGATAAATGCTTAGTGTACATTAAGCTCTGAGTTTGACCTGTGTATCTAAGCGGCGCGAATTTTTCACTTCGCTGCAAATCTCCACCAGCTTTTCAAATGAATCCGGCTTGGCGATGAGATAGCCCTGGAAATACCGGCAACCCAGTCCTGCCAATTTGTTCAGTTGTGCTTCGGTTTCAATGCCTTCTGCAACAACGTGGTATTGGCAGATCCCCGCAATAGAGACAATTGCATCAACGATAACAGCACTCTTTTCATTGTCTAACGTCCACACAAAACTGCGGTCAATCTTAATTTCATCAATGGGCATGTTTAACAAGTGCTGAAGCGACGCATGACCAGTGCCAAAGTCATCTAAAGACAGTTGTACACCCAGATCGCGAATTGCCTGAATAGACTCAAAACAAATACCATGTACATCAAGAAAGAAGGTTTCCGTTACTTCCAAACACAGTTGTGACGGAGTGATATGGTATCGTGTAATGAGGCTTCTCAACTCTTCAGCGAATTCAATATCCATGAGCTCCCGGGACGAAATATTCACTGCCATGACAAAGTCTTTTTGATTCAACTTCTGCAAGGCTTTTATGGCTTCCTCCAGCACCCACAGGTCGATCTCTCTTATCAAACCAGCCTGTTCAGCCACCCGCACATACACTTCCGGGGAGAAACTTTTAAGGGGCAAATGGGAAGTACGCAGTAGTGCCTCAGCTCCACAAATACGCTGTTCTGCCGCGTCATAAATAGGCATAAATGCTAAGTGAAACGCTTTTTGCTTAAGGGCGATTCTGAGTTCTTGTTCGACAAACCGTGCCTGACGCCATGCCTTTCGTAACTCTGGATGATAAAGCTTGTAACTAGCTTCACCTTCATTAATAGCATCGATGGCAATGGTGCTTTGGGCAAGCAATGCCTCCATGGTCATGCCCTTCTCTCCTTTGGCAATACCCATTTTCAGATCCAGTCGCAGGTGTCCTAGTGACTCCATTTTGATGCCTTTTTTGGATGCTGAAATGAGCTTGCCAAACAACGATTCATCGCAGGCACCACCAATCAGCAAAATGTTTTCGTCCTGCGGCTTCACCATTAAGAGTCGTGCCCCTTGCTCCGAGGTGAAGGGTTGAAACGTTTGCTGAATAAGACTGAAGACGGTTTGTCGGGAAAACTCTTTTTGTAATGAGAAGAAGTTTTTTACCCGAATATTAATCACGGTTACTGGTGAGGTCAGTTTTCCAGGATATAAGCGACGCAGTCCACTCATATTCATCATGCCCGTTTCAGGGTCGGTATCGCTCTGTACACTGAGCTGATGCACCTCCGCGCGTTTCATTAACAGATAATGGGCGAGAAAAATCAGCATGGCTGTAGGCCAGACTAACGCCAGAATGAGGTTCACTGAACCGGGGGAAACTAAGTGCTGATTGAACATCAACCGATCTATGGTGACTTCATACCGGCCTGGTTGCAATTCAGCCGAACTTTCCAGATATAAAGACAATCCAGTTACGCTCGATAGGTCAGATGCCTCCAGCGCGGTGGATATATCAAACTGTTCGTTCCACCAGCTATCTGGCACAACACGTTCCCGAGGCAATAACTGCGGTGTGTTGGGCATAAAGTGCGCCGACTCATAACGGATGGAACGCAAACCATTAAGCTGCCCCAATGAACTATGGCGAGCAAGATGAAAAGTGAGGGTAACCGGAATATCTACTAGCACACCGTCTCGACTCGCAGACACACTAGCATCAATGGTTTCAAGATTAGCAAAAGAAGGAAGCGCATCGATGGAAGCCGAACTGGCGGCTTTTACAAAATCAAATTCCAATCCGCATTTCTCATTAGGCAGAACACTTTGAATGGCACAACTCAGTATGATGCTGCCATTTTGATCCACTTCAAATTGGCTTTCCGCACGATAGCCGGTCACATCAATACTTTCCTCTTCAGTCAGCATATTAAATTCGCTGTTGTTAAGTGAGGAGTAGTTAAAGACGATCAGCAAAAGGCTAATTAGCGCCAACGCTAAGAATGCATAGCGATAGAAAAGTAGCGAGGTTGCTTTAAATTGTAGAAAGGGCGACGTACTGAAAACCATTTCTTTTAGAATTTCTCGGTAGTATTTAAAAAAACCAATGCAAATTGGTAAGGATCTATGATTCTACTGAGGTAATTTTTTTATAAAGTATGATTTTCAATAAGTTGTTATTTGCGATTAGACGAGGGATTAGCCTTAAGTCTAATTTAAAAGGAGATTTATTAATGGCAATAGTCAGTTACAGAAACCTGTACTTTTGCGCCCTATAGACACAAATGCCAAAAAATTTAGTGAATTAGACAGTTAACTTTGAATATAACGAAAAAGATCAGTGAAACCAATGCCCTAAATGGATTGATTTATAATCAGAAGATAAGTTTTTTTGAAGTACTTGCGGACGCAATAAGAAGAATGGTGCCCAGGGGCGGACTTGAACCGCCACGCCCGTTAGAGCACTAGCACCTGAAGCTAGCGTGTCTACCAATTTCACCACCTGGGCATTACTTACGGCACTTGGTTTGTTTTCAAACCCCGTCTCGTTGTGGGTGCGCAATTTACGGATATTCGATGCACTTGTCAATCAACAAATTCAACTTTTTTCCATTTTTTTGCAAGAAACTGCCTGAGTGTGCATTAAGTCGCCAATAGCGATATTTTTTGCGCGATTCAGCGCCTGATTTTGCGCAAACCAGAGTTGCATGGTTGCCATGGCGTCGTCTAACGCATTATGAGCGGGCGCAGCAGGAAGGCCCATGCGCTGACGACAAACAGATAAATTCGCACTGTTTGATGGCAGTACGTCATAGTGCTTTTTCAATTGGTACACAGCTACCTTTAAAGTATCGAGCACCACAATATCTGGGCACACGATGCCCGTGTCATTAAATACCCGTTTTAATATTCCAAGATCCAATGCCGCATTATGACAAAGCCATAAATGCGTCTCGGCAAATGGCACCAGTTCAGCCAGCACGTCGCGAATATGCATGCCCTCGGTGAGCGCTTCCTCGGTGAGCCCATGGATAACCGGGCTCTGCGCCAAATCACCCGACGTTCTAATCACGTGATAGCCGCAGCGTTCGATATTGATACTGTTGTCGCCCCCCTCTACCCAGCCAATAGAGGTTACCTTCGCCTCTGCAATGTCTAAAGACGTGAGTTCCAAATCTACTGCCAATAGAGGTGTATCGCGAATAAGCTTTTCTGCCCAGCCTTCAGGAAGCGCGGGGGTGCCATTCAGCCAACTTTTTAACTTTGCGAACATAAACCTAGCTCATACCACCTGAAAAATTCATTACCGCGCCTTGCTGCGCTCTGTCGATAGCTTTGAAAGCAGCTTTTAACTGATGTCGTTCAATAGAAGATAATTCTGATACCGATACCCTGTTGTCTGTTACGTTGTTGGTAAGCTGATGACGCCAGCGCAGGCGATTGAGGAACAACCAAATGTCCCGCAGATTCTGCGCGTCTTTGGTGGAGAGCCCTGAACCTGAAGGCAATGCAGCCAGTCGAGCCAACGTTGACGGCATGGCTAAACCATTTGCCAGGGCATAAATCCGCGCCAGGTTATTGATGATAGCGATCGCTTTTACCTTTAGGTCAATCACATCTTTCTGTTCATACCCTTTTTCATACACAAACTTCTGGAACACAGAAAGGGGAATGCCTATATCATTATTGTGGCGCGCCAATGCGGCCAGAAACATTTTCTGTTTCAGCAATGGCCCGCGAGCGAGTTGCATGCGCCGGAACAGATCAAGATCTCCGGCTGCACAGCGGGCATCCAGGAAAATATTAAAATGCATGATCGCCATGGGCGTAGGTTGCCTCACCCATTCCCTGGCCTCAGCCTGGGCCTCTTCGATGGATAAACGCAGTTCTGGGTTTGAGGCCATAATATTGCCGTCGCACAATTTAATTCCGCACTTCGCCAAACCATTACATACATACTCGGCCATCTCAGCAAAATAGCGGGCTTCTGACTCGTTGGGTGTTCTCTCCATGAGTAAGCCGTTATCCTGATCGGAACCCATGGTCTGGTCTTCCCTTGCCTGCGACCCATACACCACCCAGCTATATTTCATCGGCTCGGCCCCCTGCTCCCGCTGAAAAAAATGGATGAGTTTGCGGGTCATGATATCCGTGGCCTGCGACAGCACTTTTCCGGCAATATCAAAATCGCCCGGGCGTTTGGCATGAGAAGCAAAATAATGCGGCATTTGCCAGGAAAGGCGGGTGAGCTCGTAAAGGTTATCTGCTTTAGCGAGCTCACCGATAATGTAAAGTACATTGCCCCGTTGGTGTCTTACCACGTCAGACGCCGTAATCATGCCCATGGGTTGACGACTGTGACGGTCTATAACAGGCAGGTGATGAATGTTACGCTCGCTCATCATAGACATAGCATCAAACATAGTCCGGTACTGATGAATCATAGCCGGGCCTTCGGTCATAATTGCCGATACAGGCAGCGACAATTCTGTCCCTTTCGCTACCACACGGTTTCTGAGATCCCGGTCGGTCACTATTCCCACCAGCTTATCTTCGCGGGTGATCAACAGCGACGACACTTTATTCTCTGACATAATTTGTGCGGCCTGCTGTATGGTGACGTCTTCCGAGGCCTGCACCGGCGCATGGTCAATCACTTCGTGAACCGGCTTGTACAGCCACATAGAGTTGGAATCTACCACGGCCTGGTTCTGCAATGCGTCAGTGCGGGAGCCATGAAAGAAGTCAGCAATTGCAGGATAACTGCATGCTTGCTCAAAGGCGTTAGCGGTAAAACAGTAAACCAAGCCGGGTTTGTCTACGGTGACTTCAAGCTGATAATCCACTTTATCGAGCAAGGCGTGATAACCAAAGTAATCGCCTTCACTAAGATGCCTTTCACTCTGCCCTGAGTCTTTCACCGAGAACTGTCCGTTCTGAATAAGGAAAAGCCGTCCTGCGTTTTCCTTCAGTAACGATGATTTATTGTCATCAGTAAGATAAATCAGGTTCGCCTGTTTAGCTAAAGCAGTCATTTCGTCGTCGTTCAGTTGATCGAACGGCGCTGAAGTTTTCAGAAAATCAATTACCTGCTGGGGTACGACACTCATTGAAAATCCCTCCCAATAAAAAAGAGCCCACCTTCACAGGTGAGCTCTATTCACTGTCGTTATTTAACGCGTATTGTCAAACTTAGTGACCTGAGGCTTCACCCGCACCTTTAGGGAAACGGATACTTTCAACCATATCCTGAATTTCCTGAGGTGCTTCACCTGTCATCTTGAATACAACGAAGGCGACCACAAAGTTAACCATCATACCCATTGTGCCAATACCTTCAGGCGAGATACCGAACCACCAGTTATCAGGCGTATTCGCAGCAGGGTTCACAAACTTGAAGTAAATGATGTAGGCCGCGGTGAAAGCAATACCTGCAATCATACCGGAAATCGCACCTTTACCATTCATACGCTTGCTGAAGATACCCATGATAATCGCAGGGAAGAAACTCGATGCCGCCAGACCGAAGGCAAAGGCCACCACCTGCGCCACAAACCCGGGCGGATTAATACCAAAGTAACCAGCAATAACGATGGCAACACCTGCAGCCAGTCGGGCATAGAACAGTTCGGCTTTATCAGTAATGTTCGGTGCAAAGTTACGTTTCAGCAAGTCGTGTGAAACCGAGGTTGAGATAACCAGCAGCAGACCCGCCGATGTTGACAGTGCCGCAGCCACACCACCGGCAGCCACCAGTGCGATTACCCAAGCAGGCAGATTCGCAATTTCAGGGTTCGCCAGTACCATAATGTCGCGATCGACATCCACTTCGTTAGCGCTGGCAGGATCAGACGCTTTACCCGCGCTGTAGTACATCTTGCCATCGTTGTTCTTATCGTTAATGGTGATAAGGCCGGTTTTCTCCCAGTTGCGGATCCATTCTGGACGCTCAGAGATCTCAGTACCCGCCATGTCTGGGCCGTTAATGGTTTCAATCATGTTTACACGACCGAACGAAGCCAAAGCAGGTGCAGTAGTGTACAGAATAGCGATGAACAGCAGCGCCCAACCTGCAGACTTACGAGCGTCACGTACTTTAGGTACGGTGAAGAAACGTACGATTACGTGAGGCAGACCCGCTGTACCTACCATTAGTGCAAAGGTGATGAAGAATACGTCAATCGTGCTCTTACTGCCGTTGGTGTATTCCGTAAAGCCGAGATCCACCGAGAGTTGGTCGAGTTTGTCGAGCATATATATCCCCGACCCGTCAGCCAGCGTCGCACCGAATGCAGTTTGTGGCAGAATGTGGCCAGTAACCATCATGGAAATGAAAACGCAGGGAACCAGATAAGCAAAAATCAGTACACAGTACTGGGCAACCTGGGTATAAGTGATGCCTTTCATACCACCCAAAACGGTGTAGAAAAACACAATCGCCATACCGATAACAACACCGGTCACGATGTCTACTTCGAGGAAGCGGCTAAATACCACACCTACACCACGCATCTGGCCTGCTACATAGGTGAAGCAAACGAAGATGGCACAGAATACCGCCACGGTACGGGCAGTCTGTGAATAGTAGCGGTCACCAATGAAATCCGGTACAGTGAACTTACCGAATTTACGCAGGTAAGGTGCCAGACAGAGCGCCAGCAGTACGTATCCACCGGTCCAACCCATGAGGTAAACGGCCCCGTCGTAACCCATAAAGGAAATCAGACCGGCCATAGAGATAAACGATGCGGCAGACATCCAGTCGGCGGCCGTTGCCATACCGTTCATAACGGGAGGTACGCCACCACCTGCAACGTAGAAATCGGTAGTCGAGCCAGCACGGGCCCAGATAGCAATTGCAATGTAGAGCGCAAAGGATGCACCTACGATGATAAAGGTCAGTAATTGAACATCCATGGGCCTACTCCTCGTCTACGCCGTATTTTTTGTCGAGCGCGTTCATCTTTGCCATGTACACAAATATGAGAACCACGAACACGTAAATGGAACCCTGTTGCGCAAACCAGAAGCCCAGCTTAAATCCAAAAAATCGGATTTCGTTAAGTGCATCGACGAACAATATGCCTGCGCCGAAAGATACTACGAACCAAACTACCAACAATTTGGCTAGGAGGGAGAGGTTCTCCTTCCAATATGCCGCTTTGTCGTCATCATTTTTAAATGCCATCTTTCCGTCCTCACTGTCAGGTTAAGTGGATGTTTTATTTTTACATTTATCTAACGACCAGGTTTTTGTGTGATCTCAGTAACGTTTTTATTGTTTACTTTTTCAGGAAACCACGCAAAAACCCTGTCGCACCTTGGTTTTTACATACTCTAGTCTCGGCTAGGCAATCAAGGAATGAGACCATGGTCGTAGGTAGCAGGATTGGAAGGTGAGTATAATACATACAGATATGTTAAAGGGATGTATATAAACCAATGACGTTCGCTTGGGTTTCACTCGCATTAGTCTATTTATTTTTTCTGTTTTACATTGCCAGCTGGGGAGATAAAAACTCCCCCACCGCGAGATGGCTTACCTCTCATCCGGCAATCTATTCTCTGGCACTGGCAATTTATTGTACTGCCTGGACTTTCTTCGGTGCGGTAGGATCTGCCAGCCGTGATACCTGGATTTACCTCCCTATTCTTTTAGGGCCAGTATTGGTTTACGTGCTGGGATACAAATTTATTTATAAGATGACGCTGGTCAGTAAGAAGCAACACATCAATACCATTGCTGACTTCATTGCTTCGCGCTACGGGAAACGTCAGGGAGTGGCACTGCTGGTAACGCTCATTGCGCTGTTGGCCACCGTGCCCTATATCGCGTTACAACTAAAGGCCATTGGTTCCACATTCCAGCTACTGACACAACAGCCTAACAGCCACTTCATTATTATCGTGGCCACCTTATTTATTGCTATCTTCGCGATTTATTTCGGCACCAAACAAACCGATGTTACGGAGTACCGCCGGGGGCTAATGCTGGCCATTTCTTTCGAATCCAGCATTAAACTCACCGCGTTGGTACTGGTTGCCATTGTGGGTTATAGCGCATGGCAAGCCACCGACAACCCTGACCAATTTAATACATTTTTCAGCGACGAAGCGTTGTCTCAGTTTGGCTCCTATTCGTTTATATCCCAAACCATCATGGCCGCCGCAGCGGTAGTTTGCCTGCCAAGACAATTTCACGTAGCCATTATAGATAACCTGAGCTTAGGGCATTTAAAAACAGCACGCTGGCTGTTTCCACTGTATCTGGGGATCACTGCCGCGGTCATTCCCGTCATCGCCATTGCTGGTAATGCCATATTTGCAGGCCAGAATGTAGAGCCAGATACTTATGTACTGAGCATGGCGATTTACTCAGAATCTGCGCTGTTGCAGATCATCGTATTTATTGGTGGATTATCCGCAGCTACCGCAATGATCATTGTTGCCACGCTAACACTCAGTACTATGCTGACCAACGACGTGATTCTGCCCCGTGTGCTGTTAACCAAACACAGTAATCCCGGCAATAAAGATTATGGCCGACGTATTCGGCTTATTCGGCGTATCGTTATTGGCCTTATTCTGTTACTTGCCTTTCTCTACCACCAGCAAATGACCAACAGCCGCTCGCTCCACTCGATTGGCCTTATCGCCTTTTCATTAGTCATTCAGCTTATTCCCGCCATTGTCGGTGGTCTTTACTGGAAGCGGGCACACGCCCACGGCGTATACGCAGGCCTGATTGCAGGTTTGGTTACCTGGATGTTATGGCTGTTGCTGCCACTGATAAATGACGGTGCAACCACGCTGGAGCAGAATGAACAACTGAGTCAGGGAGCGCTCATAAGCCTGGCAATGAATTTTGTGGCCTACTACGGCTTTTCGTTATTTGCGCCAGCAAGACTTATTGACCGCATTCAGGCGGAGGCTTTTGTTTCACCCACCGATGTCCGCAGTGTTTCTACCCGCAAACACAGCACCGACGTTATTGTGTCTGACCTCATTACCCTGCTGTCGACATTTATGGGCAGTGGTCGCTGCGAACAATTGCTAGAGGAATATCAGCACCTCAACGACTGTAAAATTAACCGCGATGAAACGCCGGATGAGTCTTTCCTGGCCTTTGCCGAACGCGCTCTGGGCGGTGTAATTGGTGCCGCCAGTGCCAAAGCCCTGATTGATTCAATCCTCAAAGGTAAAAAGCTCGACTTCACCGAGATCATTAATTTCTTCGATGATACGACCCAGGCCATGCAGTTCAACATGACCGCCCTGCTCACTTCCCTGGAGAACATGGATCAAGGGATCAGCGTTATCGACAAGCACCTCAATTTGGTGGCATGGAACAAACGTTACACCATGCTGTACAACTACCCTGAAGAGTTGCTCGCTGTGGGTACACCGATAGAAAAATTGGTGCGATACAACGCGGAGCGGGGAGAATTTGGCCTCGGCGATGTTGAAGCAAAAATTGAAAAGCGTCTGGAACATCTTCGTTCCGGCACGCCACACCGATTCACCCGCCAGCGTGTGGATGGTCGGGTAATTGAAATGGTAGGAAATCCGTTACCAGGCGGTGGCTTCGTAACCAGCTTTAACGACATCACTGGCCATATTGAAATCCAGCAGGCGCTGGAAGAATCCAACATAAACCTGGAAGCACGTATTAAAAAGCGGACAGAAGAAGTGCATTCCATTAATGCGGAATTAAGACTGGAAATTGAACGGCGCTCCGAAGCTGAAAAAGAGCTTATTCGGGCGCGAAAGGCCGCAGAAGATGCCAACGCCAGTAAAACCCGCTTTCTTGCGCTTGCCAGTCATGATGTTCTGCAGCCGTTGAATGCTGCCAAACTTTACGTGACCGCGCTAAACGAGGCCGACGTGTCAGACTCGGTTAAAGAAATCGTGACTAAGCTCAATCACTCGGTAACCTCCAGTGAGGCGCTGATTGGTACCTTGCTTGATATTGCGCGACTGGATCAGGGCGAACTCAAGCCGTCTACCGAAGCCATTCATCTTAGTGCGCTACTTTCGCCGCTGTTGGACGAAATGCGAATGAGTGCAAAAGAGAAAGGTCTGGAACTGCGGGCCCGGGTGCGCGATTGCTGGGTGTTGGGAGACAGAACCTTCGTTTATCGTATTGTGCAGAATTTACTCTCTAATGCGGTGAAATACACCGCCAAGGGGAAAGTGCTGTTTACCGTACGCCCACGGGGTGATCGGGTTTTAATTGAAATCAGAGATACGGGCATAGGTATTTCGGAAGAGCAGCAGGGCATGATTTTCAGCGATTTTTATCGTACCCATGACTCTACTGAACACGGCGTAGGTTTAGGGCTTGGCGTAGTTCGTCGCCTTAGCCAACAAATGCAAAGCAAAATCCAGGTTAGCTCCAAAGCAGGCAGAGGCAGTTGCTTCACACTGGTGATGGGCAAAGCCGCACCACGCCGACACAGCGACCCAACAAAGCTCTCGCGCGCTCAGTCTTTCCGGGGGTTACGTGTACTGTGTGTGGATGACAAACAAGAAAACCTGGATGCTTTGCAAACCCTGCTTGAAAAATGGGGCGTCACTGTTGTTCTTGCCAATAACTGGGACGATGCCATTCGCCAGGCTGATATCTTCTCGCCACAAATTCTATTAATGGATTATCAACTTGGCCCTGATCAGAATGGTTTAGATTTGATAGAGGCGATCAGGCAGCATCTCGACATTGTGGTACCGGCTTCTCTGGTTACCGCAAATCACGAAGAAGACTTGATAGCACAGTGCCGTGAACAAGGCGTAAATTACCTGACCAAACCGCTTAAGCCTGCCAAGCTCAGGGCCTTGTTACAGAGTCTTTCCCGGAATATTAAAGACAGCAGAGTAAAGCCGCGGTAGCTGAGCTACCGAGGCTCTGGCTCGAACCTCGGCTAAAGCTTAGGCTCAGTGGTTTTTTCGGCGCTTGCAGCAACAGGCTGTGAGCTTGCCGCGGTTACTTTGCCCAGCGTGCCCCAACGTCCTTTAGGGTTCACCAATACCGGTCTCGTGAGGATGAGGTTATTGGGATACAGCACCGTTTCTCGGTCTTGTGTCACCAGGCGAGTACTGAATAAATTTATGTCGGCAATAAAGCCTTCAATAAAATTGTCGCCATCGAGAATGCGCACATAATTACCCCGACGGTAGGTAACGTTAGTCAGCAATATGAAATATGCGGTGATGTTACTGATCAACGACCAGTTTGCGAACAAGGCTACCCCTAGCAGCGTAAGGATAGACGTCGACAACACCAACAGGCCAGAGATATCCACACCCCAGGCGATGAGAATAAGCGCTAAAGTTACCGTGGCGCTGAGAATACGGGCGGTGAAAAGCCCCTTCACTGCACTCGAAGATTTAAGCTTGCTCTTCTCGACATTTTTCTCAAGCCGTGGAATGGCGAAACGCGTCATCAACAGATAAAGAAGCAGCATTACCACAGTCCAAATTACATTGGTCTGGTAGGTAATAAACCAGGCAGAAATTTGTTCCAGCCACATCATGGTAAGTTCCTGAACAGCAGAAGATTTGTCATTTGTTGAAGGCATAGTTCCTGCTCGTGGAGGTCATGCATCGTTGATTACGGAGAAATTGATCCAGATTGTACAGAACGACAAATAAAAGTTATCGATGAATCAAAAAATTATATCACCTCTTTTTCGAGGTTCGTATTATATTATCAGATTAACATGTTGATCCGTCGGGCACGTTTCCGCAAGGATCACACTCTTTACCACGACAGGTGAAATTTTTATTATGCGTATCGCAATACTCTCCCGTAATCCCAAACTCTATTCCACTCGCCGCTTACTTGAAGCGGGACTGGAAAAAGGCCATGAAGTCGACATTATCGACACCATGCACTGTTACATGGACATTACCAGTGCAAAACCTTCGGTACGCTATAAAGGTAAACGCCTGCCATTTTATGATGCCGTTATTCCGCGCATTGGCGCATCCGTGAGTTTCTATGGCACTTCGGTGGTGCGCCAGTTTGAAATGATGGGCACATACAGCATCAATGAATCGGTAGCAATCAGTCGTTCCCGTGACAAACTGCGTTCGTTACAACTGTTATCGCGTAAAGGTATTGGCCTGCCTCGCACCGGCTTTGCTCACCACCCTGACAATATTGAAGACTTGATCAAAAACGTGGGTGGCGCGCCAGTGGTAATTAAACTGCTCGAAGGCACGCAGGGCATTGGCGTGGTATTGGGTGAAACACAAAAAGCAGCCGAATCCATTATTGAAGCCTTCATGGGCTTGAATGCCAGTATTCTGGTACAGGAATACATTAAAGAAGCGGGCGGCTCAGATATTCGTTGTTTTGTGGTTGGCGACAAAGTGGTCGCAGCTATGAAACGGCAAGCGGCGCCAGGCGAGTTTCGTTCGAACCTGCATCGCGGTGGCTCAGCAAGCCTGGTGCGTTTGTCACCGGATGAGCGTAAAACGGCGGTGTCAGCGGCAAGAACCATGGGCTTAAACTGCTGTGGTGTCGACATTCTTCGCTCTAACCACGGCCCGGTAGTGATGGAGGTGAACTCATCACCAGGTCTCGAAGGTATTGAGTCTGCGACGAAGAAAGACGTTGCCGGCATGATTATCGACTTTATCGCTAAGTCAGCAAAACCACACAACACGCGCACCAGAGGCAAAGGTTAATGGCAGAAGATATTCTGGAAATTGGCGGCCAGAGCGTTCGTCCCGGGGAATCGAAAAAAATCGAGCTCGAAATGCCTCCGTTGTATACGGCCACCAATATGAGTATTCCGGTTTATGTGAAACGAGGAAAGCGTCCAGGGCCGACAATGTTTGTCTCTGCCGCGATTCACGGCGATGAGCTTAACGGCATTGAAATCGTGGGCCGGTTAATTCATTCAAAAGCCATTGAGCGTTTGAGAGGCACGTTAATCGCAGTGCCTATGGTGAATGTGTATGGCGTGCTAAACCAATCGCGCTACTTGCCGGACAGACGGGATTTAAACCGTAGTTTTCCGGGAAGTAAGAAAGGCTCCCTGGCCGGGCGCCTTGCTAATTTGTTTTTTAAAGAAATCGTGAGCAAATGCGATATTGGCATCGACCTTCATACCGGCGCCATCCACCGCAGTAATCTGCCACAGATTCGTGCGAATTTGGACGACCCGGAAGTACTGGGTATGGCCAAGGCATTTGGTGTTCCTGTGCTGTTGAATGCAGATTTGCGTGACGGCAGCCTGCGACAATCAGCCAGCGAAGCCGGTGTAAAGATATTACTGTATGAAGCAGGCCAGGCGTTGCGCTATGACGAATTTTCAATTCGTGCGGGTGTTAGAGGCATTATCAACACCATGCGCCACGTAGGTATGTTGAATAAGAGTCGCAGCAAAGGCCACGACATCAAACGCTTTATTGCGCGGGAAAGCGGCTGGGTTCGTGCTCCGGAAAGCGGTTTAGTTAATCATATTTCGCAGTTAGGCGATCATGTGGCGAAGGGTGACAGACTCGCGACTATTTCTAACCCCTATGGCGAAATTTTAGAAACCATGTACAGCCCGACAGACGGCGTAATTGTCGGTAAGCAAAATATACCGCTGGCCCAGGAAGGCGAAGCAATTTATCACATCGGCTACTTCAAGCAGCCCGACACCGTTGCTGAGCACGTTGAGTTACTGCAGGATAATCTGGTAACCACCGACCAGCCTCAGCCGTAGCGAGAGGATATTTGATGGAACAGCAAAAACGACTTATTGGCGCGCTGGAATATTGCGATTTACCCGAGCTCACCATAAATGACCTGACCATTCGTGTGGATACCGGCGCAACAACGTCGTCGCTTCATGTCGACAACATTGATGAATTCGAGCGTGACGGTGATCTGTGGGTGAGTTTTGATATTCACCCTGACATTCACAACGTGGAAAGCATCGTACGCCGTGAAGCGAAGGTCGTGGCGCGAAAGAAGGTTAAAAGCTCTACCGCGACACTGGAACGTCGCTACGTTATCGACACCGAAGTGGTGATGTCGGGCGAGCGTTGGCGCATTCAGCTTACTCTGACAGATCGCCGGGAAATGACCTACCTGATGTTATTTGGTCGAGAAGCCATGAACGGCCGCTTTATTGTCGACCCTGAGCATGAGTTTATTCTCACTGCTAAACGACCAGCAAAGTAAATTACTTAGGCGGTTCTAGTTCCAGCTGTGAAGCAATCAGTACCGCTTGTGTACGATTATTAATTCCCAGCTTTTTGAAGATGGCCGTGACATGGGCTTTCACGGTCGCTTCAGCAATATCTAAATTGTAGCCGATTTGCTTGTTCAGCAAACCATCTCTCATGTAACAAAGTACTTTGTATTGTGAGGGCGTGAGCGTCGCTATTTGGTCAGCCAATTCAGAAAATTCCTCATCGACTTCTTCCAACTCTTCGCTCACCGAGTCTGGTAACCAGATATCACCATCAAGAATAGACTGTACCGCATTCGCAATATCGCCAGAGCTGGCGGTTTTCGGAATAAACCCTAACGCCCCTACCCCGACTATCTTAGAAATTAATGTCGCATCTTCGGTACCGGAGACCACGGCAACAGGCAATTCAGGGAACAGTTTGCGGATATGAAGCAAGCCAAACATATCGTGGCTGCCAGGCATATGGAGATCGAGGAGAAGCAGGTCGATATCCTCTTTTTCAAGAATATCGACCGTGGTGTTCAGGTCGCCGGCCTCTCTGAGGATAAGGTCCGGCAGGGTTAACGATAACGCCCCCCGCAAAGCATCCCGGTATAGCGGATGGTCGTCAGCAATCAGCAGCGTTATCATTATTTTCCCTTATTTGTTTAAGCGCTCCTCGATGAGTGTATCAACAACCGACGGATCAGCCAACGTTGAGGTATCACCAAGTTGCTCGTGCTCGTTGGCAGCAATCTTACGCAGAATACGGCGCATGATTTTACCAGAGCGGGTTTTCGGCAGGCCGCGAGACCACTGAATCATATCCGGCGTGGCAATTGGGCTCAGTTCCTGACGTACCCAGGCACGCAGTTCTTTAGTCAGTTCATCATCAGGCTCGATGCCTTCATTCGGTGTAACATACACATAAATGCCCTGACCTTTGATATCGTGCGGGTAACCCACTACCGCGGCCTCAGCCACTTTAGGGTGAGCAACCAACGCGCTTTCAATTTCCGCAGTACCTAAACGGTGACCAGAAACGTTCAGTACGTCGTCCACACGGCCGGTAATCCAGTAGTAACCGTCTTCATCGCGACGGGCACCATCACCGGTGAAGTAAACACCTTTGTAAGCACTAAAGTAAGTCTGAATGAAACGCTCGTGATCGCCATAAACAGTTCGCGCTTGGCTAGGCCAGCTGTCTTTGATGACCAGGTTTCCTTCAGCTGCGCCTTCCAAATCGTTACCGTCGGCATCGAACAAGGCAGGCTGAATACCGAAGAATGGACGGGACGCAGAGCCCGGCTTCAGCGCAGTCGCACCCGGCAGAGGCGTGATCATCATGCCGCCGGTTTCAGTTTGCCACCAGGTATCCATAATAGGACAACGGCTCTCACCGATTACACGGTAGTACCATTCCCACGCTTCAGGGTTGATTGGCTCACCCACTGAACCAAGCAGGCGCAGTGATGACAAATCACATCCTTCCACCGGTGCTTCACCGTGTGCCATCAGCGCACGAATCGCAGTTGGTGCAGTATAAAGGCTGTTTACTTTGTACTTTTCAACAACCTGGGCAATACGACGCACGTCAGGGTAAGTCGGTACACCTTCAAAGAATACCTGTGATGCACCGTTGATGAGTGGCCCGTAAACCATGTAGCTGTGGCCAGTAATCCAGCCCACATCGGCGGTACACCAATAGATATCGTCTTCACGGTAATCGAATGCATACTTGAATGTCATCGATGAATACAACAGGAAACCACCGGTGGTGTGTACCACGCCTTTTGGTGTACCTGTAGAACCAGAGGTATAAAGAATAAACAGCGGATCTTCTGCGTTCATCACTTCAGGTTCGCACTGTGCAGAACAATCTTCTACCAGTTGATCCCACCACACATCCACATCGCTGTTAAATTTAACATCGCCACCAGTCAGTTTGTGTACCACAACATTGGTGATGGATGGGCATGCACCGTTTGCCAGCGCTTTGTCTACGTTGACTTTCAACGGCACAGAACGACCAGCACGACGGCCTTCGTCACAGGTAATGACCACCTTGGCTTTACTGTCGTTGATACGGTCGGCAATAGCGTTTGGCGAGAAACCGCCGAAGATAACAGAGTGAATAGCACCAATACGGGCACAAGCCAGCATGGCATAGGCGGCTTGTGGCACCATTGGCATATAAACCGCAACACGATCGCCTTTGCCAACACCCAGCTTTTTCAGGCCGTTAGCAAGTTTACATACTTCATAGTGCAGTTGTTGATAAGTAATTTCTTCGTTGTCTTCTGGCGAATCACCTTCCCAGAAAAGGGCAACTTTCTTGGCATTTTCAGCCAGGTGACGATCGATACAGTTGTAACTGGCGTTGATCTCGCCATCTTCAAACCATTTGATAGAGACGTCGTCTGCACCAAAGTGCGTGTTCTTAGTTTTTGTTGGATTCGTGTACCAATCTAATGTCGAAGCGTACTCGCCCCAGAAGCCTTCAGGGTCTTCTACCGACTGTTTGTACATCTTCTCGTACTGTTCCTGAGTCAGATGTGTTTGTTCTAGAATATTTTCCGGTACAGGATACGTCTTGCTGGCAGTCATGGATTTATGCCTCCGATGTCATGTTAATCCAGTAATAATTGTCTGTTAAACAGAGTAGCTATTCCCTGATAAAGCAAAATGAGACTTTGGTCTTAGCGATTTTGCTCTTTTAAGACAAAAACATAGTACCTTAGTCTCATGATCTAACTGGTTAGTTCAGATTGCCCGCGCATTGCTCCGGCTGACCGGGGAATAAAGCGGCACACCCTGCATTTTTTTCCGCTATGCCATCGATTCATACAGGCTATAGGGACGAACAGGGTGAACCTTTTCTCACCAATGGGGGTTAGAACTTGAAGACCACACCGGCACGAATAACAGCCGTGGTAAAGCTCTCGTAGTCTGAACCATACTCGGTATCGAAGTGCGTTAACTGCGCAAAAGTAGTAAGCCCTTCTGTGGCCTGATAACCATAGTTAATATAAGCCGTGCTGTTTTCATTCAGGCTGGTTGCAGACAAACGATCGCGGTCGCCCGAGTCTACAGAAGCACTACCGTAACCCACTTTAATATTGTGACCAGCTGCAGGTGTCCAGCTTGCATAAAGCATGTAACCACTTTCCGAGAAGCTTTCACTTACCATACCACTACTGATAGTTACAGCAGGCGCCACACCCAAAGCGTTTTGGTTATTCAGTGCTTCGCCAGTGTAGTATTCACCGTTCAAGCTTACCGTTCCAAAGTTCAGGGTTGTATACACTTTGAAGAGGTTTGCATCTTGGTTTCCGCCGCCAACATAGCTGGGTTCATCTTCAAATTGCAGTTCCGCAACGTGAGCTGCAAAACCAAATACATGGCCAGAAATTTTGTAGTTAGCATCGATTGCAAACCCAGGCATACCGCCCAGCTCATTGTTGTTTACACCGCTGCTGCTTAGGTTACGGCCTTTACCCGTAACGGCACCGGTGAGTGTCAGGTTATCAACCTTATAGGTCGCACCGGCTTCCATCGCCAGGAAGCCTGTATTACCAGCACGGAACCCATTACCCACCCAGTTATAGCTGCCGCTGGATTTTATACCTGCCGCTGTAGACCATTTTTGGCCAGCAAACAGTGTCAGGTTATCGCTGTAGTCGTAATAAAGGGTCGCTAAGCGCAGTCTAGGCTCCTGAGCCTGCAGCGCTGTCTGGTTGGTAAAGCCGTCTTCACCGTCGATGAAATCAAGTTCTAGCACACCACGGATTTTATTATGCTTCATGTTCAGGGAGAAACGGGACTGGGCTGCCTGAAAAGACGTCGATTGGGATTCGAGGTAATTCGTCTCCTGATCGGTAGCAGGCTGTCCGTTAAAAATATCAGTTCTCAAAGCGTGGGTAGGCGCAACATGGCTATAAGTGCTGCCGTAACTCCCGACCCCTTCAGTGGACGCAACGACTTCTGTTTTAATCATACCTTTAAAACTAAAATCAAAGGCACTTGCCTGAGTACTTGCCAATGCCAGTGCGCAACAAGCTGCAATACGTGTATACATGTGTTCTCTCCCGATTAATTTTACAAAAATCAGATTTATTTTACGTGTGTGAATGGATCTCTCAGAGGGACACGAGTCAAACGACGATCTCAACCAGCCCCTAACCAAAATTTAACATCAATGAAACAAATTCATTGTGTGACAAAATGTGGGGAATTACTCCATAAAATATGGATGCTGCGACCAAAGTCTTACGATTCAGGGACTAGAGCGTGGTGAGTAATGGCTCTCTGCACTATGTATATAGCAGAGTTCGGCGAAAATGCGCGAGTGGGTTGCGATCCAGTGCCATTCTATGCAAAAAATTCGATAACGTGTCAGGAAGTACCCAAAAGAAGCGGCAATTTGACGCTGACCGGGACAGTCAGCGCCATGCAAAAATTATCGCGAAAGGAAAATAACAGAGAGCGGAACGACGAAAAATAGTCCGGCAATATAGGCTGCACCGTATAATTTTTGTTCAGCGGCCAGGTTCGCCAGTCCTGATGACAGCTTTAAAGGCACTTCACGCAGTATGGGCAGGCCAAATATCAGCACTACCGCAAACACGTTAAACAGTAAATGCACGAGGGCTATTTGCATTGCCAAACCGGCGGTCGACCCGGTAACGGCAAGCGCAGCAATCACAGCGGTAATACACGTACCGATATTAGCGCCGAGGGTAAAGGGGTAGATATCTTTGGCTTTGAGAATGCCGTTGCCAACCAAAGGCACCATCAATGATGTGGTCGTTGAAGAAGATTGCACCAGCACGGTTACCACAGCACCAGAGGCGATACCAGAAACCGGACCTTTGCCAATACTGGTATGCAAAATATCTTTGGCTTTCCCTACCATCAGCGTTTTCATTACCTTGCCCATAAACGTGATGGAGGCGACAATTAGCATCACCCCAAGAATTATTTTAATAATCCCGGCATACTCAGCGGAAAGAAAGCTTAATGAGTCTGAAACCATGTTCACCACCGGTGCAGTGATAGCTTTTATCGGATTGATCCCTTCTACCGCTACGACTGAATCCACATGGAATATACCCACCAGGTAACTGCTCGACTTTTCCAGTAAACCGGTAAATATCTCCAATGGTAAAAATACCATTACCGCCATAACGTTAAAGAAGTCGTGTACCGTGGCCGCGTGAAAGGCACGTCTGAATTCATCTTTATTAGCCACATGACCCAGACTCACAATCGTGTTGGTAATGCTGGTGCCGATATTTGCGCCCATGATCATGGGGATCGCCACTGTGATAGGTAATCCACCCGCAACCATAGCAACGATGATTGATGTCACTGTACTCGACGACTGCAACAGCGCCGTACTTACCATACCAATGATAAGTCCCATCACCGGGTTGGAGGCAAACTCGAACAGTCCGCTCGCATGATGAGCAGTAGCCAGTTTGAAGCCGCTGCCGATCATCGATACAGCCAGCAACATGAGATAAATAAGAGAAAGGAGTAAGAACCAGTTCTTTGAAGACTGACGGGGCGTACCTGCCGCAACGCGTACGTCCACTTCTGTGTGGGAAATCGCCATAATACATACACTCACTGAATTTATAGCAGTGAGTGTATGGCGAATTTATGACAGTGAAATGACTACCCCATCATTTAGAAGGGTTGTGGGTAGGTACGGTAAACCTCGTCAATCTGACGCAAAATGGCATCGTCTAACGTGATGTCGAACGCTTTTATATTTTCTTCGAGCTGCTCGGTGGTGGTTGCACCGATAATGGTAGAGGTTACCCCCGGCACTTGCTGACACCAGGCTAAGGCAAGTTGCGAAGGTGTGATACCCGCACGACCAGCAATTTCAACATAACGCTTCGTTGCGTCATGAGCAGACTGCTTATCACGAAACAGTCCCTGGCGTTGTACAAACGTCCAACGAGAACCTTTTGGTCTGCCGCCATCCATGTACTTGCCTGCCAGCATACCGGTAGCTAACGGCGACCACGGTAAATAAGCAATATCTTCCAGGTGACACATTTCAATTAAATACGGCCAGTCTTTCCCGTGCAACAAACTGAATTCGTTTTGAATCGATACCGGTTTGGGAATATTCATCTCGTCGCACAAACGCAGGAACGTGTGGATTCCCCAAGGCGTATCGTCAGACAAGCCCCAATGGCGGATTTTACCCGCGTCGATAGCCGCTTTAAGACCAGTGAGAATATTGCGCATCCCTTCGACTTCTTGCTCGCGGTTCGTTTTCGTGGGGTTAACCATGCCAGGCCAATGCTTGGCGAAATGCGGAGAAGTGCGATTTGGCCAGTGCAGTTGATATACATCGATGTAACTGGTCTGTAAGCGCTGAAGTGAACCTTCAATAGCCGTAGCAATATTCTCGGCATTAATAATATCGCCGTCACGAATCCAGTGAATGCCGCTACCCGCAATCTTGGTCATAACAATGAGTTCATCACGCTGGGTCTGGTTACGACTTAACCAATCACCTAACTGACGCTCAGTATCGCCGGAAGTCGGCTCGTTCGGCGGAATCGGATACATTTCAGCGGTATCAAGAAAGTTAATGCCTGACGACAACGCAACGGCCATCTGATCATCGGTATCTTGCTGTGTATTTTGAATGCCCCAGGTCATGGTGCCTAAACACACTTCTGACACTTGCAAGCCACTACTACCTAGTGATGTATATTTCATATCCTGTTAAAACCTTTTCTATCGTACCCGCTAGTTGGCAGGCGTGTTATGTTCTTCGAGTTTTGCTTCAGCTTTAGCCAGTTTCTTTTCTATATCGCGGCGCGATTCAACCATCTCATTGGCAAGCTCCGCCAGAGACTTAAACTCAGCAAATCCCAGCTGACGGGTATCTATTTTCTGATATTGCCGCTTACAACGGTAAAAGAACATGACGAAATTAGCAAAGGCACGATGAAATGTGGCGAAACTTTTCACCAACAACAAGATAAGCGCCAGCGACGTTGCAGCGGCAATAGACAGACTATAAACCCGCACCTGCTGTTGTTGTGCTTCGATTAGCGGTTGCAGTGCCACTTCAATACTATTCAGCTTGTCTTCGACATCGTGGGCCTGATGACGGAATTCACCGCGAAGACCTTCGTTGTGACTTAACCCCATAGAAAATATGGCTTCAGAAAGTTGATTAAAGTTACTCGCGTAATGGTCAATTAAAACCCCCGCCGCCTTATTATTGCTTATAGCCGCAGACTGACGAAGCTGTTCTAAGGCTTGAGCCACTGTCTGACGGTAAAAGCCTTCGTGGGTCAGTAAGTAATTACGGGTAGCCAGTTGAAGAATCACCTTTTGCTGATAAGCCGGTTTGCCGTAATCGAAAAACGCATCCCGCTCCATACTGGTTTCAATTTCAGTGAGTTTACCTTGCAGACCACTTTGCCGGGTAAGACCAATCTGGCTTTGCAAGGTGACCACTTTCTGAAACAGGCGCTGGTAGTCGTCCATGCTTTGGGCCAGTACGCCCGTTTGTTCAACAGGAAGCGCGTAATCTTCCAGCAGAGGTGACAACCTCACCAAATCTTGTGCAAAGCGCTCAGAGCGTGCAGTAAACCGGTGGTAATAGTCCATTTGATGGCGCAAAAGGAAGTCTTTCTCGTGGCGCCTAAGCTGCAACAATTCCTGCTCGAGATGCAGCAGTAAGTTATGTTGCTCGTGAAGCTTGAATAAGTGCTTAGTGAAGACGTGCTGATTCAGCACTAACAGTGTCATACCAACAACACAGATTAAGGTCATTAGCATCAGACGGGATTTTATAGAGTCAAAGCGCATGGCAAACACCACTTTATTTATCAACAGCTCAAAGTAACGCAGCTTTGTTAAGAGAATGTTTCAACTTCAACCGTCATAACGTCCTTATTGCTCTACTTACATGGTGATCTAGGTGTAATCCCCTATAGCGGGGCAAAAACCAAACAGCGACACTGAAGGCATAACAACGACAAGGCCATCAGTAACGGCCAGTAAACAACATGTGGTGGAGCGACGAAGATGAAAAAATTTACCCTCTCAGCCTTAGCGGCGGCGATGATAACACTTCCTGCACAAGATGCACTTGCTGATGCTTATATTGGCGAACAATTACAGGAAACCCTGCTGACCTTAGCAGACAACCAGCCGGTCATGGCGGTGGTGACCTACGAGCAATTAGATCCTTTGGCTGAAACCCAACTTCAGCGACTCCTTGACCTCGGGATTACCGAGGGCGTTCAGTTCAACACTCTGCCCATCATTGGTGTACTGGCAACAAAAGCGCAAATTTCTGAGATCGCGGCCATGGACGGTGTGCGGTCTGTTTTTGCCAACCGCCCGGTTAAGTTCTACAACGAAGAATCCCGACAAATCACTGGGGTCGACCAACTTCAAAGTGAAGATTTCATTAGCCGAAACGGAATGGCTTACACGGGTAAAGGTGTAACCATCATGGTGAATGACTCGGGTATTGATGCCACCCACCAGGATTTATTCTTCGGTGACAAGGTTGTTGAAAATGTTCAGGCCGTTACACACGCATCAGCGCTTTCTCTCACTGGCGTGACCAACGGTTTTACCTTAACTGGACAGCCGAATACCGATCTCAATTCCGGTCACGGCACACATTGTGCGGGAACCATTGCCGGTACAGGCATTATGTCTGACGGTAAACACCAAGGCGCAGCGCCCGATGCAGACCTTATTGGCTATGGCTCCGGTGGCGCCGTATTGATTCTCGACTCACTGGGTGGTTTTGATTTTGCTATCAGCAATCTTTACAGCTATGACAGCCCCATTAAAGTGATCAGTAATTCCTGGGGTTCCAGTGGCAAATACGATCCACTCGGTCCGGTTTCTATGGCCACGTATAAAGCACACAAATTAGGGATCATGAGCGTGTTTGCAGCGGGTAACTCTGGCCCGGGTGAAGACTCACACAACCCTTATGCACAAATTCCGTGGGGCATTTCTGTTGGTGCTGGTGATAAAACAGGAAAACTTGCCGATTTCTCATCCCGGGGTTTAGCGTCTGAATCAGGTACGTTTACGATGCCAGACGGCACAGAGTGGACTTACAACAACGACGTCACCATTGTTGCACCCGGCGTAGATATCATTTCTACCCGCGCATCCACTAACCTGGCCGCCAATGGCGGAGACGCAGATCTTGCAGCCATTGAGCCTGAATATATTCCTTTCTACACCATGATTTCAGGTACCTCAATGGCTACGCCGCATGTAGCCGGTATCATTGCGCTGATGCTGGAAGCGAACCCTGAACTAGATAACCTAACCATCAAAAAGTTACTCCAAGAGTCTGCGACCAACATGCCTGGCTATGAGCGCTGGGAAGTGGGTGCAGGTTATGTTAATGCTAAAGCTGCCGTGGCCGCCTCGCTGAATTACGACATGAACTATGATGTTACAGTGAATAACCTCGAAGACAAAACCTTCAATACCAATGCATTAACAACGCCTTCGGATGATGTAACTACGCTGGATGTATTTTATTCACCAGTGGGCGAACCAGAAATTCAATATTTCGAAGTGGCTGATGACGTGGCGCTGGTTAAGGCTGCCAGCAGTACCCTTGCCAACCTGACCAAACTGGTACTGGTTGCTCCTGACGGTACAGAATATTTTGGCAACCTGACAACACCGGTACTGACCGAGAGCATGCGCGTGTCTGCGCCAGGCATGGCGGGAACATGGGGCGTTTATGTCTATGGCCTAACGTCACTATCTGGCGTAACGGCCGATCCACTTGGGTTAACAAACGGTCCTGGCCTGCCTGAAAACTTTTCTGTAGATGTTACCTACGAGATATCAGGTGGTTTCCAGGGTCTTGATGACGTGGAAGGCCACCCTTACGCCGGTGCAATTGAGTTCGCTATCAGTGAGCGACTGGTCGACGGCCTGAATCACCGTAAATTCTTCCCGGAAACGCGGTTAAAACGCAGTGGATTTGCTAAGTACGCGACGATGGGTGGCGCTGTAAGACAATATAGAGATCTGTTAAACGAACCATTGCCAGCGGCTTCTGGAGTGCCAGTTGCACACCGCCCCTTCATGGAAGCGGTACTGAGTCCTGGTGCGGCACTCAAAGACATGACGGGTTCACAAGCGCCGTTGTTGCTCTCGCCTTCAGGTACTGCTGATAGCAACGGTTTATATACCAAACTCGATGCCGCTTACTCATTTGTACAGATGTTAGGGCTCGAAAATTCAGCTACAACATTTGATCCTACCAATGATATAGTCGTTGAATATAGAGGAGAGCAAATAGTTTTAGCCGATCAGGACAGCATCCCTGATGAACTAAAAGGGTATGTTCAGTTAGCCATCGACTTATCACTGGTTAACGTTGAGTTTGGTATTGAACAGGGAGCGTTTGATTTATCGCCAACTTTCACTGCCACATTCTCACCTGACGAAGCGGTAACACGAGCACATTATGCCGTGTTGGCTTCACGCTTTTACACTCAATACTATCAATGAGTTAGTATCCGGTGCAGTCCTTGTTAGTGCTGCATCGGACGTGATTAAGTAAACCGTTTTAAATGAGGTGATAATATGCAAACAAACATAGTGCGATCGCTCACCGCAGTAGCGACGATGTGTTTTACCTTGGTATCGACAGCAAAAGCCGACGTCGTGTTGCCCCAAACGCTGAATTATTCTGATAACGCCGTCACCGCCTCTATCCAGGTAACTGACACAATTGCCGTCGACCTTTCCATCGAGTTTGAAAAAGTCGTAGGCTTAAATCCAGAAACATTGACTATTAGCGCTGAAATGCTCACCCCCAATGCGTTATCTATTACCGAGCGCCTGAATTCACTGCTGGTCTCGCCCACAACTGCATTTCCTGTTGTGGTGTCTATTACTCCCGATCCTGACAGCGGCTTTGCGTTTGAAGGTGTGGCAACAGTAGAACTTTATACCAAAGCTATTCATTACACGCCTGATTTACCGCTGCGTCTATTTACCTCTCACGCCGATGGTACATTCACTGACATGACCACGCTGGTTTCTGCCGGAAGTATTAGGGCCAGAGGCAATACAGGTAAATTCTCTGACTTTATGATCATGCTAGATACCCGCACACCTGCCAATATTGTGAGTGACAAGGTGTCAGATATTGAGAGTTTCTTATCTCTGCATGGCAACCTTATCCAGCCAGTTACACTTGCAGCCATTGAACACAGCATGACGTTATTGTCTTTCGCCGTGTCCGATCAGGATTTTGATAGCGCACTGGAAGAAGTAGACAGCCTGATAAGCCTTATTAATGCGGCTCCGGCTGGTGCAATGCCTGATGTATGGCAAGCGTCTGATACGCTGGTAAATGTTGAAGGTGAACTGAAGTCAAAATTCTCCAGTTTACGGTACGCCTTGCGGGTTATGTAATCTGACCGGAGCAGATATCTATGCCTTTGCAGGTTGCCCTTGCTGAACATAATGGGATTGTCACCCAAAGAACACTGATGCCGGGACGACATTATATTCTCGGCCGCAGTGAACTGGCCGATATTGTCATCCCTCATCCTCAGGTGTCACGTCAACATGCCATTCTGATTGCCCAAAATGACGACCGTTGGAGCCTTCAGGATACCAGTACCACAGGCTGTTTTATCCATGGAAAACCTGTCTCGTCGTTGATGCTGGATAGCTCTGTTGTTTTACACTTTGGTCCGGTGGCGTGTGAGCTAACAACCACCAGTGTGGACTCTGAAATGCAGGCTGCCTCCCTTGACATCTGGCAGCAATCCAGACTTAACGCACTGAAGGCTGCCCTCGCTGATTGCGCAGATACCCAGTCACTCATCGACATGGCGCAAAACTGTTTCGCTCAAACACTTCGCTGTGAACGAACTGCGGTACTCCTTTGCGATAACAATGCGAATATTTCGCAGGCTACGGGCTATCAACCCTGGATGGATGAAAGCCGCTTTACCGGCAGTCGAACCGTGATAAGGAATGCCATATCCCAGAAGCAACCGCTTGCTCTGGGCAATATCATGCAGCTTGACGATTACAATACGCAGCAAAGCGTTATCGCGAATCGAATTCAGGCAGCCGTTTGCATACCCCTTTTTGACGAGTCCAATGTGATTGGCGTGCTGTATGGTGACAACATTTCCGGTAGGCAGTATTTCACCGAAAACGAAGTTGCATTCGCGCGACAGATTGCTGATTTGTTATCTTTGCGATTGTTATTCCACTCTATCGAACATAAACTGAACCTGATACGTCAATCCTGACAGGTGCCCCACTGGGCAATTACAGGGTAAGTTTTGCATAATAATAATAAAGGTGCTTCCCAAGCGGATGCACTACATACACAACAATTGCAAAACGCTTCCTTACCGGAGGCAGGTTTAGTCCTGTCTGATCGTTTCAAGGTCATCCGTCAGCTTGGAAAAGGCGCTCAAGCCAGTGTTTTCCTTGCCTATGACATGTTGCTCCAAACCGATGTTGCGCTGAAGTACATTCCCGACGCGAATACCAACCCTGCCGGCATGGAAGTGCTTCGCAACGAAGTGAACATAGGTAGAAAGTTACAACATCCCCGCATCATTCGCATTCACGACGTCTACACCCATTTTAACGATGCCTTTTTCACCATGTCGTTTGTGCCGGGTAACCCGCTTTATGTGCGCATGGAAAAGCCCGTATCGTTAGACCGTTATCAAATATGGCGGGATCAATTACTTGATGCACTCATGGCCTGTCACGTTGCCGGTATCAGCCATGGCGATATCAAACCGGATAACATTCTCATTGATGAACACGATGAGCTGCTGTTAATTGATTTTGGTATCGGTCACGAGACCAGCCAAAGTGAACACACCAGCGGCCATGTTGCATTTACCGCACCTGAAGTCATCGCTACGGGTAAGGCATCAGCGACCTCCGAGGTTTATTCTGCTGGCAAAGTGCTTGAACTGGTTCTCGGCGCTGTTACCGTAAACACAAAGGCGGATAAACGAAGCCTGAATGCTGAACGTAAATTACTCAGCAAAATGACCAGCCATTCGCCTCAGGCTAGGCCGCAGTTTAGTGATTTCCCGTCAATTAAAGACGGAAGCTATCATGTGAACACCCATTCATTTTTAGTTGTCGGAGCGGTAATTCTCGCTTCGATATATCTGATGCTGATGGTGTTTAAGTTTTACTCCACAGACTCAGTACCGCCAGTAGCAACATCGGGTACAAAGCGACTGCTGCTATTAGCTGCTGATGATGTACCGGTACTGCAAACCATTAACGCCATGGTTGCACTGCCTTTGAGTACATCCCCAGAGATTGACGTCATCGATCAATATGCGAGCTTTGAGGTTGCCAAGAATCTATCGCTACAGCCGTTCATCAATCAGCATGATCGGGTCGACCTTGCCACTACTATGAGTGCAGATATTGTCGTTAATGTTGATGCAGCTGAAGCCAGCGCGACACATTGGGTGATACGGGCTACGGGCAGAAGTATGCCTGCAGATAGCGTACTGTTTGATTTCACCCAACCCTTTTCAATCGAGCAGTTGTCTGCCGACGCACAAGCATTTGCCAACCAACTCAGTGACGCCCTTCTCACCTCACCCACAATGGTTACATCTGAGCAGGACACAGCATTCATATCGAGCTATTTCCTCAACAATGATCGGTTTAACCAAGCAGACAGCAGTGACGCATTGTTCCAGCTAAAGGAGGCTGCCCCTACCTACCCCGGCGGATGGCTTTATGCAGCCCGTCAGGCTCTTAATCAAAATGACATCAGTGCCTGTCGAGAATATCTTGATGTATTGTTTAGCCTGCCTGACGTCGACCCATTCTTTACCCTTAGTGGTCAATACATAAGAGCACTCGCGAACGACGATCTTGAACTTGCCAGAAGCACCATTACTGAACTCAATCAGCGCTATCCAGATCGCGCCAGCCTTTTATCTGAGCTAGGTATGGTAATGGAATGGGCGGGAGACATGGATGCGGCTGCCCACGCCTATGAGCAAGCAACCCAGCAGGCGCCAGGCGAAGGACAATATTGGTTTGAGCTGGCCAGAATAAAAATTATTAACGGCAACATCAGTGACGCCATCAATCACGAACTGACCAAAGCCCTTGTGGCTTTCAGAACTCGTGGAGACCGTGAAGGTCAGGGATTGGTGTTAAACGCATTTGGTGTCGCCCACTTAAGGCTGGCCGAATACGATACCGCCAGCCAGTATTTTTCTGATGCGCTGGCATTTCGCACTGTTAACGACTACCCGGCGCAGCGAGCAACAACGCTGGCGAACTTTGCCAACGCCGCGGCGGTGCTCGGCAACTATGATGAAGCGGCAGCGTCACTCAACGAAGCTTCAGACATTCTCGCTGAGCTGGGCGACAACGAAGAATTAGCCCATGTACTGGATACCCTCGGCTTCCTATACGAGGAACAGGGACAGTACGCCAAGGCACTCACTTATTATAAGCGCGGTTTGGACATACGTGTTCAGGAAAGTAATCGAAGTGAAAAAGCGGCAAGCATGAGCAATGTTGCTTTCATGCATTTTCTCACCGGCGATTTTTCACTTGCTGATATTTATTGGCAACAGGCGCTTAATCAGTTCATTTCTGCTCAAGACAAGGCACATGTGGTGCGCACCCAACAGAATATTGCCCAGCTCTCGCTCGTGAAAGGAGACTGGATCGCCGCCAGCAGATTACTGCAGAACACATCCGGAGAAATCTCAGGGAACATGCAGCAGGAAGCGATGATTAATCATCTGCTGTTCAGTTATCTACAATTTGCCAGGGGCGATTTAACAGCCAGCACATTAGCACTGCAACAGGCTGAGACGCTGGCATTGGAAACGACAGACCCTCGCTCCCAGGCTGAAATTCAATTATGGCATGGTGAGGTGTGTTTGATGATCGCTGACTTTGACTGCCTGAGTGAACAAATCAATGATGCTGAGTCATTTATTACTGCGCAGATGAGCGAACAGACCGCCATGCTAACCTGGCTAAAAGTGGCATTAAGCATTGAAACTGAGGGCGTATCTTCAGCGCCCGGACAAGATACCGTGCAACTTCTGTTTCCAGGAAATATACCGGTACTCACTGAAATAAAGATTGCGCTCGATCTTCAACAACGCTTAGCGCTAGGTAAAGACAGCGAGTTCATGAAACGTGCCTCATCGCTGATGAAGCCCATTTATTATCAGTATTACTTACAACTACTGTACCTCAAAGCCCGCAATGGAGAAGATGTGGCAAACGCGTTGAAGCAGGCCCTGGCTGCCCATCCTGATTTCTGGCGCAGTCATTTGTACTATGGTGTATTAACTGACGCAGGTAGCCAGCAACTGATGCAAAAAAGCCTTGAAGACTGGCTTTTACAACTTACCGAAGAACAGGCAAAACAATACAGGGCTGCATATCTTGGGCAATGATAATCAAGACATCATCACCGATATACTTAAGCAACAAGCCTTCCTTAAAAAGCGGTTAGATGAGGAGCAGCTTCAGCTTACCAGTATGGCTAAGCGACTGTGGGCTCAGCAAGAAGCTGATAAAGCAAACCTCTCCCGTGAGCTTCACGATGGAATCGGCCAACTGCTTACTGCCCTCACTCGTCGATTGAGCACGCTAGGCAACCGTGATCCTGAGTTTGTGGAGCTTGCAGAAATAGCCAATATGGCATTGGAGGATGTGAGACATCTTTCACGAATGATGAGCCCAACCATCCTTGATGACTTAGGCTTAAAGCCGGCACTAAAATGGCTGTGCCGTTCATTATTTGAAGATACCGATATGCAATGCGACTGTCTGGTTCAGCTTCATAATGACATCGCCGACGACCTAAGCACGCTGGTATTTAGAATTTCCCAGGAAGTGCTTACAAATGCATTGAAGCATAGTGGTGCTGCGCATATTTCCCTGAACCTGCAAAGCAGTTACAACTCGCTATTGCTAGAGATTCGTGACGATGGCAACGGGTTTGACTATGAGCAAGTGGCAAAGGGCGTCGGGCTGACGAGCATTGCTGACCGCGCCAAGGCTTTCGACGCGAAGCTGAACATTATTTCCCGCCCAGGAAAAGGCACCCAGACAAGAGTAACCATTCCCCTATGAGTATTAAAATTATCATTGCAGATGATCATGTCATCATGCGCCAGGGCCTAATCCAAATGTTACAAGCCGACGGCCATTTTACGGTGATTGGAGAATGTGGCGATGGTGTCAGCTTAATTAATCTTGTGCTGACCGAGAGTCCAGATGTGGTATTAATGGATATCTCCATGCCCGAAATGAGCGGTCTCGTGGCTATCGACAAAATACTCGCGCAACGGCCGATGACACGTATTCTGGTACTGTCGATGCATAATGAACGAGAATATATGGAAGCGATGCGCGATGCTGGTGCCAAGGGATATCTGCAGAAAGAAACCTCTGCTGATGCGCTGGTTCAGGCGATTAAACAGGTCGCCGCAGGTAAACAAATTTTTCCGGGATTAGAATCACTAACCGCAGAGACGTCACCCGCAACCATCAGCCCCCTCAGTGTACTAACCCGTAGAGAACGTGAAGTTTTCTTTCTTGTGGCAGCGGGCAATACCAGTAAGAGAATAGCGGAACTACTCACGATGAGTCTCAAAACGGCTGAAAATCATCGGAGTAATATTTATAAGAAACTGAATGTTTCAAGTTCTGCTGAGCTTATCAGGCTGGCCGGCAAAGCCGGCCTCCTTGAATAACTTACAGTTGGTCTTTCAGTGTAAGACTGAAAGCCACATCAGCACGAGTTACTGCATTATCCGGTACAAACGATGCAGCAACCGTAGGCTCCAAATCAAATCGGCCCTGACTCACTGCCACCGACACCTGCATAATGCCCGAAGCCAGTGCCTGCTGCACATAGCCTCGCATGGCTGGTGAGATGTCGTCGCTGTCATCAATCTCAATCGCTTCGCCAAACACAATGGCAACAATCGGAGATTCTGGGTCAAACGCTTCTGCTGCCTCTTGTAAACCCATTGCCTGAACCAGTGAATAAGCCAGGGCTTCACGGCTAACCGTATCATCGCTGCCAAACACCGAAGCCGAGTCTGTGAGCATGACTGGGTTCATCGACTGTACACGGTCTGATAGCAGCGTCCCCGGCGTAGATACGCTGTTTAATACTGCGCCAAATTCTCCAGCGTCATTGAATGCACTGTCATTGCCGGTCAAAGTTTGACGCAAGCTTGAAGAAAGCGACAATGCATCTGCAAGTTCGACTCGACTGATAAAACTGTCCGGTTTGAAACCGTTCGCCGTGCCGTCCATCAAGTGCTTACCTACAACATATTCCACATAGCTTTGTGCTGGATGGCCATCAACATCATCTAGGCCAGTATATCCAGCGGTTTCGAGCAAGCGGATATTCACTTCTGTTGTGCTCGGCACACCAAGACCATTTGTCACACCAAGGGGATCAACAGATACGCCACTTATGCTGCCAATACCGCTACTATACAATTTCCAGGTTCCAGCCATCCCCGGTGCAGATGTACCTACGGCAGAACCCAGTGCAGGCAGGCCAATCCCTGAACCATAACGGTTACCTGCAGGATCTTCGAGAACAAAAGCGGTACCGGTTTCAATTGATGCAGATGCCAGCACCATGGAGACATTATCTGCAACGATGAATGTTTCTGTGGGTCTGTCCCCTACTGGCACGTACGTTGTTTCAAGGGTAAAACTGTCGCCTTCCGTAATGTTTGCAAAGGCGTTAAATTCGCGGTCTATTTTCAGCGTATCACCGAAAACCTCCTCCCCGTTAACCACCGCACTCACTGCCGCGTGCGCATTCACATAGCCTGCACCAGCCTCCCAGGCAGCAAGTCCAGCCATTGGAGTCGCCGTTTCTTGAAGGATACGTTTAACATCAAACCATTGCAGATTAGGATCAGCTTCTAGCATCAGCGCAACAATCCCTGACACATGGGGTGCTGCCATAGATGTACCACTAGAGACCGTGTAGAAAGGCAAGTGTTGAGGCTCAATCATGGCAGCATCATCCTGGGCGCTGAGTCCGCCCAAACTGGATGTTGAAGCTCTCACCGAAATGACATCCACGCCAGGTGCGGTAACCGTTGGACGGTCTTCCCAGGTAAACACTTCGCCGTCGACAACCACTTCACCGCCTTTGCCGTCGACACCACGGGAGCTGAAGTCAGCCAGATTACCCTCTTTATCACCCGCTGCCACAGTCACTACCCAAGGGGCCTTTTTGAAATTACCCGTTATTGTTGATTCACCAGCACCGGAGTTGCCCGCAGAGAAAACCGTAATAATGCCCCTATCGGCCAGTGCTTTGGTTGCCACGTTTGTAGGATCATCTGGATTAAACGGCGTGCCTACATCACCGGTATTGCCGAACGAGTTTGAGATAACGCGGATGTTGTAATCAAATTGATGGGTAAGCGCATAGTCAAAGCCGCCCAGCGTATCTAGAATAAACAGCGCTGCGCCAGAGCCGTAACCAATAATATCAGCACCAGGCGCTACCCCTGCGTGTAAGCCACTACTTTGTGCACCGTTGCCGCCAACCGTACCAGCAACATGACTGCCGTGTCCGCCACCAATATCACTATTCGCGACATTCTCTTGGTAGGTGATAGGAAGAATACTGCTGAAGCTTGCCAAATTCGTCTGAGCAAGTACGTTTTGTACAACGTGATCAGGATACGCGATGTCTGAATGTGTGCCATCTACCCCTGAATCATTCACTACTACACCAATTCCACGGCCAGAATACGGTACACCGTTGTGACGAAGGTTACGGTCAGCGCGCATAGCCTGTACGCCTGTAATTTGAGTAGATTCGTAATTTTCTAATTCGAGTTGAGCATTGTCATAAACCGACACTACATCATCACGAGCATAGAGTGCTTCGACCTGCGCTTTAGTGGCCAGTATGCCCACGATAGGTAAATTCTGTAGTTTTACCCCTTGAGAAACACCCAACGCAGCAAGCGCATCAAGCTGCAGAGCACTCACCGGCCCGGTACCGTCAAAAGTAACGATAACCTGTTGTAATTGTTCTGGTGCTTCTGCGAGTTTATCAGCTAATGCGATATCAAACGTTTTAGCAGACAGTGGTGCCATAGGAAGAGCACAGGCGACAGTGATTGAGAGTAGTGTTTTTTTAGTTAGATTTTTCATCAGGAACCCCTTGTTGTTTACCTGATGAGTATTGTCTTTTGACTATTTTATGGACATAGGTATTTCCCCCTATTAATCGAAAGTGCACTCAGTCAGTCTTGCATAATGATTAATTGCGGGCATAAAAAAGGCCGCTTGCGCGACCTTTTTTTGGACTAGCTTGAAGCTATCAACGATTACTCGATGATTTTAGCAACAACACCAGCACCTACAGTACGACCACCTTCACGGATTGCGAAGCGCAGACCTTCTTCCATCGCGATAGGAGCAATCAGCTCAACTACGAATTTCAGGTTGTCGCCTGGCATTACCATTTCAACGCCTTCTGGCAGTTCAACGGCACCAGTTACGTCAGTTGTACGGAAGTAGAACTGTGGACGGTAACCTTTGAAGAATGGAGTGTGACGACCGCCTTCATCTTTAGACAGTACGTATACTTCCGCTTCAAACTTAGTGTGAGGAGTGATTGAACCAGGCTTAGCCAGTACTTGACCACGCTCAACGTCGTCACGCTTAGTACCACGCAGCAGAACACCAACGTTCTCACCTGCACGACCTTCGTCAAGCAGCTTACGGAACATTTCAACACCGGTACAAGTCGTTTTAGTCGTATCTTTGATACCAACGATTTCTACTTCTTCACCAACTTTAACGATACCTTGCTCAACACGACCAGTTACAACAGTACCACGGCCTGAGATTGAGAATACGTCTTCGATTGGCAGGATGAACGGCTTGTCGATAGCACGCTCTGGCTCTGGAATGTAAGAATCCAGTGCTTCACCCAGTTCGATGATTTTCTTTTCCCACTCTGCGTCGCCTTCAAGGGCTTTCAGAGCAGAACCTTTGATTACTGGCAGATCGTCGCCTGGGAATTCGTATTCAGTCAGAAGTTCACGAACTTCCATCTCAACCAGTTCCAGCAGCTCTTCATCATCAACCATGTCACATTTGTTCATGAATACGATGATGTAAGGGATACCAACCTGACGACCCAGCAGGATGTGCTCACGAGTCTGTGGCATAGGACCATCAGTCGCCGCAACTACCAGGATACCGCCGTCCATCTGAGCAGCACCAGTGATCATGTTTTTAACGTAATCAGCGTGTCCTGG
>NZ_MDHN01000025.1 GCF_001757105.1 Alteromonas confluentis
AGGGTGATTCAGGTTTCTTTCAACCTGACGGGTTTGCCAGCTTCGCTGGGCAAACAAAAAACCCGGTGATTAAACCGGGTTTTAAAAGATACCTGTAATGAATATTCGTTTTACGACACCACTTCTGCCATGTTGCCTTTGCTTTCCAGCCAGGTTTTACGATCACCGGAGCGCTTCTTAGCAAGTAACATATCCATCATTTCCAGCATGGACGTGTCATCGTCTATGGTAAGTTGCACTAAACGGCGTGTGTTAGGGTCCATCGTAGTTTCACGCAGTTGGAGTGGGTTCATCTCACCCAAACCTTTAAAGCGCTGAACATTCACCTTACCGCGTTTTTTCTCTGCTTCAATGCGGTCCAGAATGCCCTGCTTTTCGCTTTCATCCAACGCGTAATACACCTCTTTACCTATGTCGATACGAAATAACGGCGGCATGGCAACATATACGTGACCTGCATTAACAAGGGCACGGAAATGGCGCACAAACAGCGCACACAGCAGCGTAGCGATGTGTAGTCCGTCTGAGTCGGCATCAGCAAGAATACAAATTTTACCGTAACGTAAACCGGATAAATCGGAAGAGTCGGGATCGATACCCAGAGCAACGGAAATATCGTGGATTTCCTGCGAACCAAGTACTTGTGAGGAATCCACTTCCCAGCTATTCAGGATTTTACCCCGTAGCGGCATAATGGCCTGAAACTCACGGTCGCGGGCTTGCTTGGCAGAACCACCGGCTGAATCCCCTTCCACCAAAAAGAGTTCTGACTGGGAGATATCTTGCGACGAGCAATCGGTAAGTTTGCCTGGCAGCGCGGGCCCCTGTGTTACCTTTTTGCGGGCAACTTTCTTATTCTGGCGCAAACGACGCTGAGCATTACTGATACACATTTCAGCCAGCGCTTCGGCGATATCAGTATGCTGGTTCAGCCACAGACTAAACGCATCTTTTACCACACCGGAAACAAAGGCAGAGGCCTGACGGCTGGAAAGTCGCTCTTTTGTCTGACCGGCAAACTGCGGGTCCTGCATTTTGGTCGACAGTATGTAGGCACAGCGATCCCAAATATCGTCAGGAGACAGCTTAACGCCCCGAGGCATTAGGTTGCGGAATTCACAGAACTCGCGCATAGACTCCAACAAGCCCTGACGTAAACCATTAACGTGGGTCCCGCCTTGCGCGGTAGGAATAAGGTTTACATAGCTTTCCGTAACCAGTTCACCCCCTTCCGGCAGCCAAATTACTGCCCAGTCAGCCGCTTCCGTACTACTGGAAAACGCGCCAACAAACGGCGAATCTGCGGGTAAGGTTTCAAACTCCTGTACCGATTGATACAGGTAATCTTTCAGTCCATCTTCAAAGTGCCATTCGGTACTTTCGCCGCTTATCTTGTTATCGAAGCGAATGCGCAAGCCGGGGCATAATACCGCTTTCGCACGAAGGTTGTGCACCAGACGTGATACCGAGAATTTTGCCGAATCGAAATATTGCGGATCGGGCCAGAATCGCACCCGTGTACCGGTATTGCGGCGACCACAGGTATCGATAACACGCAATTCTTCAACTTTGTCACCATTGGCGAAGTCTATCTGATACACGTTGCTGTCGCGGCGGATAACCACTTCCACACGGGTAGACAAGGCGTTTACCACCGAAATACCTACACCGTGCAAACCACCAGAGAACGCGTAGTTTTTATTGGAAAATTTACCGCCCGCATGCAGTTTGGACATGATCAGTTCCACACCGGAAATTTTCTCTTCCGGGTGAATATCCACCGGCATACCTCGACCGTCGTCAATAACTTCCAGTGACTGGTCTTCATGCAGAATAACTTTAATATTAGTAGCATGCCCGGCCAGTGCTTCATCCACACTGTTATCAATCACTTCCTGACCTAAGTGGTTAGGACGCATGGTGTCGGTATACATGCCGGGACGGCGTTTCACCGGCTCCAGCCCATTAAGGACTTCAATCGCTTCGGAATTATACTGGTTCGACATAAGACTGCTTTTTAAAGAAAGACGCTAATTATTATAGACACTGGCGTGTCACGATTTTTATTCGATGTTAGCAGGCATCAAGGAGCCGGGCAATTCCTCAACGCGCACTGTTTTAGTGGCCGTCGAGAAATTCAAAGATGGCAGGCAGATGTTTGTCGTAGTCCACAAAGCTGTGGTCACCACCGTGTTCAATTACCAGACTACTGCGCGCATATCTTGCTCTTGCCTGACGGTAATCGAGTGTTTCATCACCGGTTTGCAATAACACCAGGTAGTTTTCCGGGTGCGCCAGCTGTTCATGCTCCAGCGCTTTCAGCACTGCCATGTCTTCTTTTACAATTGAAAACGGCTCGCGGGTATACGGATTAACGTGTTCACCAACAAAATCGATTAGCAACTCATAAGGACGCACTGCCGGATTGACCAATACCGCTTTACCGCCAAACTGTTCCACCAGCCAACTGGAAAGATAACCGCCCATGGAGCTACCAATGGCCCGTAAACCACCTTCTAATAACTGTGGATGATTCTTCAAATACGCTTTTAATTGCTCGCCCACTTCCGACGGGTAGTTCGATAGCTGAGGAATGTGCAACGTAATATCCGGGCGGTGTTCAGTACACCAAGCCAGCGTTTGCTGCGCTTTGACGGATTTTGGGGAACTTAAAAAACCATGCAGGTACAACACGTGGCTCACTGATCGACTCTCCTGATTGTTGATGTCCATTTGCCGTCGGGCGACAAGCTAATTTCTCTGAAACCTGGCGCCGCATCGTCAACAGCAAACTCGGGCGCTAAATCCCATTGCCAACAGGTAGACGGTACCGATACCACCGGCACACCCGCAAATGTAGTTTCAGTTTCGGCATGAATGTGGCCATGGATAATACCGGCAATTTGCGGGTAGTTCGACAGCCAGGCTTTCAGGGCATCGGCATTTTCCAGCAAATGCTTGTCCATCCAACTGTGAGTGATTACTGGGTTATGGTGTAGCGCCAGTAAATGACTGGCCTTCTGATGAGCAACAATATCATTACCCACCGCAGCTAACTCCTCGCTTTGCACTTTGCCTCTGGCGTCGACGAAACGGGTATCGAGGCCGTGAATACGCCACTCGCCTAACGCCCAGCTACTTCCCGCCTCTAGCACATTACCACTAAACGATGGCAGGAATTGGGCATTACTGTCGTGATTTCCCGCGATCACACGCCACGGACAAGCAGGTAAATAGCGGGTTATTAATGCAATAAAGTGCCCATAACTTTCGGCACTGTCATCACCACTAATATCGCCGGTTGCAATGAGTGCATTGGGTGGGTTTTCGGCTATCAGCGACAGCACCAGCTCCAGACTGTCATAAGGATTGATGTCGTAAAGCGCTTGGTGTTTGTCGGCCAGTAAATGGCAATCGGATATTTGAACGAGGCGCATTACACCGGCGCTGACACAGTCGGCTTATTTTTCATGCAGAATTGTAGCCACTCAGCGAGAAAGATATTAATCATCAGCTTTTCGTTGCGCTGACGCATTTTGTTGTTCGGGTATTCGTAAGACGGTGCAAAGGCCCCGGTATTTTGACTGGTGATCACTTCCGCCATACGCGCATCGTGATACAAACGCACCGACATCGATGGTTTCATATAATCCGGTGCGCCCGCGTTATTTTGTTCGATGGTGAGTGTAGAGGTGTATCTCGCAGACTCATCAATGCGGATCTGGTAGGTGAAGCGGTCGGCAATAGTAAATTGATAAACAAGCGTTTCGGTATCACAATCCGGCAGCAGCTTCATTAGACGGCTGTAATTCAGCTCGCACAATGCCTGCATGCTTGGTAAATGTGGTACGTATTTTCGCGTTGTCTGACTCAAACCTGACTCCAGTCTTTCAATAGCTTTTGTTTATGCATGAAGAACCATTGTAGCGCAATTATGGTTGCTGCGTTGTCAATGCGGCCATTTTCCAGCCATTCAAGGGCATCTTCTTCCGCAACACGATGTACGCGAATGTCTTCACCTTCATAATCCAGGCCGTGAATTCCGCTGGCTGTTATTGAATCAGCTGTGGCCATAAAAATATGAATACGCTCTGTGGTACCGCCTGGGCTGGCCAGATAACTCATTGCACGGGTCACGTTTTGCAAGGTAATACCAGCTTCTTCCTCGGCTTCACGACAGCAAACGTCGTGGATAGTCTCACCCTCATCGATCACTCCGGCAATTACTTCAATGAGCCAGGGATTATCGCTGGTTGCCAGCGCACCTATGCGAATTTGCTCAATAAGCACAAATTCTTTGGTGACAGGATCGTAGGGTAATACTGCAACCGCATGGCCGCGCTCAAAGATTTCTCGTTTAACGATATCACTCCAGCCTCCGGCAAAAAGTCGGTGCCGGAAGTCGTAACGCACCATCTTAAAGAACCCCTGATAAAGTGGGGTTTTTGCTTCAATCTGTATATCGTTTGAGTTAAATGTCTCGATTTTTTTGTTCATTTACATTCACTCTCGCATGTAAAAGACATATTATACTGTCCGAACTAATTTTAATCAGGCAGGCAATATTGAGGTTGTCTGGCAAATTCCACACTTTAGCTTATTAGCGGAAAGTGGTGGTAACATATTCTGTTACAGTTAAACATGCCCTGTTACCAGAACAGACTACCGGTTTACGAAGTGATTTCATACACTTCATTACATTATGAAAACGTAGGCCGTCAATAATTACAGGAAGGCACATTAATGAAACGAACACTCATCTCGTTGGTGGTTGGATTAGGTATCACCGCGGGTGTACCAGCAACGGCATTTGCAGACGACCTTTTACAAGTTTATCAACAAGCATTGGCAAACGATCCGGTGGTTAACCAAGCGAAAGCACAGCGTGACGCTGCATTTTCCGGCATCACCATCAGCCGTGCAAACCTGCTGCCGCAGATTTCAGGTACCGTTGGTTATACAACGTCATCATCTGAACGTGCACAATTCCTCGGCGAAGGTATCACCATGATCGATTCAGACAGTGACAACACCAGTTTTGGGTTGAATCTGTCTATGTCGCTGTATGATCACGCGAACTGGGTTGGTTTAGACCGCGCTGAAAAAGTGGCAGAGCAAAGCGATGCGCAACTGGCGTCTGCCATGCAGGAATTGATTGTTCGTGTTACTACTGCATACTTCGATGTTTTGCGTGCCAAAGACAATCTGGAATTCGTGAAATCCCAGAAAAGCGCCATTGGCCGTCAGCTGGAACAAACCAAACAGCGTTTCGAAGTGGGCCTGACTGCCATTACTGACGTGCATGAAGCACAAGCCAATTACGATTTAACCGAGGCCGATGAAATTCAGGCCAGCAACGCGGTTGAACTTGCTCTTGAAGCACTGCGCGTAATTTCGGGTAAATATCACGACAAGTTGTTTGAACTGAATACCGAAAAATTCTCTGCCACCATGCCACAGCCGGCCTCTCCAGAAGAGTGGCTTGACACCGCTGAAGAGAAAAACCTGGCAATGCTGGTGAATCGTTTAGCGATGGATATTGCTAAAGAAGACATCGCTTCAGCTCGCGCGGGGCATTTGCCAACGCTGGATCTGAGTGCATCTGCAGGTAAAGACAAAACGCACAGTACTACGTCAGTAGGTACTGAAGTCATCGACAACACCACGCCGTATCTCGACAGCTACAGCGTTGGCGTTCAGTTGAATGTGCCTATCTTCCAGGGTCTGCGTGTATCTGGTCAAACAGAACAAGCGAAGTTTAACTACATCTCTGCGAGTCAGGATTTAGAACTGACCTATCGCCAAACCGTGCAGTCTATCCGCAGTTCGTTTAACGATGTGAAAGCGGCAATGTCGACTATCCGCGCTTTAGAGCAAGCGGTTGTGTCTGCGCAAAGTGCACTGGAAGCAACGGAAGCCGGGTTTGACGTAGGTACACGTACTATTGTTGACGTACTCGACAGCACCCAAAACCTGTTTGATGCCCGTCGTAACCTGTCTGGCGCGCGTTATGACTTTATTCAGGCAGTAGTGAGCTTGAAACAAGCTGCCGGTACGCTAACCGCAATGGACATTGAAACCATTAATAAAGGTTTGCAGCCACAACAGTCCGAAGGCTGATACGAATTGAATTGAAAAAGCCGCTTAACGAACAATTTCGGCAAGCGGCTTTTTTATATGAGTTTCTCAGCGTGCTTAGCCTAAACGGCCTCACGCTGGCGGCCGGGAAGATTTTCCAGCAATTTGAGTAACTCACTCAATTCATTTTTCAGTGTGGCGGCTTGCTCTTTGCTGCGATTATAGTTTTCCAGTTTTTCACTGGTGTCTTTTAATTTTCCTTGCAAGCGTGCCAGAGAGTCATCCATTATACATTCCTCAAACAGTGTACTACTGCGTTCATTGTAGGAAATCACACCGCTTTTTTGAAACACTCTTGATTCTTAATTTTTATACCTTAGTAGTAATTTAGCCAACAAACATGAAAGCTTCTGAATTGCAAAACCGGTTTGAACGCATTCGTTCAAACAAAACTTTTGAAATATTTGTTATCTCCGTCATCGTCGTATCTGCACTACTTGTAGGTGCGAAAACCTACGACATGCCGCGGGGCTTTGCCTCTGTCACCCTGATCCTCGACTGGTTTATCAGTGCTTTTTTCCTCACTGAGATCACTATTCGTTTTCTGGCTGAGCGCCGCAAACTGGATTTCTTCAAAAGCTTCTGGAACTGGTTCGATACCATTATTGTTATTGTAAGCCTCATTCCTGCCGAAAGTACGGATTTGGCGCTGATTGGCCGACTTGTCCGGGTTTTCCGGGTACTGCGGATGATATCGATTATTCCGGAACTGCGAATTCTGCTGGTTTCATTGGTAAAAGCCCTGCCCCAGCTGGGTTACGTTATGTTACTGATGTTTATCATCTTCTACATTTACGGTGCCATTGGCAGCACCTTATTTGCACAAATCAATGAGG
Organism: Alteromonas confluentis; assembly: GCF_001757105.1. Taxonomy (GTDB): domain Bacteria; phylum Pseudomonadota; class Gammaproteobacteria; order Enterobacterales; family Alteromonadaceae; genus Alteromonas; species Alteromonas confluentis. Next base: position 6,975 of record NZ_MDHN01000025.1, read on the forward strand.
ATTTGTGGGGCGATATCACCATCTCCATGCTCACCTTATTCCGTATCATGACGTTCGAAGATTGGACCGATGTGATGTACGAGACCATGGAAGTGTATTCACTCAGTTGGATTTACTATCTAACCTTTATCTTCTTATCAGCCTTTGCATTCCTGAATATGGTTATTGGTATTGTGGTAGGCGTAATGGAACAGGAAAATGCGGCGGCCAGACGAGAGGCCGCGGCTGAGAATAACGAACCCACTTTAGAAGACGTGATGGCTGAACTAAAGTCACTTCGCCAAACGGTAGATGAGATAAAGCAAAAGTAGGAATTCGCAACTTTCTAACTATACGCCTTTTTTATCTACACGCTTGAAAAACAAAAGCCCGCTAATACAGCGGGCTTTGTTATTTATGGTACGAGTTATGGTGGCTAGCGTTACAAGCTGTAGCGTACGCGCATACGTTCAGCTCGCTTTTTGCCGACGGCAGAAGTAAATTCCTGATTTTGAATTTTACGGCGGGCTACCTCTTTTCTTCCCATATCCAGCAACACCTGCACATAGTTGAGATAAACAGTATCCGACACCTGCTGATCGTTCACCACAGTCTCATAAAGCGACAGTGACTCTTCGTACTTATCTTGCTGCAATAGAATTTGTGCAAGGGTATCTAACGAATCGGCATTTTTAGGCTGCAGGCCTACAGCTTTGCGCGCCAACGGCAGAGCTTTATCTATCTCGCCGTCTTCGAAGTACAAATAAGCTAAGTTATTCAGCACCACGAAATTCTCAGGCGTTTGTTGCAAGATTTTCTCGTAGGTATCCTTGGCCGCGGCTTTATCTGTACCAATCTGCCTTTCAGCCTTCATCATCGCGGTGCGCACATCTTCAGGGTGCGCTTGTAAATGCTGCTCAAGGAATGCCGCCGCTTCATCATTTTTCCCAGATGCTTCTAATACCGCCATCATCAACATGGTATTCGGTGCATTAGGTTTCTCATTGTAAGCCGCGCGGGCATCTTCAAGCCCTTCGGCACCACGCCCTTCCAGCATAGCAATGCGCGCACTGATGCCGCGGACGAACGGGATAGCTCGCACATTATCTGGCATTTCCTGCAAAATCGCTTTTGCAGGTTTAGGCTGGCGTGTCATTGCCAAAAAGTGGGCCTTCAACAAACGAATTTGGCTATCAGGCTGCTTGGCCAAAAACGCATTTGCCAGGCTGAGGCCGTGGTTAAATTGCTGCAAAGAATCATCTAACAGCAATTTACCCAACACCGCGGTTTTATCTTGTGGATAGAGCTTTAACCACGCATCGTAATGTTCCACTGCGCCAACCACGTCATTCAGACGGATCAATGTCTGACCTTTCAGGTTCCAGTAAACGCGCGGTGTAGCGGTATTTTCCTCAACAGAAGAAAGCAGATTAATGACTTTCTTATAATCGTTTTGAGAAAACGCGATGCGGCCGGCAAGAATGCGTAAATCTAAGTTATCAGCATGTTTACCAATTTCACTGTATACCCGCTGCGCCACTTGCGCTTCGTCTGCTGCGTCCGTTTGCGTAGCCACGGTGTAAAGTACGGTCAGTGCTTTTGCATCATCGGCGTTGCCAGCCAAGATTTCATTGAGTACGACCACGGCCTCGTCAAATTTCTCTTCAGCCAAGAGGAATCGGGCCTCTACCAATTCAATTTCGGCAGAATCAGGGTTCAGTGACTTGGCTTTTTCTATCTGCGCCTGTGCAGTTTCTTTGTCGCCTTGCTTAAAAGCAATTTCTGCAAGAAACAAGTAAGGTGCATAGTCGTCAGGTACATTTTCCAACCACTGTTGGGTAGCGGCTTTTGCTTTATCAAGCTTGTTAGTACTGATATAGGCAGCAATAAGCGTACGTTGCGTCACTTTGTTGTCAGGCGCTTTTTGTAACGCAGATTCCAGATTCACAAGACCATCAATGTCATTAACCGAAAGCTGGAGAACACCGAGGCGAGCCAGATCATCTGCAGTTTCACTCATTTCTGACGACTTCTCGATCATGGCTTTTGCATCAACAACATTGCCTTGCTTAAGCAACTGATAACCAGCTTTAGAAAATAAAGACGCGCCAGCAGGCCCTTCAACGTCGACACGATTCAGTATTTCAGTAGCACTTTCACTTTCACCGACCTGCAGCAAACTGTCAGCTAACATGCTCAACGCAGGATGATCGGGCGGTAAATCGGGTGCCACTTCGGTGAGATAGTTATTCGCAGTAACAAAATCCTGCATCTGATAAGCAACATAACCGGCAAGCAGACGTAAAGCTGGATTGTTGTTGCCGTTTTGCATCGCCACCTGAAGATGGGTGGCTGCGGCTTCATAATCGCCATCGTTGGCTTCGATTACACCTTTATACTGGTTGAGTAGAGGATGTTGCGGATTAGCGTTCAGCAACTCATCAACCATTGGCCCCGCAGTTTGCGTGTCTCCTGCTTCAACCAGCAAAGTGATGTAAGCAAATTTAGTGGTAATGTCTTGAGGGTTATCTTTAACGTAATCACCGAAGGCGTCTGTCGCTAACGCTTTGTCGCCTTCAGCTAGGGCTAATTTGCCTAATTGCTGTAGTACATCTTTGTTGTTAGGGGACTGTTCTCGCAGAGCTTTAAAAGACGCCAGGGCAGCACTTAAATTCTGATTTATGATATCGCGGTAGGCGAGTGCCAGCCCTCGGTAAACCGAAGAGGTATCTAAAGTCTCCAAGTCATCAATAATGGCCAGTGCTTCTTCGCTTTTCTCTAACTGCGCCAAGGCCTGCAATTTATAAAAGCCAACCTCGGCAGATTCCACCGCTGTCATGCCCTCCGCACGATAATCAACATCGGCCAGCGCATTTTCAGCGCCGGTTTTCTGATAAGCAACGGAAATATAAGGAAGCACTTCAGAGGGAGACTGGCCAAAGTCTAAAGCACGGTTGAGTTCTTTCTCTGCGCTCTCGTAGTCGCCAATTTGTAGGTAGTACTTACCCAGTTCAAAACGTGGTAGTGCCGCTTTAGGGTCTTTTTTGATGGCGTTTTTGAATTCGATCAGTGCAGCGTCTTGGTCGTTAGCGGCGACAAATTGTCGCGCTGCATCAAGGTGTTCTTCCGTGGTTTTCTTACTGCATCCGCTCAGGCCGACGGACAAACAAGCTGCCACAGCCAGAGGTACTAAAATGCGTTTTCCTGTTTTGTTGTGATTCATCCTTTATACCTTTACTTTCTTGTTTGGTATTCCATGCCTATCTGGAATATAATACCTCTTTAGTAACGCGCCCGCGCCGCCTCAAGATGCATGATTCAGAGAAGATACATGATTCAGAGGTACCTCGGGTATTCATGCCGGCGTGTGCCGCGCCCGCCTCATTCATTATCATTCAGGATCATTAATGACCAATACTGTCGAGCTGACATTTAAAGACCTCAACCTACCAGAAAGCATATTACAGGCTCTGGAGAAAGTTGGCTATGAAAAGCCATCCCCTATCCAAGCTGAAAGTATTCCGCTACTTCTTGAAGGCCATGACCTGTTAGGTCAGGCACAAACAGGAACTGGTAAGACTGCGGCCTTTGCACTTCCAATGCTCGCAAATATCGACCCGGAAGCGAAGTTACCGCAATTGCTGGTGCTTGCTCCAACCCGCGAACTCGCCATTCAGGTGGCCGAGGCTTTTCAGGTTTATGCCAGTTTTTCAAAGAAAATTAAGGTGCTACCTGTATACGGTGGTCAGTCTTACGATAACCAAATTCGTCAGCTTAAGCGTGGCGTTCAAGTTGTTGTGGGTACGCCAGGCCGTATTATCGACCACATTAACCGTAAAACATTAAACTTAAGTGAACTTAAATTCCTGGTTCTCGACGAAGCTGACGAAATGCTGCGCATGGGCTTCATCGACGATGTTGAAACTATTTTAAGTCACTCTCCGGAAGAAAAGCAGACTGCGCTGTTTTCAGCGACCATGCCTGGGCCAATCAAAAAGATTACCCAGCGTTATCTGAAAAATCCGAAGCACGTTAAAATTGAATCAAAAGTATCCACGGCGAGTACTATTCGTCAGCGTTACTGTCAGGTTGCGCCGCACCACAAGCTTGAAGCGCTTACCCGTATTATGGAAGTTGAGCCTTTCGACGGCATGATCATCTTCGTGCGCACGAAAACAGCCACCGTTGAGCTGTCAGACAAACTGTCTGCCCGTGGGTATGACGTTGAGCCGCTAAACGGTGATATTCCACAGAATGCCCGTGAGCGTACTGTTGAGAAACTCAAGCAAGGTGCCATCGACATTCTGGTTGCTACCGACGTAGTAGCTCGTGGTCTGGACGTTGAGCGCGTAAGCCATGTTGTCAACTTCGACATTCCTTACGATACTGAGTCTTACGTTCACCGTATCGGCCGTACCGGTCGTGCCGGACGTAAGGGTGATGCGATCTTGTTTATCTCTCAGCGCGAAAAGCGTCTGTTGTTCGCTATTGAGAAAACCACCCGTCAGCCAATCGAGCAGATGGATATTCCTTCAATCAGTGAACTGAACCAGACTCGTCTGAGCAAGTTCAAGCAGGCGGTAGGTGAAGCGACGCAGGATGATTCTCTGGAATCACTGATGCCAATCGTAGAATCGCTGCAGCAGGAAACCGAAGCGTCTCCTGAAGTGCTGATTGCCGCATTGATCAAGCTCGCTCAGGGCAACGAGCCGCTGTTACTAAAAGAGTCAGACCGTCCGGATCTGCACAGTAAGCCGTCTCGTGAAGATCGCGGTCCTCGTGGTGACAGAGGCGATCGTGGTCCTCGTGATCGTGGCGACAGAGGTGATCGCGGAGACCGTCGTCAGCGTCGTGGTTCTAGCAAGCCAGAGTCTGGTATGCAGCGCTACCGCATCGACGTAGGCCATACTCATGGCGCCAAGCCGGGTAATATCGTTGGAGCAATTGCTAACGAAGGTAACATCAACAGTAAAAACATTGGTGCTATCGAAATCTACGACAAGTTCAGTACGGTAGACCTGCCGGAAGGCATGCCACATGAAACAAAAGAACTGTTGCAGAACACCCGAGTTGCTGGCCAGCGCTTATCGTTGCGCGAATGGTCAGACACGCCGCCGAAGCGTCGTCAACCTCGTAAAAACTAAGTATCAAAGGCAAGCGTAACGCTTGCCTTTTTTATATGCCTTTTAGAAATATAAATTCGCAAAACAGATTTTTTAATTTATAAAAACCACGTCAAAATAGCAGCCACGATAACCTGAACCGTTCAGGTCTGATTTCTGAGGATTTTCATATCATGCGTTACTTCCCGCTCTTTTTAGATACCAAAGACACGCACTGCCTGATTGTGGGTGCGGGAGAAGTAGCTGCACGCAAACTTGAGCTGATTTTAAAATCAGAAACTCAGGTCACTGTTATTGCGCCGTGGATGTGCGATACCGTAAAAGCCTATGCGCATGATCCTCGTGTTACCTTGGTTGAACGCGAATTTGCCGACAGCGACCTTGTTAACCAACAAATGGTATTTGTCGCCACCAGCGAATCTGACGTGAATCAGCATGTGCATGACATTGCCCGGGAAAAAGGGATTCTGGTTAATGTGGTAGATAACACGCCACTCTGTCAGTTCATTACGCCATCAATCATCGACCGCTCACCTATTGTGATAGCCATGAGCAGCGGCGGTGTTGCGCCGGTGTTGTTACGCTATTTGCGCCAGAAGCTGGAATCCGTGATCCCTGCGAATATCTCCCGTTTGGGCGCTTTTTCCGAAAAATTCCGTGAGAAGGTGAAAACCTCATTGAAGGGTGTGACCGCACGACGCTATTTCTGGGAAGATGTGTTAGACGGTGATATCGCTGAACTGGTTGAAAAAGGCCAGGATGAAAAAGCCGACGCCAAATTTCTGGAAGCACTGGCGGCAGCGCAAACCGAACAAAAGATTGAAGGCCAGGTTTACCTGGTGGGCGCAGGGCCGGGTGATCCAGACTTACTCACATTCCGCGCATTACGTTTGATGCAAAAGGCCGATGTGGTGGTATACGACCGCCTGGTTTCCCCTGCCATTCTGGAATTAGTACGCCGTGATGCCGAGAAAATCTATGTCGGCAAGGCTAAGAGTAATCATACCCTTCCCCAAAACGAAATTAACGAACTGATGGTACGTGAAGCGAAAAAAGGCAATCGCGTCGTGCGTTTAAAAGGCGGTGACCCGTTTATATTTGGCCGTGGTGGTGAAGAAATTCAGGAGCTCATCGAGCACGGTATCGAGTTCCAGGTTGTGCCAGGCATTACAGCAGCAAGCGGTGCCAGTACCTACGCCGGCATTCCGCTTACCCACCGCGACCACGCCCAGTCGGTGACTTTCGCTACGGGCCACCTGAAAGACGGGACAATCGACTTAAACTGGCCAGCCCTTGCTCATCAAAATCAAACCATTGTGTTTTATATGGGCCTGACTGGCCTGCCGGTGATTTGCGAAAAACTGATCAATAACGGGCTTAACGCAGATACCCCTATCGCGCTTATTGAGAAAGCCACCCGGGACGAACAAAAGGTGATCACCGGTACGCTTGCCGACATCACTGCCCATCCTCGACTGGAAGAAATGAAGCCACCAACACTTATTATTGTTGGCACCGTCGTGTCTTTACACAAGCAGCTAGACTGGTTTACGACACACTAGCTTTGTTAACCGCCCGTTTTATTCCATACTGTTATTGTTGAAGAAACGGGCCAAACACATGTATATACGCTTCCTGCTGAGTCTCGCGCTTTTTTTAATTGTTAACGCTGCCGTCGCAGAACAACTGAACTTCAAAAAAAGTCGCTTGGATGAAGGCCAACGTTTTGAATACAAGTGGCTAGACAGCGAAGGAACCTCCCGGCATATCGCCTTCACCCTCGACAATAGTAAATTGAGCACTGCGCCTACCGAGCAGAAAAACTATCGGCCAGAATTAGCCATGCGCTATGTTACCGTAGAGCTGTTGAAAGTAGCCCGTCAGTTTGATCCTCGAGATGCTAATGTAAAAATCCGCCAGCAGGGCGATACTGTTCTAACCAATGTAAAAGCCCGTAGTGAAGAAAAACTAAAAGTCATTCAAGGGCAGTTAGCCCTGGCCAAGGATCAGGCCTACGACGACTATCTCGATAAACACTATTTTACTCGCTATCGTACGTTTTTTAATGAAGAAGCCATAAAGCCCGACCATGTGCGTTACATGAAAGAGATGACAGAGTCGCTCATTCCTCTCTCTCAGGCATTTTATGAGCAAGTGAATACCCAGGCCGACGCCCGTGAATATTTTAATCTGTTACTGAGCTGGGTGCAGAGTATTCCATACGATGCGCTTGATAACCGCGCGCAGAGTAACGGTTCTGGCTTTGCGCCGCCCATTCAGTTACTGAATGAAAACCGCGGCGACTGCGACAGCAAATCAGTGTTAATTGCTTCGATTGCTCGTGCTTTTCTTCCCGATACGGCCATGGTGTTGGTGCTGCTACCTGAACATGCGCTATTGGGCATTGCACTGACGCCGAAGAAAGGCGAAGCAACATTGAAAGCAGATGGCAAAACCTATGTGTTGATAGAGCCCACCGGCCCGGCGCTGTTTAAATTTGGCGAAATAGCAGAGTCGTCCGCAAAAGAAATTGCGAAGGGGTTGTATACACTCGAGGAGATTCAATGAACGATGCCCGATGCAACGAGGTACAACCGGGCATCTAATTTAACTACAATTCCTGCTCAGCAAATTCCGCCAGTCTTGAACGAACAACCCCGTCAAGATTGATGGTGGAACTACCGGAGAAGTTTTTAAACCGCTCTACCAGATAGGTGAGACCGGACGTGACCGCCGACAGGTAATTACTGTCGATCTGCGCGAGGTTACCGGAACAAATCAGCTTGGTGCCTTCACCACAGCGTGTAATGATCGTTTTAAGCTGCGCCGCTGTTAAGTTCTGCGATTCATCCAAAATAACAATAGAGTTCTGAATGCTGCGACCACGCATGAAGTTAACAGACTTAAACTGAATATTGGCTTTCTCCATGATGTAGTTCATGGAGCTCTTGGCGTTTTCATCGTGCTTATGCAACACTTCCAGCGAGTCGGTAATTGCCGCCAGCCACGGCGCCATTTTCTCTTCTTCGGTGCCTGGCAGGAAGCCAATGGATTCTGCAATTTCCGGTGTTGAACGGGTAACGATAATTTTATCGTACATGTTTTTCTCGACCACCATTTCAAGCGCAGCAGCCAGAGCCAGCAGCGTTTTACCGCTACCCGCCGGGCCGGTAAGAATACACAAGTCAATATGTGGGTCGAGCAACGAGTGCAGCGCCATGGCCTGACCGATATTTTTGGGCGTGATACCCCAGGCATGACGGCTCATCAAACGCTCGTAACCGAGATCCAGTACTTCCAACGTGTCGGAAGTAATACCTTCGATAATACCGGCAAAATGCTTGGAGTCATCCAGCAGGAATTCGTTGATGTAGGGATCTTCCATGATGTTCCGCGGCAGGGTGTGAATCGTGTCCCGCCCTTCAGAGCGGCTCTCTACAGATTTCACTTTCTCCCAGAAGTTACCTTCAAATTTATGAAAGCCTTTAGAAAGGTACTTAATATCAGTGATGAGCTGATCGGTGCGGTAATCCTCAACATGCGCTAGTCCGGCACCTTTGGCTTTAAGGCGCATGTTAAGATCTTTGGTTACCAGCACCACCTGTTGTGGCGCATAGGTTTTCTGTAAATGCAGGGCAACATTAATGATGCGGTTATCGTTCTCGTTGCTGGTAAATACCTGCTGAGATTCCACCATGTTCAGATCGGCGAATATGGATAGCGACCCGGTAGGTTTGTTCTCACCCGCGCCCAACCCTTCCATAGAAACACCGGCAAGCATGTCTTCGGGGGTGGCGTTGTGAAGTAAATCTTCCATCGAACGAATGGACACCCTGGCATCGCGGGCAACGTCTTTCTTACTGTCTTTGATGTAGTCCAGTTCTTCAAGAACTGTCATTGGTACGACAACGTCGTTTTCTTTGAATGAGAGAAATGCTAGAGGTTCGTGTAGCAGAATATTGGTATCTAAAACGTAGATCTTTGTTTCTGTAGATTTTTTTCTTGGCATCCTTCGCTCCGACAAGAGTATAACCGGCCCGCCTAATTGCTGACGTGCAATCAAGAGTCTCGCGCAGGAGAAGATGTCGCTGTCGAACTGACGCTCTACTCCGTGTCGCGTCGACTTTCAATTCCACCATAATCCAGTTTTCAGGATTTAGCACTTATTTTTGCGATTTTTTTAGTGCTGTATTGGATTCACATCACCTTTGAAAACGATTAAAGAGCGATATTGCGTTAACGAGCCAGAAGCTGATTTACCCAATTTTTGGGCTGATGACAGGCGGGGTGAGGACGAAAAGAACCGTTGGCATAAACGCCCTGAGGAGAAAATGGCTCGCTGATCAGTGTGTTGTCATAAAAGGAAACCGACGTACACAAATCAAGCGCTAACTGAATATGCGCAAGGGTTCTCGGTATTCTCGCGGCCACTTTATCTTCAGGCACACCATGTCCACCGCGACGCTTTCGATCTGCGACCCTTGCCATATTGACCTCGGGCTCGCTGGCAATGTGAATCACGATGAGGTGGACGTTGAATCCCTTGGCCCGTGCTTTGGCAATAAAATCGACTTTGGAGGGGTGAGAAAATACGGTTTCGAAACAGAAACTAAGGCCAAGATTAAGGTGAAGGTTTCGCTCCTGCTCTATAACTTTTGCGGCCTCGTAACTGTGCGCTTCTGGCGCATCTGGCCAACGTTTAGCCGCATACACATCAGCATTCAGAAACGGGATTTGCCGTTTGCTCAGGTAGCGCTCGTAGAAGGTACTCTTACCCGCGCCATTACCACCTACCAGAATAATGACTTCTTTTGTCACGATGTAATCTTACGCTTTTTGAATTTTCCGTTCTTAAACGAGCCTATTTCGGTATCGCCATTTGGATAGACAGCCCTGAGTAACCCCGGCACGCCTGCAGGCTCATAAAGTACATGTTGACGTTGCTTTAACACTTCAACCAACTCACCTGATGGCGAATCCTCTGCAACGGTATTCATCAGCGCGAGTGGATCGAATTCAGTGTCAGATTTCTGATATGCCACTTCCGTTGAAATTGACTGATTACTTACCACTGCCACAGCCGCTTTTTCTGCCAGGAGCAAAGCAATATCTGACGCAGAGAGCGAAGTCTCAACTAATTGGCCTATGTGCGCCCAATACTCGATTTGCTCGTTGGTTGAGCGGTGAGAAATAGCCGACATAACCTTAGCATCATCAACCAGTGATTCGCTTAGTCGCAAAGGGGTAGCATGTTTACTCATACATTTTTCTTTGTTGTTCCTCGTGGTAGAACACATCAATAATTGTAGCTATTCGCTACAATAAAAACAAGGTGATTATTTCGCCTCGTATTTACTGGCGATAACACAGTAATCTCTCCCCTTCATCTGATAATCAGGAATTCTTCTATACTCAATAGCCCAATTGCCTTTATTCATCACAGTACGTTAAGTACAATACCGGCCGCTAAAATTAAGGGTGAGTTTATGAGTTCTGTTAGTACGTTTTCTGTAGGTCAACGCTGGTTAAGCAATACCGAGTCTGAATTAGGTCTTGGCGCGGTATTAAGTGTTGATTTTCGCGCCGTGGAAATTCTGTTTCCGGCATCCGGCGAAAGTCGAACCTACACGAAGGATAACGCGCCCCTCACCCGCCTGACATTCACAGAAGGCGATGTGGTGCCCAGCGAAGAAGGCTGGAAGCTGCAAATTCAGGAAGTCGAAGAGAATAACGGCGTTCTGATTTATCACGGCCTGCGGGAAGACACCAAAGAAACCGCTAAGCTGGCAGAAACCTTTCTGGATCATCAAATCCGTCTGAACCAGCCGGAACAGCGTTTGTTCAGCATGCAGACCGATGTGCCTAAGTGGTTTGAACTACGCAAAGAAGCGCTGGAACATCAGCATGCTTATATGCAATCCAGCACCATTGGTTTGGCGGGTGCACGTATTGAGCTTATTCCTCACCAGTTGCATATTGCATCGGAAGTAGGTAACCGTCACGCTCCGCGTGTATTGCTGGCCGATGAAGTAGGTTTGGGCAAAACCATCGAAGCGGCGTTGGTGATTCACCGTCAGTTAAAAACCGGCCGTGCTCAGCGTGTACTGATCGTTGTGCCAGATTCACTGGTGCATCAGTGGCTGGTTGAAATGCTGCGGCGAGTGAACCTGGCTTTCGCAATCTATGATGAGAGCCGCTGTGATGCGCTGGATGAATCCGGCGGTAACCCGTTTGAAAACGATCAACTGGTGCTGTGTAGCATTAGCTTCTTAACCGAGAATCCGAAACGCCATCAACAGGCACTGGATGCAGGCTGGGATTTACTGGTTGTTGATGAAGCCCACCACCTTGCCTGGTCCAGCGACGCGCCATCAGAAGAATACCAACGCATTGAAGCACTGGCCGGTATTACGGCCGGCGTATTGTTGCTTACCGCAACACCCGATCAACTGGGACACGAAAGTCACTTTGCTCGCTTGCGTCTGCTCGACGCCGCCCGCTTCCACAGTTACGAGCAATTCCTGAAAGAAGAAAGTGAATATAGCAAATTGGCCGATGCAGTTGCGCCACTGCTCGACGACGCGCCGTTAAATGCAGACGCTAAATCTCAGCTAACAGCATTAGCACCGGATATTCTTGCCCGTTATAGTGATATTGATGAACCCAGCACACGCCAGGCCATCTTGAGCCAGCTAATTGATACCCACGGCACGGGCCGTATTTTGTTCCGTAATCGCCGCGCGGGTATCGAAGGCTTCCCAGTACGTATGCTTAACAGCTATCCGTTGGCACTACCGGAAATGTACGACAGTGCCGTTTGTGGTGGCGAACTGTTTGATGCCCTGTACCCAGAGCGTCAAAGCAGTCTGGTTAACAGTTGGTTCGATGCAGACCCGCGGGTAGATTGGCTTCTGGATTTTCTGCCAACGGTACGCCCTGCCAAAGTACTGCTGATCTGTGCCGATAAAATCACCGCCCAACAGCTGGGTGAAGTGATTCGTTCGCGCAGCGGTATTCGCCACAGTGTTTTCCATGAAGGCATGAGTATTGTTGAGCGTGATAAAGCGGCGCACTATTTCTCCGACCCGGAAGAAGGTGCGCAAATTTTGCTGTGTAGTGAAATCGGTAGTGAAGGGCGTAACTTCCAGTTCGCTCACCACTTGGTGCTGTTCGATTTGCCGCTAACGCCGGATCTGCTGGAGCAGCGTATTGGTCGTCTTGACCGTATAGGCCAAACCAAAGATATTCAGATCCATGTGCCCTATCTGGAAGGCACCGCCCAGGAAGTGCTGTTGAAATGGTACCGCGATGGCCTGGAAGCGTTCACTCACACCTGCCCTACGGGTTCGGGCGTATTTGCAGAAGTACAAACCCAGCTCGTTGGCGCTTGTCTTGACCCAGAAGATGAATCGCAAGTTGATGCGCTGGTTAGTGCCAGTAAAACTCTCAACGATGAGCTCAAGGCTCAGCTCGATGCGGGCCGCGACCGCTTGCTTGAACTAAACGCTTCTGGTGAAGGCCGGGTTGAAGGTTTAATTGAAGATATCGAAGAGCTGGATGACGACCCAATTCTGCCTTACTTCATGGGCCGACTGCTGAACTCGCTAGGTGTAAACCAGGAAGACAAAGGCGACGACTGCTATATTCTCACGCCATCGGAGTCTATGGTGAATCACCTGCCAGGTTTAGACCCTGAAGGCATGACAGTCACGTATGACCGCCACGTCGCCACGACCCTTGAACACGTGCACTTCTTGAGTTGGGATCACCCATTGGTGCATAACGCCATTGATATGATCTTAACCGACGTGATGGGTAAAGCGAGTGTTGGCTTTATTGCCGACAGAGAACTACCCAAAGGCGCCTACTGGCTGGAAGCCCTGTTTGTATTGCAAGCCAATGCTGATCGTACATTGCAGCCAGGCCGCTTTATGCCTGCCACGCCATTCCTGATTTGCCTTGACGGCCACGGCAAACCGGTAGAACTGGATTTTGGTTATCCACGTAAAGCGGGCAGAAAGATCTCCCAACAGTTGATTCAGGCGTTGCAGCAACAGCTTACGCTGCACATTGAAAAAGCGACCACTTTGGCGCAGCAAAAAGCGAATCAGATCCAACACGATGCCATTGAAAGCATGCAATCCACATTGACTGGCGAGGCGCAGCGTTTGAAAGATCTACAAGCGCAAAACCCGGCTGTTCGCGACAGCGAAATTGCGTTTATCGAGCATCAACGAGATGCGCTCACCCAAGCGTTGCAGTCGGCCACGGTGCAACTGGAAGGTCTGCGTATAGTGGTAAACAACCCATGAATATGCCGCCAGGCAAAAAGCCGTTTATCTATAACCCACCGATGAAGCCGTATCTGTCGCTGGTGCATTACGACAACGACATCGTAGTGGCCAACAAACAGAGCGGCTTGCTGAGTGTCACGGGTATTCAACCCGCGCATAAAGATGCGCTGATTAGTCGGGTACAAAAGGTGTTACCTACCGCCACGGTGGTGCACCGATTAGATATGGCAACGTCTGGCATTATGGTGATGGCGCTAAACAAAGAAGCCCATCGCCAAATTTCCCGGCAGTTTCAGGACCGCCTCACGAAGAAGCGATATTATGCCCGCGTCGACGGTATTGTTGCCGAAGACGAGGGCGAAGTGACGTTACCTCTGATTGTTGACTGGCCTAACCGCCCTAAGCAGAAGGTCGATCATGAGAATGGTAAGCCCTCACTAACGTATTACCGCGTGATCCGTCGATTGGAAAATGAAACCTGGGTGGAACTATTACCGGTGACGGGGCGTTCTCATCAACTCAGAGTACACATGCTGTCGATTGGGCATCCTATTCTGGGTGACAGACTTTACGCCCACGACGAAGCACGTGACCGTGCTCCCCGTTTGCAACTGCATGCAGAAACGTTAATTTTGCAGCATCCAGCCTCTGGCCAATGGCAACGATTTACCGCCCATGTTCCATTCATGGACTACCGGCCTGAACCACTTGCACTACCAGAGTAGATTTTTACTTCTCTCATTTTAGCAATAAGAAACACTTTAGATTTCGCCAGCCCCGGCCGATACGCATTAGAGCGTGAGTAATTTTTTACCCGGAGTAAATGTGCGTCGTTTTCTGATTTGTCTGTCCTGCTTACTGGCACTGCCTCTACAGAGCGCGATGTTGGCTGACGACATCCGGAATCAATATCTGCCAGGCGAGTATCAAACCATCTTGGTTGGCGATGAAGATATGCCGGTTTTCAGTGGTGAACCAACAACGTCGTTAAGTCGCGGTGTGGCACTCATTTTTACAGATACTGGCTATCAAGGACTTACCCTGAATAATGCTCGCGCCCTCGCAGTTAAATTGAATCACCGGGGATGGCACACGTTGGTGGTACCAGCAGCAACGCTTGGAGTTGACGTAAGCGCACCGGTTTCACAGACAACGGAACCTTCTCAACCGGGTGAAATCAATGAGGTCGCGCCTGCAATTATTGAGGCGTCTGGGGCAACGAGTATGCACCCACGGGCAATAGCAAGAGAGGCCATGATCGATCCCGCCAGTAACCGTTCAGTAGTCGCGCTGTTGGCAAACGCCGTTTTTCAGCACATAGAGACAATCCCAGGCTTCAGACTCGTGATCAGTCAGGGCATGAGCGCCGCCCAACTGATTGCATTAACATCTGCGGACATTTTACCGCCTCCAGATGGCATGGTTGTGATCAGTCCATATTGGCCGCAATCTGAAGCAAACGGCGCAATTCCAGCACAGCTGGCTGCTACAGAATTCCCAATCCTGGATTTACAGTTCCCCATCAACACCCAATGGACAGCAAATAGCGCAGCCAAACAAAAGCTGGCTGCGACACAGGCGCTAAAACTGCATTATCGCAATAAAGCGCTCACCACTCCGCTCTTCCAAGCTACCAATTCCAGCGACACTATTTTTAGCCGCACCTTAAGCAAAGAGATTTACGGATGGGTAAATCATCTGGGGTGGTAACGGTTTCTAACCCACTTTTTTCTGATTATTTTCATAAACCTGTTTCTTTTTGCCTAGATTTTACACAAAATGGAATTTTTTTTGACTATACTGTCAGGCGAATCAGTTAACAGGCTAAATATTATGTTGTTGTCTTTTGTCGACGCCAAAGCCAACCAACTATGCTTTTATCTTCGGGGCTTTTGGCAAAGTATCATACCGCATTCCGAGTTAGACATTTTCTTCTGGGACACGCTCGAAGAGTGGAGTCTGGTGAACTACGATCTCGATCAGCCTTATACAGAACGAGAGCGGGTGTTCTGGCACACACTTAACCAACTTCACTTTTGGACAGAAGAAAAACTCAAATCTGATCCCCTGCTTATTGAAGAGTTAGATCGTTGTTTGGCATTCCTTGAAGGTAAAGGAATTTGTCCCTTAGATTGCGCAGGTGTTCGCCCGTAAACTAATTTTTGCGTTTGGTTGTTTTACATTGTTATCCGTGATCAAATAGTCCTCTTACCTATCCCATCGGACGGACTCTTTCATCATGCAATTTCTTCAGTCCTTTCTGGACAAACGTCTTTTCAGTATTTTTGTATTTGGCATCGCCAGTGGTTTTCCGTGGGTAATGATAGGCTCAGTCATGACCGCTTGGTTAAAAGACGAAGGGTTGTCGCGCACCGATATCAGCTTGTTTGGTAGCATATTCGCGGTTTACGCCATTAATTTTCTTTGGTCTCCACTTTTAGATCGCTTGAAGGTGCCATTGCTTGGTCAGCGCCGGGGTTGGATTCTTGCCATGCAGCTCTGCATCATTGGCAGTTGTTTACTGATGAGTACACTACACGCCACCTCGTCACTGTTTCATGTTGCCTTATTCGGACTGGTTATTGCCCTGTGTTCAGCAACGCAGGATATCGCCATAGATGCCTACAGAATCGACATAATCGAAAACAATGAACGGGAAAAGTTGGCAGCAGGCTCGTCTATGGCCACTGCAGGATGGTGGACAGGTTATGGTGGATTAGGTGCACTGCCCTTTTTCATCGCCGACTGGACAGGTTGGGCATGGAACGATATTTACTTGCTGTTGGCGGCTATCATGTCTGGCATCACGTTATTTACCTTCGTTGCCAAAGAACCGATTGTCGATCGCACAGCGCAACTTTCACAAGCAACGGCCTATTACGAAAAAGTACTTGGCGCCAAAGGCGCATCCCCAACAGGCATGCAAAAAATAGGTGCCTGGTTATTTGTCACAATCGCTGAGCCTTTCCGCGAGTTCTTTCAACGAAATGGTGTCCGCCTGGCGCTTTCACTGCTGTTATTCATTTTTCTGTTTAAAATTGGCGAAGCCTTCCTCGGCAGAATGAGCCTGCAGTTTTACATAGAGCTGGGTTTTAGCAAGAGTGAGATCGGCGGCTACTCTAAGCTACTTAACTGGTGGGTGACGATTGTGTTCTCCATTCTGGGCGGCATAATGACCATGCGCTATGGTATTTACCGCGGCTTAATGATTGCGGGTATAGCGATGGCCTCGAGCAATCTGATGTTCGCGTTAATGGCCCATGTCGGTCCTGATAAAACGCTATTTGCCCTCACCATCATTGTCGACGGCTTTACTGCCGCCTGGGGTACGGTGGCTATGGTCGCTTTCATATCGGTTATGTGTAATCGCACGTTTTCGGCGTCTCAGTATGCGCTGATGGCCTCGTTAAGCGTGGCGGGTAAAAATCTGCTTGCCTCAGGAAGCGGGTATCTGGTTGATAAACTAAATGGCGACTGGTCAACATTCTTTATTATTACCGCTTTGATGGTGATTCCCAGCCTGTTGTTTTTACGTGGAATAAAAAAGTACATTATTCGCGCTGAGCAGCAGGCAGGCTAGTCAGCTGACCTAGCAGTTTTCTATCCCTGAGCTAAGCTTTTATAACTCCTCTTTGCTTTTAGACTTATGCTGACCAGAGACTCGATAAAAGAGAAAATACGCCGAACCTACATGCTGGCAGCTTGCGCAATCACGCTGCTTATGACCGGGTATTTTGTCTGGACCCAGTCGTACCTTGACGCAACTCAAATTCAGCCGAAAATTATTAATATTGCCGGTTATCAACGCATGCTGTCTCAACGCATTGCCTTTCTGCAAACACTACTCACCGACGAAAGCAAAGAAGTTGAACAAAAACGACTAAGAAATGAGCTAATTGCCAGAACATCTGAGTTTCTTCGCAACCACGAAATACTGGTTGGCAGGCAGCCACTTGAAGGCGTTTTTACGCCATTATCAGAAGAACTGGAGCAACTATACTTTAGTGATGAGGGCGCCCTCGACAAGAAAGCATTGCAATACGGCGAGAATGCTTTGTACCTGGCAAGTGCATCGGCTGCTCGCGGCTCAAACCTAAAACCTGTAACACTCGCTGCTGCCACGGCCATGTTGAGAAATTTAGACAGAGCCGTTCAGCTGTTTGAAATGCAGCTTTCCAGAGACATCAAATTTAACCAAATGATGCTGTTAGCGGTGTGGTTCATCACAACGTGTCTGGCCTTATTAATTATCCTTCTGCTTTTCAGACCATTAAAGAATTTGGTTCTTGCTCAGTTCGCCATGGTGCAGGAAACCCGCAACGACATCTTAAATGAGCGCGAGCAAACCAACCGGATGATGTCATCCACTGAAGAGTTTATTAAGGCAATGAGCAGAGAGTTCAGATCGCCCATTGCCGTTATCATTGGTGCGCTGGAGCTCTTACCTAATGCAAAGAACCGTCAGGCTGCCTTGCTACAGAAAGCGGAAAATGCCTGTTATACACTTTTATCGCTGAGCAGTAACCTGATGGAAAGCCTGTCTGGCGATACCTCTGTCACAGCGAAAGCGGAAGACTTCATACTTGTAAGAGCACTCGACGATGCTTACAGTGAATTCTTGTACAACTGTCAGAAGAAAAATCTAAATCACCAGATAGTCAACGACAGTAGTCTACCTTATCTCGTTCATGGCTATCCTGAGCTGTTAGTCAAAGCGCTTAAAAGCGTTTTAGACAATGCCATTAAATTTACGCCCCACGGCATGGTGTCGGTATACAATCGGATGGCAATCGTCGACGGCGCTCGCGTTATCATCATTCGTGTTGTCGATACCGGGATCGGGATTCATGAAGACGAGTTGGAACGCATATTCGAACGGTTTACTACCAGCTATGATCCTGCCTATTCCTTTAGCGGAGCAGGTACCGGCCTCTATACAGCGAGAAAGTTATTAGCGAAGGCGGGCGGAAGCATAACCGTATCGAGTGCATTGCAAAGCGGCTCTGAGTTTACTTTAACGGTGCCTTTAGAATCAGCTAAGCATCAACCAGAAGCACTCACCAATGATCAATTTTCTAATCGTTTTGCGGTGGTGGATGATCAGGAAATAACCCGCATCTACATACAAAGCATGATTGAAGCAGAAGGGTTTGCCGTTGATACCTACAAATCTGGCGCCGATTTATTGGCAAATCAGGAGAAGGTAAAAAGTTACAGCGGCATCATTACAGACTATTTCATGCCGGGTATAAATGGCGTAGAACTCATCACATACCTACAAGCCATTATGGGCAAGAATATGCCTCCGGTAATGATGGTATCGGCCTCTCCGCACATCGCCAATGTGATCGCCAATTCTGATGCCACGGCCTGGCAGGTATTTGTGAAGCCCATCGACAAAAATCGCTTTACCGATGCGATCAAAGCGCTCGCTTCTAATAAGTCGTTACATGCCCCCCCCTCCGGTGATTTCTCGGTGCTGGTTGTTGAAGATGAGTCCATTAATGCTGAGATCTTGTGCGATATGCTGGAAAACATGGGGTACGATGTAAGCATCGCGGCCGATGGTGAAACGGCACTGCATAAAGCGATAGAGAAAAATTACGATGCGATACTGCTAGACCTGCATTTGCCTGATATCTCAGGCTTCGAAGTGGCAACGCTATTGAAAGAGCGAGGGTGTCAATCAAAGCTGGTTTCGGTGACCGCCAGTGCCTACCCGGCTGATGCGCAAAGAGCGTTTGCCGCAGGCATACGTTATCACCTGGTTAAGCCAGTTGCCTACCAAGAACTCAAAAGTATGCTCAGGCTTTTGCTTGTTCAGGATTAGGCGCAGAATCTGCCCCCACCATATCCCAGGTGCTGACACAATTTCGGCCGCTGTGCTTTGACAAATACAGCGCCTGATCGGCCTGTTCAAGCCACGCCATATTACTTTTTATGTCTGGGCGATACTCACTCAGGCCAACACTTACAGTAAATTTAATTTGCTGGCCTTCATGTTCTACCATCATGGCTTCTGCCAGCCTGCGAATGCGATCTGCCACTTTTGCCGCATTTTGCTGATTTGAATCCACCAGAATAATAGCGAACTCCTCACCGCCATAACGCCCTGCGAGATCAGTTTCACGCACACTTTTCTGAATCACGCGCGCGAGGGTTTTAATCACCTCATCGCCAGCCTGGTGACCATAGGTGTCATTAATATTCTTAAAGTGATCAATATCCAGCATCATAGCAGTCGACGTATTGTCTCTGCGACGCTGTAATTTGAAGTGACTGTCAAAGCGCTCTTGCCAGTAGCGACGGTTATATAAGCCAGTGAGCCCATCAACACAACTCATCTGCTGCAATTCGTCGTTCAGCCTTTCAACGCGTAACTTGCCCAGTGCCTGGTCGGTTACATCATAAACCAACATACAAAGCTTATTGATTTCTCCAGTGGGCGACGAGAGCGGAAACATGGTGACGTTCTGAAACATATAGGTAGCATCGGACGTAATGGGTCGATTAGTGCCAAACTGAAATAGATAGGGCCGCTGCTCCCAAATGATAAAAACCGGCGTGCGCAGATTAAATACCGGCTCGGCTTTACCTCGCAGCCAGCTTTCTTCGATTTCGGGAAACAAAGAAAACAGCGATTTACCAATGACTTCACTAGGGCGAAGGTCTGCGTGGTTTTCCATAAACTGATTCCACACTTCAACGTTGAAGTGCTTGTCCATCACCACAATGCCAACTTCGATAGAACTAAGCAGATCATGTTGCCAATGCATTTGCATTATATCGTCATTGATCATGCTACAAATTCCTCTTCCACCAGGCGGGTATAAATCTTATTCATGGATTGTTCGGGGAACAACAGCAATAAATCGAAACTGATATCGCGTGTCTTAATGGCATAAGCAATTTCAATGGCCATGAGCTTGCCCCATCGACTGGCGTGATTATTTAAAATTGTCGTCACGCCACTATGCTGACCCAGAAGAATAGGATGGCTATGACTAAAAGAAACATTTAGCTGATCAGACAAGGCGTTCAGGCATGCGCCGGTGAGAATGTTAGACACATCCATCAATGCTTCAAGCTGATAATCCTCATTGCTGGCGTGCTCACCGTAGTTTAACAGCTTAACAATGTTTTCCATTTTAGTGTCACTGAATATGACCAGCGCTTCACCTTTAATGCCTGCGCTGGTGAAGCCTTTCGACACAGCCGATACACGATTGTTTTGATGGGCTTCGGCGATTGCCATGTGTAGCTCGGTGGCTTCAATAACATTGACGTTTGGAATAGGTAAGTCGATAAACTCGCCCAGTAACCTGGCTAAGTTTTCTCCTGCCCGCCCCATCGCCACATTCACCAGCTCGCGGTATGCGTCGAGTTGTTCGTCAGCCGTGTTGCGCGTTGTTTTCTCTACCGCAGCAATACGCCCAGCCGCCGACGCTTCGCCAGAATATAAGCCATACTGGGTTAACAGTGTCATTAGCTTGGCGTTATCCATGGGCTTACGAATAAATTCAATCGCCCCTAACGCCATCATCCGTTCCCGGGCTTCTTCTTGCACATCACCCGATACCACAATAACCAGACAAGGCAGATCCTGTTCACGAATCACTTTCATGGTTTCGTAGCCATCCATTATCGGCATATTGAGGTCAAGGAACATGACGTCGGCTTTGCCAGCACGAATAGCTTCAATAGCCTCCTTGCCATTAGCGGCAAATGACAGCTCCACATCCCATCCATCGGGAATAGAGCGGGCCATCTGCTTGCGGGCAAAAGATGAATCGTCACAGATCAGTACTGGCGTGGTCATGTGCAGCTCCTGCTATATCGCTACCGGCGCTTTAATATGCGGGTGAGACTGGTAATTTTGCAGCTCGAAATCTTCAAAAGTGAAAGCAAACAAGTCTTTCACTTCAGAATTAATACGCATTGTTGGGCTAGGGAAAGGCTCGCGAGCAAGTTGCGTTTCGGTTTGCTCCAGATGATTGGAGTACAAATGGGCATCGCCAAGGGTATGAATAAATTCACCAGGCTCAAGGTCACAAACCTGCGCGACCATCAAAGTAAGCAACGCATAGCTGGCAATATTAAACGGCACGCCTAAAAATACATCGCCACTGCGCTGATAGAGCTGACAGGAAAGTTTTCCGTTTAATACATAAAACTGGAACATGGTGTGGCAAGGCGGCAGCGCCTGACGGCCATTCGCAGCATTTTCTTTTGGTGACACGGTAGTGTCTGGCAAGACCGCTGGATTCCAGGCACTAACGATAAGGCGGCGTGAATCAGGGTTGGTTTTAATTTGCTCAACCACATCTTTGATTTGATCGATGGTGGTGCCGTCACCGGCATCCCAGCTTCGCCATTGGTGGCCGTAAACCGGACCAAGTTCACCTTCATCGGTAGCCCACTCGTCCCAAATTGATACACCGTTTTCTTTCAGGTAGCGAATGTTTGTTTCGCCTTTCAAAAACCACAGCAACTCATGAATGATGGATTTCAGATGACATTTTTTGGTTGTAACTAATGGAAAGCCTTTCGCCAGATCGAAACGCATTTGATAGCCAAATACACTCAGGGTGCCTGTACCTGTGCGGTCTTCCTTTTTAACGCCTTCGTCTCTTACGTGGCGCATGAGTTTTAAATATTCTTTCATGCCGATTTCTTATCACTGTTTTTTATTGTTGGTTCGGGTGATTTACGTAGATATGCCCACACCATGAGGCCAGCGCCTAGCATGATCATGGGTATACAGAGTAATTGCCCCTGGCTCAAGCCAACGGAGTAGAGCCCGATATGCTGGTCGGGTTCGCGGAAATATTCAACAATGAAACGGAAACATCCGTAACCGAGTAAAAACAACCCGCCGACGGCGCCGGTAGGTCTTGGTCTGGCTGAATATAACCACAAGATAATAAACAACAATACACCTTCCAGCGCAAACTCGTAAAGCTGAGAAGGATGGCGAGGATGCTCACCGGCACCAGGGAAAATGATGGCCCAGGGCACATCTGTGGTTCGGCCCCACAATTCGGCATTCAGAAAGTTACCAATACGCCCCGCACCTAAGCCAATAGGAACAAGCGGCGCGACAAAGTCGCCAATTTGCAGGAAGGTGGCGTTCATACGTTTGGCCTGCCAGGCTAAGGCCACTAGCACACCTAACAAACCGCCGTGGAAAGACATCCCACCGGTCCATATCCGGAACAAATAGGTGGGATCTTCAATGAACATATTAAACTGGTAGAACAGCACGTAACCTATGCGGCCGCCAAGGATCACACCCACGAAGCCCCAAAATAACAAATCGCTGAGCTGTTCACGGGTCCAGGTAGTCTGTGACAAGCGTTTCTGCGCTAACATATAAGCGGCGATGAAGCCGACAAGGTACATCATGCCGTACCAGCGCACACTGAGCGGCCCGATACTAAAAATAATCGGGTCTATATTTGGAAAGACAAAATAACTGCTTTCTGCCATGCTTATTCAATTCCTACAATCATTCTGATACTCACCAGTACAAGCAGTCCTGCGAGGATCTTTTTCAATAACTGAGTGTTCATCCGCTGTCCCAGGCGGGCGCCGAGGTTCGCGGTGAATACCGATGTACACACAATGCCTAAGGTTGCCGGCCAGTACACGTAACCAATGGCTTTTTCTGGTAAGCCAGGAACTTCAGCACCCGTGAATATAAAGCTTGCGGTGCCAAATAACGCCACCACTAATCCACTGAATGCAGCGCAACCAATGGCTTGTCGCACGCCCACACGAAACCAAACCAATGCGGGCACTAACAGCGCGCCGCCACCAATGCCCATTAGCGCACTAATGCCGCCCACTCCAGACCCAACAGCAATCAGCGTGGGTTTAGAAGCTTCATGGCGGGAGGCTTCCCGTTTACCGAAAATCATCTGCGCAGCCACCAGCATTACCAGCACAGCAAAAATGTTTTTCAGTAAATGGCCTGAAATGGCACTGGCAACGAAAGCGCCAGCTACCGCGCCAAAAGCAATACCAATTCCACTGTAGACCACAATATGGCGATCTAAATTCCCTAGCTTTTTATGCGCCATAACCGACGATAAACCGGTGAAAATAATAGTCGACAACGAGGTTGCTACCGCCATTGGCATCACTATGTCAGTGCTTATCCCTAGAAAATGCACCATCAGATACGACAAACAAGGCACAATGATCAGGCCGCCGCCTATGCCGAGCATTCCTGCTAGCAAACCAACAAGTAGCCCCAGCGCCAGGCAACACATAAAAATAATTAAAAAGGGGTCCATGAATACGTCCATTTACGTGAGGCGCGTAGCGTATCATAGAATACACCGGAAAGGGGTTACAGGTATGAAGCGAAAACGACAAACAACATTATGATCCGGCGCGCACCAGGCCGCCAAGTCCCCGATGTTCCAGATAATGATTGATATGACTGAAGACTTCTTCATGAGTGTGGGCAGTGAGCGCTTTCATCAGCAGTTGTCGCGACTCTTCCAGCGATACATTACGAATCACCCAGTTAATTTTGCGCAGATTGTGGGCATTCATACTGAGCTTGCGGTAACCCATTCCCATGAGCAAAATTGCGCCACCGGGCTCGCCGGCGATCTCGCCGCACACCGTTACCGGAACATGGTTCGCATCCGCTTGCTTAACGATATCAAACAATGCACTTAACACCGCTGGGTGATAGCTGTTATACAGTGAAGCAACACGGGTGTTGTTTCTGTCTACCGCCAGAAGATATTGGGTTAAATCGTTACTGCCTACCGAGAAAAAATCGACCTGTTTCGCAAGCTGTGGCAGCTGATAAAGTACCGAAGGTACTTCAAGCATGATACCCAACCTGGGCTTTTCCAACAGCACGTCCATGTCTTTCACTTCGTCTTTTATTTCAAAGAAAGCCTGATCGATAAGACGCTTGGCTTCTTTAACCTCTGTCACCGACGAAATCATGGGTAGCATTATTTGTAAATTAGTCAGGCCAATACTTGCCCGCAACATCGCCCGTACCTGCACCAGAAAAATTTCCGGATGATCCAGGGTAAGACGAATGCCACGCCAACCTAAGAAGGGGTTTTCCTCGTTAATTGGAAAGTACGGTAGCGGCTTATCGCCGCCAACATCGAGTGTACGCATGGTGATGGGTTGTTCAGGCGACGCGAGCAGGATTTGACGATACAGTTCCACCTGTTCCTGCTCTGACGGAAAACGCTCACGCAACATGAAAGGGATCTCTGTGCGATAAAGTCCGATGCCATCTGCATTCACAAACTGGGTCGCTTCAATTTCTGCCGATAGCCCCGCATTCACGTAAAGTGCCATGCGACATTTATCATGGGTTAAGCACTCTTGATCGGCTTCGGCATCGATACGCTGCGAGAGGGTTTTCTCTTCTTCAATAAGTTGAACAAACTCGTTGCGGATACTCTTTTCGGGCGAAATGATCACTTCACCAGAATACCCATCGAGAAGAATTTCTTTGCCATTCAGCAGCGCAGGCGACACGTTCTGACAACCCATGACGGCGGGTACGCCCATCGCGCGGGCAAGAATAGCTGCGTGAGAGTTGTTCGACCCCCGAATAGAGATAATGCCATTCAGGTAAGCCCGTGGAAACTCGGCCAGCATGGTTGCGCTAACTTCTTCTGCTACCAGAATACTGTCGGCTTTGATGTCAGCGGCAGAAGGCCCCTTGCCTTTGTTATCGTAAAGAATATTGAGCAAGATACGGTTAGACAAATCGATGATATCGATGGCCCGCTCTTGCATGTACGGATCTTCCATACTTTGAAAGCGCGCAGCGTAATCTTCAACAACCATTTTTAATGATGAAGCCGCGTCCCACCCTTCTCGAATTTTCGCTTCCACTTCCCGGCCTAAGCTGTTGGCGTCGAGCAAATGGTGGTACAACTGAAAAATCGATTTCACGTCATCAGGTATGCCTTCATCGAGTCGCCCCGATAAGTCATCGACATGTTTACGGGTTAATTCAACGCCCCGGCGATACAAACGGATCTCAAGTTCTTGATCGTTGCAGCGTTTTACCACCCAGTTTCGCAGTGAAATACTGCTGTCGGTAGAATACCCTGTACCAATGGCCAAACCGGTGGAACCTGCGATACCCCTTACGTTTTTCTGACGCGGCATCGATTCCTGATTCGATGAATAGCTAAGTGCACCGCGGATATCAGCGTTGGTGATTTCCAATGCAAGTTGCGTAGCCAAGGTAACCAGAAACGCTTCTTCGTCTTCACTGAATCGACGCATCGCTTTCTGCTGCATGGTAATAACACCCAGCACTTTGCGCTGATGGATAATAGGCGTACCAAGAAAAGCGTTATAGTTTTCTTCTTTTACTTCCGGGTAGTGTTTGAAACGGGGGTGTTTGTGGGCATTTTCGATGTTCAGCGGCTCTTCCCGCTGGCCCACTAAGCCGATAAGGCCTTCAGAGAAACCAATCCGCACCAGTTCAACGGCATCAGGGTGCAGACCATCTGTGGCCTTTAGAATAAAATCTTGTTGGTCGTAATCTGCCAAATAAATGGAACAGGAATCCACCGCCATGGTTTGCTTAACCCGGGACGCAAGGCGAAACAAAGCCTGATCCAGGTCTGGGATCTGGTTCATTTCCTGAACAATGCGCTTTAACGTGGTGAGTATGTTCCCGGTTCCAGCCACGAAGATGTTCTCCTGTTTAGCCGTTTCGCCTACGCTTACGATGTCGCTTATTTGAGGGGTTTTGTGCTGAACGCTGTACAACAGGCATCGCAACGCCAGCAAATTCTTTCATCACTTTCCGGTAAACATCACGTTTGAAAGACACCACATTGCGAATGGGATACCAGTAACTAACCCAACGCCAGTCGTCAAACTCGGGATGACCGGTTTTAAGTACGTTGACATCTTTTTCGTGACAATCCAGTTGCAGTAAAAACCACTTCTGTTTTTGTCCGATACATACAGGCGAGCTCCCTTGGCGAATTAAACGCTTCGGCAGTTTGTAGCGCAACCAGTTGCGGGTAACTCCTAAGATAGTGACATCTTTTTTTGTTAACCCTACTTCTTCGTGCAACTCCCTATACATAGCTTGCTCTGCAGTTTCCCCTTCATCAATTCCGCCTTGTGGAAACTGCCATGAATGCTGACCATAACGCCTTGCCCAAAACACCTGACCCATTTTGTTGCAAATCACTATGCCCACATTCGCACGGAATCCGTCGGCATCTATCACATAGACTCCCGGGCACGATAAACTTTTCTATTTACGCATTCTTCCATAAACTATAGCCCTTTCAAAGCATTAATCCATATTCATCGAATATTCCGAGGAGAGCGCCTTGCAACCGCCTGAAACCGCACCATCCAGCCCACAGGAATTACTGGACCGCAGTTATCAAATTGCCGGGGTGACGCTGGGCGAGTTGGCCGCCATGGCGCAGTTAGCGATTCCGGCGAACCTTCAGCGCCACAAGGGCTGGCCGGGTATGCTTATTGAAAAATGGCTCGGCGCAACAGCGGGCTCAAAGCCGCAACAGGACTTTCCTGAACTGGGCGTTGAACTAAAAACCATACCCATTGATCAACAGTTTAATCCGCTGGAAACAACGTACGTTTGCTATGCGCCTTTGTTAAGCAAGCCGGGCATTACCTGGCAAACATCGAATGTCCGCAATAAATTGCAGCAAGTGTTGTGGGTGCCGCTAGAAGGCGATCGCAGTATCCCGCTGGCTGACCGTCGCGTCGCCACGGCTTTTTTCTGGCAACCTAACGAACAGGAAGATGCTATTTTGCAACGTGATTGGGAAGAGTTAACTGAGATGATTGTGCTAGGTGATGTTGAAAAAATCACCGCGCGACTGGGGCAAGCGCTGCATATTCGCCCTAAAGCGGCTAGCGGCAATGTACTCACCGATGCCATGAACGCAGATGGAGAGCGCATTCGTACTCGCCCTCGGGGCTTTTACTTACGCACGTCGTTTACCGGCGCAGTACTACACCGTCATTTTGGTTAGTGCCCATCTGCCTGCGCGGTCAATACGAAAGAGCAACCTAACCTCTTTGTTCAACCCTGTTTGCGGATGTGATTCATCATTGCACCACTGAGAAATTGCTCGGAGTGAATACCAAGTCGTTTCGCTGTAGCCGCCAATTGGCTGTCTTGACTGAGCAACTCACTTTTCGCGTAAGCGAGGCGGTATTGATACACGAAACTTCTGAAGTCCCGCTTTTCCAGCAAGCGTAATGCAATAACCATGGTGGTTGGGTCTGCGTTGCACTGTTGTGCAAATGCTTTAAGTTGTAAGCCGGGCTTTTTATACGCTTCTACCGACGACATGGCTTGTTCAGCTTTAACTAAGGCTTCACGCATCACGCATTGTTGCGCCTTGAGTTCTGCCAGACGATGATAATCCAGTGGAGAGGGAGAGGTATGTTGCGGGCGGATAACTGCAATAAATGTCTGCAGCATGGCAATCGCAAACAGCAGATTAAACAAGGACTGCCAGAACGTAATATTAAAGAAGCCGAACGCACCGGCGGTTACCAGCAACACACAACAAAAGCCTAGCCCGACACTAATTCCCATAGCACCACCAAGCCAAC
The DNA here is from genome assembly GCF_001757105.1 of Alteromonas confluentis. Lineage (GTDB taxonomy): Bacteria > Pseudomonadota > Gammaproteobacteria > Enterobacterales > Alteromonadaceae > Alteromonas > Alteromonas confluentis. The sequence goes on from NZ_MDHN01000025.1 coordinate 34,990, forward strand.
GCACTTTGTATTCTCTTACATCAACCACTTGGCAGGATAAGTAACGATGGTAATTCTGAATCATTTCTGTGATCACGATGCCCATCACCAGCATGCCGAATCCGGTTACCATGTAGGCGAGATACAGCGCCCAGTTTTCGAGGGGATGCCCCACGGGAGAAGCCTGTAGCCACGTGGCTTTTTCACTGGTACTCACAAACCAAAGTGGTATCTGAGCAAGTACCGTAATCCCCACAGGCACCCATAACAAAGGTTTGGATGGACGAGGATTATCAATAACCAGCAATTTTACACTGCGATAAAGCAAAGTAAGACAGAGCAAAGGCACAAAAACCAGTAACGAGGACGCGGCCGCCAGCGGCAAGCCGAAGGCTCGAATAATTTCATCAACCAGAATGAGGGGCCACACGGCCATTGCTGCCGCTACCCAGTTTGCGCCAGCCACACGCTGTTTTTCACGGAAAAACTGGAACAGTAGTACCGCATAAAGCAGAAACAAAACCAAAAGGGTGTAGCGATGCAACATAGGTGTTTTCCCTCACGTCCTCTTCAGCAACTGGATTACCAGTAAATATCGCCTTGCATACCCGCTTGTCGGGTTCTTTCCATTACACTCATCAGACTGACAATCTTCTCATCAATCCAGGTGAATACGTCGGTCACATCGTCAAGCTCAGATTCCTGAGACATAGCTTTTAGCATCATTAGCGCTTTGAGTTCATCAATACCGGTTAAGATATCGAGCCACGGCGCACGGAAATGATGCCTGTCGTCATCGAACAAATCAGCCAACAGAAACCCGTTCCACAAAGTTTGTCTAAGTAGCACGCCAATTGCCAGATAATTTTCGGGAGTCATGGTACGCGCAGCAGGCATGGTTTGCTGCACCGTTTGCCAACCCTGTGCCAGCCACCCTTGGGCGTGTTCCATTACCGGTACATCGTAGGCTCTGGAATGGTCGCGCCAGGGCTTTTCGTGCAATATTTGCGAAAGCAGTAATTTAAGTCGGTTAGTCTGTTTGTTCAGTAACAATTCTTCAGGGTGATGCGCATGAATCAATCCTGCTTTTCTGCCTTGTAAGTAGCTAAGCAATGCCGGATAACGGCTTAGGCATTTATTAAACAAACTTTTCTTCGACAACAAATAGCGCAGGCTTTGTAGATCATCTTGCCACAACCAGCCTTGAACGTATCGTGTGAGTAATTGGTGAACCGACATCAGTTGCGGGCATTGCAGCACAGGAAGATAAAGGGTGACGGTTTGTAGCAGCAGACGAATACTCTTTACAATTTCACCCAGCATTTTTACTGAGCCCGTTTCATAGAACAAGTGCTCGTGCTTTTGCCAGTGCGACAGCGCCAGTTGAATGGCCTTACAGAACGCGTCTTCGGTAGAGGTGCCGTGATTGAGTGCAAGGTAGCCTTGCATAGGAGAAATCACTGGCGACAAGCCATTAAGGAGTTGATACCCCTGCGCGGCTTTCGACACATCACTCAAACGTACCGGCATGTTCTCAACGATAAGCTGACTCAGGGTGAACAAGTCTGCAACCTGGCCCTTTTTCAGTTCCAGTTCAATTTCTCGAATGGGCGAACTGTTTTTACCGGTAATGGCTTCCCCTTCGTCGACAACAATTTCAACCAGAGCATCCTGCCACGCCACATTGAACGTGGTTCTAACAAAGTTAGTACTGAATTGACGCTGTAAGTCTTGATTAACGGTTTCTACCTGCCAGTCATCAGGCCATACGTCTTTGGGGAAGAGGCGCAAATCAGGTTCAGCGGTTTCTAAATCAACGTTGTACTCGGCACGTTGGTGCAGCCCGCCGCTGATTTTGCCCTGAGTTTTCATGGTTTGTTCGAACTTATCGTCGAAGCCACGAACACGAAAACCCATTTTTGCAGTTTGGAAAATATGTTCCGCAGTATCGTAGTAATCGTTCTGTAAGCGCATTTCTGCTTCGCGGTTAACGGAATAACCAGCGCGTTCAAATACGGGCAGAACGTTGTCGATAAATGCAGGTAACGCGCTTTCGCGCGTCACAAATTTTATTTCTATTTCCGACATAAGAGATAAAGGCAGGTCGGTCGATGATTAGTAAGACACAATACCTTCGTATAGGTTTTTTCGCAATGTATGTTAGACCTAAGTCGTTCATTGCACACTCTTTGATGTCACGAAAAGTGAACTGTATGACGAGTTGCCGGTCCAAACAGGCGGTCAGGCTTGCCTTTCATAAGAACAGCCAATACCATCACAACGTTTCTAACAACCACTACGGACGCACTATGTTACGAAAATGGCTGACCATTGCTCTTATTGGTCTATCCTTTCAGGTTTTTGCACAACAGCAGGATCCTATTGAAGAATCTCTGCAGGAAGAAGCTTCTTCCTCAAATTACATCCGCGATGACCTGTTTGTCTTCCTGCATGCGGGTCCTGGTCGCAACTACCGTATTCTTGGTTCGGTAGGCGCAGGTACGCCAATCACCGTGCTCGATCGCAACAGTGAAGCCGAGTTTACTCAGATTAAAGACAACGAAGATCGCACAGGTTGGGTTGAAACCCGCTTTGTCAGTAATGAAATGTCGCAGGCAGAAAAGATTCCTCTGCTTACCCAACGCCTCGCTGACAGCGAAGGCAGCCTGCAAGGTTTACGTACTGAAAACGATCGCCTGAAGCAGCAACTCAGTGCGGTACGTCAGGAACTTTCCGCCCTGAAGTCTGAAACCGGCGATCAAACCACGGAAATTACGCGCTTAACCAACCAGCTTGAAGCACAAAGTAAAGACGAAATGATCAAGTGGTTTACCTGGGGCGGCATTGTCGCTGGCGGTGGTGTGCTACTCGGCGTCATTCTTACTTTCCTGCCGAAGAAGCGTCGTCGTAACGACGAGTGGATGTAACACGCATCCCGTAATTCTATTTGCACATTAACGAAAAAGGCGTGCTTCAAATGAAGCACGCCTTTTTTAGTTTCGTTGGATTGGAAGACCGATTATTCGTCGTCTTCCACCAGCGTCATCAGTGATGTGTTACCACCCGAAGCGGTGGTATCAATACTGATGGTTTTCTCTGTTAACAAACGCTGAATGAGGTTGTCGTTATATTCTGCGGTAATTACCGGCAGAATAGCCCCTTCACGAGACGATAACATGGCAGCAATTTGCGCAGTACGCTCGGTATGTGAATCGACAACCACACCCGATAAGTGCTCGTTCATCAGCAAATCGTTCAAGTGACTCAAACGGGCTACCTGGAACACACCTTCTGGCGCGCCGGTTTTCAGGAAGTGCTTTTGGAATTCCAGTGCTTCGTCGTAGAACAAGTCAGAGACAACAGACACAACCACGTTACCGGTGGCCAGTGCAGTAACAATCGACAATGTCCAGTACTCGAAACTTACGCCTTTATCCGCGAAACAAACCAGAACACCACGTGGTTCAAGATAGAGCTTATTCGACTCACCGGTTGGTCCGGGTAATTGCTTGGCCTTCGCCATGGTGCGCTCGATAGTGGTTAACTGCTGACGAGACGTGGCGAGTGTGCGGTTAAGGTCGTCGGCTAATTCATCAACGATATCCACTTTTGCCAGCTTAGCCAGCAACTGACGAACCATGGAAATACGGTCGTTCAGTGCAGTATGACGCCATTGTGTTTCAACATTCACCCCTTGCGTCATCAGGCGCACGGCGGCTTCTGCATCTTTCTTCTCGCCGCTTAATGCAGCATCGAGGTTTTCAATATCGTCAACCTGAGAAGGCTTAGGTGTAGCACGCTCTTGCATAAGACGGCGTAAGTAGTTCGGACCACCCGCTTTCGGGCCGGTACCAGAAAGACCGCGACCACCAAATGGCTGCACGCCCACAATGGCACCAATCATGTTTCGGTTCACGTACACGTTACCGGCACGGCTGCGAGCAGCCAGCTCGTTCGCGCGTTCTTCGATTCGAGAGTGAATGCCCATGGTCAGGCCGTAACCGGTGCTGTTGATCTTGTCGACAACGCTACCGATTTCCTTACCTTTAAAGCGCACAAGGTGAATAACCGGACCGAAAACTTCTTTTTCCAGCACATCAATACTGTCAATCTGATACAGCGTAGGTGGATAGAAGAAACCGTCGCCGCAGTTTTCAGGTAATTCACACTGATACAACAGCTTGCCTTTACCTTCCATGTAGCTTTCGTGATCTTTCAGGTTTTTAAACGCTTTCTCGTCTATCACCGGCCCCACATCTGTGCTTAACAATGCTGGATTGCCAATGCTCAGTTCTTTCATGGCTCCAATCAGCATGTCGGCGATATCGTCGGCGATGTCTTCCTGCACGTAAAGTACGCGCAGCGCAGAACAGCGCTGACCGGCACTCTGGAAGCCAGAATGCACCACATCATCAATAACCTGTTCAGGCAAGGCGGTGGAATCGACAATCATGCAGTTCTGACCACCAGTTTCGGCAATCAATGGTACCTGTTCGCCACCACGCTCTGCCAATAGCTGGGAGATCAGCGTGCCGGTTTGGGTTGAGCCGGTGAACATTACTGCTTTAATCCGCTCGTCGGGGAGCAGCGTGCTACCCACATCTTTACCAGGTGCAATGATCAGCTGCATGGCATCTTCAGGCAAACCAACGGTGTGCATAATTTCCAATGCGCGTTTCGCTACCATACTGGTTTGTTCAGCAGGTTTAGCCACCACGGTGTTTCCCGTTGCCAGCGCTGCCGCCACCTGACCTAAGAAAATGGCCAGCGGGAAGTTCCATGGGCTGATACAAAGTACAACACCACGGGCCACAAAGCGCTGATCGGCGTCAAGCTCACGGGCACGTACAGCGTAGTAACGCAGGAAGTCTACGGCTTCACGCACTTCATCGATGCTGTCCTGGGTCACTTTACCGGCTTCACGGATACAGATAGCGATCAGCTCGCCCATATGACGCTCTAAGGCAAAGGCGGTGCGCTCAAGAATATCAGCACGCTCTTCTACCGAACGCTTAGACCAGGCCGCAAAACCATTATGAGCATTATCCAGCGCGGTTTTCATCTGTTCGATGTCAGCATAATGGTGGAAGCCCACCACATCGTTTTGTGCTGCAGGGTTTAACACCGCCGTCGCGCCTTCAGGCAACTCGCCATGTACCGCATAGTGCTGTTCCCAGCGCGCTAATTCATGTTGCAACGCGTGCATAGCGTTCACGTCGGTGAGATCCAGACCACGGGAGTTCTCACGCTCCGGCGCGTATAAATCACGGGGCGCATTAATTTGTTTATTGTGACGGGTTTTAAGACGCTGGGTTTTCTCAACCGGATCTTCAAGCAGCGATTCCACTGGCTTTTCATCATCAACAATGGCGTTTACAAACGAGGAGTTCGCGCCGTTTTCCAGAAGACGACGAACCAGATAGGCCAGCAAGTCTTCGTGTTCGCCTACCGGTGCATAAACACGACACTGAATTTTCTCTTCGGTAACCACCTGATCGTAAAGGGTATCACCCATGCCGTGCAGACACTGGAATTCGAAGCCTTCTTTGTCGTCACCGGCCAGTTCAATGATCACCGATGCGGTGTACGCATTGTGCGTGGCAAACTGCGGATAGATAGAATCACGGTAGTCCAACAACTTGTTGGCACAGGCGTGATAGGAAACGTCGGTAGACGATTTTCGGGTAAATACCGGGAAGCCATCAACGCCAGCTTGCTGGGTCATCTTAATTTCGGTATCCCAGTAGGCGCCTTTCACCAGACGCACCATCATGCTACGGCCGACTTCCAGCGTAAGCTTACGTAGCCATTCAATAACATGAATTGAGCGCTTTTGATAAGCCTGAACCGCCAGGCCAAATCCTTCCCAGCCGTCGAGTTCCGGATCGCGGAATACGGCTTCAATGATATCTAATGAGATGTCTAAACGGTCGGCTTCTTCAGCATCTACCGTCAGGCCAATATCGAATTCTTTGGCCATTAAACACAACGCTTTCAGCTTCGGCGGAATTTCCGCCATTACGCGCTCAGCATGAAGGAATTCATAGCGGGGGTGAATAGCCGATAGCTTTACCGAAATGCCCGGTGAACGTTTTGGACCGCGACCCGCGGCCGCTTTACCAATAACCTTAATCGCATTTACGTAAGAGTTATAGTAGCGGTCGGCATCCTTCATGGTGCGGGCACCCTCGCCCAGCATGTCGTAAGAATACACGTACCCTTTGGTTTCTTTGTCTTTGGCGCGCTCAACGGCATCTTTAATGGTTTCACCCATCACGAACTGACGCCCCATTACCCGCATGGCAATGTTCATAGCACGGCGGATAACCGGTTCACCTAAACGACCCAGCGTTTTCTTCAGCAAACCAAACTGTTCGTTACGACGTTTGTCAGCATAGTTCACCATGTTACCGGTGAGTAGCAGGCCCCAGGCTGACGCGTTTACGAACATAGAGTCGGAATTACCAAGATGGGGAGTCCACTGCCCTTTTGATAATTTATCGCGGATGAGTTCATCCTGGGTTTCTTTATCTGGCACACGAAGCAGAGCTTCTGCCAGACACATTAATACAATCCCTTCAGCGGTAGACAGGGAGTATTCATTCAGCAGCGCATCTACGCCCCCATGCCCTTCCTGTTCGCGACGAATTCGCAATACCATCTTTCGTGCCCTTTCCCAGGCACGGCTTCTGGCACGCGGGTTAACTTCTGCAACCGGCAGAATTTGATCTATAGCAGTGGATTCATCAATCCGGTAATGGTCGCGAATACGCTGACGAATCGAAGTCAACGTGTTGAGATTGTCGTTAGTGAGCATTGAAACCCTTCTGTAAATATAATGTGGTTATCAGTCCTACTGATTAATTCTTGCACTCACGTTGCCCGAGGCACACCCAAATAGCAAGTTAAGTCGATCTATGATCTTTGTATGCCAACGACATGGTTAAGATCATGTCTGGCTGTCGCGGGCGCGATGCTATCATAAACCCAGGCTGCGTAAACGAAGCATTTGTCGTACCTTCGAGGCTGTCTAACGATAGCTGTAAATAAATCCTGCCGAACTTAGATTTAACGAAATAAAGCTGAATAAAATGGCGCAGAAGCCGATACCTTCCTACACTCATTAAAATTAAATTTTGCGAGAAATTTTATGAAGCTAAGAAACTTCAGCGTGGTACAACGACTCGCGTTTTTAGTGCTATTGGTTGCCAGCCTGGTAGTGGTAATGACCACGGTAGTTTTGCAACAGCACTACAAAGCACAAAAAGAAGACGCTTACGAATCAACGAAACACATCGTTGAAATCGCCTATTCCACGGTTCAACATTATGCTGAACTGGCGAATAAAGGCACTTTATCGCAAGCCGATGCCCAGTCTTTAGCGAAAGCCTCTATCTCCTCGATGCGTTATGACAACGGTAACTATTTGTGGATTCAAGACGACACGCCCGCCATGGTGATGCACCCGATCAAACCCGCATTGAATGGCCAGGATCTGACCACTTTTAAAGATGCAAATGGCGATACCTTTTTTGTCACCATGGCGAAACTGGTGAAATCTGAAAATGCCGGATTTGTGCCTTATGTGTGGCCGCTGCCAAATTCAGAAGAAGCTGTCGATAAAATTTCCTACGTAAAACGCTTTGCCGACTGGCAATGGACAATTGGTACGGGGATATACCTGACACGCCTGGATGCGGCATTCTCCACCATCCGCAATATCTTTATTGGGCTGGGGGTTATTTGTTTGGTACTGATTGCCTTATTCACCTGGTTAATCGGTAAAAGTATCACTACCCCGCTGCATGCGGCTGCAGACAGCATGAAAAACATTGCGCAAGGCGAAGGTGACCTTACACGAGAATTGCCCACCGATGGCAATGATGAAATTGCCCGACTGGCTCGCCATTACAACGCGTTTGTTGCCAAGGTGCGTGATTCACTGCAAGCCCTGAATAGTGCGATTGAACAAGTGTCGTCGCAAGGAAAGCAACTTGAGACGATTCGATGTTCAAGCGGAAGTCAGGCGGAAACACAGAGCCATAATGCCATTCAGGTAGCCGCGGCGATGGAACAAATTACCGTGCAAATTGGTGATGTAAGCCAGCATGCGGCAGCAGCAAACCAGTCAACGGAACAAGCAGAATCGAACGCACATCAGGGTATTACTGCGGTAGCGAAATCGGTTCAGGAAATTCAGTCGCTCAATCAAAGTATCGATTCGCTGGTCAATACAGTGAATCAGCTCGCGCAACAAAGTGATAAAATTGGTAGCGTGCTTGATGTAATTCGCGGGATCTCTGAACAAACCAACTTGCTGGCGTTGAATGCGGCCATTGAAGCTGCCCGCGCAGGTGAACAGGGCCGAGGCTTTGCGGTGGTCGCCGATGAAGTTCGCACGCTGGCAAGCAGAACCGGACAAAGCACGGATGAAATTCAGCAGATGATTCAGGAACTCCAAACTGGCTCGGCCGCTGCGGTGAGTGCAGTGAAAACCAGCCAGTCGACGGTAGACAGTACTGTGAGCAATGTGAATGAGGCCAACGACACGCTACACACCCTGCTCTCCATTGTGTCTGATATTGCCGGTAAGAATCGCCATATCGCAGAAGCTACGGACCAGCAGAATGAAGCGGCGCAGGAAGTGAACCTTAGAATCAATGAGCTTTCTGAATCTGCGAAGCATACCGTCGATAACGTGGAGCAGATGACCAAAACCAGTCAGGCTTTGGCGGATTATGTAGAAAAAGCCCGTCAAGCTATGAGTAAATTTCAGTTCTAAATGGTCTGTTAGGTGAGTGCGACGTGGTTGCACTCATCGCACTGTCATCCAATCTTCACACTCGCGAGTATTAAGGACAATGCTATGCTGACCCCCTAGCGGTGAAGTCAGCTTCTAAAAAAGTCTAGGCCTGGTGTAAAAATGAAAAAACGCTACATCCCCCTCGTCGTTTTACTTCTGGTAGCCGTTGGCTACTGGCTGTTTGCCAATACGATTATTAAATCCATCTTGGAAGACCAGCTTTCTCAGTCGTACGGGGCTGAAGTGAACATTGGCAGCTTTAATCATTCATTGTTTCCCACAACCGTGACCATTGAAGATATTCAACTGACCAACCCCACTGCGCCAATGCGAAATCAGGTGGTTGTTGGCAAAGCCTTTGGCGACGTGGCGTTAATGCCTCTTCTTTCAAAAGAAGTTATCGTAAACAAACTTCAGGTGCTGGATGTGGAATTCGATCAGCCAAGAAGTAGCGAAGGTAAGGTGCTTCGTCAACCTACTCAAAGCTTGACCTTCGATGAAATAAAACAGAAAGCGAAAGAAGCCATTCCTACTGTGGATGAACTGATTGAGCGCAACCCGCTCAAGACCACGGCGGCAGTAGCACAAGCAAAACAAACCTACGAAACGTATTCCGAAGAACTTAAAACGTCTTATCAAGCGTTACCTGACAAATCTCGCATCGAGGAATACAAAACCCAGGTAGAAGCCTTAAAAGAGATGGATTTCAAAAATCCTCAGGCGCTGGTTGAAGCGCAATCAAAGCTCAAAACGTTAAAAGAGCAAATATCAGCCGACCGGGCGCTGATCACAGATTTTACTGATAATGCGAAGAATGCCCGCACTGCCCTTTCCGACTCTCTACAACAATTGAAAGCGGCACCCAAACAAGATTATCAGCTGATGAAAGGCATTATTGCTGGTGATGAAGCCGCCATGCAGCAAGTTACCCAGTTGGTGTTCGGAGACAAGGCGGCGGAATACACGCAATATTTGATGTCTGCTGTGCAAATTGTATTACCGTTAATCCAAGGGGAACCACAAACCGACGATACGCCAGCTACCGAGCTCCCCGCCATTTTGGTAAAAGAAGCCGAAGTGGCGGTGAAATATAAAGATGAGACCATTGGTAGTGTTTGGAAAAACATCACTAATACGCACCCGGTATTTGGCGAACCCACTACCTTTACCATTTCTGCTGCGGGTGAACTGCTAAAACAATTCGAGTCTTCCGGACAATTCTGGATAGATGAAAAAGGCGTCGATGCTTCACAACAATGGTCGCTGGCCGGCGTTAACCTGGCGAATGTTCCCATGGTGAATAGCGAGAAACTCTCTGCCGCACTGGAAAAAGCCTTGGTAACCACATCGGGACAATTCTCGATTAATGACAATTTGCTTAACGGTAGCGGTGACATTGATTTAGCCAGCCTGGTTATTGAAGCGGCAGGCACCAACAAACTGACCACCGCCATTGCCAATGCGCTGAACCAGTTAAAAACCCTGGACATGAAACTTAACCTTTCCGGTACCCTCAGCAACCCGGATTTTGCGATATCTTCAGACCTCGATAACAAATTAGCGCAAGCCGCTATTTCAGAGCTAACAGCCAGTCAACAAGATAAACTGGATGAAGTAATGCTGCGACTCAATGGCATGGTTGGAGGCGTACAAACTGAGACTCAGGGCCAACTGGTTAACGTGGAAAGCATGTTAAGCGCAGCACAAGGCGACAGCAGTCAGTTAGAAAGTTTGCTAAAAACCCAACTGAACAGTGTGATCGACCAGCAGAAAAACAAACTGTTTGATAAACTGAAAAGCAAGCTCGGTCAGTAGACCGGGCTGGCCGTAGAAGGCATAATGAACCTTTAATCAGATAACAGGTGTTTCCGTGTGGCGGGATAATTGGGTTACTTTCGTACTTTTGGTGTTGCTGGGCTTGCTCCAGTATCGCTTGTGGTTCGGAAAAAACTCAGTGCCTGACTATTTGGCACTGAAGCAAGAAGTACAGCAACAATCCCAGCAAAACGATAACCTTGCCCAGCGTAACAACCTTCTTAAAGCCGATATTAGCGATTTGAAAATTGGCCTGGAATCTATTGAAGAGCGTGCCAGAAACGAACTGGGCCTGATAAAGCAGGGCGAAACCTTTTACCGGATCCTGCCGGCGGAAAACTAAGAATTCATGACACATTCCTCAGTCGTTGCCGTGGTACCGGCCGCAGGTGTTGGCAGCCGAATGCAGGCTGACCGCCCCAAACAGTATCTCCAGCTCGGTAACAAAACCATTCTCGAGCACACACTTCTTACACTTAATGCACACCCCGCTGTTAGTCGTGTTGTGGTAGCGTTAAGCTGCGACGATCCTTACTTTCCTAACCTCCCCATTGCGGATGCCTCCTGGCTTACCGTGGTTGATGGTGGTAAAGAACGGGCCGACTCAGTGTTAGCCGGTTTGCAGTTGCTTAACGACGATGAGTGGGCATTGGTGCACGATGCTGCGCGTCCTTGCGTGTCCCACGACGATATAGACACCTTGCTTGAAGTGAGAAACCGAAGTGATGTGGTTGGCGGTATTCTGGCTACACCGGTGCGAGACACCATGAAGCGGGAAAGCACAAGTACGCCGGGCGCCATTTCTCATACGGAAAGTAGGGATAGATTATGGCATGCGCTCACACCACAACTTTTTCCCGCGGGTTTGCTAACAGCCGCGTTAAAGCAGGGTGAACAAAAAAAAGTGGTGGTTACTGATGAAGCTTCAGCCATGGAAGCCGCGGGTTATCAGGTAGCGCTTATCGACAGCAACCCGGCGAATATTAAAATAACACGCCCAGCGGATATGCCGCTGGCCGCATTCTACTTACAACAGTCACAACAGAAAGGTTAAGAGGCAACTATGCGAATTGGTCACGGTTACGATGTTCACAAATTTGGTGGCGAAGGTCCCATTGTTATTGGTGGCGTCAGTATCGACTATGAACAGGGTTTACTTGCCCACTCTGACGGTGACGTGCTTATTCATGCGCTTTGCGATGCCATTCTTGGTGCTGCAGCCATGGGCGATATTGGCAAACACTTCCCAGACACCGACGACGAATGGTCTGGCGTGGATAGCCGCTATCTGCTGCGTCATGTCATAAGCCTGGTAAAAGACAAAGGTTACGGACTGAGCAACGCCGATATGACCATAATTGCTCAGGCCCCTAAAATGGCACCGCACATTCAAGACATGCGCGCGCTGCTTGCCACCGATTGTCAGTGCAGCATAGAAGACATCAACGTAAAAGCGACAACTACCGAAAAGTTGGGTTTTACCGGCCGTAAAGAAGGTATTTCCGCGCATGCCGTCGTTCTGCTGAAGGCGCTGCCATGAATCTGTCTACTGCTCACTGGCGCTACAGTAAGGAAGCACCGGCTTGCACTGCTACCTTGAAAGCCAAGCCTGAAGACTTTGTAGTAACCGAAGAGCTGGGTTACGACTTCAGTAACGACGGCGAGCATCAATTTATTTGGGTAGAGAAAACCTTGGCGAACACGGCGTGGGTAGCAGAGCAACTGGCCAAGTTTACGGGTTTGCCGCTGCGCAATGTGTCGTATGCGGGCCGCAAAGACAAATACGCCGTTACCCGTCAGTGGATTGGCTTGCACGCGCCGGGAAAGGCCGATTTTGACTTTTCGAAACTGGCGATTCCAGGCGTAAAAGTGTTGGCTCAACATCGCCACAATAAAAAGCTACGCACCGGCCAACTGAAAGGAAATCACTTTGCGATTACCTTGCGCAATGTGAGCGATGCAGACAAACTTATCGCCGAATTACAACGCGCTGCCGTGCAAGGTGTTCCCAACTACTTTGGCGATCAACGTTTTGGCAATGTTCGCATTGGAGAAACTGGCGAACGTTTGGAAGGTGGAAATCTTCAACTAGCGGCAAAAATGGTGGGCGGTGAAGCCATCCGAAACCGTAACAAGCGCAATATGGCAATTTCCGCATTACGCAGTTGGTTGTTTAACGAAGTGATCAGTACACGTATTGAAAACGGCGCATTAAATACGGTACTCCCCGGCGACGCTCTGATGCTGTCAGGCTCACACTCCTTCTTTATTAACGATGGTGAAGATTCCACCGTTCAACAGCGTTACGAACAGCAGGATTTATCACCAACAGCGCCATTATGGGGCAAGGGCGACTTGCCGTCGAAAACCATTGCCGCCGCACTGGAATTATCAGTGACAGAGCAATTTGAGCCAATCACCACATTTCTTGCCGCCGAAGGGTTAAAACAAGAACGTCGTCCGGTAAAAATCTGGCCGTCGCAACTTGAATGGCAACATAACGGTGATACAGTTGTTGTTTCTTTCAGTCTGCCTGCCGGCTGCTACGCCACTACGGTGCTCAGAGATTGTGTAGATTTAAGCACCGTTCAAAGCGCAGATTAAGTTTTCTACTATTTCCGGAGCATGCATGCGCATTTTATTAAGTAACGACGACAGTGTATTTGCCAAAGGCATTGCGATCTTATTTGAAACGCTGACTAGCCGACACGACGTTACCGTTATTGCCCCAGACCGAAACTGCAGCGGTGCCAGTAACGCGCTGTCCCTGCACAGCCCACTGCGTATTCAACAATTAGATAACGGCTTTTATTCGGTAAACGGCACGCCTTCCGACTGTGTGCACCTGGGTGTAAATTGCTTTTTGGAAGAAGATCCAGAGTTGGTTGTTTCGGGGATTAACCACGGTGCGAATCTCGGTGATGATGTTATTTACTCTGGCACTGTTGCAGCCGCAACCGAAGGTCGCTATATGGGTCTTCCTGCTATTGCGGTTTCCCTCACCAGTCATGAAGGCAAGCATTTCGACACCGCGGCTCGGGTAGTCCTGGATATCATCACCAAGTTAGAAAGCCATCCTTTGCCTGCTAATCAGATTTTGAATGTGAACGTACCGGATGTTCCTTACGATGAATTAAAAGGGATTAAAGTGACTCGCCAAGGCCGCCGACATCGCGCGGAAGCAATGGTAAAAGCGAAGGATGCTTTTGGCCGCGAGATCTACTGGTACGGTCCTGCCGGTGCGGAACAAGACGCCGGCGACGGTACCGATTTTCATGCAATAGCCAATGGGTATTGCTCCGTCACACCACTCAGCGTGGATATGACAGCCCACAGCAGCCTGGGTACCATGGAAGAATGGCTGAATAAAAAAATCTAATAACAATTCTAACAGGAACACATTTGTTGCAATGAGAACATTGAAAAAAGGTGAAATGCTGGCTGAACTTCTGTTCAGTGAAGGTGTGCGTGATCAGAAAGTGCTAACGGCTATCGCGGCCACGCCCAGAGAACTGTTTTTACCCGATGCCCTCAAACACAAGGCATACCAGAACACTGCCCTGCCCATTGGTCAAGGCCAGACCATATCGCAGCCTTATATCGTGGCAAAAATGACCGAGCTGCTACTCAAGGCGCAGAATAATCCACGTAAGATCCTTGAGATCGGCACGGGCTCTGGTTATCAAACAACAATTTTAGCTCAGCTTTTTGGTCACGTTTACACTGTGGAACGTATTAAGTCGTTGCAGTTCCAGGCAAAGCGCCGAATGAACCAGCTAGATTTGCACAATGTGTCTATGAAGCATGGTGATGGCTGGAAAGGCTGGCCAAGCAAAGGGCCTTACGATGCCATTCTGGTTACTGCAGCCGCGAGCAGCCTACCGCAGGACTTGTGTGAGCAACTTGAAGAAGGTGGCCGCTTAATTATTCCTGTAGGCAGTGAGCAGCAAAATCTACTCTGTGTTGACAGAATCGACGGTGAACTGAAAACAGAAACCATCGAGGCTGTTCGATTTGTACCACTGGTTGCAGGAGAGCTTCAGTGAAAATTTTTCAGCCATGCTATGATTTGGCGCTACGTTGGTCGCGACATCAGTTCGCCAGCAGATACCTCGCGTTGCTCAGCTTCGCAGAATCCATGTTCTTTCCCATTCCGCCTGATGTCATGCTTGCCCCTATGTCGATGTCTCGGCCCCAACGAGCCTGGACGTTTGCACTTATCACTACAGTAGCTTCTGTACTGGGTGGTATTGCAGGATATGCGCTGGGATATTTTACTTTTGAGGCCTGGATCGAGCCCCTCGTCATTTCCGCTGGTTATGAAGGTAAGCTTCAGACTGCGATGGATTGGTTTGAAACCTATGGCGTTTGGGTGGTTTTCCTCGCCGGGTTCTCCCCTATCCCCTATAAAGTGTTTACCATCAGTGCGGGTGTATTAAATATGGCATTCATTCCCTTCCTTATTGCTTCGGCAGTGGGACGAGGAGCCCGCTTCTTTTTAGTCGCTGGTCTAATGAAATTGGGTGGTGCTGCAATGGAAGAAAAGCTACGGGAATACGTCGAAATTCTTGGTTGGGCCACCATTGGTCTCGCCATTCTTGCTTATCTCATCCTTCACTGACACCGTTAATGCGAACCATTTACGTTCTTCTTGGTTGTTTTTCCGTCATTTTTTTGACGGCCTGCTCTAGCTCAACAGGCCCCGCGCCAGTGACTTTGCTCAATAGTCAGGTAGAAAAAAAACAATCGGGGTCAGAGATTCAAAGCTATGTAGTAAAAAAAGGTGACACGCTATTTGCGGTCGCCTGGTACACCGGAAATGACTACCGAGACATTGCAAAATACAACTCACTATCAGCACCTTACGATATCTACCCTGGTCAAAAACTGCGCTTAGCCCCCCCCTCTACGACATCGCTGACACGCAACACCCGCCCCAGAAAAGTGCAAGAAAAAACTGGTACGACCAGTAAAATATACAACAAAAGGGGTGTTGACCCTAAACCGGCACAGGCGTACAGTGAACGTGAAATTAATGTTAACGGACAAGAAGTTACCGCCGTCAAACCTTTGACTAAAACTGTCAATAACCCGTCCAGAAGAGACTTTCCGGATAAGGTGTCAAAATGGGTTTGGCCAAGCAATGGCAACATTACGTTAACATTCAGTAATACTGAATCCGGTAATAAAGGTTTAGACTTAAGCGCCCAAAGAGGTTCACCAGTTTTAGCCGCCGCCGATGGCAAAGTGGTATACGCCGGTAACGCATTACGTGGTTATGGTAATTTAATCATCATAAAACATACGAATGCATTATTGAGTGCTTATGCACACAACGCTAAGCTTTTAGTCGATGAACAGCAATGGGTAGCCGCAGGGCAACAAATTGCAACCATGGGCGACAGCGGAACAGATTCAGTGAAGCTACATTTCGAGGTCAGATATCGCGGGAAATCGTTAGATCCCCTGCGCTATTTGCCGAAACGATAATAATAACAATAAATAATAATAAAATTTGAGGAGAACATCGCAGGGTAACCAACAATGCAGGAGATGCTGTCGTGGGTCAGACAAAAGCCGCTGTAATCGAATCAAAGTCTCGTGATGAGTTAGACGAGATGGACATGCCAGTGAATATGAAAGCTGGTAACACTAACACTGCCGACATAGACGACGATACTGATGACTCAGTATTCGTTCAGGACGACTTACCAAAGAACCTGGATGCAACCCAGCTTTATTTGGGAGAGATCGGCTTCTCACCTCTATTAACTGCCGAAGAAGAAGTCTATTTTGCCAGACGCGCTCTGAAAGGCTGTGAAGCTTCCAGAAAGCGCATGATTGTATCCAACCTTCGCCTTGTCGTTAAAATAGCGCGCCGCTATAACAATCGCGGTCTTGCACTGCTCGACTTGATTGAAGAAGGTAACTTGGGTCTTATCCGCGCTGTTGAGAAATTCGATCCGGAGCGAGGCTTCCGTTTCTCAACTTACGCAACCTGGTGGATTAGACAAACCATCGAACGTGCCATCATGAACCAGACGAGAACCATTCGCCTGCCTATTCATGTTGTCAAAGAACTCAATGTTTATCTGCGTTGTGCCCGTGAGTTGTCGCAAAAGCTCGACCACGAACCCACTGCAGAAGAAATCGCTACCGAGCTCGATAAGCCTGTCGACGAAGTATCACGCATGCTGCGTTTGAACGAGCGTATCACCTCTGTAGACACCCCCATTGGCGGTGAGAACGATAAAGCCCTGTTAGACATACTTGCAGACCAGAATGAATTTGGTCCGGAAGAAGACCTGCAGGACAACGATATGAAAGCAAATATCGTGAAGTGGCTGGAAGAACTCAACGCAAAACAGCGTGAGGTACTGGCTCGTCGTTTTGGTCTGTTAGGGTATGAGCCATCCACTCTAGAAGATGTGGGTGCAGAAATCGGTCTCACACGGGAACGTGTACGTCAAATCCAGGTTGAAGCATTGCGCAGACTGCGGGATATGCTTAGCCATCAAGGATTGTCGTTAGAAAGTCTGTTTGATCAGATGGGCGAATAGCCCTCAGATAAGTGGAATTGGCTTAGGCAATACTGTGATATAGGCACATGGTGCTTACATCACAGTATCTGCCTGGCGATATGCTTTAGCGTTTGCGCTGAAGCGTGACAAAACGATAATTATGCGGGTTCGCCTCATCAGCAATATGCTGTTGGCTTTCCGCTTCATCCCATTCCGCATGTGCCAGATAATCAGGGAAACGGGTATCGCCCGCTACTTGCAAATCAATGTGGGTAAGATAAAGGGTTTCTGCCATGGGTAGAAACGTTTCATATATCTTACCACCACCAATAATCATAATTTCCTGTTCATCGCCCACAAGTGTTTGAGCGACTTCCAGCGCCTGCTCTGGCGAGCTGACTACGATAACCGACTCCGGGAAATCCGTAGTAGTTGACGATGTCACCACGATATTCGGACGGCCAGGTAACGGCCGGCCAATAGATTCGTAGGTTCGGCGCCCCATTACCACCGGCTTGCCTAGCGTAACGGCTTTAAAATGCTTCAGATCAGCGGGTAAGTGCCATGGCATATCATTATCGGCACCAATCACACGATCGTGGGCCATGGCTGCAATCATTGCTAACTTCATCACAACTCCCTGAAATACGATTAACGGCGGTATTCGACTTCTACATCGTAGTCGTCTTCATCCCAATCATCATCGTCATCCAGATCGTCTGACAGATCATCACCAGTCGCTTTCTGATAAGCATCCCACTGAAAATCAATTTCCTTAGCTTCATTTTCATCAACTACCTCAGCCGGTAACGTTTCAATGAAGTTCATGATTTCGTGGCAAAGTGCATTGGTATTCATTTTCTGAAATGCAGAAATTTGATATACCGGACCATCCCATTCGAGTTTTTCGGTGATCTCTTTACACAGCGCTTCGACTTCTTCTTCAAGCAGTAGATCGACTTTGTTAAACACTAACCAACGTGGCTTTGCTGCCAGTTTGGGGCTGTATTTTTCAAGTTCTTCAATGATCTTACGGGCGTTTTCAGCGGGATCGCTTTGATCAGCAGGCAGAAGATCAACCAGGTGCAGTAAGATCCGGCAACGTTCAAGGTGCTTTAAGAAACGAATTCCCAAACCAGCGCCGTCGGCTGCACCTTCGATAAGACCCGGAATGTCAGCAATAACAAAGCTGCGTTGAGAGTCTTGTCTCACCACACCCAGATTCGGTACCAGAGTAGTGAAAGGATAATCTGCAACTTTCGGCTTAGCGGCCGATACAGAGCGAATAAAAGTAGATTTACCGGCATTCGGCATACCCAGCAAGCCCACGTCAGCCAGCAGCATCAGCTCCAGGCGCAGGTTGCGGATTTCACCCGGCGTACCATTTGTTTTCTGACGTGGCGCTCGGTTAACACTGCTTTTGAAGCGCGCGTTACCTAAACCGTGAAAGCCGCCCTGCGCTACTTTAAGACGCTGGCCATGCTTAGTCAGGTCGCCCAGCACTTCCGCGGTTTCCACATCTGTAGCACGGGTACCTACTGGCACCATAACCGTGAGATCTTCACCTGCACGGCCAGTACAGTTGCCGCCTTGACCATTCTGGCCACGCTCTGCACGGTGGAAACGCTCGAAGCGATAATCAATGAGGGTGTTCAGGTTTTCGTCGGCCTGCAAATAAACAGAACCGCCATCGCCACCGTCACCGCCGTCAGGACCACCTTTCGGGATATATTTTTCACGTCTAAAGCCAACTGTGCCGTTACCGCCATCGCCGGCTTCAACACGAATTTCAGCTTCATCAACAAATTTCATTAGTTACTCCGAGTCGTTGTCGACTACCGTATTTGAAAACTAAGTTTACACCATTGTGACAATCACTACATCGCCAATCTGATGAAGGACACAGGGCCCTGTAAAAAATCTTGTTACTACAAACAAAAAACCCCGCTTACGCGGGGTTTTTTAAGCCTGTTCGGCGTAACGTCAATCGGGATTACTCGCCGATGATGCTCACGAATTTACGGTTGTTCTTGCCCTTAACGTCGAACTGAACTTTACCGTCTTTCAGAGCAAACAACGTGTGATCTTTACCGATACCTACGTTGTCGCCAGCGTGGAAACGAGT
The DNA here is from genome assembly GCF_001757105.1 of Alteromonas confluentis. Taxonomy (GTDB): domain Bacteria; phylum Pseudomonadota; class Gammaproteobacteria; order Enterobacterales; family Alteromonadaceae; genus Alteromonas; species Alteromonas confluentis. The sequence continues at coordinate 54,233 of NZ_MDHN01000025.1, forward strand.
ACCACGTTGTCTTACGATGATGTTACCAGCAAGAACTGATTCACCGCCAAAGCGCTTAACACCAAGGCGTTTACTTTCTGAATCACGACCGTTTTTGGTACTACCACCAGCTTTTTTGTGTGCCATGTGTTCGTGCTCCTATTATGCGTTGATACCAGTGATTTTCACTTCTGTGAACCACTGACGGTGACCCGCTTGTTTACGGTGATGTTTACGACGACGGAACTTAACGATAGTTACTTTATCGCCACGACCGTGTTGTACAACTTCAGCAGTCACTTTACCACCAGCAACTAAAGGTGTGCCGATCTTGATGTCGTCACCGTTGCTAACCATTAATACGTTATCGAATTCAACAGTCTCGCCTGGCGCGACTTCGATCTTCTCTAGACGAACGGTCTGGCCTTCAGCCACACGGTGCTGTTTACCGCCACTTTGGAAAACCGCGTACATATTCTACTCCGCTCTGCGTCTCTTTGACGCTTCATATTCAAAAAACAGGGCGCGAATTGTACGTGAAACATCCTGAGATCTCAACCCCGAAAAGCACAAAATTTGATTATTTTTCGCGCTTCGGTTCAATACGCACCCGGGGATGCCGAAAATCAACAATTGCCAGTAAAATTTCATCAAACTAAAAACACCAAGAAATTGATTCTATTGGTAATTTTTGTAACGCAACCAGACTATTTGTTCTTGTTGCCGTTAACTGAAATTCACAACAAAGTGATGTCGACACGGGTTTTGTGTGGAGGGTATTTTACGGATATATGACATAAATTAAATAATTAATATGCCTATTAGCTAAAATTTTTCTCACCATTTCAGTTTTTTAAGTTATCCGGGTGGATACCCCAACAGATTCAGGTACAATCACGGCTTCAAATGAATTCAGCAAAATTTACTCACGACATGCCAATGGACATCAATGCGATCCGCGAGCTAGCCGCAGCGGATATGAAAGCGGTAAACGCGCTTATACAGCAGCAAGTCGACTCCGATGTTGCCCTCATCAATCAGTTAGGCTTTTACATCGTCAACAGTGGCGGCAAACGTCTGCGCCCGTTGCTTTGTGTTTTGGCTGCACGATCCATGGGGATCACCAGCGATCAACACCACACTCTGGCCGCGATCATCGAGTTTATTCACACCTCCACGCTGCTTCACGACGATGTGGTAGACGAATCTACATTGCGCCGTGGTCAACAAACAGCAAACGCACTATTTGGTAATCAGGCCAGTGTTTTGGTGGGTGACTTCCTCTACTCTCGCTCATTTCAGATGATGGTAAGCCTGAAAAGCATGCGGGTGATGGAAATCCTCTCCGATGCCACTAATCGTATTGCCGAAGGAGAAGTGCTGCAACTGATGAACTGCAACGATCCTGATACCACAGAAGAACGCTATTTCGATGTGATCTACGGCAAAACTGCACGCTTGTTCGAAGCGGCAACGCAGCTTGCTGCCGTGCTTACTGAACAGCCTGCACCTATTGAATCTGCCATGCAGGATTACGGAAAGCATTTAGGTACCGCCTTCCAGTTGGCAGACGATATTATGGATTACGTGGCCGACAGTGAAGAAATGGGCAAGAATGCCGGTGATGATTTAGCAGAAGGGAAACCTACGTTGCCCTTATTGTATGCCATGTGGCATGCCAAAGATCCCGACGATCAGGCATTGATCAGAGAAGCGATCGAAAAAGCCAATGGCCTTCCTCATCTTGCACGCATTCAGCGCATCATGGATGAAACCGGTGCACTCGATTATACCAAACGCTGTGCAACTGAAGAGGCAGACAAGGCGGTAAAAGCCCTCGACCCTGTTCCAGAATCCGATTTCAAACAGGCTCTCATTGCGCTGGCACACATTTCTGTAGAGCGCACCAAATAGCGCTCAGTCGCCGTTTCAAAGGTACTCAGTCGTTAACGCTGGCTGAGTACTCTTCATTAATTCTTTAATTTCAGTCATTTTCTCTTGGAATCGGTCAAAATTCAGGCACAATAATCGCTTACCATTTCTTCGGTTTTTAATACGGATATTATTAAAGAGGTAAGGATTATGAAGAAATTGACCATTCTCTTCTGTTTGATTTGCAATTTCGCATTTGCAGACATCATCAATTTTAATACTAACTCAAACAACCTGTTTCCAAACGATCTGGTGATCGCCGACAACTTCGTGTTTACCGAAATGGGGCAATCCATGACTTTGGGTACAGCCATGAATGATATTCCCCTAGTCGCGAGCAATGGCACCGTTCATCTTATTGATTGGGCTGGCGCCGGTATGATGTCTTTTATGCGGATGAACGCTGTCGACCAATCGGCGTTTTCACTCAGCGCTTTCGATTTTTCCAGCGGTTATCTGGATGGCTCAAATATGGCGGGTGTACTGTTTGTTAGAGGGTTCGACGCCAATGGCGTGATGACGGGCATGGAACGCTTCAATGGTGCCGACTTCACCTTCAACGCCTTCACCACCTTAAGCTTAGGTGCGGCGTTTGAAAATGTGAGCTTTGTTACCTTCATGGCGCAGGGCCCGCAAAATCGTGTGGGCTACGATAACTTTGTAGTGAATCAGGTGGTCAGCGTATCAGAGCCCGCTAGTCTGGCAATCCTGCTCGCTGGCATGGCTGGCATAATGTTGAAGCGTCGTAAAACAACTTAATGCTCCGGCACAAATTTATTCACGCCAATAAAAAACCGGCTAGTGCGGCAAACATGCAATAGCCGGTGTCGTTTATAACGCAATGATCTGTTGCGATCATCGTTATTAGTTTAATCCGAGATCACGGGTCATATTCTCGTTTTTGTCACGATGAACAATGATATTGTCCTCAATACGTATGCCGCCAAACGGACGATACTGGTCTACTACATCCCAATTTATATATTTCGAATTCTCGCTAGATTTCAAATCTGCAAGCAAACTGTCGATGAAATACAATCCTGGCTCAATAGTGAACACCTGACGAGCTTCTACCAAGCGGGTACAACGTAAGAACGGATGCGCTTCTGGTGCCGGTTTGGGTGTGCCGCGATCGTCGGCCACTAAACCACCCACATCGTGTACTTGCAATCCGAGGAAGTGCCCAATACCATGCGGGAAAAACGGTGCAGTAATACCCGCATCCACTGCATCCTGCGGCTGCATGTTAATAATGCCTACGTCGTGAAGTACCTGAGCAATGCCATCGTGGGCAAGCAAATGAATATCGGTATAGGCCACGCCGGGCTTCAACGCATTTGCTAGTGTTACTGTGATGTGGTCGACGCGGCGGATCAAATCTTCAAAACGGGCATCAGAGCGACTGTACGTGCGGGTGATATCGGCAGCATAACCATGAAACGACGCACCCGCGTCAATTAAGAATGAACGAGAGTCTGTTGGGGCATCTAAATCGCAATGCATGTAATGCAATACCGAAGCGTGCTCGTTTAATGCCACAATGCTGTTATACGGTAAATCGTTGTCGCCGTGACGAGCAGCACTATTGTAGGCTTGTTTAATAGCAAACTCGCTCTCTCCCGCCATGAAAGCATTCCGGGCGGCCTGGTGGCCTTTCACTGCCAATTCATTGGCACGACGCATACACGCCATTTCATAATCGGTTTTATAGGCCCGTTGAAAATGCAGGTAGTTCAACGCCCGGTCTGGATTCACAATGTTAAAGCCGAGGGCCTGAGCCACTTCAATATATTCGCCCACATAGGCGTAATTCTTCTTATCGTAAGGCAAATGCTTTTCAACGGCATCTGCCTGCTTAAGTAGCACGATATCAAATTCTTCTGTCCAGAAGTCATTCGGCTCGGGGGGAACCTTATGCCAGAAATCCACTGGACGGTAAAAAATTAGCTTTGGTTTATCACGGCCATTTACCACCAGCCAACAGTTCGGATTATCGACCACCGGCACCCAGGCTTTAAAATGCGGATTCACCTTAAACGGATAATCGTTATCATCGAGAAACAGCCTTTTTGGTTGGCCTGCGTGGATAACAAGACCATCAAGTCCTTCCCGCTGAAGCGCTTCTAACGTGCGGCTTTGAAGGGTGGCGATGTGATCCTTGTAAGTATCGGCGAATGTGGTCATAAAACCTCTGGTTCTGTCTCGCGTGTACCCTCGTCAGTTCGCACTAACGGGGCAATCGCGTTGAAATAATTATAACATTTAGCTTATCACGCCGAAGATAACGTGAAAAACGGGTGGGGAGATCTTATTTTGGGGCGAACGTGCTACCAGACGCGCTGCCCGGCCCCATCAGGCCATCTACAGGAGGAATGGCTGAGCGCGCTAGCTTCTCAAAAATACCAGAAGATTCACCCATTTGATGTTCGTAGATATAGCGATACGCCATTACCGCTTTAACGTAATTTCGGGTTTCTTTATAGGGAATGGTGTCGATCCAGATATCGGTTTCCATGGTCTTCCCTTCCGGAAGCCACTTCATTACCCGGCGCCATCCCGCATTGTAAGATGCGGAAACCAGCACCGGATTATCGCCCATTTTATCCATTAGGTAGCGTAAGTACTGCACTCCAAAATGCACATTCTGATCGGCATCGAAAAGTTCATCCGATGACACTTTTTTCTCAGCAATGTAACGGGCTGTACCTGGCATCAGTTGCATCAAACCGCGGGCACCGGTTGGCGAAACGGCGTCTACCATGAAGGAACTTTCTCGACGTGCGATGGCCATGGCAAAGGCGGGCTGAATATCAAACGTGCGACCCACATCGTTAAAGCGATCGGCATACGCCATGGGAAAACGTTTCTCAACGTCATCCATAAACCCACTTTGCGTAAAACTGATTATTGCCTGATCAAACCAGCCCCACTCGTTAGCCAATAAGGCTGCATCTTTCACCTGTGAGGTTTCCAACGATGTCACCATATAATGCCACTCACGTCGGGCATCGATTAACCGTCCGAGTTCCAGGAACTCTTTTGCCCGTTTGGCCGCTGGTCGGTTGGCGATCATCGCAATGGTTTCGTCGCTGCGAGGGGTTTCGGCATGCCGCAAAGTGGGCTGCTGATTCACCCGGGCGCTAGCCATAAAGCCGTAATAGTGCCTTTCGCCAGCCAGTTTTCGGTAACGCTCTTCAGCCTGTTCGGGTAACCCAAGCGCTTCTAAACTGCGAGCTTCCCAGTAACGATATGCTTCATCTTGCTGAATCGTTGCTGGCGCTTGTGCAATTAAATCCAGTACATCCTGCCAGCGCTCATGGCGCAGCAAATAAGACATATGCCAGCGTTTCACGTCTTCTGCAGCACCGTCGATATCTGCCCGCTTCAGCCATTCATCCGCCTCGGGTTCGTCGCCTATGGCTAAACTCAGCGCAATAGCCCGGCTAACATCGATATACTGCTGCTTTGAAAACACATTGTAGGGCTGCCACAAATACCAGGCTTTAATTGCTGCCTTAGGGTCTTTCCAACCCAGCTTCTCCATGCCGTACGCCAGCATTTTACTTTCTATTTGTTTGTTCTTAAGTGGGAAGCGCGACTTCTTTAATACCAGCGAAGATGAGGTACGAATTTGCAACCACAGATCGGCTAAGTAATGTTTAGACAACGGCAACTTGCCTTTCAGATAAGGCACCAGTTTCGGGTTGCCTACCAAAGCGGCTTTTTCGATACGGCCGAGTATGAGGTCATCGGTTAGCCTGCCCGCTTTCTGCCAGCGACGAAATACCGGGTCGCATTCATCGGGTTGCGAGTCGCCTGCCAGCCAGAGTGGTTCGACTTTATCAAGCCAGTAGTCTGGCTGGGCGGCATCTTGTAATTGATACTGCAGATACTGACAGGTAATGGTGGTGCCCATGCCATCGCGGTAATTCGCCAGGAACGCTTTTTTCTCGTTATGTTTAGCTAAATAGCGCAACCAGCGACCACGCAGACCATAGGTAAACGGCTGATTGTGATAATTCAGTAAGAACGCTTCGATATCGTCGCGGTGAGCCATATCCATGCGTTGATCAATTTGCTGACGCAATAGATACGGATAAAGAGGATAAGAAGACAAGGCTTCAACCTCGTCTTCAAGCTGTTTCACTTTTTGCCGACTTGCACGACCAAGCTGCTTTTCGAGCGCAATAAATTGGGCTCGCTGTGCCGCTAACTCGGTTGTGTCCTGCGCGCTTGCTTTGCACGCAAATACACTCAGCCAGCTAACCAGAGCAAGGGAAGAAAACGTGAGACATTTCATGCGTGTAAACGCGAATACCTGCATTGAAAACCATCCAGCCAAACGAGTGAATGACAGAAATACAGCCAGCGAAAGGGGTTAAAATGAACAAAAAACAACCCAAAAAAGTAAATAACCGCTGGCGTACACCCAATTCTGTAACCATTATACAACCTGACAATGCGAATTCGAGCTTGATTTTTGTGCTCCGCATCGCCACTTACAAAAAAATTTAAACGCTTGTTTGAATTTTTGTTGAAATTTTTCGTGGCATTGTCACAATCAGGCCACCCTAACAGTTAGTCTAAGACATCCGATGAGACGATTTGTTGCACAATCGGTTGTTAAAACACTGACACCCTCGCTAAAGCCGAAGGAGACGAGAATGATATACGAAGGCAAAAGTCTGACGGTTTCCCTGTCAGATGACGGAATTGCTGAACTGGTATTTGATGCCCCGGGATCAGTAAACAAGTTTGATCGCCAAACCGTGGCAGAGCTCGACGAAGCCACTGTAGCCATGGCCTCACACGGCGGTATTAAAGCTGCGGTAGTACGCAGCGGCAAATCCGCATTCATCGTGGGTGCCGATATCACCGAATTCACTGCCATGTTCGAACAGCCCGAAGAAGAAGTACTCGGCTGGGTTGCTAACACCTCTCAGGTATTCGATCGCTTTGAAGATCTCCCCTTCCCAACCATCGCTGCGGTGAATGGTTTCGCCCTGGGCGGCGGCTGCGAGATGGCGTTAGCCTGTGATTTCCGTGTTGTTGATACCACCGCATCTATTGGTTTACCAGAAGTGAAACTCGGCCTGATGCCAGGCTTTGGCGGTACCGTTAGACTACCCCGCTTGATTGGCTCAGACAACGCGCTGGAATGGATGACTACCGGCAAAGACCGTAAAGGTCCGCAAGCATTAAACGAAGGCGCGGTTGATGCGGTTGTAGCTCCAGAAAAATTACTCGACGCTGCGGTATCGATGGTAGCTGACGCCGCTGCCGGCAAACTCGATTGGCAGTCACGTCGTGCTTCGAAAAAAGCGCCACTGCAATTAAACCAGAACGAAGCCATGATGAGCTTCTCTACTGCACAAGCTTTCGTTGCAGCCAAAGCGGGTAAACACTACCCAGCACCTCACATGATGGTAGAAACCGTGAAAAACGCCGCTGGTCTCGACCGCGACGGAGCACTGAAACTAGAGAACGAAGGCTTTGTTAAACTGGCGAAAACCGATGCGGCCACAGCGCAAATCGGCATTTTCCTGGCCGACCAGCTGGTGAAAGGCAAAGGCAAGAAAATGGCCAAAGCCGCCACCAAAGAAGTGAAGCAAAACGCGGTACTCGGTGCTGGCATCATGGGGGGCGGTATTGCTTATCAAAGCGCCTCAAAAGGCGTACCTGTGGTAATGAAAGATATCAATACCGCGGCACTGGACTTAGGTTTAAGCGAAGCAGCAAAAATTCTCAACAAAGGCATGGAGCTTGGCAAGGTAGACGCGAAGAAAATGGCTGCCACGCTGAATGCTATTACGCCGTCACTTGAGTACAGCGCGATTAAAGATGCTGATGTTATTATCGAAGCCGTTGTCGAAAACCCGAAAGTTAAAGGCATCGTGCTGAAAGAAACAGAAGAAGTGGTGGCAGACGATGCCATTATTTGTTCGAACACCTCGACAATCTCTATTAATCAATTAGCTAAAAACCTCAGTAAGCCAGAGCGTTTCTGCGGTATGCACTTCTTTAACCCCGTACACCGCATGCCACTGGTAGAAATCATCCGTGGCGAGAATACTACCGAAGACACCATCAATGCCGTGGTTGCCACCACATTGAAAATGGGCAAAACCCCGATTGTCGTAAACGACTGTCCGGGATTCCTGGTAAACCGCGTACTGTTCCCCTACTTTGCTGGTTTCAGCAAGCTGGTCCTCGATGGTGCCGACTTCGTTGCCGTAGACAAAGTAATGGAGAAAGACTTTGGTTGGCCAATGGGCCCGGCTTACCTGCTTGATGTTGTAGGTATGGATACCGCCGATCATGCGGCCAGCGTAATGGCCGAAGGCATTCCAGAGCGCATGGCGAAGGTGGATAACGACCCCGTTACGCTGCTTTATGAAGCATCGCGTTTAGGCCAGAAAAACAAAAAAGGCTTTTACAACTTCGGCACCGATAAGCGCGGTCGTCCAAGCAAAGAAGCGGCCGACGAGGCCTACGCACTCATCAAGCCACACAGCGCTGACGGTCAATCTTTCGATAAAGAAGAAATTATCGCCCGTTTGATGATTCCTATGGCCAATGAAGCGATTCGCTGCCTGGAAGAAGGCATTGTTGCCAGTGCGGCAGAAGCCGATATGGCGCTGCTTTATGGCTTGGGCTTCCCACCGTTCCGCGGCGGTATTTTCCGTTACATCGAAACCATGGGACTGGACAAGTTCGTGGCGCTTGCCGACAAGTACGCCCACCTTGGTCCTATTTACCAGATCACCGACGGCGTGCGCCAGATGGCCGCTGACGGCAAATCGTATTTCGCGTAACGACCCAGGGAGAAGAATATGAAAGATGTAGTAATCGTAGATGCAGTCCGCACACCTATGGGTCGTTCCAAAGGTGGCGTATTCAGAAATGTACGTGCAGAGTCTTTGTCTGCACACCTAATGACTGCGCTTGTTAAGCGTAATCCCAACTTAGACCCAGCCGAAGTTGAAGACATAATTTGGGGTTGTGTTCAGCAAACCAAAGAACAAGGCTTCAATATTGCTCGGAATGCGCAGTTACTCACCGATTTACCCCGCTCTACCGCGGCGGTAACGGTAAACCGTCTTTGTGGTTCATCGATGCAGGCTCTGCACGATGCCACCAGCGGTATTATGAGTGGTCGCGGTGACGTATACATGATTGGTGGTGTGGAACACATGGGCCACGTACCAATGACTTACAACCTGGACTTCCACCCTGCGTTGGCAAAATACACGGCGAAAGCCTCTGGCAATATGGGTATGACAGCCGAATTGCTGGGTCGCCAAAATGGCATTAGCCGTGAAATGCAGGATGCCTTTGCCGCCCGTTCGCATCAGTTAGCGCATAAAGCCCACGTTGAAGGCCGCTGGGCCAACGAGATTGTTGCTACCGAAGGTCACGATGCCGACGGCGTGCTTAAGCTAATTGATTACGATGAAGTAATTCGCCCGGAAACCACCGTTGAAACGTTATCGGGCCTACGCCCGGTGTTCGACCCGGTAAATGGTTCTGTTACTGCCGGTACCGCTTCGGCTATTTCAGATGGTGCATCTGCCATGCTGTTAATGTCGGCAGATAAGGCCAAAGCCCTTGGTCTCACACCGCGAGCAAAAATTCGTGCAATGGCCGTTGCAGGTTGCGACGCAGCTATCATGGGTTATGGCCCCGTGCCAGCCACGAAAAAAGCACTGCAACGTGCCGGCCTTAGCATGGATGACATCGAAATTGCTGAGTTCAACGAAGCCTTTGCCGCACAAGCCTTGTCTTGTATTAAACAGCTAGGCTGGCTGGAAAACTACGACGATAAGGTAAACCTGAACGGCGGCGCCATTGCACTAGGTCACCCGCTGGGTTGCTCTGGTTCTCGTATCAGCACCACCCTGTTAAACCTAATGGAATCTAACGACAAAACACTGGGGCTCGCCACCATGTGTATTGGCTTAGGTCAGGGCATTGCTACCGTGTTCGAGCGCGTTTAATCGCAATCAACGTACTTTACAAAAGGGCCTGCGGGCCCTTTTTTGTTATTGAGACTACAAGATTAGATTTGAAAGCGGGCTTATCACACCATTTGCGCCCTGCTGAAGAATATGCGTGTAAATTTGTGTGGTACGAACATCGGCGTGTCCTAGCTGGTCTTGCACAGTGCGAATATCTGCGCCTGACTGCAGTAAATGGGTAGCAAAAGAATGGCGTAATGTGTGTGGTGTGACATGCTTCAAAATTTTGGCTTCAGTAGCCCCTTTCGCAACTGCGCGTTGTACCTGCTTTTCATCAACGTGATGTCGTCTGAGCACGTTGCTTTCTGGATCGATACTTAACTTATGTGAAGGGAACAAATACTGCCATTCCAGCGTTCTGTTTCTGTCACGATATTTCTTTCTCAATCCTTCTGGAATCCAGGCACCGGCAAATTCAGGCACCTGTAGGTCTCTTGCCAGCATGGTTTCAGCTTTCTGAATTTGATTTTGTAAAAGCGGTAACAACGATTCAGAGAGTGTGGCAACTCGGTGTTTTCCACCTTTTCCAAACCATATCCGTACACATTTATAATGAAAGTCGATATCACCAACCCGCAACCGAACGCATTCCATTAGCCGAAGTCCGCTTCCGTACAACATGGCTGCAGAAAGATAATGCCTGTCATCTATTCGCGATAAGAGTGCTTTTACCTCTGACTGTGTAAGCACAACCGGTAATTTGCGTTCTTTACCACTGCCGACGAAGTTCATCTTTTCTGGTAGTGGTTGCTCAAGATATTTATTAAACAAGAACACCAGCGCATTAAGCGCTGTTGCTTGCGTAGATTGCGACGACCCTCTGCGCGTAGAAAGGTGAGTAAGATATGCTTCAACATGCGTAACATCCATACTGTTTGGATGGAGATATTTGTGAAAGCGTAAGAAGTCTGTGACCCAGTATAAATAAGTTTTGATGCTTCGCTTTGCATAGCGCTTGAGCATCATAAAGTCATAAAGACCTTGGAGAAATGCTGATTGCATATAGCCTCACTTCTTTAAAAAGAAACCAGGCTAATTGGGTAATGGACATTGAGTAACTGTACTGAGGATGAGATTCTCATTCCGCAATGTTAATCGGAATACAATACATTTTGTCGTATTTGTGCCTGCTGCTGAAAAACGACAACGCATAGGCGCTTGACTCAAAGGGTGTTTTCGCTCAGTGTTTACTTTTTAAACAGAAAAAGGTACTCCACACTGGTCTGGTGAATCTGGACAAGTTTGGGGTGAGTAGACTGTTATGTTTGAAAATGGATATTCTGAATGCATGATCTTCCCAAAAAAATATATAGGCAATGTGATCGTTTGTTGCTTAAGGTGGTATATTCGCTTACTGATGTCACGTTAATACGAAACTCTCTCAGCTATGAAGCGAAGTATTTAGTTTCACCAGATGGCATGGACGGTAAAGTAGAATTTTTCTCTATGTGGCTCAGCTCTATACAAACTAGAGCTTCCGCGTCTATAAGTCATATTTCTATAATGCTGGGCATGACGATTATTTTACTGGTAAACAAAGAACCAAACCTATTTATATCTGGGCTTATGCTCATTGAAGTTGGCCTCTATATATTTTTACTACTGGGATGTCTCTCATGCGTTCGTTCGTTAACTCTCAACGATGGTGTTGTTTTCCGTAATCTGAGAGCTAAATATAAGATTGAACTGGTTAGGCGCTTTGCAACTATGCAAGTGGTTAATTCGTTCCTAGTAGTAGCCACCTTACTCTTCTTCATTATTGTAGTGATAGTCATCGTGTAAAGAAAAAACATAACAAGGCCAGTCAGCAGGACGCTTCGCGCCTCTGCTGGCGGCGTTAGAAGACCAGAGTAAAAATTAGTGGAAGATAAACTTAACAGCGCCTTCGAGAATGTGAATAACTGGCTTCGCTACGCCGAAACGAAGAGTGCAACTCTTTTGGCAGCTAACGGCGTTATGGTCTTTGGGATCATTAGATTTCTTACCGGAATCGAGAACGAAGCACTTGTATTGCTTCTATATCTTGTTGCCGTTATTTTCATGCTAATAGCAAGCATGGTTTTGCTGTTGATTTCATTTTCACCTTCGTTAGATATACCTTGGTTATTTAAGTTATCTTCTCCCGATGAAAAAACCGACAATCTTTTGTATTTTGATCATGTGAGCAAATACACACCAAAAAAGTACTTGGAAGCCCTAGCATGCGCTGCGGACATTCAAGATCATAAAAGTAATCAACTAGAACTTATGATAGCTAAACAGATAATTGCAAATTCAGTTATTGCCAGAAGAAAATTTATTATATTTAAAATTGCAAGTTGGCTGACGATTAGTGCTGTAATCACACCGATTTTGGCGTGGGCGATTAAGGATAGAACGCATTGAGTATGAAAAAAGATATAGAAAACAAAGCCTCGGAGGTTATAGACAATTCATTCGATGTTACCGATGTTTCGATAGTCCCTGATATTGAAGACTCTCGGCTTACTTTTGGGAATACAGGACTAAGATTCACCGCCACAGTACTATATATTGACATGAGAGGCTCAACCCGACTTCTTAGTAGTCATAATCGTGTCACGACAGCTAAGTTGCATATGGTTTACTTCCATACAATTGTCACCTTAGCCAACTCTTTAGGAGGAGCAGTTCGGAGTTTTAATGGAGATGGAATGCTGGTTTTCTTTCAGGGTAATACAAAAGAAAGGTAAGCGTCCGCTAATCCCACCTATCGTTTTGCAAACTGCCATGGTAGATGTTGCTCGATACCGGTTTCGGGTTTGCTGAGCTGCTCCAGGCAGGCCATGACATAATCGAACGCATTGAGGTCGTTAGCCTTCGCTGTTTCAATGATGCTGTAGAGGATGGCGCTGGCATTGGCACCGGTTGCGGTCTGGCTGAACAGCCAGTTTTTTCTGCCGATGACGAACGGTTTAATGGCTCGCTCTGCGCGGTTATTGTCGATGGTGAGCTGGCCATCGAGTGTGTAACGAACCAGTTTATGCCATTGATTAAGGCAATACTGTATTGCCTCGCCGAGTTTTGTTTTCGGTAATACCTGTTGGGCTGATTTTATCAGCCAGGCTTCAAACTGATTAAGCAACGGCAGGCTTTTTTCTTGTCGTTGTGCATAGCGGGTTGCTGCGGTTTCTTCTTTTAACTGCGTCTCGACACGGTAGAGCTTCTGTATGTGGTTCAGTGCCCAGTCGGCTTTGCCACTGCCTTTACTGCCAGCGCCTTTTTTCGCTTCCATGAACTTGCGTCTCGCATGGGCCCAGCAGCCGACTAAGGTGGCCTGCGTTTGTTCGTAGCCCTGATAGCCATCCACTTGCAGATAGCCGCTATAACCATCAAGGAAGTCCACGGCACATCGCCCCGCACGACTATTGTGATAATCGTACAGTACGATATTGGGTGTTGACGAGCCGGTAATGGTCGCTTGCGGTGAATCTGCACCGGTGGCATACAGCCACATGTAACTGGTCGCTTTGTCAGAATCGACAACCTTCAGCGTGGTTTCATCCGCCTGGATAACCGGTTGCTTTAGCAGATGTTGATGAAGCTGGTCATAAAGCGGTTTAAATAACTCAGCGCAACGGATTATCCAGTCTGCCATGGTTTTACGGCTGAGTTCGATGCCATGCTGTTTGAACATGGCTTCCTGCCGGTAAAGTGGCAGACCATACTGATATTTGCTGGTGATTATCTGGCTTAACAAGCTGGGTGTTGCATAGCCTTTAGGGATAACGCTGTGAGGTACCGGCGCTTGTTTAACCGTATTGCTGATACCCTCTTTTTCGCAGGTACGGCACGCATATTTCGGACGTACATGCTCAATCACTTTCACCTGAGCAGGAATGAACTGAAGTTTCTCAGACTTATCTTCACCGATGCAGTGCAGTGTGCCAGCGCAGCAACCACAGACTTTATCTTCATCAGGGATATCGTGAACGATGACTTCACGCGGCAAGTCCTCAGGCAGTGGTTTACGCTTAGGTTTATTGCGTGTATAGCTGATGGTTTCCTGCTCTGGCGTTTCAACATCGGCAGTCAGTTCTTCCGCCTCATTAAACAGCTCACCCTGACCAGGGTGGCCTTCAGTACTTTTGCCAAACTGTTTTTGCTGTGCGATACGGAACTGCTCTTCCAGGTATTGATACCGGTTATTCAATTCCCGGAGCTGCTGCTCCAGTTCAGCGATGCGGCGTTGATAATCTTCTTCGTTCATAAGACTATTATCGCCGATTAAGGTACTGATTACCTGATGTTATTCAGACTATTTCGTGATCGATAAATGCTACTTATGATCACCGGTTATAAGCCGGAAGCCGTGTAGTTCAATGGCGAATGGCCTATCACATCAAAGCCCGACAATAGCCACTGCAACTGCTGCTCACTCAGGTGCATGTGCTGTAATTCAGTGTCTGATGGCCATTTGAAGCGATGCTTCTCCAGGCGCTTATACCACAGGGCAAAGCCAGTTTTATCCCAGTACAACACCTTCAGTTTATCCCGCTTTTTATTGCAGAACACAAACAACGCATCCCGGAACGGATTCAATTCCATCTGCTGTTCCACCACGACAATCAGGCCGTTGATGGATTTACGGAAGTCGACATTATCCAGATAAAGATAAATGTCAGAAGGCTCGACGAACATCTTCATTCGTTCAGCGCCTTCATCAGGTCGGCTAACCACTGTGGGCTGACATTGGCGGGTATGCGCAATGTCGAAGCAGCGCATTCAAGCGAAAGGGTCTGCGGGTCATCTTCAATACGGGATTCGAACGTGGTGACTTCGCGCTTAACGTGAACAAACTTATTGCTGGTTCGCTGAAGCCGGATGTCACTGCGTCTGGCATAAAACGTCTGAATGTTTATCTGATGCTGACGGCAGAACGCCACCGCTGATAATCCACTTTGTTCCTGACGTTCGAAAAGCGCCAGCCAGGTATTAACGTCTCGTCGTTGGTATCGCATGGTGTTCTCCTTAGCAAAAGAACACGATGCAGTAGCGACATCAGTTTTTGAATGTGGGGATTACCGGACGGTTAC